>NZ_QKVP01000094.1:0-578 GCF_003231145.1 Acidovorax sp. ST3 | reverse complement strand
GGTTTCGGCGGTCTACAACGAACCCTTCAACATCGCGCGCCAGTTCACCGCCTTTGACCATCTGTCGAAAGGCCGTTCCGGCTGGCTGCTGGTGCCGGGGCTGGACGAGGCCGACCGCCCCAACTTCAACCGCCTCGACGGCACTGACAGCGCCTTCCACGACACCCGCTCGGCGGAGTTCTCCGACGTGGTGCTGGAACTGTTCGACAGCTGGGAAGATGGTGCACTGGCGCTGGACAAGGCGGAATCGATCTTCGCGCATCCCGGCAAGGTGCACGTCATCGACCACAACGGCCCGCATTTTTCGATCAGCACCTCGATGAACGCGCCGCGTCCGCCGCAGGGCCATCCGGTGGTGCTGATGTCGCCGCAGACGCGCGCCGACGAAACCACCGCGGTGACCCGGGCCGATGTCGTGCTGCTGTCCGGCGGCCGCGAGGAAATCTCGGCGCGTGGCGCTGCCCTGAAACAGGTGGCCGCTGCCGGGGGACGCGGCCACCTCAAGGTGTTCGCCAACCTCGCCACCACGCTGGCCGACAGCGATGAAGAGGCACAGGCACTGGCCCGGCAGCTCGACG
>NZ_QKVP01000093.1:0-579 GCF_003231145.1 Acidovorax sp. ST3 | reverse complement strand
GGCGGCGGCGGCCGCGCTGCTCGGCGGCCCGGCGTTGTACCTGCTGGGCAACGGCATCTACAAGACGGTGGTGTATGGCCGCTTCCCGCTGTCACATGTGGTGGGCCTCGCGCTGCTGGCCATCCTGGCGCCGATCGCGTTCGTCACCGACAACCTGATGGTGGGCGGCCTGACGACGTTGATCATGATGCTGGTGGCCGGGTGGGAAAGCGTGTCGCGGCGGCGGATGCGGGTGGCGCACTAGAGCGGCCAGGGGCCAACGGCATCGTTGCGCGCCGCATCAACGCCGCTTGCCAAACACCGACTTCGGCGCGCGGCCATGGAAGCGGGTAAACGCAGCGCTGAAATTGGCCGGGTGGCGGTAGCCGACCCGGTACGCCGCCTGCGCCACCTGGCAGCCGGTCTCCAGCAACTCCCAGGCGCGGCGCATGCGCATCTCGGTCAGCAGCCGCATCGGGCTGTTGCCGTACAGCGCGCGAAAGCCCTGCTTGAGCTTGAATTCATTCAACCCGGTCGCCAGGCACAGGTATTGCACCGTCAGTTCGCGATCCATCTGTTCGCGCATCAGCGCATGGGCCC
>NZ_QKVP01000092.1:0-580 GCF_003231145.1 Acidovorax sp. ST3 | reverse complement strand
AGAAGATCACCATGATCTTCCCCGACTATGCTTTCGGCTACGACCATCGCGACTACCTGCCGCCCGCCCTGCAGAAAGCCGGCGCGGAGGTCGTGGCAAAGATCGCCATCCCGCCGACGGAATCCTCTTTCACCAAGTACTTCCCGCAGATACCGTCCGATACCGATGCCATCTACCACGTCATGGTCGGGCCGGCGGTGCTGACCTTCGTCAAGGAACTGGGTGACTTCTACGGTTCGACCGGGCCGAAGCTGTTCGGCTTCATCGACTCGCTGGAGGCGGTCGACATCAACAGCCCCGGCCTCGAATATCTCGATGGCAGCCATTTCTGGGAAGGTTCGCCGCGTTATGCCCAGGCCGACGACACCGACGCGCAGAAGGCCTATCGCGCCGCCGTCGGCATCGACGACAATGGTGCCTCCGCTGCCGACGCCAAGGACGTTTCCACCGCCGCCCATATGTTCGGCTGCTGGGAAACGCTTTACGTCATCAAGAAGGCGATGGAGGATGCCGGCTACAAGGGGCCGGAAGATCGTGCCAAGCTGGTCGAGGCGACCGAGGCAATGACCGAATTCGCCGA
>NZ_QKVP01000091.1:0-584 GCF_003231145.1 Acidovorax sp. ST3 | reverse complement strand
CGCGCCGCTGTCGCCCGGAATGACAAACTCGTCGAAACGCCTGAAAATGCCGGCTTTACGCGGGCAAAACCACGGAGTCCATCATGCCGCACAACACCCTCGACACACTCAAGAATTTCAAGATCGGCAACAAGTCCTGTCAGTACTATTCGCTGCCGGCGCTGGGCAAGGCGCTGGGCGTGGACATGCAGCGGCTGCCGGTCTCCATCCGCATCGTGCTGGAATCCGTGCTGCGCAATTGCGATGGCAAGAAGGTGACCGAGGAACACGTGCGCCAGCTCGCCAACTGGCAGGCCAACGCCAAGCGCGAGGATGAAATCCCGTTCGTGGTGGCGCGCGTGGTGCTGCAGGACTTCACCGGCGTGCCGCTGCTGGCGGACATCGCCGCCATGCGCTCGGTGGCCGACAAGATGTGCAAGAGCCCCAAGAGCATCGAGCCGCTGGTGCCGGTGGACCTGGTGGTGGACCACTCGGTCATGATCGACTACTTCGGCACCAAGAATGCGCTGGACCTGAACATGAAGCTGGAATTCAAGCGCAACCAGGAGCGCTACCAGTTCATGAAGTGGGGCATGCAGGCCTTC
>NZ_QKVP01000090.1:0-585 GCF_003231145.1 Acidovorax sp. ST3 | reverse complement strand
CTCGTCGTGGCTCAAGCTGGCGCCGCTGTTCGTGCTGGGCGTGCTGCTGTGCGCCGAGCCGATGGTGTTCCGCACCGACGGCCTGTCGGCCACCTGGATGCTGTATTTCGGCATCGGCGCCGTGATCGTCGGCGCCATCCTGCTGGGCCGGCGCCGCATCGCCGCCGCGCTGCCGCCGCTGGAGGTGCTGGACGACATCATGTACCGCGCCATCGCCATCGGCTTCGCCTTCTTCACCGTGGCGACCATCCTGGGGGCGCTGTGGGCCGCGGACGCCTGGGGCGCCTACTGGCAGTGGGACCCCAAGGAAACCTGGGCGCTGATCGTCTGGCTGAACTACGCGGCCTGGCTGCACATGCGGTTGATCAAGGGCCTGCGCGGCACGATGGCGGCCTATTGGGCGCTGACGGGCCTGCTGATCACCGGCTTCGCCTTCCTGGGCGTGAACATGTTCCTGTCGGGCCTGCATTCCTACGGCCAGCTCTGATCTGGCGCACGGCAAAAGGCCCCGCTTCGACGGGGCCTTTTTCATTGGAAAGCCAGGGCGCGTTCAGGGCAGCGTCGACTCGCCGCGCAGCAGGTCGT
>NZ_QKVP01000089.1:0-586 GCF_003231145.1 Acidovorax sp. ST3 | reverse complement strand
GGCCTTGACGGTTTGGACGACGCTCGCCCAGATTTCTTCCGGATCGTGCTCGACCCAGCCCGATGCCGGAAAGTGTTGGGTGAACTCCTGCTGGCCGACGCCGGCCACTTTCATGGCGCCGTCGAACAGGATCGCACGCGAGGATGTCGTGCCCTGGTCGATCGCTAACACGAAACCTGTCATCTCTTCCCCTCATGGCGATACGAGAAGGGAGACGGCATGACGCCGCCTCCCCTTGTTTCGGATACGGGCCTTTCTGTTGGAGCGTGATCTTTCCGAAAACCGGTTCCCACTTTTCGGGATCATGCCTGAACCGGCTTTTCCTTGCGCTCGCGCACCGAGCCTTCCTGCGCGACGGAGGCGACCAGTGTTCCGTCCTGCTTGAAGATCAGCCCGCGCGTCAGGCCGCGGCCGCCCTGCGCGCTCGGAGAGTCTTGGCTGTAGAGCAGCCATTCGTCGGCGCGGAACGGGCGGTGAAACCACATCGCGTGATCGAGGCTCGCAGGCATCATGCGCTGATCGAACAGCGTGCGACCGTAACGCGCCATCACCGCATCCAGCAGCGAGAAGTCCGACGCGTAGGCCA
>NZ_QKVP01000088.1:0-587 GCF_003231145.1 Acidovorax sp. ST3 | reverse complement strand
GGCATGTAGCGGCTCGGTTGTTCTGAACCTACGACCGCCGTGCGGGCACGCAACAGACGGCGCGCCCGCACGTTCTCTCAGATTCGCGCCACCCCGGCCTCGGCCAGATCGACGCGGTGCGCGGTCCGCAGCGCCTCGGTGGCCGTCGCGATCTCGTGGTCGACGCGGGCGGCATCCCATCCGAGCGGCCCGGCGACCGCTTCGGCGACCTCCCGCAGCGTGCGCTCGCTCATCCCGCCGACGAAGGCGAGGTGCGTGCGCCGCAGCAGCACGTCGATGAGGTGGACGACCTGCTCGTGCTCCGCGATCCAGACGAGTTCCTCGCGGTAGTAGCCGGGAGCGTGCTCGAGGGCGGTGGGCTCTGCCGGCAGGACGTCGAGGATCGCGTCGGCGCGCGTGCCGTAGCGCTCCAGCATGGCCTCCACGACCGCGGTCGAGTGCGCATTCGTGCGAGCCGACACCCAGCGCCGACGCTCCTCGGGAGTGGTCGGGAAGCCCTTGCCGCCGCCGATGGGCAGGCCCTGGGTGCTGACCCGGTGCTGACGGCGGAGGCTTTGCAGCGCCTTCATGCTGAGGTGCTCGGCGAG
>NZ_QKVP01000087.1:0-588 GCF_003231145.1 Acidovorax sp. ST3 | reverse complement strand
GTCGACCACCACCGCCCTGATCGGGCACCTGCTGACCGCCGCCGGGCGCGACGCGCGGGTGGGCGGCAACATCGGCTATGGCGTGCTCGGCCTCGACGACATGCACGGGGGCGCGGTCTATGTGCTGGAGGTCTCGTCCTATCAGCTCGACCTGACCTCCAGCCTGAAGCCGGACGTGGCGATCTTGCTCAACATCACGCCCGACCATCTGGACCGCCACGGCGGCATGGAGGGCTATGTCGCGGCCAAGCGCCGCGTGCTGCTGAACCAGGGCAAGGGCGACACCGCCGTCATCGGCGTCGACGACGCTTGGTGCCAGCGCATCTGCACCGAGATCACCGCCGCCAACCGCCGCACCATCTGGCCGATCAGCGCCGGGCGCGCCATGGGCCGGGGCGTGTACGCCTTGCAGGGCGTGCTGTACGACGCCACCGGCGAGCGGGTGATCGAGGTCGCCGACCTGCTCAACGCCCGCTCCCTGCCGGGGCGGCACAACTGGCAGAACGCCGCCGCCGCCTACGCCGCCGCCCGCGCCCTGGGCGTGTCGGTCGAGGACGCCGCCGCCGGCCTGATGAGCTTCCCCGGCCT
>NZ_QKVP01000086.1:0-589 GCF_003231145.1 Acidovorax sp. ST3 | reverse complement strand
ACCGTATAAACTGCTTTGAACAGCCAGCCGGCGATCAGCACGAGTGCGATCAGAAGGTAGACTGCCGGGCTGCCGCCTCCGCCGGGAAGCGCATTGCGCAACCGGTCCTGGCCGCGGCGAATGATGTCTTCGAGATCGGGGGGCGTACCTTGAGGGCCGCTTGGTCCGCGTGGACCTTGCCCCCATGGGCCTTGGTTATTACCGCCGCCTCCCCACGGGCCGCCTCCTCCGCCACTTTTGTCGTTCCAGGGCATGAATGTCCTTTCGCTGGGATTCCCTCACACGCCGGAGCCGGCGCAAAATCCTTGTCGTCCTTCTATAGGGATGCCTCAGCGCGCTTTCAACGCGTCCGCCTTTTAATGCGCTGTTCTTAGCTGCAGTTTTGCCGCGACGCTTTGTCGTGGTTAACCCCGAACAGACCTTTCGTAGACGACATGACGCGTCGGATGGCTGTCTTTCTCGCCGGCCGGAATCTCTTCTGAGCTGATGATGTGCCACGTTTCGGGATCGATCGGCGGGAAGGATGTGTCGCCATCGATCGAAGCCAGCACATGCGTGACATGCAGACGGTGGGCCAGCGGCAGCGCCC
>NZ_QKVP01000085.1:0-589 GCF_003231145.1 Acidovorax sp. ST3 | reverse complement strand
CAGGGCGCGCGCGACGGCCTCGCGGTCGGCCGCGCCCAGGCCCAGGGCGCCGACGAAGGGCGTGCGGCCAAGGCCGACCAGTGTCTCGACGTCGACCGACCAGGCGATCTCGGGCGTCTGCGGCAGGAAGCCCATGCGCCGCGCGCGCGCGCGCGGCGACAGGCGGCGGATGTCGGCGTCGTCGAGGTCGACGGTCCCGTCGTCGGGCCGTCGCAGGCCGGCGAGACAGGCCAGCAAGGTCGACTTGCCGGCGCCGTTGGCGCCGAGGACGCACCAGCGTTCCTTGCGGCGCACCAGGAAATCGAAGCCCTGATAGATCTGCTGGTCGCCATAGCCCTTGTGGATATTGCGCAGGCTGATCACGTCGTCGCCCGACCGCGGCGGGCTCCTGAACTCGAACTGGACCGACTGGCGGCGGCGCGGCGGCTCGACGCGTTCGATCTTGTCGAGCTTCTTCACCCGGCTCTGAACCTGGGCGGCGTGCGAGGCGCGCGCCTTGAACTTCTCGATGAACTTGATTTCCTTGGCCAGCATGGCCTGCTGGCGCTCGTACTGCGCCTGGCGCTGCTGTTCGCCGAGCGCGCGCTGC
>NZ_QKVP01000009.1:0-39538 GCF_003231145.1 Acidovorax sp. ST3 | reverse complement strand
GGCGGTTGGCCGTTTCGTATTCCACGTGGGCGGTGTTGATCGTGATACCGCGGGCCTTTTCTTCGGGCGCAGCGTCGATCTGGTCGTAGGCCTTGGCTTCGCCGCCGAACTTGGAGGACAGCACCGTAGCAATAGCTGCCGTCAGCGTCGTCTTGCCATGGTCCACGTGACCGATCGTGCCCACGTTCACGTGGGGCTTGGTCCGCTCGAATTTTCCTTTTGCCATTTTTCCGACTCCGAAAAAAATCTATATCTACACAACAGGATCTCGGCGCAACCAGAACCGGACGCACCAGAAAGTGGTGCCCATGGCGGGAATCGGACCCGCGACCTCTCCCTTACCAAGGGAGTGCTCTACCACTGAGCCACATGGGCAATTGACACTGCTTGCACAGCACCAAAAATTTCTACTCAACAAACCAACGCAATGAACAATGGAGCGGGAGACGGGAATCGAACCCGCGTCATTAGCTTGGAAGGCTAGGGTTCTACCATTGAACTACTCCCGCGCAGACCACCGGCCTTTGCGAACTTGACCCCATCTTGCACGGCCAAGCAACACTCTCAACACTGCTCACTCACTGGTGGAGGGGACTGGATTCGAACCAGTGTAGGCGTAAGCCAACAGATTTACAGTCTGCCCCCTTTAGCCACTCGGGCACCCCTCCGGAGAATTTCGAATTATAGCACCAATTTTTTGCACGTTTAAAAATTAAACGCACTTGGCACCCATCACAAACACTGGCAATGCTTGCTGCTGCATTGATCGTTGGCGCGGCTGGCGGGGATCGAACCCACGACCCTTGGCTTCGGAGGCCAATACTCTATCCACTGAGCTACAGCCGCACACCTCTGACTTACGCAGCCTTTGATTATTGCACGCGACAGGCTTCCAACCAAACAAAGCCCCAGCGCTCAATCACGACAGGGGCGCATGGACTCCTTCGACCCGTCCAGCGACAAGCCCACCCCCTGAAGAAATGCGTCAGTGCTCACACCCCCCACGCGAACGAGATCGAAGCCACCCTCATTGAGGATCCAGTTGCGAATCAATCCATCAAAAAGAGCGTGCAGACTGATGGCCGCCTCCATGGCTGACATCGACAGAGCCACCCCCTGCAACTCCGCCGCCAACGCAAAGTCACGCGCCAGTTGCTGCGTAAACCCCTCAGAAGCCGCCACATGGCGCTCACGCAAGCCCGTCAGCTCGCTCACGTACTCCACCTTGTACAAAGCAATTTCGAAAACCCGGCGGGTGTGCTCGTCCGAGGCCACACTGCGAAATACCAGCGCCATCACCGCCCGCAGCCGCTGCACCGGATCAGCACCGGCACTGTCTTCAAAGCTGGCAAAGCCCTGCTCCAGCGGCAGCGTGACCCGATCCATCATGGCGCCGAACAGATCTACCTTGTCCTTGAAATGCCAGTAGATCGCGCCACGGGTAGCCCCCGCAGCCTGCGCAATATCACTTAGAGACGCCCGGGACACTCCCTTCTCCCGAAACACCAATTCAGCCGCATCGATCAACCCGTTACGGGTGGCGATTGCATCTTCTTTTGTCCGGCGCGCCATAGTCAAACACCTTGTTGAGTCTCCAAAACCCCTACAGCTGCGGAGGGGCATCTGTCGCAGTCAACAATTATACATTCATGTCTGTATGTATAATTTCCGATCAAACTGGCGGGACTTCGCGCGCAGCGCCCTGAGCCCGGCCTGGCCTAGCGGCTCCCTCCCTTTTCTGACGCACATCCAAAGGACTTCCATGCCCCAACTGCATGACGCATCCGGCACCCCGCAACTGCGTGCCACCACCACCCGACGAGTGCTTTCGCTGGCGGCCATCAGCGCAGCGGTACTGCTGGTATCCGCCTGCGGCAAGGCCGATGGACAGGCCGCCGGTGCGGGTGGCCCCACACCCCCGCCCGTCGAAGTGGGCGTGGTCACCGCCACCCCGGGCGATGTAGGCCTGATCACCGAGTTGCCTGGCCGCGTTGAGGCATCGCGCGTGGCCCAGGTGCGCGCCCGGGCCGCAGGCATCCTCCAGCAGCGGGTGTTCAAGGAAGGCAGCGACGTCAAGGCGGGGCAAGTGCTGTTCCGCATTGATCCCGCTCCCTACGCCGCAGCGGCAGAAAGTGCACGCGCCAGCCTTGCCAAGGCACAGGCCAATCTGGCGCAGGCCAGCGCCCAGGCAGAACGCTATCGCCCGCTGGTCGCCGCCAATGCCATCAGCAAACAGGACTTTGTGAATGCGGAAGCGGCCGAAAAGCAAGCCCAGGCCGACGTGGCGGCCGCCAAGGCCGCAGTGCGCACCGCCGACATCAACCTCGGCTATGCCAGCGTGACCGCCCCCATCTCCGGCCGCATTGGCCGAGCGCTCGTCACGGAAGGCGCCCTGGTGGGCCAGGGCGAAGCGACCGCCTTGGCCGTGGTGCAGCAGATCGACCCGGTGTACGTCAATTTCACCCAATCGGCCGCAGACGTGTTCCAGCTGCGCCGTGCCATGGAAAGCGGGCAATTCAAGCGCGCGGGCGGCGGACAGGGGGCCAGCGTCAAGCTGGTGCTCAGCGATGGCTCTGAATACGCGCAAGCCGGCAAGCTGCTGTTCACAGATTTGTCGGTGGACTCCACCACCGGCCAGGTCACCCTGCGCGCCGAAGTGCCCAACCCCAAGGGCGAACTGCTGCCCGGCCTGTACCTGCGCGTGCGGATTGAACAGGCGCAGGCCAGCAACGCCATCACCCTGCCCCAGCAGGCTGTCACGCGGACCCAGCAGGGCGACACGGTCAGCGTGGTGGGCGAGGACGGCAAGGTGTCCCAACGCACCGTCAAGATCAGTGCCGCGCAGAACAACCGCTGGGTGGTGCTGGACGGGCTGAAGGCGGGAGAAAAAGTAATGGTGGACGGGTTCCAGAAGCTGCAGATGCTGCCTCCCGGAGCCCCCGTCAAGCCCGTCCCATGGCAAGCGCCAGGCACGCCTGCGCCGGCAGCGGCGACCGCCTCCGCGCCCACCTCCGCAGAGGCGCCAGCCGCACCTGCTTCGGCCGCATCCAAGCCATAAGGGGCAATCCAGCATGGCCAAATTTTTCATTGACCGCCCCATTTTTGCGTGGGTGATTGCGCTGTTCATCATGGTGATGGGCGGCGTAGCCATCACGCAGCTACCGATTGCCCAGTACCCGCCGGTGGCACCACCGTCCATCGTCATCAACGCGGCCTACCCCGGCGCATCGGCGCAAACCCTCGAAGACAGCGTGCTGTCGGTGATCGAGCGCGAGATGAACGGTTCCCCCGGGCTGATCTACATGGAGTCGGTGGCGCAAGCCGATGGTTCCGGCAGCATCACCCTGAGTTTTCAGCCCGGCACCAACGCCGATCTGGCACAAGTGGACGTGCAGAACCGGCTTTCACGGGCCACGCCGCGCCTGCCTTCTGCCGTGACACAACAGGGTGTGCGCGTGGACAAGTCGCGCTCCAACTTCCTGCTGTTCACCATGCTGTCGTCCAGCAACCCGGCCACCGACACCGTGGCCTTGGGTGACTATGCGTCGCGCAACGTGGTGCCAGAACTGCAACGCCTCAAGGGTATTGGCCAGGCCCAGCTGTTCGGTACCGAGCGGGCGATGCGCATCTGGATCGACCCGGCCAAGATGCTGAGCTACAACCTGTCAGCCGCCGAGATCACCGCTGCCATACGCGCCCAGAACGCCCAGGTGGCCAGCGGCACTATTGGCGACCTGCCCAACGTCGCGGGCCAGGGCATTGCTGCCACTGTGGTGGTCAACGGGCAGCTGTCCAGCGTCGAGCAGTTCGGCAACATCGTGCTGCGTGCGAACACCGATGGTTCCACCGTGCGCATCAAGGATGTGGCGCGTGTGGAACTGGGCGGCCAGGCCTACGCCACCGCTGCGCGCCTGAACGGCAAGCCCGCCGTCGGCATCGGCGTTCAGCTGTCGCCCAGCGGCAATGCGCTGGAGGCAGCCAAGGATGTGCGCGCCAAGATGGATGAACTCTCGCGCTACTTCCCGGAAGGCATGAGCTGGAGCATTCCGTACGACAGCTCGCGCTTCGTGGACATCTCCATCAAGCAGGTGGCTGAAACCCTGGTCGAGGCCGTGGTGCTGGTGTTCCTCGTGATGTTCCTGTTCCTGCAGAACTGGCGCTACACCATCATCCCGACCATCGTGGTGCCGATTGCGCTGCTGGGCACATTTGCCACGCTGCTCGCGCTGGGCTTCTCGATCAACGTGCTCACCATGTTCGGCATGGTGCTGGTGATCGGTATCGTAGTGGACGATGCCATCGTGGTGGTGGAGAACGTCGAGCGCATCATGAGCGAAGAAGGCCTGTCTCCACTGGAGGCCACCCGCAAAGCCATGCGCCAGATCTCGGGTGCCATCATCGGCGTGACGGTGGTGCTGATCTCGGTGTTCGTGCCGCTGGCCTTTTTTGCAGGCTCCACCGGCAACATCTACCGCCAGTTCTCGGCGGTGATGGTGGCCTCCATTGGCTTCTCGGCCTTCATGGCACTGTCGCTCACGCCAGCGCTGTGCGCCACGCTGCTCAAACCCGTCGAGGCTGGGCACCACCACGAGAAGACCGGCTTCTTTGGCTGGTTCAATCGCGGCTTTTCGCGCACCGCCAAGGGCTATGAAGGCTTTGTGGCGCGCATCCTCCGTCGCTCTGCGCGTTACCTCGTGATCTACGCCGCCATCATCGGCGCCGTAGCGGTGGTCTACATGCGCCTGCCCACATCGTTCCTGCCAAGCGAGGACCAGGGCAACATCATCGTCAATGTGCAGCTGCCTCCCGGCGCCACGCAGGAGCGGACGCTGGCCGTGATGGAGCAGGTCGAAGGCTTCATCCTGAAGCAGCCTGAGGTGCAGAGCATGGTGGGTGTGCTGGGCTTCAGCTTCTCTGGCCAGGGGCAAAACGCGGCCCTCGCGTTTGTGACCCTCAAGGACTGGAGCGAACGCCACGGCCCAGGCCAGTCGGCGCAGGACGTGGCTAACCGCGCCTTCGGTGCGCTGATGGGCATTCGCGATGCGTTCATCTTCCCGCTGAGCCCGCCACCCATTCCCGAGCTGGGCAACGCCAGCGGCTTCACATTCCGCCTGCAAGACCGGGGCGGCGCGGGGCACGAAGCTTTGGTGAAAGCCCGCAACCAGTTGCTGGGCATGGCATCGCAGAGCAAGGTGCTGACGCAGTTGCGTCCTGATGGTCTGGAAGATGCGCCCCAGCTGCAAATCGACATTGACCGTGACAAGGCCAACGCGCTGGGCGTGCCCTTCGACGCCATCAACTCTGCGCTCTCCACAGCGCTGGGTTCCAGCTATGTGAACGACTTCCCCAACCAGGGCCGCCTGCAGCGGGTGGTGGTGCAAGCCGATGCGCCTGCACGCATGCAGCCTGACGATCTGCTGCAGATCAATGCCACCAACAGCCAGGGCAAACCGGTGCCACTGTCGGCGTTCGCCACGACGCGCTGGGTGACCGGCGCGCAGCAAACCGTGCGCTACAACGGCTACCCCGCCATGCGCATCTCCGGCTCGCCCGCCCCGGGCTACAGCACGGGGGCGGCTATGGCCGAGATGGAGAAGCTGGCAGGCCAACTACCCCAAGGCTTTGGCTTTGAATGGACCGGCCAGTCGCGCGAAGAAAAGCTCGCAGGCTCGCAGTCGCTCATCCTGTACAGCTTTGCCATCCTGGCGGTGTTCCTGTGCCTGGCCGCGCTGTACGAGAGCTGGTCGATCCCGTTGGCCGTGATCTTGGTGGTGCCTCTGGGCGTGTTGGGCGTGCTGCTGGCCACCTTGCTGCGCGGCTATGCCAATGACGTGTACTTCCAGGTGGGCCTGATCACCATCATTGGCCTGTCGGCGAAAAACGCCATCCTGATCATCGAGTTCGCCAAGGACCTGCAGGCCCAAGGCAAGGGCGTGATCGAGTCGGCGCTGGCCGCTGCGCACCTGCGGTTCCGCCCCATCGTGATGACCTCGATGGCGTTCGGCCTGGGTGTGCTGCCACTGGTCGTCGCGTCGGGCGCCGGCTCTGCCAGCCAGCGGGCCATCGGCACTGGCGTGCTGGGTGGCATGGTCACCGGCACCGCCCTGGCCGTGTTCTTTGTGCCCGTGTTCTTTGTGGTGGTGCGCAGCCTGTTCAAGGGCAGCGCACGCCAGCAGGAAATGAACCGCCGCCATGCAGAAGAAGCAGGAGTTGGAACCCATGACTAAACACCGCCGTACCCCCCTGGCACTGGCAGCGGCCGCAGCGGCGGCGCTGCTGGCGGGCTGCTCGTTCATTCCTACCTACGAACGCCCCCAGCCCCCCGTCCCCGCCACTTATGCCGGCGCTGCAGCAACGACGGACGGTGCGGCGGTTCAGCCGGGCGCCACCGTGCCCTGGCAGAACTACTTTGCCGAGCCACGCCTGCAGCAGCTCATCGGCATTGCGCTGGCCAACAACCGGGACCTGCGGGTGGCCATGCTCAACATCGAGCAGGCTCGGGCCACCTACCAGGTGCGCCGTGCCGACCTGTACCCGGGCGTGGGCCTGGCGGCCAATGCCAGCCGGGCGCCCGCTGCGGGCACCGGCAACCTGACCAACTCGTTCAGCGTGGGCCTGGCCGTATCCGCCTGGGAGATCGACTTCTTTGGCCGCATTGCCAGTCTCAAGGAACAAGCGCTCGCCCAATACCTCGCCACCGAAGAAGGCCGCAACGCCGCCCAGGTGAGCCTGGTGGCGGCGGTGGCCAATGGCTGGCTGACGCTGCTGGCCGACGAGGAACTGCTGGACCTGTCGCGCCAGACCCTTGCCTCGCGCGAGGAGTCGGTGCGCCTGACCAAGATGCGCCTGGACGCGGGCGTGGCCTCCGAGCTCGACTTCCGCCAGGCAGAGTCGCTCACCCAGGCGGCCCGCGCCACGCTGGCACAGCAACAGCGCCAGCGCGCGCTCGACGAAAACGCGCTGGTCCTGCTGCTGGGCCAAGCACTGCCCCAGGACGTGCGCGCCAGTCTGGCGGGTGGCAAGCTGGCCGACGTGCCTGCGATGGCACCGCTGCCTGCTGGCGTGCCGTCAGAGTTGCTCACCCGCCGGCCGGACATCCGCCAGGCGGAGCAGCAACTGATTGGCGCCAACGCCAACATCGGCGCGGCGCGGGCGGCGTTTTTCCCGCGCATCTCCCTGACAGCGCAGGCAGGGACCGCCAGCGGTGAGCTGTCCGGCCTGTTCAAGAACGGCTCCTGGGGCTTCACCATTGCGCCATCCCTGCTGCTGCCCATTTTTGACGCGGGCCGCAACCAGGCCAATCTGGACAGCGCCCGGGTCGGCCGGGAGATTGCCGTGGCGCAGTACGAAAAAGCCATCCAGACCGCGTTCCGGGAAGTCTCGGACGCGCTGGCCGGGCAAGCCACCCTGGGCGAACAGGCCCAGGCCCAGCAACAGCAGGCTCAGGCAGAAGCCGCGCGCCTGCAACTGGCCGACCTGCGATACCGCAACGGCGTGGCCAGCTATCTGGACCTGCTGGACGCACAACGCTCGCTGTTCACGGCCCAGCAGGCCGTGGTGCAGGTCCGGCTGGCGCAACTGCAAAACCAAGTGTCGCTGTACAAGGCACTGGGGGGCGGAGCACCCGACACCAGCGCCCAGGCCCCCTCCTGAAGCCCAGGGCTGAAGCGCGCGCAGCCCCCTGGGGCGCTGCGCGCGCTGGGGCAAACCCGTGGTTGTCTGCATCAAGCGGGGATCGGAATAACCATCCCCGCAGATATAATTTAAGGTTGATTACACCGAAGCCCCCGATACACCTGAGGACGACATGAGCGACAACCACCACGAAGAAGCCCATACCGGCCCGATCAAGAACCCCAAGCAGTTGCTGGTCGCGGTACTTTTCTCGTTTGTAGTTCCGATCTTTGCCATCATTGGCTTGGTCCTGTATGTGACGTCGGCGGACAAGCCCGCTGCCGGTGCCGTCAACCCCGAAAAGGCCATCGCCGAACGCATCCAGAAGATCGGCATGGTCGAAGTGCGCGACGCCAACCGCCCCCTCAAGAGCGGCGAAGAAGTCTTCAAGGCCCAGTGCTCGGCCTGCCATGCCTCCGGTGCTGCAGGTGCCCCCAAGTTTGGCGACGCAGCTGCCTGGGCTGCGCGCATTGGCACCGGGTTTGAAGCCCTGGTGCAGTCCGCCCTGAAGGGCAAGGGCGCCATGGCCCCCCAAGGCGGCGGCGACTTCAACGACACCGAAATCGCACGCGCCGTGGCCTACATGGCCAACGCCGGTGGCGCCAAGTTTGCCGAACCTGCTGCTCCCGCCGCTGCGGCCCCTGCCGCCCAGGCAGACGCAGCCCCCGCGGCCGCTCCTGCACCAGCACCCGCCGCAGCCCCTGCAGCGGCTGCGCCCGCTGTAGCAGTAGCTGCCGCGCCTGCAGCCGCCGCAGCAGGCGCTGGCGAGGCTCTGTACAAGCAGGCTTGCCAGGTGTGCCACGCTGCCGGTGTGGCCGGTGCTCCCAAGTTTGGTGACAAGGCCGCATGGGCCGCTCGCCTGCCCGCAGGCATCGATGCGCTGTACGCCAGTGTCGCCAAGGGCAAGGGCGCCATGCCTCCCCGTGGTGGTACACAGGCCTCTGACGCTGATCTGCGCGCCGCGGTGGAGTTCATGGCAGCCGCCGCCAAGTAATGCAGCCCTTTTATCCCGCCCAGGCGGGGTAGAGACCCAAACCCAAAGCCGGTCCTTGCGACCGGCTTTGTCGTTTTGGAACCCATCCCGCTCATCGATGAGCAGCAGTCATTGCCTGCAACTCAGGGCGGAGGGCCGTGTAGCAGAGCGTCAGTTTGGCCGCGACGCCCCGGCTTGCGACCTGGCACGCGGGCTGCAGACATACCCGTAGCGCGCCGGCAGGTCCTGCGCCTGCACGTCCTCGGGCGTCCAGCGCCCATCGGTCACCGCCTCTGCTGCCAGTGCCACGTCCAGCGTGTGGACCAGCCCGAGGCCCAGGTCTGTCTCCAGGTACACACGGCCCAGTTCGTCCAGCAGGCAGCGGCGCACCAACGCCTCCCGACCGGTGTGGCTGACGACGCTCAGGTCCTGCGGCTGCAGGCGCCAGACCCAGGGCGTTGCCTCCAGCTCCACGTACACGCGCTGCGGGCCGTTCTGAAAGAACCACTGCCCCTGGTCGTCATGCTCGTAATTGCGCGCGATGAAAGCCAGCAACTTGTCGTGCTGCAGCAGCATGCCTTTGCTGTGCGGAAATGCGCCCGCCGCCTGCACGGCGTCGTCGCGCAGATACCAGTGGCCGCGCGCATCCAGGCCCAGCCAGCCATAGCAGTCAGGCACGTTGGGCCATTTGGCCAGTGCCTGTTTGACGATGTCATCCATGGGCGGATTGTGCGCCGTGCTGCGCCAGCGCCCCACTGTGCTCGGCCAGCCACCCTCCCACCGCGTCGGGCATGGCGCGCACATGCCCGGGTGGCAACCCACGCGGGAACCCCACATGGCCGCCGTGCGCCGGCTGCCAGAGCGTCACATGGCGCTCTACCTCGCGCACGCCCGGCAGGCTGCCAGCGGGCACAAAGGGGTCGTTGCGCGCGTTCACCACCAGGGCCGGGATGCGGATGCGGTGCAGCAGCGGCTTGGCCGACGCGCGCAGCCAGTAGTCCTCGGTATTGCGAAACCCGTGGACCGGCGCTGTGAACACGTTGTCGAACGCGTACAGATCCCGCGCGGCCAGCAGCGCCTGCCGGTCAAACAGCCCCGGGTGCTGGGCCAGCTTCTGCAGTGCCTTGGGCACCAGAGTGCGCATGAACATGCGCGTGTACACCAGCCGGTTGAAGCCACGCCCAATGGCATGACCGCCCGCTGCCAGGTCGATGGGCGAGCACACGGCCGCCACCGCATCAGCGCTGCGCGCGGCGTCAGTGCCCACTTCGGCGGCCCAGCGCAGCAGTGCATTGCCGCCCAGTGACACCCCCACCGCCATCAGCGGCCCCTGGTGGCGCGCACGCAGTTGCTGCAGCATCCAGCCGATCTCGGCGTGGTCGCCCGAGTGGTAGGCGCGCGGGGCGCGGTTGATCTCGCCACTGCACCCCCGGAAGTGCGGCAGCGCGCAGGCCCAGCCGCGCTCACGGGCCAGGTCGGCAAAGGCTTCGCAGTAATGGCTGCGCGACGAGCCTTCCAGCCCGTGGAACACCACCAGCAGCGGCCGGGGAGCGTCAGCGACCACACCATCCTGCAGAAAGTCCACATCGACGAAATCGCCGTCGGGGGTGTCCCAGCGCTCACGGCGGTACTCAGGACGCGGGCCGAACACCCGGCGCGCGTACAGGGCGGGCCAGATCGTTTGCAACTGGCCACCCGGGAGCCAGCGAGGCGCTATGTATTTCATAGCTGCCAGGGCATATGTTGTCGGCGCATACAGCCAATGGGGCCCAAAATCCTCACGCAGGGGCCTCTCAATGCAGAACGGGGCGCTGCGCCAGCACATCCACCTGGGCATCGGGCGCCACGCCCGGGCTGGCGTGGTGGGCCACCAAGCGCCAGCCTTCAGGGGTCTTGTGGTACACGTTGGTGGCCATGACCACGGCCTGGTGCAGGCCGTCGGGCAGCATCACCTCGACCTGCTCGACCACGCTGTGCACGGCGCTCGACAGTGCCACCACGCGGTGCACCTGCGCAGGCCGGGCACGCACGGTGCCATGCGAGAACATCGCCTCGAACGCGGCACGGATGGCCACAGGCCCCAGCAGGCGCGGCCCCCCCGGATGCACGCAGACGATCTCGTCGTCGTCCGCCCAGCACGACATCAGCAGATCGATGTCACCGCGCTGCAGCGCCTCATAGAACGCGGATTCGGTTTCATCCGAAGAGCCACCCAGAGTGGCTGCTTTTGATCGGGCGCGGGGCATGTGGGTTCAGAGGGTAAGTGGGTTGGAATGGCGTGACAGGTGCAACGCGAGGCTGCTATTGTGCGGCGGCGGTGCAATGCCTTGCTGCGTACCGATTTTGTACGCGCTCTAGAGGTGCTCCCACGGCGACAAGTCCTCCCCAAATTTTGCTGTCTTGCGCATCGCGGTTTCTGGCACAGTCATCCCATTTCTCCCTCGGCGGACTCCACCATCATGATGATCCAACGTCTACTTGCCCTCCTCACCGTGCTCGCTGCCACACTCACACTGAGCGGCTGCGGCTACAACGACTTCCAGCGCCTGGACGAGCAGTCCAAGGCCGCGTGGAGCGAAGTGCTCAACCAGTACCAGCGCCGGGCCGACCTGGTGCCCAACATTGTCGCCACCGTCAAGGGCGAGGCCAACTTTGAGCAGGAGACGCTGACCAAGGTGGTCGAGGCCCGTGCCAAGGCCACGGCCATCCAGGTCACCCCCGAAACCCTGAACAACCCCGAGGCTTTCAGCAAGTTTCAGCAGGCCCAGGGCGAGTTGTCCAGCGCCTTGTCGCGCCTGATGGTCGTGTCCGAGCGCTACCCCACCCTGCAGGCCAACCAGGGTTTTCGCGACCTGCGGGTGACACTGGAAGGCACCGAGAACCGCATCACCGTGGCCCGCAACCGCTACATCCAGACGGTGCAGGAGTACAACGTGCTGGCCCGCAGCTTCCCCACCAACCTCACAGCCATGGCCTTCAGCTACGCCCCCAAGCCCAGTTTTACCGTGGCCAACGAGGCCCAGATCTCCGTGCCGCCCACGGTGGACTTCTCCGCATCCAAGGCCAAGCCCTGAACACCCCTTGCCTGGTCTGATCTGAGTCAAACATGCTGCTAGCGCCCATTCGACATGCCCTGATAGCTATTTTTTTGATAGCTTCATGGCCTATCTTTGGCTGGGCCCAATCGCAACCGCTGGCGGTGCCCGCGCTGACCGGCCACGTCATGGATCAGACAGGCACGCTCAGCGCCAATGACATTCAGGCGCTGGAGGGCCAGCTGGTTGCGCTCGAAAAATCGCGCGGCTCGCAAGTCGTGGTGCTGATGGTCCCCACCACGGCACCGGAAGACATCGCCGCCTATGCGAACCGCGTCGGCAACCAGTGGAAGATCGGGCGCCGCGACGTGGGTGACGGCGTGCTGGTGGTGGTCGCCAAGAACGACCGCAAGATGCGCATTGAGGTCGCCAAATCGCTGGAAGGCGCCATCCCCGACATCGCAGCAGCACGCATCATCGACGGCGCGATGAAGCCTCGCTTTCAGCAAGGCGACTTTGCGGGAGGCCTCGGTGCAGCGATCACGCAGATCGGCGCACGCATTGCGGGCGAAGCCCTTCCCGCCCCGGCCGAGACACCCTCCCCCACCGCTGGAGGCAGCAGTCACGGCCTGTTCGACTGGACGGACTTCGCCATCTTCCTGTTCTTTGGCGCCATGGTGGCCGGCCCGTTGGCACGCAGCCTGCTGGGGGCTGCGCTGGGCGGCCTGGCGGTGGGCGGCGGCGTGGGGGCCCTGGCGTTTGTGTTCACCTCCAGCCTGCTGCTGTCGGTGGGTGCGGGTGTGATTGCACTGCTCTACACCTGGCTGTTTGGCGGCAGCAGCGGCCCCATCAGCCTGGGGCATGGTGGCGGAGGCTCCGGGGGCTGGAGCAGTGGCAGTTCGGGCGGATTCAGCAGCAGCAGTGACAGCGGCGGCTTCAGTTCGGGCAGCGGAGGCGATTTTGGCGGCGGCGGCGCATCGGGGGATTGGTGATGGGTGTTGAGAACAGCGAACGACCTGCGCACACGCTGTGGCGGGCCCTGTGGCGGCTGGTGCACCACCGCTGGCACGACGCCTTTGGCCGCTCCGCCATCCCGGCACCCGCGCTGCAGCGCCTGGGCGCGCAGGTGGCGGCCAGCGAGTTGCAACACACCGGGCAGATCCGCATCGTGGCCGAGGCGGGCCTGCCCTGGAGCTACCTGCGCCGCCACGCCCGAACGCGGGAACGCGCATTGATGCTGTTCAGCAAGCACCGCGTGTGGGACACCGAACACAACAACGGCGTGCTGATCTACCTGCTGATGCCCGAGCATGCGTTTGAGATCGTTGCCGACCGGGGCTTGGCACGCCAGGTCCCTCCTGAGGTGTGGCAGGAGATGGCGGCTCAGATGTCAGCCCAATTTCGGCAAGGGCATTACGAGGAAGGCCTGTCGCAGGCGGTGAGCGCGGTGGGCGCCCTGCTGATTCAGCACTTTCCACGCGCGGCGGACTCCCGCGTCCCCAACGAGCTGCCAGACGCACCGATCGTGCGCTGACGCGGGTTGGCGGGCGCTGTCCCAACAGCGTACGAGCGGCGCATGCCGGCACACCAAAGACCACGATGACGGGGCACCTTGCAGGCGAGGCCATTGGCTGTCGCAGCCCCCGCACCCGCCCCGCCCGATCCGGCCACAAGTCCCTCAACAGCACTCTTTTCGGATGTCCTGTGGGCGCCGACTCTCTGGCCTTGACGGCCCCCGTGCGGTCGGAACACTGAACTCATGGGGGGCGTTGGCCGTCCTGAATTTGCACCCGGGTTATCCATGAAAGCCTGGCGGTTCCGACACCTTGTGAGGCCCTAAGTCCTCGGGCGCTCTCATACATTCCCTCCATTGTTTCCAATACTGGAACAGTTAGTTCGCGACTCGGTGGTTTTTCTCTGCACCCCACCGGCGTACAGTTCATCCCATCGATGAGCCGAACCCGCAAGGCGACTCACCGAACCCGGTCCCAGGCAGCTTTCTTTGTTTTTGGCGCTTTGTTCCGGTTTTTTGAGCCGCTTCTTTAACTTCAAGGATTTCCATCATGAACAACACCGCACGTTTCCTCTCCATCGCCGCTGTCGCTGCTTTCGCTTCTTTTGGTGCCCAGGCTGACGAAGCCGATGCTTCGCAGTTCGCCACCAAGTTTGAAACCAACCGCACTCGCGCTGAAGTGCAAGCTGAAGCAGCTACCGTGGCCCAGACCCGCTCGATCGAACCCGCTGGTTCGCGTGTGGTGACTTACAAGTCCACGGCTGACCGCGCTGCCGTGCGTGCCCAGGCTGCTGAAGCTGTGCGTACCGGCCAGATTTCTTCGGGTGAGCGCGGCTAATTGACCCGGGGCGGCTGAATCTGCCGCTCTGGTTGCGCCGTATCTCTCAGTACCCAAGTCCCTCTTTTTCAAATTTTCCGGAGTTTCACCATGAACAAGTCTGTCCGTTTCCTGTCCGTTGCTGCTGTTGCCGCTTTCGCCGCTTTTGGTGCCCACGCTGACGAAGCCGATGCTTCGCAGTTCGCCACCAAGTTCGAAACCAACCGCACCCGTGCTGAAGTGGCTGCTGAAGCCGCTACCGTGGCCCAAACCCGCAGCCAAGAGCCTGCTGGTTCGCGTGTGGTGACCTACAAGTCCACCGCCGACCGCGCTGCTGTGCGTGCCCAGGCTGCTGAAGCCCTGCGCACCGGCCAGATTTCTTCGGGCGAAATCGGCAACGCGATGTAATTGCCACAGGCCCCGTGCGTACGGCATGGGGGCTTTGTGAAAGAGCTGTGCAAATGCAAAAGGCCGGGGCCCTGTGAGGGGGCCCCGGCCTTTTTGTTTGTGCGTAAGCGTTTTGGAGCGGAGATCAAGTGACCAGCTTCGCAGAGGCCATTGCTGGCGAGTTGCTACGCCGTCGATAGGCAATACTGCGCCCCCCTTATAGGAGTATGGCCGCGTGTACGTCTGGAGCGTTGTCACCGCGACAGAAATAAAAAAACCCGGCAATGCCGGGTTTTTTGTGCCGCACCAGAGTGCTCGCGAAAGCTTACTTCTTCTGGCGGAACTTGCGCAGTGCCGCAATCTGGGCAGCCATGACAGCCAGCTCGGACTGGGCCTTGGCCAGATCGATGTCGCTCTTGGCGTTCTTGAGCGCTTCTTCGGCTGCAGACTTGGCCGCGTTGGCCTTCTCGTCGTCCAGATCCTTGCCACGGATGGCGGTGTCCGACAACACGGTCACGCAGTTGGGTTGCACTTCCAGAATGCCACCGGCCACGAAAACGAACTCTTCGCCACCGTCAGCCATTTCGATGCGCACCGAGCCCGGCTTGATGCGGGTGATCAGCGGGGTGTGGCGGGGGTAGATGCCCAACTCGCCAGCTTCGCCGGGCAGAGCGACAAAGCGCGCTTCACCGGAGAAGATGGACTCTTCGGCACTGACCACATCAACGTGGATGGTGTTCATCATTGCTCCTAGGAAAAGGTGGGTTGCTTGATTGCAGAAGGCCGGGTCGCCACGGGCTGCCCGGCCGACGGCTCATCAGGCCACCTTCTTGGCCTTTTCGAAGGCTTCGTCAATGGTGCCCACCATGTAGAACGCTTGCTCTGGCAGGTGATCGCATTCGCCGTTCACGATCATCTTGAAACCACGGATGGTTTCGGCCAGGGGAACGTACTTGCCTGGGGAGCCCGTGAACACTTCGGCCACGTGGAAAGGCTGCGACAGGAAACGCTGGATCTTGCGAGCGCGGGCCACAGCCAGCTTGTCTTCAGGAGCCAGTTCGTCCATGCCCAGAATGGCGATGATGTCGCGCAGTTCCTTGTAGCGCTGCAGCGTACCCTGCACGGCGCGGGCCGTGGTGTAGTGGTCTTCGCCCACCACGTTCGGGTCCAGCTGGCGGCTGGTGGAGTCCAGCGGATCCACGGCGGGGTAGATACCCAGCGAGGCGATGTCACGCGACAACACCACGGTGGAATCCAAGTGGGCAAACGTCGTAGCAGGCGAGGGATCGGTCAAGTCATCGGCTGGCACGTACACGGCCTGGATGGAGGTGATCGAACCGACCTTGGTGGACGTAATACGCTCTTGCAGGCGGCCCATTTCTTCGGCCAGGGTAGGCTGGTAGCCCACGGCGGAAGGCATACGGCCCAGCAGAGCGGACACTTCAGTACCGGCCAGCGTGTAGCGGTAGATGTTGTCCACGAAGAACAGCACGTCACGGCCTTCGTCACGGAAAGATTCCGCAATGGTCAGACCGGTCAGGGCCACGCGCAGACGGTTGCCTGGTGGCTCGTTCATCTGGCCGTACACCATGGCCACTTTGGACTCGCCCAGGTTCTCCAGATTCACCACGCCGGAATCGGCCATTTCATGATAGAAGTCGTTCCCTTCGCGGGTACGCTCGCCCACACCAGCGAACACCGACAGACCCGAGTGGGCCTTGGCGATGTTGTTGATGAGTTCCATCATGTTAACGGTCTTGCCCACACCGGCGCCACCGAACAGACCCACCTTACCGCCCTTGGCGAACGGGCACACCAGGTCAATCACCTTGATGCCGGTTTCCAGCAGTTCTTGCGAGGGCGACAGTTCGTCGTACGCAGGTGCCTTGCGGTGGATCGAAGCCGTCAGCTCCTGGCCCACGGGACCACGTTCGTCGATGGGGTTGCCCAGCACGTCCATGATGCGGCCCAGCGTCGCCTTGCCCACGGGCACGGTGATGGGGTTGCCGGTGTTGGTCACCATGATGCCGCGGCGCAGGCCGTCGGAGGAACCCAGGGCGATGGTACGCACCACGCCGTCACCCAGCTGCTGCTGCACTTCCAGCGTCAGGGCAGAGCCTTCCAGCTTCAGGGCGTCGTAAACCTTGGGCATCTGGTCGCGTGGGAACTCAACGTCCACCACGGCGCCGATACATTGAACAATCTTGCCTTGCACTTGAGCCATTTTTCGCTCCAATAAAGTAGTTTGTTGAGCTGCTTACACAGCAGCGGCACCAGCCACGATTTCCGAAAGTTCTTTCGTGATCGCTGCCTGGCGCGTCTTGTTGTAGACCAGCTTCAACTCGCCAATGACGCTGCCGGCGTTGTCGGTGGCGGCCTTCATGGCCACCATGCGTGCCGACTGCTCGGACGCCATGTTTTCCGCAACCGCCTGGTAAATCAGGGACTCGACATAACGGACCAACAGCTCGTCGATGACGCTTTGCGCATCGGGCTCATAGATGTAGTCCCAGCCGTGTTCCGTCTTCTCAGCCTGCATCTGCTCGGAGGACAGGGGGAGCAGCTGCTCCACCACCGATTCCTGCTTCATGGTGTTGATGAACTTGGTGTAGCTCAGGTACACCGCATTGATCTTGCCTTCTGCGTATGCATCGAGCAGCACCTTCACCGGGCCAATCAGCTTGTCCAGGTGGGGGGTGTCGCCCAGGCCCGTCACGTGCGAAACCACCTTGGCGCCCACACGGTTCAGGAAACCCAGGCCCTTGTTGCCAATCGCCACGGCTTCGGTCGAGACGCCAGCACCCTGCAGTTCACGCAGCTTGGTCGTCACGGCACGCAACACGTTGGTGTTCATGCCGCCGCACAGGCCCTTGTCCGTAGTGATGACGATCACACCGGCGGTCTTGGCATCGTTCACTTTCATGAACGGGTGCACGTACTCCGGGTTGGCCTTGCCGAGGTTGGCTGCAATGTTGCGGATCTTCTCGCTGTATGGGCGGGCAGCCCGCATCCGGTCCTGCGCCTTGCGCATTTTGGATGCGGCCACCATTTCCATGGCTTTGGTGATCTTCTTGGTGTTTTCCACCGATTTGATCTTGCCGCGTATTTCCTTGCCTGCTGCCATGATGGCTCCTCGTCCGGTTTAAGCGAACGACTTCTTGAACGCGGCGATCGCTGCGGTCAATTCGGCTTCTGCATCCTTGTCCATGGCCTTGGCCTGTTCCAGCTTGGCCAGCAAAGCGGCGTGGCTGGTCTTCAGGAACTGGTGCAGGCCGTGTTCGAAGTCGAGCACCTTCTTGACATCGATGTCGTCCATGAAGCCCTTGTTCACAGCGAACAGCGTGGCGGCCATCAGCGAGATGGACAGCGGGCTGTACTGTGCCTGCTTGAGCAGTTCTGTCACGCGGGCACCGCGGTCCAGCTGCTTACGGGTGGCTTCGTCCAGATCGGAAGCAAACTGCGCGAACGCAGCCAGTTCACGGTACTGGGCCAAGTCGGTACGGATACCGCCGGACAGGTTCTTCACCAGCTTGGTCTGGGCGGCACCACCCACGCGCGACACCGAGATACCGGCGTTGATGGCGGGACGAATACCGGCGTTGAACAGGCTGGTTTCCAGGAAGATCTGGCCGTCGGTGATCGAGATCACGTTGGTAGGCACGAAAGCGGACACGTCGCCAGCTTGCGTTTCGATGATCGGCAGTGCGGTCAGCGAACCGGTCTTGCCCTTGACTTCACCCTTGGTGAAGGCTTCGACATAGTCGGCGTTCACGCGGGCTGCGCGTTCGAGCAGACGGCTGTGCAGATAGAACACGTCGCCAGGATAGGCTTCGCGGCCTGGTGGGCGACGCAGCAGCAGCGACACTTGGCGGTAGGCCACAGCTTGCTTGGACAGGTCGTCGTACACGATCAGGGCGTCTTGGCCGCGGTCGCGGAAGTATTCGCCCATCGTGCAACCCGAGTAGGCCGACACGTACTGCATGGCAGCCGATTCGGAGGCCGATGCGGCCACCACAATCGTGTACTCCATGGCGCCTGCTTGTTCCAGAGCGCGCACGACGTTCTTGATCGACGATGCCTTCTGACCGATGGCGACGTAGATACAGGTCACGCCTTGGCCCTTCTGGGCGATGATGGCGTCGATGGCCACGGCGGTCTTGCCGGTCTGGCGGTCACCGATGATCAGCTCGCGCTGGCCACGGCCCACGGGCACCATCGAGTCGATGGACTTCAGGCCGGTCTGCAGAGGCTGGTCCACGGACTTACGGGCGATCACACCGGGAGCGACCTTTTCGATCACGTCGGTGAGCTTGGCGTTGATGGGGCCCTTGCCGTCGATCGGCTGACCCAGAGCATTCACCACGCGGCCGACCAGTTCGGGACCCACGGGCACTTCCAGAATGCGGCCCGTGCACTTGACGGTGTCGCCTTCAGAGATGTGCTCGTACTCGCCCAGAATCACGGCGCCGACGGAGTCGCGCTCGAGGTTCAGCGCCAGACCGTAGGAAGGCTGACCGTCCTTGGTCGCGGGGAACTCGAGCATTTCGCCCTGCATCACGTCCGACAGGCCATGAACGCGCACGATACCGTCAGACACCGACACCACGGTACCCTGGTTGCGGATATCGCTGCTGGCGGCCAGACCTTCGATGCGGCTCTTGATGAGTTCAGAAATTTCTGCGGGATTGAGTTGCATGACTCTTTCCTTCTTTCTTTGGTTCGCTGTCCTCGTCGCGCGTTACGCAACGAGGGCCGCTTTCATTTGTTCAAGACGGGCCTTGACCGAAGTGTCCAGCACCTCGTCACCCACCACTACGCGAATACCACCGATCAGGGACTCATCCAGCTGTACAGCGAGATTGAGCTTGCGGCCGAAGCGCTTTTCCAGCGCTGCGCTGACCTCGGACAGTGCAGCACTGTCCATCGGAAATGCGCTGTACACGACGGCATCCGAGGAGCCGTTGCGACGATTCACGAGGGCACGAAACTGCGCAGCCACTTCCGGGAGCGCATCAATGCGTCCGTTGTCGATGACTGTGCGCAGGAAATTTTTGGCCATATCCGGCAGGGCCGAGCGGGCGACCCCGGTGAATACGGCGAACACCTGGTCTGCCGTCACCTTGGGGTTGTCCGCCAACTGACGCAGCTGGGGGTTGGCGGCAATCGCCGCCAGTTCGTCCATCCAGGCAGCGGTGCTGCCCAGATCGACGCCCGCGCCCGCAGTGGCAGCCTTGAACAAGGCATCGGCGTAAGGGCGGGCAATGGTGGCGAGTTCAGCCATGTGTGTCCCCTTACAGCTCGGTCTTCAGGCGGTTGAGCAGGTCGGCATGGACGCCAGCATTGACTTCCTTGCGGAGAATCTGCTCGGCACCCTTGACGGCCAGCGCTGCCACCTGCTCACGCAGGGCTTCGCGGGCTTGGACCGTCTGCTGCTCGGCTTCGGCGCGGGCTGCAGCAACAATCTTGTTGCCTTCCTCTGTGGCGCGGGCCTTGGCTTCTTCGATGATGGCCTGGGCACGACGGTCGGCGTCCGCAAGACGCGAGGCCGTTTCGTTGCGCGCCTGTGACAGTTCCTTTTCAACGCGCTGGTTGGCAGCGGTCAGTTCGGATTTGGCACGGTCGGCAGCTGCGAGGCCATCGGCGATTTTCTGGGCTCGTTCATCCAACGCCTTCGCGATCGGAGGCCACACGAATTTCATCGTGAACCACACGAGGATCAGGAAGACGATGGCCTGAATGAACAGGGTCGCATTGATACTCACGGCAACACCTTTCTAAAGTGGCGTTGAACGGGAATTACTTGGGCAGGTTGGCCAAGAGCGTGGAAACGAAGGGGTTGGCGAAAGCGAACAGCAGGGCGATAGCCACACCGATCAGGAACGCAGCGTCGATCAGACCAGCCAAGATGAACATCTTGGTTTGCAGTTCGTTGATCAGTTCAGGCTGACGTGCCGACGATTCGAGGAACTTGCCACCCATCAGGGCGATGCCGATGGAAGCGCCGATAGCGCCCAGACCAACGATCAGACCACAAGCCAGAGCGACGAGACCGAGAATGTTTTCCATGATGACTCCTGAGTTAAAAAAGAAAAGTTAAGGAAAGAAAAAACGAAAGGGAAACTTAGTGCGCGTTGTGCGCCTGACCAAGGTAGATCAGCGCGAGCATCATGAAGATGAATGCTTGCAGCGAGATCACCAAAATGTGGAACAGCGTCCAGATGGTGCCAGCGATGACGTGGCCCACAGGCAGCAGCACACCCGACAGCGACAGGGCCGCAGCACCACCCATGAGGGCGATGAGCATGAACACCAGTTCGCCAGCGTACATGTTGCCGAACAACCGCATGCCATGGGACACGGTGTTGGCGACATATTCAATGATCTGCATGAGCAGATTCACCACGCCCAGGATCAGGGCGAAGATAGGATTCTTGCTAGTGCCAAAAGGAGCCGACACCAGTTCGTGCGCCCAGCCGCCGGCGCCCTTGATCTTGACGCTGTACCAGAAGCGCAGGATCAGGATAGCGAAAGCGAGGCCCAGCGTGGTGGACAGATCGGCTGTGGGCACAACACGCAGGTAAGCGTGATGGGGATCGTGGCCTGCAGCGCCGTAGATCTTGGCCCAGATGGCGGGCAGCAGGTCCACAGGCAGCATGTCCATGAAGTTCATCAAGAAGATCCAGACGAACACCGTCAGACCCAGGGGAGCGATGAACTTGCGGCTTTCGGCGTTGTGGATGTTGGCCTTGGCCTGGTTGTCCACCATCTCGACCAGCATCTCGACCGCAGCCTGAAAGCGACCAGGCACACCAGAGGTTGCCTTACGGGCAGCTGACCACAGAATCAAAAGGGTGAGCGCACCCAGAACCAAACCGACGATGATCGAGTCGTAGTTGATGACAGTGAAATCAACAATCTTGGTCTGGTTGACGTTTTGAAGATGCTGCAGGTGGTGAACGATGTATTCACTTGCAGTCGGAGCGTGCGCTTCTGCGGCCATCGGACAACTCTTCTCTCTATCAATCGGTTTTTCGGACACCAGGCCGCACCAACAGTGCCACCCAGTACGTTTTCATTGCGACCACCATGCCAACCAGCAAGGCAATCCAGCTCAAGCCCGGCACCAGCCGAGGTGCCGCCGCCAGCAGCGCCACCGTCAACATGATCTTGGCGATTTCCCACCCAAAGAACCCCACCATGGCAGCCCGCGGATTGGATGACGCCTTGTGGCGCAACACACCGCGGGCAAACAGTGCGGCCGGAGCCACCACTGCCAGAGCGCCGTAGGCTGCAGAGCAGCCCACCACCGCCCTGCCCGTCAGAACCCAGGCCACCAGGGCCACCAGCATTCCGACCAGCGCCTGACCTGCCACCACCTTCCACACCGAGAGGGGCGGATGGCGACTGCGCCACTGCTGCGCCTCTTGGGCCGTCAGGGGCTTGAAGTCAGATTCTTCAGCCTCAGTTTCAGTCTCTGGCGGGATTGTTTTCATTGATAAATGACGCCCGCGTTACAGACCGCAACTTTTACAAAGCCTCTAATTATAAGTAAAAACCCATGGCACCAGACAAAAACCCGCAAACGCGTCGGCGGGTTGCGTGTGTGCCCGCCCCGTTGTGGTGACGTGCCAACGGCACTGGCGCGCTCAAAACAGCCTCGCCATGCACCGATCTGGCGCACGCCGAACGGGCGGCGAGAAGAGCCGAACGCGCCTGTGGCGCACAATGACAGTGCGTCGCCAGCTATCGAAACCGCAGCACCCCACTCACCGCTAATCACCATGACATCCTCCAATCCGCCGCCCGCCAACGGCCTCGATCCCCAGGCCGCCGATCCACGCAAAGACTCGCTGATCGAATACCCCTCCAAGTTCCCAATCAAAGTCATGGGCGCCAAGGTGGACGGCTTCGTGCATGCCGTGACCGAAATGGCGCGCCAGTTCGACCCCACCTTCGACGCCGCCACCATTGAACTGCGCGACAGCCGCGCGGGCAATTACCTCGGCGTAACCATCACTATCACGGCGACCAGCCGCGAGCAGCTGGACGACCTGTACCGCGCGCTGTCCTCGCACCCGATGGTGAAAGTGGTGCTGTAACCGCTGCCCCTGCAGACTGCGCCATGACAATCGACATCCGCCTGCTCGGCCGCGTGGACTACGCCAGCACCGTGCAGGCCATGCAGGACTACACAGCCACACGGACGCCGACAGACGCTGACACGCTCTGGATTTGTGAGCACCCACCGCTTTACACCCAGGGCATTGCAGGCAAAAGCGACCATGTGCTGGACCCGGGCGAGATCCCCGTCATCGCCACCAACCGGGGCGGACAGGTGACCTTCCACGGCCCCGGTCAGGTGGTGGCCTACCCACTGGTCGACCTGCAACGCGCGGGCTATTTCGTCAAGGAATACGTCTACCGTGTCGAAGAGGCCGTGATCCGCACGCTGGCGCACTTCGGCATCACAGGCCACCGGGTTGCCGGTGCACCCGGCATTTACGTGCGTCTGGATGACCCGCACAGCCACGCCATGCTGCCCCAACGCCCCCAAAAACGTACGGAGCCCGGCGCACCCACGCCCGACTTCGAAGGCCTGGGCAAGATTGCGGCGCTGGGCATCAAGGTCAGCCGCCACTGCACTTACCACGGCGTGGCGCTGAACGTGGACATGGACCTGGAGCCTTACGACCGCATCAACCCTTGCGGTTACGCAGGATTGAAAACGGTGGACCTTTCTACAATCGGGGTCCACACCACCTGGGAAGAAGCCGCGCAGGTGCTGGGCCAGCAGCTCAGCATCCGGTTGGCGCCCTGAACTCTGCCTACAGCCATGAGCACCCCTGAAGTCGTCCGCGAAGCGCAATCCACCGAAGCCTATAACCCGCTGGCCAAGCAAAAGGCTGCGGCCAAGCTGTCGCGTATTCCGATCAAGGTGGAGCAAGGCGAAGTGCTCAAGAAGCCCGAGTGGATACGCGTGAAGGCAGGCAGCCCCACCACGCGCTTCTACGAGATCAAGGACATCCTGCGCGAGCACAAGCTGCACACGGTGTGCGAAGAAGCCTCGTGCCCCAACATCGGCGAATGCTTTGGCAAGGGCACAGCCACCTTCATGATCATGGGCGACAAGTGCACGCGCCGCTGCCCGTTCTGCGACGTGGGCCATGGCCGCCCCGACCCGCTGGACAAGGACGAGCCGCTGAACCTGGCCAAGACCATCGCCGCGCTCAAGCTCAAATACGTGGTGATCACCAGCGTGGACCGCGACGATCTGCGCGACGGCGGCAGCGGCCATTTTGTGGAGTGCATCCAGAACATCCGCGAGCTGTCGCCCCAAACGCAGATCGAAATCCTGGTGCCCGACTTCCGTGGCCGCGATGACCGCGCGCTCGAAATCCTCAAGGCAGCCCCCCCGGATGTGATGAACCACAACCTGGAAACCGCGCCCCGCCTGTACAAGGAAGCGCGTCCCGGTTCGGACTACCAGTTCAGCCTGAACCTGCTGAAAAAGTTCAAGGCGCTGCACCCCAACGTGCCCACCAAGAGCGGCATCATGGTGGGCCTGGGCGAGACGGACGAAGAGATCCTGCAGGTGATGCGCGACATGCGCGAGCACAACATCGACATGCTGACCATTGGTCAGTATCTGGCGCCCAGCAACAGCCACCTGCCCGTGCGCCGCTACGTGCACCCCGACACCTTCAAGATGTTCGAGGAAGAGGCCTACAAGATGGGCTTCAGCCACGCAGCCGTGGGCGCCATGGTGCGCTCCAGCTACCACGCAGACCAGCAGGCGCACGCGGCTGGCGTGTAAGTAAGCCCGCAGGTACTGTCCGGTCCGCAGATCTCGCCCATGGGCCCGAATGGTCTGCTCTCGTTGCGACACTACGGCGCCTCGCCGGGCAGCCACAGCCATGACCATTTCCAGATTCTGCTCGGCCTGTCCGGAGCGCTGGACCTGGAGGTGGCGGGCCGTGGCGTGCGCGTGGCGCCCGGTGGCGGCTGCGTGATCGCCCCGGGCGACCGGCACGACTTTGAATCCACCCGTGGCAGCGTGTGCTTGGTGCTCGACAGCGCCCATGCCGACTGGGCGCAGTGCGCCAGCCCACGCCGTGCGACCACGCCACCGGCCGACGCGTTGCCCCTGGCCCACTACCTGGCCAGTGCTTTGCGACAAGGCCGCCCGCTGGCGCAAGCCCATGGCCCCGCCCTGCTGCTGGAAGCCTGGCTCACCAGCGCCCGTGCCGACGCATCCGCGCCTGGCCCCACGCGCGGGCGCCCCATCGACTGGGCCGCTCTGCAGCAGTGGGCCGCCCAGCAGTGGCACCGGGAACTGACCGTGGCCGACCTGGCTGCGCAGGTGCACCTGAGCCCCAGCCAGTTTGCCGCGCGCTGCCGGGACGACCACGGCATAGGCGCCATGGCCTGGCTGCGCGGCTTGCGCCTGGCGCAGGCCCGGGTGCTGCGCAGCACCGGCATGGCGGTGGCTGAGGTGGCCCAGCGCACTGGGTACCGCTCGCCTTCCGCCCTCACTGCAGCCTTGCGCCGAGCCGAGCACAACGCTTAACGACACATCACGGCAGGCAACTGCGGGCAGCACCCTCTCATTCCATTTCCAAATCATTTGTGTCCAGGCGCGAAGCCGCAGACAGTGCTGTAGCACGGCTAGGCGAAGCAACAACGACACGGATGATTGAGAAATGGAATCAAAACCTCGGCGCGCGACGACACACCGGTGTTGCGCGACGATTCACTACAGCAGGCGCGCGTAAGCTCGGCGCCATGCAAGCCAACCTCTATGCCCTGGGCGCCATTGCGCTATGGGCTTCTCTCGCCTCGCTGGGGGTGTCCCTCACCCACATTCCGCCCTTCCTGCTCACGGGCATTGCGCTCATCATCGGCAGCGTGCCCGCATGGCCCTTTGTGCTGCGTGATCCGTCGCAGTGGCGCATTCCGCTGCGCACGCTGGCCTTGGGCGTGTATGGCCTGTTTGCGTACCACTTTCTGCTGTTCATCGCGCTGCGCCACGCGCCGCCGGTGGAGGCGAACCTCGTCAACTACCTGTGGCCGCTGTTCATCGTGGTGCTGTCACCCGTGGTGCTGCCGGGCGTGGCACTGCGACTGCCGCATGTACTGGCGGCGCTGCTGGGGTTTGGGGGCGCGGCCATCGCCATTGCAGGCGGACGCGAGTTGAGCGGCACGCTGGCCTGGGGCTACCTGCCCGCGCTGGCCGCCGCCTTCATCTGGGCCACCTATTCGCTCATGACCAAGCGTGTGGCAGCGTTCCCCACCACGGCGATTGGCCTCTTCGGGCTGGTGTCTGGCGTGCTGTCGCTGCTATGCCATGGGCTGCTGGAGCCCGCCGTGGCACTGCAGCCGCGCGACTGGGGGCTGCTGGCGGTGTTGGGGCTGGGGCCGCTGGGGGCGTCGTTCTTTATGTGGGACAAGGCGCTGAAGCTGGGGGACGCACGGCACATCGGCATCCTGAGCTACATCACGCCGCTGGCCTCCACGGCGCTGCTGATTTTGGTGAGCGGCCGCACCTTCACCTGGAGCATTGCACTGGCCACCGCCATGATCATCAGCGCAGCGGTGATGGGAATGCGGGCGCGTTGATGGTAAAGGATCAACGCACCTGCGGCAGTAAAAAATATAGACAAATAGGCCGATAGCGCTAGTGGAATATGCCCCAGCAGCTATCAATTTTGAAATAGCTACTGCATCCCAGGGCGTCAGCCTTTGAGCAGCACGGCGGGCTCGTCGCCGTCCAGTACCTGCTGGGCCCAGGGGGCGAGCTTGCGCGTGTCGGCGCGCAGCACCTCCTGCTTGACGGCCAGGATCTGCGCCGGGTGCATGGAAAAGCTGCGCAGGCCCAGTCCTAGCAGCAGGCGCGTCATGGTCACGTCGCCCGCCGTCTCACCGCACACACACACGCTTTTGCCCTGGCGCTCGCCCTCGGCGATCACATCGCCCACCAGGCGGAGCACGGCAGGGTGCAGCGGGTCGTACAGGTGCGCCACGGCCTCGTCAGCACGGTCGATGGCCAGGGTGTACTGGATCAGGTCGTTGGTGCCGATGGACAAGAAATCGAAGTATTTGAGGAAGGTGCGCACCATGAGCGCGGCGGCGGGCACCTCGATCATGGCGCCCAGCTGCACCGGGCCGTAGGGCTCGCCACGCGCGTCTAGCTCACCCCGCGCCAGATCGACCTGAGCGAGCGTCTGCTGGATCTCGTGCGTGTGCGCGAGCATGGGGAACAGCAGGTTGACCTTGCCATGCGCCGCAGCGCGCAGCACGGCGCGCAGCTGGGTGCGGAACATGGCCGGGTCGGCCAGGCTCCAGCGGATGGCGCGCAGGCCCAGCGCGGGGTTGAGGTAGTTGTCCTTGTGGGCCTTGTTATCGAGCGGCTTGTCGGCGCCCACGTCGATGGTGCGGATGGTGACCGGCAGGCCCTGCATGCCGTCGATGGCCTCGCAGTAGGCGCGGTACTGCTCGTCCTCGCCGGGCAGGTTGCCGCTTTTGCCCATGAACAAAAATTCGCTGCGGAACAGGCCCACCCCCACGGCGCCTGCGCGCACAGCGGCGGCGGCGTCGCCGGGCTGCTCGATGTTGGCCAGCAGCTCGATCTTGTGACCGTCGATGGTGATGGCGGGGGTGTGGCGCAGGCGCGCCAGGCGCTCGCGCTCCAGCTCGACCTGGCGCTGGCGAAAGCCGTATTCGGCCAGGATGATGGGCGAGGGATCGACGATGACCACGCCCGCATCGCCGTCGATGATGACCCAGTCGTCCTGCCGCACCAGCTGACTGGCGGCGCGCGCACCCACCACGGCAGGGATGTCCATGCTGCGCGCGACGATGGCCGTGTGGCTGGTCTTGCCGCCCACGTCAGTGACAAAGCCCGCGAACACGCTTTGCTTGAACTGCAGCATGTCGGCGGGTGAGAGGTCGTGCGCCACCAGCACCAGGGGCACGTCCACCGTGTCGTCCAGCAGCAGGTCTTGCTGCAGACCCAGTTGCTTGTGGCGGCGCGGGCTGCTGGCCGGTGGCGCCACCGGGCTGGCCACGCCTTTCATGTGGCGCAGGATGCGCTCGACCACCTGCTCAAGGTCGGCCTTGCGTTCGCGCAGGTACTCGTCCTCCATCTCATCGAACTGGCGCGCAATGACTTCGAGCTGCGTGGTGAGCGCCCACTCGGCGTTGTACAGGCGCTCGGTGATCCAGTGCTTGACGCCGCCGGTGAGGGCCTCGTCCTGCAGCAGCATCAGGTGCACGTCCAGCAGCGCGGTCAGCTCGTGCGGTGCGTCGGCGGGCATGTCGGTCTGCAGGCGCTGCAGCTCCTCGACCACCGCATTGCGGCCCTGGCGCACGCGCTCGATCTCACCTTCGACCTGGGAGGGCTCGACAAAGTAATGCGCCACATCCACCCGGCTGGACGCCACCAGCACGGCCCGGCCAATGGCAATGCCGCGTGCAACTGCGAGGCCGTGGACGGAGAAGGTCATGGTGTTGCGATCAATGGTTCGACGAGGTCAGGACACGGGCGCGATGGGCAGGCTTATTCACCCTCGCCAAACTTGTCGGCAATGAGCGCCAGCAGGGCGTCCATCGCCTCTTGCTCGCGGTCGCCGTTGGTTTCCAGCTCCACTTCAGAGCCGAGCCCGGCGGCCAGCATCATCACGCCCATGATGCTCTTGGCGTTGATGCGGCGCTCTCCCTTGCTCATGAAAACGTCACACGGGAAGCTGCCGGCCAGCTTGGTGAGCTTGGCTGACGCACGGGCGTGCAGGCCCAGTTTATTGCTGATGGTCGTACGGGTCTTGATCATGTCGGTTACGGCGGTTCTGGTTCTGCGGCGCGGAAATGGCCACCTGCATCACCCCTTGGGTGCCCCCCACCACGGCGCGGCTCACCACGGAGTCGAGCGGCTCGGCCCGGTAGCTCACGGCGCGCAGCAGCATGGGCAAATTGACGCCCGTCACCAGACGCGAGCGCACGCCATCGACCAGGCGCTGCGCCACGTTGCAGGGTGTGGCACCGAACACATCGGTCAGCACCAGGGTGGTGTCGGTACCCAGCTGGTCCAGCATGATGCGCGCCTGGGCCAGCGATTCTTCGGGGGGTTGGTTGGGCTGCACATCAAGCGCAGCCACGCTGCTGCCGCAGTCGGCAAACACGTGCAGCGCACATTCGCGCAGCGCGTGGGCCAGCGGGGCGTGGGCAATGATGAGGATGCTGGTGGGGCTCATGGTCACGACTTACGCCACGCGGGGATCAACGAAGGGCCGGTCATGCAGAGGCGGCCGGTGATTGCATCGGTGGTTGCGCAAGTGTTCATGGTGTGGGGGTTGTCAGCACATTATGGCGCCGCCCCCGAAGCAGGAACCACGCGTAGGCGCCGGCGTTGCATGCCAGGTACACCGCCATGGCCGCCTGGAACGCGGGCACGGTGGCCAACCCTGCGGCCGCAAACGCGTCCACCGCCAGTCCGATGCCCCACTGCACCACAAATACGCCCACAAAAATCACGAGGTTGTAGGCCGACAGCGCCCGCCCAGCGAGCGCCTGCGGAAACGCCATGGCCACGGCGGGCTGTGACAAAGACACGAAGGTGCACGACACGCAGAACAGCGCCCAAACGCCTCCCCCGGCCTGGGGCCCGGCCAGGATGATGCCCAGCAGAACCACCGAACACATCGGCAAGCCCATGGCCATCAGCCGGTCGGCCCCAAACCCCTTGCGCAGCAGCCAGGGGTTGACCATGCCCCAGGTCCAGAAGGTGCACAGCATGGACACGTTGATCCAGAACAGGCCTGTGGCCGACTCCAGCGCGGTGTAGCCCGCCACACGCTGCATCCATGGCCCGGCCCATAGCGTCTGCATGGCCACCATGCCGCCATAGCAGAAGAACCCCAGCGGCGCGAGGCGCTGAAAATAGGGATGCCGCCACACCACGCCATAGCCCTGGGGCACGGCCTCTGCGGCGCCGGACTCGGCCTGCGCCTGCCCCGCCGGGCCCCAGCCCGGCACCCACAGGGCAATCACCACCATCGACACCGCGATCAATACCGCCAGCCCCCAGAACAGCGGGCGCCAGCCCACCAGCGGCAAGGCCCATTGCACCGGCAGCGTGGAGGCCACCATGCCCAGCGAGCCTGTCATCAACATCCACGAATTCGCCCGCATCTGCGCCACCGGCTCCAGCCACCGGCGGTAGCCGGTGAGCGGCGCCATCAGGCAAGCACTGACGCCCGCGCCGCACAGCACGCGCCCGGCGAGCAACCCCGAAAACCCTGTGGCCGCCGAAAACACCAGGCTGCCCACCACGGCCACGCCCAGAAAACCCAGCGCGACCTTTTTGGGCCCATGGCGGTCCAGCCAGGTACCCAGCGGCAGCTGCGTGGCCGAAAAGCCCAGAAAGTAGCCTCCCGCCAGCAGCCCCAGATCCCGCGCGTGCAGCGAGAACTCCTGGGCCAACGTGGGCGCCAGGGTGGCCGTGACGGCGCGCACCAGCGCCGACAAGAAGTAGGCAAAGGCAAATGCCAGAAAGACGATGACGGCCGCCCGCCGTGGCAATACGCCGCCGCTGCCGCTCATCGTCATGGCAGCGCCAGGCCGGCGAAGAACTGGTCGGCCACCTCCGGCCGGGGCTTGGCGGTGTAGACCACAGCGTGGTACAGCCGCACCTGCGGCCCTGCGGCACGCGCAAACCACACGGCCTGCGCCACCACCGCACTGCCATCGGGCCGCTGCCCCTGCGCCACAGTGCGCACCGACTGCGGCAGGGGCATGGTGCCGCGCGGCGCGTAGGGCACGTCTTTGGCGCCCGCTTCGGCCCCTGCCCCCAGGCGCGCCAGCATGGCAGCCCGCCAGTGGGTGAGCGCTGCGCCCACCTGGGCAGGGTCTGCCAACGCGGCATGGGACACGGCAAAGGTGGCGCCATCTGCGTCACAGCCCACCATGGACAGTTCCACCGGTGCACCGGCCAGCTCCACGGTGCGGGTGGCCTGGTCGGGCTTGCACGGCAGGGTGATGGTCAGGTCCGCTTCGGGCAGCGGCACGGTGCGCCAATTCAGTGCGGGGCTGCAGCCCGCAATCAGCAGGGCGGCGGCCCCGGTCAATGTCCATTTCATCGAGGCATTATCGGCAGAGTCCCCGATGTCGGCCCTGCCCTGCGTTCTGCGGCGAACTTTTGCGGGAAAGTCGAGTCCAGCCTTGGTGTGGCGAGCGCCGCTCGCGCGGCGAGCGGGCCACTCCGGCACAATGTGGGGTGGGGCACAGGCCCCGTGTTTCTTTTGGGATGGGTGGTGAAGTCATGGCGATCAAGCATTGGGCAGCAGGTGTGGCGGTGGCAGCGTTTGCCGCTGTGGGCGCCTATGTGTACCTGGACACAGGCCGCGCCGAAGCGCCTGCATCGACCTTCGTGCTGCTGGACGGCTCCAGCAAATCCACCGCCGACCTGAAAGGCAAGGTCACCCTGGTCAACTTCTGGGCCACGAGCTGCACCACCTGCGTGGCCGAAATGCCCGAGATCATCGCGACCTACAACAAGTACAACAGCAAGGGTTTTGACACCCTGGCCGTGGCCATGAGCTACGACCCGCCCAGCTACGTGGTGAACTTTGCCGAGACACGCAAGCTGCCTTTCCAGGTGGCCATCGACAACACCGGCAAAGTGGCCAAGGCCTGGGGCGATGTGCAACTGACGCCCTCCACCTTCATCGTGAACAAGCGGGGCGAGATCGTGAAGACCTATGTGGGCGCCCCCAATTTCCCGGAGCTGCACCAGTTGATCGAGAAGCTGCTGGCAGAAACCTGAGCTGCGCGGCGGACACACCGCCCTCACACGAACCACAGCCCGTTCAGGGCATCAAAAAGGCCAATTTCGAGAGAAATTGGCCTTTTGCGCTAGTGGATCATGCCCTGCATGCTACGTAAAACATAGCAAGGCGTCTCCCTGCCCTCTGTTTTACTTCGCGCGGAAGCTGTCGTGGCAGGCCTTGCAGGTGCCTGCGGTGGCCCCAAAGGCGGTCTTGAGGTTGTCCAGGTTGCCCGTCTTGGCTGCGGCGGCAAGTTTTACGGTCTCGGCCTCCAACTTCTCGGAATGCTCCTTGAACTTGGCCTGCTCGGTCCAGATTTCTGGCAGCGCCTTGGTGGGCGCGCCCTTGTCGGTGCCGGGGCCAAAGCCGGCCCAAGGCAGCTTGGCCATCTGGGCCACGATGTCGGCGTTCTCCTGCGCCACCTTGGCGTCGAAAGGCGCGCGGCCATTGGCCATGGCGCCCAGGCGTCCGAAATGCTGGCCCATCACGAACAGCGCGCTCTGGCGGTATTTGATGGCATCTTCGGCTTTGGCAAATTGGGCGGAGGCGGGGGCGGACAGGGTCAGGGCCGCAGCCGCCAGGGTCAACGCAGCAAATGCTTTCATCGGAACTTCCTTTTTCGTGGGTGGAACAGAATGGTGCCTTCCAAGCCTGCGCAGTATGCCGGTTTGGGCGCCGTTGTGCTGTGGCGGGGTGGTTACAGCCCAGGCCGCCCTGTCGCACAATGCCGCTGGCACCTCCGCCCCCACCACTTTGGCACAAAGCCCTGACGACCATGACGCAGCACACCGTACGCATCTGGGACCTTCCAACCCGCATTTTTCACTGGGCCCTGGCCGCCTGCATCGTGGCGCTGGTCATCACGGCCAATGTGGGGGGGAACGCCATGGTCTGGCATTTCCGCCTGGGCTACACGGTGCTGGCGCTGCTGGTGTTCCGGCTGGTCTGGGGATTGGTGGGGGGGCGCTGGTCGCGTTTTTCAGCGTTTCTGTACTCGCCCGCGCGGCTGGTGCAGTACCTGCGTGGCGCGCCCCACCCGGAGGACGGCATTGGACACAGCCCGCTGGGCGCGTTGTCGGTGTTCGTTTTGCTGGCCGTGCTGGCCGCCCAGGTGGGCACCGGCCTGCTGAGCGACGATGAGATCGCCTTCGCCGGGCCCCTGACCCAATATGTCTCCAACGCTGTCGTGGGGCTGGCCACGAATTACCACAAGGACATCGGTCAGTTCCTGGTGCTGTCGCTGGTGGGTCTGCATGTACTGGCCATCATCTTCTATGTGCGCGTGCGCAAGCAGCAGCTCATCCGCCCCATGCTGGACGGCGACAAGACGCTGCCCGAGGCGGCAACACCATCGCGGGATGATGCCCGCAGCCGCATCGCAGCCTTGGTGGTGTTTGCCCTGAGCGGTGGCGTGGCGTGGTGGGTGTCGTCGCTGGCGGCACCGGCGTTCTGAACGAAGTCGCTACACTGGCGGCTCTTTTGTTTGCACGCCTTGCGCTTTGGACAAGCCCTCCATCTCCCTGAGAACCCCCTCCTCGCCCGCCGAGTGGGACGCGGTCCGAGACATCTTTCGCGAGTACGCCAGCACCCTCGGTGTTGACTTGTGCTTTCAGGACTTTGAGTCCGAACTGGCACAACTGCCGGGCGACTACGCCGAACCCCGTGGCGCCCTGCTGATCGCCGAAGTGGAGGGCGCCTTGGCAGGCTGTTGTGCCCTGCGCCCGCTGGACAACGCCGATTACCCCAACGCCAGCGAGATGAAGCGACTGTATGTGCGCAAGGCGTTCCGTGGCTTTGGCCTGGGCCGCGAGCTGGCCGAAGCCATGCTGGACCGGGCGCGGCAGGCCGGGTACGCCTGCGTATTGCTCGACACTCTGGACGATATGGAGTCAGCCCGCGCGCTGTACACCGATCTGGGCTTTGAAGAAATCCCGCCCTACTATCACAACCCCATACCCGGGGCGCATTACCTCAAGGTCGATATTTTTTGACCATTTGAGGCGCTAGCGCATGATTTACATGCGCTAGCAGCTATCGATTCAATAGCAATCAGTGGCGCGTCACGCCGCCTTGGCCTGGGCCAGCAGGGTGTCAGCGTCGCTCACTTCAAACTTGCCTGGCGCTTCGACGTTGAGCGTCACCACCTTGCCATCGCGCACCAGCATCGAATAGCGGTTGCTGCGCAGGCCCATGCCCTTCGAGGTCAGGTCCAGGGTGAGGCCCGTGGCTTGCGCGAAGGCGGCGCTGCCGTCGCCCAGCATGCGCACTTTGCCATCGGTCTTCTGGTCGCGGGCCCAGGCACCCATCACGAACGCGTCGTTCACGCTCACACACCAGATCTCATCCACACCCGCCGCCTTGAACTCGGCAGCCTTCTCCACATAGCCGGGCACATGCTTTGCCGAGCAGGTGGGCGTGAAGGCACCAGGAAGGGCAAACAGCGCAATCGTCTTGCCGGCCGTGGCCTTGTCGACCGCTACGGGGTTCGGGCCGATGCTGCAGCCTTCGCCCTCGACTTCGGAATATTCCATCAGCGTGGCTGCGGGCAGGGTGTCACCGACTTTGATCATTGTTTTCTCCTTGGGATGTTGGGATGGGGGTGTTGAAACCCGAAAACGCCAAGCCTCGCAAAACTCCTCCTGGACACGGTCTGTGCACCGTTCGCATCAAAAGGAGGCCCACAAAGCAAAACGACCCACATTGTGGGTCGTTTTGAAGGGCTTTGCCGCCCAGGGGTTTGCGCCCCCGGAGCCGGCATGGACAGCTGTTTACAGCAGGCCGGCCTTTTGCACCAAGCGGGTAGCCACCCAGTTCTTGGTCTTGGAGAGCGGACGGCTCTCGGTGATTTCGATCACGTCACCCAGCTTGTACTCGCCCTTTTCGTCGTGGGCGTGGTACTTGCTCGACTTCGCAACGATCTTGCCGTAGAGCTCGTGCTTCACACGGCGCTCGACCAGCACGGTCACAGTCTTTTGACGCTTGTCGCTGACCACCTTGCCAATCAAGGTGCGCTTGAGGGATTTTTTAGGTTCCGTCATATGGGCTCCTTACTTGGCGGCTTGCTTTTCAGCAAGGATGGTCTTGGCACGTGCGATATCACGGCGGGTGGTGCGCAGCGTGTTGGTGTTACCCAGTTGCTGCGTAGCCTTTTGCATGCGCAGGCCGAAGTGGGCCTTTTGCAGCGCCTTGATTTCGGCTTCGATGCCAGCAACGTCTTTTTGGCGCAGTTCAGTAGCTTTGGTCATTTTCATGGTCTCCTGAATTACGCGCCGAGGTGACGGCTGACGAACGTGGTGCGCAGCGGCAGCTTGGCAGCAGCCAGGCGGAACGCTTCGCGGGCCAGTTCTTCGGGCACACCAACGATTTCGAACACGATCTTGCCGGGCTGGATTTCAGCCACGTAGTACTCGGGGTTACCCTTACCGTTACCCATACGCACTTCTGCGGGCTTGGTAGAGATTGGCTTGTCCGGGAATACGCGAATCCAGATACGGCCGCCACGCTTGACGTGACGGGAAATCGCACGGCGTGCAGCTTCGATCTGGCGGGCCGTCAGACGGCCACGATCGGTGCACTTCAGACCGAAATCACCGAAAGCAACGGAGGCACCCCGCGTTGCGACGCCAGTGTTACGGCCCTTTTGCTCTTTGCGGTATTTACGGCGAGCAGGTTGCAGCATCTTTATTCTCCTTTACCGTCCGCTGCTGTAGCGGGCGCGGCGACCTTGCGTACGCGCTTAACGGCATTGTTATCAGCGCCACCAGCTTCCGCGGGCTTGTCGCTGCCGTCGGCCGGAGCGGTGTTGCCACCGACAGGACGACGTGGGCCACGGCCGGCGCCTGGACGATCGCCACCTGGGCGGCCATCACGGCGTGGACCGCGTGGGCGGCGCTCTTCGTCTGGACGAGGCGTTTCCACGGCTGGCAGGTCGTTACGACCCAGCGTGTCACCCTTGTAGACCCAGACCTTGACGCCGATCACACCGTAGGTGGTCTTGGCTTCAGAAGTGCCGTAGTCGATGTCCGCACGCAGCGTGTGAAGTGGTACGCGGCCTTCGCGGTACCACTCGCAGCGAGCGATTTCGATACCGTTCAGACGACCAGACGACATGATCTTGATGCCCTGGGCACCCAGACGCATGGCGTTCTGCATGGCACGCTTCATGGCGCGGCGGAACATGATGCGCTTTTCGAGCTGTTGCGTGATGCTGTCGGCGATCAGCTTGGCATCGATTTCAGGCTTGCGCACTTCTTCGATGTTCACTGCGACGGGCACGCCCAGACGCGACGCGAGTTCCTTCTTCAGGTTCTCGATGTCTTCGCCCTTCTTGCCGATCACCACACCAGGACGTGCCGAGTAAATGGTGATGCGGGCGTTCTTGGCAGGACGCTCGATCAGGATGCGCGACACAGCCGCGTTCTTGAGCTTGGCCTTCAGGTACTCACGCACCTTGATGTCTTCGGCCAGCATGCCCGCGAAGTCGCGGTTGCTGGCGTACCAACGGCTGGACCAGTTGCGGCTGACCGCAAGGCGGAAGCCGGTAGGATGGATTTTCTGTCCCATAGTCTTCCCGAGCCTTTAGTTGCCAACCGTCACGTACACATGGCACGTGGGCTTGCTGATGCGGTTGCCGCGGCCTTTGGCGCGCGCGGTGAAGCGCTTGAGCGTGGTGCCTTGTTCGACGTAGATGGTCTTGACCTTCAGTTCGTCGATGTCAGCGCCATCGTTGTGTTCGGCGTTGGCGATGGCCGACTCCAGAACCTTCTTGACGATTCCCGCAGCTTTTTTCTGCGTGAAGTTCAGGATGTTCAGAGCCTGGTCCACTTTCTTGCCGCGGATCAGATCGGCGACCAGACGGCCCTTGTCGACCGACAGACGGACGCCCCGGAGGACTGCACGTGTTTCAGACATGGTCGTTCCTTACTTCTTCGCTTTTTTGTCAGCGGGGTGACCCTTGAAGGTGCGCGTCAGGGCGAATTCGCCCAGCTTGTGGCCCACCATCTGGTCGGTGACATAGACCGGCACGTGTTGCTTGCCGTTGTGCACGGCGATGGTCAGACCGATGAACTCGGGCAGAACCATGGAGCGACGCGACCAGGTCTTGACTGGTTTCTTGTCCTTGGTGGCAACGGCCTTTTCGACCTTGGCCAGCAAGTGATGGTCAACAAATGGACCCTTTTTGAGAGAGCGAGTCATCTGTTACCCCTTACTTCTTGCGACGCGACACGATCATGATCTGTGTGCGCTTGTTGTTACGGGTGCGATAACCCTTGGTCAGATTGCCCCAAGGATCGACTGCATGGCGGCCTTCGCCGGTGCGGCCTTCGCCACCACCGTGAGGGTGATCCACCGGGTTCATGGCCACGCCGCGAACCGTAGGACGAATACCCATCCAGCGCTTCACACCGGCCTTGCCCAGTTGGCGCAGGCTGTGTTCTTCGTTGGCCACTTCACCAATGGTGGCGCGGCATTCGATGTGGATCTTGCGCACTTCGCCAGAACGCATACGCACCTGGGCGTACACGCCTTCACGGGCCAGCAGCGTTGCCGAAGCACCTGCCGAGCGTGCGATCTGAGCACCGGCACCGGGCTTGAGCTCGATGCAGTGGATGGTCGAACCCACGGGGATGTTGCGGATAGGCAGCGTGTTGCCAGCGCGGATCGGGGCTTCCGAACCCGACAGCAGGGTTGCGCCCACTTCCAGGTTGCGAGGAGCGATGATGTAGCGACGCTCGCCGTCGGCATAGCACACCAGAGCGATGTGGGCCGTACGGTTGGGGTCGTACTCGATGCGCTCAACCTTGGCCGGAATGCCGTCCTTGTTGCGCTTGAAGTCCACCACACGGTAGTGGTGCTTGTGGCCACCGCCCTTGTGACGGGTGGTGATGTGACCATTGTTGTTACGGCCGGCCTTCTGGAATTGTGGCTCCAACAGGGGGGCGTAAGCTTCACCCTTGTACAGGTGGTCACGCGTGACCTTCACCACGGCACGTTGGCCGGGCGAGGTAGGTTTCATCTTAACGACAGCCATGATTACGCGGCCTCCCCGGAGAGGTTCAGCTCTTGACCTGGCTGCAGCGTGACGTATGCCTTGCGAACATTGTCGCGGCGGCCGACAGTCTTGCCGAAACGCTTGGTCTTGCCTTTGGTGTTCACCACAGAAACGCCCTTGACTTCCACCTTGAACATCAATTCCACAGCGGCCTTGATTTCGGGCTTGGTAGCGTTCTGCAGCACCTTGAACGTCACTGCATTGGACTTCTCGGCAACCATGGTGGCCTTTTCGGACACGATGGGAGCGACCAGAACTTGCATCAGACGACCTTCGTCAAACTTGAGTGTGCTCATGCGAACATCTCCTTGAGTTTGTCGATTGCACCCTTGGTGACGAGCACTTTCTTGAAACGCACCAGCGACACGGGATCGGCGTAACGGGGCTCAACGACGAGCACGTTCACCAGATTGCGCGAGGCCAGGTACAGGTTTTCGTCCACTTCGTCGGCAATCACCATCACCGATTGCAGGTTCATCGCCTTGAACTTGTCGGCCAGGACCTTGGTCTTGGGGGAGTCAAGCTTCAGCGAGTCGACCACAGCCAGACGACCTTCGCGGGCCAGCTGCGACAAGATGGCAGACATACCGGCGCGGTACATCTTCTTGTTGATCTTCTGCGTGAAATTTTCGTCAGGCATGTTCGGGAAAATCCGACCGCCCCCACGCCACAGTGGCGAGGAAGTCATACCTGCACGTGCGTTACCCGTACCCTTTTGCTTGAAAGGCTTCTTGGTCGAGTGACGGACTTGCTCGCGGTCCTTCTGGGCGCGAGTGCCTTGGCGTGCGTTGGCCTGGTAGGCCACCACGATCTGGTGCACCAGATCTTCGTTGTATTCACGACCGAACACGGTTTCGGGAACATCCAGCTTGGATGCGCCTTGGCCTTGGTCATTCAGGAGTTCGAGCTGCATTAGTTCGCTCCTTTGGAGGCTTTGGCCTTGATGGCGGGACGCACGGTCACGAACCCACCCTTGGAGCCCGGAATCGCGCCCTTGATCAAGAGCAGTTGACGCGCTTCGTCGATGCGGATGACATCGAGGTTTTGCGTGGTCTTGGTGACATCGCCGAGGTGGCCCGTCATGCGCTTGCCGGGAAACACGCGACCGGGGTCTTGTGCCATACCGATCGAGCCAGGCACGTTGTGCGAACGGCTGTTACCGTGCGACGCGCGCTGCGAGCTCATGTTGTGACGCTTGATGGTACCGGCGTAGCCCTTACCGATGGAGGTGCCTTGCACGTCCACCTTTTGGCCGACAGCAAACACATCAGCCACAGGCACTGCAGCACCCGCGGCGTACTTGCCGGCGGTTTCTGCGGTCACGCGGAATTCCTGGATGATTTCACCGGCTTCCACACCTGCCTTGGCAAGGTGGCCGGCTTCTGGCTTGGTCACGCGCGATGCTTTGCGCGAACCGAACGTGACCTGCAGGGCCACGTAGCCATCGTTCTCTTGGGTTTTGACCTGGGTAACGCGGTTGTTGGACACATCCACCACCGTGACAGGCACTGCGTCCCCATCATCGGTGAACAGACGCATCATGCCCACTTTGCGACCCAGCAACCCGAGGGAGTTGCTCAGACTCATTTGTTTCTCCAAAACTTCCACCGCCGCAACTTCAATTGGCCACGGCGTTGCACTCGCGTGCATGAAAGAGGGTTATTAAAACTCCACCCACCGACGCGCGAAAACGCACGCAAATTAGGCGAAGCCCTAAAGTATAACGCGAACCGCTTTTTCAAGCAAGTTCGCGTTATGTCAGTCACCGCAAGGCGGAGGAGTCCGCCTTGCAGCAGCTACGGCTACATCACTGCAGCTTGATTTCGACGTCCACGCCAGCGGGCAGGTCGAGCTTCATCAGGGCGTCCACGGTCTTGTCCGTAGGGTCCACGATGTCCATCAGACGCTGGTGCGTGCGGATTTCGAGCTGGTCGCGGCTGGTCTTGTTGACGTGGGGCGAACGCAGGATGTCGAAACGCTTCATGCGCGTCGGCAGGGGCACGGGACCCTTGACGATGGCGCCGGTGCGCTTGGCGGTGTCAACGATCTCGGCAGCGGACTGGTCGATCAGCTTGTAATCAAACGCCTTCAGGCGGATGCGGATTTTTTGCTTGGACATGGCAAGTTCCTTTTCTGCTTATGAATTAAGCAATGATCTTGGCCACGACGCCAGCGCCCACGGTGCGGCCGCCTTCGCGGATAGCGAAGCGCAGACCTTCTTCCATGGCGATGGGGTTGATCAGCTTCACAGTGATCGACACGTTGTCACC
>NZ_QKVP01000084.1:0-589 GCF_003231145.1 Acidovorax sp. ST3 | reverse complement strand
GCTGCGCCTGCAGACGCGCATGGCGCGCGACGCCAAGGAGGTCACCACCTTCCTGCGCGACCTGGCCGCCCGCGCCAAGCCCTACGCCCAGCGCGACCTGGCCGAGCTGAAGGCCTACGCCGCGGCCGAACTCGGCCTGGCCGAATTGCAGCCGTGGGACGTGGCCTATGCCTCCGAGCGCCTGCGCGAGTCGCGCTACGCCTACTCCGAAGACGAGGTGAAGCAGTACTTCACCGAGCCGCGCGTGCTGGCCGGCCTGTTTCCGCGCCTGCCGGAAAAGGCGCGCGAGATCCAGTTCGGCATCTTCCCCGACCAGGACGGCGAGGGCACGTTCTCCGTGGTCATCGGCCTGGACGGGCCCGACCTGTACGTGCTGAACAGGGCCATCGAAGGCCACCGCAACCTGTTTGACGTGGTGCACGGCGAAACCGGCCTGACGCCGCCGGTGCCGATGTTCGGGCGCGATCCCGGCTTCTGCGTGCAGGACGTCATCGCCGACACCGCGGCCGACTGGATCGAGGCCTTGTGGGAGCGGGGCGGCCGGGCGGTTTCACCGCTGCCGGCCTGCATCTATGCGGACGAGGACTAC
>NZ_QKVP01000083.1:0-596 GCF_003231145.1 Acidovorax sp. ST3 | reverse complement strand
GACCTGGCCTTCGCCATGATCGCCGTGCCCGAGGAGGTGCCGGTGCTGGTGCCCTCCGAACTGCTGGCGGCGCGGCCCGACATCCACGTCGCCGAGGCCGTGCTGCGCGCGGCGGCGGCCGACGTCGGCGTGGCCACGGCGCAGTTGTTCCCCAGCCTGTCGCTGTCGGCGTCGATGGGCAAAGGCGGCTTTAGCTGGCCGACGGCATTGTCGGGCGCGGGTTCGATCTGGGCGGTGGGCGCGTCGCTGACGCAGCCGATCTTCCACGGCGGCGCGCTGCTGGCCGAACGCAGCGCCGCCAAGGAGCGCTATGAGGCGGCGGTGCTGCAATACAAGCAGACCGTGCTGACCGCCTTCCGCGACGTGGCCGACACGTTGGCGCAACTGGAGGCGGACGGTCAGGCGCTGGCCTCGGCCGAGGCCTCGCGCCGGGCCGCGGAGCAGTCGCACCGCAACACCGCCAACCGCGTGCGCCTGGGCGCCCTGGCGCCCTACACCGCGTACGCCAGCGAACAGCATTACGTCGCGGCGCGGGTGCGGGAAGTGGAATACGCCAATGCCCGCCTGACTGAAACGGCGGCGCTGTTCCAGGCGAT
>NZ_QKVP01000082.1:0-597 GCF_003231145.1 Acidovorax sp. ST3 | reverse complement strand
CGCCGAAGTGATCGGCCAGAACATCAAGAGGCTGCTGCCCGTCGCGCTGCGCTCCGGACACGACCAGTTCCTGCAGAACTATCTCGACACCGGCATCCGCAAAACCATCGGGCGCCCCCGCGAAGTGCCGGGATGCCGCAAGGACGGCTCGACCTTCCCGATGCATCTGGCGGTCGGCGAGACGATCGTCGGCGGCGAACCGATCTATGTCGGCGTGATCCACGACCTGACCGAGCGCAACCGCACCGAGAACGAACTGCGCCAGGCGCAGAAAATGGAGGCGGTCGGCCAGCTGACCGGCGGCATTGCCCACGACTTCAACAACATCCTGATGGTCATCCTGGCCAACGTCGACACCATCATCGACGACGAAGCCGTACCGAAGAGTGCCCTCGACCGCGTTCATCAGATCGACCGGGCCGCGCAACGCGCCGCGGAGCTGACCCGTCAGCTCCTCGCTTTCTCGCGCAAGCAACCTCTGAGGCCGTTGCTCACCGACCTCAACGACATCGTGACGTCGACGGTGCGCCTGATCCGCCGCACGTTCGCCGAGGATATCACTGTCGAGACGGCCCTCGCCCGCGACCTCTGGACGAC
>NZ_QKVP01000081.1:0-598 GCF_003231145.1 Acidovorax sp. ST3 | reverse complement strand
CGTTCGATGACGTATTCACCTGTCAGGGTGTCGATCGAGACTTCCGAGCACGCGGCGCCATAGGCGTAATAATAGAAGGCGTGGCCCCGACCCTTGGCGCGATCCCAATGGATCTTCGGCGTCTTGTAATGCCCTGCCGCCGAAAGCTGGATACGATTGAGATAGGCCTGCTTGACCAGTTCGTTGAAGGAAATCTCCTGGTTGCCGATACGGACCCGGTTGGGCAGGAACACGACCTGATCGGCCGGCACGGAGTATTTTTCCGCCGCGAAATCGATCAACCGGTCCTTGATCTGCCGGGCAGCGTTCTGGGCAGCCATGCCGTTGAGATCGGCACCCGACGATGCCGCCGTCGGCGCGGTGTTCGGGACCTTGGCCGTGGTCGTTGCCGTGATCTTCACCCGCTCCAGGTCGATCTGGAACTCTTCGGCCACCACCTGCGCCACCTTGAGATGCAGGCCCTGCCCCATCTCGGTGCCACCGTGGTTCATATGCACCGAACCGTCATTGTAGATATGCACCAGCGCGCCGGCCTGGTTGGACTCGGTCTTGGTGAACGAGATGCCGAACTTGACCGGCGTGAGCGCAATGCCGCGTT
>NZ_QKVP01000080.1:0-598 GCF_003231145.1 Acidovorax sp. ST3 | reverse complement strand
ATTGCCGATGACGAGATCGAATTTCAGCCCCTTCGACGTACAGAACTCGCGCCATTCGGCGAAGGCGGCCCAATTGATCCTGCTCGCAGGCTCCGGCTTGCAAAGTCCTGGCCCCATCAACGTATAGAGAGCGGATATCGCCGGGTTTCGCGGAATGTTGGTCGGCCAGCTCTGTCCGAAGCCGTCTGTGACACGCCGCGTCATGCAGTTGTACGTCTGCACCTGGCCGTTCATTTGGTGGGTGGCCTTGACTCGCATGGCCGTCAAGCACAGCGGCGTCGAGGTATTGAACGGATACTCCGGGCGGAACGTCTGCAGGACAACCCACGTGCAGGTCAGGGCAAAGGAATCGTCCCAGTCATCACGCGGTTCAGAAATCGACGTGCGCGTGATCTGGACTTCCCATGCACCACGCTCAGGAAAATCGATCCGGACGGCGCGATAGAAACCAGCGAACTTCCGGTTGGTGATTGAGATGGCAGGCTTCGCAATGACCGTGGCCGTGCCTGCCTTGCGGATCGAGACGTTGAAGGTTGCAGTCTGTTCCTGGCGTTTGCCTTTCTTCATGATCTTGCCCAGCCCTTGCGGGAATTGCAGA
>NZ_QKVP01000079.1:0-602 GCF_003231145.1 Acidovorax sp. ST3 | reverse complement strand
GGGCAGGCGCCGCGCGCACAGCAGCCAGGCGGCGCCGGCCAGCGCGGTCAGCAGCAGGAACACGGATCGCCAACCCTGGTGCGCGGCCAGGTAGCCGCCCAGGATCGGGGCCAGCGCCGGCGACAGGTTGAACACCAGGATCAGGTAGGACATGGCGCGGCGCGCCACCGCGCCGTCGTAGCAGTCGCGGATGATGGCCTGTCCGACCACGATGCCGGCGCCGGCCGACAGTCCGCCATAGCCGACTTCCTTGAAGGCGCTGACATCGGCGAATCGCTCGAACAGGTCGGGGATGAGGATCAGCACGATGCCGCCAAGCAGGATCGACGACAGCACGAAGGTGATCCAGCAGACCGCAACCAGAACGCCGACTTCCTGGCCGGACAGGCCGCGCGTGGCGTAGGCGCGGTAGCGAATCACCGCCCCGGAGAACACCGAGCCGCCGATGTTGTGTGACAGCGCATAGGTGGTGAAGGAGCAGAGCGTCACGAACAGCCAGGACACCCGTTTCTGGAGATGTGTCAGGGCAATATGGTCGTATCCGGCAAGGGCTGCGTAGGCGATGATCGAACTCAGTGCGGCCAGCAGCCAGTGCGTCCATC
>NZ_QKVP01000078.1:0-605 GCF_003231145.1 Acidovorax sp. ST3 | reverse complement strand
GATCCTGGCCGCGCTGCTGGTGGCCGCGGTGCAGGAACTGCTGGTGCTGGTGGCGCGGCGTCTGCGCGCGGCGCGCTCGCGGGCCCGCGCCTGACGCCTGCCCCGACCGGCTCAGGCCGCGCGCCGCCCGGGCAGCACCAGGTCGTCGACCTGATAGGTGTGAAATTCGCTGGTCGATACCGCATCGAGCTTGCGGAATTTCTCCACGAACACCGGATCGGAAAAGAACTCATCGACCTTTCCCGCCCCCGAGATCGCCTCGATGTTCACCACGGTCTTGCCGTCCGTGCTCTTGGCCAGGTTGCTCCAGAGAAAGCCAGGCTTGGTGCGCGCGACGTAATGCACCACATCCTGGATAGCGCGGAAGGCGTCCTCCTGCCGGCCTGGGTGGGCATGGATCACATTGACGATGAATACCGTGCCATCCGGCGCGGGCTTGAAGGCGGCTGAATCGGGAAAGGCCATGTCGGCTCCTGTGGTGAAAAACAGGCAACACTATGGCCCGGCCCGGTGCCGTGAAAAAGAGGCCGGCGGGCGCGAGAGTGCGGACATAGCCGTCCGCAATCGCGCCGCCTCCTTGTCCGGCCTGCCGGCCCGGATCAGGC
>NZ_QKVP01000077.1:0-607 GCF_003231145.1 Acidovorax sp. ST3 | reverse complement strand
CTCGACCTGCCCGGCGTACCCTACAAGGGCGCGGCGGCGGCGGTCAACGATTTCCTGGGCGGCCAGTTCCCGGTGCTGATGGACGTGGTGATCAACCAGCAGCAGTTCATCCAGGGCGGCAAATCGCGGCCGCTGGCGGTGACGTCCGCCGCTCGCTCGCCCGCCCTGCCCGACGTGCCGACGGTGGCCGAGTCCGGCTATCCCGGTTACGAAGCGATGGTGTGGTTCGGCATGCTGGCCCCGGCCAAGCTGCCCGAGCCGTTGCGCGTCAAGCTGACCGATGCGCTGGCGCAGACGCTGCACGCGCCCGCCATGAAGACCTATCTGGAACAACAGGGCGCGCAGGTCTCGGACGTGGCCGGGCCGGCCTTCGGCGCCATGATCAAGAGCGAAATCGACAAATGGTGCGGCGTGGTCAAGCAGGCCGGCATCAAGCTGGACTGAGCGCCGCCGCGCCCTTCTTTTCATTCAGGGAAGCACAAGCATGTATCGCATAGGGATAGACGTCGGAGGCACGTTTACCGACTTCACGATGATCGACGAAGATCAAGGCATCGTGCATTTTCACAAGGTGCCGTCGACGCCGTCGGACCCATCGGAAGCCATC
>NZ_QKVP01000076.1:0-607 GCF_003231145.1 Acidovorax sp. ST3 | reverse complement strand
GATCGGCCGTCTTTTCGGTTGCCTTTTCCGTTGCCTTATCGGCCGGCGCTTCGGCGGCGGGCGTGGGGGCGGGCGCGATCTCGACGGCGGCGGCCGGCACCGACGGCACCGGCGTGGCGACGTCGTTGGGCGGCGCGGTGTCGATCACCTGTGCCGGACGCGCGGCCGGGGTCGACAGCTCCACCGGCGTCAGGCCGGCGGCGCGGGCCGCGGCCAGGTTGGCGCCTTCGGCCACCACGCCGATAGGGGGCAGGTTGTGCCCGCGCAAGGCGGCGACCAGCGCGGCCCAGGGCAGCCAGCGCTTGCATTTCCAGAGCGGCCCGCGCGGATAGAACGCGAGCAGGGCGGCGACCATGATCGGCAGGGCGCCGATCCAGCCGCGCGTGAGGAAGCTGGCCGCCAATGCGATGCCCAGCGTGGTCGAGCCGGTGACGGGGCGGTCCACGGTGCGCGCCAGCGAATAGAAGGCCAGCGCCTGGCACGCCATGATGGCGGGCACCACCGTGGTTTCATGGGTGCGCTGCAGGATGCCGACCGTGGCCAGCAACAGCAGCAGGGCGGCGTCGGCCAGCATGCGGCCGTAGTCGCGCGGCTCCGGTTCGCCACC
>NZ_QKVP01000075.1:0-608 GCF_003231145.1 Acidovorax sp. ST3 | reverse complement strand
GGTGGCAGCTCTGGAAGCGGCGCTCGGCGCGCAACTGCTTCATCGCAGTTCACGCAGCTTTGCGCTGACCGATGTGGGGCGCGACGTGTACGATCATGCCAGTGCAGCGGTGATCGAGGCAGAAGCGGTCGAAACGGTCGTACGCAGGCGTTTGGCGGAGCCAAGCGGCATCGTGCGGATCACCACCTCGGTGCCGAACGCGCAATTCCGGCTCGCGCATCGCCTGCCGGTGCTGGCACGACAATATCCAAAACTGACGATCCAGTTGCACGTTACCGACCGTTTTGTCGACTTGGTTCAGGATGGCTTTGATCTCGCGGTCCGCAGCCATTTCGCACCTTTACCGGATTCCGATCTCGTCCAGCGGCGCATGGGCGAAGACCCGATCACCCTTGTGGCGGCACCATCCTATCTCGCCGAGCACGGCGATCCGGCAACGCCTGAATCACTGGGTGACCACGAGGGTTTGATGAGCTCGATGGCAACAAAGGTCTGGCGTTTGAGCGATGCGCGCGGCCATACGGTGGAGGTAGTGCCACGGCCGCGGCTTTATGCGGATGAATCGGTGCCGTTGCTGAAGGCAGCCGAGGCGGGGCTCGGCATTGTCT
>NZ_QKVP01000008.1:0-82157 GCF_003231145.1 Acidovorax sp. ST3 | reverse complement strand
GACTACGGTTCCGCCACCTCCGACGACTACGGTTCCGCCACCTCCGACGACTACGGTTCCACCACCTCCGACGACTACAGTTCCGCCACCTCCGACGACCACGGTTCCGCCACCTCCGACGACCACGGTTCCGCCACCTCCGACGACCACGGTTCCGCCACCTCCGACGACCACGGTTCCGCCGCCTCCGACGACCACGGTTCCGCCGCCTCCGACGACCACGGTTCCGCCGCCTCCGACGGTCAGGCCACCGATTGTGTTTGTCCCGGTGGTACCCATCATCCTGCGGCCGCCACCTCCGCCGCCACCTGTCATCAGGTAGCAGAAAGAGGCATCAACACCCCGCCGACGCGTGCGCGCACCGGCGGGGTGTTGGCTTTCATAGCTTGTAGAACGCGCGGATCAAATCCCAGGCTTCCTGGGGTTCATCGGTGTAGTGAAACAGGTTGAGGTCCTGCGCAGAGATGGTGCCTTCTTCCACCAGCACATCGAAGTTGATGAGGCGCTTCCAGTAGTCCGTGCCGAACAGCACGATGGGCACGGGCTTGGCCTTTTTGGTCTGGACCAGGGTCAGCACTTCGAACAGCTCGTCCAGCGTGCCAAAGCCGCCAGGGAAGGCCACCAGTGCCTTGGCGCGCATCATGAAATGCATCTTGCGCAGCGCGAAGTAGTGGAACTTGAAGGACAGCGAGGGCGAGATGAAGCGATTGCCGCTTTGCTCGTGGGGCAGGGCAATGTTCAGGCCCACGTTCAGTGCACCCGCATCATGGGCGCCCCGGTTGGCGGCTTCCATGATGCCCGGGCCGCCGCCGGTGCAGATGTAGATGCGGTCGGCAGGGCGCTGGCGTTCGCTGTAGTCGGCCACCAGCTTGGCGAACTGGCGGGCCAGGTCGTAGTAGCCCGCGTTGCGCACAGCCAGGCGCGCGCGGCGCACGCGCTCGGCATCGTCACTGGCTTCGGCGTCGGCCAGCTGGGCTGCGGCTTCGTCGGGCGCCACAAAGCGCGCGCTGCCGTACACCACCACGGTGCTTTCAATGCCTTGTTCGGCCTGACCCAGGTCGGGCTTGAGCATTTCGAGCTGAAAGCGGATGCCGCGCGTTTCGCGGCGGAACATGAATTCGGGGTCGGCGAAGGCCATGCGGTTGGCATCGGCCTGCAGGGGGTTGCCGTTGTGGGCATGGTTGTGCAGCTCGGCCCAGGCATCGGCCAGGCGGCGTTCGTTGAGTTGGGTGTTGGCTTCCATGAGGGGCTCGCGTATCGGTAGGTGAACAGAGAAGAAAGGGGCGGCACCGGCAGCAGCGGTAGCAGCGGGTATGGGCCCATGCAGTGTGGCGTGGATTGATGACGAAATGACGTGCTAGTGCAGGAGTATCAGGCGCGCGATGCTATGAAATATGAAGCACTTTGCATGCCAAGCACCGTGAGGCCCAAGGAGCCCAGCAGATGCAGTGCGGTGGTGCCCAGTGCCAGGGCGTAGCGCTGCACCATCAGCATCTCAACGACTTCGGCCGAGAAGCTGGAGAAGGTGGTGAGCGCGCCCAGAAACCCGGTGACCAGCGCCAGCCGCCATACGGGGTCCAGCTGGGGCATGGCGTGGAACACGGCCACACACACGCCAATGAGGTAGCCGCCCACCAAGTTGGCGACAAGTGTGCCCCAGGGAATCAGCCCGCCTGGGCTGAGCCAAAGGCCCAGGCGCCAGCGCGCCAGTGCGCCCACACAGGCGCCGATGCAGATGGCAAGAACGTTCAACATCGGGGCATTGTCGCTGGATTTTGAGGCGTCGGACGGGCTGCTCTCCATCCCTCAAAACGCCAAGCGGGGCGTCCCCGGTGGGGGCGCCCCGCTTGGTCGTGTCTGCTGGTGGCCGGTATGTTCAGCGCGCCGACATCTGCTGTGGCAACCAGGTCACGATGCCAGGGAAGACATAGATCAACGCCACGGCGCCACACATCAGCAAGAACATGGGCATGGCCACCCTCGCAATCCAGGGCAGCTGGCGCCCCGTCATGCCCTGCAGCACAAACAGGTTGAAGCCCACGGGCGGCGTGATCTGCGCCATCTCCACCACCAGCACGATGAAGATGCCAAACCAGATGGTGTCGATGCCGGCCGCCTGCACCGTGGGCATGAGCACGCCCATGGTCAGCACCACCATCGAGATGCCGTCGAGAAAGCAGCCCAGGATGATGTAGAAAACCGCCAGCGCCACGATGAGCTGCGCCTGGTTCAAGCCCAGCGACGCGATCCACTCCGCCAGGTGCCGCGGCAGGCCGATGTAGCCCATGGCCAGCGTGAGGAACGCAGCACCCGCCAGGATCAGCGCGATCATGCAGTACAGGCGCGTGGCGCCCATCAGCGATTCCTTGAAGGTGCCCCAGGTCATCGAGCCCTGAACGGCTGACAGCACCAGCGAGCCCACCACGCCCACAGCCGCTGCCTCGGTGGCGGTGGCAAAGCCGGTGTAGATGGAGCCCAGCACGGCTGCAATCAGCAGCACCACGGGGATCAGGCTGCGCGATTCCGACAGCTTTTGCATGAAGCTCATGCTCACGTCGGCGGCAGGCACCTGCTCGGGATGGCGGAGCGCCCACAGCATGATGTAGCCCGAGAAAAGTGCCGCCAGCAAGATGCCCGGCAGCACACCCGCAATGAACAGCTGCGAGATCGACACCTCGGCCGACACGCCGTACACGATCATGATGATGGACGGCGGGATCAACAGACCCAGCGTGCTCGCGCCCGCCAGTGTGCCCACCACCATGTGCTCGGGGTAGCCCCGGCGCGTCAGCTCGGGCAGCGTCATCTTGCCGATGGTGGCGCAGGTGGCGGCGCTCGACCCCGACACGGCGGCAAAGATGGTGCAGCCCACCACGTTGGTGTGCAGCAGCCGGCCCGGCAGCGCCTGCACCCAGGGGGCCAGGCCCTTGAACATGTCTTGCGACAAGCGGGTGCGGAACAGGATTTCGCCCATCCAGATGAACAGGGGCAGGGCCGTGAGCGTCCAGCTGGAGGCGCTGCCCCAGATGGTCACAGCCATCGCATCGCCCGCCGGGCGGGCAGAAAACAGCTGCATGGCGATCCAGGCGACGCCGGAGAGGGTGAGCCCGATCCATACGCCGCTGCCCAGAATCAGGAACAGCGACAGTACGAGCAGGCCGGTTATGGCGAGATCACTCATGGTAGGTCGTGCAGCAGGGGTTATTCATTGCGCAAAGCTTCGCCAGAGGAGGCATCCACACGCTTGCCCATCATCTCCAGCACCAGCTCGTCCAGGAACGCTATGGCCAGAATCACCGTGCCCACGGCCATGGCGATTTGCGGAATCCACAGCGGTGTGGCGTCGCTGCTGGTGGAGATGTCGTGGAACTCGTGCGACTGCCAGGCCAGCTTGCAGCTGTACACCGCAAACAGCACGGCCAGCAGGGTGGCAATGGCCAAAGCCCAGATCTCGAACGCCTTCTTGGCGCCGCCCTTCAAAAAGTTGAGCAGCAGCGTGACGCGGATGTGCTCGCCGCGCTTCAAGGTGTGGGCGAGTGCCAGGAAGCCCGATGCGGCCATCAGATAGCCCGCATAGGCGTCCGTGCCCGGCACGTGAAAGTGGAACTGCCGGCTGGCGATGGACAACAGCACCATCCCCAGCAGGCCGACCATGAAAAGCGCCGCCAGGGCGGCGGCGCTGTCGTACAGAAAGTCCAGCAGACGACGCATGTGCGTGGGCGCCTGGGCTTATTTGCGGTAGGCGTCGATGAGCGCCTTGCCTTCGGGGCCGGCCTTGTCCAGCCATTCCTTGAGCATGGTGTCACCCACCTTGGCCATGTCGGCCTTCAGCGCGGCCGGTGGGGTCACCACGTCCATGCCATTGGCCTTGAGCTTGGCGACGGTGTCGGTGTTGACCTTGGCACTGTTGGCCCAGCCGCGTGCTTCGGCGTCGGCACCGGCCTTCAGCAGCGCGTCTTGGCTGGGCTTGTCGAGGGCGTCAAACGCCTTCTTGTTCACCAGCACGGCGTTCTTGGGCAGCCAGGCCTGGGTGTCGTAGTAGAACTTGAGGTGTTCGTACAGCTTGCTGTCCACACCGGTGGCGCCCGAGGTCATCGTCGATTCGACCACGCCCGTGGCCAGGGCCTGCGAGAACTCCGCAGCCTGCACCGTAACCGGCTGGGCACCGACCAGCTCGGCAATGCGGGCGGTGGCAGGGCTGTAGGCGCGCCACTTGATGCCCTTGAGGTCAGCGGCAGAGGCCAGCGGCTTCTTGGTGTAGATGCCTTGTGGAGGCCAGGCCACGGCGTACAGCAGCATCATTCCCTGCTCAGCCAGCTTCTTTTCCAGGAAGGGCTTTTGGGCGGCGTAGAGCTTTTTGGAGGCGTCGTAGCTGTCGGCCAGGAAGGGCAGGCCATCCACGCCAAACAGCTGCCACTCGTTCTGGAAGTTGGCCAGCAGGATCTCGCCCATCTGCGCCTGGCCGCCTTGCACGGCACGCTTGATTTCGGGGGCCTTGAACAGCGCGGCGTTGGCATGCACCGTGATCTTGAGCTTGCCGCCCGTGGCCTTGTCCACATCGCTGGCCAACTGCACCATGTTCTCGGTGTGGAAGTTGGTGGCAGGGTAGGCGGCGGCCAGGTCCCACTTGGTCTGGGCGAATGCCGAGGTGGCAGACAGGCCCGCAGCCAGGGTCAGGGCGAGTGCGGTCACGGGGAAGATTCGACGCTTCATGGATATTGCTCCGCAGGGTTGTATGTACAAGGTTGGATGTAACAAATCACTGTATCGGAAGCCGATCCGATTGCGATAGGTGTTTTGCCTAAACGCTGACAAATTGCCAACAAATTACCATCGACTTGCCTACAATGCCCCATGCATATCCCGTGCCAATGACAGAACCCGCAGGCCTGAACCCGCCATGAAATCTGACGCCAAGCCCAAGGCCAAGTCCGCGCTTCCACCCAAAGCCGACTCCGGTCCCATCGTGTCATCGGCGCACTTGGTGTCGGCGCAGAGCGCAGAGATGAGCGAGTTCGAGTTTGGCCTCATCGTGGCGGGCAATGCGTTCCACCGCTGGGTGGTGCATTGCATGGCGGCGGCGGGCCTCAAGGACCTGACGCCGCTCGACGTGGTGGTGCTGCACCATGTCACGCACCGCGCACGCGACAAGCGCCTGGCCGACATCTGCTTCATCATGAACGTGGAAGACACGCATTTGGTGAACTACTCGCTCAAGAAGCTGCAGACCCTCGGCGTGGTGGCCTCGCAAAAGAATGGCAAGGAAGTGACCTATGCCGCCACCGACACCGGCCGCGCCTACGTGCAGCGCTACCGCGAGATCCGCGAGAGCTGCCTGATCGATGCGCTCAAGGCCGACGACGCGCTCAACCGCGACATTGGCGAGCTGGCCCGTTTGCTGCGTGTGCTCTCGGGCATGTACGACCAGGCGGCGCGCTCGGCCGCGTCGTTGTGACCCTAGGCCTCCGATTTTTTAATTTTTGAATGAAAAGCGGCTGTAGCGCAGGTATTGAATGCGCTGGCAGCTATTGATTAGATAGCATCACCATGTCCCAACAAGCTTATTCTTTGGCCCGCTGGCAGTTCTGGATCGACCGGGGCGGCACCTTCACTGACGTGGTGGGCAAGCGCCCTGACGGCACCTTGGTCACGCACAAGCTGCTGTCCGAGAACCCCGAGCAGTACAAGGACGCGGCCGTGGCGGGCATTCGCCACCTGCTGGGCCTGAAGCCCGGCGAGCCCGTGACGCCCGCGCTGGTCGAGTGCGTGAAGATGGGCACCACCGTGGCCACCAACGCGCTCTTGGAGCGCAAGGGCGAGCCCACGCTGCTCATCACCACCAAGGGCTTCAAGGATGCTCTGCGCATTGCGTACCAGAACCGCCCGCGTTTGTTTGACCGCCATATCGTGCTGCCCGAGCTGCTGTACGAGCGCGTGGTCGAGGCGCAGGAGCGCATGGGCGCGCACGGCGAAGTGATCGAGCCTCTGGACGAAGCGCATTTGAAGGAGCGCCTGTGGGCCGCCTACGACGCGGGCCTGCGCAGCGCGGCCATCGTGTTCATGCACGGCTACCGCTATACCGCACACGAAGAGGCTGCGGCCCGCATTGCGCGCGAGATCGGCTTCACGCAGGTCAGCGCATCGCACGCCACCAGCCCCATGATGAAGCTGGTGAGCCGGGGCGACACCACCGTGGTCGATGCCTACCTGTCGCCTATCCTGCGCCGTTATGTGGACCAGGTGGCGAGCGAAATGCCGGGCGTCAAGTTGTTCTTCATGCAGTCCTCCGGCGGCCTGACGGACGCGCAGGTGTTCCAGGGCAAGGACGCGATCTTGAGTGGCCCGGCGGGCGGCATCGTGGGCATGGCACGCACTGCCGGGCTCGCGGGCCACGACAAGGTCATCGGCTTTGACATGGGCGGCACCAGCACCGATGTGAGCCACTACGCGGGCGAGTTCGAGCGCGAGTTCGAGACCCAGGTGGCCGGCGTGCGCATGCGCGCACCCATGATGAGCATCCACACCGTGGCGGCGGGTGGCGGCTCCATCCTCGGCTTTGATGGCGCACGCTTCCGCGTGGGCCCCGAGAGCGCAGGCGCCAACCCCGGCCCCGCCAGCTACCGCCGTGGCGGCCCACTGGCCGTGACGGATGCGAACGTGATGGTGGGCAAGATTCAGCCCGCGCACTTCCCCAAGGTGTTTGGCCATGCGGCCAACGAGGCGCTGGACGGTGATGCGGTGGCGCAGAAGTTTGGCGACCTCGCCACCCAAACCGGGCGCAGCGCCGAGGATGTCGCCCACGGCTTTATCCAGATCGCCGTGCAGCAGATGGCCAATGCGATCAAGAAGATCAGCGTCGCGCGCGGGTATGACGTGACGCGCTACACGCTGCAGTGCTTTGGCGGCGCGGGCGGCCAGCACGCGTGTTTGGTGGCCGATGCTTTGGGCATGACGCGCGTGTTTGTGCACCCGTTGGCCGGTGTGCTCAGCGCCTATGGGATGGGCCTGGCGGACCAGAACGTGATCCGCGAACAGGCCGTGGAAACGAAGCTGGTGCCTGAGGCACTCGCGGGCATCGAGGCCACGCTGGACCAATTGGCCACCACCGCCCGCACCGAGCTGGAGCGCCAGCAGGTGGGCGCAGGCACAGCCGTGGTGCACCGCCGCGTGCATGTGCGCTACGAGGGCAGCGACTCGGCGCTCATCGTGCCGTTCGGCTCGCTGGCCGAGATCACCGCAGGGTTTGAGGCCGCCTACCGCCAGCGCTTTGCCTTCCTCATGCAGGGCAAGGGCCTCGTGGTCGAAGCGGTTTCCGTCGAGGCCGTGGTGCCCGGCGACGCCCCCGAGGAGCCGCGCCACGCGCTGCAGCCCGCACGCGAGGTGCCGCGCCGCAGCACCGTGCGCATGTACACCGGCGGCGTGGACGGCGTGCCCGCGTGGCACGATGCCGCGCTGGTGGTGCGCGAGGACCTGCGCCCCGGCGACGTGATTCCCGGCCCGGCCATCATTGCCGAGAAGAACGCCACCACCATCGTGGAGCCCGGCTGGGAGGCCGAGTTGACTGAGCTGGACCACCTGCTGCTGACCCGCCGTGTGGCACGCGCCGTGCAGCATGCCGTGGGCACCACCGTGGACCCGGTGCTGCTGGAGGTGTTCAACAACCTGTTCATGAACATCGCCGAGCAGATGGGCTTGCAGCTGCAGAACACGGCGTACTCCGTCAACATCAAGGAACGCCTTGACTTCAGCTGCGCGCTGTTCGACACGGCGGGGAACCTGATTGCCAATGCGCCGCACATGCCCGTGCACCTGGGCTCGATGGGCGAGAGCATCAAGACCGTGATCCGCGAGAACAGCGGCAAGATGCAGCCCGGCGACGTGTTCGTGCTCAACGACCCGTACCACGGCGGCACGCACCTACCCGATATCACGGTCATCACGCCGGTCTACATCGCTGACGAGGCCACGCCCACGTTCTATGTGGGCAGCCGGGGCCACCACGCGGATGTGGGCGGCACCACGCCGGGGTCGATGCCGCCGTTCTCCACGCGCATCGAGGAAGAGGGCGTGCAGATCAACAACGTGAAGCTGGTGGAGCGTGGCGTACTGCGCGAGGCGGAGATGATTGCGCTGCTCGAAAGCGGCGAATACCCCAGCCGCAACCCGCAGCAGAACATGGCGGACCTGCGCGCGCAGATCGCAGCGAATGAGAAGGGCCAGCAGGAGCTGCGCCGCATGGTGGCCGAGTTTGGGTTGGACGTGGTGCAAGCCTACATGCGCCATGTGCAGGACAACGCCGAAGAATCTGTGCGCCGCGTCATCACGCGCTTGAAGGACGGGCAGTTCACCCTGCCGCTGGACAACGGCGCGCAGATCAGTGTGGCCGTGAAGGTGGATGCGCAAAGCCGCAGCGCCACCATCGACTTCACCGGCACCAGCCCGCAGCAGACCAACAACTTCAACGCGCCCACGGCGGTGTGCATGGCGGCGGTGCTGTACGTGTTCCGCACGCTGGTAGATGACGACATTCCGCTGAACGCCGGGTGCCTCAAGCCGCTCAACGTCATCATCCCGCCGGGGAGCATGCTCAACCCCAACCCCCCAGCCTCGGTGGTGGCGGGCAATGTGGAGACCTCCACCTGCATCACCAACGCGCTGTACGGCGCGCTGGGCCTGATGGCGGCGGGGCAGTGCACCATGAACAACTTCACCTTTGGCAGCACGCGCTACCAGTACTACGAGACCATCTCGGGTGGCAGCGGCGCGGGTGGGGTATGGGATGCGAACGGGCAACTGGCGGGCGGTTTTGACGGCACCAGCGTCGTGCAGTGCCACATGACCAACTCGCGCCTGACGGACCCCGAGGTGCTGGAGTTCCGCTTTCCGGTGCGGCTGGAGGGCTACGAGATCCGCAAGGGCTCGGGCGGTGCGGGGCAGTACAAAGGTGGTGATGGCGGCATTCGCCGCGTGCGCTTTCTGGAGCCGATGACGGCCAGCATCTTGTCCAACGGCCGCCACCATGGCGCGTTTGGCATGGCGGGTGGCCAGCCGGGGGCCGTGGGCATCAACAAGGTGGTGCGCAGCGATGGCCGGGTGGAGCTGCTGGACCACATCGGCCAGGCCGAGATGGCGCCGGGCGATGTGTTCGAGATTCACACCCCCGGTGGCGGCGGGTTTGGCGTGCCAGGGGCGAAATAAGCGCCAAAAATGCTGCAGGCGCATGTTTCATATGCGCCTGCAGCTATCAAATCAGGAGTAATTGATCAAGGGTAAGTGATCAGGAGTCTTTGGCTTCTGTGCCGCCATCCACCTTGGGCTGGCTCAGGCTGGGTGGCACATCGCGCCCGGCCTGCCGGGCGCGGAACAACGCCGCACGCATCAGAAAGATCGACATGATGGGCACCGTGATCGCCACGAACACGGCAATCAGCAGCGCGTGCAACGCCAGGCTGCTGTCGGCCACCGAGAAGTACAGCACCGTACCATGCATGATCAGCCAGCAGCCCAGCGTGGCGATGATGGAGGGGGCGTGTACCCGTTCAAAAAACGTGGGCAGCCGCAGCAACCCGATGGAGCCCAGCAGGGCCAGCGCGGCACCGGCCAGCACCAGCACGGCCACGATGATCTCCAGCCACAGCGGAAGAACCGCCGTGACGGTGGTGGCAGCGTCGGTCATTCGATCACCTCGCCGCGCAGCAAAAACTTGGCCATGGCCATGGAGCCGACAAAGCTGAACAGCGCCAGCAGCAGCGCGGCCTCGAAGTAGTTCTTGCTGCCGTAGAGCAGCCCCAGCACCAGCATCACCAGCATGCCGCTCAGGTACATGCAGTCCAGCGCCAGCACACGGTCTTGCGCGGACGGGCCCTTGAGCAGTCGGATCAACGCACAGCCCATGGCCAGCGCGAGCATCAGCAGGGCGGCCGGCAGGGCCCAGTCCAGCACGGGGGTCATTCAAAAATCTCCATCAAGGGGGCCTCGTAGCGCTGCTTCACCTCAGCGATTACCGTGGCGGGGTCGTCCAGCTCCAGCACGTGCAGCAGCAGCATGCTGCGGTCCAGCGAAATCTCGGCCCAGGCGGTACCGGGCGTGATGCACACGATCATCGCCAGCACGGCCAGTGCGTTGGGGTCCCGCACGTCCAGCGGGATGTGCACAAAGCCCGCTGGGTGGCGCCTGCGGCCGGGCGCCAGCAGCAGGCGGGCCACGGCCAGGTTGGACCGGGTGGTATCTGCCACCACCGTGAGTGCCAAGCGCAAGACGGTGCCTGGCTTGCGAATGCGCACCGGCAGCGGGCGCAGCCCGGCTGTCAGCAGCGGGATGGCCAGTGCCAGCACGGAGCCCAGTACCAGGTGACCTGCACTCAGGCTGCGGTTGAGCAGCAGCCACAGGCCCAGCAACGCCAGCGAGAGCAGCGGGGCGGGCACCAGGCGCCGCAACAGACCGGGGCGCGGGGGAACGGCTGGGGCGTTGGATGCCGTCGATGGGCCTGGTTGGGTCATGGCTTGCTCCCCAGTGGCAGGGTTTCAGGCGCTGCTGCAGGCGAAGGTGCGACGGGCGCCGCGGTCATCACCGCACGCACGTAGGTGCCGGGCGCATGCAGGGCATCGGCCGTGGCCTGGGTGTAGCGCATCACTGCACCGGCTTGCCACACCAGCGCCACACACGCCAACAGCAGCAGGGCAATGGGCAGTCCCTCCAGCACCAGCAGCTGCGGTGAAGCCCGGCCCTGGGCCGACCAGAAATGGCGAATGCCCGCGCGCGTGAGCGCCAGCAGTGCCAGCAGCCCCGAGCCCACCAGCAGCGCCACCAGCGTCCAGCCCGCAGCGCCCAGGCGGAAGCCCTGGGCCGCACCCAGCCCCAGCGGGTTGAGCAGTGCATGGACCATGGCGAACTTGCCCACAAAGCCGGGCAGGGGCGGCAGGCCTGCAATCACCAGCGTGCAGGCCATGAACGCCAGGCCCAAAAAGGCCGCAGCGGCAGGGATGACCTGGCCGATCAGCGCCTGTTCCTTGTCGTCCAGGTTCATGCCCTCCGTGGGCACCAGGTCGGCCGACAGAAAGGGCGCGTCGTCGGTTTGCTCGTACGGCGCGAGGTTGGCCCCGTCATTGCGCCAGCGGTCGATCAGGTCGGTGAGCAGGAACAATGCACTCACAGCCAGCGTGGAGCTGAGCAGGTAGTACAGCAGCCCGCTGGTGAGCAGGTTTTGCCCGAAGCCCACAGCGGCCAGCAGCGTGCCCGATGACAACACGGCGCTGAACCCGGCCAGATGCCCCAGGCGCTGCGATCCCAGCATGCCAATGGCACCAAACGCCATGGTCAGCATGCCGCCGCCAATGAGCCACTGGCTGCCAAACAGCGCGGATTCACCCGCCTCGGCGCCAAACAGCAGCGTCCACAGCCGCAGCACGCTGTACACGCCCACTTTGGTCATGAGCGCAAACAGCGCACCCACAGGCGCAGTGGCCGCACTGTAGGCCGGCACCAGCCAGAAGTTGAGCGGCCACACGGCGGCCTTGATGAGGAACGCCACCGCCAGAATGCCGGCGGCTGCGTGCAACAGCCCCCGGTCTGCCACGGCCACACCCGCAATGCTCTGTGCCAGGTCGGCCATGTTGAGCGTGCCGGTGATGCCGTAGAGCATCGACACCCCAATGAGGAACAGCGACGACGCCGCGAGGTTGATGGCGATGTAGTGCAGCCCCGCCGACACGCGCGGGCGGCCCGAGCCGTGCAGCAGCAGCCCATAGGACGCCGCCAGCATGATCTCGAAGAACACGAACAGGTTGAACAGGTCGGCCGTGAGAAACGCCCCGGCCAGCCCCATGAGCTGGAACTGGAACAGCGGGTGAAAGTGCACGCCCGCCCGGTGCCAGCGCGCGGCCGAGAACAGCACCGTGGCCAGCGCCACCGTGCTGGTCAGCACCAGCATCATGGCCGACAGGCGGTCGATGACCAGCACGATGCCGAACGGCGCGGGCCAGTTGCCCGGCAGGTACACGCCCAGGCTGGTCTGCACGCTGGGCTCCTTGGCCTGCACCAGCAGCAGCACGGCCACCACCAGGCCCACCAGGGTCGAGGTGATGTTGAGCGTGACCTTGGTGCGCTGGCGCTCTTCGCGCAGCAGCAGCATGAGCCCGGCCGTGAGTAGGGGCAGTGCAATGGGCGCAAGGATCAGGTGCGGCATCAGCCACGCGGTGATCGATGCGGTGATGCTCATGCCTCCCGTCATGGCATTTCCTGCACGTCTTTACCCTTGGTGCCGTCCACATGGTCGGTGCCGGCCATGCCACGCGATGCCAGCAGCACCACCAGGAAGAGCGCGGTCATGGCAAAGCCGATCACGATGGCCGTGAGAGTGAGCGCCTGGGGCATGGGGTCGGCATAGTGGGCCAGGTCTTGCGGCACCCCGGGCTGCAGCACGGGCTCCTTGTCAATCGCGAGGCCCAGGCGGCCCATGCTGAAGATGAACAGGTTGACGGCGTACGACAGCAGCGACAGGCCCATGATGACCTGGAAGGTGCGCGGCCGCAGCAGCAGCCATACGCCGGAGCCGGTGAGCACACCGATGGCCAGTGCCAGTATCAGTTCCATGGGCCTTCTCCTGGTGTGGCGGCGGCCTGGGCTTCTTCGGCCGCGCGTGCGTTGTTGTAGCGGTGGCTGCGCACCGACTGGTGGGCAATGCCGGTGAGGATGAGCATGGTGGAGCCCACCACCAGGGTGAACACGCCGATGTCGAAGAACAGTGCGCTGGCCACATGGATCTCACCCACCACGGGCAGCGAAAAATGCGCCGTGTGGCTGGTCAAAAACGGATAGCCCCAGGCCAATGCGCCCAGGCCCGTGGCCAGTGCGGCGAGCAGGCCCACGCCAATCCAGCGCCTTGGGTACAGCGGCAGGTGGGCCTCGACCCAGGACGTGCCCGACACGATGTACTGCAGGAGCAGGGCCACCGAGAACACCAGCCCCGCCACAAAGCCGCCGCCGGGCTCGTTGTGGCCGCGCATGAACAGGTAGACCGCGACCAGCGTGGCAAACGGCAGCATCAGCCGCACCAGCACTGCGGGCACCATGAGGTAGCCCACGGCGGTGTCGGCGGTCTGGCGTGGGTTGGCGAGGTCGGTGTCCACATCGGCGGGCAGTGCGCGCTGCTGGGGCGGCAGATCCATCACCTCGCGCGCGGGGCGGAAGCGCCGCAGCAGCGCATACACCGTGAGCGCCACGATGCCCAGCACCACGATCTCGCCAAAAGTGTCAAAGCCCCGGAAGTCCACCAACATCACGTTGACCACATTGGTGCCACCCCCTTCGGTGAGTGCGCGCTCCAGGAAGAAGGTGGAGGTGCTGTCGGGGAAGGGGCGGCTCATCATCGCGAACGACAGCAGTGCCATGCCGCCGCCCGCAGCCAGCGTCAGTGCCATGTCGCGGTAGCGGCGCAGCTGGGTGCGGCGCTCTTCGGCCAGGGTGGGCACACGCAGGCTCTCGTCGCGCCGTGGCAGCCAGCGCAGGCCCAGCAGGATGAGGATGGTGGTCACCACCTCCACCACGATCTGTGTGAGTGCCAGATCGGGCGCCGAGAACCACAGGAAGGTCAGGCACACGCACAGCCCGGAGCCACCGAGCAGCGTGAGGGCGGCTAGCCGGTGGTATTTGGCCTGCCAGGCTGCCGCCACGGCGCACACCGCGCCCAGCAGCCACAGCAGCGCAAAGGCAGGCGACAGCGGCAGCTGCACCCGGTCGCCAATCGGCAGGCCCCGCGCCCACAGGGGCAGGGTGCCCGCCACCAGCGCGGCGCACACCAGCCAAAGCATCTGCCACTGCAGGCGATCGGTGCCCAGCAGGCGGCGGCCGTTGCGGCCCATCAGGCTGAGCAGGGCCAGCGTGGCCTCAAAGGCCCTCTGGCCGCTGATGCGGCGCATGACCGGGGGCGCATCGATGGCGCCCTTTTCGCGCTGCCAGCGCAGCAGGGCGTAGAGCGCAATACCCCCGCCCAAAGCGACAAGGCTCATCACAAAAGGGGTGTTGAACCCATGCCAGACCGCCAGGCTATAGGTGGGCAGCTCGCCCCCTACCACGGGCCGTGCGGCGGCGGCCAGGTACGGCCCGACCGACCATGCAGGCAGCGTGCCCACCACCAGGCAGGCCAGCACCAGCAGTTCGACCGGCACGCGCATCCAGTGCGGCGGCTCGTGGGGATGGCGTGGCAGGTCGGTGGCAGGAGGGCCAAAGAACACATCCACCGTGAAGCGCAGCGAGTACGCCACGCTGAACATGCCGGCCACCGTGGCGGCCACCGGCAGCAGCCATTCGAGCAATGGCGTGGTGTTCACGTACACCGTCTCGGCAAAGAACATTTCCTTGGACAGGAAACCGTTGAGCAGTGGCACGCCCGCCATGGCCGCGCTGGCCACCATGGCCAGCGTGGCGGTGATCGGCATCATGGTGCGCAGGCCCGACAGGCGGCGTATGTCACGCGTGCCGCTTTCATGGTCCACGATGCCCACGGCCATGAATAGCGAGGCCTTGAAGGTCGCATGGTTCATGATGTGAAAGACCGCTGCGACGGCGGCCAGCGGGCTGTTCAGGCCCAGCAGCAGGGTGATGAGACCCAGGTGCGAGATGGTCGAGTACGCCAGCAGCCCTTTCAGGTCGTTCTGGAACATGGCTGCATAGCCGCCCACCAGCAGCGTGGCCAGGCCCGCGCCACCTACCAGCCAGAACCACTGCTCGGTGCCCGCCAACGCCGGCCACAGGCGCGCCAGCAGAAACACGCCCGCTTTGACCATGGTGGCCGAGTGCAGGTACGCAGACACGGGTGTGGGCGCGGCCATGGCGTTGGGCAGCCAGAAGTGGAACGGGAACTGCGCGCTTTTGGTGAGCGCGCCCAGCAGGATCAGGACAAGTGCGGTGGTGTAGAGCGGGTGGTTCTGGATGAGCTGCCCCGCCACCAGCACATGGTCCAGGTCGTAGCTGCCGACGATGTGGCCCAGCACCAACATGCCCGCCAGCATGGCCAGTCCGCCCGTGCCGGTCACCGTCAGCGCCATGCGCGCACCACGCCGCGCATCCTTGCGGTGGTGCCAGTAGCCGATCAGCAGGAAGGAGAACAGGCTGGTCAGCTCCCAGAAGAACGCGATCTGGATGATGTTGCCCGACAGCACTACGCCCGCCATCGCGCCCATGAAAGCCAGGAAGAATGAGAAGAAGCGCGGCACCGGGTCTGCGGGCGACATGTAGTAGCGCGCGTAGAGCACCACCAGGCTGCCCACACCCAGCACCAGCATGCAGAACATCCACGCAAAGCCATCCATGCGGATCACGAGGTTCAGGCCCAGCGCGGGCAGCCAGGCCAGCTCTTGCCGGATCACGCCGCCGTCTGCAATCTCGGGGAAGTACAGCGCCACCTGGGCTGTGCAGAACACGGCGATAAGGCCCGCCAGGGTGGACTCGGTATTGCGGGCGTTGGACGGCAGAACCGCTGCCAGCAGGCTGCCGATGAAGGGGAGAAGGATGAGGGTGATCAGGGGCATGCGCGATTGATTTTAGGGGCAGCCCCTAAAAACCCTGCCCGACCCTCGCTGTTGGGTATGCCATGCCGCAAAAAAACAAGCCCGCTGGAGCGGGCTTGTTGCTTGTGAAGCGTGCTTAGTTTTTGCTAGCGCCTGTTGCGGGGGCGGGCACTAGCGCGGTCGGTGCTGCCGTCGCCGTGGGGGGTGGTGTGGCTGGCGTGGTTGCCGTTTCGGCGTCCTTGTCAGCGCCGCCATGGGCTTTGCGGTCTGCTGCGTGGGGGCTGCTGTGCTTCTTGTTGTTTTTGGCTTCTGCCTTGGCTGCAGCTGCCGCGCTGTACTTTTTGCCGTTGACGGTCAGGCCCTCTTTGGAGAAGTTGACGGCACTCTTGTTGCCCACGCCGCCCACACGGCCGATGAAGTCGGCCCAGTCCTTGAAGGGCGCGCTTTGGCGCTCTTGCAGGATGCGGCCCGACAGGCCGGGGCCGATGCCCTTGATGCCGTCGAGTTCAGCCTCGGTAGCGGTGTTCACGTCCACGGCGGCCCAGGTGGCGGTAGCGAGCAGCGTGGCAACCAGCAGGGTCAGTAGTTTCTTCAGCATGGCGAGGGGCTTGTGGTGTTGAAGGTGAGGGTTCTTAGAGTTCTTCGACCCGGCGCGCCGGGTAGCTGTCCCATGTCTGGCAGCCGGGGCATTGCCAGAAATGCTGCCGCGCCTCGAAGCCGCAGGCCGCGCAGCGGTAGCGGGTGAGCGGCTTGACGGCATGGTCCAGCGCACGTTGCACCTGGGGGTGGAATTCTTCGTGTTCCAGCTTTTCGGTGGCCAGCCATTTGGCGGCGGCGATCAGAGAGCGTTCCTTGTCCAAGTGCTCCACATAGCGCTGGCGGGCGGACGGGCGGGTGGCCTCGTCGGCCGCTTCCATGGCCACGATGCTTTCCAGCACGTCCAGCGAAGGCGCTTGCGCATAGTGGGCCTGCAGCAGGGCGTGGACTTCGGGCGTGCGGCCAGTGGCTGTTGCGGCTTCGACCATCAGCGGGGCGGCCAGGGGCAGCGCTGCGGGGTTGCGCTCGCCCAGCGTCTTGAGGGTGGACAGCACAGCGGCCGGCTGGCCCATCAGGCGTTGCAGGCGCGCCAGTTCGATGCGTGCGCGCGCGGCTTCAGGGGCGGCGGTCACGGCCTGGTCCAGCAGGGCCTGGGCGCCCGGGAGGTCGCCTTGCGCGATCAGCGCCAAGGCCTGCTCGCACAGGTAGTGCGCCTGCCGCGTGCTGAAGTCGCCCTGGTCGGCGGCGTGCATCTTGCGGGCGATGCTGGCGGCATGGGGCCAGTCGCGCGAGCGTTCGTAAATAGCCAGCAGCGCCAGGCGGGCCTGGGCCTCGAATGGGGTGCCTTCCAGCCGCTGCAGCGCGTCTTCGGCGCGGTCAAGCAGCCCGGCCTTCAGGAAGTCGAGGGCCAACGCATGTTGGGCGCGCTCGCGGTCGGTACGGGAGAGGTCGCCGCGCGAAAGCAGATGCTCATGCACCCGCACAGCGCGGTCGTACTCGCCCCGGCGGCGAAACAGATTACCCAGGGCGAAGTGCAGCTCGGAAGTGTCGGGGTCATTCTGCACGGCCTCGATGAAGGCGTCGATGGCCTGGTCCTGCTGTTCGTTGAGCAAGAAGTTCAGGCCCTTGAAGTAGGCCTTGGGTGCGCGGCGGTTTTCGGCGCGCAGTTGGCGCAGGTCAAACCGCGACGCCAGCCAGCCCAACACAAAGGCCAGGGGCAAGCCCAGCAGTATCCAGCTCAGGTCAAATTCCATGGATCGAGGGCAGGTCAGGAGGTGGTGGGGGCACTGCCGGGGTGGCGCTGGCGGCGGGGGGCGCTGCGGGCGCAGGTGCCACGACGACGGCGGCCTGGGCGCGACGGGCCGCGTTAAGGTGGCGCCACCAGCGCGGCACCATGCCCAAGGCCCCGACGACCAGGCCTGCAGCGAACGCGGTCAGCACCACCAGCACCAGCGGTGCGCGCCATTGCGTGCCAAAGAAGAAGTGCACGGTCGCGTCCTGCTGGTTGTTCAGCGCGAAGGCGAAGAGCGTAAAAAAAATGGCTGCCTTGAGCAGCCACAGGAGGTATTTCATCGGTCTCCCCAGTGGTGGGGCGATTCTAAGAGCTTGGCGCAATAGGCCTGCGCATTGCTGCACGGAGGCCAATACAAGCCAAAACGGCAGCAGGCGCTAGTGAATCATGCGCTTGCTGCTATCAATTTGGTATCAGTTGCCCAGGGTGCCTGTGGCAGGCGGGGCCTTTTCTTCCATTTCGGCCGTGCGTTTGTCCACGGCTTCGCGCAGGGCCTTGCCTGGCTTGAAATGGGGCACACGCTTTTCGGGAATGGCCACAGCCTCCCCACTGCGTGGATTGCGGCCCATGCGGGGAGGGCGGTGGTTGACCGAGAAGCTGCCAAAGCCCCGGATCTCGATGCGGTGCCCGCGTACCAGGGCCTCGCCCACGGCGTCCAGAATGGTCTTGACGGCGTATTCGGCATCCCGGTGGGTGAGCTGGCCGAAACGGGCGGCCAGTTCTTCGACGAGGTCTGAGCGGGTCATGGAATCTTGGGACATGGGCAGGCAGTCTTGGCTGAAAAAAGAGCGGGCGCCGAGGCGCCCGCTGTCTGACCGTTTAACGGGTCAGCGCTTTACTTTTCCGAGTTGTCCAGCTTGGCGCGCAGCAGGGCGCCCAGGCTGGTCGTGCCGGCGCTTTCGCGGCTCGATTGCTGGCTCAGGTTGGCCATGGCGCCTTGTTCGTCAGCCATGTCCTTTTGCTTGATCGACAGCTGGATGTTGCGGGTCTTGCGATCCACGTTCACCACCACGGCCGTGACTTCGTCGCCTTCCTTCAGCACGTTGCGGGCATCTTCCACGCGGTCGCGGGAGATTTCCGAAGCGCGCAGGTAGCCCACGATGTCTTCGCCGAGGTCGATTTCAGCGCCACGGGCGTCCACGGTCTTGACCTTGCCGGTCACCGTCTGGCCCTTGTCGTTCACGGTCACGAAGGTCGTGAATGGGTCGCCGTCGAGCTGCTTGATGCCCAGCGAGATGCGTTCGCGGTCCACGTCCACGGCCAGCACGATCGCTTCGACTTCCTGGCCCTTCTTGTAGTTGCGAACAGCGGCTTCGCCGGGTTCGTTCCACGACAGGTCAGACAGGTGCACCAGGCCGTCGATGCCGGCAGCCAGGCCCACGAACACGCCGAAGTCGGTGATCGACTTGATCGGACCCTTCACGCGGTCGCCGCGCTTCGTGTCCTGTGCGAATTCTTGCCATGGGTTGGCCTTGCACTGCTTCATGCCCAGGCTGATGCGACGCTTGTCTTCGTCGATTTCCAGAACCATGACTTCGACTTCGTCGCCCAGCGAAACCAGCTTGGCGGGAGCGATGTTCTTGTTGGTCCAGTCCATTTCAGACACGTGCACCAGGCCTTCGATGCCGGGTTCGAGTTCGACGAACGCGCCGTAGTCGGCAATGTTCGTGATCTTGCCGAACAGGCGGGTGCCTTGGGGGTAGCGGCGGTTCACGCCCATCCATGGGTCGTCGCCCATTTGCTTCAGACCCAGGGACACGCGGTTCTTTTCGGTGTCGAACTTCAGGATCTTGGCGGTGATTTCCTGACCAGCGGTCACCACTTCGGAAGGGTGACGCACGCGGCGCCATGCCATGTCGGTGATGTGAAGCAGGCCGTCGATGCCGCCCAGGTCCACGAACGCACCGTATTCGGTGATGTTCTTGACCACGCCCTGAACGATGGAGCCTTCCTTCAGGGTTTCCATCAGCTTGGCGCGTTCTTCGCCCATGGAGGCTTCCACCACAGCGCGGCGGCTCAGCACCACGTTGTTGCGCTTGCGGTCGAGCTTGATGACCTTGAATTCCATGGTCTTGTTTTCGTACGGTGTCAGATCCTTGATCGGACGCGTATCGATCAGCGAACCGGGCAGGAATGCGCGGATGCCGTTGACCAGGACAGTCAGGCCGCCCTTGACCTTGCCGGATGTGGTGCCGGTGACGAATTCGCCGGATTCCAGGGCCTTTTCCAGGCTCATCCAGGAGGCCAGACGCTTGGCGGTGTCGCGCGACAGGATGGTGTCGCCGTAGCCGTTTTCGATGGAGCCAATGGCCACCGAGACGAAGTCACCCACTTGGACTTCGACTTCGCCCTTGTCGTTCTTGAACTCTTCCAGCGGCACATAGGCTTCGGACTTGAGACCAGCGTTCACGACCACGAAGTTGTGCTCAACGCGCACGACTTCAGCGGTGATGACTTCGCCTGGGCGCATTTCCGTGCGCTGCAAGGATTCTTCAAAAAGGGCGGCAAAAGATTCGGACATGTGTTTCCTTGCCACAAACAGGATTCCGGCAGCACCATTGCTACCGTTTTTATAGCTGCTTGCGGTGGTTTTTTGCGGCATAGCCGCGGGTTAGGTTATCGATCCACACAACCTGTGCGCTGACGCGCGATGGGGGCTGCGTGGGCCTGTGGCAAGGCCTTTCGGCACTGCCTGGAGCCCGAAGGCTCCACGTTGTCAGCGCTGCGCAGAAGCTGCGAAGGGCTGGCGCTCCTGCCACCAAGCCAAAACCTTTTCGACGGCTTGTTCAATCGTCAAATCGGAGTTGTCCAGGACCAGAGCGTCTTGCGCGGGCTTCAAGGGAGCAACGCTGCGGGAACTGTCCCGGGCGTCGCGCGCCTCCAAATCTGCGCGAAGGTCTTCGATACTAGCCGAAAAACCCTTAGAAATCAACTGCTTATAACGGCGTTCCGCGCGGCAGGCGGCGCTGGCCGTGAGATACACCTTCAAGGGGGCCTCGGGGAAGATCACGGTGCCCATGTCGCGCCCGTCGGCCACCAGTCCCGGCAGGCGCTGAAAGCTGTGCTGCAGATCGACCAGTGCCGTGCGCACGGCGGGCAGGGCGGACACGCGCGAGGCGTTCATGCCGGCTTCTTCGGTGCGGATGGCTTCGGTCACGTCGTCGCTGCCCAGCCACACCTTGCCGCCCTCAAACCGCACCGGCAGCGTCTGGGCCAGGGTAGCGATACGGGCTTCGTGGTCGGCATCGATGGCGAGACCCGCCCGCAGCGCGGCAAGTGCTGTGATGCGATACATAGCGCCGGAGTCGAGGAAGCGATAGCCCAGGCGCTGCGCCACCGCCGCCGCTACAGTGCCCTTGCCCGAGGCTGTGGGGCCGTCGATGCAGATCACCGGGATGTGGGTGGTCTCGACCTGAGCGACCGAGAACAGGGCCTCGAAGTAGTCGGGGAAGGTCTTGGCCACGCACTTGGGGTCTTCGATGCGCACCGGCAGACGCGCCGGGTTGAACGCGGCCAGCGAGAAGCACATGGCCACGCGGTGGTCGTCGTAGGTGTGGATGCTGGCGGGCTTCCAGTCGGTGACCTGGGCCGGGGGCGTCACGCGGATGTAGTCCGCGCCTTCCTCCACCGCGGCACCGAGTTTGCGCAGCTCGGTGGCCATGGCGGCGATGCGGTCGGTTTCCTTCACGCGCCAGCTGGCGATGTTGGTCAGCGTGGTGGTGCCTTGGGCATACAGCGCCATCACGGCCAGTGTCATGGCGGCGTCGGGGATGTGGTTGCAGTCCAGATCAATGGCCTTCAGGGGCCAGGCACCACGTTCGATCTGCAGCCAGTTGGGGCCGCCGGTGACCACGGCACCCATGGCACGCGCTGCTTCGACAAAGCGGATGTCGCCCTGGATCGAATCCAGCCCCACACCCTGAATCTTGATGCCTTTTTGGCCGCTAGTGCTTGATGTAATTGCGCCAAGCGCTATGAAATAGCTAGCAGACGAGGCGTCTGCCTCCACATGGATGCTGCCGGGGGACTGGTAGCGGCTGCCTGCCGGGATGGTGAAACGCTGCCAGTTCTGGTGCTCGACCACAATGCCAAAGCGTGCCAGCAGCTGCAGCGTGATGGCGATGTAGGGTTTGGAGATCAGCTCGCCCACCACCTCGATCACGATGGCCTGCGTGCCCGCCGCCAGCGGCAGCGCCATGAGCAGGGCAGTGAGGAACTGGCTGGACACATCGCCGCGCACGCGGATGGGCTCCGCTACCGCCAGCGGAGGCACGCCCTGACCATGGGCGATCTTGAGCGGCGGGTAGCCGTCGTTGCCCAGGTAGTCGATCTGGCAGCCCAGCTGGCGCAGCGCATCGATGAGGTCGCCAATGGGGCGCTCGTGCATGCGCGGCACGCCAGACAGCTCGAATTCGCCGCCCAGCAGCGCAAGTGCGGCCGTCAGTGGGCGCATGGCCGTGCCCGCATTGCCCAAGAACAGCTTGGCGGGGGATTGGGGCAGGCGGCCACCCAGGCCGGTGATGCGCACCGTGCTTCCCGCTTCATCCACTGTGCACCCGATCTGCCGCAGGGCGTCCAGCATCACGCGCGTGTCGTCGGACGCCAGCAGGTCGTGCACGGTCGTGGTGCCGTTGCTCAGCGCGGCCAGCAGCAGCACACGGTTGGAGATGCTCTTGGAGCCTGGCAGGTGGACTTCGCCTGCAGCGGCTTGCAAAGGGGGGAGATCGAGGAATGCGGTGCTGTACATCAGTGTCTTTCGTCCATTGGTGCAAGCGCCCGTCATGACTGGCGCAGGCCCATCCCAGTGCACCCGTGGAACTGGCTTTGCCAGGCCACCGGGTGCGTCCCCCTTGGGGGAAGGCGCCGCAGGCGACTCAGGGGGTTATTTTCTCTTCGCGCCCATGCGCCAATGCGCCCGGGTTTCGCTGGCCAGGGTCAGCATGTCTTCAAGCGCCTGGGCATTGCCTTTTTCCATGGCCTGCTCGATGTTGCGCAGGGCCTGCTGGAACAGCTTGGACTGGGCAATCAGCTCGTCGCGGTTGGACAGCAGGATGTCGCGCCACACCTTGGGGTCGCTGGCGGCAATGCGGGTGAAGTCGCGGAACCCGGGGCCTGCGAGGGATAGGAAGTCATCGCCGTGCGTCTGGCCGGTGATGCTGTTCATCATTGCAAACGCGAGCAAATGGGGCAGGTGGCTGACGGCGGCAAAGGCCGCGTCGTGCGACTCTGGCGACATGCTGGTCACGCGGCAGCCCAAGGCCGTCCAGATCTTTTCGGCGTCCTGCAACTGGGCGGTGAGGGTGCGTTCGGTGGGAGTCAGGATCACCTGGCGCCCGCTGTAGAGGTCGGCCTCCGCGTGTTCCACGCCCGACACTTCTCGCCCCGTGATGGGGTGTGCGGGCACGAAGGAGCCCACCTGATCCCGCAGCGAGCGCTGCGCGGCCTGGACCACGTCGGACTTGGTGGAGCCCACGTCCATGATCAGCATCTGGGGGGTGACAAGGTGCTTGATGGCCTTGAGGGTGGCTTCGGTAGCCGCCACGGGGACTGCCACCAACACAATGTCTGCGCCTGCCACGGCCAGCAGGGCAGAGGGTGCCTCGACGTCGATCACGCCCAGCTGGCGGGCGCGGTCGGTGGTGGAGGGCGACTTGCTGTACCCCACCACGCGCTTGACCAACCCGGCCTTCTTCATGGCCAAGGCGAACGAGCCTCCCATGAGTCCGCAGCCGATCAGCCCCAATTGTTCGAACATGGCGACGGCTCCTTATGACGAGACAGGGTAGGTCCCCAGGACCTTGTAGAACGCGCACAGGCTGCGCAGTTCTTCCAGCGCCCGTGCCACATGGGGCTGGGCGGGGTGACCGTCGAGATCAATGTAGAAGTAGTACTCCCACTGGCCGGTGCGGGCCGGGCGCGACTCAAAGCGCGTCATGGACACACCGTGCGTCTTGAGCGGCACCAGCAAGTCATGCACAGCGCCGGGCCGGTTGGGCACCGAGACCACCAGGCTGGTGCAATCCTTGCCGGATGGAGGCGGTGTCTGCAGCGTGTGTGGCAGGCAGATGATGGCGAAACGCGTGCGGTTGTATGCGTCATCCTGAATGGCGTGGGAGACGATGTGCAGGCCGAACTGGGTGGCCGCACGCTCGCTGGAGAGGGCCGCCCAGGCAGGGTTGGTGGTGGCCAGCCGCGCGCCTTCGGCGTTGCTGGACACCGGGCGGCGCTCGGCATGCGGCAGGTGCTTGGACAGCCAGGCCTGGCATTGGGCCAGTGCCTGCGGGTGGGCCAGCACCACTTCGATGCCGTCCAGCGAATTGCTGGTGCGCAGCAGGTTGTGGCGCACCAGCAGGCTGACCTCGCCGACCACATGCGTGGGTGTGTGCAGGAACAGGTCGAGCGAGCGGGTGACCACACCCTCGGTGGAGTTCTCCACGCCCACCACGCCATATTGCGCACTGCCCGCTGCCGTGGCGTGGAACACCTCGTCAAAGTTGGCGCAGTACATCAGGTCGGCCGCACCGCCGAAGAATTCAATCGCGGCCTGTTCGCAGAATGTCCCCTCCGGGCCGAGCACCGCCACGCGCTGGGGCGATTCGAGCGCCAGGCAGGCGGACATGATTTCGCGCCAGATGGCAGCCACATGCGGGCCCTTGAGCGGGCCGGGATTGGCGTTGGTGATCTTCTCAATGACCTGTGCCACGCGGTCGGGGCGGAAGAAAGGCGTGCCTTCGCGCTTTTTGACCTCGCCCACCTGTTCGGCCACCAGCGCCCTCTGGTTCAGCAGCGTGAGCAATTGCTGGTCGATGCTGTCGATTTGCACGCGCAGGCTGGCGAGGTCGGGTGAGGCTTGCGGATTGTTCATGGACGGTGGGGTAGCGGTGCGTGCTCGGGGAGCCGTTTTCTGTTGCTGTCGTGTCGGGTGCGCGCTCAGGCGTGCTTTTGCTCAAATTCTCGCATGTAGTCCACCAGCGCCTGCACGCCCGCCAGCGGCATGGCGTTGTAGATGCTGGCGCGCATGCCACCCACGGACTTGTGGCCCTTGAGCTGCAGCAGTCCGCGCTCCTTGGCCCCGGCCAGGAAGGCTTCGTTACGGTTTTCGTCACGGAGGAAGAACGGAATGTTCATGCGCGAGCGGCAGTTGGCCGCCACTTTGTTGACGTACAGCTGCGATTGGTCGATGGCGTTGTACAGCAGCGTGGCCTTGGCAATGTTGCGCTGCTCCATGGCGGCCACGCCGGTCAGGCCCCCTTCGGTCTGGCGCTTGAGCCACTGGAAGGTGAGCCCGGCAATGTAGATACCCCAGGTGGGCGGCGTGTTGTACATGGACTGATTGTCGGCCACGATTTTGTAGTCGAAGGCGCTGGGGCAGGCGGGGAGGGCATGGCCCAGCAGGTCCTCACGCACGATCACAAGCGTGAGGCCGGCGGGCCCCAGGTTCTTTTGCGCGCCGCCAAAAGCCAGGCCCACGCGGCTCCAGTCCACAGGCCGCGAGGCCACGTGCGAGGAGAAATCGATCACCAGCGGCGCATCGCTGCCCAGAGCCTTGAGGTCAGGCAGCTGGTGGAACTCGGTGCCGTGGATGGTTTCGTTGCTGCACAGGTGCAGGTAGCTAGCGCCCCGGCTTACCGTCCAGGAGGCTGGGTCCGGCACGGTGGTAAAGCCCGTGTCTTCGCCCGTGGCGACGATGTTGACTTCGGACGCGTATTTGCGTGCTTCCTTTTGCGATTTCTGGCTCCAGCTGCCGGTCACCACAAAATCAACCACACCTGCGCGCGACAGGTTGAGCGGAACGATGGCGTTTTCGGCCAAGCCACCACCTTGCATGAAGAGGATCTTGAAATGCGACGGCACGGCTAGCAGCTCGCGCAGGTCGGCTTCCGCCCTTTCGTAGATGGACAGAAACTCCTTGCCGCGATGGCTCATCTCCATCACGCCCATGCCACTGCCTCGCCAGTCCAGCATCTCGGCGGCAGCTTGTTCCAGGACTTCGGAGGGGATGGCGGCGGGGCCAGCGGAGAAGTTGTAAGGGCGTGTCATGTTCAAGGCTAAAAATGCATCAGGCGCTTATTGAATAAGCGCCTGATGCTTTGCTTTTGATAGCGTTTGCGGGGCGTCTTCACGCCCTGCGGTGGTCAGGCGTCGGGGGCTTCGGGGGCGGAGGATGCACCGCCGCTGTCTGGGCCGGCGTCCCCATCGGCTTCGGCATCCGTCACATTGGCATCGTTCTCCACAATGCGCTGCAAGCCGCTGAGCTTGGAGCCCTCATCGAGTGCGATCAGCGTCACGCCCTGCGTGGCACGGCCCAGCTCACGAATCTCGCTCACACGGGTACGCACCAGCACGCCCTTGTCGGTGATCAGCATGATCTCGTCGTCAGCATGCACCAGCGTGGCCGCCACGACCTTGCCGTTGCGCTCGCTCTGCTGGATGGCGATCATGCCCTTGGTGCCCCGGCCATGGCGGGTGTACTCGACGATGCTGGTGCGCTTTCCGTAGCCGTTCTCGGTAGCGGTGAGCACGCTCTGCGTTTCGTCTTCGGCGACCAGCATGGCGATCACGCTCTGGCCGTCTTCCAGCATCATGCCGCGCACACCGCGCGCTGCGCGGCCCAGCGGACGCACATCGTTTTCGTCGAAGCGCACCGCCTTGCCACCGTCGCTGAACAGCATCACATCGTGCTTGCCATCGGTGAGGGCTGCGCCGATCAGGTAGTCGCCGTCATCCAGGTTCACGGCGATGATGCCGCCCTTGCGGGGGTTGCTGAACTCGTCCAGCGCTGTCTTTTTGACGGTGCCCATGCTGGTGGCCATGAACACGAAGCGGTCGGCCGGGAAGCTGCGCATGTCGCCGGTGAGCGGCAGCACCACGTTGATCTTCTCGCCGTCCTGCAGCGGGAACATGTTGACGATGGGGCGGCCACGTGAGCCGCGCGAGCCGGCGGGCACTTCCCACACCTTGAGCCAGTACAGGCGGCCCCGGTTGGAGAAGCAGAGGATGTAGTCGTGTGTGTTGGCGATGAAGAGCTGGTCGATCCAGTCGTCTTCCTTGGTCGCCGTGGCCTGCTTGCCTCGCCCGCCACGCTTCTGGGCGCGGTACTCGGACAGTGGCTGGCTCTTGATGTAGCCGGTGTGGCTCAGCGTCACCACCATGTCGGTGGGGGTGATCAGGTCTTCGGTGGAGAGGTCCTGCGCACTGTATTCAACGATTGAGCGGCGTGCGCCCAGCTTGTGCTGGCCGAATTCCTGCTTGATGGAGGTGAGTTCGTCGCCGATGATGACCGACACGCGCTCGGGCTTGGCCAGGATGTCCAGCAGGTCTTCGATGACCGCCATGACTTCCTTGTACTCGGCCACGATCTTGTCCTGCTCCAGGCCTGTGAGGCGCTGCAGGCGCATCTGCAGGATTTCCTGGGCCTGCGTTTCGGACAGTCGGTACAGGCCATCCTGGCCCATGCCGAATTCTTTTTCCAGGCCTTCGGGGCGGTAGTCGTCAGCGTTGATCACGCCGCCATCGGCGCGCGTGCGCGTCAGCATCTCGCGCACCAGCTTGCTGTCCCACGAGCGGGTCATCAGCTCGGCCTTGGCCACCGGGGGCGTTGGAGCGTTGCGGATGATCGCGATGAAGTCATCAATGTTGGCCAGCGCTACGGCGAGGCCTTCGAGCACATGACCACGGTCGCGCGCCTTGCGCAGTTCGAACACCGTGCGGCGCGTCACCACTTCGCGGCGGTGCTGCAGGAAGACGCTGATCAGGTCCTTCAGGTTGCACAGGCGGGGCTGACCGTCGATCAGCGCCACCATGTTCATGCCGAACGTGTCTTGCAACTGCGTTTGCTTGTACAGGTTGTTCAGCACCACTTCGGGCACTTCGCCGCGCTTGAGTTCGATCACCAGGCGCATGCCCGACTTGTCGGACTCGTCCTGGATGTGGCTGATGCCTTCGATCTTCTTCTCGTGCACCAGCTCGGCCATGCGCTCCTGCAGCGTCTTCTTGTTGACCTGGTAGGGCAACTCGTCCACGATGATCGCCTGGCGCTGGCCACGGTCGATGTCCTCGAAGTGGCACTTGGCGCGCATGACCACCTTGCCGCGCCCTGTGCGGTAGCCGTCCTTCACGCCGTTGATGCCATAGATGATGCCGGCCGTAGGAAAGTCGGGCGCCGGAATGATCTCCATCAACTCGTCAATGCTCGCCTCCGGATTGCGCAGCATGTGCAAACAGGCATCGACCACTTCGTTGAGATTGTGGGGCGGGATGTTGGTGGCCATGCCCACCGCAATACCTGCCGACCCATTCACCAGCAGGTTGGGCAGCTTGCTGGGCAATACCAGCGGCTCTTTTTCGCTGCCGTCGTAGTTGGGGCCGAAATCGACGGTTTCCTTGTCAATATCGCCCAGCATTTCGTGCGCAATTTTGGCCAAGCGGATTTCGGTGTATCGCATGGCCGCAGCGTTGTCGCCGTCCACCGATCCGAAATTACCCTGTCCGTCTACCAGCATATGACGCAGCGAAAAATCCTGCGCCATCCGCACAATGGTGTCGTACACCGCCGAGTCGCCATGCGGGTGGTATTTACCAATCACGTCGCCAACGATACGGGCCGATTTTTTATAAGGTCGGTTCCAGTCGTTGTTGAGCTCATGCATCGCATACAGAACGCGACGGTGCACGGGCTTCAGGCCATCGCGCGCGTCGGGCAGTGCACGACCCACGATCACGCTCATCGCGTAATCGAGGTAACTGCGCCGCATCTCTTCTTCAAGGCTGATCGGCAGGGTTTCTTTGGCAAACTGGGTCATTGGGACGGCGGAGGCGGCAAAGGAGAGCCATTTTAGGCGTAAGACCGTGTAGCGACGACGCAACATATCGAAGCAATTCAGGTTTTGTCCTACGGGCCCCGAACGGCGTGCACAGCTTTTGCCCTGTTACGTATGGCACAATCGTTTGAACGCTTAGGGTGGTGGTCACCCCAGGCGTCCTGATTCGCAGCGCGGCTGCGGCTTTTTCCCCAAGAGGAGAACCATGAAGAAACTGAACAAAGTGGCGATGTTGTTTGCCTCTGCAGCGCTCGCAACCGCCGCTGGCGCACAAACCGTTGACAACTGGCGCGATGCTTCTGGCCAACTGGTCTGGAAGAACGGTACCAACGAATACTGCTGGCGCGATGCCAACTGGACGCCTGCTACGGCAGCTCCTGGCTGCGACGGCGCAATCGCTGCTCCCGCACCTGCCGCTGCACCAGCTCCTGCTGCTGCTCCAGCACCCGCTGCCGCCCCTGCACCCGCACCCGCACCAGCTCCCGCCGTTGCCACCAAGGTGACCTACGCTGCTGACGCCTTCTTCGACTTCGACAAGTCGGTGCTCAAGCCAGAAGGCAAGGCCAAGCTGGACGACCTGGTCTCCAAGGTCAAGGGTATCAACCTGGAAGTGATCATTGCCGTGGGTCACACTGACTCCGTCGGCTCCGATGCTTACAACCAGAAGCTGTCGGTGCGTCGTTCTGAAGCCGTGAAGGCTTACTTGGTGTCCAAGGGCATCGAAAAGAACCGCGTGTACACCGAAGGCAAGGGCGAAAAGCAGCCCGTGGCTGACAACAAGACTGCCGAAGGCCGTGCGAAGAATCGTCGCGTGGAAATCGAAGTGGTCGGTACCCGCGCCGCTCAGTAATCTTCGGATTGCTTCACAAAAAAGCCCCGCTTGCGGGGCTTTTTTGCGTTTGGGGCTTTTCGCGTGCTCCCTTCATGGACAATCAGCGACATGATCGAAACCGTCAATGCAGATCCGGCCGAACTGGCCAAGTTTTCAGAATTGGCCCATCGGTGGTGGGACCCTGACAGTGAATTTCGTCCGTTGCATCAGATCAACCCGCTGCGGCTTGACTGGATTCATGGGCTGAGCGCCTTGACTGGCAAGCGCGTGCTGGATGTGGGCTGTGGCGGGGGCATTCTGGCCGACTCCATGGCGCGCAAGGGTGCGGATGTGCTGGGCATCGATCTGGCAACCAAAGCGCTGCGTGTGGCGCAACTGCACGCTCTGGAAGCTGGCACCCAAAACGTGCAATACCGTGAAATCTGCGCCGAGGCGATGGCCGTCGAGCAGCCTGCTGGTTTTGATGTGGTGACCTGCATGGAGATGCTCGAGCATGTGCCCGATCCTGCCTCGGTGGTTCGTGCTTGCGCCACCTTGGTCAAACCCGGTGGCTGGGTGTTCTTCTCCACCATCAATCGCAACGCCAAAGCCTTCATGCTGGCCATCGTGGGGGCGGAATACGTGCTCAATATGCTGCCGCGTGGCACCCACGAATACGCCAAGATGATCCGTCCCAGTGAGCTGGCGGGGCATTGCCGCAGTGCAGGCCTGGATGTGCTGCACACCAAGGGACTGGAATACAACCCCCTCACGCGTCGCTATTGGCTCAGTGCCAACACCAGCGTCAATTACCTGTTTGCGACGCGTCGTCCGGGCTGATATGGCTACCGTTTTTCATGGCATTCGCGCAGTTCTGTTTGATCTGGATGGAACTTTGATCGACAGCGCCCCAGACCTCGGCGCGGCCGCGGACAAGATGCGCACCGACCGAGGCCTGCCTTCGCTACCCCCCGCCCGATACCGCCCCATGGCGGGTGCCGGGGCTCGCGGCATGCTGGCAGAGGCCTTTGGCATGGGCCCAGACCACCCTGACTTTGCCGTTATGCGTGAAGAGTTTTTTGTGAACTACGAGTCCCGCATGACCGAACAGACCACCATTTTTGACGGTGTGCCTGAATTGGTTCGCCAGATTCTCGGTCGCAATATGGCATGGGGCGTGGTCACCAACAAGGCTGCCCGCTTTACGGACCCGCTCACGCAGGCCATCCCGCTGTTTGCCACCGCCTCGGCCGTGGTCAGTGGTGACACCACGCCGCACGCCAAGCCGCATCCTGCCCCTTTGCTGGAGGCGGCTGCCCGTTTGCGTGTGGCTCCTGAGCATTGCATCTACGTGGGCGACGACGAACGGGACATCGTGGCGGGCCTGGCAGCGGGCATGGGCACAGTGGCCGCCACCTACGGCTACTTGGGCGCCAAGACCGATCCCTCGGAGTGGGGTGCACACGCCGCAATTAAATCTCCTGGCGAGCTCTTGCAATTGCTCGTGAGCGCCTAAAATAGAAAGCCTAGGGGCTGTCCTGGTTTCGACGTGGGTTCGGGATCAGTGTGGTGCATGTCGAGCTTGAGTCACGCTCGTAAATCTCGATTTAACAAACTAACTGCAAACGACGAACGTTTCGCACTCGCTGCTTAATTGCCAGTGAGCCTTGCAACAGTTGGCCGATGGGCTGGGCAAGGGGGTTCTGAGCAATCAGTGCCTCCCGGCTGCAAGGATAATTACATGGGCTGGCTTCCATCCGGGTACCTTGGGTGGAGGCGAGAAAATAGGGTGCTGGCGGCCCATGTAGCGTGCGACTGCGCGACATGGGTAGCGAGATCCAAATCAGACCGCTAAACATGTAGATCTGCCTGACGAAGGCTTGCGGACGCGGGTTCAATTCCCGCCAGCTCCACCATTACGACGTCCAAGGGCGTTCACCAACATCCGGTGAACGCCCTTTTTCTTTGGTAAATCAATGGGTTACGGTGTGGAGACGTCCGGGACGATCTCCTGGCAGCCAGGCTGAGGCGGGGGAACAGACGGGGGAACAAAATCCGAAAAGGGTAGACTGGCGGCGTTTGTTCCCCCGTTTCAGAGGGGGAATCCTAGCTAAACCTCTGGAGGTGTTCCCCCATGTTGACCGACGCACAGTGCCGTAACGCCGTCTGTTCCCCCACATCGAAGCGGGAGCGTTTGTCGGACTCGGGAGGCCTGTATCTGGAGGTTGCTCCCGGGGGATCGAGGCGTTGGTTCTGGAAGTATCGGCATGAGGGCAAGGAAGGGCGCATGGCTCTGGGCAGCTATCCCTCGGTCAGCCTGACGGCGGCTCGCAAGGCTCGTGATACTGCCAGGTTGCAGAAATCGACAGGAATAAATCCTGTGCATGCCAGAAAGGTGGAAAGGCTGAAGGCTTCTGCCAGTGCCGGGGATACCTTCAAAGCTGTCGCTCTGGAGTGGTACGACAAACAGAAGCCTCTATGGAGTGATTCTCACGCGGAGCGCTCGCTGCGCCAGTTCGAACGTGATCTATTTCCGTGGCTAGGGGGGCGTCGCCTAGCTGAGATTGAGCCGGTGGAACTGCTGGCAACCCTGCGTAAGGTGGAAGAGCGCGGGGCTGTAGAGACGGCTGATCGTGGATTGATGCTGGCTCGCCAGGTCTGGCGCTATGGCGTCGCTACCGGTAGGGTGGGGCGGGATATCACGGGAGACCTCAAAGGCGCGTTGTCTCCGTACCGGGGTAAGCACTTCGCTGCCATTACCGAACCGGTCAAGCTGGGTGAGTTACTGCGTGCTATCCAGGCTTACAAGGGCGGGCCTATCGTGCGGGCGGCACTACAGTTGGCACCCTTGTTGTTTCAGCGTCCTGGCGAATTGCGCGGTGCAGCTTGGGCCGAGGTTGACCTGGATGCTGCCCTCTGGACGATTCCGGCTGCCCGGATGAAGCGGGGCAAAGACGGGAAGGAAAATGGGGATCCACACCTGGTGCCTCTTTCAACCCAGGCTGTGAAAGTGTTACGGGAGCTGTATCCGTTGACGGGCCGCAGCGCCTTGGTGTTTCCTGGTGAGCGCAACCACAGTCGGCCTATTTCAGAGAACTCAGTGCGAACCGCACTCATCACCATGGGCTATACGCCGGAGATCCAAACATGGCATGGCTTTCGCGCCACGGCGCGAACAATGCTGGCGGAGCGATTGGATGTCGACCCGTTGGTGATTGAGGCGCAGCTGGCTCACGCCGTGAAGGACGCCAATGGGCGCGCTTACAACAGGACACAGTACCTAGCCCATCGAACGAAAATGATGCAGCGGTGGGCAGACTATCTGGACAGACTGAGGGAAGGCAAAGCAGCAGGCAAGACGACTTCCAAAACTCTTGGCAATGCAAGTACCTGATCTGCCATTTCGCTGGACTTGGTCATTGCGGTGGTTTGCCATGAATCGATGGCAGTTTCTCTTCAATTGAATGTTGAGACCCTGTCGGCAAAGCGTGTGAGCTTGGCGGTGTAAATGGCCGTTCTGCAGCGGTTGCGAACCTTCGCCCGAGCGGGCGCAATTCAGCTGACCGCCGTAAAACAGTCACTCGGCCTGGTGCCCCGCAAGCGGCAAGAAAGTCAATTGCAGGGGATCAGTTTCACCACGCCTTGCGAGTGGCCTACTTAAGTCGGTACATGGCGCTCTGAAGCTTCCGCAACAGGGTCGCTATCTGGTCATCCTCATCACTCGGATCTCGGTCGAGCAAAAAGTCATTCACGCGAGCGTGAAGGCAGGCCATCTCAGCGTTCATGCTGTCAATTAAGGTGGCCCTTTCGATCTCCGAAAACCTGAGACTCGTCCAGGTGTGCTCACCAATTGGGTGCTGTGGCAGATATTTAACGAGGCTCAGAGACTCGGTTGCAATGTGGACGTACTTTATGTACTTTCCGTAGCGAAAGTTCTTTGTCGTAGGGTCGATGATTCCAAGCTGTCCTTCCGTGCATGTCCTGTCGACCGAGGTGGCCTTCCACCTATTGCAGTCGACGCATCCGATAGTCAGATTCGACAGCACGAATGTCTTGGAAGGAAAGCGCGACTTTGCGTACACGTGTTCGAGGTGCCATCCAAAGCCGTAGCGTCCGACCGGTCGCTTGCAATATGCGCATGCTCCTCTTCCACTCTGAACCAAGTACGACACGAGCCGTTTTTTGATCGCCTTTAGTGAGGCTTGTTCTGCTTCCGAAAAGACCACCGGCGGAACAATTGGTTTGCCGAACTGGTGAGAACTCTTGGGTACGGAAAAACACGTCCAAGCATTTGTGCTGGACAGCGTGCCATCCTTCACGAGGTTAGTGAGCCGATTGAGAGCCTCGGTCTCGGTATCAGATTTGCACAATGTCTTCATTCGAATCGTACCTACTAGTCACTAGTCAATGACTGATTTTTTACGAGCCGAATGGCTTCCCGGATGTGCGTCAAATCGGATTTGGTCAGACCCTCTTTACCTTCAAGCGCGTCAAGGCGTTTCAAGACTTGATTCAAAAGCTGAGGGTGATCGACTGCTTCCAAGACCGCGTCGGTGATCTCGAAGTCCACTGCGGGGGTCCTGTAGGTCGCCGTGTCGAACAGGTCCAACACCAGCCGCTCGTGGCTGGCAATCTCACTGAAAAGATGCTGACGCATCTCCACATCGGAAGAGGCACCTTGGTCATCACTCTTTTCAAGCACGACGACCGCAGCTTTCGACGCGCCGGGGCTTTTGGCTCCCTCGGAGATGATGAGAGGCGAATGCGTTGCGACGACGACGTGGAACCTCTTGAAGGTACGCAGCAGGTCGGCGATTGAAGAGTGGAACCCCATCTGCCAGTGCAGGTGAAGACTTATCTCAGGTTCGTCGATGAGAATCAGGCTGCCCTCGCCCGCGACAGACAGGACCTTTGCGTACGTTAGAGCACGATTCTGCTCTCCCGTGCTCAGCTGCTTGAAGTCGATCCGCTGTTCACCGCCGTCTTTCACGACTGATAGTTGAACGTCGGGATTTAGTTCGAGGAATTCAGCCAAAACGGCGATCTTCGGCCCAGTCAACGTTGCAAAGGTCAGCGATCGACCCATGAGCGTGGAAAGGGTCTTTCTCGATTCAGGAGACAAGATCGATGAAATCTTCGCATTCTTCAGCTTGCGCCGATCGATGAGCTTGGCCAAATCGCCATTGACCTCCCCGAAGGAAAACTCAAATCGAAGCTTGAGCGCCGACTCCAGACGACCGACGGCCTTTTTATCCCTCGCCATCCCCTTCAGGATGATCTTGGTCAGTTGTCGATCAATTGCGCTGTGGAACACAGCGTTACCCGAAGTCCGCGCACCAAGATACTGGACCCGATGGTGCGAACGCAGTATGAAACGGTCGTAAACAGCATTCGAGATGCATCCGACGACCTTCGGTGCATGACTTGCATCGCTCTCCCCAAAATGCTCAGCAAGTCGGGCAAGTTGTCGGCTTTTGCCCGTGCCGTTGTTTCCGATCAAGTAAGTGAAGGAGGGGCCAGCTCCAAAGGCTAGAGAGCGATCAATGCTTTCGCAGAGACTGTTGAATAATCCTTCCTGCACGGACGGCCCTTCATGGCCAGAACCGTCGTCAGCTTGCTTTGTAGCCATTGCCACCATACCTCCCGCCGCTACTTCATTGTGTGCTTTTTCGGGTAAATCACAGGCCAAGCGCTCGATGGCGTCAACCTAGTCACCTATGAAGAGTTTACCCAGGCGTTCGGCTCCACAGTGCAAAGTACGATCTGCGCCTGCATATTTGACGCCACCGAGTGCTGGAACGAGCGTGTGCGCGCGTCGAACAACATCTCATGGCCCTGGCTGAGGTAATACGAAGCCTCTCTTCGCTTCCGGCAGCTTCAAGATCTGCAGTGTGATGTCATGCTCCTGTGCGGCCTCTCGCGCTTTCTCTCCGGTGTACCCCTGGTCCGCCCATGCCAGCTCGATCGTGTGACCCATGGCCTGCTGGACTGCGGCGCAGAGGTGGTCGACTTGAGCACGCTCCGGTTGGTCGGCCGGAGTGACGCGCACCGCGAGCAGGTGGACGAGCGTGTCGACCGCCATATGCACCTTGCTGCCTCGACTGAGCTTGTAGCCGTCGTAGCCTGCGCGCGGTCCGCTCACCGCACTCTAGCCTCACTGCTATTGCGGCGCTCAAAGTTCAGATAGCGCTCTAAGTGGCTGATTTTGTTGAACGGTTCAAGCATGGGAAAAGCCACCAGGGCAAACCGTGGTGGCTTGGTACACCGCTTGAGAGATCAGGCTATTCGTGCGTAGGTTCTTCCATCCAAGACGCGTTTCACTTGGCCTACGTCCTTCACCCCGATGCGCACGTAAATTTCCTCGGGCGTGTGGTTTTTGGCGAGCTCGCGTATTGCCTTGACTTGGACCACGGATAAGCGCCCGTCCCGCCCGCAAATCTGCGCTATCGCCCAGTCGTTGTCTTTCCACTTTTCGGCGACCCATGGCGCCGGTAGTCCCAAGCGGGGATGGTCGTTCAGCCACTTGTGCAGAATCTTGTCGCGGTCATCGGGCAGAGGAGCGACGCCTTTCGAAAGCAATCCGTTTTCGCGCAGGTAGCGCAGGCCGCTCTTGCCGCCTGGCACCATGTTGAGCCGGCGTTCGTCATCCCAATGCCCTTCCACCAGGAACTCTTCCGCCTCGTAGAGCTGCTCCAGATCGTCGGTGATAGCCATCACCTTGTGGTGCACGTACGTGAGACGCCCACCCTCTTGCTCTTCGCGAAATCGGCGATGGAAAAGCAACGGACTGCCCGTTTCAATCGCGCGACGGTGCTCGGACCAGCGCTTTTGCCAGCTACGGGTAGACACACCCACATAAAAGTACCCGTCGTCGGGGTACGACGCACCAGCGCCGAAGATGTGCTGGTAGAGGACGTATGCGCGTTCGGGGTAGAGCTTGGGCGATAGCAGGAAGTGCACGGGCACCGAAAATACAAGGCTAGGGCTCCTGATGGTGCTTTCGTCAATCTGTGTAGCTCCGCGCATGGCCGCAGCCAAGTACGCGGGGTCGGTCACGACCTCCACCGAAATCGTAGGCTGGATAGCTAACTCGCCTTCGCCCAGGGCGCCGAGACCGTACTCTGGCTTGCGGTCCACCGTTCTGTGCCCATCCATGAGTTTCCGGAACGGAGAGACGAACCCCGGACGGTTGCCGATGAAAATCATGCGCACCACGGGTATCAATTGGCCTGGCTTGAGCCGAAACACGCCGTGGGGATTCGCAGCCACCCGCGCCCATTCCAGCCCGTAGTCGGAGGACCGCACGAAGTCTTCAAGCAGCTGCTCAACCTCGCGCCGCCGTCCAATCATCGACTTCGGCGCCAGATGCTCCCACCAAGCCTTGTTTAGCTTCATCGCGTCACCCCCTATCCTTCAAAAGCCGGCCGGCCAACCCCATCGTTGGCGTGCCGTTTGAGAGCCAAGCTTGCACGTCTGTGGCTCCAACTCCCAAACCAGCGCCGAACGCGGCATCGCCTTGCGGGGCATCACCGCACTCTAGCCAGACTGCTATTGCGGCGCTCAAAGTTCAGAACACGCTCTAGACAGAAACACGGTCAAGAAGTGGCTCAAGGCTACCGGCGACATAACCCTGAAGTACGAATGCAAGAAGGCCGGTTGCAAGCTCACGCCATTTGCGCCGGTGCTCGAGCAAGCCCTGCGCACGGATGCACACCGAGCCAAAAGCGCAAGTCGCGGGCCTAGCCACGCTCAGCTCATTGTTTTGTTGCAAAACGGCCAAGTCCCTCACCTGCCTCCTTCCACCCATGGACCCAGCAGAGCCGCGTCCGAAACATCGAGCAACGCTTGCGGGGCGCTTGCAGACTTACCTTTGGCCTCGTACTCACGAAGCGAAATTCGTAACACGCTTAAATGGGCTGGAGAATCATTCTGATGTGGTTGTTTCTCTCTATGAGCGATATGCGCGGACTGAATTCGCAATCCAAATAATTACCCGCATGAAAATTAAATTCATTATCCTCGTAAAATTCACTGCCTACGAAATAATTTCCAAATTTCTCGTGAAGGTAAAAATGCAGTGCGCAAAATAAGTCCAAAAAATTAACGCCATAAAAACACTCAGATATGCGCCCTGATTCAAAATGCGCTTCTCGCATAGTCGATCCGTCAGGTTTGAGAAATATGCTTTCAAGATGGCTTAAAACATCTTTCTCAATACCTTCAAGTGTGGACGTGGTTATATTGTTATCGCACTTAAAAGCACAAAATATATGATAGCGCGGGTTCGTCGAGCTGGATGACCGTGACGTTAGATCTCCCATGGTTATACCGACCTTGGCAAAGGTCTGGTCTCCGGCATCGGCGCCAAGATAAAGCCACTTATCGGTCGACTCGTAGTTCGCTTTTGCTTTATCATGGATGTACTCCATTTTGTAGCATGCAAATGGATCAAGCTCCAATTCGTAATTTTTTCTCTCTCTTTTCAAATTATCCCCCTGTTTAAAAAACTTGTTGGCTTAACTGGCAGCACATTTTTAGGTACCGATCTTCTGGCGAGTTTCAACTCCTGACACACAGCCGCCGCTTGACCCCACTGAGATTTCGCAGCCAGTCTGAAGCGGGGTCCAGAGTTTTTCTAGGTGTTACAAATTACAAGCCGCCCCAAAAAGACTGGGAGTCCCCTGAGCGAAGATGACGTGCCCAGCCAACTCTCCACGATCAAATCACGTGCATCCATGCGGCGCGAAAGCTCAGTACGTCGGCGATATCGCCGTAGCATCCTGCCTTCGCAAGAGCAAATGAACTACCTCACGCTGTCCAATTTTTTCCGCATCCGCCACGAGTAGGTTTTGCATTGCCCCTAACGCCGCACCGAATGAAAACCGCCGACTAAGGGCAAGCCATTGCTCCGCTAGCGACCATGCATCCAGCAAAGGTGTCCTGGCCGGCCTTGGAGAGCTCAAGTTCTGGCGCAGCGGCGGACTGGACGCGGGCGCCACTAACCAAAACTTGGCCGTTCTTGTCAATCACGTGGTACAACGCCTCCACATGCGCGGCGGCCAGTATCTTCTGGCTCGTCCAGGCTGACGTCTTAGTGATCTGCACGTCCTGGGCCGATACCGTCAGTTGCAGGCGCGGTTTTGCCTTCCATTTCGTATCGAAATTGGCCCATACCAGCGCCTCGATGACTTGTGCCTCGCGCGTCTTCAATGACTCTAGGAAGGCCTTAAACCGCTTTGTCGCCGGCTCTACGAGTTGAAGCTGAAGTGACATCGGTTGGAAGCCTTTAACTTTTCGATCAGCCGCGTCTATCCTTGCCTCTGATCGATCTTCCTTGGGTTTTGCCTTCTCCGCTGCTAGCTCTTCTTTTGCGGCTGCAAGCTGAGAATTTAAAGCAGCCAGCTTTCCATCGTAACTGTCCACAAAATCGATTAGCGTATTCAGCGAATCAGACAAGGTGGACGAGTTCATTCCCAAGCGGAGGGAGGTCTCTAGGTCAGTGTTGGCCAACTGAGCGGGACAGTACGCAGAGACAGTTTTCTCGAGCAGGGTTGCACGGGAGTTGTTGGCGCTGATGGCGAAGGTGTTGTCGGAACGGAAGGTCTTTGCAAGGTCCTGTGCCCCGCCAATCAGGTAGCGGGCTACTTGCAATCCCGCCAACACTCCTGCAGCCGATTGCAGGCGCACTCCATCAAGCGTAGATCTATTGTTATCTGCGTACCTCTTGAGGGCGTCTACCTCGGTCATGAATAGACTGGTACGCACAACTTTCTCATCGAAGCCAACTGGAGCAACATATGCCCCGGCTATGTTTGCTGTTTTGAGATCGTTGCAGATCTGCGCCGCGAGCTTTAGTGTAGCGGACGCGCTACCCGAGCGTGTACTCAATAGCTGTGTGTTACTACCGTCTGTGATATTGACAACTCCCTCCTTCCCGACCTGAGGGGCATTGCCCAAGGCGTCTTTCAACTTCGTAACTAGTAGTAAGTCGTTGCTAATCTGCGCCCCTGAGACGGCATTCGTAGCTTGAAGATCAAGCAGCCTCTCGGCATCCGCCTGTCGCGCAAGCAAGCGCTGAGCGGCCACCAGTTTCTGAGATTGTTCCAACGTCTTGAGCTCAGTGTTTTTTAGCGCCTGATCTGCCTCTAGCAACTTAAGCTGAAGCTCCTTAATCTTGATTTGCGCTTCTAGTGCTGCGGCATCGTCCACTGCCGTCTGCGCATGGGAGTGCATTGCCCCACTGACCAGCATCACGATGGCAAGCATTGGAGCCGTCGCGCGTCGAATTTCCATCATTCGCTTCATCATCCTCTCCTTCTTGTTGAAAAAATGTCGAATGCGCTAGTTCGCCGGCACGCCCAACAGCTTTTGCCAAGTGACGTTGAAACGCATACTGCCCTCTCGATCCAAAGTGCGCAGATTCTTGATACGTGTCTTTTGCTGGATCTGCCATATGGAGCGCTCACCGTCGGTAGTCGGCGTGTTGGCGATGTAGGCCTCGCGCGCTGCCAGCAACCACGCCACCCGGGGAGTCGAGAAGCTGGTACCGCATAGCTTCGTCTCGGCGATCTCACCTGGATAGCCCACCCCCAATACGTCAACGCCATCGGCCTGGGAAAATCTACTAGAGAAGCACAGGTATTCGGAGTCGTTGCTGTTCTCTACAGCGATGACGTCGCCGGGATTGGTACTGCGATAGGCGAATTGCACACGCTTTTCGTGCACGTTTACCGTTTCTGTATTGCCTGCGGCGGCGAGCATCAGCCCATAGCTGTACTCAGGAAAGTAAATCTGCCAAGCCAGCTCTCTGGCTGTCCAAGACATGGAGAGAAAGTGTGGCGACTGGGATGCGTCCGAATACATTCTCAGAAAGAATGCCAGTTGCTCAATAAGGGCCTGGTCAGTGAGGATGCTGTTCGGCCCGGTTGGGCTGAACGGATTGAGAAACGGCGAGATTTTCCCGTTTTCGTCGGCGAAGCTCTTCGTTGCAAAGCTGCGCGCAGTGTCGATTTGGTCTTTTTGCGGAGGTGCCCATACCAGTTGGGCGCTGAAGTTGTTTGACTTGATGCGCGCTAGATAGGCCAGATACAAGATTTCGCGCAACAGTGGGTAAGACCCATCCTGCGCCGTGCCCATCGGAATGAAAACCACATTTACTCCCTGACCCTTGTCGTTGCAGCTAAACGACCGCAAACTTGCCTTGATTGCGGCTGCGTGCGTCCGAAGGGCTGGAAACGGTGCGATGCCGGGTGGAAAGGAAGTACTTTGCATCTTTGACAGAGTCTCAATATCGCTCAGTTGTGGTGTAGCGCCATCCAGTTTGAATTTCCCCCGGATGAGTTTCGAGGCACTGACCACAAAGTCACGCGCCCTCAGGAATTCTTCATCGTCAGGCCAAGCGTCATCGAGAACCACGACCGTTGCCCGAGTTCGTGGCTTGCTGGCCAGAATGCTCGCAAGCGCTGGATCGATAGCTGGACAGTCACCGCTGACCGTCGCCCAAGAGGGCTCAGCGTTGAACTCCGCTGTAAAAGGAACGCGTAAAGCCGCATAGGCAAACTCGCCGGGAACCTCCTCATCTGATGGCACAGCGAAGGACCGTGCAGCATCTAGCGGTAGCTGGCGGACCTGCAAAACTGATTGGGCGCCAATGCGCCCTAGGTCTGAGACGACGGGTTTCCCGACAAACGCATTCTTGTTGACATCCCATGCATTGGCGCCGAGGTCCAGCTTGGAGATTTTCGCGGAGACGTTAAGCACGTTGAAGGCCGAGGGCTGACTCTTGCTTGTACTCGGCAGGTCCGGAACGATCAGCGAGCCCGGCTTCAGGTCCGTGTCCTTGTCCAAGGTATTCGCCTGCTTAATCTGCTCAATCAGAGCTCCGTAGACGGTTGGCGTCCAGGTACTACTGGCATTGAAATGCCGACGGACCACCTCGGACAGACTGTCATTTTTCTCTACTTGTACGCTTCGCGGGAGCGACTTCGTAACCAGCGCCTCGAACTTCGCGACTGAAAAATTCGGATCATGCAGATTGGCCGGGACCACGCGCCATAGCAGGATGCCTCCGTCGTCAGCAAGCGGTGTAATGGGTGGGGCAACCTGAGACCATGCAGGATTCGCTCCGCATAAACAAAGCCCCAGCATAAAGTGAAGGCGCGCTTGAGCACTGCATAGCGCTAGGGCTGCTATTCTCATAATCCCTCCCGTTCCTGAAGCTAGGCTAGAAGTCAATCTATGGCGAAGCACGGCGCCAGTCAACAAAAGGATGTCTAGCCGTCCACATTCTCTGAACGTGAATCGCCCCGGCTATCGTGAAGGCTGCTTGGTTTTAGGTCGGATCACCACTGCAGTGGCCTGATCGGCGGCCAGCTAGCCACTCACTGGAGCTTGGTCAGTACGTTGAATACGCGACCGCGGAAAGCGACAAGAGTCAGAATCACTAGGTCAAGCTGGCACTTGGCGATGATTCGCAGCTTGACCGCTGCGATAGAGAACCTAGTGCTAAATCAGGAAGAGTTTATGGTCGTGCGACAGCTGTCGACCGCTGCTGACGGTCAACGCATCTACGGCGAGCGACTCAGACCAGCCTGAAGGCGACGGCTGAGATCAATGGTCGCCCAATCAAATGCGATTTCCAACCCAGAGATAAGACCGAACATACTGTTTGCGGGCAAGTGCTTGAAATCGGCTACTGTGTGGGGTCAAAAAATCCTGCATAGCAATCCGGATGAGTAACAGCCCCACCACAGAGACCCGCGTTGCGGTGCTGGTCGACTGCGACAATGTCTCGCCTGAAATCCTTGAACATGCGCTGCGCATGGTGGCCCAGTTTGGTCGTGTCGTGCTGCGTCGCGGCTATGGCAACCAGGCCACGCTGGCCAACAAATGGCAGGACGCCTTGGTACGCCTGGCGTTCACTCCGTGCCTGCAGTACCAGTATGCGGCCGGCAAGAATACCGCTGACATCGCCCTGGCGCTGGACGCGCTGGAAGCGCTTTTCGATGAAAGAGCGGACACCTTCTGCCTGGTCACCAGCGATTCCGATTTTGCCTACCTGTGCCGCAAGTTGCGAGAGCGCGGTGCCACGGTGTGCATCGTCGGTGAGCCCAAGACGCCCGATGCTTTGCGCAACGCCAGCGACCAGTTCTTCGAATGGGTCCGTCCCGCGCCACCGGCCGAGCAGGTCCTCGACTCTGCTCAAAAGCCCGCGGCGAAACCGGAGCCTCCCCACGCCGATCAGGCCAGGCAGGAGCCTCCCAAGTCCGTGGTCAAGCGCAGGCCACGCTTCCTTGTGGAAGCCGTGGCGCTTCTTGCCAGCGACACGTCGGAGGGTAAGGTGGGCCTTGGCGCCCTCGGCCAATACCTCAAGCGCACCGATCCGGCCTTCTCTCCACAGACGTACGGGCACTCCGGGTTGTTGAACATGGTCAAGACGTATGACCGGCTGGTGCCGCTGCAGGAGCAGGGAGGGCACTGGTCAGTGAGTTTGCAACCGAAGACAGACAGTGCCCCGGAGACGGAAGCATTGCGCGCATAGGGCTCTGACCTGTAGGTGCTGGTGCGTTCTTTCGTGTCGTACCCGAGGAGGTGTTGGTGAAGCGTTCAGAACTTTATGGGCTGGTCTGGAAAACGCCGCTTCGGCATCTGGGACCTCAATTGGGCCTGTCGGACGTCGGCCTGTCCAAACTCTGCCGCAGGTACAACATTCCTGTGCCGCCTGTCGGCTTCTGGACCCGCCATGCGGCTGGAAAGCCGAGTCTCCCCATACCATTGCCGTCGGCTGAAATGGACTCTGTGATCCCTTTGCCGGACAAGGACACAACGGCGGATCGGTCGGAGGACGCGACGAGACTCCAGCAGGTCCGGCAAACCTTCTCACGCGCGAAAGACGGCATCGCCGTGTCGCCCATCGAAATACCGACCTCACTCGACAACTGCCATCCGCTGGTGGCCAAGACGGCCCGCTTTTTCCAGTCCATCGAGCGCGAGGAGCAGAAGCGGGCACGGGACAGGGAACGTGCTGCGGCTCAGGGGCGGCCTTTCTTCGGTGGCATCACCGGACACCATATGTCGATGGGACGGTACATCACCGACGAAGGCTGCCTGCGCGTCACCGCCACGACGGCCAACATTGACTGGATTCTTCGTTTCCACGAGGCGCTGCTTCGCAGACTTATCGCGGGAGGTTGCCAGATCGTTGCCAGCGGCAAGGGCTCCCGTAACACGGTTGAGATCCGCAGGGCGGGAGGCTCTATTTGCCTGAACTTCGCCGAGCAGGCGGAAAAAATCATCAAGCCCCCGCGCAAGGGCGTCCTCTATGAGCCAGCGGAGTACAGGGCCCTTGATGCCTACAAGCTGAAGCTGGAGAGAGACTGGAGCGCCATTGCCCGCCAGTGGTCGGGTACCCGGGAGCAGATGGAGAAACGCCTCCCCGAGATCACGCAGGCCCTGATCGCATTTCCTGAGGCAGAGGCGGTTCGCTCGAAGCTGGTTGCCGAGGAGGCCGCGATGCGGGCGAAGGCGCAGCAGGAAGCCGATCTTGCGCGCCGTATCGCGTCCGCTGCCGAAGAGGCCCGCGCCGAGCGTCGGGAAGCCCGTGCATCCCAGCTACCGCGCGCCCTTGCCGTTGGCGAGGCGCTTGGAGACTATCATCGTGTCCTGGACATGCTGTCCCGCCTGGAGGTGATCGCAGGCGACAGGTCAGAGGACGAGGCCCTGCATACATGGATCGCTCTGGTGCGCGGCAGTCTCAAGGATCCCGTGCATGGGCTTGCCGACGCGTTGCGGGCCGAAGGCGCAACGCCGGATCGGCCGCTGTGGTGGCCCGAGTGAGGTTTCGTGGGGTTTGCATTGTGCACCTCTGCGGAACGGAGTTCAGTGCTCTCCTGTGCGAGATGACCTGAGGTCCGGGCATCCGCCTGCTCCAGCGTCTGGCTGCAAGCCCTGGTGGCTTGCTCTTTGGTGATGGGACGGGCCTCTGCGAAGTCTGTTCCTACCGAGCCTGATGATTGACTGGCTGGTGACGGGCTGTTCTTGGCTGTTCTGGCTTTTTGCTGATGTGGGGGATGCGGTGGTTCAAGGCACTCGGCGCTGCTCAGTCCTTACGGTAGCTCTCCCAGCACGCGCACCTCTTTGAGCGAGTGCTGCGTCTCGGCTTGGGGATTGCCGAACCGCCTGCGCACTTCGCGCTCCAGCTCGTGCGCCATGCCGCGTGCTTCCTTTTCCCCGCGAAGTGCCCGCAGCCGCCATTCACGGGCCTGGGCCATCAGTTCTTCGTCCTGTAGTTCTTGAATTTCCATTGCAGGTGCGATTGTGCCCAGGCGCAGAGCAAGTTGCTCTCATCGGGTTATGGCCCCATGCCGTAGGTGTCGGACACGTGGTCTGTGCGTCTCCGGCCAAGAGGCAGGGCCGGCCGCGCTGTCGTGCTTGCGCATCGAGCCACCCTTGGCGTCTCGACCCTTCGGGTCTCCATCGTTCCCTCGCCTTGTTCGGCTGACGTCTTCGGCCCGGCTCGTTGACCCGGGCCTGCGCGCTGCGCTTGCCTCCAGGGGGTCGGCTGTGCAGCCCATCCCCGCCGCGCGGTGCTTGGCGCCCCTTTGATACCGCCGAACCGGCCGCGCCGGATCGGCCTTCGCGCCTGCGGCGCTGCGCGCTCTCGCTTGCGTGGGGTCGGCGTGAAGCGCGGGCCGTTGCCTGTCCAGCCATCTTTCCTGAATCCATCACCTTGCTCGCGACTGTAGCCCGCGGCCGGGTGCCTTCAAGGCGCGCAGGGCCGTGTCCTCGGCTGCGCCTGCGGGCCGCGCCCACCCTGCGCTTGTTTCCTTGACAGCACCCGGCCGCGCGCTCCTGACCGTCGCGGGCGATGAACTCAGGAAAGACGGTGGCAACGAGGCCAACCGGGTTCTTCGTGCCGACCCCACCGGAAGCCCGAAGAGGGCTCTGAATCTAGGAATCCGGTGAGGCCTTTTCAACAGCCAACTTCGTCAGGAGAAATCACCATGCAACTCGCATCCCGTTTATCCAGCTTCGCGCCGCAATCGCCGGTGCTTCGCTCCGAACATCCCTTGTCGGACGACCAGATCAGGGCCGTGGCCCCGTCCATCTTTGCCCAGACCCCGCACGGCAGCCGCTCCGAGCGCTACAGCTACATCCCCACGGCCACCGTGCTGCAGGAATTGAGAGGGGAGGGCTTCCAACCCTTCATGGTGTGCCAGACCCGTGTGCGCCAGGAGGGGCGGCGCGACTTCACCAAACACATGATCCGCCTGCGCCATGCCAGCCAGATCAATGGCCGTGAGGCCAACGAAATCATCCTGCTTAACTCCCATGACGGGACCAGCAGCTACCAGATGCTGGCGGGCATGTTCCGCTTCGTCTGCCAGAACGGGCTGGTGTGCGGCGACACCGTGGCCGATGTGCGCGCGCCCCACAAGGGCGATGTGGCGGGACAGGTCATCGAGGGCGCGTATGAAGTCCTGAATGGCTTCGGGCAGGCCCAGCGATCCCGCGAATCCATGCAGGCGATCACCCTGGACGCCCGGGAGTCGGAGGTGTTCGCCCGTGCCGCGCTGACCCTCAAGTACGACGACCCCGCCAAGCCCGCACCCATCACGGAAACCCAAATCCTGATGCCGCGTCGCACGGACGACGACCGCCGCGACCTGTGGAGCGTGTTCAACCGCACCCAAGAAAACCTCATCAAGGGCGGCCTGCGCGCCCGCGCCGCCAACGGACGCCGCCAGAGCACGCGACCCGTGCTGGGCATTGACCAGAACCTGCGCCTGAACCGCGCCCTGTGGCTGCTGGCCGATGGCATGCGCCAACTCAAAGCCTGAGTTTCGGCCGGAGGGGCGCCCCCTCCTGCCATTCCTTTTTTGTCTTGCTTCCCTTTTTCCCTTTCTCTTTCTTTGACCGATAGGAGCTTCATCATGAGCACCGCTACCTTTCAAGAATCCAACGCCAACGCCACGGGCAGCGCCGCTGCCTCCATGGCGGCTTCGCAGGAACTGCTGTTGATCCCGCTGTCCAGGCTGCGGCCCTCCAGCCGCAACGTGCGCAAGAGCGGCGGCACGTCGATTCCCGAACTCGCATCGAGCATCGCCCGTGTAGGCCTGCTGCAAAACCTCACCGTGGTGGCTGCACTCGATGGCGAGCATTACGAAGTGGTGGCTGGGCGCCGTCGTCTGGCTGCCCTCAAACTGCTGGCCAAGCGCCGCAAGCTGGCAAAGGACCACGAAGTCCATTGCCTGCTGGTGCAGGATGATGCAGCGCGCACCGTGAGCCTGACGGAGAACGTCCAGCGCGAGGCCATGTCCCCCATCGAAGAACTGTTCGCCTGGAAAGACCTGGTGGCCGAAGGCCGCCCCGTGGAGGACATTGCTGCTGATTTCGGTGTGACACCCTTGGTGGTGCAGCGCCGCCTGAAGCTTGCCAATGTGTCGCCCCGGCTGCTGGCCGACTTCGGGACGCAGGCCGTGACGCTGGAGCAGTTGATGGCGCTGGCCATCACCGACGACCATGCGGCGCAGGAAGCTGCGTTCTACGACTCGCCACAATGGCAGCGCAGCCCGGACGCGCTGCGCGACCACCTGACCCGTGAAGAGATCGACGCCAGCCGTGATGCGGTGGCGCGATTTGTTGGGCTGGAGGCGTACGAACAGGCAGGCGGCGGCGTCCGGCGTGACCTGTTCGCGGATGAAAACAACGGCATCTTCCTGACCGATGGGGCGTTGCTGGAGGTGTTGGCGCGAGACAAGCTCGCCCCCTTGGCCGAGCAGGTGAGCGCCGAAGGCTGGGCCTGGGTGGATACGGCGCCGCGTGCCACCGCATCCGACCTGTACCAGTTCCAGCGGGCGCGCAGCACACGCCGGGAACCCACGAAGACCGAGGCAAAGCGCATTGCCAAGCTCGAAGACCGGCAGGCGAAGCTGCAGGAGCAACTGGACGACGAGAACGAGGACATGACCGACGAGCAGGCACAGGCGCTGCAAGACGCCATGGACGCACTTGGCAATGAACTGGAGTCCGTGGAACGCCAACTGGTCGAATACCCGCCCGCCGTGGTGGCGCTGGCCGGTACCATCGTGTCGGTCGATTCCATGGGCGGGGTGGTGGTGCACCGTGGCCTGCTGCGGGAGGAGCAGGCCAAGGCACTGCGGGATCAGGCGCGGCAGGAGGAGGGCGGGGCGGGCGGCAACCCGGATGCCGACACCGACGAGCCCGCGAAGTCAGGAATCTCGGAGAAACTGGCCAAGCGCCTCAGCGCGCACCGCACGGCGGCTCTGCAAGCCGATGTGGCGCGGCATCCCCACGTTGCACTGGTGGCCCTGGTGCATCGCCTTGCGCTGCGGGTGATCGTGGAGAGCTACGGGGCGGGAGACTCGGCACTCAACATTTCTGCGACGCCCCAGGATGGGCTTGGACTGCATGCGCCCGACATGGCCGATGCCCCCGCAGCCGTGGGCATGCGCAAGGTGCGGGAGGCCTGGGTCCATCGCCTGCCCAGCGACTCGGATGGGCTGTTCGCGGAGCTGTTGGCTTTCCCGCAGCAGGAGCTGCTGTCACTGCTGGCCGTGTGTGTGGCTTCCACGGTCAGCGCGCTGGCTTCGCAGGAAGGAGAAATCCCTGCTGCTGTGCTCGCGCAGGCCGTGAACCTCGATATGCACGACTGGTGGACCCCGACCGCCGCAGGCTACTTCGAGCATGTCTCGAAAGCCAAGGCGCTGGAGGCGGTGCAGGTGTTTGCTCCCGATCAGGTGAACCGGCTGGGCAAGCTCAGGAAGGCCGAGATTGCGAGCGAGGCCGAACGGCTGGCTGCGGGGGCGGGGTGGCTGCCGGTGATGTTCCGGGGGCAGGAAGCGGCTGTCGAAGTCGAGGCAGGGGCGGGGCGCGAGGTCGGGGGTGATGCCGATGTCAGTGCCGATGCCAGCGGCAGCGTTGATTCGGAGGTCCACGAGGACGCACACGCTGAGGCGTGAGCATGAAGCCCCGGCCGTTGGGCCGGGGCATTTTTTGGGCGCGACGCGCGCGGCAAGTCTGCCGCGCGCGTTTGGACTTCCGGAAAACCACGTTCGCTGCGCCTGGAGTGGCGCGCTACGCCGGAACTCGCTGCCGTGGGTGGGACGGGCCTGCGGGTCACGGGAGCATCGAGCTGACCCTATCACCCGCAATCCTGCGCTGATCTGGCTTGTGACAACGCACCCGGACAACCCATGAACCACCAAGGCGTCAGCGAGATATTCTTTGAAGAGTCCTACACCGTTCCGGCAGACCAGACGGCGAAGTCGCTCTTTGCCCGGCTGCCTCATGGCAGTGGCTATGCCGAGCGGCTGATTGAATGCCTTGCCACAGGCTACCTGGTGGCGGTGATCGAATCCATCTGCATCCGGGAAATGCAGCAGCACGTCGATGCGGCCGAGGTGGTGGTGGGTCGCACGATCCGCATCGACCACCGAGGACCCATCCCGCCAGGATCCTCTCTGCAGCTGCGCGGATGGCTAGAACGGATGGGGGAGCGGAGCGCGACGTTCCGTGTGCAGGCCTGCGACACGGACGAAGTCGTGTGCGAGGCCGCTGTCACGCTGGTGGCGGTGCAGCGGACGGTCATCGAGACACGCATCGCTGCCAAGGTTGAGGCGCTTCAGCGTGTGCACCAGCACATGGGAATGGCGCGATAGCCCGTGGATGCGAGCATGCGTCCGCGCTGCAAGGGCAACTTCCTGACCTTCTCCCGCGGCCGTGCTCAGGACGTGCGCCATACCTGCCGCAACGTGAATTGCCTGGTGCTTGAGCGTCGGTGACGGTTGACGTGAGTCGCGTATGGGGCTGTGCCGCAAGCGCTGCGCTACGGTGAGGCGGAGCGGCGCCGGGGCCATGAATCCTTTCTGTACAGGATCACCCCCACAGCAGCCTTGTATTTGCGTTGAATCCTGGCTCGGGCACGGCGGCGCTGCACTTCGTTTGCGCCGCCTCGGGCTTGTTCGCCGCAACCGTCCGGCCCGACAAATTTCCCCTCCGCTGCGCGGATTCCTCGCGCGGCAAATTTCTCGGGCCTCCCGGTCCTTCGCTGCGCTGCGGCCCCTGTGCTTCGCTGCGGGATGCGGCGCGCCCGACCCTCGCCCATCGGATCACGCCAAGGCCGCGATGGGCGCGACCTGGACAACTTCGAAAGGACTTCATCATGGCCAACATCGGCGCCTTCACCGCACAGAACGGCAGCTACACCGGCACGGTTCGCACCCTGACGCTCAACGTCAAGGTCAGGCTCGTGCCCAGCGACAAGGCAAGCGAGAACGCTCCGGACTACCGCGTCGTCGCCGGCAATGGACTGGAGATCGGCGCAGCTTGGAAGAAACTCAGCAAGGCGGAGCGCCCCTACCTGTCCGTGACCCTGGACGATCCGTCGTTCCCTGCCACCCTCTACGCCCGCCTGGTCGAAGGCGAGGATGGTGCGCACAACCTGATCTGGTCGCGCAGCAAGGGCGACTGACGTCGCCCTCGGCGCCCCGCTCAGCGGGGCGCTTTTGTCACATGGCTTCGGGGAGTAGAGAGGGGGCGTGAGTTGTCCCGTCCTGCGGTGGTGCGCAAATCCGGGAAAGCGTTCATCCGTGTTTGCGGATGGGCGTATTTTTGGATCTGTGGATTTGCTGGTCTGTGGGTTTCTGCAAACCCGTCGCGATGGGGCCACGAGTCTGCGGTTTTCCGTCAATGTGTCTTTGCGGATTTACGGATGTGCGCGTCTCCGGCTTGGCCGGACCGCGCTGGCGTCCTGGCGGCCGTCTTCGAACCCTGACGGCTGCGCTGCGCCGTGCTGCTTCCGGTCTCGGGCAATCCCGCCCTGATTCCTTCCAAGGAGAAGACCATGACGAAGCTCAGTACGGACGAACAACGCGCGCAACTGTTGGTCAACGGCCGGCAGTCCCTCGAACAAGAAGACTTTGACCCTGCTCCAGTGCTCAAGCTGTTCACCCCGGACGCCGGTGCGACCTGGCTGCTGACCGAGATGGACCCGGACGATCACGACCACGTGTTTGGGCTGTGCGACCTGGGTCTGGGCTATCCCGAATTGGGGTGGGTCAGCCTGGCAGAACTTGCAACCGTGCGCGGCCGGCTGGGGCTTCCGGTGGAACGGGGCCTGCACTTCACTCCACAGAAGCGGCTGAGTGCCTACGCGTGTGAGGCGCGTCTTGCGGGGCGGATTGTGGCGTAGTCGCAGTGCGTTGGCTGTCAGCGTGTGCGGATGGCCAATATCGCTTCATCCGTCGCTCATGGGCAAACGGGCTTCGGTTTCCAGCATCAGTTCGCTGGCGCTGCGGCCCAATGCACGTGCGATCTTCAGTATCAACGCCAGCGTTGGCATGTGCTCCCCACGCTCGATTTTGCCCATGTGCGATCGCTCAATACCGGCAAGGTGTGCCAGCGTTTCTTGAGCGGTGCCGTCCAGAGTGCGCAGGTGGCGCACGGCGTCGCCGAAGGCCCGTGCGGGACCTGCGTCAAACGTCGTCGCGCCGGTGGGGCGCCCGCGCTGTACTCCTGGCTTTTGCATGCCAGGGAGCTTTGTGTTTCACATCAATTAAAACCACGTTATCTTTAACTCATAAAATGAGTTTTGCAGGGCGCGCACTCAATTGCGTTCTCACCGACTCGGGCCGACGAACAGTCGAAGTAGTATTCCGCCATACGGATACCTCTAATGACATTTCTTACCAACGAACAGCAAAGCCAGATGTTGGCCAACGGCGCAGTGCGTGCGCGTGGTGAGGCAGTGGACCCTCTGCCAGTCGTCAAGCTCTACACGCTGGATGCTGGGGCCGTGTGGTTGCTGACGGAGCTGGATGCCGATGGAGACCGAGCGTTCGGGCTGTGCGATGCTGGCACGGGGAGTCCAGAGTTGGGGTATGTCAGCCTCTCCGCTTTGGAGGGGGTGCGGGGCCCACGGGGCATGCGCATCGTGGCCGATCCGCATTTCAAGCCCCGTCAGACGCTCTCGGGCTATCTGGCCGACGCGCAGCGCGACGGCTCGATCAACGACTGATTGACACAATCCTTTTTCGATCGCCTCGCGCGCGACGTGACGTCGCCGAGATAGCGACCCTGTAACTTTCTCTCTGTGGCAGGTTTCCCTCTTTTGCTGGAGGATTCCGTGACCACACCCGCCCCCGAAGATCTTCCCCATGCCCCGTGGGGTGTGTCGGCCGCCTATCTGTACGTGCTGGAGCTCGACGACCCGGCTCTCGCCTGGGAGTATTTGCGCCGCCATTCCGGTTACCGCACGGATTGGGCCCGACGCAAGCGCGTGGTGTCCTTTGCCCGCTGGGGGTTGCGATGTCGCCGAAGATCCAGAGTTGGATGGACGGGTTGCCCATCCCTTGTGGCTGTCCTCCTCTGACGGGCTGCTGCATGTGCGTGCCGTGCGTGCGCATGGTGCCGCAACCCGTCGGTTCGATCTGTGGCGCATCCCGGGGCGCAAGCGCCTGGTGATGGATGGCCACGACCTGGCACTCACCGCAGATCTCAGTGCGCTGCGCATGCGCTTGTCGCTCTCAGGCACTCTGGAGGATGGCGACGCCTATGCGGGCGCCGTGCCGCTGACTCCGGGGCTTCGCTGTCAGCTCGACGGGTACCGCGAACAGGCACAGGCCCTGGAAGGCCATGCGCCTCAGATCTCGCACGTGCGGGCGGCCACCCGTGCCGCTTTGCTGCACCTGCGCGCCCTCCAGGCGCTCGATGCTTCACAGTCAGGAGCGTCGCATCGCGACATCGCCCAGGCCCTGTTCGGCCTCGAAGCCGTCGTCCTGCGCTGGCACGAGGATGGCGAACTCCGCGCGCAGGTGCGTCACCTGCTGCGGCGGGCTGAGGCGTTCATGCATGGCGGGTACCTGTCCCTGGCGGGTGTGCTGGATCCCGCTGCAAAGCCCCCCGGAGACGAACCGGTGCGCTAAATCTCTCCCTGCCTGGATCGGGCCCGATTTCCGAGACTGCCTCCATCGGGCCGCGAATGGTTTGCGGCCCATCGACAGCGATGGAGTCCGTCATGGCCGTTGCCAGTTCTTTTCCGTTCCGTGCAGCTGAAGCGGCTGCGCCGCAGTCCTCTGCGGGTACTGTCCCCGCAGCGTCTGCAAATCCTGAGTTCCTGACCACCGAAGAAGCGGGCGCCTTTCTGCGGCTCTCTCCGCGCACCTTGGAGAAGCAGCGTGTTCTCGGTGGTGGCCCGCGCTTCCGGAAGTTCGGCGCACGGGTGGTCTATGCGGCCACCGACCTGCGTGCCTGGGCCGATGGCCGTGCCTACGGCATGACCTCGGACCCCGGCTACGTGCAGCGCGAATCCGTCCGTTGATCTGACCGGACGAGAGAGGCACCACGGATGTCAAAGCGCCCGAACGAACGCGAACAGCTGTCGCTGTTCCGCGCGTTGCCGGGCGGCGACATAGCGTTGCGCGATGCGCAGGACCTTATGGCCTATCCGTTCTTCTCGCTCGCCAAATCGCCGCGCATTGTGCCGATCGATTTGAAGCGGGCGGCATTTCTCTTACGGTGGAGGGGGTGCCCGAGCACGGCATCGCCACCATCTGGGATGCCGACGTGCTGATCTGGGCGGCGAGCCAGATCATCCAGGCCAAGAAGGAAGGCATTGCGCCTTCGCGCCTGATGGTGGCCACGCCTTACGAGATCCTGCGCTTCGCACAGCGTGGCACCGGCCGCAGTGACTACCTGGCGCTGCGCGCCGCGTTGGACCGGTTGCAGTCCACAACCGTCGCCACGACGTTGCGCCAGCGCGAGCGCCCGAACGGCGCCATGCGGGTGCACCGCTTCTCCTGGATCAACGAGTGGAAGGAGTACGTCCAGCCCGGGGGGCGTTCCGACGGCATCGAACTCATTCTGGCCGACTGGTTCTTCACCGGTGTGGTGGATGAGGGACTGGTGCTCACGCTCGATCCCACGTACTTCCGGCTTTCCGGGGGGATTGAGCGCTGGCTGTACCGGCTGGTGCGCAAGCACGGTGGGCGACAGCAGGCGGGCTGGCGTTTCGACATGCGCCATCTTCACCTGAAGTCGGGCAGCCTGCAGCGGCCCTCCGACTTTGCGATCCAGGTTCGCAACCTGGCACGGCGCCAGGCGCTGCCGGGTTACTGGCTGTCCATTGAGCGCTGTGGCGGCATTGAGTGGCTGGCCTTTCTGCCCGATCCGGACAACCGACCCCTGAGCGACTTGTCCACAGATTCTGTTGAAGAACCTGTGGATGGCTTGGGGATGGGCTCGGTGGATCGCCCGCACGACCCTCGGGGGATCACCCGCATGGGTATCGGTGGAACGCCCGCACCAATCGACCGGAACGCCGCGCCCAGCAACGGTTTTGGCACTCCCTAAACAACTAAAGGGATACATAAATGGAAGTCACGCGCGCGCGAACAGCAGGTGCTCAAGATTTGAGCAATGCTTCTGCGATGGCAAATCAGGCAGGTCCAGAATCCCAAAACTTTCCAGCAGGAAAGCAAGGCAATCGCCCTGGCAAAGTGATCGCCCTGCTCAACCAGAAAGGTGGGGCAGGGAAGACCACGCTTGCCACGCACCTGGCGGGCGAACTGGCCCTTCAAGGCAGCCGCGTCACGCTGCTCGATGCCGACCCGCAGGGCTCCGCCCTCGACTGGGCGCAACGGCGGCTCCAGAGCGGCCAGGAGCGGCTGTACGGGGTGTTCGGGCTGGCCAGGGACTCCTTGCACCAGGAAGCCCCGCAGATCGCCCTGCAGGCGGATTTCGTGGTCATTGACGGGCCGCCCAGGGTCGCAGCGCTTGCGCGCTCCGCGCTGCTGGCTGCCGACCTGGTCCTGATCCCGGTGCAGCCCAGCGCCTACGACGTGTGGGCGAGCTACGAGATGGTGCAGCTCATCACGGAGGCTCGGGTGTTCCGGCCGCAGCTGCGCGCCGCCTTTGTAGTCAACCGGCGCGTGGTCGGCACGGTGATCGGGCGTGAAGCGCGTGCAGCGCTCGCGGACCAGCCTTTCGCCGCACTGGAGACTGAAGTCTCGCAGCGCATCGTGTTCGCCGACAGCGTGGCAGCAGGGCGGCTGGCGTGCGAAGTGGCGCCGCAGTGCGCGGCCGCACGTGAGATCGTGGCGCTCGCGCAGGCCGTGCGGGAGGTGCTGGGATGACGGCACTCCCTCCAGTAGTGACGCCGCACAGGGTGCCGATCGGACGCAGGCCCGGGGCAGATCCTGCATCAACCTGGGTGCGGCAGGCGGACGCGCCTGAGATACCGGCCAAGGCCTCCATCTACGCCGCGCGGCTCACCATCGATGTGACACCGGCGCTGCGCGGGCGCATCAAGGTTTTAGCGTTCCGGCGTGGCATCACAGCGGCGGACATGCTGCGCGAGTTGCTGGAGCGCGAGTATCCGGAGGACGTGGCATGACGGCGCCGGTATCCCATCTGGCGCCAGCCGTCCGGCAGACTCCGCTGCAGGCCAGGGTGCCGCAGAGGCCGACCCGCATGCGTGTTTCGCTCGCTTTCGTCGAAGATCGGGTGAACGTCTGGTTGCGGTTTGGGCAGCCGACGGCGGAGATTGTGCTGGACCGTTGGCGGCGCGTGGCGATGTTCATGCCAGGCGCCGTTTGCTGTCGCGTGAAGTGGATCGGCAACATCTATGGAACGGTGCTCTGGCAGCTCCTGGTGATACAGGCGCCGACGCCTTTCGAAGACGCGCAGCGCGTAGCGGGTGTGCTGCCGGGCGCGCGAATACTGCTGCGTGCCGATGGCGAGGCGCAGGTCAAGGCGGTGCTTGCGGCCATTGATGCCATCGAGGTATTGGGCATCAATCCCTGCACCGTTGCCGCCACCTACTGGCGCATGGTGGGTAACCGGTTGGCTGCGCGGCAGCCGCTGCCGGCCTATACGGCCGAGCGGCATGCGGCGCATCTTGCGCGCGAGGCGTTGCGATGAATCGCCGCATGGCCTTGGCCTGCATGAGCATCGGCGTCGCTGTGCTGTGTGCGCCAGCGGTGGTGCAGCTCCCCGTGCGGTTGGTCTACAACCCGAGCGACAGCGTGCCTCGTGGCTGGTACCGCATTGGATCGCCTGACTCGCTGCATGTCGGTGGCGTCGTGCTGGTCCACCTTCCGGCGGGTGTGGCGGCCCTCGCGGCACAGCGCGGATACCTGCCTGCGGGCGTTCCTTTGCTCAAGCGGATAGGTGCTGTGTCGCCGCAGTCGGTGTGCGTGGGAGAGGGGGCCGTGCGCATCGATGGCGTGCTCGTGGCGGCGGTGCTGGCGCAGGATGGCACGCACCGGCCGATGCAGTCATGGGTACGGTGTCGAGCGCTTGCAGATGGTGAACTTTTTCTGCTCAGCAATGTGCATCCGGCGTCGTTCGATAGCCGCTACTTCGGTCCTGTCGATGCGTCAGTAGTGATTGGCAGCGCGCATCCGTTGTGGACCTGGGGCACGCCATGAACGGTACTATTTCTCGCGTCTGCACAAACTGCGTGGTGCGTCCACGCCTGGTGCGGGCCTGCACTCAGCCTGCATTGCGAGCGTGCTCTGTACCACGCCGCCGATGCTGCCGAAATGCACCGACGCATGTGCGCGGGCTGCACTCCACCGTGCAGATTTTTTGCCGCCAGCGTGCAGCGCCTGCTGCACCTTCGCTGCCTTTGGGGCAGCGCTTCGCACTCGCTGCGTGGCTGGCGGCGTGTCGGAGCCGGGAGCGGATGCGGGAGGCGAAGACGGAGGGCAAGATAAAAGGGGCGGCACGCATGCACTCTCCAAGCCAGTCTGCACGTGGGTTGAGGGCGGCACCGCGCTGGCAGTGCTGGGTGCTGCGTGGGCACGCGATGCCGCATCGCGCCGAATTCTGCTGCGTGCCGCCTTGGATCTGCTGCGCTATGCCATGCTGGATCTTGTGCCATGGCTTCGCGTAAGGGTAGGCAGGAAGGGGACCAGTTCCGAGTACGGCCGGGGGCCCCGAAGGCGGTTTCAGGTCCTGGGTCGCAGCGGTTTGTCGCGCAGGTGCTGAAAGCCGTTTCGAAGTCCGGCGCGAAGGCTTCAGGTGCCATCGGAGGACGGACTGCATCGACCTTTGGAAGGGGGCGGGTCGCCGCGGGTATGGCGGGGCGCAAACTGGCCGCGAACGCCCGGCGCGTGGTCATCAAGTCGCGCATCGTCGTGCTCAAGAAGGTCGGGGCCCAATCGGGGGTTACGCATCTGCGCTACATCGAACGCGAGGGCACCACCCGCGATGGGCAACGCGGGCAGGCCTATGGCGCCGACACGGATACGGCAGACCTGAGGGACTTTGCAGAGCGGGGGCGGAGCGACCGACACCAGTTCCGCTTTATTGTTTCGGTAGAGGATGCTGTAGAGCTTGAGGAGTTGCGCGACTACACGCGTGAACTAATGGTCCGCATGGAGGTAGACTTGGAGACTCACCTGGATTGGGTGGCCGTCGATCACTGGGATACCGACAACCCCCACACACACGTCGTGGTGCGCGGGCGCGACAAGACCGGCAATGACCTAATTATCGCGCGCGACTACATCGCCCACGGCATGCGACTTCGTGCCGGCGAGCTGGCGACAGAATGGCTGGGGCCGCGCACCGAGAGGGAGATTCGCGAGAGTATGTTGCGCGAGGTGGACCAGGAGCGCTGGACCAGCCTGGACCGCCGCTTGCAGCAGGTCCAAAAGTTGCACGATGGCGTAGTGGTGCTAGCAGCCGAGGGCTCAACACGCCGTCTGCGCGCCGTGCTGATCGGCCGTTTGCAGCGCCTCACCGCGATGGGACTGGCCGAGCCGGACGGCATCAACCGCTGGCGGCTGCGGTCGGATGTTGAGCCCATGTTGCGTGCCATGGGCGAACGCGGTGACATTGTTCGGACCATGCAGCGGGCGCTAGGCGCGCAACAGCGCGAGATGGCCGTGTTTTCATCCCGCGAGCCCTTGCGACCTGTGATCGGCCGAGTGGTTGGTAAGGGCTTGGCCGACGAGTTGCTGGAGCGCAGCTACCTAGTGATCGACGGCATCGACGGACGCGCGCATTACATCGTGCTGCCGGCAGGTGCAGCACTTGAAAATTTCCCCACCGGTGCTGTGGTCGAGGCGCGCGGCGAAGTCGATGGGCGTGCCGTGGACAAGACCATTGCAGGGCTCGCTGAGGGCGATCTCTACCGCACCGACCTTCACCTCACACTGCTGCGCGCGCAGCGCGGGCGCGGCGATCCGCAAGAGATTGTGGCCGCGCACGTGCGCCGTCTGGAAGCACTTCGGCGCGCAGGACTGGTCGAGCACGTCGCGAAGGGCGTCTGGCGTGTGCCTGCCGACCTGCCCAAGCGAGCGCGCAAGCACGATGAAAAGCGAACTCTGGACGGGAGCGTAAGGATCCATTCGCACTTGCCAATCAACCAGCAGATACGTGCTATCGGCGAGACGTGGCTGGATAGGCAGTTGATCGGCGGTGCGGTCGGCACGGCGAGTAGTGGTTTTGGAAGCGAGGTGCGTGAGGCGCTGCTTCATCGAACCGAGTTTTTGGTTGAGCAAGGACTTGCCCACCGACGTGAGACAAGTGTTGTGCTTACTGGAAACTTGCTTGGAACGTTGCGTGAACGTGAACTGCACGCGGCAGCGCGCGGCATTGCTGGTGACACTGGGTTGCAGTACCGGGCGGCTGTGGAGGGCGAGCGTGTTTCAGGCGTCTATCGCCGCAGTGTGCTGCTTACCAGTGGGCGCTTCGCCATGCTCAGTGATGGGCTTGGCTTTACGCTTGTGCCTTGGAAGCAAGTGATCGAGCAGCGGCTAGGCCAGCACTTGACGGTGACCATTGTTGGCAGGAGCGTGACGTGGGCGTTCAGTAGGCAGCGCGGCTTGGCAAGCTAGGCTACTCTGTAGTGCGTAAGTCCTCTCAAATGCAGGCTGCGCCTTTGAGGTATGTCACTGAAGCTCTCATCTGTTCGTAAGTCACAGCCTTCACCCAACGCGGCCGCAGGGCTACCGAATCGCCCCACGCTTTCCAACCGTCTGATGTCCGAGCTGCAGCTTAGTTTGCTGGCGCCCCGGATTACTGAACACACCGGTTGCTGCTTTAGAGTAGAGGGGGCTTTCCTGGGAAGTGTCTAACCCCTTTTTACATCGACGACTACAGCCTTGTCAGGCCGAAGCGGTAGTTGGGGAAAGTGCGGCGTCGAACACGAAGGGGTCGCCACCAAGGCGTCGCGTCAAGTCGGAAGCGGCTTTGAGGACGGACTGCGACATCGCGGGTATTAGCTCGGCTGAAAAGCGGGCGGCCGGTCCTGAGACCGCAAGCGCTCCGCGCAGGCTGCCCATAGGGCCGAATACCGGGGCCGCGACTGCGCCGATGTCAGGCTCGCGTTCCCCCACAGTGACGATGAGAGGGTAGTTCGGAAACTCCGCATTGCGAATGAGCGTGCGGTCGAAACTGGACAGCACTCTGCCTGCGGCACCCTTGTCCAACGGTAGCAAATCCCCCGTGCGGATATGGTCGCGCACAGATTTTGGGGAGTCGACCCGAAAAAGGCACACCCGAAGGTTATCTTCGCGCGTGAAAAACGAGGCGCCTTCGCCTGTCTCCTGGACGAGCCTGCGCAAGATCGCCGGCACGTGGTCATCCAACCGCAGGGCGGCTTGGTAGAGCCCTCCCCAGTGCAACAGCATGGACCCAAGTTGGTAGGTGCCGTCGTCCAGGCGGACTATGCAGTGCTCGCGAATTAGCGAGGTCATGGTTCGCAGAATGGTGCTCTTGTACATGCCAGTCCGCTGAGCCAGCTCGCTCAAATTGAGGGATGTGTCGCCAGCCTTGAAGGCGTGAAGGATGGCAAACGCTCTCTCCACCGCGGCCACGCCACCGGCTTTTTGCTCGTCTTCCCGTTTAACTGTCATTCGCTCCATCCGCAATCGTTGGCTGACGCGTTCATTCGAGCGCGTCAGCGGAGAAATTCTGCTTGACATCATATCGTATCGTACTGCAGAATGAAATTCCCTTGTGAGGTATGTCATTCCGCAGGACGCAACGATGTGCTTGCACCCTTAGTTCTGCCCTTTTTTGGAGTCACTGATGTTCAAGATGAAAAAGGTCCTTGTCTTGGCGTTTGCCGGGCTATCCCTGTTGACGTTGACCATTCCGACGCCAGCGCAGACTTTTCCGAACAAGCCGATTACCATCGTTGCGCCGTACCCTCCGGGCGGGGCTACGGACCTCTATGCCCGCTCAGTGGCCAATGGGTTGGCGGAGTGGGGGCAGCCAACTGTCGTTGACAACCGAGCAGGCGCGTCAGGGCTGATCGGCGCAGAGTACGTAGCCCGGCAGCCGCCGGATGGGCACACGCTGCTCATTGGCGCGTCGTCTATGTTTTCCGTCCTACCCCAGCTCAACCCGCGCATGCAGGATGTTGCGCGGCGTATCGAGCCGGTCTCTATCCTGGGCTTCAATCCATCCTATGTCGTTGTGCCGGCTTCGCTACCGGTCAATACCATCCAAGAACTAATCGCTTACCTCAAGGCCAAACCGGGGGAGTATGGTTATGGCTCAGCTGGCAAGGGCACGTCGCAGCATGTGTTCATGGAGCTGTTTAAGCAGCGTGCTGGCGTAGATCTATTCGCTGTCCAGTACAAAGGCAGCGGCCCCATGGTGGTAGATCTGCTCGCTGGGCGGGTGGTGATGGCCATCGAGCAGGGGCCGGCCGTGCTGACCCAGATCAAAGCGGGCAAGCTCAAGGCGCTTGCCGTGACGACGGCAAAGCGAGCGGAGGCCATGCCCAACGTCCCGACACTGTCAGAAACCGTCCTGCCCGGCTTTGAAGCCGTGACGTGGTTTGCGCTCTATGCGCCGTCCGGCATTGCAAAGGGTGTGCTCTCCAAGATAGGGCCCCAAATCGCCAAGACCATGGCCTCGCCCGAGGTCAAGGAGCGGCTGGGCGCGGTGGGCGTGGAGGCATCCTTCAGTTCGGCCGAAGCGGTAGCCAAGCGTCAGGCCGCGGAAACCAAGACGTGGTCCGAAGTCATTAGCAAGTCCCACATTACCTTGGACGAGTGACGGCCCGGAGTCCGGTATGCATTCTCAGGCAAAACTTCCGCTCCACCAGGAGCCGCGGGCCGACTACCTGCAGAAGGTGACGGGCGACGCGATCTTCGCCAGCGATGTCGTGGTGCCCGGCATGCTGCAAGGAAAGATTCTGCGGAGCACGGTGCCGCATGCACGCATTCGCCGCATCGACACGAGCGCGGCGCTGGCCCTGCCGGGCGTGGTGGCGGTGCTCACGGGGGCGGACCTGGCGCGGCTGCCGGGCACAGCCAACCGTTGGGGGCTTTATCTGCGGGACCGCGACGTGATCGCCGTCGAGAAGGTTCGCTATGTGGGCGACCCTGTCGCGGCGGTTGCGGCCATCGACGAGGCCACCGCCGAGGAGGCCGTGGAAGCCATCGTGGTCGAGTACGAGTCCCTGCCCTTCGTAACGACGGCACGAGAGGCCATGGCCGAAGGCGCTCCGCGCGTCCACGACGTGATGGACAAGCTGAAGGACTTCTACTTTCGAGGCGAGGCCAGCCCGGTGGAAGGCACGAACATCTTCCAGCACTGGCGCTACAGCAGCGGTGACGTGGAACAGGCCTACGCCGTCGCGGCCCGCGTCTTCGAAGACACCTTCACGTTTCCGATGGTGTTCCACTTCGCCATGGAGCCCCATGTGTGCGTTGCCGACTGGAAGCCGCATTCGCTGGAAATCTGGAGCGGCGGACAAACACCCACGGCCATCGCCCGCGTGTGCTCCGAAACGCTGGGCATTCCCTTGGCCTGCGTGCGCGTGCACTCGCCCTATATCGGTGGCGGCTTTGGCGGCAAAGCCTCCGTCAAGATCGATCCGCTGGTTGCCGCGCTGTCATGGAAGGCACGCGCTCCCGTGCGGGTCTGCCTCTCCAGCGCCGAGTCGATGCTGACGTGTCGTCGCCTGGATGCGGAGATCACGGTCAAGACCGCGGTGGATGCCGCTGGGCGCATCACCGCGAAATCCGTCAAGGCGGTGCTCAACGGGGGCGCCTATGCCGACACCGGTCCGGCCATTGCCATCAAGGCCGCGATACGAGCCATTGGGCCGTATCACATTCCGAACCTGCGCCTGGAGTCCTACGGCGTCTACACCAACACGGTGCCCGGCGCGGCATTCCGCTCGATTGGCGGGCCGCAGGCCGTGTGGGCGACGGAGTCGCAGATGGACATCATGGCCCACGCCTGCGGCATGGACCCGGTGTCGTTCCGCCTCCTCAACATGGCGGACAAGGGGCAGACCATCAAGCCGGATCTGCGGCCCTTGGACGTAGACATGCGCAACTCGCTGCGCAAGGCGATCGAAACGCTGGAAGCGCTGCCCGGGTCGCAAGGTCCGCGTCGTCGTGGCCGCGGCGTTGCCGTCGGGATCAGCGACCCGGGCATCATGCCCATCGGCGGCGCGACCGTTCGTCTGCGCGCGGACGGCTCGGTGAACGTCTCGGCGAACTCGGTGGAGATCGGCCAGGGAAACCGGGGGGTGCTGCGCATCGTCGCCCACAAGCTGCTGCGCCAGCCCCTGCGCATGATTGCCGCATCCGAGCCCGATACTCTGCTCGCGCCCTATGACTGGGGCACCGGCGCCAGCCGTTCGACCGTGATCATCGGTTTGGCGGTCCAGTTGGCCTGCGAGGACATCTTGCGCCAGGTGGGCGAGGTGGCCGCGTCGGTGCTGGGCGGCGATCCCGCGAGCTACCGCCTGGAAGAAGGCCGCGTCGACGGTCCCGAAGGGTCCCTTGCCCTCATCGAGCTGTTCCGTCGTTTCAACGGGATGACCGCCGGCGAATTTCTCGGCGTGGGCCGGGTGAACCCCGAAACGAAGAATGGCGCATTCAAGGTGGCCCCGCTGTTCTGGGAGACCGGCGCCGGGGCTTGCGAGATCGAGCTGGACGAGGACACGGGCGACATTCGCGTGGTTCGCGTCGGCGGAGCCGCCGACCTTGGCTACGTAATGAATCCCAAAGCCGCCGAAGGTCAGGACGAGGGTGCCATGGTCATGGGACTGGGGCACACGCTCTTCGAGGAATACGTCTACGAGGACGGCCAGGTGGTGAACGGCACGTTGTTCGACTACCGCGTTCCGACGACGCAGGACGTGCCGCTGCACGTGGGCACCACCTTGATTGAAAGCCTCGATGGTCCTGGCCCCTTTGGCGCACGCGGAGGCGGGGAGGGCGCCATCCTTCCGGTGGCGCCCGCCGTGGCCAATGCCTTGTACGACGGCTGGGGCGTCCGAATCAAGGATCTGCCGCTGACACCGGAACGCGTTTGGCGGGCGCTCACAGCCGCCAAGGCCAAAGACAAAAACTGACGAGGACAACATGGACTTCAGAATCGACGCCACCCTGCCGGCATCCGCCGCCCAGCTGTGGGCCATCTTCTTCGACGTGCAGCGGGTCGCGGGACTCATCCCCGGGTGCGAGAACGTCACGGAGATCGAGCCGCTCAAGGCGTTCTCCGCGCTGATGAAGCAGAAGATCGGGCCTTTCAAGCTGGAGCTGCCGACCACGATCGTGCTTGGCGCCTACACGCTCGAGCGCCACGTCGAACTCAGCGCCCAAGGGCGGGACAAGCTCACGGGCACTTCCATCGAGGTGCACATGGCGGTCAATCTGAACGAACGCCAAGGCGAGAGCGGCCCCGAGTGCGTGCTGGGCGTCGAGGCGCAGATGCAAGTGGCAGGCAAGCTGGCGTCCCTGGGCTATCCAGTCGTGAAGAAGAAGTCCGACGAACTGTTCGCCGAATTCGAGCGGAGGCTGCGCAACGAACTGGCGGGGTTCTCGCCGGAGCAGGCGGCCCCGGTGGCGCCCGCGCAGGTGATTGCACGCGCTGCGCTGGGGAGCGCTCCGGCCGCGCCTGCCCCGCTCGGACCCGTCCCTGCCCCCGCTCCCGCTCCCGTTTCTGCTCCCGCTCCCGCGGCGCAGCGGCCCGCGCGCGGGGTGGAACTGGTGCTGCAATGGCCGCGTGTCGGGATCAGCGTGGCCGTGGCCTGCGTGGTGGCCTATGCGGCCACCACCGCCTTCCAGCAGTCGCCTGGCTGGTGGTTGGTCGCGCCGCTGCTGGGCGTGGCCGCCGGGCTCGGTCGGAGAGCCGACTGATGCGTCCAGCGCGCTTCACCCTGCACCGCCCGGCCAGCCTGCACGAGGCCCTGGCGCTGAAGGCTTGTCTCGGCGATGCCGCCACCTTTCACGCGGGGGGCACGGAGCTGCTGGTTGCATTGAAGGCCCGTGTGCTGGAGTACGACCATGTGATCGACATCAAGCCGTTGGAGGAACTGCGCGGCATCCGGCAACTGGACGACGGCGGGCTTCGCATTGGCGCCTTGTGCACGCATCACCTGATCGCCAACGATCCATTGGTTCGCCAGCATCTGCCGGGCTATGCCCATCTCAGCGAGCATGTGGCTAACATCCGCGTACGGGTTGCCGGCACGCTGGGCGGAGTCCTGTGCTTCGCGGAGCCGCATGCCGACGCGCCGACGATGCTCTGTGCACTCGATGCGCGTCTCGTGCTGGCAAGCACTCGGGGACAGCGGGTGGTGCCCTCGCGCGCCTTTCACCTGGGAGAGTTTTCCACGGCGAGGGAGGACGACGAATTGCTGGCCGCCATCGAGATACCGCCCCAACGACCCGGCGACCGGTCGGCGTACCGCTCGTTTGGCCACACCGAGCGCCCAGCGGTCGGCGTGGCGGCGGTGTGGTGCCCCCAGGGGCCGCAACGGCTGCACTTGTGGGTGGGCGCCATCGCCGCGGTGCCCACGGCGCTCGTGCGCACCGAGGAGGCGGCCCGAAGCCTTTCGCCCGGCGCATCTTTCGAGGTGGCCTGGCGCGCGCTGGAACCCGTCGTCAGCGCGGAGGCCGAGCAGTTGACCGCGCACGACGACCTTCATGGAAGTGCCGACTACAAGCGACACCTGGTCACCGTGCTGGCCAAGCGTGTCTTGGAGGAATGCTTGAAATGAGCCATGCCACACCTGCCTTTCCGCTCATCCGGGTGGACATCTCGCTGAACGATACGGAGCAGTCCCTTGAGATCGAGCCGCGCGAGCTACTCATTGACGTGCTGCGCGAGCGGCTGCGAATGACCGGAACGAAGCGCTCTTGCGACGTCCAGGTCTGCGGCGCCTGCACCGTGCTGGTCGATGGCATGCCGACGTCCAGTTGCACCACGCTGTGCGCGGACGTGCACAACCGCCACGTGACCACCATCGAAGGCCTGGCCTACGAGGGGCGGCTGGACCCGGTGCAGCGTGCGTTCATCGCCCACGGCGCGCTGCAATGCGGCTTTTGCACGCCGGGAATGATCCTGGCGGTCAAGTCGATGCTGTCCCTCTACGAAAACCCGTCGGAAGAAACCATTCGCCACTTCCTGCGCGGCAACATTTGCCGCTGTACGGGCTACGTGAAGATTCTCGAGGCCATTCAGGACCTCGTGCACAACCCACTGAGTTTTGAACCGGAGAAAAAATGACTCAACACAACACACCCAGCAAAGGGCATGTGATCATCGCAGGGGCCGGCATGGGAGGCCTGTGTCTGGCGCTCGCCCTGCTGCAAAAGGGCTTCGACGTGGACGTCTACGAACAGTCCCCCGAACTGCGCGAGGTCGGCGCGGGGCTCTGGATCTCGGCCAACGGCAGCCGCGTCATGGAAAAGCTCGGTCTCAAGAAGGAGCTGCAGGCCATCAACCTGGACCCCGAGGACCGGGTGATCCGCTTCTGGAAGACAGGGGAGGAGTACTCGGTCTACAACCGCGATGCGAAAGACTCCAAGGTCGACCACACCCTCATCCAGGTGCTGCGCGCAGAGTTGCAGCGCATCCTGTACGAAGCGGTGCTCAAGCTCAAACCCGGCGCTGTGCATTTCGGCGTTCGCTCGGTGGGGGCGGAGACGGTCGAGGGGCGGGCGCGCCTGCTGTTGGATGACGGCCAGGCCATCGAGGGCGACGCGGTGGTCGGTTGCGATGGTGCGCATTCACGGGTGCGGCAGTCCATTTTTGGCGAGTCGCCCGCTCGGTACACCGGCGCAAATGCCTGGCGGGGACTGGCGCCCATGTCGAAGCTGAAGCCGCAGCACCGGCGCGCCCTCGCTTCGACATGGGTCGGGCCCACGGCGCATGTGACCTGCTACCCCGTGCAGCGCAACGGGGAGCAGTTCGTGAGCTTTTCAGCGCAAGTCGACAGCGAGGTGTGGCAGGCCGAGTCCTGGTCCGAGCGCGGCGAATTGTCCGACGCGCTCAAGGACTTCGAGGGTTGGAACCAGGACATCCTCGACCTGTTCATCAATTCCGAGAATTTGTTCCGTTGGGGCTTGTTCGTTCGGGATCCGCTGGCCAACTGGTCTCGCGCCAGGGTGACGCTGGTGGGAGACGCCTGCCATTCCATGACGCCTTATCTCGGCATGGGGGTGAACATGACCTTTGAAGACGCCTATGTGTTGGCGCGCTGCCTGGAGGCTCAGCCGGCCGACATCGAGGCCGCGCTGCGGCGGTATGAAGTCGCCCGGGTGGCGCGCGCCAATCGCACCAAGGCAAATTCGATGGACATGCTGAAAGTCTTCCACGACCCGGCCCTGGAACAGATCGAAACCGCCCGCCAGTACATCGAGAAAAACTGGTCGCCCGCCGTGGTGCGCGAGCGATACGACTGGCTGCTCGCTTATGACGCCACTACGGTGGAGATCTGAATGCTGACCGCCATCAAAACGCGCGGGCGTCCCTGGGACGGCGTCATTCCCGAGAACGAACAAGCCCTCTACCGCAAGACGGGATGGGGGATGCCGACGGGCCTGGGCAAGCGCCCGGCCCTGTTGATCATCGACGTGCAGTACCGCTCGATGGGCGACAAGCCCCTGCCCATCGAGGAAGCGATCGAGACGCTGCCGACCAGCTGCGGCGAATACGGCTGGCGCGCCTTGCCGCACATTGCGCGACTGGTCGAGGTGTTCAGGCGCATGGGCGCGCCTATCCTGTATCCGTATGTCGCGCCCAAGGGCCCCCACAACCGGGGCCAGTTCGAGCAAAAAGTCCCCGGCGTCATGGACATTCCCCAGCACGGCTATGACTTCGTGGCGGAGGTGGCGCCCGCGCCCGCGGACATCCTCATCCCCAAGTTTCAGGCCAGCGCGTTTCACGGCACACCGCTCACGAGTCACCTGGTGGGACTCGGTGTCGACACCGTTGTTGTCACCGGATGCACCACGAGCGGCTGCATCCGAGCGACGGCGATTGACGCCTGTGCCTTGAACTTCAAGGTGGTGGTGCCGGAGGACGCCGTCTATGACCGGTCGCAGACCTCGCACGCGGTGAACTTGTTCGATATGGCCAGCAAATATGCCGATGTGATGCCGACAGAGGAACTCGTCGGTGCGCTGCGGCAGGTCGCCTGAGGGGACTGGCGTGAACGGCGGCACAGGTTTTCATGTCCGGGCCAATGGCATTCGCCAGCACTACCTGCACTTTCCGGGCAAGGGTCAGCCGGTGGTCATCGTGCCGGGCATCGTGAGCCCGGCCATTTTGTGGAGCCACGTTGGCGACTGGCTCGCGAACAGCCACGGGTGCTTTGTCCTGGACGTGCGGGGGCGCGGCCTGTCCGAAGCCGGACCTCACCTGGACTACGGCCTCGACGCCTGCGCGGCTGATCTGAAAGCCTTTCTCGACACCATGTGCAACAGCGCGCCGCTGGTCATCGGACACTCGATGGGCGCGCGTATCGCGGCACGGGCGGTGGCGCGCAACCCCGGCCTCGCGCACTCGCTGGTGCTGCTCGATCCGCCGACCAGTGCTCCCGGACGCCGGCCCTACCCCGTGCCCCTGGCGCGCACCCTCGGTCTGCTTCGGGCCGCCCAGCGAGGGGAAGGCTTGGAGGCGATTCGCCAGAGCAGCGCGCGGCCCTGGCCAGAGCCGTTGCAGCGGCTGCGGGCGGAGTGGCTGGCCAGCTGCGACGAGCGCGCCGTGTATGCGGCCTATGACGATTTCCATGGCCAGGACTTCTTTGCCGACCTGGCGGCGATCCAGGTCCCTGTATCACTCGTCTGCGCGGAGGAGGGTGGCGTGGTCTCCGAAGCGGATGCCCAGGAGATGAGAGGCCTTCGGCCCGGCCTGCACCTCGCCCGGATAGAGGGCGTGGGGCATCAGATGCAGGCGGAGGACTTCGCGCGGTTCAGCGCGGTGCTGGGCGACGTGCTGCGTCGCCACCAATACTGATCTTGTTGGAAGGAGCCAGAAGTGAGAGTCGATGCCGAAGTTCTTGAGCTGTTCACGCGCGAGCTGACCCTGTGCGGCGTGAAGCCGGGCGAAACCGTGGTGGTGCTGACGGCGGGTGACGAGTGGGCGGACAACGCGCATGCGTTCATGGCCGCGGCCGGTCAGCTGGGCGCCATGACGTTCAACCTCAATGTGCGCCGCGAGCAGGCCAATGCAGTGGGGGTTCAAGGTCGCCATCCTCTTGTCGGCAATACCCTGGCCATGGCGACCCTCAAGGCAGCCAGCCTGGTGATCGACATGGTGGGCCTGCTGTTTTCCCGGGAGCAGGCGGAGATCCAGGCCGCGGGTGCGCGCGTGCTGCGCGTCATGGAGCCCTTTCACGTGCTCAAGCAGATGTTTCCGACCGCGGACCTGCAGCGGCGCGTCGAGTTCGCCAAGACGCTCCTGGAGTCGGCGAAGCAGCTTCGCTTCACATCGGACGCGGGAACCGACATCGTCTACAAGCTGGGGCAGTACCCGGTCATCTCCGAGTACGGCTTCACGGCCGAGGCCGGACGGTGGGACCACTTTCCCTCCGGCTTTTCGTTCACGCAAGGCAATGACGGGGAAGTGGACGGTGTCGTGGTGCTTCAGCCGGGGGACATTCTTTGCGCCTTCAAACAGTATGTGCAGACCCCGATAACGTTGCACGTGGAGAAGGGCATGGTGGTCAAAATAACTGGCGACGGCACGGACGCCGAGCTGCTCAGGAGCTATATCGACAGCTTCCATGATCCACGGGCCTATGCCATCTCCCACATCGGGTGGGGGCTCAATGAAAAGGCGCGCTGGTACCAGTTCTCGGTGACGCGTCAACTGTCGTCGGAGCACGTGATGAATGCCTTGGCGTTCTATGGCAACGTGCTGTTTTCCCTCGGACCGAACCTCGAACTTGGTGGCACCAACGACACTGCATGCCACTTGGATCTGCCAATGCGCCGATGCAGCCTCTGGTTGGACGATTTGCAGATTCTTGACAAGGGTGATGTGGTGCACCCGGCCATGCGGGTCGGGTCTGATTCTGTGTAGCGCTGGTTCTCTTCTTGCGCAGCCAATCTAGCCCAGCCATCGAGCTTCCTGAACTGAGACGTATAAGCACTTCAATTGCTCTAAACGATACGTAGAAAACATCGAGCGACACGCGGTGCCAAGTCTGACAGACTTCAGGCAGTGCAGAGTGACCTTGCGAAAAACTTAAGCACTATCTCAAGGCAGAACTGAATGGTTGCAAACTGAATGAACGAGATTGGCCTCAAGCCCATGAATCTGACTCGCGCGAGAGCCCAGAGCGCATTTCAGAGTGGAAAGCTGCTTAGAAAAAAGCGGCTTGCATTTTCTTCGGCCAATTTCAGAGGTCGACATGCTGTCACCATCTTCCATTCCTCTGCGCGTTAACTCATTCGCCGATGTGGATGAACTGGACAAGGCTGCGCGTCACCACTACACGAGTTGTGGTGCAGGGCGCATGGTCTGGCGGTGTTGGGGTGAGGGCCGGCCGGTTGTCCTTCTACACGGGGGCGCAGGCAGTTGGACGCACTGGGTGCGCAATGTGGCCGCGCTGTCCCAACAAGGCCGCTGCGTATGGGCGCCTGATCTACCCGGTTTTGGCGATTCCGCTGCACCAGTGAGGGGCGGCGATGCAGATGCTGTCGCTGATTGCTTGTCGCATAGCTTTCGCGAGTTGTTTGGATATGTGCAAATCGACGTCGTCGGGTTTTCGTTCGGCGCGTTGGTAGCGGGATTTCTCGCGGTACGTACCCCCTCTCTCCTGTCAAACGTGGTGCTGGTAGGGGCTCCGGCGCTCAGCGCTATTCCGTCCCCAGCGATCAACCTGCGTCCTTGGAATAGGGAAGAGCCAGGGGAGAATCGCCGCGCCGTGCATCGGCACAATCTTGGCGCGTTGATGCTGTTTCAAGACCGAGCCATCGACGAACTTGCTGTGACACTGCATGCGGAAAACGTCGTGAGAGATCGCATGACTGGTCGGCGCCTGATATTTGGAGACGCGCTACTGCGGTTACTCCCTGAGATCCAATGTCCGGTCGCAGGCATCTGGGGTGCTGAAGACGTTATTTATCGGAATCGTCTGGAGGTCATTGGGAATGCACTGGCGCATGCGCCACGTATGCAGCAACTGGTGCTCATAGCTCAAGCTGGACATTGGGTGCAGTACGAGCAACCTGAGAAATTCAACGAGATACTGGGTCGCATCTTGGATCATTTCTCAATAAACCATTGATTCCAAGCAGGTCTGATCGTGGTTCCGAGGGGCGTTGGCAGAACGCTCAGTTTGAGCAAATCAATGGGCCACGCACACCGTATGCCAGAGTGGCGAAAGTTGGCAGATTGCATTCCACTATGACCAAGGAGAACAGCTATGGACAACCTTGACCTTTTTGTTCTCCGTACCCTGAGAGACTGGCGCCGTGAGGGAAAGGCCGCTTGGCTCGTGACTGTCGTTAGAACCTGGGGGTCATCTCCTCGCCCTGCAGGTTCGGTGCTCGCGCTATGTGAAGACGGTAGGGTCGTAGGGTCTGTTAGCGGAGGGTGTATCGAGGATGACCTGATCATAAAAGCTACGGCTCCAGATTGCGGCGCGGGCCTTTGTTCGAAGTCTGGGGGGCCTTTGATGCTGACCTACGGCGTATCTAGCGAAGAGGCACACAGGTTTGGTCTGCCCTGTGGCGGAACGATTGAATTGATGGCAGAGCCCAACCCCCAACTCAAATCGCTCGAACGCTTGGTGGATGTGTTGACGCATGGTGGCTTAGTGCACCGGAGAGTGCGTGTTAGTGACGGTGAAGTCACCCTCACCAAAGCCGAAAATCCGGCGGAGCTGGTAGCTACGATCGAATATGTAATCAACACCTTCGGTCCCGAATACCGAATGTTGCTGATTGGCGCAGGGCAGCTGACGGAGTACTTGGCGACCATGGCATCTTTCTGCGGATTCTCCGTGACGGTGTGTGACCCAAGGGTGGAGTACACCGATTCGTGGGCCGTACCACGCGTGAGCTTGACAAAGGGCATGCCGGATGACGAAGTAGTCCTGTTCCGTCCGGATCGTCGTACCGCCGTTATCGCTCTTACGCACGACCCAAAACTGGACGACCTCGCGTTATTGGAGGCCTTGAAGTCGGAAGCTTTTTATGTGGGAGCGATAGGGAGTCGCCGGAATTCCGAGAACCGTCGGCAAAGGATGCATGAGCACTTTGACATCGCGCTGAACGATCTTGAAAAGTTGCGAGCGCCGGTCGGGGTCTTTATTGGTAGCAAGACGCCTTCGGAAATCGCAGTAAGCATCATGGCTGAAGTGCTGGCGGTGAAGAATGCAGTCCAAGTTCCCCGCGAGATGCTTGTTGCTCCGGCAAAGGAAATGATGAACGTGCAAGGCCCGAACAAACGAACTACCGTCTCGTAGGCAACCGATTGATGAGCAACTTCGATGGAGTCGAAGAAATCCGCTTCATGAAAACACAAGCCAATACATCCATTGCTGTCGTTGGTCCTGGTGCCATCGGCACTACAGTTGCGGCGGCACTGCACGAAGTCGGTCGCACGCCGTTGCTGTGCGGGCGTACGCCCCGCGATCGCCTGACGCTTCAGGATGGCGATCGCCGTATCACCGTTCCCGGTCCGGTCCGGACGGATCCCGCACAGATCGATCGCACGGTCGACCTCGCCTTTCTCGCGGTCAAGGCGACGCAAATCGATGCGGCGGCAGAATGGCTCGCGGCGTTAAGCGGCCCGGAAACCGTTATATGTGTTCTGCAAAATGGGGTAGAACAGGTAGAGAGGGTTGCCGCTTATTCCCCACGAGGGCGGCTCGTCCCTGCTGTAGTGTGGTTCCCTGCGCAGGCGCAATCCGACGGTTCCGTCCTCTTGCGCGGCGATGTGCGTGTCAGTCTGCCAGACACGCTGGCCTCCTGCGTGGTGGACGATGCGCTGCGAGGTTCTCGATGCTCCGTAGACTTGGCGGCGAACTTTAGCTCATTGGCGTGGCGCAAGTTGCTGCAGAACGCGGTGGCAGGACTCATGGCGCTCACGCACAGGCGTTCAGGTATGTATGGGAGGTCTGACATCTCCGGACTCACCCTTGCCTATTTGCAGGAATGTCTGGCAGTGGCTCGCGCCGAGGGCGCTGAACTTGGCGACGAGGTGCCTCAGGAAATCCTCACCAAGTTCTTGGAGTCTCCCGCCGACATGGGCACTTCAATACTTACCGATCGCGAAGCGGGCCGACCACTGGAATGGGATATTCGCAACGGAGTCGTCTCCCGCCGTGGCCGGGCTCATGGCATCCCGACGCCGATCAGCGACGTGTTGGTTCCGCTCCTTGCAGCCGCGAGCGACGGCCCCGGCTGATCCTGTGGCCCCCGATGACGCCGTCACCACTCGTCATCATCAACAAGCACCTGCGCCCCGACACATGTCCACGCCTTTTGGATCCCTGGTGCACATCAACGCCGGCCCGCTGCACGTGGCATATGCCGAGTTGGGTCCGACCAGCGGCCCGCCTGTCTTTCTGATGCACGGCTTTCCCTACGACATCCACACCTACGAGGCCGTGGCACCACTGCTGGCCGCACAGGGCTGCCGCGTTATCGTGCCCTACCTGCGCGGCTTCGGGCCCACGCGCTTTTTGTCGGCGGATACGCCGCGCTCGGGCGAACAGGCAGCGCTGGGCACGGACCTGCTGGCCTTGATGAATGCGCTGGCGGTGCCACGCGCTGTGCTGGCCGGCTACGATTGGGGAGGCCGCGCCGCGTGCGTAGTGGCGGCACTGTGGCCCGATCGCTGCGCCGGCCTACTGTCGGTCAACAGCTATAACATCCAGGACATCGCAAGCGCCATGCGCCCTGACGTTCCGGAAAAGGAATTTCGGCTCTGGTACCAGTATTACTTCAACAGCCCGCGCGGTGAGCAAGGTCTGTTGCAAGATCGTCGGGCGGTGTGCAAGCTGCTGTGGAAGCTATGGTCGCCAACTTGGGCCTTCACTGAAGCGCAGTTTGAACGCAGCGCTGCTGCATTCGACAACCCCGACTTTGTACCTGTGGTCATACAAAGCTACCGCCACCGCTTTGGCTTGGTTGCTGGCGACCCGGCGCTGCTGACCGTTGAAGCGCAACTGGCGCAGCAGCCGCCCATTGTGGCGCCCGCACTCACGTTCGACGGCTTGGACGACGGTGTGCGTGCGCCCGCAGACGTAAGTAAGTGCGCGTCACGCTTCACTGGGCCGCGCCAGCACCGCTTTGTACCGGGCGTGGGTCACAACATGCCGCAAGAAGTACCGCAGGTGTTTGCCGATGCAGTGATGGAGCTTGTGCGTGGCGACGTGTAGGCTACGGAGAGTCATTGGTGGGAATGCTTCGCCGTGACTCGCGCGGAGGACGCTGAATTTGGCGACGAGGTACCTCAGAAGATCCTCGCCATGTTCCAAGCGTATCCAGCTAATATGTGCACATCTATCCTTACAGATCGCGAACCGGGTCGACCACTGATCTATGCGCCAGCTGTGCGGGCGAAAGTACCCCTTCCCTTGGGTGAATCGCTGTGTGCGACACGGCGCATACGCACTTCCAGCAATTCAAGTAGGGCTCGTAAAGCTGCGCTGTTGTGTCGGCGCTGCGCGTACGCCGCATAGAGCCAAATATCACGCGGCATAAAATCCTTAAGCACAGGGACTAAGCTGCCACGCTCAGTGTGCGGCTGCGCCAGCAACGCTGGGACGCACACTGCGCCGATGCTGTCGAGCGCTGCCGCGATAAGCGCGCACGAGTCGTTTGAATCCATACGGCCATTGATCGGAAGGTTGTATGGCACACCATCAACTTCGAACGGGAGGTGCGGTGCAACGTCACATAGGGAGTACGTGAGCACATCATGCCTTAGCATATCGTCGGGGGTTTTTGGCATGCCGCGCTTGGCCCAATAGCTAGGAGTGGCGCAGAGGACGAGATCTACACGTTGGAGACGACGCACGATAAGATTCTCGTCCCCGACTCGCCCGTACCTTATGGCGACGTCGACCCCTTCCTTTACTAGGTCGACCGCGCGATTGCCGATCTGGAGGTCAATATGCACTTCTGGAAAAAGCGTGAGAAATTCGCTCAGGATGCTGGGGAATTCCGTTTGTACAAGCCCATGAAGTCCCGCGACGCGCAGGCGTCCGCTTGGATGTGAGCTATGCGCCTGTAGCTCCCTCTGCGTCAGTTCGACCAACTCCACAAGTGGTGCACTACGCAGCTGTAGAAGTCTTCCAGCATCTGTCAGCGTCACTGAACGCGTGGAGCGGTTCAGTAGCCGCACATTGAAGCGAGCCTCGAGAGTTGCAACATGTTTGCTTGCACTAGGGTTCGAAATACCTAGCTTGTTCGCAGCGCGCGAGAAGCTACCCAATTTCGAAACCTCCATGAAGGTCTTGAGAAGGTCAAGTGTATCCATCAGATTTTTCAATACCGATAAGTCCGACAGCCCCTATCGGTGATTCCTACTTGCGCGAAATTCGAGGTTCAACATAGGACAGGCACTAGTTACGGTGCCGCTTTCGTGAGGAATTCTTCAGGTTCCCAGCCTCCTCCTAGAGCCATAAAAACGGCAATTTGGTCATCGGCCAGTTGGGCTGCAGAAGTAGCTAGCGCGGCTTCGCTGGTTGCGAGTGCGCGCTCTGCATCCAACGCTTCGAGCTGACCGGTCTTACCGCTCACATAAAGCAGTCGAGCCTGCTTGGCAACGGTGGCATGTTGATCTCGGGCGGCCGTAAGTGCAGCATGGCGTTCCGACTCGCGTGCGTAGGCATCAAGGGCGGTTTCTACCTCGCGCAATGCCGTCAGCACAGTCCCTTCGAAGCTAGCAGCTGCAAACCGGGTTGCTGCCTCGGCCTGTGCGATGCGAGCGCGAGCCATGCTGGTGTTAGGTAGCGTCCAACTGACCAATGGACCCAGGCTGTAACTGAGCGTCTCGCGATTTCCGAATTTTTCGATGATTCCAGAGGAACCGGCCGAAAGTCCGAAAACCACTTTGGGGTAAAGATCGGCGGTGACTATTCCGATGCGAGCGGTGGCGACGGCTAAGTTTCGTTCGGCCTTCCGAACGTCAGGCCGTCGACGCAAAAGGTCTCCGCCGTTTCCCGCTGGAAGCAGCCCTGCTAGCTGCGGCGGCTTCTCGCAATTTGCCACTGCGGTGGGGAAATCGCGAGGCGCTGCGCCAGTCAGTGTTGCCAACCGGTACAGCGCACCTTGGCGCTGGGCCTGAAGCGGGGGCAGTAAAGCACGTAGTTGCTCAAGTTGGCCCTGTGCACGTAGTACGTCAATTCTGCCCACCTTGCCCGCTTGTTGGAGCCGTTCCGAAAGTCGGATCGCCTCTTCCTGAAGGCGCACAGACTCCACTGCAGTTTGCAAGCGATACCCGCTTGAACAGGCGCTCGCGTAGGCATGAGCTGTACCTCCCGCCACGTTGATTCGCACCAGATCAACTGCCGCCTGTTCGGCGCCGGTTCCAGCCTCTGCCGCTTCGATCGCCCGGTGCAGTTGACCGAACAGATCAAGTTGATATGACAAGGACATACTCGCGCTGTACGTTCCTCGGCTAGGTGGCTCGGCATCTCTTTGTAGGAGACTCAAACCTGAGGCGTGCCCAAACCCCGGACCACCACTGACGGCCGCTGTCGGCTCTCTCTTCCCTATTGCTTGGGCCTCTATCGCCTTCACGCGCTCTAAGTTGGCGATGGCCTGTCGCAGGTCGGTGTTGTGCTTCAAAGCCTGCGCCACCAGTCTGTCTAGCTGCCGGTCGTTGTAGAGCCGCCACCACTGCTGCGTAAGGGGGGCCTCGGTTGTGTATCCCTTGCCAGACTGGAATCCATTTTCGGAGGCCGCCTGTTCGGGCGGGAGAACAGCAGGTGCCACGTAGTCCGGTCCAACAGGCGAGTAAGCACAACCTGCCAATAGTCCGCTGGCAACTGCAGTGGCTAGGAGTCGATACATGGTGTTCATCCTTGCCCTCCTGATGGTAGATCGGCGGCTTGCTTGGCTCTGACGGTCTCGAGTATTTCTACCGTGACCGTCTGGCCTGATACCAGACGGGTGCCCAAGGGCAACTGATCAAGTTTCACACGCACGGGAATGCGCTGTGCAAGTCGCACCCAATTGAAGGTGGGGTTGACACTTGGAAGCAAGTTTGCGGTGGTGCTGCGGTCGCGGTCGGCAATACCGGCAGCGATGCTTTCAACGGTGCCCTCGAGCGGCGCAGCACCCATAGGGGTCACTCTTACCCGGTCGCCCAAATGGATCCGTGCTAGTTTGTTTTCCTCGAAGTAGCCTTCAACATAGACCGAGCTCGCATCTACCAATGCCATCACGGGGTGGCCGACGGCTGCATAGGCGCCTTTGCGGAGGTCAAGATTGGTCACGATCCCCGCTCTGGGGGCCCGCACTTCCGTGCGTTGCAGGTTCAACCTTGAAGTAGTCAGGGCGATCTGCGCTTGCCGCAATGCCGCTTCGGCCGAAAGAAGCATGCCTTTTGCCTGGTCTACCTTCAGGCGTGATTGCTCGCGGACTTCCAACGATATCAAATCGCCCAGTTCAGTATTCCGGTTGCTCTCACGCTGCGCTTGTGCGAGCGTTATGCGCTGGTTGCTGATCGCGATACTCTGCGTTGCGAAAGCGGCCTCGGCTTGCTCTACAGCCAGTTGAAAACGAGCTTTGTCCACCGAAAACAGTAAGGCTCCGGAGTCAACGTACTGGTTATCCTGCACTGGTACGTCCGCGACCATGCCAGACACATCAGGCGCTACCTGCACGATGTTAGCCCGTACTCTCCCGTTGCGCGTCCATGGGGCAAGTTCATAGTGGTCCCACAACTGCCAGCTAGCGTAAAGGGCGGCGGCCGCCATCAGCACGGTGATAACAAGACGAACGACCGGACGTGCGAGGCGATAAGCGTGCATTGGGAATGCTATTGTTTTAAGTTTCATGAGTGATCTAACAAGTAGGTTTCAAGCAGAGGTGGAGATGGCGCCGGTGAGATAGGCCAAGACGTAGAGCACCAAGATGTACAGAGCTAGATCGAACAGGGCGGGGTGCCAGACCCATCGGTAGAAACCAACGACTGCAAGCAGGCGGCGCATTGCCCAGGAACACGCGAGAGCACCGCCAGCTAGGAGCAAAAGCCAAGGCAGTAGCACACCAAAGAAATTGACTTCAATCATGGTTGTAGTGCGGCACGAGCTGATGGAAAGAGGTTGCGGCGAAGACCCACGAGTGCGGAGATGGCTCGCCACTCGGTGTCCTTTTCCAGTGAGTCAATTAGCAGCCCATCGATCTGAGGCAGCAGCGACTCTTGGTGTGCAAGCGAATCCGCGCCCCGCGCTTTGAGAACAAGGGCTAGTTCCTTGAAGAGGCGGCTGGCCGGCTTTGCAGGAAGGTGCTCAGAATGCAGTCGTAGCGTTGCGATGTCCGCACCAAGGCGCAATTGCCGTAACGCTCCGTCTAAAGTAATGCGGACTTCGTCAGTACCGTTGGGTGATACTCGCGGCACCAATAGTGAGATCCGGTCTAGCATGCGGCCGATGAAGACGTCGTGTGCGCCTGCATCCTGCTGATGGGTTGCGAGTTCGGCAAGGTCGCTCCAGGTTGCACGCCGTATGCGCTCGGAAGTCCAGTCACGGCTCACGCTGCGCACCAGCGCCGTGACGCGAGCCGCTATAAGCGCGCCTAGAAACAATGCCAGGTTGGAACTGATGAAGCTCACTAAATCGGCATTGGCCGTATCTTGCAGGGCGAGAGTTCCGGCGACGCCGAAAAACATGCCAAGGGCAGCCAAGGAGCTCGCAGGTCGTGCCATATAGCAGCCAACCACCAGAAACAAAGGAGCGATGCACAGCGCCAGCATGCCAAAGTCATGTGCTAGCGGCATGACGCCCAAGACATAAAAGACGGACACTGGAAGAGACCACAGAAGTGCCGTGATGAATTTGTGCATGGCTGGTACGGGATCGTCCATGGTGGCGAAGAAGCTGCAGAAGACTGCAGCGCTCATGGCCATGCCAGATCCCGAATGCCAGCCAGTAGCAATCCAGAGAGCGCAACAGATGCCAGTGGCGAGCACGGCAGTGATAGCTGAGCGCATCGCAATCCCGCGGTCGAAATGAAGCACCCTGCTACCCAAGGCTGTGTTGCGACGCAATGGCGCTGCAACGCCGGTAAGTCCCGCGTCGATATCGCTGCGCAGGGCGTTGCAAGCGCGCCAGCCAGCGACAAGTTCTTGCAAGCGGATTGCCAAGTCGATCCGAAGTGCACGCACCCATGGCGAAGCAGCAGGTACCTCCCCGATAGCGTGAAATCCAGCGTACGCTTCGTTAGCTTTCACCTTGGTCGCAATGGAGTCCAGCCAGCTGGTATGTCGCGCGAGGGTTGCGATGATGTCGTTCGGTATGCCGCCTGCGGTTTTACTTAGCGCTCCGAGGCGGTCGTCTACCGCAGAAAGCGCTGGTATGAGTGCGGAAATTCGGTCTTGTAAGGCTCCAATGGCGACAGCTGTCCAGCGCAGGTTTGTAGCGTCGAAGGGCACATGTGTGGACAGCAGACGCAATTGCGTGATGTCCAGGGCTAACCGTTGACGATCCGCGGCGATTTGCTCGTCATTCCCCTTTGCGTGAAGCAGGTCAGATAGCCATTGGCGCGCATCGCCCAGTGCGCGATCCATGACCCCTAATACAGAGGAGGCCAAGCCGACAGGAAGCACAATACTGTGGACTAGGCTAGCACTCAAGATTCCCAGTCCGATTTCGGTAACCCGAGCGACGGCCGTGTCGAACATCGCTGCGGGTGCTTCTACCAATGGGAAGCCAATCATCGCGGCCGAGTAGCCACCCAGCATGAAGATGTATGAGCGCGGGCTGCGGTCCAGCAGTGAGTAGTAAAGGCACAGTCCTACCCAGAGCGCCAAGGCTAGGGACAGAAGCTCTGGCGAGGCGGACAACGAGGGGACAAGCGCGACGGCGGCCGCGCATCCGAGCAGGGTACCTAAGAAGCGGTAGAGAGCCTTGGAGCGCACATTGCCAACGAGGGGGTGAGCCACAATGTACGTGGTCATCATGGCCCAAAAGGGCCGAGGCAAGCCGAAGCGACTGGCCAAGTACAGCGCGAGCATGGCAGCAGCAAAGCTCTTGAGAGAGAAGAGCAATTCTTCCCGGGAGAAACGAGGCAGCGCGATCATGCGGTGTCCTCCAGAGAAAACGCTCTGACGGTGGCGCGTTCGCGCAGTCGCTGGTAAACCAAGCCACCGAGAGGCGTTAGTTCTCGCGCACGAATCTTCCGTTTCAGCAGTGAGCCTGTTCGCTCGCAGATCTTTCTTGAGAAGGCTGTGCAGGTTTTGCGCGACCGAAGCGACGCGCCGAGACACGATAGCCCCATCTGAGAAATGCCAAGCAACTTGGCCGACATCACCTCATTCTTATTGCGAATCATTTTCATATGGCAATGCTACTTTTGAGCAGGCCAGACTAGAATTGCAAACTAGGACGAGTGATTTCTCTTTTCGGTCATCTCGTTAGCGAGATGCGGTGGCATCTTTAAGCCGTTCTGAAGTCGGCTTGTTGTCCAGCCAAGTTCTTACCTGGAGGTGCATTCCTGGCTTTCATGCCGGCGGCGACCCAGGCGCACCAACGTTGCGTAGTCGAGGCTGAGACCGCCGGCTGAAGCCCAAAAGCCTGGTCGATACATTTAGCTCTAGGGGCGCAAACTGGTCCTTCAACCCTAGTGGGGGTGTCGGGACAATGATGATCCAAAGCTATGCCAAGCGCAAAATTCAGGGAGCCAGATCTAAACTACAAGCCATCCGTGCCAGTCATGGCTCTTCGTGTGGATGTAGAGGCCCGCGAGCGCGAAATCCCAATTCACGAACATCAGTCTGGCCAACTCGTGATTGCACTTCGCGGGGCTGTCTCCTGCGATGTGCCTGGTGGTTTGTGGATGGTTCCGCCGCAGGCCGGCGTGTGGATTCCCGGTGGGACACCCCACAGCAACCATAGCACTGCGAATGCTGTAATTTTCTATTTGTTTATTGCCCCAGGAGTGGCCTCTCTGCCCACCCACTGCTGTACCTTGCGCATCAGTCCAATGTTGCGTGAGATGATTCAGTACCTTGCAGGTTTACCAGTGTCTTATGAGGTCGGCGGGCCAACCGAGCGACTTGTTCATGTGTTGTTGGACCAACTCTGCGCAATGCCGGTAGAAGAAATTTTCCTGCCAATGCCTGAGGATGCGAGGCTTCGCAAGATAGCGCGCGCCATGATGCTTGACCCGTCTGATCGTAGAGCCCAAAAGGATTGGGCCTTTGAAATCGGCATGAGCGAGCGAACGCTGAATCGCTTGTGCACGTCGCTGACAGGCCTGAGTTTTGGACGCTGGCGCCGTCAGTTGCAAATGATCGTAGCGCTGCGCGATTTGTCTGGGGGGGCTACTGTTCAGCAAGTGGCTTTCGGTCTAGGCTACGAGTCGCCGCCCGCCTTTATCACGATGTTCAAGAAGGTTTTTGGTAAGCCCCCTGCGACGTACATCAGCGATCGGCTACAGGCAGGGGGGTGAAGCGTACCCGCTCTGCCGGGGTCGCTTACCTGTAGGCGCGAGCGTGTGTCACGCCGCCGTCTACCACTACGGTGGAGCCCATCACATAGTCCCCAGCGCGCGAGGCCAGAAAGATGGCAGCGCCCGCGATATCTTCCGAAGTGCCAATGCGCCGTGCAGGAATGTGCTCGGACAACTTGTCTCCATGGTCGCGTGCGTTACGGTTCATTTCGGAGGGAAACGCCCCGGGCGCTATGCCACTGACCGCGATATTGTCCTGGGCCAGACGCAGCGCCATGCGCCGTGTGAGGTGTATAAGTCCCGCTTTGCTGGCGACGTAGGAATAGTTTTCCTGGGGATTGAGTCCGATGCCATCGGTCGACGCAATATTTATGACCTTTCCAACACGGTCTTGGGCTGCAGCGCGTAACGGCTTGGCCAGCGCTTGGGTAAGAAAAAAGGGGGTTTTTAAATTCAAATCCACCACCTTGTCCCAGCCGTTCTCGGGAAAAGCGTCAAAGTCTTCACCCCAGGCCGCACCTGCGTTATTGACCAGAATATCCAACGTGGGTTCGTGCTGAGCGTAGGCCGCGGCCAAAGCTTTGCAGCCCGTGATCGTGGACACGTCGTATGGCAGAGAAATGCAATGGCCATTTTTGGCGAGCTCCTGCGCCGCCAGATCACAGGCGTCGGCCTTGCGGGCGCTAATGTAGACCCGTGCGCCTTGGGACAAAAAACCTTCGGCAATCATGCGACCGATACCTCGTGAGCCGCCAGTAATCAATGCTGTTCGGCCTTGTAGGGAAAAGAGATAGTCAGTATTCATGGAATTGATTTCGTCAAAGCGTTCGTATGCGGCAATATGGTTCGCCGGGCCGGTCCTGCTGATCGGATTAGGCTTTTTCGAGGAGGGCCCGCCGTACGTAGGCGGTCCCGTCGAAAAGGCGTCGTGCCGTGCGCGTGAAGTGCACTTCACGCACCGTCCAACTGTCGGTGGCGGTCTGTTCAACATTCGCCAAGATCTGAATCACCCCACTCGGATGGCCGATGCGAATTCGTGCCGGCCCAGCATGGCTCCCTCGCGCTTCGGCCGGAATCGTCCCCTCGATCTGTGCTGCAACGGAAAGGCACACTGAGCCACCGCCCGGGAACGCCTTGTGCATCGCGCCACCATGAAGAACCATGCGAGCGACGAAATCAATCTCAGACGATGCGACGGGGTGGTTGGCGATAGTGCGGTAGTCCTGCGCTTCGCCGATAAGAACTTGGTAGGGCGTGAGAATGCCTTCTGGAGGCAGACCACAACGATCAACGGCCCACCGCCTCACTTCCTCAGCCATCTCGTAGATGTCGGGGCTGAGCTGACCTGGTAGCTCCTTGCCACTGACACCCAGATCGGCAGCGCGTATGAATACGCAGGCTGTGCCCACATCGACGACAGAAACAGGAATTTTGCGACCGAGTTTAGATACGTGTACCCAGTCTTGTGCCTGGCCGGTAGGCAACAGTTTTCCGGTAGTTGCGCCGCTGGTATCCGAGTAGTCCAATGCAACCTCAGCGCCTGTTCCTGGCACCCCATCCACTTCACAGTCGCCCTCCACACGCGGCTCGCCGTCCGCGCATTGCACCGTCATCCGAAGGATCTTTCCAGTGTTGGTGTTGTGCACGCGTACTGTGGTCACAGGTTCCTGCACGGGAATCAAGCGCTCTTGCAGAGCATAGACACCAGTGGCTGATGAAATGTTCCCACACACGATCTCGAAGCTCACTGTGGGCTTGTCGATACCGATCTGTACAAACGTATAGTCGATGTCAGCGTCTGGTCTTGAGGGTGGTCCAATGATTGCGCACTTGCTCGTCAGAATGTCGGCCCCGCCGAGTCCGTCGATCTGACGAACATCAGGGCTCCCGAACAGAGCGAGAAGGAATGTCTGAAGTGCCTGCGGGTCAGTGGGAACGTCCCGTTGAGCGAGAAACACAGCCTTGCTGGTACCACCACGCATCATCGTGACGGGTATGCGGATTTGTTCTTTCATTGCCTCAGTATGCATGCCCACCCGAAAACCGTCATTTCAGTTTATATGTTAATTCTTTAGTTTGTCTTGGGTATTTGGTTTTAGTTTGGCTAAAGCTTGGGCAGTAGAACTGCAATGACCGTTTGGTCATGAATACCGATACTTCCTGTCACCGTAGCAAGCGCTGCGCGAGCAGGAGACATTTTTGAAGATCATCCAACGAACGGAGCCTCACTTCCGTCAAACCGCGAGCGGCATGGTGTTGATCGCCACACGTGTTGCCGATCACCCTCCGCAATTCCCGCCAGTGGAATTCGTTCACAACGAT
>NZ_QKVP01000074.1:0-610 GCF_003231145.1 Acidovorax sp. ST3 | reverse complement strand
GATGAAAAAGCGACTGAGCGCGAAGCCAAACGCAATCTCATAGTCAGCATCGTGACAGGCATCGGTGCGGCAGGCGGCCTGGATGCAGCCCCGGCATCGACCGCCGCGGCAACCGCGGTGGACAACAACTGGCTAGCGACCCAGCAGATCGTCCAGATGAACAAGGAACTCGCGGCCGCCGACGGCATGCTTGAGTACCTGAAGATTCAGGGCAAATGGGTCTACATATCGGGCAAGCAGGATGTGCTGACGACTGCCGGCATTGGCAAAGGTCTCGCCCTGGCGGGCTGGGATGACGTCAAGGGTCTGGCGGCATTCCTGTCCGACCCGATCGCGGGATTGAACGGAATCAAGGAGCTCATCACCGATCCTGATATGCGTAAACAACTCGGCGACTCGCTCGTCGCCGAATTCGACGCGAAGATCGCTCGGATGCGTCAGGCCATTGAGGTTGGTGGCACCGACCATGCCCTTCAACTTGGCGAGGACCTCGGCAATCTGGCGTGGCAGGTTGGCACCGCAGTGACTGGCGTCGGTACTGCGGCAAAGGGGGGAATTGCACTTGCAAAGGCAGGCATCAACGTAAGTGCCAAGACCCTGGACGTCATGA
>NZ_QKVP01000073.1:0-615 GCF_003231145.1 Acidovorax sp. ST3 | reverse complement strand
CAGCGCCTGGACCAGCGCGGCTTCGTCGACCACCGTGCCGCGCGCAATATTGATCAGCCAGCCGCGCGGACCCAGCGCCCGCAACACCTCGCCATTGACCAGGTGGCGCGTGGCGCCGCCGCCCGGCACTGCCAGCACCAGGAAATCGCACTCGACCGCCAGCGTCGTGATGTCCGGGCAATAACGGTAGTGCGCCGGCGCGTCCGCGCGCGGCTTGCGGTTGGTGTACAGGATGGGCATATCAAATGCTTCGGCGCGCCGCGCGATCTGCAGGCCGATATTGCCCAGCCCGACGATGCCGCAGCGCTTGCCGCTCATGCGCGTGCCCAGGCCGAAGCCTTCCTGCGGCCAGCGGCCGGCGCGCACGAAGCGGTCGGCCTCGGCGATGCGGCGCGACGCCGCCAGCATCAATGCCAGCGCGGTGTCCGCCACGCAGGCATCGAGCACGCCCGGCGTGTTGGTGACCCGCACGTCGCGCGCCTGCGCCGCCGCCAGGTCGATGGTGTCGTAGCCCACGCCGAAACTGAATACGCCTTCCAGCGCCGGCAGCGCGTCGATCAGCTCGCGCGATGCGCCGAAGCGGCCGCTGGTGGCGATGCCGCGGATCGCCGCGCC
>NZ_QKVP01000072.1:0-616 GCF_003231145.1 Acidovorax sp. ST3 | reverse complement strand
ACGGCCTGCGCTCCGACAAGGATCTTGCGCACGTCCTGCACATCGTGTCGCAGGGTGGCGCCGACGTCATGCGCATCGAAGGCTACGGCCTTGCAGAAGGCTGCAATGCCGATCTGACACTTCTGACCGGCGAGACCCTCGCCCATGCCGTGGTCGACGTCGCGCCACGTCCTCTCGTTGTCAAGGGCGGACGCATCACCGCACGCAACGGCCAGCCCATGGTGGCCATGCCATGACACGACAGATCCTGGATTCACTCGCACTCGGCAAGCGCCCGCAAGGCCGCACGCTGATCACCGCGGCCTGGGTGCTTGGCCATCGCGACGGCGGCCATCGGCTGATCCGGAACGGCGAAGTTGTCATCGACGGCGGTGAAGTCGTTTTTGTCGGCACGAAGTTCCCTGGCGAAGTCGCAAGGCGGGTCGATTTCGGCAATGCGCTGGTCAGCCCGGGCTTTGTCGACCTCGATGCACTTTCCGACCTCGACACCACCATCCTCGGCATCGACAACCAGCCAGGCTGGGCCAAGGGCCGGGTGTGGCCGCGCTCCTATGTCGAAGCCGGCCCCTATGAAATGTACAGCCAGGAGGAGCTGGCCTTCCAGAAGCGCTTTGCC
>NZ_QKVP01000071.1:0-617 GCF_003231145.1 Acidovorax sp. ST3 | reverse complement strand
GGGAATGATGTCGAGCACTGCCAGCCTGGTCACGACCTCGGCATGGTCGAGTGCCATGCGATAGGCGACCCGGCCGCCGCGGTCGTGCCCGGCAACCGCGAAGCGGTCGTGCCCCAGCGCTGCCATCGTCTCGATCAATGTCGTCGCCATGGCGCGTTTCGACATGGCCCCATGTCCCTGCTCATCGGCAGGCGGACAATCGCTGGCGCCATAGCCCGGCAGGTCGACGGCAACGACGGTGAAATGCGACGCCAGCATCGGGCCGATGTCGCGCCACATCAGGCTTGTCTGCGGAAATCCATGCAGAAGCAGCAGCGGCGGTCCCAACCCGGCCTTGTGCACGAACACGCCGCCCTGCGCCGTCTCGACCCTGCGGCTCTCGAACCCGATCATCGCCTGCTGTTCCATCGAGGCAGAACGCACGACGCGCGGATTTCGTTCATCCAATCTGGCCGGCAGGAGGCTGCGTCACCCGATGCCGTGTTTGCGCAGCAGCTCCTGCTCGTCGCCGGCGACCCAGCCGAACACCTTCGGCTCGCCGCCCAGCATCTGCATCAGGTAATGCACCTCGAAGTCGATCGACAGGTCCGGCTGGTCCTTGCGGGCATAGGTTGCCG
>NZ_QKVP01000070.1:0-619 GCF_003231145.1 Acidovorax sp. ST3 | reverse complement strand
GCAGGGGAGAAAGTTGCATCGCCGCGCGGTCCTCCTGATGGCGTTGTCCATCATTGGCTGCAGCACCTTGCCCCTTGGCGGGGATTTCGGCCTGCAATCCTTTCTTCTTCATTTCTTCCTTCAGCCTTGCCAGTTCCCGCTCACGTCGCTCCAGCGTTTCGTCGCGGTCCGCCAATGTCGAAAGAAGACGTTCGAGTTTCTGTTCCCGGTCCGCCAGCTTCTTCTTCTCGTTTGCCAGCGCATCGATGGCAGCCTTGCCCTCGGTCAAAATATCCTGATGACGCTTCTCCGCTTCCTTGCGCTGGGCGCGCAGCACGGAGATGTCGTTGTTCAGCTTCTCGATCTCGGATTCGCGCGCCACCAGTTCGATCTGCCTGTTGGATGACGAGAAGCTGGCCTCCTCATAGAGCTGACCGAGTTTCTCGATCTCCTCATTCTTTTTCGCCGCATCCGCTTCAAGCTTGGCAAGTTTCTCCGACATACGCCCGATTTCAGCCGCGCGCTGCGCCAGTTGCACTTTCAACTCCGTGCCAGCGGTTTCCAGCACGGTGATCAGCTCCGCCTTGCGGGTCGCTTCGCTCGCCGCCAGCTTCAACTCTTCGCGGACACGATTGACCTC
>NZ_QKVP01000069.1:0-621 GCF_003231145.1 Acidovorax sp. ST3 | reverse complement strand
TTTGAGATTTCTCAAATTTATTCTGTCTTGCCCGCGCATGATGAGCTCGGCTTTGGGTGCTGGGCCAGTCGTAGTCGTGCGTATGGGGTTCGAATACTGATTTCATGCCAGATCGGCATGCGCATGACTGCGGCGACTCTCGCCTGGAACCTCTGATGTCCATCGCCAGCTCGCGGCGACGCTCGTCGCCCAAGGGGGTTCGCGTGCGCAAATCCGTCCAAGAAAACCTGGAGTCTGCTCCGGCGGCGACGATGGCTGCATCGGTCGTGCGGCGACCCATCGGCCTTTGGGGACTGTTCTGGACGATCGCGCTGATCGTCACCAGCGTCCTCTATTTCAGTTATCGCATTCCCTTGTGGAACCCGGCGGCGCCGATCCTGTCCAGCATGCTGCTGGCGGCCGAGGCGTTCGGCATGGTGGGCCTGGGCCTGCACATGCTGATGACCTGGACCGTGGTCGAGCGCAGGGCCGCCGCGCCGCCGCCGGACATGGAGGCCGACATCCTGGTGACCACCTGGAACGAGCCGGTCGAACTGCTGAGGCAGACCTTGATCGCGGCGCGACGGGTCCGCCTGGCCCGGCAGGTCTGGCTGCTGGACGACGGCGCCCGCCCCGAGATGC
>NZ_QKVP01000068.1:0-625 GCF_003231145.1 Acidovorax sp. ST3 | reverse complement strand
GTCGAACCCGGCCACGATCCGCGTCGTGATCGTGACGTCTTCGCCTTCAGGCCCTCGCACCGACACCGCATTTTCGGGCCGCCAACGTTCCCAGGCGCGCGCCGCCGGATTTCGCGTCTCGAACGCAAAGCGGCCGCCGGGCGCCAGCATCTGGCGCACGGCGGCGGCGAACGCCTTGAGCTCCTCGTCCGCGACGATGGCTTGAAAGGCGTGGCCGGTCATGACGATGAGGTCGAACGGACGCGCCCAACGCGTCGTGGCGAGATCGCCCAGCACCCATTCGACGTCCTGGCGCCGCCGCGCCCGTTCCAACATGCCGGTCGCGGGATCGAGACCACAGAGTCGGCCGCGATGCCCTCGTCGACGGGCATCCGCGAGCAGCACGCCCGTGCCGCAGCCGACGTCCAGCACCGACTCGGCGGACATGATGCGCGGCAGGTAGAAATCGTAGTCGTCTCGCTCGGATCTTGGGTGCCAAGCGTCGTAGAGCGCGGCGAGATAGGTGTCGGCGAAAAGATGATCGACCATGTTCACCTGGCTGACGGACGTTCCACCAAAGTCCGCCCCCCTTAGGCGACGGGCTGTATCCACATCGGCTTCACCCAATCAGGACCGCACCATCGAT
>NZ_QKVP01000067.1:0-626 GCF_003231145.1 Acidovorax sp. ST3 | reverse complement strand
GTCGCTGGTGGCGTTCACCGGCATCCTGTGGAACCTGTCCGGCGCGCTCGAGGTGGCTGGCGTGGAGATCCCGCGCGCCATGGTATTCATGGTGTACGTGTACGTGCTCATCGCCACCTTGTTCGCGTTCCGCATCGGCCGGCCCCTGATCCTGCTGAACTTCCTGTCCGAGCGGCTCACCGCCAACTTCCGCTACGCCTTGCTGCGGCTGCGCGAGAATGCCGAGAACGTGGCCTTCTACCAGGGCGAGGAGGTCGAACGGGCGACGCTGTGGGCGCGCTTTTCGGCCTATATCTCCAACCTGTGGGAGCGGGTATACCGGGGCCTGAAATTCGACGGCTTCAACCTGGTGGTGAGCCAGGTGGCCGTGGTGTTCCCGTTCCTGTTGCAGGGGCAGCGCTTCTTCAGCGGCGCGATCAAGCTGGGCGACGTCATGCAGACCTCTCAGGCCTTCGGCCAGGTGCAGGACTCGCTGTCGTTCTTCCGCACCTCATACGATGCCTTCGCGCAGTACCGCGCCACGCTCAACCGCCTGGCCGGCTTCCTCGACGCCAACGCGGCGGCGCGAGATCTGCCGGCGATCGCGGCGCTGCCCTTGCCGCACGCCATGGAAATCAGCGGACTGG
>NZ_QKVP01000066.1:0-637 GCF_003231145.1 Acidovorax sp. ST3 | reverse complement strand
CCCCAGGATCAACAGGGCATAGATGCCGTCGGCCTGCAGATAGGTGTAGCGAACGACGTTGAAGTAAACGTAGTGGGCATAGAGCGTGAAGTAGTTGCGGCGGACGTTGTTGAACAACTCCCTCGTGGTGACGGGCTGCGCCCTGTCGGCATGGTCTTCGCCGTATACGAGCTCCTTGCGGTAGGCGGCCTCGACGCGCTGATTGCGGAACTGCAAGCCAGGCAGCTTGACGCCGGCCACCATCACCGCGACCGTACCGAACACACACCAGACCAGCGCCGCGATGACGAGCGGCTGCGGAATGGCTCCGACGATCGGCAGTTCAGTGATGTGCTGCTGCAGTTGAATGAGGACAGGCAGGAAGGCGATCAGGGTCATGATCGACTTGACGAACGTTGCACCCAGATCCTCCATGATCTGGGAAAAGCGCATGGTGTCTTCCTGGATACGCTGGGACGCACCTTCGATGTGGCGCAGCTTTTCCCAGTTGGCCATGAAATAGTCGTTCATCGCCGTGCGCCAGCGGAAGATCCAGTGCTGGACAACGAATGCGTTGATCACCTGCACGTTCATACCGAGCAGTGCCAGCCATGCGAAGCTGGCGACACCCCAGTAAAACTCGGCATTTGTCGACTGC
>NZ_QKVP01000007.1:0-263309 GCF_003231145.1 Acidovorax sp. ST3 | reverse complement strand
CAAACTTTCTTCGCAAACCTTCCGAGCCATCTGCAGCAGCACCGAAGCACCAGCACAACCCACCCACAGAACCTGACCGCTTTTGCAGTCAGGCCTCAGCAGCGAAGCCCTCGACTATAGCACGCCTCGCACCACAGAGCAGGGAAAATCCGCAAATCGCACCAAAAAGTCAGCGTAGCCCACAAACTCATCAACCAGCAACAGACTCCACCGCGTCTTTTTACCAAGGCGGCGTTCTTTCGGCGGGCGATCCCAGGCGCTGCATCAGTCGCCGCCTACCGAACGTCGCGTAAGCTGCTCTAGCTACAACCCATGCGAGCCGCTATTTCATCGACACCCACCATGACGGATTACACAAAGGCGGCACTAGAGCTCGCCCATGAAGCTCTCTACAGGACATCCCCCAACCCGCGCGTGGGTTGCGTACTCGTCGGCGAGGACGGCGCCATCATCGGCCAAGGGTCCACCCAACGCGCCGGGGGGCCTCATGCCGAGGTGATGGCGCTGCGGGACGCAGAGCAACGAGGCCACTCTCCTCAAGGCGCCACAGCTTACGTCACGCTAGAACCTTGCTCACACCACGGGCGCACAGGTCCTTGCTGCGATGCGCTCATTCAGGCGGATGTCGCCAAGGTCGTCGCATCGATTGCCGACCCTAACCCCGCAGTGGCAGGCAACGGGTTCGCCCGCCTGCGTGCTGCGGGGGTAGCTGTAGAGGTGGGTCCAGGAGCGGAAGCATCCCGAGAGCTGAACCTGGGTTTTTTCAGCCGGATGATTCGAAAGACGCCTTGGGTACGCATGAAGGCGGCCGCCTCGCTCGACGGAGTGACCGCCTTGCACAATGGAGCGAGCCAATGGATCACCGGCCCCGCTGCCCGAGCCGATGGACATGCCTGGCGCGCAAGGGCCTGCGCGGTACTGACGGGCATCGGCACCGTACTCGCCGACAACCCGCGACTGGATGTTCGGGATGTTCCTACCGAGCGACAACCTGCCCTTGTGCTGGTCGACAGCGCATTGGCGGTCCCCCTGGACGCCTTGCTTTTTGGGGCAAGCCGGCGGACCTATATCTATACAGCGGTTGCCAACGAAGAGAGGCGCAGCGCGCTGGAAGCCTTGGGCGCGACTGTGATGACCATGCCGAACAAAGCCGGCAAGGTGGATTTGCCCGCGATGCTGAAAGACCTGGGACGCCGGGAGATCAATGAACTGCACGTGGAGGCGGGATACAAGCTCAATGGCTCATTGCTACGCGAAGGGTTGATTGATGAGTTACTGGTCTATCTGGCACCCAAGCTGATGGGGGAAGGCATGGGATTAGCTCAGATGTCTCCTCTGACGTCACTGGCCGAGGCACATGCCCTCAGCTTCCATTCGGTGGAGCGGATCGGGGACGACTTGCGCATCCTTGCTCGCCTGCAGGGGCGCGACCGCTTCTAACGAAAGCTCCACCCAGTTTTTGATTTCAGAACTGGCCTGGTATTGCAGTCCAAACCGTCCAGTGATTAAGCCGTCACAGCCTGGTGTGCCTCCCCGCTGAGGCGCGGCACGGATAATCCGGCCCTATGGCACTTATCACCTTACTGGACGCCCAACTCGCATTTGGGCATGTTGCACTGCTGGATCACGCCGGCTTTTCCCTGGAGACCGCTGAGCGGGTCGGACTGATTGGCCGCAATGGCGCAGGGAAGTCTTCCCTTCTCAAAATACTGGGAGGGCTTGCCAAACCGGACGATGGCTCGCTGCAAGTTCAACAGGGGGTACGCATTGCCTTCGTCGCACAAGAGCCAACGCTGGACCCAAGTGCCACCATTTTCAAAGCAGCCTCTGAAGGGCTGCAGCGCGTGATTGCCATACGCGATCAATATCTATCTGGAGCGGATGGCCTGGATCTGGACGCTTTGCAATCAGAGATCGAGGCCTACGATGCCTGGAACTGGGAGCAGCGCGTAGAAGAGACCCTGCAGAGACTGCACCTAGACCCTGAAGCCGTGGTGGGCACACTATCTGGCGGCACCAAAAAGCGCGTGGCGCTGGCACAGGCGTTGGTGGCACGCCCTGACGTGTTGCTGCTGGACGAGCCCACCAACCACCTGGATCTGGATTCCATCGAGTGGCTGGAAGACCTGTTGCTGGATTTCCCGGGCAGCGTCGTGACCATCACCCACGACCGGTCGTTCCTTGACCGTGTAGCCACCCGCATCGTGGAGCTGGACCGCGGTCAGCTGCGCTCCTACCCGGGTAACTTTGCCCAGTACCAGATCCAGAAAGAGGAGCAATTGGCGCAGGAGGCGGTGATCGCCGCCAAGGCCGACAAGCTGCTGGCACAAGAAGAAGTGTGGATTCGGCGCGGTGTGGAAGCGCGCCGTACCCGCAGCCAGAGCCGCATCAGCCGCCTGGAGCAGTTGCGCGCCCGACGGGAGGCCCGCCGCGAAGTCGTGGGCAGTGTCCGCATGGATGTCGCGACCGGTAGTTCCAACGGGTACCAGGGCAAGATCGTGGCAGAACTGCAAGGGGTGAGCAAAGCCTTTGGGGACAAAACCATCGTCCACAACTTTTCCGGGACGATCCTGCGCGGAGACAAGGTAGGCCTGATCGGCCCAAACGGCGCGGGCAAAACCACACTGCTCAAGATGATCCTGGGCGAGCTGCAGGCCGACAAAGGCACTATCCGGCAAGGAGCCAACCTGCAGGTCGCTTATTTTGACCAGATGCGCCATGCCGTGAACCTCGACGCCACGCTGGAGGACTTCATCAGCCCGGGCAGCGAATGGATCGAGATCGGCAACCAGCGCAAGCACGTCAAGAGCTATCTGAGCGACTTTCTGTTCTCCCCAGCGCGCGCCCACTCGCCGGTGCGATCACTGTCCGGCGGGGAACGCAACCGTCTGCTGCTCGCTCGGCTGTTCGCCCGGCCTGCCAATGTGCTGGTGCTGGATGAACCCACGAACGATCTGGACATCGACACCCTGGACCTGCTGGAAGAACTGCTCGCCAACTACGAAGGCACGGTGTTCTTGGTCAGCCATGACCGCACCTTCCTGGACAACGTGGTGACCAGCACCCTCGCCTTTGAAGGCAACGGCCTGTGGCGCGAGTACGAAGGCGGCGTGCAAGACTGGCTGCTGCAATCCAAGCGCAGCCGGACACTTCAAACCGGTACCGCGGCGCCTGCCAAACCGTCCACTCCGGAAATTTCAGACAAAAACCCACTGGAGTGCACATCGAATAAGCCTGCGCAGCTATCAAAAAAGAAGCTTAGCTACAAGGAGCAGCGCGAACTGGAGCAACTGCCCGACTTGATCAGTGCGCTGGAGGCTGAGCAGAAAACCCTCCATGACGCACTGGCCGACGGGTCACTCTTTGGCACGGATCCGGCGCGTGCAGCCGCCATGACCAGCCGCGCTGCCGCCATCGACGAAGAGCTGATGACGGCGCTGGAGCGCTGGACAGCACTCTCTGAATAGTGACGACTCTGCCCCTCCAACACTAGGTAACAGGGGGCAGACATTGCACAGCCCCCGCCAAAAGCGGGCAATAGTCCTCAGATGCGATGGTGCAAACGGTCCGTTGTTCCGCGCAACCGGGCGATCAAGGCCGGAGCGATCTGCCCCAGCGGCAAAACCTCATCGGCAGCGCCATGGGCAATAGCCTCGCGCGGCATGCCAAACACGATGCAGGTTGCTTCGTCTTGCACGTAGTTGTAGCTGCCCGCATCTTTCATCTCCCGCATGGCCACCGCGCCGTCATTGCCCATGCCCGTGAGCATGATGCCAAACGCGTTGCGTCCCACCACTGCCGCAGCGGACTTGAAGAGCACCTCGACCGAGGGCTTGTGGCGATTGACCGGCGGGCCATCGTCCACCACCGCCACATAGTTGGCGCCACTGCGGGCCACATGGAACTGGGTGCCTCCCGGCGCGATGTAGGCGTGGCCCGGCAGAATGCGCTCGCCATTCACCGCCTCCTTGACGGTGATCTGACACAACCCGTTCAAACGGGCCGCAAAACTGGTGGTGAACCCGGGGGGCATGTGTTGGGTGATGACGATCGCGGGTGAATCCGCAGGCATCTGGACGAGCACCTCCTTGATGGCCTCCGTGCCGCCGGTGGATGCGCCGATGCAGATGAGCTTTTCGGTGGAAAGGCGCCCCAGCAGACCCGCAGCCGGTGCGGCATGAGCGACTGCTGCGCTTCCCGCCGAACCTGCTGCTGGGGCAACATCACGCGCCGGGGCGCGGCGCACCTGCGCCACGGCAGCAACGCGGATCTTGTCCACAATCTGCGCCGCCAAATCATTGAGCCCGCTGGCGAGCCCCACGCGCGGTTTGGCCACAAAGTCCACAGCGCCCAACTCCAGCGCTTTCATGGTGACCTCCGCGCCACGCTCAGTGAGTGTGGAGATCATCACCACCGGCGTGGGCCGCAGGCGCATGAGTCGCCCCAGAAAATCGATGCCATCCATGCGCGGCATCTCGACATCCAGGGTGATGACATCCGGATCCAGTTCGCGAATCATCTCGCGCGCCACCAGGGGGTCATTGGCGGTGCCAATGCACTCCATGTCCCGCTGGCGATTGATGATCTCTGACAGCAGACTACGGACCAGCGCCGAATCGTCCACCACGATCACCCGGATTTTCCTGCTCATTCACTCCAACCTTTATCAAAACAGATCCACAGAACCACCCGATGTGGTCTTGGCCACGGTGGCCGCATTGCCTCGGACTTCCTGGGCCACGAGTGCTTCGGGATGGGCATGTGCCAGCCGCTTCACCATCGCCTTGCCGGTCACCGGAAAGAAAACCACCTTGCGCGGGTAGATGTCCAGCACGTCCTCGGAAACGATGGGAATGCGCTCGGTGTGCAGATAGTTCAACACAAAATTCGTATTGCGCTCACCCACGTTCATGGTGGTGAAGTTGTGCATCACCTGGGCACCGCCAAAGATCTTGGCCTGCATGGTCTCGCGGCGGGCCCCCAGCTTGAGCATTTCGTTGATCAACAACTCCATCGCATAGGAGCCATAACGCCCCGATGCATCCGCCAGGTCGCCGTCTGGCAGCATGAAATGGTTCATCCCTCCCACGCGCGCGCGACTGTCCCAGAGGCAGGCGGCGATGCAGGAACCAAGCACGGTCATGATGACCATGTTCTCATCCGACACGAAGTACTCGCCCGGAAGCACTTTCACAGCGTTGTGCTGGAAGTGGTGATCGAGATAGAAAAACGAGGCCTCTCCCGGCTTGCGGCTGCGGGCCTTGAGTTCCTGTAGCGACGACTCCCTTGCGGGCCCATTGCCTGACGCGTAGATGTCCGCGCTCAGCGGCGCGATGCGCGGAGCGCGGCGCCTTTCAGCCGTACCGGGCACCGCTGGAGCACTGGAAAGGGATGAACCTGTGGGAATGTTGGTCATGGGTGCAATGTGCAGGACAACATGGACAGGTCAGCGGCGCTCGTACACCGTCTTGCCACGCAGGGTGAACAGATCTTTGGACTCGCTGAAGTTCTCCGCGTGCCCCACAAACAGCATGCCACCCGGCTTGAGCACGCGGTGGATTCTTTCGAGCACGCGCCGCTGCGTGGGTGAATCAAAGTAAATCATCACGTTACGGCAGAACACCACGTCAAAAGGCTCCTTGAACGGCCAATCGTCGCGGATGAGGTTCACACTCATGAAGTCGATGGCGCGCCGCAACTCCGGCTTGGCGCGGACCATGCCCGCGTTGCCGCCTTTGCCTTTGAGAAAGAATTTCTGCAGACGCTCCGGACTCAAACCCTTGACGCTGTCGAGCCGGTATACGCCCTGCGCCGCAGTGGCCAGCACACGCGAATCAATATCACTGGCTGTCAACTTGAAAGAGGGGTTGGCACCCAGCGCCTCCAACGCAGTGATCACGATGGAATACGGCTCTTCGCCCGTGGAGGCTGCGTTGCACCAGACCCGCCAGTTGGCGGATGGCTTGGAGCGCAGATGCGACGCAAAAATCTCGAAATGATGCTGCTCGCGAAAGAATGCCGTGAGGTTGGTGGTCAGCGCATTCACGAACTCCTGCCACTCTGGCCCGTCGTGGGTCTCCAGCCAGCTCAGGTAGTCATGAAAGCTGGTGTGCCCCGTATCGCGCAGCCGCCGCGACAGGCGGCTGTAGACCATTGCGTGCTTGCCATCGTGCAAGCTGATGCCAGCGCGCTGATAGATCAGCGCCTGCACACGGGCAAAGTCTGCATTGGTCCAGACAAATTCACGCCCCTGGGCCAAAGGGCCAGAGGGCGCCGCCCCTGCGGCATATGCAGGATCTACCCTGGCTGGGCCTGACCGGACTGACGCCGAAGCACTGGTGGTTTGGGCCATATTGATCGTCCGAGGGGAAGTCCTGTTCGCTCCAAAAGGTCTGCAAGCCTTGCTCACAGCCTAAGGTACGCCTGCGCCACCACTGGCACTGCGGCGCCTTACTCGTTGGCTGTGACCAGACCCATGTCCACGCTGGACATGAGCTTTTCAATATCCAGCAAGATCAGCATGCGCTCGCCCACGGACCCCAGGCCCAGGATGCAGCTATTGTCGATCGCGCTCTCGATATCGGGGGCCGACCGGATGCTCTCTGGCGTCAACTCCATCACATCGCTCACCGAGTCCACCACAATGCCCACCACACGGTTGCGCAGGTTGAGGATGATGACCACAGTGAAACTGTTGTAGTCCGCCTGCGCACAGTTGAACTTGATGCGCATGTCCACGATGGGAACAATCGTGCCGCGCAAATTGACCACGCCCTTGATGAAGTCTGGCGCGTTCGCAATGCGGGTGGGAGGTTCGTAGCCCCGGATTTCCTGCACCTTCAGGATGTCGATGCCGTACTCTTCCTGGTCGAGGCGGAACGTCAGATATTCACGAGCACCCGTTGGTGCAGCGTCTGCAGTTTTACCGATCACACTCATGGTGCATTCTCCTTTCATGGCGGCGCAGCGCCCCCGGGGGCGCCCGCACCTGTATCTAGTGGCGCGCCCGACGCACCAAGCCACCCGTGTCCAAAATCAAGGCCACGGTGCCGTCACCCAAAATGGTGGCGCCCGACACATTGGGCACCTTGCGATAGTTCGACTCCAGGTTCTTGACGACGACCTGGTGCTGGCCCAGCAACTCATCCACCAGCAAGGCCACACGGCTGCCGTCCGCCTCAACCACCACCATGATGTTGCTGGATTTGTTGAGGTCAAAGCGCGGAACCTGGAAGATCTTCTCCAGCGCGATGACAGGCATGTATTCGTCGCGCACCTTGACCAGCTGCGAGCCTTGCGCCACTGTGCTGACATCGTCCGCATTGACCTGGAACGATTCCACCACCGACGACAGGGGAAGGATGTACACCTCTTCGCCCACGCCCACCGACATGCCATCCATGATGGCAAGCGTCAGCGGGAGGCGCACGGACACCTTCATGCCGTAGCCCTCTGCCGAATCAATCTCCACCGAGCCATTGAGCGCTGCAATATTGCGTTTGACCACGTCCATGCCGACACCACGACCGGACACATCCGTCACCTCGTCGGCCGTGGAAAAGCCTGGAGCAAAAATCAGCTGCCAGACGTCGGCGTCGCTCATCTGATCAGACACCTCGATGCCGCGCTCCTGGGCCTTGCTGAGAATCTTCTCGCGCGACAGGCCACGGCCATCGTCACGCACCTCGATCACGATCGACCCTCCTTGGTGTGACGCCGACAAGGTGATGGTGCCGTGCTCGGATTTGCCCTTGGCAAGACGATCGGCCGGCATTTCGATGCCGTGATCACAGCTGTTGCGCACCAGGTGGGTCAGCGGGTCGGTGATCTTTTCGACCAGGCCCTTGTCCAATTCGGTGGCTTCACCCAGGGTCACCAATTCCACCTTCTTGCCCAGCTTGTTCGCCAGATCGCGCAGCATGCGTGGAAAGCGGCTGAAAACGATGGACATTGGAATCATGCGGATCGACATCACCGACTCTTGCAAGTCGCGTGTGTTGCGATCCAGATCGGCCAGCCCGGCCAGTAATTGCTGATAGGCCCCAGCATCGAGGCCCCGGCTGTTCTGCGCCAGCATGGCCTGCGTGATCACCAGTTCACCCACCAGGTTGATCAGTTGATCGACCTTCTTCACATCTACGCGGATGGTGGTGGACTCCATCTGCGCCTGCATCGCCACCTTGGGCTCGGCGCTCGCTTTGGGAGCAGCTTTGGGAGCTTGTGCGACAGGCGCGTGAGCAGCCGCTGCAGCCTCACCGTGGGGTGCGCCGGGCGCGCCATTGAAGAATCCGTAAGGCGCTTCGCCCCCGGAGGTATCTACGGCAACCACCGGCTCGTCGTCTGCCTCTGCGGCGGCAGCCTCGCCAAAGGCGGCTGCGTCACGAATCAGTACCTGCTCTTTGGCAACATGGAACGCAAACAGGTCCAGCAAATCGTCGTTGGTGGACGTAGTTTCGACCGCAAAGACCCGTGTATTCGCTTGGCTGCCGGGAACATCGCGGATTGCGCCCAAACCAGGGATATCTCTGAACAACTCTTTGATCGCATCGGCCTGCTCGGGGCGGTCCAGTGGACCGATCTGGATTTCCAGCTGCCGCGCCTGCCCTGGCACAGCAGGTGCAGAAGCCTTGGGTGCGGGAGCCGGGGCGACCGCGACAGGCGCGGGCGCAGGAGGAGGCGGAGGGGCAGCCACAGGCGCGGCGTCGTCGGGGACCAAACCCGCAGCCAGATCACTGATGCGACGCACCAAGGAGGTGGTGGAAACCGCCTCACCCTGCCCACCCGCCTGATGCCGTGCCAGCAGGCTGCGCGAAGCATCCGCAGATTCCAGCAAAACATCCACCATCTGAGGGATGGGTTGCAATTCATGACGGCGCAGACGATCGAGCAGAGACTCCATCTGATGGGTCAGTTCGGCCACATCCGAGAATCCGAAAGTGGCGGAGCCGCCTTTGATCGAGTGAGCGCAGCGGAAGATGCCGTTGAGCTCTTCGTCGTTGGCACTGCTCAGGTCCAGATTCAGGAGCATCTGCTCCATCTGATCGAGGTTCTCACCCGCTTCCTCGAAAAAGATCTGATAGAACTGGCTGAGGTCGAAGTCAGCGCCTGCACCTGATCCTTCTTGGTAGGTTTCCGCCATGGTGGGCTCCTGTGTACTAAATGATCTGAGTCAACCCGGCTCAGCGGATCACTTTCTGGATGACTTCGATCAGGCGATTCGGATCAAAAGGTTTCACCAGCCATCCGGTGGCGCCCGCCGTGCGGCCCGCCTGCTTCATCTGATCGCTCGACTCTGTCGTCAGGATCAGGATGGGAATGGTCTTGAATTTAGGGTGCTCGCGCAATTTGCGGGTCAACCCGATGCCATCCAGGCGCGGCATGTTCTGGTCAGCCAGCACCAAGTCGATGTTGTGCGTCTCAGCCTTTTCGAGGGCATCTTGCCCATCCACTGCCTCCACGACGTGGTAGCCGGCACCAGTCAGTGTGAACGACACCATTTTGCGCATGGAAGGTGAATCATCAACGGCAAGGATCGATTGCATGTATGGCTCCAACTGACTTGAATATATAAGGTAACCAGTGATGTGAACGTCAGAACAGGTCCACCGAACCTGCATCCATCTCGCTTTGGGTGACAGGGTTCGGCCTGTCGGGCGCCATCTCCGCAAAGGGCGCGGCATCTTCACCTTCTTCGTGCCCCATGGCTTCCGAGGCCAGGCGGAAGGCACAGCCTTGTAACACCTTGGTGGTGTGCCATATCAGCTGGGAGGCCATGTCCTGGAACTGCAGTTCGGTCACCGCACTGCGCAGCGCTGTCCGCGCAGCCACGAGCTCAGGCGAATCGGCCACCACGGCATCTGTCAACATGGCATTTGCCTCACCAAACCGCTCCAGCAGATTGTCGGTGGCATGGTTCAGCAAGCCTTCCAGGCGGTGCAAGTCATGCATCACGACCAGCAAGGAGTCCTGCAGCTCTGCCGCCACCATGACGGGAACCTGGACAGCAGGTCCTCCAGGCGTTGTTAGCGTAGATTGCATCGTTTCTCCATCGCAGCACGTAGCAGCAAAACACGCAAATACACAGGACTACGATAAATGCATCAGTAACCTGCCAAGGCCTCCGTGCAAACCGGAGCATCCGCGACCATTGGACGCTGACGCCCCAACCCTCCCAACCGGACAAACACCCTTGTTTGTTCCAATTTGTATCCTATGATAGCGCTCCTATGGGCCTTGCAGCATCAGACCAGACCCTTGAAATCCTGCATCTTGAAGATTCACCGGCCGATCACGAATTGGCGGCACGTGCTTTGCGTCGGTCCGGGCTTCAATGCCACCTCCAGCGGGTGGACACCCTCTCAGAATTCCAAAGACTGACGGATACCCTTCACTTTGACATCATCCTGGCAGATTACCGTCTGCCCGGCTTCACCGCATTGGATGCGTGGGCCCATGTGGCGCAAAAACCGCAGCATCCGCCTTTTGTACTGCTTTCGGGAGCCATCGGCGAACCTGCTGCGGTGGACGCAATGCGGCTCGGGGTAGCGGACTATGTGCTCAAAGACGATATTCAGCGCCTATCCCACGTCATTGGCCGGACTCTGGAGGTGCACCAAGCTCGCAACGCACGCGAGCAAGCCATTGCCGAACTGGCAAGGTCACAGCGCCGCCTGGCCGAACTGGCCGAGCACTTGCAGACGTCCATCGAACAAGAGCGCGCCGCCATCGCCCGCGAGATCCACGACGACATTGGTGGTGCATTGGCCGCCGTGCGCTTTGACATGGCATGGATTGGGCGCCACAGCACCGACCCGGTCATGCAAGAACATGCCACATCGGCGGCAGACATGTTGCAACACGCCATTGGTGCCAGCCAGCGCATCATGATGAACCTGCGCCCGCCCATCCTGGAACAAGGGCTGGTGGCGGCTGTCCAGTGGCTGGCTTCGGGCTTTGAGCGCAGGACCGGTATCCCTACGCGATTGCAGAGCAGCAGCGACACCATCGACACCCCGCCCGAGATTCAGCTGGTGGCTTATCGCACGGCCCAAGAGGCATTGACCAATGTCACCAAACACGCACAGCCCAGCAAAGTAGACATTGAGCTGTCTGACAAGGAAGGCGTTCTGACCCTGGAAGTCGCGGACAACGGCCGTGGCATGGATGCCACAGTTCGCGACAAACCCAAGGCCTTCGGTCTCAAGGGCCTCCAGGAGCGCGCACGTACCGTCGGGGGTTGGCTGGATATCAGCAGTCGCCCGGGTCAGGGCACGTCGGTCATCCTCTCCGTCCCGCTACCATCTCCAGATACACCCGCATCAGGAGACGCTCAGTGATTCATGTCGTCTTGTGCGACGACCATGCCGTTTTGCGGCGTGGCATTCGCGACACGCTTGCCGAAGCACCGGACATTCAGGTGACCGGCGAAGCAGGCGGGTACTCCGAGCTGCGGGAAGTTCTGCGCACAGCCGCCTGCGATGTTCTGCTGCTGGACCTGAACATGCCTGGCCGCAGTGGGCTGGAAGTATTGGCCAGCCTGCGCGAAACCCATTCCACCATCAAAGTGCTGGTGGTGTCGATGTACCCCGAGGATCAATACGCATTGCGCTGCCTCAAGGCAGGCGCCCAAGGCTACGCCAACAAGGCTGGCGACCCGGTGGAGCTGATTGCGGCTGTACGCACGGTGATGCAAGGGCGCAAGTACCTCACCGCCGAAGTGGCCCAGATGCTGGCCGACAGCCTGGCCCAGCCCACGCCCGAGGCTCCCCACGCGGCACTGTCAGAACGCGAATTGCAGACCCTGGTCAAGATTGCCTCCGGTCGGCGCTTGTCGGACATTGCCGAAGAATTGATGCTGAGCCCCAAAACGGTGAGCGTGTACCGATCACGGGTTCTCGAAAAATTGAAGCTCTCGAACAACGCGGAACTGACGGTCTACGCAATCCGTAACCAGCTGGTGTAGCTGGATTGACTACCTGTCAGCAGAAAACAGATCCACAGCTTGTTGCATCAACGCCAATACCGGTTGCTCAAGCATCGGCAGTGTTGCTGCAATACCCAGCATCCCCACCGTGAGCGTGACGGGGAAGCCCACTGCGTAGATATTCATTTGCGGCGCTACGCGCGAAATGATGCCCATGGTCAGGTTGACGAACAGTAGCAGCGCGATCATGGGCATGGCAATCCAGAGAGCGCTGGAAAACAGAGAAGCGCCCAGTTCATGCAAGCGCATCTGCCCGAGCGCCTGTAAAAAATTGCCATCCACAGGAAAGCGGTCAAAACTCTTGACCACGGCCATGAGGATCAACAGGTGGCCATTGATGACAATAAACAGCAGCATGGACATATGACCAAAAAAACGCGCCACAGCACTGATCTGTCCATTGGAGGTAGGGTCAAAGAATGAAGCGAAGTTGAGCCCCATCTGCAGCCCAATGATTTCCCCAGCCAGTTCGACCGCCGTGAACACGAGGCGGACCGAAAAGCCAATCGCTAGCCCCACGGCCACCTGCTGCGCCACCGTGCCCAGCGCCTCACGACCGTTCACGCTGATGACAGGCTGCTCACCCAGAACACCTTGCGCGCAGAGCGCCACCAAGAACGCCAAGCCAATCTTCACCCGCATGGGGACGACGCGCATGGAGAACACCGGCGCCACAGAGAACAACGCGAGCACGCGTAAAAAGGGCCACAGGATGGGAGACAGCCACGCCATGATCTGCCCTTCGGAGAAGGTAATCACGCTCCTCCTCCCATGATTTGGCTACGGCGCTTTGCAGACCCGGTTGCCTCCGCCCTACACGTCGAACTCAGACCCAAGCCGTCCGCCGTCATCCACAGACAAGCTGGTGCCCCAGTTGCCATGGCGCTATCCGATCATGGACGGGATCGATTCGATCGTCCTGCGAATGAAGTCCACCAGGGTACTGAGCATCCAGGGCCCCGCAATGGCAAACACCACCATCGCCGCAATCAGCTTCGGCACAAAGGCCAGCGTTGCCTCATGGATCTGCGTGACCGCCTGAAAAATACTGACCAGCAAGCCCACCGCCATGACCACGCCCAGCACAGGCATGGAAATCATCAGCAGCAAGGTGAGGGCATCGCGCCCAATCGTCAGCACCATTTGTGAAGTCATGGCGAAATCCCTCAGGTGACAAAGCTGGCGGCCAACGAGCCAATCAGCAGATTCCAGCCATCCGCCAGAACAAACAGCATGAGCTTGAACGGCAATGCCACCAGCACCGGCGACAACATCATCATGCCCAGTGACATAAGGATGCTGGACACCACCATGTCGATGACGAGAAACGGGATGAAGATCATGAAACCGATCTGAAATGCCGACTTGAGCTCACTGGTCACAAAGGCCGGCACCAACACACGAATAGGCGCAGTCTCTGCCGTCACCTTTGGGTCCAGGCGCGCGAGCCTGGAAAACAGCGCAAAGTCCGATTGCCGCGTCTGCTTGAGCATGAAGCTGCGCATGGGCGCCTCCGCCCTGTCCAACGCCTGCTCAAAGCTGATGGTGTTGTTGGTGTAGGGAACGTAGGCGTCCTGGTACACACGATCAAGCGTCGGCCCCATCACAAAAAAGGTGAGGAACAGTGACAAGCCAATGATGACCTGATTGGGCGGTGCCGACTGCGTTCCCAAGGCCTGGCGCAGCAGGGACAACACAATCACGATCCGGGTAAAACCCGTCATCATCAGCAATACGGCCGGCAAAAAAGACAGTGCCGTAAAAAACAGCAGGGTCTGGATGGGCACCGAGTAACTTGTTCCAGAAGGCCCATTACCGACCACCAGCGGCAACGCGCCGGCATTTTGAGCCCACACGGAGCTTTGCGCCATCAAGCCCACCGCAGCGACTGCCCATGGACCTAGCCGCCGAGCTTCGCGCCCTATCTGTATAGTGACCTGCTCAGACATGGGCGGACTTCCCTACGTCAGCAGACGCAACTCGCATCTCCTTAGCAAACGAGGGGCTTTCCGGCAGTGACACTCCCCTCGCGTCCTCGGCCGCCTTGCCAGCCATGGGCAGCACATGAAGGCAGCTGACCTGCTGTGCAGTCACCCCCAGGATCAGCCAGGTTCGCGCGTTTTCAGGCCCCACCTCCACCGTCACGACCCGCTGCTGGGGTCCGACGGCCACCGCGGATACCACGCGTGATGCCCCTCCGGCCGCCAGCGCTCCCGAGGACTGGCGTTGCTGAAGCCGGCGCACCGCCCAGGGAAGCAAAGCCATGGCCCCCACAAACAGCACTACGACCAACAGCGTCTGGGTCATGCTCCCACTATCCACGGCTCACCCGACGCAAACGTTCCGAAGGTGTGACCACATCAGTCAGGCGGATACCGAATTTGTCGTTGACCACCACCACTTCGCCTTGGGCGATGAGGTAGCCATTGACCAGCACGTCCATGGGCTCCCCAGCCAGCGCATCCAGTTCTACCACCGAGCCTTGCGCCAGTTGGAGGATGTACTTGATAGGCACCTTGGTGCGCCCTAGTTCCACAGACAGCTGGACAGGGATGTCCAGCACCATGTTGATGTCGTTGACCGTGTCGCCACCCGTGGCGCCGGAAAACGGCCGTACAGGCTCGCCAGACAGCGGACCACCTTGCTCTGCATCGGCAGGCTTTTCATCCGTGCGCTTCTGCTCTTCCAGCGCCTCGGCCCAACCCGCAAACGGGTCGTCCGCACCAGCATCCTTGTTGTCTTCTTCAGTTGCCATTTTTCTCTCCCAGCCAGCTCATGTCCGACGTACGCAGGCACTCTTCAATGCGGATGGCGTACTTGGAATTGTGGGTTCCATACTGGCATTCAAAAATTGGAACCCCTCCGATGGACGCACGGATGCGGGGCTCACGATCCAGCTCGATGAAGTCACCAGGCTTCATCGCAAGCAATTGCTCTACGGTGGCATCGGCCTTGGCCAGCTCCGCCACCAACGTGACCTCTGCAGACTGGATTTCGCGCTTGAGCACGTTCACCCAGCGACGATCCACCTCGATGGAATCACCCTGTGTGGACGAATACAGCACATCGCGGATCGGCTCCAGCGTGGCATAAGGCATGCAGACATGGATCGCACCAGAGAGATCTCCGATTTCCAGCTGGAACGCCGTGGACACCACAATTTCGCTGGGTGTAGCGATGTTGGCAAACTGGGGCTGCATTTCCGAGCGCTGGTACTCCAGCTCCAGCGGGTAGATGCCCTGCCATGCCTTCTTGTACTCAGCACAAATCACATCAACCAGCCGGTTGATGACCCGTTGTTCCGTGGGGGAAAAATCACGCCCCTCGATCCGGGTCTGGAACTTGCCGACACCCCCATACAGCGTGTCGATGATGCCGAACACCAGCGATGGCTCACACACGATGAGCCCGCTGCCACGCAGGGGGCGGATGGCCACGATGTTGAAATTGGTAGGGACCGCCAGCTCGCGCAGAAACGCGCTGTAGCGCTGAACGGACACGGTGCCCACCGATATTTCCGGGCTGCGCCGGATGAAGTTGAACAGGCCGATGCGGAAGTTGCGCGCAAACCGCTCGTTGACGATTTCCATCGTCGGCATGCGGCCCCGAACGATGCGCTCCTGGCTGGAAATATCGTAGTTGCGGACGGCCCCTGCCTCCGCCACTTCCTCCACGGACTTCTGGCTCTCGCCGGTGACCCCTTCCAGAAGGGCATCGACCTCTTCCTGCGAAAGAAATGAATCACTCATGGCTGGTCCTTAACCCGTGGGCTCATTGGATGATGAAACTCGAAAAGAGCACCCTGCGCACAGGATTGCGCTCGGCACGCTTGCGAGCTGCGGGGCGCTCCTCGGCATCTCCGTCCTGTTCAGCAGCCGCTGCCGCCTTGGCACGCTCGCGCTCCGACGGAACGGAGTAGCCCAAAGGTCGAGAGACCTCACGCAATATATCGTTTGCCAGCTTCTCTTTGCCCTCGCGCTGTAGCAGCTCCGAGGAAGTGCGCTGGGACACCAGCATCAAAATGCCGCTGCGAATCGAAGGCAGGTACTGCTTGACCTGCTCTGCAGTTTTGGCGTCATCCACCTCCAAGGTGATGCCAATCTGCGCAAAACGATCCCCCCCGGGGTCCGCCAGATTGACCACCATGTTTTCCATGGGCAGGAAGGTGGGTGCGACTTTGGGCGACTCCTTGTGCGCTGCAGGTGCTCCACCGCCCTCTTCGTCCTCAGCGGCGTGGGACCGGCTGGAGATGAACCATGCGGCCGCCCCCCCTCCAATCACCAGCACAGCCACCACCACACCGATGATGATCAACAGCATCTTCTTGCTCTTGGCGGGTGCTGCTGCGGGAGTATTGGCTGACACGATGGAATTCCTTGCGGTATGGAGCAGGTGCTACGGGCACTATCAATGTGCGAGCATGACCGGGTAGCCCATTATTGGTCGGGGGTGTAACCAATAATAGCCAGAATAAAAGCCCAAAACCATGGCTTTCACCGAGCTCATCGCCTGTGCGAATGGCGAAGGGGTCTGCTCCCGCAAATCAAACGAAGATGTCCACCGCGCGGTCCAAAGCCCCACCACCACGTGCCAGAGAGGTGGCACCTGCTGGAACAGCAGACACCACCTGCGCCTGACGCCCTCCTTCGCGGGGACGCTGCTGCCCCGTCTCACCACCACCTTCACTGCCATGTGCCGAAGTGCCCACCGACATGCCAGACAGTACCAAACCCTCGCTGCGCAACAGATCACTCAGCTGCGCCATGCTTTGGTCCAGCAGTTCCCGCGTCTGTTGCTGATCGCTGCGGAACGACACATGCGCTTCGTTGCCCGACAGGGACACCGACACCTCCACGGGGTGGCCATCTCGCTGCAGCGTCAACTCGGCGTTTTGCGTCTTCTGGTTAACCCAGTAGGCCACCTGCTCGGCCACCTGCTCCTCCGCCCCCAAAGCATTAAGGTCAGCCAACGCTGTGGCATCGGCGAAGCTACCAGCGTCCGAAGGTGATGGCCCTGACACGCCTTCAGACCAGGCGCTGGCAGTTCCTGCGCCCTCTCCGTTTCCATGAGAACGCGCGCCGGCTGGCGACTCCGCTGCCTGAGCAGATCCAACCATCGCAACCACGCTGTCGGCGAGCGGTGCTGCCACCTCCATGCCGACGACAGAACTTGACTGAGCAACACCCGAACGTTCCATCGTGGCTCCAGCAGGTACACCCATCAAAGCCCGCTCTCCGGTGGAGGCCAAGAGTGCAGAAGACGATCCATGCACCGCATTAGCCCGCCCGATCGCTTCCCTCGATGCGACTGCTCCTGAGGAGACCTCCGCTGCCCCCATACCACTGACTCGTTGAGCGTTAGCAGCCTGCATGCGCGAGAAAGCACGTCCGAACCCACCCAACGAGCCTTGGGAAGGTTGCTCCTTCAGGTCTGCAGACGTATCCAATTTCGCAGTCTCTGCAACCAAACCTTGGGGAATCCCACCCAGCAACAGATCATTGAGCGCATTGCCCGGGGAAACTGCAAGTCCTTGAGTCCCGTTGAGCGCATTGCCCGGAGAAACCGTCAGTCCTTGAGTGCAGGACTGCGATACCGCAGCGATGCTCCCCGAGAACGAGTTAGCAGAGTTAGCAGAGTTAGCAGCTTGAGGCGCCACCAACGCAGACTGTCCATAGACCGCACCAGGTTCGGTCTGGTTTTGCGTGGGATCAAGCAGTCCTTGCCATGCTGCCGCGGCCGCCGCGCCAGCAGCCGCCGATGAGACGACATCCACGCTATTTTCCGAAGAAGACAAGGGAGCGTCACCCGAGCCTTCACCAAGCGTATTGCCATCCACCCCGTCCCCCAACGCCGCCAGCAGCGCCAAAAAGCCACCGACCGCTGCGAGATCGCCAGCCTCCGCGGTTGCGGGATGAGACGACGATTTCGTGCGGGCGGCGTGGGCGGGCTGGGTGCCCTGCGAGGAAGCTACTTTGGTCGGTTCCATGTTCAATTCTCCTGGCCCGCATTGCGATACTGCAACGCGGCGCGCTCGTCGGTTTGTTTCTGATCCCTGCGCTGCTGCTGCAGAGCAAAGTCGTTGCGCCTCTTCTCCACCACCTTGCGCAGGCTGGCCAAGCGAAGCTCGGCATCCAGCAGCGCTCGCTGCGCGGCTTGCACCCGAGCGGATTGGTCACCCACCACGCCGTTCTGAATGCTGGCCGCATGGCCCAGCCTGTTCATGAACTGGTAGTGGTGGTACATCACTTCGGGCTGCATGGCCGTATCGGCCTTCATGCCCCAGCGTGACTCAGTCTCGCGGGCGTAATCTTCCAGCTGATCGAGCTGGGCACGCGCCGCCTGCTCGGCAGCCAGCGTGTCCTGCAAAACCTTGCGGGCATCGTCCCGTTTGCGGGAAGCCACTTCGACCGCGACGGAGAGGGCGTTGAGACTGGACATGGCGGGTTACCCTGTTCGTCGTCAATGCTCCAGCACCGCGGCCATGGCGCCTACGCTCTGGTCCATGGACGCTGCCTCAAACATGTCCTGCTGCAGAAAGCCCGCCATCTGTGGCTGCAGGCGAATGGCCTCGTCCAACGCGGGATCGGAGCCGCTCATGTAAGCGCCCACCTGCACCAGATCCCGGCTTTTCTGGTAGCGCGAATACACCGCACGGAACCGCCGCGCCAGGTCAAAATGCCCGCGAGACACCACGTTGTGCATCACCCGCGACGCCGATTGCTCGATGTCGATCGCCGGGAAATGTCCGGTCTCCGCCAAGGCCCGCGACAGCACAATGTGCCCGTCCAGAATGGCACGCGCCGCATCCGCGATGGGGTCCTGCTGGTCATCACCTTCCGACAGCACCGTATAGAACGCCGTGATGGAGCCGACGCCATGCAGGCCGTTGCCACTGCGCTCGACCAGCTGGGGCAGCTTGGCAAAGCAGGACGGGGGATATCCCTTGGTGGCAGGCGGTTCGCCAATCGCCAGGGCAATTTCTCGCTGCGCCATTGCGTAGCGGGTGAGTGAATCCATCAGCAGCAGCACGTGCTGGCCCTTGTCGCGAAAATGTTCTGCCACTGCCGTGGCGTAAGCGGCGCCCTGCATGCGCAACAAAGGGGGTGCATCGGCAGGGGCCGCCACCACCACCGATCGCGCACGGCCTTCCTCGCCCAGGATGTCTTCCACAAACTCCTTGACCTCGCGGCCCCGCTCCCCGATGAGTCCGACCACGATCACATCGGCCCGGGTGTAGCGGGCCATCATGCCCAGCAACACACTCTTGCCCACCCCAGAGCCTGCAAACAGCCCCAGGCGCTGACCTCGCCCTACGGTCAGCAGGGCATTGATGGCGCGCACACCAGTATCCAGAGGCTCACGCACCGGGTCCCGGTCCATGGCATTGATCTGCCGCCGCCCCATGGGCTCCGACACGACATCCTGCACAGGCCCGCCGTGATCGAGAGGCAGGCCTTGGGCATCCACTACGCGCCCCAGCAATCCATCGCCCATGGGCAGACGCAGCACCCCGGCGCGCTGCACAGGCCGGGGGGGCTCGCCCAAGCGGGGCATGGGGATGTACGGTGCGGCCGGCACCACACTGGCGCCACTGGACAGCCCATGGATGTCGCCCGCAGGCATCAGAAATGCGCGGTCGGCAGAAAACCCGACCACCTCCGCCAAAACCGGCGCATGCCCCGGCATTTGCACCATGCACTGCGAGCCCACGGGCACACGTATGCCCACGGCCTCCAGCACCAGCCCCGTCAACCGCGTGAGTGTGCCGCGCGTCTCCAGCGGCGCACCTTCGGCCACGCGCGCTCGCGCGTCGTCCATGAACCGAGTCCAGGCCGAGGGTGTGTCAATGGTCATCGCCATCCCCACGCGCTTCGTCATCCCAAGGCGACTGCAGCCCCAAGGACGCAATGGCACGCTGCCAACGCTTGTCAATGCTGCCATCGACGACGGTGCCCGCAGACTCCACCAGGCAGCCCCCTGCGGGTACGGCGGCATCCGCCATCCATTGCACACCCGGTGCATTGACCTCTTCGCGCAAGGGCTCGGCCATGGCCTCCATGTCCACCGGATTGAGCCGCACCGTGGCAGGGCGCCCCTCGGTCACGAGCATGCCAACAGCCTCTCGCACCACGGGCAACAAGGCATTGGGGTTAACCGACAGTTCCTGGCGTACCACCTGGCGCGCGATGTCGCACGCAAGCTCCAGCACCTGCTGCGCCATCTGTTGCTGCATGTCGATCAGGCTCGCATCGAGCGTTTGCAGCACGCTCTGCAAACGCTGCGCCGCCTCCTGCCCCTGCTGGGCAATGTATTCATCCATGCGGCGCTGCCATTCGAGCGCCGTCTGCGCTTGTCCCTGGGCGAAGCCCTCTGCATACGCATCGTCACAGGCTTGCTGAACGAGGGCCTGCTGCGCCGCTTCATCCAGTTCTGCGGGCAGCTCCGCAACCGGCTCCGGTTCGGGCTCAGGCTCCACCAGGTCGGAGCCATCGACGGCAGAAAACTTCCATTGCTTGAAGTCGCCGACCTCCTCGCTGGGAATGAACCGCGAATACGACCGCTGGTTAGACGAAGGCATCATCACCACCGCCTCCAATCACGATCTGACCTTCATCGGACAGGCGACGCACCGTCTTGAGGATTTCCTTCTGCTGCGCTTCGACCTCGGACAGCCGCATGGGACCCCGCGATTCGAGGTCTTCGCGCAATGCGTCTGCCGCACGCGAAGACATGTTGGACAGGAATTTCTCGCGCAGTTCGGGCACAGCCCCCTTGAGGGCCACGATGAGGGTTTCGGACGCCACTTCCTTGAGCACCGTCTGGATGGCCTTGTCGTCGAGCTTGAGAACGTCCTCGAACACGAACATCTTGTCCATGATCTTCTGGGCCAGGTCGGGGTCGTAGCCTCGAATGGACTCGAGCACCACAGCATCCATGTTGCCGCCCAGCAGGTTGATGATTTCGGCAGCCGCCTTGACGCCGCCCAGCGAGCTCTTGCGGATCTTGTCACCACCGGCCAGCACCTTGAACAACACCTCGTTCAGGTCCTTGAGAGCTGTGGGCTGAATGCCCTCCAACGTGGCCACGCGCAGCAAAATTTCGCTGCGCTGGCGATCTGTGAGGTGCATCAGGATGCCCGAGGCCTGGTCGCTGTCCAGATGGACCAGGATGGCGGCAACGATCTGTGGATGCTCGTTGCGCAACAGCTCAGCCACCGACAGCGGGTCCATCCACTTGAGGCTCTCGATGCCGGAGACATCGCCGCCCTGCAAGATGCGGTCGATGAGCAATCCGGCCTTGTCTTCGCCCAGCGCGCGCTTGAGCACGGCGCGCACATAATTGCCTGTATCCGACACCAGCAGGCTCTGTGCCGCCGCCGCGTTGGAGAACTTGTTGATGACCTCGTCCACCTTCTCGCGCGACACCGTGCGCATGCGCGCGATGGTCTCGCCGAGTTTCTGCACTTCCTTGGGCGAGAAGTGCTTGAAGACTTCTGCCGCCTCCTCCTCGCCAAGTGACATCAGCATGATGGCGGCGTCGTTGAGTCCTTGCTCGTCCATGGTTGTCGTCCAGAATGGGGGTCAGGCGGGATCGCCGTTCAGCCACGTCTTGAGGATATTCGCCACGGCGACCGGGTTCTCCTTGGCCAGCACGCGGGCGTCTTCCAGGCGCAGCTGTTCCGGGGTCGCAGGCAACACTTCGTCTTTGCGGCTGGGCGCGGCCAAGGCTGGGCGCTCGGGCGTCTCGGCCTCCAGGGCGTCAAGCTGGCCACCCGCCACCGGCTTGGCGGCCGTGGCCTTGGCAGGCGCGGAGCCCTTGAGCGCGGGACGCACCAGCCCCATCAGAACCAGCGCAGCGAACAGAACTGCACCCACCGGCCAGGCAAAGGTCTTGGCCAAGTCCACCACCTCAGGTTGCTTCCACAGCGGGGTGTCCGTCGTTGGCACCGCAGTCACCTGGAACGGTGTATTCATCAGATTCACCGAGTCTCCACGCTCCCGATTGAAGCCAATGGTTTCACGCACCAGAGCGGTCATCTGCTCGATCTGCTCGGGCGTGAGCGCCTTGGTCACGGTCTTGCCCTTGTCCTCGGCCGACTGGTAATTGACCACCACAGCAGCGCTCAGCCGCTTGACGGCACCGGTGCTGCCACGGACCACCTTGACGGTCTTGTCCACTTCGTAGTTAGTGGTGGACTCGCGCTTGTTGGTCTGCTCCTCCGTCCCCTGCTGACCGCCTGCGTTGGGCGCGGGGTTGGCACCGTTGATGGGAGCGGCAGAGGGAGCGGGAGGCTGGTTGGCGACAGCGCCGGGTACGCCCGTGGCTGTCTTTGTCGAGCTGCCGCGACTCTCCAGCACCTGCTGACTGCGCACAGCACTCGAATCCGGCGTCTGGTTGGGGCGGAACTGCTCGGAGGTGGATTCGGTCTGCGAGAAATCCACCTCGGCTGTGACCTGCGCCTTGACGTTGTCGCGGCCGACCACAGGTTCCAGGATGTCCATGATGCGGCGGGAATACTGCTGCTCTAGTTGCTGCACGTACAGCAACTGCTGGGCATTGATTTCAGCGCCGGCCGTGCTGTCGGGCGACTGGGAGAGCAGTTTGCCCGTGTCGTCCAGCACGCTCACGGCGGACGGTGCCAGCTCAGGAACGCTGGAGGCCACCAGATGCACGATGCCCGCGAGCTGCGCGCGATCCAGAATGCGCCCGGGATGCAGACTCACCAACACCGAGGCCGAAGGCTTTTGCTGCTCACGGAAAAAGCCGTTCTGGTTGGGCAAGGCCAGGTGCACACGAGCGCTTTGCACCGACGACAGTGCCTGGATGGACCGGGTGAGTTCCCCTTCCAACCCGCGCTGGAAGTTCAGACGCTCCTGAAACTGCGTCATCCCGAATTTGTTGGACTCCATCAGTTCAAAACCCGCGACGGAGCCCTTGGGCAAACCCTGCGTGGCCAGCCGCAAACGTACATCGTGCACGCGCTCTGCAGGAATCAGGATGGCGCCGCCACCCTCGGAATACTTGTAGGGGACGTTCATCTGAGACAACTGGGCCACCACGGCCCCGCCATCCTTATCGCCCAGGTTGGAAAACAGCACCCGGTAGTCGGGCTGGCGCCCCATCACGACGGCCGCAACGGCAGCAGCCACCAGCAGCGCCACGCCCGCACCCAGCCGCATGCGCTGTGCCCGGTCGAGGGCGGACAGCCGCTGCAGCCAGTTGGGGCTGGCCGGCGTCGGGAGCGGATTGAGAGGGACTTCAGCAACAGCAGACATCTTGCTTTCCATTAAAGCAGGCCCTGCAACAGACCTAGCGTGGGGTCGATTATTCGGTCACGCCCCCACAATGTTCGCTTGATAAGCCGTCCGTTTGGCCATCTATTCAGCGCGATGCATCCTGGGCCGGTAGCTAGGATACGCAGCATACCGCCATTCCCCTACGGATACCGCCATGGACCTTCGCATCTCCAGCTCAACTGCCCCGCTGACGGGCGCTGGCGTCGCGCGCCGTGCCGCAGCGCCGCAAACCACGGGCAATGAAGTCGGCTTCTCTGGCGCGCTCAAGGGCGCGTTGCAGTCGGTGAGTGCCGCTCAGAACAAGTCTTCAGAGATGCAAAGGGAGGTGCAAATGGAAAACCCCTCCGTGAGCCTGGAAGAAACCATGGTGGCCATCCAGAAGGCGCAAATCGGCTTTCAGGCCACCTTGCACGTGCGCAACCGCATGGTGCAGGCGTATACCGACATCATGAACATGCAGGTGTAACAGCGGGCAGATGTTGCCACGCCTCCCGGCTAAACAAGCGTGGCACTACGCTAGCCCCACGCAATTGCTATCTTTTCAATAGCTTTAAAGGCATATCGCGCTGGCGCTTGATGACAATTTGATCCAAATTCCTGAAATTTGGGCTCATTCAGGTTGCCACACCCCACCTGCTGTGTGCAGAACCCCTCAGCAAAGCACCGATCAGCTCCCGAGAGGGCCGGAGCCCCCTCACCCGACTGCTCCCTCTACCAAGCCATCCCTCGTGTCAGGCCATCGCCATCGAAAAGCTCGGGCACGCCCGCAACTGCACTCAATGCATCATCTGAGGCTGACCCTCGAACAGATGTTCGAATTGGGCAAGCCAAGGCTCAGCCAAGCAACGGATTTGCGCATCGTTGCGCAAGATGCGCTGCATGATGCGGGTCTTTTCACGACGGTGCTCAGGCAGCAATTCATGCTCTTGGGACTTGAAGCGCAGTTGCTCAATTAGCACAGCACAAGCGCCTTCATAGCGCACCACACCATCCCAGTCCTTCAGCTTGGCCGCTTCCAGCATCTTGGCGCTGCTGTCTTCAATCGCCTTGTAATAGTCAATCAGCATGTGGGACATGGTCAGGCCTCCACCAGCACCGGCTGGCCCGAGGTTGGCGTTTCGGCTGCACTCACACCCGATTTCTTGATTTCGTTCCAGCCGGTTGCCACGGGTTCGATCAGCCGCATGACCTCCTGCATCAAGGCGTCATCGTTGCGAGCGTTGGCCAGGATCAGGCGGTGGATGCAGTAGTCATAAAGCGCTCCAAGGTTTTGCGCGATCTCGCCACCATCGACTCTGTCAAGCGCAGTATTCAAGCCTTCTTCAAGAATACGAATGGCTTTGGAGATATTTGTTACCTTGCCCAAAACATCGCCACGCGCCAAGGCGCCGCGAGCGGTTGCAATGGAGCTGAGCACCCCTTCATACAACAATGCCACCAGCTGGTGCTGGTCAATCGTATGCATGCTGGTTTCAACATTAATGCGCTGATAAGCGTTGGCTGCACGGGGGCTGTAGGCGCTGAACATGCTTGCATCCTTACTGTGTGATGTTTTATTTATCGGCCAAAGCCAACGGAACTAAAGCCCGATCAACCGGATGACTTATTCCATGTCGTAACCTGTTGAGAAATGTACGCATTGAGAGCATTCAGCTGACTCATCTGCTTATCCAGCGCCGTGTAACGCGCTTTGAGGCTGGTTTCCAAACGATCAGCCTGATCATTTACTCGTTGTATTTCCTGTGCATTCAGCTTGAGAGAGCCTTGTAGAAGCTTATCCTTGCTTGCAAAAAAACCTGTGGCCGAAAGCAGGCCAGACGTCACAGCATTAATTTTTTCTGCAACACCATCGCTCCCCCCTCCGCCTTCAGGCCCGCGAAACATTGCCTTCACGGCTTCCGGGTTCTCGAGGGCTTTGTTCAGTTTTGCAGTGTTAACCTCCAGATCTCCCGTAGGGGATAAGTTGGAGAGCCCCCCGGCAGACACGACCCCGATATCCGATAGACTGCGAAACGGTCCAGTCCCGCCAGCCACCGACTGGATAGCGTTTCTCAGAGCGTTTTGCAAACCAATCGCTGTAGAGTCTCCTTGCAGAAGCCCAGCAGTCTTGGTGTCTTTGTCATACTTCGTAATATTGTTGAGAGCTTGATTAAGGGTGTTGTAGGCCTTCACAAACGCATCAATGTTGCTTTTCACCGCAGTGTCATCTTTTGCTACGGTGATCTCCACAGGAGCAGTTGTGATCTTGACAGCGTTGAATGTGACGCCAGCCACCGTGTTGGCGAATTGGTTTGTTGGGGAAGACACCGGGATGCCATTGACCGTCGCCTGCGCATTCACACCTGACTCCAAAGTCGCTCCATCGACCAAGCGCGACAGCCCTGATGCATCCGTGTCGTCGCCATCCTCGTCGGTCACGGACAACCGAAACGCTGCATCCGCCCCCGTCGTCTTACTACGCAAAAGCAGACGCTCCCCAGAAGCATCGGACAGAATTGTGGCGGTGATCCCCACGTTAGCGCCATTGATTTTGCCAGCCACATCAGAAAGCCTATCGTTCGGACCTATACCAATGTCAACGGCACTCGCCGTACCTGCCGCAATGGCATCTGGGGATCCAAGTTCCAACTTCAACGACCCAACCCCCATGAACCCTCCCACCGGCAGTAAAGGAGCCGACGTCATGGTTTGAGCCTTGGCAAGGCTTTGTACCTCTACACTGAACGATGTCGCAACGGTGCCGCCTGTCGCACTCGCATTAACGTAGTCAGTGTTTGATGAAGTGGTCGTGACCGCATTCCAGCCGGTCACGCTATTCAGCTTGCTTACCGCCGTGGACAAATCCGACACCATGGACTTAAGCTGTCCGAATGTGGAAATTTTCGCACTTACAAACGAGGCTTGATCATTCAAGCCATTTGTCTTGGTGATTGGTATTTTGACCGCATCCACTGAAGCTTTGATGAGGCCGTTGACATCCACGCTGCCCCCAAGCCCCAAACCGATCGATGAAAAACTAGCCATATCCGACCTCCGCGAAAGCGCGTTCAGTTGTCCCACCAAGGATTGTCGAGGAGCGCACCTCAAGCATCCTTCCAATAAGCACCTGAGAACACAGCCAATCTACTGCGTTGGCAACGCTTTTGCAAAGCAACAAGGCGGGGACGACATATCGCCCCCGCCGCGCTCCGCCTAACGGCCTCTAGCGATTAACGCAGGAGGGCCAGAACGCCTTGTGGCAGCTGATTGGCTTGAGCCACCATCGCCGTGCCTGCTTGCTGCAGAATTTGCGAGCGCGACAGGTTGGCGGTTTCTGCGGCGAAGTCAGCGTCCAAGATACGACCACGCGCAGCCGACGTGTTTTCAGACGTGCTTTGCAGGTTATTCACAGTGCTTTCAAAACGCGCTTGCAGAGCACCGTAGCTGGCGCGCTGGCCACTGATGGCCGACAGCGCTGCATCCACGATCGCCAGCGTGCGATTGGCACCATCAACCGTGCTCACATCCATGTTCTGAACCGTCTGGATCTGGCTAGCGGTAGACGTATTCGCCAAGAGGAACCCTCCACCAGCCGCAGCGCCATTTGAATCCACGGCACTGAAAGATTTGGAAGAATCCAGCGTGATCTGCCCCGTAGCCACCAAGTCAGCCGTACCAAATGCGCCGGCACCTGCAGCGCCTACGATACCTGCACCAGCCCCCCCTGCCAAAGCCGTACCGTCCGCATTGGTCACATTAATGGTGTTTGCAGCGACCGAATCATTTACAACTTTGATGTCATTACCTGCCGCGTTGGTCAGGACCAAACCCGTACCCGTGTCATTCACGCGCGCAGTCACACCCGTCTTCGCGGCCGCATCGTTGAATGCTTTGGCGGCGTCGCTCAGACCATCGTTGTTGAGTTGCGCGCCGACCGTGAACGAAATCGTTACCGAATTGGTCGTCGCATTGTCGGAGGCGAGCTTCAGCGTATATGAACTGCCAGCAGTCAAACCGCCAAGACCGATTTCCGTCCGCGCCGTGGCGCTGACACCTGTCTTTTCAGTCTGCGCATTCACCAGTGCTGCTACATCTTTAGCTGAAGCACCTATTGCATACGAGATCTGCTGACTGCCATAAGCGCCGTTGACATCTATAGTTCCTGCTGCGGCAATTGCAGAGGCGCCAACTGCGCCTTGTGCCACCAAAGCACCTGCAGCACTCCCCAGCGTCAAATCACCGGCACCGCCAGTGGTCGTAGCCGCTTTGCCGCCAATCCGATAGTTGCCATAAGCACTTGTGCTGAAATTCGAGGAAGTTGCTGTGATGGTCTGGTTGGCGTTGGCACCGACTTGGAAGGCGGCACTGGTGAACGAACCATCGAGCAGCTTACGTCCATTGAAATCTGTGGTCTTAGCAATACGGTCCAGCTCCGAAGTGAGCTGGTTCACTTCAGCGTTGAGCGCCTGACGATCAGAGGCCGAATTGGTGGCATTGGCCGACTGAACAGCCAACTCGCGCACCCGCTGCAGGATGTTGCCCGAGGATGCCAAAGCACCTTCAGCGGTTTGTGCCAGCGAAATGCCGTCATTGGCATTGCGCACAGCCTGGTTCAAACCGCGAATTTGCGAGGTGAAACGCTCGGAAATGGCCAGGCCTGCGGCGTCGTCCTTGGCGCTGTTGATGCGCAAGCCAGACGAGAGGCGCTGAATGGAAGTATTGAGCGATGCTTGGCTCATGCCCAGGTTACGCTGAGCCGTCAACGAGGCGACGTTGGTATTGATGGTAGCTGCCATTTGCAAATCTCCTGAAAAGAACTCACTGAATATGGCGTTGCCGCCAACCTGGCGCCAGGCAAGGCACCCGGCCATACGGTTCACAGCGCCAACATGGCCATCTGTAGAACGGCGGGTCAATTACGTCCCGTTGCAAATGGTTTCGGCTGTCAAAGCGAAAACTTTAGGGCGGAACGCAAAAGTTACGGGGTTTTTGTGCTCCTTATCCCGCCACTGCGCCTCAGCCCGCACTTTCACAATTCACTCATCGTTCCCGTCTTGTCTGCCGGACGGTGGGGCTTCTACCGGCGCAGATTTGGTTTTCAAAGCCTTTAAGGAGCATATCCATGGCCGCCACTATCAACACCAACGTTAGCTCCCTGACCGCCCAGCGCAACCTGGGCATGAGCCAAGCTTCTCTGAGCACATCCATCCAGCGCCTCTCGTCTGGCTTGCGCATCAACAGCGCCAAGGACGACGCTGCTGGTCTGGCCATTTCAGAACGGTTTACGACCCAAATCCGGGGCATGAACCAAGCCGCACGCAACGCCAATGACGGCATTTCGCTAGCGCAAGTTGCAGAAGGGGCCCTGGGTGGCGCAGGCAACATCCTGCAACGTATTCGCGAACTGGCTGTTCAGTCGGCAAACGCCACCAATTCGGCCTCTGACCGCCAAGCGCTCAATGCTGAAGTGAACCAACTCACTTCAGAATTGGACCGCATCGCAAAAACCACTGAATTCAACGGCCGCAAACTGCTGGACGGTTCGTTCACCAGCGCAGCCTTCCAAGTAGGCGCCAACGCCAACCAGACCATCACGGCAACATCGTCGAATTTCAGTACCAATGCCTACGGGAACTATCGCATTGGCGGCACCGCGGCCACGACCACTGGGGGCGCTGGCGACTTGACACTAGGTAGTACGCCTAACGCTGTAGTCGCGCAAGGCACAATTGGTGCCTCCGGCATCACCGGAAGTACTTTAACTGTCAATGGAGCCTACGGCAGCGTTGCAATTCCTTACCCTGCTGGCGCCTCTGCCAAAGACATGGCCGCCTTGGTGAACGCTCAGACAGAAAAGACCGGCGTGAGTGCCAGTGCGCGCACCGAAATTGGTCTGTCGGGGCTATCCCCAGCCACCTCCTACACCCTCAAGGTTGCATCAGACAATGGAGACGCGCAAGCGGTCACGATCTCATTCACCGTGGGGAATCCCATCAACAACGACGGGCTGAGCGACGCCGCTAAAGCATTCAACGACGCAGCCGCCAAAACGGGCGTTGTTGCCCGGGTAAATGATGGAGGGACAGGCTTGGTACTGACAAATGCCGCCGGAAATGACATCAAAATTGTCAACGACTCTCTGGCCGCCAACACGATTGACGTCACGGATGCTGCAGGGGGCGCGCTGATTGGCGGCGCAGGCGCGGCACTGGGAGGAAACGGGGGCACCGGTGTGGTGCCCACAAATGCGTTGGTAGTAACGGGACAGATCACGCTCGACTCTTCTAAGTCTTTCAGCGCGATTGATGCATCGGGTGCGCCAGGAGGGGGGGGCTTCTTGGACATCAACACAGCTGCTGGCAGCCAGATCCAAACGGTACAGAACATGGATGTGAGCACAGTGGACGGCGCCAACCGAACTTTGGCCATTGTGGATTCAGCTGTTGCCGCCATTAGTGGTCAGCGCGCCAACTACGGAGCACTGCAGGCGCGATTCGAAACCGCCATTGCAAACCTGAATGTGTCGTCCGAGAATATGTCTGCAGCACGGGGACGAATCCAGGACGCCGACTTCGCGGCCGAAACTGCCAACCTGTCGCGTGCGCAGATCTTGCAACAAGCAGGTACCGCCATGGTCGCCCAAGCCAATCAGATACCTCAAGGCGTTTTAGCTCTATTGAAGTAACGAAGAAAGCGGGGAGATATTAGGTAGTCACCTAGAACGTATCTTGCACGCAGTCAACCGAGATTAGAGGCCGTAAAGGCCTCTTTTTTATCCGCGTCTACGCGTCAGTGTTCAACAAACTAAAAATTTCTGCTCTATCGCGACCAGTGAATGGTTGGTCTTGATCACTGCAATCCGATACATTTAAGAACATACAACCCGACAGAGTGCCTTTCGACTTTGGTAACTCCGTTCACCCATCAGCAGCATTCCATAGCGCAAAAGCATGTTTGTCATCATCGGTTACGTCGTCTGCCTGGGCTGCATCTTTGGTGTGTACATCATGCACGGGGGCAACATCAGCGTGATCCTCAAGGCCCTGCCCTTCGAGATCATCACGATCCTGGGGGGCGCGCTGGGTGCTTTTGTGGTGAACAACCAGCCCAAGGTGATCAAGGCCACCATGGCGGCCCTCCCGATGGCGCTCAAGGGGTCCAAATACACCAAAGAGCGCTATATGGAGCTGATGGCGATGCTCTATGACATCCTGCAGAAGGCCCGCAAGGAAGGCCTGATGGCCATTGAGAAGGATGTGGAAGCGCCCCACGAATCCGAGATCTTCAAGAAATACCCCACGGTGGGCAGCGACCACCATGTGATCGAATTCACCACCGATTACCTGCGCATGATGGTGTCGGGCAACCTCAACTCCCACGAGATCGAGGCGCTGATGGACAGCGAGATCGACACCCATCACCAGGAGGCCCACGCCCCCGTGGCGGCACTGGCCCGCCTCGCCGGTGCCCTGCCCGCCTTCGGGATCGTGGCCGCCGTGCTGGGTGTGGTGAACACCATGGGCTCGGTGGGGCAGCCGCCCTCGGTGCTGGGCGGCATGATCGGCTCGGCGCTGGTGGGCACGTTCCTGGGCATTTTGCTGGCCTACGGCGTGGTCGAGCCCTTGGGCGGACTCGTCGAGCAAAAGACCGAGGACGCTGCCAAGGAACTGCAGTGCATCAAGTCCACCCTGCTCGCCAGCATGCAGGGCTACAACCCGGCCACCGCCATTGAGTTTGGCCGCAAGGTGCTGTTCTCCAACGTCCGCCCCAGCTTCTCGGAGCTGGAAGGGCATGTGAAGGGCAAGAAGTAGCCACCGCGAATGCAGTAGCTGCGCCACAACGCCCCTATCGCCATGGCAGAAAAGAAGCTCCAGCCCATCATCATCAAGCGCGTCAAGAAAGGCGGGCACGCGGTGCATGGGGGCGCCTGGAAGATCGCTTACGCCGACTTTGTGACGGCGATGATGGCGTTCTTCCTGCTGATGTGGCTGCTCGGCTCCACGGCCAAAGGGGAGCTTCAGGGCATCGCGGCGTATTTCGCGTCGCCGCTCAAAGTGGCGATGACCGGTGGCGACGGCGCGGGCAACAGCTCCAGCGTCATCCCCGGCGGCGGCAACGATCTCGCCAAGGTGCACGGCCAGGTGCGCCGCTCCGATGTGGAAGAAGCCAAGCAGCGCCGCATGAGCATTGATGCCGCGCGGGCGGAACGCGCCAAGCAGGACCAGGAACGCATCAAGGCTCTGGAGGCCAAGATCGATGCGCTGATCACCGAAAACCCGCGCCTGAACGAGTACAAATCGCAGATCCGCATCGACATCACGCCCGACGGGCTGCAGATCCAGATCATTGACGACCAGAACCGCCCCATGTTCGACAGCGGTAGCGCGTTGGTAAAACCCTACATGCGCGACATCCTGCGCGAAATTGGCGCGGCCCTTGGTGGCGTCGAAAACCGCATCAGTCTGGCAGGCCACACCGACGCCGTGCCCTATGGCAACAGCGAAAAGGGGTATAGCAACTGGGAGCTGTCAGCAGACCGGGCCAACGCCTCGCGCCGAGAGCTGGTCTCTGCCGGCATGCCAGACGCTAAACTGGGCCGCGTGGTGGGCTTGGCCGCCAGCGATCTGCTGGACCCCAAGAACCCACGCTCCCCCTCCAACCGGCGCATCACCATCACGGTGTTGACCCGGGAGGCCGAAGAACGGCTCATGGGCAAAGGGATTCCCGAAATCACGTCCACAGAACTGTTGACTGAAAAGCGGGAAAATCCCCCCCCAAGCAGGTAACAGTTACGACTTGTCACCAAACCTGCCGCCCATGACAATGCTTACAGTAAATCTCGACTGAAAGGGTCCCAAGTGACCACAGCCCTTCGTTTTTTGATCGTTGACGACTTCTCCACCATGCGACGCATCGTTCGCAACCTGCTCAAGGAGAGTGGGTTCTCAGACGCTGACGAGGCCGAGGATGGTGTCGCCGCACTCAACAAACTGCGCAACAGCAAGTTTGATTTTGTGGTGACCGACATCAACATGCCCAACATGAACGGCTTCCAGCTGCTGGCCGAGATCAAGAAGGACGACAAGCTCAAGCACCTGCCCGTCCTGATGGTGACCGCCGAAGCCCGCAAGGAAGACATCGTTGCTGCAGCCCAGGGCGGTGCTGCGGGTTACATCGTCAAACCCTTCACCAAGGCAACTCTGGAAGAGAAAGTGACCTTGATTCTGAAGAAGATGGGGCTATGACACCATGGACGACACACCGGACAACAGCCAGCCGGCCGCCGAAGCCGATGTTCACCACAAGATTGGCCTGCTGACCCGCCAGCTTCACGATTCACTGAATGAACTGGGGTACGCCGACAAGCTGCGCGGCTCCATGGGCGAACTGCCCGACGCCCAGAGCCGCCTGTCATACATCGCCCGGCTGACGGGCGAGGCGGCCGAGAAGGTGCTCAACCGCGTCGAGCAAGCCAAGGCGCAGCACGACTACATTGCGGCGGAAACACGCAGGGTCGTGAATTCGCTGGTCGCCGACCCGGTGGCTGCCGTGGCCAAAGGCGAGATCTTCAACTTCCTGACTGACGTGGAGCGTGTGACCAAAGAGGCCGACACGCACCTCACGGAAATCATGATGGCCCAGGACTTTCACGACCTCACCGGCCAGGTGATTGCGCGCGTGGTGAATCTGGCAGCCACCATTGAAGAGCAACTGGTGCAACTGCTCATCCAGACGGCCCCGCCTAACGCCCAGGTACCCGCCGAGCCCGCCCGCCCGGCCCACCTGCAAGGCCCGGTGGTGGACCCGGACAACACGCCCGACGTGGTCACCGACCAGTCCCAGGTGGACGATCTGCTGGCCAGTCTGGGCTTCTGACACGCTGTTTTCAGCCCAATGTGCCTCAAGCGCCAGTGCAATATGCCCTAGCCGCTATCATTTTTGATAATACTGATGGCCATCGGCCGTAGCGGGCAGACGCCCGCCCGCGACTGAAAACACCCCGGGCCTCACCGAAAAGAGGGGGCGGCAGCCCCCTTATCCACCTTTAGATTTCCAGGTCGCTCACGACAATGGCATGACCCCAGCCGTCATGCCATCATGGAATCCAGCCAAGAAAAAAGCCTCCCCGCGTCAGAGCGCAAGCTGCAAAAAGCGCGCGAAGACGGCCAAGGGGCACGCTCGCGCGACCTGTCGCACTTGGCCATTCTGGGCGCGGGCGCCGCATGCATGCTGCTGCTGGCCCCGCAGCTGATGGACCGCATGCAGTGGGCCATGAGCCAGCAGCTGGCGTTCAATGCGGCCACGGTGATGGCGCCGGGCACCATGCTGTCGCGGCTGCAGGACATGGTCATCGTGGGCGTGATCGCGAGCACAGTGTTCGCCACGCTGACCAGCGCGGCGGCCCTGATCAGCGCCATCGGAGCGGGCGGCTGGATCCTCAGCGCCAAGCCCATCACCCCCCAGTTCAGCCGCCTCAACCCGATCTCGGGGCTGGCCAACCTGTTTTCCAAGCAGCAGATGGCCAACGTGGCCAAGATGGTGCTGATGACGGCCATCCTGACCTATGTGGCCTGGAAGTTCCTGGGCAACAGCATCGAAACCGTTGCCATGCTGGTGCTGCAACCCTCCCCCATGGCGCTTCGCCAGATTGCCGACTGGCTGACTTCGGGCATGAGCCTGTTGTTGCTGGTCGTGTTTCTGGCCGCTTTGGTGGACGTGCCTTTGCAGGCGTTCTTCTTCAAGGAGCGGCTGAAGATGTCGCACGAGGAAGTCAAGCAGGAGCACAAGGAGTCGGACGGCAACCCCCACATCAAGGGCCGCATCCGCCAGAAGCAGCGCGAAATCGCCGACCGCGCCAGCGTGAGCGCCGTGCCCAAGGCCGATTTTGTGGTGATGAACCCGACCCACTATGCGGTGGCCCTCAAGTACGACGAGAAGACCATGAGTGCGCCCCAGGTGATCTCGCGCGGCACCGACCTCATCGCCATGAAGATCCGCGATGTGGCCCGGGAGCACAACGTGCCCGTGCTGCAGTCGCCCATGCTGGCCCGCGCGCTGTATGCCCATGCCGAGCTGGACCAGGCCATCCCCGCCACGCTTTACACCGCCGTGGCGCAGGTGCTGGCGTATGTGTACCGCCTCAAGGCCGCGCTGCGTGGCGAAGGCCGCATGCCCGACAGCCTGGTGGAGCCTTTTGTGCCGCCTGAACTCGATCCACTGAACCGCACCACGGTGCAAGGTGCTGCCGTATGAACACCTCCGTAAAGTCTTTGCAGCAATGGGCGGGCACCAACGCCAGCGCCCTGCAGGGCCTGTCGGCACCCCTGCTGGTAGTGGCGATTCTGGCGTTGATGGTGCTGCCCATCCCGCCGTGGCTGCTGGATGCCTTCTTCACGCTCAACATCGCCGTTGCGCTGATGGTGATGATGGTCGCGGCCTACATGCTGCGCCCCCTGGACTTCGCGGCCTTCCCTTCGGTGCTGCTGCTGACCACCCTGATGCGCCTGTCGCTGAACGTGGCCTCCACGCGCGTGGTGCTGCTCGAAGGCCACCAGGGCCCGGGTGCTGCCGGTGCGGTGATCGAGGCCTTCGGCCACTTCTTGATCGGTGGCAATTTCGCGGTTGGTCTGATCGTGTTTGCGATCCTCGTGGTGATCAACTTCGTGGTGATCACCAAGGGGGCGGAGCGCATTGCCGAAGTGTCGGCCCGCTTCACCCTGGACGCCATGCCCGGCAAACAGATGGCGGTGGATGCCGACCTGAACGCCGGCCTGATCGACGAAAAGGAAGCCAAGCGCCGCCGCGCCGAAGTGGCGGAAGAAGCCAACTTCTTCGGTTCCATGGATGGCGCCTCCAAGTTCGTGCGCGGCGATGCTGTGGCAGGCATTCTGATTCTGCTCATCAACATCATTGGCGGCTTCACGATTGGCGTGTTGCAGCACGACCTGTCGGCCAAGCAGGCGGCCGACAGCTACATCCTGCTGGCCATTGGTGATGCGCTGGTAGCGCAGATTCCCGGCCTGCTGATCTCGGTGGCCGCCGCCATGGTGATCTCCCGCGTGGGCAAGGACCACGACATGGGCCGCCAGATCGTGCAGCAGCTGTTCATGTCGCCCCGCGTGCTGGGTGTCACGGCCGGCATCCTGATCCTGCTCGGCCTGATTCCTGGCATGCCGCATGTGGTGTTCCTGACCATGGGCGGCCTGTTGGGATATGGCGCCTGGATGATGTACGAGCGCCAGAAGGTACCGCCCGTCGTCGAGGCCCCACCGCCACCGGTCGCCGACGGCGAAGCCACCTGGGACGACCTGCAACCCGTGGACCTGTTGGGCCTGGAGCTGGGCTACCGCCTGATCAGCCTGGTGGACAAGAGCCGCCAGGGCGACCTGCTCACCCGCATCAAGGGCGTGCGCCGCAAGTTTGCGCAGGAAGTGGGCTTCCTGCCCCCCGCCGTGCATGTGCGCGACAACCTCGAACTCAAGCCCAGCGGCTACCGCATCACGCTGCGCGGCGTGGTGGTGGGCGAAGGCGAGGCCTTCCCCGGCATGTTCCTGGCGATCAATCCCGGCGGCATCACCACGCCACTGATCGGCACGGCCACCACCGACCCCGCGTTTGGCCTGCCAGCACACTGGATCGACGATCGGCAGAAGGAAGCCGCACAAATGGCGGGTTTTACCGTCGTTGATTCCGAAACCGTGATGGCCACCCATTTGTCACACTTGATGCAAGTGCAAGCCGCCAAGCTCCTCAGCCGCACCGAAACGCAGCAACTGGTGGAGCACGTGGCCAAGCTGGCCCCCAAGCTCATCGAAGAAGTGGTCCCGAAAATGGTCTCCATCGCAACGTTCCAGAAGGTCCTCCAGCTGCTGCTGGAAGAGTCTGTGCACATCCGCGATATCCGCACCATCATCGAGACGCTGGCCGAGCATGCCGGTGCGGTCTCCGACCCCGTCGAGCTGGCCCGCCGCGTGCGCATTGCGCTCTCGCCTGCCATCGTCCAGCAGATCTACGGCCCCACCCGCGAGCTCAACGTCATCGCCATCGAACCCGGCCTGGAGCGCCTTCTGGTGCAGGCCCTGGGCAACACGGCAGGCCCCGCGCTCGACCCCGGTGTGGCCGACATCCTCACACAGAAGGCCGCCGAAGTGGCCCTCAAGCAGGAAGAGATGGGCCTGCCCGCCTGCCTGCTGGTTCCCGACCAGATCCGCAATGCCATCTCCCGTCTGGTGCGCCGCGTGGCGCCCCGCCTGCAGGTGCTGGCACACAGTGAAATTCCAGAGACCCACACCATCCGTATTGGGCCGATCCTTAAAGGTGCATCAGCATGAACATCAAACGCTTTACCGCCCCCACCTCCCGGGAGGCTCTGGCCAAGGCGCGCATGGCCTTTGGCGACGGCACGCTGATCCTGTCCAACCGCCCCACGGCCAACGGCGTGGAAGTGGTGGCCACGGCCGAGGACACGCTGTCGGCTCTGGACGGTGGTGCGCCCACCGCTTCGTCCAATCCGCCCCTGCTGGCGCCCAGCACTGCGCGCAGCACCCCACAGCGCGCCAGCCAATCGGCAGCAGCGTCGGGCCTGGGCCGCAACCCGGTCGAGGAAGACACCGAACAGCTGGCCATGAGCACGCTGTCGTTCCAGGACTATGTGCGCGAACGCATGCTGCGCCGCCGCCACGAGGCACTGAATGGTCCCTCGGAACCCCAGACACTGTCTGAACGCAGCCGCGACCAGGAACCAGAACGTGAACGCATGCCCGCGCCCTCGGTGGCGCGCCACAACCCGCTGCGCACCATCCCGATGGACATCCCGCCCGAGCCACCGCGCCGCCGGCAGGAGGCTCCCAGCGCTCATCTGATCCAGTCGAACAACCAGAGCGTGATGAATGAACTGCATGCGATGAAGGAGCTGATCGAGGACCGCTTCAACACGCTGGCCTGGCTGGGTCAGGCGCGCCAGAACCCGATCCAGTCCAACCTGATGCTCAAGATGATCCGTGCTGGCTACTCCCCGTCGCTGGCCCGGGCTGTGCTCGAACGCATGCCCGAGGACCTGTCGGCGGGCGAATCGGTACGCTGGCTGATGGAGGTGCTGGAGCGCAACCTCAAGACCGACCAGACCGATCCACCCCTGTATGAACAGGGCGGCATCTTCGCCATGGTGGGCTCGACCGGCGTGGGCAAAACCACCACCACGGCCAAGCTGGCAGCGATGTGTGCACGCATCCACGGCCCCGGCAGCGTGGGCCTGATCACACTCGACACCTACCGTGTGGGTGCCCACGAGCAGCTGCGCACCTATGGCCGCATGCTGGGCATCGTGGCGCATCTGGCACACGACCGTGCCGCGCTGCAAGACCTGCTGGGCCTGCTCAGCGGCAAGAAGATGGTGCTCATCGACACCACCGGCGTGGCCCCGCGCGACCCGCGCAAGCGCGACATGCTGGACGTGCTGGACCTGCCCCATGTCAACCGCCTGCTGGTGCTCAACGCCGGCTGCCATGGCGACACGCTGGATGATGTGCTCACCGCTTTCAAGACCGACGGCTCGCAGCAAGCCATCCTGTCCAAGGTGGACGAAGCGGTGAAGCTGGGCCCCGCGATTGACGCGCTGATCCGCCACCAGATGGTGCTGCGCGGCGTGACCAACGGCCAGCGCGTGCCCGAGGACTGGGAGCGTGCCAACGCCCACCAGCTCATCAGCGCCTCCATGCGGTCGCCGGCGAAGTCGGCTTTCGACCCCAAGGCCACGGACCTGAACTTCTTTTTCTCGCACTCTCCTGACACCGTGACGGAGGGGGGGCTGGTCGATGCTTGATCTGGGTTTTCACCAGGCGGCCAGCCTGCACAGCCTCACCCCGCAGGCAGAGCTGCGGCTGCTGGCAGTCGCCAGCCAGGGCAACACGGCGAGCGGCCTGGAAACGCTATGGCAGATCTGCGCCAGCCTGCAGCGGCTGGGCTATCCGGTGGTGGTGCTCGACGGCACGGCGCAGGAGTCCGACGACAGCCCCGGGCTGCTGCACCTGCTGCAACATGCCACGTGGAATGACGGCGCCAGCCTGAACCTGGGCGCCACCGCATCCTCGCTCGCCGTGATTCCAGCGGCCAAGGGGCTGCAGCACCTGAGCCGCAAGGCCAGCGACAGCACACGCTCGCCCATGGAGAGCTTGCTGCCCTGCTTCAGGACTTACGGCCTCATGGTGATTCACGCACCAGCCTCCACCCTGGGGCCCCTGCTCACCCACACGGCTACGGTGCCGCTGGTGGTCATGGGCAGTGGCGCAGCGGGCGTGATGACCAGTTACAAGAGCCTCAAGCAGATTGCGCTACACACTGGCTTGCCCTGCATGGTGGCCGCTTTGCTGCACGGCAACACCGCCGCCGAACGCCGCAAGGCCCAGTCCCAGCTGATGACCTTGCAGGCATGTGCCGAGCGCCATCTGGGCGGCCCGATACGAACCACCACTATTGCCACGCAGAACCCCCAGGAGCTTCAGCGCCTGGCCTTGCAACTGCTGGAAAATGCGGGCACTATGAACGGAGCGCTGGCTGCGCTGACACCCAGCAACTTGACAGGCATGCCTGCGCATTTTGTCCGGAGCCACTGACCAGAGCCTGTGATGCACCTCTACGTACGCACGTTGACCCGCACTGCCCCCAACGGTCTGGCCAGTCGCCAGCCCCGCGAGGCGGATGAAGTTCGGGCGATGGCACCCCCAAGCGGCTCCAGAACAAGATCGCATACCCGCCCTACCAGTGCATAACACCCTCTCTATGTACACCGCCAAAGGCCAGCTTGATCGCGATGCCATGATCCGCCAGCATGTACCGCTGGTACGGAGGATTGCGCACCACATGATCGCCAAGCTGCCTCCCAATGTCGAACTGGATGACTTGATCCAGGTCGGCATGATGGGGCTGGCCGAAGCTCTGTCGCGCTATGAGGTCGCGCAGGGCGTGCAGTTTGAAACCTTCGCCACCCAGCGCATCCGGGGCGCCATGCTCGACGAGTTGCGCGAGGGTGACTGGATGAGCCGCAGCTCGCGCAAGAGCCAGAAAGACATCGAGCACGCCGTGCACCGGCTGGAACAAAAGCTGGGCCGCAGCCCGCTGGAGTCTGAAATAGCCGGCGAAATGGGCATGAGCCTGGCGGACTACCAGAACCTGCTGGGCAAGGTACGAGGCACCCAGCTGGTGTACCTGGAAGACATGACACATGGCAACGACGACGAGGACGGGTTTCTGGACCGTCACGTTGCCGACAGCGCGGCCGACCCGGTGGAGTTGCTGCGCGATCAGCGGCTCAAGACGTCACTGGTCAACGCCATCAAGACCCTGCCGGAACGGGAACAGCACATCATGGGCATGTACTACGAACATGACATGAACCTCAAGGAAATTGCAGCCGTGCTGGGTGTGACCGAGTCTCGGGTGTGCCAGTTGCACAGCCAGTCGATTGCCCGCCTGCGTGCCAAGATGCGCTCACACTGAGCCCGCGCGTCGGGCCACGAGCCGGGCAACACAAGGCATTGCGGGGCCAACAGTTTGGATGGCTGCGCGGGCGGGCACCTCTTGCGCCCCGGCCCGACCCTCCCTCAGAAAAGTCTTTGGTGCTCAGCCCGCAGAGCGGTAAATGCGCGCCACTCCTGGCGCAGCTCCCCGCGCGCCCAGGCCGTCCCCGTAGGTAGAAGCTGCATTGGACGGAGGCAACAAGCCTGCGGCCTGGCGGTCGGTGACGGCGGCCAACCGGGCCAGGCTGTCACGGTGCAAAGTCAGCATGGTGCGGATGGCATCCGCACGCTTCTGCAGCGAAGCCGGTAGCGGCATGCCACGCGCGGCGGCTTGTTCGAGCGCACGCGAGAAATCGGCCGCCGCATCGCGCAAGGCCGTACTGTGTTTTTCCAGAGAGAGGGGATCTGCCGCGAGAAGTGCGGCGGAGACTTGTTCGATCCGCTGTTCAACAGCTGAGAGAGATTCTTCCAGAGTCATGGCGCATTGTGCGATGAATTGCGCCCTCTAACAAAACGCAGATCAGCCCCGGGAGCGGGACAGGATCTCCTGGGCGTTGGACAGCAGTTTGTCGGCAATGGCTTCCGCGTCGACCGAAAACTCGCCCTTCTCGATAGCAGCGCGCACGGCCTTGACCTTGCCCGCATCAAAATCGGCCGTGCTGCGGGTGGCGGGGCTGAGAGCGCGGGCTGCGGTGGACACCGTGACGGGCACACCGGCGGATGACGCAACCAGTGCGTCTTTCGTGGCTCCTTCCGCAGCGCTGGCGGGAGCCTTGGCTTGCTTGGCAAGCCCCGTCGGCGGCAACCCGCCCGGCAGTTCCGGTGTTTGACCTATCTTCATCGCTCTCTCCACCACCCCGTTGGATGTGGGGCATCAGTAGCAATGTTTTCGACCCATTTGGCCCGGACTTTAGCCATTTATTACCGGGGCGTCATCACAGAGTGACGTCCACCGTCCCAGAATCGTTCACAGTTCCGCTCACGATACGCCCATTCTCCATGCGTACGCGCACAGTCTGTCCGGCCGAGCCCGCCGTCAACGCCTGTCCCGCCGAGCTGACCGCGTAGCCGGGCCCCTGGGCCACCACCTTGACCTGCGCACCCGCCTTGAACAGCAGCGGGGCCCGCACCATGGCCTGGCGCACCGCCTGACCCGCCACGAGCTGGCGAGCGGCGGTCTGACCCACCCAGAGATCGGGGTTGGCCAGAACGGGGGAGGCATCGGCCGCCCAATCCACCTCGGCCTCGGTGGCGTCGTTGGCAGTCAATACTGCGCCCGGAGCCACATTGTTCGTCAGCACCCAGGCCGGCCCAAACGCTTTGATGGTGACGGGTAAAAACACGTTCCATGCGGTCGCGCCTTCCACACAGCGCAGCCCTAGGCGTGTACGGCCCCACAGGCGAGCACCCACAGGGAGATAAGGTTCAACGCGCGCACAGGGCGCCAGCCGCAGGCGCGAATCCAGTGAGCCAACACTCACTTCCATGCGCAGCGGCAGTGCGGAGGACTGGTTGCGAGCCAAAGCATCGTCCAGCCAGCGCTGGGTGAGCGGGCCGAGGTCTGCCGCAGGGTCCGCCGCCGACTGTGCGTGAGCGACACCGGCAGTTCCCAGCAGAGCCCCAGCCACGCCACCAAGCAAGCACAGCATGCGCAGCACAGCACGGGCACGTGCCACCAGGGGCGATCGGGTCGCGCCGTGCAGTACAGCGCCGTGGCGGGCATGCGTCAAAAGGGAAGGGGTGGACATGGGGGCCTCCTTGGGCATCGACGGGCCAGACTGCCCGCGCACAGTGCGCAGAGGAAGGCAGAGGCCATTTCACCCCTGGAACTATAGGCACGCGCCTTGAACGCAAAACCCGGAACTGCGCATCCATTTGCCACTTCTTCGCGCTTTAGAAAAAAGGCGCGGTTTCCATAATCAAGCAACGCCAAAAAGGCCCCTCGGGCTGGCGACTTTGCAACCGACGGTGTGAGGCACACATGCTTGACAAGATGACCAACCAGCTGAATTTTCACGGCAACGCCCTGGTGCTGCGCGGTGAACGCCAGCGCGCCATCGCCAGCAATATCGCCAACGCCGACACGCCAGGCTATGTGGCTCGGGACTTCAAGTTTGGTGATGCGCTGCGCGAGGCCACAGGCGTGACCTCTTCGGCGACCGGTACGCCCGGCGCAGCTGTCACGCGGCTGGCCACCAGCGGCTCGTACGGAACCGCTGGCACCACCGATCCGCACCACATTCCGCTGCCCACCGTGAATTCCAGCACCAGCATCGACCGGCAGGGCGCGCTGGGCTATGCCGTGCAGACGCAGCCCAGCCTGGACAACAACTCGGTGGACCTGGACCGCGAGCGTGCCAACTTCGTGGACAACGCCGTGCGCTACGAAGCCACGCTGCGGTTCATCAACGGCAACGCCAAAACCATGCTCAGCGCCATTCAGGGTCAATAACCAGCCAGCCCCGCAGCGCAGAAAGCGAGCCACCCCATGTCCATGTTCTCGATCTTCAACGTGTCCGGCAGCGCCATCAGCGCGCAGTCGCAACGGCTCAACGTGGTGGCCAGCAACCTGGCCAATGTGGATGCCGTGGCAGGCCCCGATGGTCAGGCCTACAAGGCACGCCAGGTGGTGTTCCAGACAGCGCCGATGGGCGCCGACAGCTCTGCAGGCGTCAAGGTCAGCGGCATCAGCGAAAGCAACGTGCCGGGCCGGCGGGTGCACGATCCCAGCCACCCCTCAGCAGACGCCGAGGGCTATGTGACCCACTCCAACGTCAATGCCGTGGAGGAGATGGTCAACATGATCTCCGCCTCGCGCTCGTACCAGAACAACGTCGAGGTCATGAACACGGCCAAGTCGCTGCTCCTCAAGACCCTGCAGATGGGCCAGTAATTCCCGGGAGACCCCACCATGATTCTCAGTGCCACCAACGCCGTCGCGACCACCACAGACGCGTCCACCAAAGCCAACGCGGCCAGCGACCCGTCGGCCGCGCAGGACCGCTTCCTGAAGCTGCTGGTGGCGCAGTTGAACAACCAGGACCCGATGAACCCCCTGGACAACGCCCAGATGACTTCGCAGATCGCGCAGATCAACACGGTGACCGGCATCCAGCAACTGAACCAGACCATGCAGAGCATGGCGTCGCAGTTCAACTCGCTGCAAGTCATGCAGGGCACGGCCCTGGTGGGCCGCAGCGTGCTGACCGAAGGCTCCAGCCTGGCGGTGGCGGACAAGACGGGCAAGGGCGGATTCGAGCTGGGCTCGGCGGCTACCAACGTGAAGATCGAGGTCACGACTGCAGGCGGCCAGGTGGTGGACACCATCGATCTGGGCGCCAAGGCCGCAGGCCGCCATGCCTTTGACTGGGATGCCAGCAAGTACACCGGCTCCACCGATGCACTGCAGTTCCGCGTGACGGCCGTCAACGGCTCCACCAAGCTGGACTCCACCCCGTTGAGCCTGTCCAAGGTCACCGCCGCAGGTGCCGAGGACGGACAGCTGGTGCTGAGCCTGTCCAACGGCAAAACCATCAACTACAGCCAGATCAAGGCCTTGGTGTAACACCAGCCCGCTTCGTATCGCGTCAACAGGAGAACACCATGAGTTTTCAGCAAGGCCTGTCCGGCCTGAACGCCGCCAGCAAGAACCTCGATGTCATCGGGCACAACATTGCCAACTCCAACACCGTCGGGTTCAAGGCCTCGCGGGCCGAGTTTGCCGAGATGGTGGCTTCCGCCATTGGCTCTGCGGGCGGCTCCAACGCAGGTATCGGCGTGGAAGTGGCGGCCGTGGCGCAGCAGTTCACGCAGGGCAACCTGACCATCACCGGCAACAGCCTGGACGTGGCCATCAACGGCAACGGGTTCTTCACCCTCACGCTACCCGATGGCACCGCCGCCTACACCCGCTCCGGCAACTTCAAGCTGGACAAGGAAGGCAACATGATCACCAACGACAACGCCAAGGTGATGGGCTTCCCGGTGGACCCGGTCACGGGCCTGCGCACGGGCACCGACCCCATTCCCATGGTGTTCCCGACAGCCGAGCCGATCCCCGCCAAGCAGACCACCAAGATCACAGCCGCCTTCAACCTGGACGCCCGCGCCACCGATGCAGCCGGCGACCCTGCGGCCACGCCCCCCATCCCGGCCACGCCACGCGCCACGTATGGCACCTCGATCAACGTGTTCGACAGCCAAGGTGTGGCCAAGCCGGTGAGCCTGTACTTTCAGAAGACCGCTACCGACAACACCTGGGACGTGTACGACGCGCTGGACGATCCTGCGACGGGCTTTGTAGCATCGCCCATCGGCCAGATCACTTTTGACAACAACGGTGCCATCACCGGCCCGGTGGCCACACCACCCGCCACCGGCTTTTCGCTGCCGCTCACCGTCAACCCCACGCCCCCCAACCCCAATAATCTGCCTGCGTACACCGTGGAGGTGAGCCTGGACAAGGTGACCCAGTTCGGCACCAAGTTCGCGGTTTCCAATCTGACTCAGGACGGCTACACCTCGGGCGAGCTGACCGGCATCAACATCGAGAACAACGGGATGATCATGACCCGTTACTCGAACGGCGTGACGCGTGCCGAGGGCCAGCTCGCACTGTCCAGCTTCCGCAACACGCAGGGCCTGGCCTCGGTGGGTAGCAACAACTGGGTGGCCACGTTCGAGTCGGGCCAGCCCGTGGTCGGCACGGCCACCGACGGCAGCTTTGGTTCGCTGCGCTCGGGCGCCCTGGAGGACTCCAACGTGGACCTCACCGCCGAGCTGGTGAACATGATGACCGCCCAGCGCGCTTACCAGGCCAACGCACAGACCATCAAGACGCAAGACCAGGTGATGTCCACCCTGGTGAACCTGCGCTGATCGGCTGACCCTCTACTGAACCCGCCCAGGACCCCGGAGAGCCCCCATGGACCGCATCATCTACACCTCGATGACAGGCGCCAACGCCGCTGCCCACCGGCAGGCGGTGCTGTCCAACAACCTCGCCAATGTGTCCACCGGCGGGTTCCGCGCCGAGATGTCCACCTTCCGCTCGGTGCCGCTGCAGGGCGACGGCGCCAAGACGCGCGTGTTTGCGCTGGAGGCCACCTCGGGCTACGTCAATACCCCCGGCCCGGTGCAGCGCACCGGCCGCAACCTCGACGCCATGGCCGCTGGCAATGCCTGGTTTGCCGTGCAGGGGCTGGATGGCACCGAGGCCTACACCCGCGCCGGCAGCTTCGAGGTGTCGGCCACGGGCCAGCTGCTCACACCGACCGGACTGCCCGTGCTGTCGGACGGCGGCGCGCCCATCGATGTGCCGCCCGGTGCCGACGTGTCGCTCGGGTCAGACGGCACCGTGACCTCCAAGATTCCGGGCCAGCCCGCCCAGGCCATCGGCCGCCTCAAGCTCGCCACGCCCACGCCCGAAGACCCACTCAAACGCGGCGACGATGGACTGTTCCGCACCACCTCGGGCGACCCCATGCCCAACGACGCCAACGCGCGCATGTTGTCGGGCGCGCTGGAGGGCTCGAACGTGAACCCGGTCGAATGCATGGTCGGGATGATCGCTGCATCGCGCCAGTTCGAGCAGCAGATGAAGCTGCTGCAAACCGCCGAAACCAACGACAAGACCGCCAGCCAGTTGCTGAGCATGAACGGCTGATGCCGCTGCCACACCCTGCACGCACCCGCCGAAAGGAAGCACCATGATCAACTCCCTCTGGATCGCCAAGACCGGCATGTCTGCCCAGCAGACTCAGCTCGACGTCATCTCGCACAACTTGGCCAACGTCTCCACCACGGGCTACAAGCGCAACAACGCGGTGTTCGAAGACCTGATCTACCAGAACCTGCGCCAGGTGGGCGCCAACACCACCGAGCAGAACCAGCTGCCCACCGGCCTGCACCTGGGCCTGGGCGTGCGCACGGTGGCCACCAGCCGCAACTTCATGCAGGGCAGCCTGCAGGAGTCCAAGAACAACCTGGATGTCGCCATCAACGGCAACGGCTTCTTTGAAGTGACCATGCCCGATGGCACCGTTGGCTACACCCGCGACGGCTCGTTCCAGGTCGATGCACAGGGCCGCATGGTCACATCCAGCGGGCTGCCCGTGGTAAACGGCATCACCATTCCGGCCAACGCCACCAGCATCACCATCAGCGCCGAAGGTGCCGTGGCGGTCACGGTGCCGGGCAACACACAGCCGCAGACCGTGGGCAACCTGGCCATGGCCAGCTTCATCAACCCGGCCGGCCTGGAGCCGATCGGACAGAACCTCTTCAAGGAATCCGCCGCGTCCGGCCAGCCCCAGCAAGGCACCCCCGGCACGAACGGCCTGGGCATCATCAAGCAAGGGTTTCTGGAAGCCTCCAACGTCAACGTGGTGGAAGAGCTGGTAACCATGATCCAGACCCAGCGCGCCTACGAGATGAATTCCAAGGCCATCCAGACCTCGGACCAGATGCTGGCCAAGCTGGCCCAGCTGTGACCCCCTTGTGACCTCTCTTTCGCCCGCGCTCTCGCCCAGGACCTTCGCCATGCGCACTTTCACACGCTCTCTTCGCCTGCTGCAGGCACTTGGCTCGCTGCGCGCGGGCGTTCCCGCCCTGGGCGCAGCACTGCTGTGCGCTGGTTGTGCCACCCTGTCGCCCCCCCCTCCGGTGGACATCCTGCCCACCACCCCGCCCCCGCTGGCCGCTGCACCGCGCACCCCGCCCCCGGTGACGGGCGGGCTGTTCCACAACGCCAGCTACCGCCCCGCGTTTGAGGACCGTCGCGCGCGCCTGGTGGGCGACAACGTGACCATCCAGATCGTGGAGAACGTGACGGCCAGCCAGAAGTCGTCGTCCACGGTGGACCGCACCTCCGAAGTCTCTGCTGGCGTGACGGCCTTGCCCTTCACCAGCAAGACCTTCACCGACAAGCTGGGCGTAGGCGCGAATTCGGGCAATGCGTTCTCTGGCAAGGGCGGCACCGAAAGCGCCAACACCTTCACCGGCTCCATCACCGCCACGGTGGTGGATGTGCTGCCCAACGGGCACCTGGTCATCACTGGCGAGAAGCAGATCGGCGTGAACCAGAACGTGGATGTGCTGCGCTTCTCGGGCACTGTGGACCCGCGCGCACTGCAGCCCGGCAGCATCGTGAACTCGACCCAGGTGGCCAACGTGCGCGTCGAGTCGCGCGGACGCGGCGCACAGAACGAAGCCCAGGCCATGGGCTGGCTGGGCCGGTTCTTCAACACCGTCACGCCGTTCTGACCAGCCCGGGCGCCCTGAGTGCGCCCAGTGCGCCCATGCCCCCAGTCCTTCCGGTATCTGACGGAAGGCTGGGCGTTGCCTTTGTTCACTACGAATTTGATAGCTATCAGCGCATATTGCACTAACGCTTCCGGCAATTTTTTCTCAAAAATGGCCTGCCAGAACGCTTGCAGGCCGTGCCTGCGCCCCCTTGCCAACGCGGCTTCAGACTCAGCCAATAAGCCGGTGAACCCGCTTCTTTTTGGGTTTTAGTTCTGGCCATGGCCCACCACAATGGATGCCATGAAAGCCTCGTCCCACTCCCCCCTGACCCGCACGGCGCGCGCGCTGTGGCTGCTGCTGGCCCTGGCGGCCGCAGGTCTGGCAACGCCTGCACAGGCCTTGCGCATCAAGGAAGTGGCGGCGGTGCAGGGCGTGCGCAGCAACCAGCTGACGGGCTACGGCCTGGTCGTGGGGCTGGACGGCACGGGCGACCAGACCACGCAAATGCCCTACACCACGCAGGCCATGTCCAACTACCTGCAGCAGATGGGCATCAGCCTGCCCCCCGGCACGGCGTCGCAGCTGCAGCTCAAGAACGTGGCGGCGGTGATCGTCACGGCGCAGTTGCCCGCCTTTGCCCAGCCAGGCCAGCAAATCGACGTGAACGTTTCGTCCATGGGCAACGCCAAGTCGCTCAAGGGCGGCACCCTCATCGTCACACCGCTGCGCGGCGCGGACGGCGAGATCTATGCGCTGGCCCAGGGCAACATGGTGGTGGGCGGTGCAGGCGCATCGTCCGGTGGCAGCAAGGTACAGATCAACCACCTGAGCGCAGGCCGCATTCCGCTGGGCGCGCAGGTGGAGCGGGCCGTGCCCACCCCACTGAACGAGGGCGACACCATCAACCTGGGCCTGAACGCCTCGGACTTCCAGACTGCCCGCCGCGTGGCACAGGTGATCAACGCCAAGCTGGGCAACGGCCTGGCCACTGCGCTGGACGGCCGCACGGTGCAGGTGCGCGCGCCCATCGACCCCGGCGCCCGCGTGGGCTTCATTGCCGACCTGGAAGAGCTGCCGCTCGAAACCTCCACCCCCTCGGCCAAGGTCGTCATCAATGCCCGCACGGGCTCGGTGGTGCTCAACCAGGCGGTCACGCTGGGGCCTTGCGCCATCGCCCACGGCAACCTGTCGATCACCATCAGCAGCACGCCCGTCATCAGCCAGCCCAACCCGCTCTCGCAAGGGCAGACGGTGGTCACGCAAAAGAGCGACATCACCATCAACCAGGAACCGGGCAACGTGATCCAGATGCCTGCGTCGCCACAGCTGGCCGACGTGGTCAAGGCCCTCAACACGCTGGGCGCCACGCCCGGAGACCTGCTGGCCATCCTGCAGGCCATCAAGGCCGCCGGCGCGCTCAACGCCGAGCTGGAGGTGATCTGACATGGCCCGCCCTGCTGCCGCTGCGTGCGCCATCCACCGGGAGCGACCATGGCCCTGACCCTGCCCTCGTCCAGCACCACCAGCCCGTCGAACGCGCTGGCCGTCGATATCCGCTCGCTCAACTCCCTCAAGTACGAAGCGGGCACCGCCAACAGCGCACAGGTCACGCGCGAAGCGGCCAAGCAGTTTGAATCGCTGTTCATGCGCGAACTCATCAAAAGCATGCGCGACGCCACGATGAAGTCCGGCCTCATGGAAGGCGAGCAGGCCAACCTGGGCCAGGACATGCTGGACCAGCAGCTATCGGTCAACATGTCGGGCCTGCAGGGCGGTCTATCAGAAGCCATCGCCCGCCAGCTCTCGCGCCAAATGGGCGGTGCGGACACCAACTTCTCGGTGCCGTCCACGCTCAGCTTGCCGCAGGCACAGAACCGGTCGGCGGCTTCCGCCACCACTTCGTCCGTCGATACCACCCTGCCAGTGCCCAAGGGCCGCGAAGGCTTTGTGCAGCACCTCAGCGGCACCGCCGAGCGCGTGGCGCAGGAAAGCGGGATTCCCGCCAGCTTCATGCTGGGCCAGGCCGGGCACGAAACCGGCTGGGGCAAGAGTGAAATCAAGACCGCCAACGGCGGCAACTCGTTCAACCTGTTCGGCATCAAGGCCGGCAAGGGCTGGACCGGCAAGGTGGCCGAGATCACGACCACCGAATACATCAACGGCACTCCGCGCAAGGTGGTGGCCAAGTTCCGCGCGTATGACTCGTACGAGGACTCGTTCCGCGACTACGCCAAGCTCATCACCGACAACCCGCGCTACGAGAAAGCCCAGGCCACCGCCAAGACGGGTTCTGCCGTGGCCTATGCGGCCGAGCTGCAAAAGGCCGGATACGCCACCGACCCCGAGTACGCCAAGAAGCTCAGCGGCGCCATCAACAGCGCACTGCGCGTACAGCGCGCCCAGGCGTGATGGACGAGAAGAACCGAGGTAAGCCATGAGTCTGCTCAACGTCGGCGCCCGCGCCCTGCTGGCCAACCAGGTGGCCTTGCAGACGGCAGGCCACAACATTGCCAACGTCAATACACCCGGCTATTCGCGCCAGACAGTGGTGCTGCAGACTGTCCAGGGCCAGTTCACGGGCGGCGGCTACATCGGCCAGGGCGTGGATGTGCAGACCATTCTGCGCAACCAGAGCGAGCTGCTCACGCGCCAGTCGGCCGCCGCCGGATCGACACAGGCGGCCGACGCCATCCGCGCCCAGCGCCTGAGCCAGTTGCAGGAAGTGTTCAGCGGCGGCACCCAGGGCCTGGGCGCCGCCATCAACGACATGATGAACGCGTTCTCGGACGTGGTCAGCAGCCCCACCGACATCACGGCACGCACGGTGGTTCTCACGCGGCTGGACGAAACGGCCGCACGCATGCGCACCGCCAGCGACCGGATCAACGAGATCGAATACACCGTCAAGGAACAGCTGCAGAGCAGCGTGACCGCCATCAACAGCCTGGCCACGCAGATGGCGGCGATCAATGAGCAAATCGCCCGCGCTACCGGCAACGGCCAGAGCCCCAACGACCTGCTGGACCAGCGCGACCAGATCATCCGCGACATCAACCAGTATGTGCAGACCACCCAGATCCCGGCGAGTGACGGTACTGTAGGTCTTTTCGTAGCAGGCAGTCAGCCGCTGGTGCTGGGCAGCACGGCCACCAGCCTATCGCTGGGGGATGCGACTGCATTTCCTGGTAGCGGCCAGTCCAAGCTGTTTTTCAACCGCCCCGGAGCCACTCCCATCGAACTGGATGAGAACGTGCTGGGCGGTGGCACTGTATCGGGTCTGCTGCGCTTTCAGAACACCGACCTGAGCGAGGGACGCAACCTGCTGGGCCGCATGGCGCTCGCCATCGGCATGACGATGAACGACCAGCAGAACCTAGGTCTGACACTGGACGGCGTGCCGGGCAAGGACCTGTTCGCCTTGCCCACCAGCATGCCGGGGTACACCAACGGTGCAGGTGTGGGCTCGGTGTCGTTCACCGGTCCTACGCAGTTTGCGGCGTCCGACTACGAGATCCGCTTCACCACGGGTGGGGCCGGGCAGGTGGTGCGTCTGTCTGATGGGAAGTCGACTCCGTTCACCGATGCGGCCAACTTAGCCACACTGCAGATTGACGGCCTCACATTCAATCTGATCTCTCCCGGGAATGATGGCGAGCGGATGCTGTTCAAGCCGTTCAGCACGGCGGCCAACAACATCCAGGCGCTGGTGTATTCGCCGCGCGACCTGGCGGCGGCCAACCCGGTCAACGCAGCCATGGGCACAAGCAACGGTGGCACGTTGCAGCTTGCAGGTCTGCAAGCTACAGGACAACACTGGGACCCCGCTCTGAACGCTGGGGCGGGTGGTGTCTACTCCGACGGGAACTTCACCGCACCCGCAGCAGGCACTAATGTGGTGTTTACTTTCGACGGGACTGGCGGCTTCACCCTGACAGGCAACACGGATCCGCCCATAGACTTGTCCGCATCGCCGCCGGCGCAGCTGACCGGACCGCCTTACAGCTACGCATCGGGCCACATCATCTCTGTCGACGGCTGGCAAATAACCCTGCAAGGCACACCCAATGTCAACGATACGGTGTCCGTGGGCAATGCACTCGACCCGCAATACGGCGACGCCTACACGCGCAATGCGGGGAATGCCAGTGCGCTGATGGGGCTGCGCGACGTCAAGATGTTTGACGAATCCACACTCTCGGACGGGTATGCCGGGGCTATTGCCCAAGTGGGCACACGCACCCAGAGCGCCAAGTTTGCAGAACAGCTGTCCTCCACCATCGCCGCCAACCTCGAGCGCGACCGCACGGCGGTCTCGGGCGTGAATCTGGACGAAGAGGCCGCCAAGCTGATCCAATACCAGCAAGCCTACCAAGCCTCGGCCAAGATGATCCAGATTGCGCAGAACATTTTTGATTCGCTGATCCAGGGCCTGGGCCGATGAACGAAGCCCCTAGCGTGAGGAGTTCGACATGAGCACAAACATCTACCGCGTCGGCACAGCCAACATGTATGACAACGCGCTGCGCAACCTGAGTGCACGGCAGACCAACCTCAGCAACCTGCAAGAGAACCTCACTTCTGGCAAACGCGTCGTACGCGCTAGTGACGACCCGGTGTCAGCAGCGCAGGCCGAGCGAGCCCTTAACCGCCTATCGCGCATCCAGACCGAGCAGCGCGCCCTGGAAACCCAGCGCAATGCCATTGCCCAGGCCGAATCGGCGCTGGGCGACGCCGTTGGTCTGGTACAGAATTTTCGTCAGCTGGTGGTGAATGCAGGCAACGCCACACTCACACAGAACGATCGGGCCACCATCGCCAACCAGCTTCAGGGCCTGCGCGAGCAGCTGGTGGAAGTGGCCAACCGTAAGGACACCAACGGCATCCCGCTCTTGGGCGCACTTGGCAGTGCACTGACGCCGTTCCTGGGCCCGCTGAGCGGCAGCCCCGACTACCGGTTTGACGGACTGCCCGGCCAGACCGCGAGCAATGGTGTGACGATCCCCGGCACTGTGGATGGCGATGCTGCCTTCATGTTCGATCCCAACCGCGATGGCGTCTACACCGCCAGCATCACCACTGTTCCCAACACCCGCCAGCTCACCACCACCGCAATCACGCCTCTTGACAAGAGCCTGATCACCGGCGACAACTACACCATCACTTTCAGCGCAGTGGGCCCGGGAGCCACGCCCGGCACCAGCACGGCCACCTACACGCTCACCAACACCACCACGGGCGCGGTATCCGCACCCGTGGTGGTGCCAGACTATCCGAGCGATAAGCCGGTCACCATCAAGGTCCCCGACCCGAGTATTGCAGCCGACTTCCCTGGCATGACCTTTGACATCACGGGCAACCCGGACAACGGGGACACCATCACCATGCAACCCAGCCCCAGCATGTTCAGCACCCTGGACAGCGCCATCAACGGCATCCGCAATGCTCCCAACAGCAATGCAGCGATCCAGGCCGTGGGGCAGGCGCTGGCAAACATGGATGTCGGGTTGGAGCGGCTGCACAACATCCGCGGGTTTGCCGGCGAGCTGCTCAATCGCGCAGACCGCATCACCGGCGACCAAGACAAGCGCTCCATCCAGCTGGAAGGCGACCGTTCGCGGGCAGAGGATCTCGATATGATCAAGGGCATTTCCGACTTCCAGAACCAGCAGGTGGGGTATGAGGCTGCACTCAAGTCCTATGTGCAGGTTCAGAAGTTGTCGCTGTTCAACTTTATTGGCTAGCAGCCTGCGCGGCAGGGGTGTTCGGGCGTGGCGTTCGGCGCACCCGGTGCCTCCAGGCGGCAGCACCGGCTGGTTTACGCGGCGACTCCCATCCCGCGCGTGTCGGCTGGCCTCGTTTTTTGCCTGAGAGCACATGGTCCAATCCGTCCTAGGTAGCCTGATCCTGGGTTACCGCCCTCTGTGGAACCGAGCCCGCAAACTCGCAGGCATCCAACTGTACGCCCACAACGAGGCCTCGGCCACCGTCGATGGCGGCCACCTGCTGCGAACGCTGCAGGAGCTGTGGTCGGCCAGCTCGCCGCCGCTGCTGATCTCGGCACAGACCCGCCAGCTGCTGTGCGACCTGCTCGAAAACGCACCGCGTGCCGCGCCATGGATCGAGGTGCGCGGCGAGTGGCTGTCGGACTCGGCCATTTATGACCGCGTGAAGGCCGCGCACCAGCGCGGGCTGCGCCTGGTGTGGCGTGGCGACATGGACAAGTTGCCCGAACCCGAGATAGCCCGCTGCTTTGACAACAGCCTGCTGACACTGCGCCCCGAAGACGCCGTGGCTGCATTGCAGACCACACCACCCCGCCCCGGCAGCACCGCCGCCGCTGCGCCCCCACCGGCGGCCAAGCGCGCTCCCAGCCCGGTGCTGGCTGGCCAGATGTACGAAAACATCGCCAGCCGGGCCCTCATGGAACACTGCCTGGACCACGGCAACGCGATGGCCCTGGCCGGCTGGCCGACCGAGGACGTGCTCTACAGCCTGCGCCACCACCCGCAGCAGCCGTCGCACGCGGTGATCTTCAAGCTCATGAAGGCCATCGACGACGAGCAGTCGCTGGAGACCTTTGAAGACATCATGGGCGAGGACCCGCTGCTCGCCTACCGCTTCATGGTGTACACCAACTCGGCCGCGCTCGGCCTGCGCACTGGCATCGATTCGCTGCGCCGGGGCCTGGTGATGATGGGCTACAGCTCCATCAAGCGCTGGCTGTCCGACCAGCTGCCCCATGCGAGCACCGACGCCAACATGCAGCCCGTGCGCGAAGCCATGGTGATGCGCGCCCAGCTCACGGCACGGCTGCTGGATGCAGGCATCGAGAACGACCTGCGCCGCGAGATCTACCTGTGCGGCCTGCTCTCCCAGCTCGATGAGCTGCTGGGCGAGCCCCTCGGCACCATCCTCAAGCGCCTGCCCCTGTCCGAACGCATCTACGACGCCACCGTGCTGCGCACCGGTCCCTACACCGGCGGCCTGCAGATGGCCTGCGCGCTGGAGACCGACGATGCCAGCGCCATTCGCCAGCTGTGCGAGACCTTCGAGATGGACCTCGAAGAAGTCAATCGCGCGTTGCTGCGGGTGTTGTCTGATCTAGAAGTGGAAAGAAAATAGGCCCCGCCGAGCAGCTGCGGGCGTCCTCCCCTGAGGCTGCCTCCCATTGACCCAGTGAGGCGCCTGCTTCGCCCGACGGGGCAGCGCTCAGCGACTCACCGGGCCTGCTCGTCGCGCACCCGTGCAAAGGTCTTCCAGAACGCCGCCTCCTGCGTCGTCGCGAAGTTGATACGCATGAGGGTGCTGGCTTTGCGCTCGGCATGGAACAGGGCACCGGGCGCGAGCAGGTAGCCCTCGTCCAGCATGCGCTGGGACAGCGCATCGGTGTCCACCCCGGTTTCCACCCAGCCAAACAAGCCCACCGGCTCGGCCGCAAAGGTGCAGCCCGCCCCCAGCGCTAGCTTCACGCTGCGCGCGCGCGCCGCATCCAGCCGGGTGCGGATGCGTTCGGCGTGGCGGCGCAGCTGGCCCTGCTCGATGCACAAGGCCAGGGCTTTTTCCAGCAGCGCGGGTGTGGTCAGCGTGGCCAGCAGCTTGGTGTCGAGCAACTGCTCCACCAGCGCGGGCGGCGCGGCCATGAAGCCGATGCGCCAGTTGGGCGCGAGGATCTTGGCGAAGCCGCTCACGTAGATGGTGCGCTGCAGGCCATCCAGCGCAGTGAGGCGCGTGGCATGCTCGGGCGCAATGTGGCTGTAGGTGTCGTCCTCCACCACGTGGAAGTTGTGCTGGTTGGCCAGCTGCAGCACGCGGTGGGCGCTGCCCGGCGTGAGGCAATAACCCGTGGGGTTGTGGAACACGCTCACGCTCACGTAAAGCTTGGGCTTGTGCACCTCGCAGTAGCGCGCCATCACATCCAGGTCTGGGCCATCGGCGCGGCGCGGCACGGGCAGGATGTGCATGCCAAGCGCCGCCAAGCGCGCAAACTCCACCGCCCAGCCAGGCTCCTCCACCATCACCGGATCGCCCGGGCGCAGCAAGGTGCGGCTCACGATGTCGAGCGCATGGGTGGCCCCCACGGTGGTGATGATGTTCTCGGGCACCGTGTGCACATTGAGCGTGGACAGCTTCTTGGCCAGCACACGCCTCAGGCCTGCATCGCCCAGCGGCTCGCCGTACTGGAGCGAGAAGTCCTGCAAGGCCCGTGAGTTGGTGACCTTGCGCACAGCCGCAGGCATGAAAGTGGACTCCAGCCAGTCGGGCGGAAAGACCCCCATGCCGGGCTGGGGCTTGTCGCTGATCTTGTGGAACATGCCCCGGATCAGCGCCGTGGCGTTGACGGGCGACACGCCCGGGCCTGCGCGGCCGGCTGCACGCGCCGCAAACCAGTGTGCCGTGCTCCAGTTGGCGGCCGCACTCTCCAGCCCGGGGTCCACAGGGTGGGCGTCCTCGTCATCGGCAACATGGGCCGCGCGGCCACTTTCGCGCACAAAAAATCCCCGGTTCTTGCGCGCCTCCACCAGCCCCTGGGCCAGCAGCTGGTCATAGGCCGCCACCACGGTAGACGGGCTCACCCCGTTTTGCTGCGCGCACTGGCGCACCGACGGCAGGCGCGCGCCGGGCGCCAGCAGGCGGTTGCGGATGCGCTCCGAGATCCGGGCCGACAACTGCTCGGTGAGCGACTGGGTGGAGGATTTCATCAGCATGGCAAGGCCCCGGGTGGTGTACTGTCTTCGCAACCAATACAGATTCAATACTGCGCTGAATGACTGTACTGGTCATGTATTGGTTTGCAAGATTACATTGAACCCACACATCCGACAAGAACCCCCTGCCATTCCCCATGAGCGTCGCCGAACTCACCGCCCTGCTGCTGTTTTGCACCGCCATGAGCTTTTCGCCGGGGCCCAACACCACCCTGTCCACCGCGCTCGCGGCCAACCTGGGCCTCAAACGCGCGCTGCGCTTCTGCCTCGCCGTCCCAGCGGGCTGGACGCTGCTCATGCTGGGCAGCGGCCTGGGCCTGGGAGCCCTCATCACTGGCGTGCCCGCCTTGCGCTGGGCGGTCACGCTGCTGGGCGTGGCCTACATGCTGTGGCTGGCTTTCAAGCTCAGCCGCGCCGGCCAGATGACGGCCATCGACACCTCGCGCCTGAACGTGACCTTCTGGCAGGGCGTGGGCCTGCAGTTCGTCAACATCAAGGCCTGGATGCTGGCCCTCACGCTCAGCGCAGGCTGGGTGGTCAATGCCGCCGGACAGCCCGCCGCCAACCCGGGCGAGCGGCTGGCCATCATCTGCGGCGTGATGATGGTGTTTGCCTTCACCAGCAACTTTGTCTATGCGCTGGTGGGCTCGCTGCTGCGCCAGTGGCTGGCGCAGGGCACCCGGCTGCTGTGGTTCAACCGGACGCTGGCACTCGTGCTGGTGCTCACGGCGTACTGGATGCTCACCCTATGAACCGCACACAGGAAAAAGAAGCCCTGCTCTGGGGCCTGGTCGGCGTCACGCTGTTCGCGGCCACCTTGCCCATGACGCGGCTGGCTGTGGGCTCCACCGACGCGCCCCAGTTGTCCCCCTGGTTCGTCACGTTCGGGCGTGCCGCCGTGGCGGGACTGCTGTCCATCGGCTACCTGCTGTGGCAACGCGGGCAGGGGCGCCTGAACCTGCCGGTGCGCGCCGAGTGGCCGCTGCTGGGCATCACAGCGTTCGGCGTGATCGTGGGCTTCCCGTTGTTTCTGGCGCTGGCGCTGCGCCACGTGCCCAGCACCCATGGCGCGGTGGTCACCGCGCTGCTGCCGCTGTCCACTGCTTTGCTGGGTGCGCTGTGGTACCGGCAGCGGCCCTCGGCAGGCTTCTGGGCCTGCGCGGTGCTGGGCAGCGGGCTGGTACTGGGCTTCATGGTGTGGCGCGCAGGCGGCCTGTACCTCGGCGCGGCCAACGTCTATCTGCTGATTGCCATGACCACGGGCGCCCTGGGCTACATCGGCGGCGCCCGTCTCACGCCCCGGCTGGGGGCCGAGCAGGTCATCTGCTGGGTGCTGGTGTGCAGCCTGCCACTCACGCTGCCCGTGGCCTGGTGGTTTGCGCCCGCCGTGCCCTCCAGCATTGGCGCGATGAGCTGGGCGGGCTTTCTGTACGTGGCGCTGTTCTCGATGTGGATCGGCTTCTTTGCGTGGTACCGCGCCCTGGCGCTGGGTGCCGTGCGGGTCAGCCAGATCCAGCTCATCCAGCCCTTTTTGAGCCTGCTGTTTGCCGTGCCGCTGCTGGGTGAACACCTCGATACCGTCACCCTGGTGTTTGCCGTGGCCGTGATCGCCACCGTCTTCATGGGCAAACGGATGCCCATTCAACAACAAGGCGCCCCCGCATGAGTGCCATGACCCCGGAGCAGCGACTGCAACAGCTGGGCCTGGTGCTGCCCACCGTGTCCGCCCCGCGCGGCAACTTCGATGCCTATGTGCTGGACGGCCACACGCTGTACCTGTCGGGCAAGGGATCGCCCCTGCGCAACGACATGGCGGTGGTACCCAAGGTGGGCCGCGAGATCAGCACGGACGAGGCTCGCCAGCACGCCCGCGACGTAGGCCTGCACCTGATTGCCACGATGCAGGCAGCCCTCGGAGACTTGTCGCGCGTGCGCCGCGTGGTCAAGCTGCTGGGCATGGTGAATGCGGTGCCCGACTTCATGCAGCACACCGAGGTCATCAACGGCTGCTCCGACCTGCTGGTGGAAGTGTTTGGAGAAGCGGGGCGGCACGCGCGCTCGGCCGTGGGTGTCGGCTCCTTGCCGCGCGGCTTCGCGGTCGAGATCGAGGCCGTGGTGTCGATCAAGGACTGAAACCATGCATTTGCAGAACATCCCCTTCGCCACCACCGACTGGGCCAGCATTCCGCGCGAAGAAAAAAGCGCCGAAGCGGGCCAGGCCTTCTGGCGCACCCAGACATTTGGCGAGGTGCGCGTGCGCATGGTCGAGTACACACCCGGCTATGTGTCCGACCACTGGTGCACCAAAGGCCATGTGCTCTTGTGCCTGAGCGGCGAGTTGCACACCGAGCTGGCCGACGGCCGGCAGTACACCCTGACACCGGGCATGAGTTACCAGGTGGCGGACAATGCTGAACCTCACCGGTCCACCTCCCCACAGGGCGCCACCCTGTTCATCGTGGACTAAGAAGATATGAACGCGCCCGCCAGGGCTGCTGCCCCCCCATTTTTTGACAACAACTTTGCAACCGTAGCGGCCCAGGCGGCCACCCGCAGGAGATGAGAGTGAAACTGAACGACCTTCCCACCACCAGCACGTGGACCCTGGCACGCCGTGCCGAGCGCATGAACCCCTCGGTCATCCGCGAAATCCTGAAGGTCACCGAAAAGCCCGGCATCATCAGCCTTGCGGGCGGCCTGCCGTCGCCCAAGACCTTCCCGGTCTCCGCGTTTGCCGCCGCGTCCGCCGCGGTGCTGGCCAATGACGGCCCCGGCGCCCTGCAATACGCCGCCAGCGAAGGCTACGGCCCGCTGCGCCAGGCGATTGCCGACTTCCTGCCTTGGGACGTGGACGCCGACCAGATCCTGATCACCACCGGCTCGCAGCAGGCACTGGATCTGATCGCCAAGATCCTCATCGACGAAAACAGCCGCGTGCTGGTGGAAACCCCCACCTACCTGGGCGCGCTGCAAGCCTTCACTCCGATGGAGCCCAACGTGGTGTCCGTGGCCAGCGAAGACCAGGGCGTGCTGATTGACGACCTGCGCGCCAAGGTGGGCACGGGTGCGGACAAGGCGCGTTTCCTGTACGTGCTTCCCAACTTCCAGAACCCCACGGGCCGCACCATGAGCGACGCGCGACGCGCCGAGCTGGTGGCCGCCGCTGCCGAGCTGAACCTGCCTCTGGTGGAAGACAACCCCTACGGCGACCTGTGGTTCGACGCCCCGCCGCCCGCCCCGCTCACGGCCCGCAACCCCGAGGGCTGCATCTACATGGGCTCGTTCTCCAAGGTGCTGGCCCCCGGCCTGCGCCTGGGCTACATCGTTGCGCCCAAGGCCGTGTACCCCAAGCTGCTGCAAGCCAAGCAGGCGGCCGACCTGCACACCCCCGGCTACAACCAGCGCCTGGTGGCCGAGGTGATGAAGGACGGCTTCCTGGACCGCCACGTGCCCACCATCCGCGCGCTGTACAAGCAGCAGTGCGAGGCCATGCTGGCTGCGCTCGACAAGGAAATGCAAGGCCTGGGCGTGCACTGGAACCGCCCCGACGGCGGCATGTTCCTGTGGGTGCGCCTGCCCGAAGGCATGAGCGCCATCGAGCTGCTGCCCAAGGCCGTAGAGCGCAATGTGGCCTTTGTGCCCGGTGCGGCTTTCTATGCCGACAACGCCGACCACCGCACCCTGCGCCTGTCGTTCGTAACCTCCACCGTGGAGCAGATCGCCACCGGCATCGCCGCCCTGGCTGCGGCGATCCGCGAGAGCAAGGGCTGATTCACCATGCTGAGGCTCTGGGGGCGCCTGTCGTCCATCAACGTGCGCAAGGTCGTGTGGGCCGTGCAGGAGCTGGGCCTGCCCTCGGTGCAGCGCACCGACGCGGGCGGCCAGTTCGGCATCGTGCGCGAGGCACGCTACCTGGGCCTCAACCCCAACGGCTTGGTGCCGCTGATCGAGGACGAGGACACGGGCGTGACGCTGTGGGAGTCCAACGCCATCGTGCGCTATCTGTGCGCCCGGCATTCGCTGGGCAACCTGTACCCCGAAGACCTGCCCATGCGCTTTGTGGCCGAACAATGGATGGACTGGCAACAGACCACGCTCAACCCCGCAGGGCGTGATGCGTTCCTCCAGTGGATTCGCACCCCTGCAGCGCAGCGCAACGAGGCGCTCATCGCCGCATCGGTCGCACTGACCGAGCCGCTGATGGCGATGCTCGATGCCCACCTGGCGCGCCAGCCCTTCATGGCGGGTGAACGGTTCACCATGGCCGACATCCCGGTGGGCTGCGAGATCCACCGCTGGTGGGGCCTGCCGCAAGATCGCCCTGCACACCCCCATCTGGAGCGGTGGTACAACACGGTCAGCACCCGCCCCGGCGCCCGGGGCGTGTTGGACCAGCCCCTTGCGTGAGCCTCACCATGCACCAGCGCCCCTTCAAGCAGATCGACGTGTTCAGCGACCGCCCCGGCTACGGCAACCCCGTGGCCGTGGTGCTGGATGCCGACGGCCTGAGCGACAGCGACATGCGCCGCTTTGCGGCCTGGACCAACCTGTCGGAAACCACCTTTCTGATGCCGCCCACAGACGCCGGGCGCGCCGCCGGAGCCGACTACCGCCTGCGCATCTTCAGCCCCAATGGCGAGCTGCCTTTTGCGGGCCACCCCACGCTGGGCACCTGCCACGCCTGGCTGCAGGCAGGCCACCGCCCGCAGCAGGGCGGCATGGTGATCCAGGAATGCGCGCTGGGCCTGGTCCGCATCGCACTGAGCGGCGACACCCTGGCGTTTGCCGCCCCTCCGCTCAAGCGCAGCGCCCCCAGCCCTGCGCTGGTGCCACTGATTGCGAGCGCCCTGGGCCTGCGCCCGCAGCAGATTCTGGGTGCGCAGATGCTGGACAACGGCCCCGTGTGGCTGGGCCTGCTGCTCGACAGCGCTGACACGGTGCTGGGCTTGCACCCCGACCACGCCCGCCTGAAAGACCTGGGCCAGGACGTGGGCGTGATCCATGTAGGACCCGCCGCCAGTAACACCGCCCAGCCCGGCGTGGTGGTGCGCGCCTTTGCCGCCCCCATGGGCAACCCCGAAGACCCGGTGACGGGCACCCTCAACGCGAGCCTGGCCGAATGGCTGATTGCCGATGGCCTGGCCCCCCGCAGCTACCTGGTGGCCCAGGGCGAATGCCTGGGCCGCGCAGGCCGCGTGCACATCCGCCAGGACGATGACCACCAGCTGTGGGTGGGCGGCCGAGCCGTCACCTGCATCGAAGGCACGGTGCTGCTATGACCCCGCACCGCACTGCCCCACGCCCCAGCGGCTAATTGCCCCCTCGGCCCCGCCAGGGCGCCGAGCCACAACCACCTGTTTGCACACCGGGCCACACCCCGGTGAGCCCCCGGCGTGCCCGGCCCACCCCGCTTTACTGCCCGCTTGATTGACCAAGGACCTGACCACCATGCACCAACGCCCCTTCCAGCAAGTCGATGTATTCACCGCCACGCCCTACCGAGGCAACCCCCTGGCCGTGGTGCTGGACGGTTCCGGCCTCAGCACCGAAGCCATGCAGGACTTCACCAACTGGACCAACCTGTCCGAAGCCACCTTCCTGCTGCCCCCCACACCGGAAGGCCGCGCCGCCGGAGCCGACTACCGCGTGCGCATCTTCTGCCCCGGGCGCGAACTGCCTTTTGCAGGCCACCCCACACTGGGCAGCTGCCACGCATGGCTCAAGGCCGGCGGCCAGCCCCAGGTGGCAGGCCAGGTGGTGCAGGAATGTGGCGTGGGCCTGGTCACGCTGCGGCAGGATGGGGAGCGCCTGGCCTTCGCCGCGCCGCCCCTCATCCAAAGCGGCCCGCTGGCCGAAGATGACGTGGCGCTGATTGCCCGGGGCCTGGGCGTGGCGCGCAGCGACATCCTGCACCACGCCTGGTGCGACAACGGCCCCAACTGGCGCGGCGTGATGCTGCGCAGCAGCGAGCAGGTGCTGGCGCTGAAGCCCGACGCCAGCATCCTGGGCCAGCTGGACGTGGGCGTCGTGGGCCCGCGTGGAAAAGTCGGCGTCATCGGCAGCACCGACGCCGAAGGCATCGCCTTTGAAGTGCGCGCCTTCTTCCCTGGCAACAACGGCCTGGCCGAAGACCCTGTGACCGGCAGCCTGAACGCCGCGCTGGCCCAGTGGCTCATAGGCGCCGGGCTGGCCCCCAAGCAGTATGTGGCCGCCCAGGGCACCTGCCTGGGCCGCGCCGGGCGGGTGTTTGTGGAGCAGGACGGCGACACCATCTGGGTCGGCGGCAACTCGGTCACCTGCATGACCGGTGAGGTGCTGCTGTGACCGCCACCTCCACCCAGCAACCCGCCTGCGTGGACCACCTGGTCGTGCTGGCGGCCGACCTGGCCAGTGGTGTGGCCTGGTGCCAACGCACGCTGGGCATCACCCCCACGGCGGGCGGCGAACACCCGCTGATGGGCACGCACAACCGCATCTTCAACGTCTCCAGCCCGGCGCATCCGCGCGCTTACCTGGAGATCATTGCTATCAACCCAGGAGCATCCAAGGCAATATCCACTAGCGCAAGGCGCTGGTTTGACATGGATGACGCCAAATTGCAGGGCCAGGTGGCGCAACACGGCCCCCAGCTCATTCACTGGGTGGCCAGCGTGCCCGACGTGGCGGCCGCATGCACCGCGTTATCGGCGCTGGACATCGATCGCGGCGCCGTCATCACCGCCAGCCGCCCCACGCCCCATGGCCTGCTGCAGTGGCAGATTACCGTGCGCGATGACGGATTGCGCCTGATGGACGGCTGCCTGCCCACGCTCATCCAGTGGGGCGCGGCGCACCCCTGCGACAGCCTGCCCGCCAGCGGCGTGCAGCTGGAGCAGCTTGCACTGCAGCACCCGCAAGCCGCCACATTGCAGGCCGCGTGCACCGCCGTGGGTGTCGCCGCCTCCGTCCTCGTCACGCCGGGCACCGCGCCGAGCCTCTCTGCCCAGCTCCGCACGCCACGGGGCCCCGTCACCCTCACTTCAGTCACCTCTCAGGAGTAAACCGCCATGCTGTTTTCGTTGCAGGAATTGCTGCTCTTCGCGCTCGCCGCGCTCGTGCTGGTGCTCACGCCGGGCCCCAACATGGTGTATTGCGTCTCGCGCAGCCTCACCCAGGGGCCGAGCGCCGGGCTCATCTCGCTGACCGGCGTGGTGCTGGGTTTTGTCGTGCACCTGCTGGCGGCGGCGCTGGGCCTCACCGCGCTGCTGGCGGCCGTGCCGCTGGCGTTTGACGCCATCCGCTACGCCGGCGCCGCCTACTTGCTGTGGATGGCCTGGCAGGCCGTCAAACCCGGTGGCGCCGCGCCTTTTGAAGCGCGCAACCTGCCGCACGACAGCCCGCGCACCCTGTTCCTCATGGGGTTCATGACCAACCTGTTGAACCCCAAGGTGGCCATGTTCTACCTGTCGTTCTTCCCCCAGTTTCTGCACCCCGAGCGCGGCCAGTTGCTGCAACAAAGCTTGACGCTGGGCGCGGTACAGATCAGCACCAGCGCCGCCGTCAACGCCTTGCTTGTGCTGGGCGCCGCGCGCGTGGCGCTATTCCTCAACCGCAACGCTGCCTGGATGCGCGCCCAGCGCTATTTCATGGGCACCGTGCTCGGTCTGCTGGCCCTCAAACTGTTGACTGAAAAGAAAGCCGCCGCATGAACACCCGCCTCGACCCCACCGCCCTGCTGCCCACCCTGGCCGACATCGAAGCCGCTGCCGAGGTGGTGTACCGCGACTTCGCCGCCACGCCCCAGTACCGCTGGGGCCTGCTCAGCCAGCGCCTGGGCGCCGACTGCTGGCTCAAGCACGAGAACCACACGCCCGTGGGCGCGTTCAAGATCCGGGGCGGCCTGACCTACTTCGACCAGCTCGCCCAGCGCGGCGCGCTGCCCTCTGAGGTCATCAGCGCCACACGCGGCAACCACGGCCAGAGCATGGGCTGGGCCGCACGCCGCCACGGCGTGGCCTGCACCATCGTCGTGCCGCGCGGCAACTCGGTGGAGAAGAACGCCGCCATGCGCGCGCTGGGCGTCACGCTCATCGAACACGGCGACGACTTTCAGGAAGCGCGCGAACACGCCATCCAGCTCGCGGCCCAGCGCGGGGCCCACATGGTGCCCAGCTTCCACCCCGACCTGCTGCGCGGCGTGAGCACCTACTGGTGGGAATTTTTGCGCGCCGTGCCGCAGCTCGATGTGGTGTACGTGCCCATCGGCCAGGGCTCGGGCGCGTGCTCGGCCATTGCGGCCAAGCTGGCGCTGCAGCACCCGGTGCGCGTGGTCGGCGTGGTCAGCAGCCACGCCACCACCTATGCCGATTCGCTGGCCGCAGGCCGCGTGGTGGAGGCACCGGTGACCACCCAGCTCGCCGACGGCATGGCCTGCCGCGTGGCCGATGCCGAGGCCCTGGCCGTGATGGCGCCACACATCGACCACATCGTGCAGGTGAGCGACGCCGAGGTGGCCGCCGCCATGCGTGCCCTGTTCACCGACACCCACAACGTGGCCGAAGGCGCAGGTGCGGCGGCGCTGGCGGCGGCGCTGCAGGAACGCGACCAGCTACAGGGTTTGCACGTGGGCCTGGCGTTGACGGGCGGCAACGTGGATGCGCCCATGTTCGGCAGCGTTCTGGCGGGCTGAAGCCCTTGCAGCTTCAACCGAAAAAGCTACACATTTAATAGCATCGGTCGCTTTTGCGACAAACGCCTGCGGCGGGTTCTGATCACAATCCGCCGCATGGGAACCCTCTACCTCGTGCGCCACGGCCAGGCCTCGTTTGGCGCGGAAGATTACGACCAGCTCAGCGCGCTGGGCCGCCAGCAGGCGGTGCGCCTGGGCGAACACTGGCGCGCACGCGGCTTGGGGTTTGACGCCGTCATCACCGGCACACTGCGCCGCCACACGCAGACGCTGGAAGGCATCGCCGAGGGCCTGCAGACCACGCCCAATGCGCTGCAGTTGCCAGGCCTCAACGAATACGACAGCCACGCACTCATCGCCGCCATCCACCCCCAGCCCCTGGGCCCGGCCGACACGCCCGAGCGCTACCGCGCGCACTTCCGCATCCTGTGCGACGCACTGGCGCAGTGGATGGCAGGTGTCATCAGCCCCCAGGGCATGCCCAGCTGGAACGAATTTTCGGCCGGCGTGCGCAGCGCGCTGGACCATGTGCGCCACCACCACGCAGGCCAGAACGTGCTGCTGGTGAGCAGCGGCGGCCCCATCTCCACGGCCGTGGGCGAGGTGCTGGGCACGGCGCCCGAGGTCACCATTGCGCTGAACATGCGCATCCGCAACAGCGCGGTGACGGAGTTCTCCATCTCGCCCAAGCGATTGATGCTGCAGACCTTCAACACGCTGCCGCACCTGAATGAGCTGGAGCATGCGCAGTGGGTCACGCACGCCTGAGCACCGAGATTTCGGCTTTTTGAGCCTTTCAGGCTGCTTGCGTTAGTGGATCATGCGCCAGTAGCTATCAATAAGATAGCAAATCGATTCAACCCAGGTCAGGCCCGCTCGCCAGGGTAGATAGCGGCAGCGCCTGCAGCTCCTGCAGCAGCGCCACCAGTTGCTGCGCTGCAGCGTCTACCACCGCTTGCCCCTTGTCGGCCGTGGCTGCGGCCGCGTCACCCACGGCACCCGCCGGGTGGTAGTCCTGCATCTGCCAGCCCAGCTTGGCGCTTTTGCCGTTGCCCAGGATGGCGTAGCGCTCCGACCGGTCTTGTGAAGTGGAGCGGAAGTTCTGCGCCTGTTCCATGCGCACCGTGGCGGGCGCCAGGTGCAGCATCATCGATGTCTCGATCTCGCCTGCGTGGATGCCAAAGCGGTGCTCCTGGGCGCTGAACTGGCCCGCTACCGCGTCTGGCAGCGGCAGGCTGAACCAGCTGGCGCTGTAGACGATGAGATCGCATCGCGTGCGCAGCTCGCGCGCCACGATGTCCATCACGCTCACCTGGCCGCCGTGGCCGTTGAACAGCAGCAGTTTCTGGATGCCCGCGCGCGCCACGCATTCACCGATCTCGGTCCACAGCGCAATCACCGTAGCGGGCGACAAGGTGAGCGTGCCGGGAAAGCGGATGTGCTCAGGGCTCAGGCCCACGTTCTGTGGCGGCAAGAACAGCACGGGCAACTCGGCGGGCAGCTGCGGCAGCGCGGCATCGATCACGCCTTGCAGCAGCGTCGCATCCACCGACAGCGGCAGATGCGGCCCATGCTGCTCAATGGCCGCCACCGGCAGCACGGCCACCACCTCTTCAGCCCGCCCGCTGGCCTTTAGCGCCGCGAAATCACGGGTGGACAAGTCGGCCCAGAAGCGGGAGGGCAAGGGAATCAATGCGGCAGAAGTCATGCGTGCATGGTAGCGGCGCTGTTGGCGCCTGGGAAACAGGCAGCGGCGCCGCTCAGAACCTGTTCCAAGTCTTTTTGGAAATCGCATTGGAGTGCAATCGGGATGAGTGGATGCTTCGGATGCGCCGCATGGGCTCGTGCCCATGCAAGCAGCCGGGGCGTCCAATCGCCCGATTTCACTCCAACCCTGCGGGCAAGTGCCTTGCCGGGCGGTCTGCGGCGTTGCGGCGCTTGTGGATAGCCGTGCTATCAACTGCGCACCGCGCCTTGCACCCTATCCCGGCAAGGGACTTGTGCGACTCCAAAAAGACTTGGAACAGGTTCTAAGATGCCACCATGACCCAAGACCTCTTCCGCCAAGACGCCTACCTGCGCGAATGCAGCGCCCACATCACCGCCGTCACCGATGCCGGGATCGTGCTGGACCAGACCGTGTTCTACCCCCTGGGCGGCGGCCAGGCCGGCGACAGCGGCGTGCTGGTGCTGGCAGACGGCACGCAGATCACCATTGCCGACACCCGCAAGGGCAAAGACACCGAAGGCAACCCCACCAGTGACATCGTCCACGTCCCCGCCCCCGGGCAGGAAGACCGCGTGGCGCAACTCACGCCCGGTACGACTGTCACCGCCCGCATCGACTGGGACCGCCGCTACCGCATGATGCGCCTGCACACCACCAGCCACCTGCTGTGCCACGTGGTGCCGCAGCTGGTCAACGGCTGCTCCATCACGCCCGACTACGCGCGGCTGGACTTTGCGATGACCGACCCGCTGGACAAGGAGCAACTGACGGCCGCCATCGCCACCCTGGTGGCCGCTGCGCACCCACTCACCGTGGCTTCGATCAGCGACGAAGAACTGGACGCCAACCCCGCTCTGGTCAAGAGTATGAGCGTGCAGCCGCCCCGGGGCACCGGGCGCATCCGCACCATCCGCATCGGGGGCGAAGGCGGCGCGCCGCTGATCGACCTGCAGCCCTGTGGAGGCACGCATGTGGCCAACACCGCGGAGATCGGCGGCATCGTCGTCACAAAGATTGAAAAGAAAAGCGCCACCACTCGCAGGGTGGTGCTGGGCTTCGCCCAATGAGCGGCGCCTGACCCCACTGTCAACAATCTTGAGCCACCGCAGCCCCCGGTTGCATTGGCTTACGCAGGCAGGCATACAACGGGGACAATAGCGCCCGCGCGCAGCAGCCGCCCGGCATCCGGGTAGCGATGACCGGGCCTCCCCCTGGGGCTGCGGCGCCTACCCTTGTCTGCCGCCATGCCGATCTCCCTGCGCTCCGTCTCGTTTGCCACCCTGCGCCAGCACCGCTGGTTCCGCCCCGCCGTCCCCGCGCTGGCGGGCTTGATCGCTCTTTGGCTGGTCACTTGGCTCGCCATCCCGCCGATGGTCAAGGGCCCGCTGGAGCGCATCGCGTCCGAGCAACTGGGCCGCACCGTGACCATTGGCGACATCGACTTCCAGCCCTGGAGCCTCGAATTTGCGCTGCGCGACGTAGCCGTGGCAGGTGCCAATGGTGCGCCCCCGCAGCTGACCATTGGCCGCATCTATGCCGATGGCGAGCTGCAATCTCTGTTTCGCCTGGCGCCCGTGGTGGATGCCTTCACCATCGACAACCCGGTGCTGCGCATCACCCACCTGGGCGACGGCCGCTACGACGTGGACGACATCATCGCCAAGGTCACCGCGCCCAAGAACGACCCCGAGCCCGACCAAGGCCCCGCGCGCCTGGCGCTGTACAACCTGGCGCTCACTGGCGGCAGCATCGACTTCATCGACAACACCATCAGCGAGACCCACGAGGTGCGCGCGCTGACGCTGAAAGTGCCGTTCATCAGCACCCTGCCCTCGCAGCGCGAGGTGAAGGTGGAGCCCCACCTGGCCTTCACGCTGGACGGCAGCCGGTTTGACTCGTCCGCCGAGGGCACGCCGTTTGCGCAGACCGGCAAAGCCGACGCACAGATCCGGCTGGATGGGCTGAACCTTGCGCCCTACCTGGGCTACCTGCCGGCCAACCTGCCCGTGAAGGTGCAAGGCGCCACGCTGGATGCAGATGTGAAGGTGGCCTTTGAGCAGCACCCGCGCATGGCCGTGAAGCTGAGCGGCACCGTGCAAGCCAGCGGTGTGCGCATGGCCGACCGCCAAGGGGCCGACCTGCTGAGCTACGAGCGCCTGAAGATCGACATGGCCGATGTGCGCCCGCTGGAGCAGATCGTGCGCCTGCAGCATGTGGAGCTGACGGCGCCGGTGGTCACGGCCACGCGCGATGCGGCGGGCCAGATCAACCTGGCACAACTGGCGGCGCCTGCACAGCCTGCAACGCCCGCCAAGGACAAGACCACCGCATCTGCAGTGCCCGCATCTGCCGACGCTGTATCTGCTCCAGTGGCCAGCGCCAGCACAGCCTCCGCCTCTGTGGGTGAAGGCAAAGGCAAAGGCAAAGCCAAGGCCAAAACAGCCGCCCCCGCCTGGGTGGTCGAAGTCGCCACGGCCGCCGTGCGCGGCGGCACCCTGCGCTGGGCCGACGCCACCACGCGCCCCGCCGCGGCCCTGCAGGCCACCGAATTTGCGATGGAGGCCGCCGACATCGCCCTGCCCTTTGCCAAAGACAACGCCAAGCCCTTCACCTTCAAGGGCGGGCTCAACCTGCAGGGCAGCACGCTCAGCTTCACCGGCGAAGCCACGGACCAGAAGGCCCAGGTCAACACCACCCTGAACGCCCTAGCCCTGCAACTGGCCGCGCCCTACTTGGCCCAGGCGCTGGAGCCCACGGTGACCGGCCAGCTCAGCGGTGATGTGGGTGTGACCTGGCAAGCCCCCACGGGCGCTGCCGCACAGGCAGGTGCCACGGGTGTCACCCTCAAGGCGGGCCCCCTGGCGCTGGAGCAACTGGCCGTCAAGCAAGGCAAGACCACCTTGGCCAGCCTGGGCAAGCTGGAGATTGCGGGCGCCGAAGTGCCCCTGGACGCACGCACCGCCACGCTGGAGCGCCTGGCCATCACCCAGCCGCAACTGGCGGTGGAGCGCGGCGCGGACGGGCGCTGGATGTTTGAACGCTGGCTGAAATCGGAGAAGGCGGCGCCCGCTGCGCAAGGCAGCGCCACGGCCATAGCGGATGCAGCCCCCGCCAGCAACACCGCGCCCTGGAAGCTGCGCGTAGCCGACTTCTCGGTGCAGGGCGGCACGGTTTCCCTGGCCGACAACGCCCAGCCGCGCCCCGTGGCGCTGGACGTGACGGCCCTGGGCATCACCGCACGCAACCTGGCCAGCGACGGCAGCAAGCCCGAGGCCTTCACGCTCACCGCCCGCGCCGCCGCGCCGGGCAAGGGCGGCAACAAGGCCGTGCCCGGCACGATCGACTACCAGGGCACGCTGGCCCTGCAGCCGCTGACCACCCAGGGCAAGCTGGACGCCACCCGCCTGCCGGTGCACGCACTGGACGGCTACCTGGCCAGCCAGCTGTCGGTGGAGCTGCTGCGCGCCGACGTGGGCTACCGGGGCCAGGTGGCGCTGGCGCAGACGGACAAGGGAGTCAGCCTGCGCCTGAGCGGCGATGCGGTGGTCGAAGACCTGCGGGCCAACAGCACGGCCGCCTTCACCCCCAAGACCGAGGCCCAGGTGGGCGAGGAACTGCTGGCCTGGAAGAGCCTGAACCTGCGCGGACTGGCCGTGGCCACCGCCCCCGGCACCGCGCCGCGCGTGGAGGTGAAGGAAACCAGCCTGGTTGACTTCTTTGCCCGCATCACGATCAATGAGGCGGGCCGCATCAACCTGAGCGACATTGCCAAGACACCGGCCGAGGCCCAGGCCGCCAACGCAGCCAGCGCTGCTGCCAGCACAGCGGGACCCACCGCACCGGCCCCCGCCACAACCGCATCGGCTGCGCCAGCTGCCACCCCCACGGCCGCCGTGGCCCAGGCCGACCCGCTGGCCCCCGTGGTGGTCTTTGGCCCCGTGAGCCTGGTCAACGGCAAGGTGCTGTTCTCGGACTTTTTCATCAAGCCCAACTACTCGGCCGACCTCTCGGAGCTGACCGGCAAGCTCAGCGCGTTCTCCTCCGAAGCGCCCGGCGGTGATCCCGTGCTGGCGGACCTGGAGCTGCGCGGCCGCGCCGAGGGCTCGGCGTCGCTGGAAGTCACCGGCAAGCTCAACCCGCTGGCCAAACCGCTGGCGCTCGACATCGTGGGCAAGGTGCGCGATCTGGAGCTGCCCCCGCTCACGCCGTATTCCGTCAAGTACGCCGGGCACGGCATCGAGCGCGGCAAGCTCAGCATGGACGTGAACTACAAGGTGCTGCCCAACGGCCAGCTCACCGCCAGCAACCGGCTGGTGCTGAACCAGCTGACCTTTGGCGAGCCCGTGGAGGGTGCACCCAACAGCCTGCCCGTGAAGCTGGCCGTGGCCCTGCTGGCCGACCGCCAGGGCGTGATCGACCTGGACCTGCCCATCAGCGGCTCGCTCAACGACCCGCAGTTCCGCATCGGCCCGGTGATCTTCAAGATCATCATCAACCTCATCGGCAAGGCGCTGACCTCGCCCTTCAGCCTGCTGGCCAGCGCCTTTGGTGGTGGCGAGGAGATGAACCATGTGCCCTTTGCCCCCGGCAGCGCCACCCTGACGCCCGAGGCGCAGCAGAGCCTGGACAAGGTGGCCAAGGCCCTGGCCGACCGCCCCGCGCTCAAGATCACCGTGACCGGCACGGCCAGCCTGCCGGACGAACGCGAAGGCCTGCAGCGCGAGCACCTGCAGCAGCTGGTGCTGGCCGAAAAACGCCGCGCCAACCCGGCGGACACCGCCCCCGTGTCGGCCGCCGAGTACCCCGCACTGCTCAAGGAGGTGTACCGCCGCGCCGACATCCCCAAGCCGCGCAACCTGGTCGGCCTGGCCAAGGACCTCACCGTGCCCGAGATGGAAGCCCTGCTGCTGGCCCACCAACCCGCCACCGAGGCCATGGCCGCCGAGCTGGCCACGCAGCGCGGCCAGGCGATCCGCGCGTACCTGGTGGCGCAAAAGTTGCCGGTGGAACGTCTCTTTGTGGCGGCACCGAAGTCAGACAAACAAGCCGAAAAGTGGACACCGCGTGCGGAATTGACGCTAGCGACACAATAAGCGGCTGGCTGGCGGGACGTTCTGGGCGAATCTCCCGCCAGCCAGTCCCATCGCCCCGCAGGCAGAGCGCAGGGCGCCGGAACCAATCCCGCCCCGCCCGCTCCCACACTGCACCATGCCTTCACGCCTGTTCCACCGCTTTGCAGCCACTCTCTTTTTTATAGCTGCCAGCGCTTTATGGACGGGCGCCAATGCCCAATTTGGCTCCAAAACTACCGGCCAGGGCACCAGCGTGGTCACCACGCCCTATGTGCGGGCCGAGCTGCTGGCCCATGCGCCGCAGGGCGTGGCGCCCGGCCAGCCGCTGTGGCTGGGCCTGCAAATCACCCACCAGCCGGAGTGGCACACCTACTGGAAGAACCCCGGCGACTCCGGCCTGCCCACCGACCTGGCCTGGACGCTGCCCGCCGGGCTGGATGCGGGCGAGATCGCCTGGCCCCTGCCCAAGAAGATCCCCATCGGCACGCTGGCCAACTATGGCTACGAAGGCACGGTGCTGCTGCCCGTGCCCGTGACGGTGGCCAGCACCTACGCCCCCGGGCCGCTGGCCAAGGACGCCACCATCCAACTGCGCGCCTCGTGGCTGGTGTGCCGCAAGGAGTGCATCCCTGAAGAGGGTGAGTTCACGCTGCAGCTGCCCATTCAGAGCACCACCGCGCTGAACGGCGCGGCCTTCGAGGCAGCCGCCAAGGCCCAGCCCCGACCCGTGCTGGCGGGCACCAACGGCATCGTGCCCGACAGCCAAGCGCAGATCGCGGACGGCAGTCTGCTCAGCGTCAGCGTGCAGGGCCTGCCCGTGGCGCTGCGCGGCAAGACGCTGGACCTGTTCCCCGAGACCGCCGAGGTCATCGACAACGCTGCGAGCTGGAAGCAAGCCTGGAACGGCAGTGTGTGGACCGCGCAGATCCCCCTCTCGGCCCAGCGCAGCGCCAGCCCCAGCCTGATGCCCGTGGTGCTGGCCGAGCAGGCGGCCCCAGGCCACGGCCCCGACACCCGCACCGGCTACCGCGCCGAACTGAAGGTGCTGGGCACCTGGCCGCAGGGCGCGTCGGTGGCTGCGGTATCGCCCGCGCTGGAGGCCGCGCTCAAGGCCAACGCGGCGCAGGCGGGCGGCGCGGCAACACCGGCTGCGGGCTCCGGCGCCTCGTCCCTCACCCTCACTGCCGCGCTGCTGGGCGCCTTGCTTGGCGGGCTCATCCTCAACCTCATGCCCTGCGTGTTCCCGGTGCTCGCGATCAAGGTGGTGGGATTCACCCAGCATGCGCAGGACCGGCGCGCGCACCGCATCAGCGGCATCGCCTACACGGCGGGCGTGGTACTGTCGTTCATCGCCCTGGGCGCGCTCATGCTGGGCCTGCGTGCGGCGGGCGAGGCCGTGGGCTGGGGCTTTCAGCTGCAGTCGCCCGCCGTGGTCGCATCGCTGGCGGCGCTGTTCACGCTGATCGCGCTCAACCTGGCGGGCGTGTTCGAGTTTGGGCATTTCCTGCCGTCCTCGGTGGCCAGCCTGCAGGCGCGCCACCCGGTGGCCGACAGTTTTCTGACCGGTGTGCTGGCTGTGGCCGTGGCCTCGCCCTGTACTGCGCCGTTCATGGGCGCGTCCATGGGGCTGACAGCCACGCTGCCTGCGCCCCAGGCGCTGGCAGTGTTTGCCGCGCTGGGGCTGGGGCTGGCGCTGCCGTACCTGGCAGCCAGCTTGGTGCCCGCCGTGGCACGCGCCCTGCCACGCCCCGGCGCGTGGATGGACACCTTCCGCAAGCTGATGGCCTTCCCCATGCTGGCCACGGTGGTCTGGCTGGTGTGGGTGTTGGGCCAGCAAAGCGGCATCGATGGCGCGGGTGCGCTGCTGATCCTGCTGGTGGGGTTGTCGCTGGTGGTGTGGGCCCTGTCGCTGGCAGGCCGCGCACGGGTGTGGATGGCCAGCGTGTCCATCGCGGCCATGGCCTTGCTGGTCTGGTCCTTTGCGCCGCACATCACCAACGTGCCCACCACACAAAGCGCTACCCAGGCGTCGTCGGCCACCGGCTGGCAACCCTGGGCCCCTGGTGCGGCCGAGCAGATCGTGGCAGGGGGCCGCCCCGTGTTTGTGGACTTCACCGCCGCCTGGTGCGTAACCTGCCAGTACAACAAGAAGACCACGCTGGCCCACGCCGACGTGCTGGCCGACCTGCAGACCAAGAACGTCGCCCTGCTGCGCGCCGACTGGACGCGACGCGACCCTGCCATCACCGCCGCCCTGGCGTCGCTGGGCCGCAGCGGCGTGCCGGTGTACGTGTTCTACCGCCCCGGCAAGCCGCCGGTGGTGCTGACCGAGGTGCTCAGCGTGGACGAGGTGCGCGCCACCATCGCCCAGTTGTAGCCCTCCCCGCTTTCGACCACCCGCCAACCCTTCAGGAGACCCCGCCATGAAGCTGCTTCGCCGAACGTTGATCGCCACCGCCGCCCTGGTCGCCCTGGGCGCCCAGGCCGCCGCCACCGTGGGCCAGCCCGCGCCCGACTTCACGCTCAAGGACACCAACGGAAAGACCGTGCGCCTGTCGGACTTCAAGGGCAAACACGTGGTGCTGGAGTGGACCAACCCCGGCTGCCCCCTAGAGCCTGTTTCAAGTCTTTTTGGAGTCGCACAAGCGCCTTGCCGGGATGGGGTGCAAGGCGCGGTGCGCGGCCAATAGCTCGGCTATTGGCAAGCGCCGCAACGCCGCAGACCGCCCGGCAAGGCACTTGCCCGAAGGGTTGGAGTGAAATCGGGCGATTGAACGCCCCGGCTGCTTGCATGGGCACGAGCCCATGCGGCGCACCCGGAGCATCCACTCATCCCGATTGCACTCCAATGCGATCTCCCAAAAGACTTAAAACAGGCTCTTGGTCCGCAAACACTACGACAGCGGCAACATGCCCGCCACACAGAAGGACGCCACCAGCCAAGGCGTGGTGTGGCTGTCCATCAACTCCACCGAAAAAGCCAGCAGCGACTACCTGGAGCCCGCCAAGCTGATGGCCTGGAAGCAGGAGCGCAAGGCCGCCCCCACCGCCGTGCTGATGGACGAGGAAGGCACCGTGGGCAAGAGCTACGGCGCCCGCACCACGCCGCACCTGTACATCGTCAACCCGCAGGGCCAGCTCATCTATGCGGGCGGCATCGACAGCATCCCCTCGGCCCGCCCGGCCGACATCGAGAAGGCCACCAACTATGTGAAGGTGGGGCTGGCGGAGGCGCTGGCGGGCAAGCCGATTTCGGCAGCGACGACAGCGCCGTATGGGTGCAGCATCAAGTACAAGTCGCCGGCTTGACCTGCCGCTGCGAACCCGAGGGCATGCGTACACTGTTTGCATGCTCCACACCCCCGACACCATCAGCACCCTGCGCCACCTGCTCACCGCCTGCCGCACCATCGCAGTGGTGGGCCTCTCGCCGCAGTGGCATCGCCCCAGTTACTTTGCCGCCAAGTACATGCAGGCGCATGGCTACCGCATCGTGCCGGTCAACCCGCTGGTGGCGCGTGAGGGCGGGCAGATTTTGGGCGAGGCGGCCTACGCCAGCGTGACCGAGGCGGCCGCCGCGCTGGCAGCGCAGGGCCAGAAGATCGACATGGTGGACTGCTTTCGCAAGAGCGAGGACATCCCGCCACTGGCCGACGAAGCCGTCGCCATCGGCGCACAGTGCCTGTGGCTGCAGCTGGGCGTGTTCAACGAGGCCGCCGGCCTGCGCGCTGAAGCGGCGGGGCTGCAAGTCATCCAGAACCGCTGCGTGAAGATCGAACACGCGCGGCTGTTTGGCGGCCTGGGCTGGATGGGCGTGAACACACGCGTGATCAGCGCCAAGCGCCTACGGCAGCTTCCTTACTAGCAAATTGATAGCTGCCAGCGCATATCGCACTGGCGCTTGCGGCTAATTTCATTCAAATTCCTTCACCCAACCCCCTGCGCAGCACTGCGGGCTGCGCCACCGCCATGACAGAGCCCACATCCAGCGGCGCCGACCGCCACTTCGGCTTCGGCACACGCGCCATCCACGCGGGCGCGCAGCCCGACCCCGTGACCGGCGCGCGCGCCACGCCCATCCACCAGACCACCAGCTTTGTGTTCGACAACGCCGAACACGCGAGCAGCCTGTTCAACCTGCAGACCTTTGGCAACGTCTACAGCCGCATCAGCAACCCCACGGTGGCGGTGTTGGAGGAGCGCATCGCCAGCCTCGAAAACGGCCGCGCGGCCCTGGCCTGTGCCAGCGGCATGGCCGCGCAGATGGCGGCGCTGTTGGCCATCCTCAAAACCGGCGACCACATCGTGGCGGCCAGCACGCTGTATGGCGGCACGGTGGGGCAGCTGGGCGTGGGCTTTTCGCGTCTGGGCATCGAGACCACGTTTGTGGACCCGGCCGACCCCGAGAACTTTGCACGCGCCATGCGCCCCAACACCCGCGCCGTGTATGGCGAGACCATTGGCAACCCGCTGGTCAATGTGCTCGACATCGCGGCCGTGGCCGAGGTGGCGCATGCGCATGGCGTGCCGCTCGTCATCGACAACACGGTGGCCAGCCCCTACCTGTGCAACCCCTTGCAGTGGGGCGCCGACATCGTGGTGCACAGCGCCACCAAGTACATCGGCGGGCACGGCACGACCATGGGCGGTGTGGTGGTGGAAGGCGGCAAGTTCCCGTGGGACAACGGCAAGTTCCCCGAGATGGTGGAGCCCAGCCGCGCCTACCACGGCGTGAAGTTCTACGAGACCTTTGGCGACTTCGGCTACACCATGAAGGCACGCATGGAGGTCAACCGCACCTTTGGCGGCGTGCTCTCGCCCATGAACGCGTGGCAGCTGTTGCAGGGCGCCGAGACGCTGCACCTGCGCATGCGCGAGCACTGCCGCAATGCGCTGGCCGTGGCGAAGTTTCTGCAAGGCCACCCGCAGGTGGCGTGGGTCAACTATCCGGGTCTGTCGGATTCGCCGTATTTCGACCTGGCGCAAAAACAGTTCCGTGCTGTGGACGGCGCGCCGGGCGCCTCGGGCATCCTCACGTTTGGCGTGAAGGGTGGCGCGGCGGCGGGTGAAAAGTTCATCGACGCCTGCGAATTTTTGAGCCACCTCGCCAACATCGGCGACGCCAAGACGCTGGTGATCCACCCTGCATCGACCACGCACCGGCAACTGAACGAAGAAGAGCTGGCCCGCGCAGGCGTGAGCGCGGACATGGTGCGGTTGTCGGTGGGGATTGAAGACCTGGATGACATCCTGTGGGACATCGACCAGGCGCTGGGGCGCGCAGCGGGCTGATCGCCCCACCGCCTACACAGGGCCGACCGGCGCGCCCAGGCGCTGCGACAAGCTCCGCGCCGCCTCGCGCAGGTGCTGCGCCGCCGGGCTCGCAGGCCCCGTCTGCAGCGTGGCGCTGGGGCCGATCACGGCGATGCACAGCACCAGTTGCCCGAATCCATCAAACACCGGCGTGGCCAGTGCGCTGATGCCGGGCAGGAGCTGGTCGGTCACCTCGCTGATCTGGTGCTGGCGCACCGCCTCCAGTTCGGCCGCAAAGGCGGGTTCGTCCAAAGCGCCTGCAAACCCTTCGGCCGCCAGCGCAGCCGCTGCCCGCTCTCGCGGGCCGAAGGCCGCAAACACCTTGCCCGTGGCCGTGTGCCGCACCGAGGCCGTGGTGCCGTGGCGCATGGCCACATACACGGCGGTGGGGCCTTCTTCCACACGGATGATGGTGGGGCCGTTGTCGCCCCAGACCGAGGCCGACACGGTGTAGCCGATGCGCTGGGCCAGCGCGGGCAGCTCGGCAATGGCCAGGCGCACCGGGTCCACCTGCTGCAGGCTGATGAGGCCCAGCTGCATGGCCAAGGGGCCCAGGCCGTAATGGCCGCTCACGGCGTCCTGCTCGATGAGGCCCAGCTTGCCAAAGCTCACCAGGTAGGGGTGGGCCTTGGCGGCCGTCATGTCCGCCGCGCGGGCCAGGTCCTTGAGCGCCATCCGCCGGCCGGTGCGCGCCAGCACCTTCAGCAGCTGGCCGCCCACCTCCACGCTCTGGATGCCGCGCGGGCTGCGGGGTGTGTCTTCGTCGTCGGCAGGGGGCAGGTCGGGGGTCGTGGTGGGCATGGGGCGATTGTCCACGCAGCGCAGCACCCATCAGCCCTTCGGGTTTACACCTAAACAAATGCGTTAGACATGAACGAATTTCTTGCCTAACATCAACGCATTCCGTTTAGATAAACGCATTCACCATTAACAAATCACCACCATGAGCACCGTCAAAACCTTTGCCTCCGCCGCCGACCTCGAAGTGAAGAAGGTGAGCTTCGACAAGCTCTCCGACCACGCCTATGCCTACACGGCCGAGGGCGACCCCAACACCGGCATCATCATTGGCGACGACGCGGTGATGGTCATCGACACCCAGGCCACGCCCGTGATGGCGCAGGACGTGATCCGCCGCATCCGCGAGGTGACGGACAAGCCCATCAAGTACGTCCTGCTCTCCCACTACCATGCCGTGCGAGTGCTGGGGGCCAGTGCGTACGGGGCCGAGCACATCATTGCCAGCGAGGACACGCGCGACCTGATCGTGGAGCGCGGCCAGTTCGACAAGGACAGCGAGATCGGCCGCTTTCCGCGCCTGTTCCAGAACGTGGAGAGCGTGCCGGACGGCCTGACCTGGCCGACCATGACCTTCAACCAAAAGATGACCCTGTGGCTGGGCAAGCTGGAGGTGCAGATCCTGCAACTGGGTCGGGGCCACACCAAGGGCGATACGGTCGCCTGGCTGCCGCAGGAAAAGATCCTGTTCAGCGGCGACCTGGTGGAGTTCGACGCCACGCCGTATGCGGGCGACGCGTATTTCCAGGACTGGCCGCAGACCCTGGACAACATCGCGGCTCTGAAGCCCGAAAAGCTGGTGCCCGGCCGTGGCGCCGCGCTGCAGACGCCCGAGCAGGTGCAGGCGGGCCTGGCGGGCACGCGCGCCTTCATCAGCGACCTGTACGACAGCGTGAAAGCCAGCGCTGCCAAGGGCGAAGACCTGCGCAAGGTGTACGAGGCCACGTTTGCCCAACTGCAACCCAAGTACGGGCACTGGGTCATCTTCAACCACTGCATGCCGTTTGACGTGACCCGGGCGTACGACGAGGCCACGCAGTACCCCGACCCGCGCATCTGGACCGCCGAGCGCGACATCCAAATGTGGAAGGCTCTGGAAGGCTAGGCCGCCGAGGTTGGAGGAGACAAAAAATGAACCCTAGAGACATCCCCCAAGAGGCCTTCCACGCCAGCGGCGCCGAAGTGCAGGCCCTCGATTTTGGTTACGTACGCTCGCCCGACCAGGACCGCGCGACGCCTGCGCAGCACCCCATCGTGGTCATCGGCGCAGGTCCCGTGGGCCTGTCACTCGCCATCGACCTGGCCCAGCGCGGACAGCGCGTGGTGGTGCTGGACAACGACCACAAGCTCTCCATCGGCTCGCGCGCCATCTGCTTTGCCAAGCGCACGCTGGAGATCTGGGACCGCCTGGGTGTGGGCCAGCGCATGGTGGACAAGGGCGTGTCGTGGAACCTGGGCAAGGTGTTCCTCAAAGACGAGCAGCTCTATGAATTCAACCTGCTGCCCGAAGAAGGCCACGAGCGCCCCGCCTTCATCAACCTGCAGCAGTACTACGCCGAGGCCTACCTGGTGGAGCGTGCGCTGCAGCTGCCGGGCATCGACATCCGCTGGCACAACAAGGTGACGGCGGTGCAAAGCCGCGCGGACGGTGCACTGCTCAGCATCGACACACCCGAGGGCGCCTACCAGATCGACGCGCAATGGCTGGTGGCCTGCGACGGCGCGCGCTCGCCCACGCGGCAGATGTTGGGGCTGGAGAGCAAGGGGCGTATTTTTCAGGACCGCTTTTTGATCGCCGATGTGAAGCTGGCGGATGAGGCGAACTTCCCGACCGAGCGCTGGTTCTGGTTCGACCCGCCGTTTCACCCCAACCAAAGCGTGCTGCTGCACCGCCAGCCCGACAACGTGTGGCGCATCGACTTTCAGCTGGGCTGGGACGCCGACCCCGAGGAAGAAAAGAAGCCCGAGAACATCATCCCGCGCGTGCAGGCGCTGCTGGGCGCGGAGGCGCAGTTTGAGCTGGACTGGGCCAGCGTCTACACCTTTGCCTGCCTGCGCATGGACCAGTTCGTGCACGGCCGCGTCATCTTTGCGGGCGACAGCGCGCATGGTGTGTCGCCCTTCGGCGCACGCGGTGCCAACAGCGGCGTGCAGGACGCCGAGAACCTGGCCTGGAAGCTGGACTGGGTGCTCCAGGGCCGCGCCAGCCCCGCGCTGGTGAATACATACGGCCCAGAGCGCGAATACGCCGCCGACGAGAACCTGTGCAACTCCACCCGCGCCACCGACTTCATCACGCCCAAGAGCGAGGTGAGCCGCCTGTTCCGCGACGCGGCCCTGCACCTGGCGCGTGAGCACGCGTTTGCGCGCCGCATCGTCAACAGCGGCCGCCTGTCGGTGCCGGCCACGCTGCATGCATCGCCATTGAACACGCCCGACACCGATGCGTTTGCGGGCACACAGGTGCCCGGCGCCGTGCTGCTGGATGCACCGTTGACGAAGCAGGGCCAGCCCACCTGGCTGCTGCGCGAGCTGGGGCCGGACTTCACGCTGCTGGTGTTTGGCCCCGCCCCTGCATGGGCCCATGGCCTGCCCGGTGTGAAGGTGCTGCAGATCGGCATCGACGTGCTCGACCACCAGGCGCTGGCCGCCCAGCGGCTGGACGCGCTACCGCGCACCGTGTACCTGGTGCGGCCCGACCAGCATGTGTGCGCGCGCTGGCGCACGCCTACCGAAGCCGCCGTGCGCAGCGCATTGACCCGTGCCACAGCCGCAGCCGTCTGACCAGGACGACGACAAGGAACATGCCCATGCTGAACACCCAACCGAACCTGCAGGCCTGCGACGATTTTTATGAAGCGCTGATTGCCGCGCACCAAGGCCTGTCCACGCCCGAAAGCCACGCCATGAACGCACGCCTGGTGCTGCTGCTGGCCAACCACATCGGCGACCAGGCCACGCTGCAGCACGCGCTGCAACTGGCGCGCGGCAGCGCCGTGCCCACGGCCGACCGGCGCACCACCCCGGCCATCACGCCAGTGGTGCCCACCCACGCGGTGGCAGCCTAGCCGCAGCCCCTTTTCATCCCCACGGCTTCAGCACCGCGCAGACGGTGCAGGGCCCGACTCGCCTTGAACCTTGACCACCACGGAGACAACACCACCATGCAGCGCAAACATTTCCTCGCCACCCTCGCGGGCCTGGCCCTGGCCACCACCCTGCCCCTGGCCCACGCCCAGGACTCCAAGCCGCTCGAATGGGTCGTGGGCTACGCCGCCGGCGGCGGCTCGGACATCGTGGCGCGCACCATTGCCGAGTCAATGTCGGCCACGCTGGGCCGCACCATCATCATCAACAACAAGCCCGGCGCGGGCACCAACATTGCCGCCGAGTACAGCGCGCGCAACAAGGACTACGGCAACCTGATGTTCTCGGCCGACTTCGCCACGCTGGCGGCCAACCCGTTCTTGTTCAGCAAGCTCAGCTACAACGCCGAAAAGGACTTCCAGCCCGTGGGCCTGCTGGTGCGCTTTCCGATGTTCCTGGTGGTGTCCAACAGCGTGCCCGCCAAGAACCTCAAGGAGTTCATGGCCTGGGCCAAGGGCATGCCCGATGGGGTGAACTGGGCATCGGCCGGCCCCGGCAGCCCGCACCACCTGGTGGGCGAGCTGTTCCGCGAGCAGAGCGGACTCAAGCTCACGCACGTGCCCTATCGCGGCGCAGCCCCGGCCATCCAGGACGTGATCGGAGGCCAGGTGTCCGCGATGTGGATCGACAGCGCCACGGTGTACCCGTTCCTCGCGGGCAACAAGGTGCGCGCCATTGGCGTCGCCAGCCCGCAGCGCGTGGCGACCATGCCCGATGTGCCCACGATTTCCGAACAAGGTCTGCAGGGGTTTGAGGGCTTTGCATGGCAGGGCCTGGTGGTACCCACGGGCGCACCGGCCGATGTGGTGGCCAGCTTCAGCAAGGCGCTGCAGACGGCCCTGGCCGACACGCGCACCAAGGCGCGCCTGCAGGCCCTGGGTGTGGAGCCTATGCCCGGCACCGCTGCCCAGATGGGCAGCTTTGCGCGCACCGAGCGCGAAAAGTGGGGCCGCGTCATCACCAAGGTGGGAGTCAAGCTGGACTGAGCCCCTGCGCCGCCTTCGGCCCTGCCCCCCACAGGACGCGGGCCGAATACGGGGCTCAGCGGCTGCGCGCCAGCCTTCGCTTGCGGTGCAAGGCGGGTGCGAGCCACAGCAGCTGCACCGTCACATAGCCCAGCACCGCCAGCAGCAGGCCCAGGGTGGGCAGGCCGATCAGCAACGGCGTGCCCAGCGCCTGCATCCAGGTGCCCAGGGCCTGCACCGTGAACTCCCCGCCCGGCGCAACGCTGCTCCAGGCGGGCAGCGTCTGCGCGCCGGGCATCACCAGCGCCCCGAGGTAGAAGGCCATCACATACAGCGGCACGGTGGTGAGCGGGTTGGTATAGAAGGTGGCCACGCCCCCGGCCACCACGTTGCCGCGCAGCCAGGCGCATACCAGCAGCGTGCCCGGGATCTGCAGCGGCCCGGGGATCAGGCCGCAAAACATGCCCGCCGCCACCCCGCGCGCCAGCGGCTGGCGCTGAAAGCGGAACAGCGCGCGCTGCTCCAGCCAGGGCTGGAACTGCGCCAGCCAGCTGCGGTCCAGCAGCTGCCGGGCCCGGGGCTCCAGGGCCCGCAGCCAGCGGCGCAGGCGACACAGCGGCTGCATCATGCGACGAACGCTACTGCGGTGCCAGCGCCCCACAAGGTGGTCAGGCCCACCAGCAGGCGCACGTCGCGCGGCTCATTCTCCGCACGGTAGGCCATCGCGGTGGCCCCCACCAGGCCCAACAACATGCACAGCATCACCGATTCGATCAGATCCATGGCTCGGGTCTCCCGGTTCGGCAGCGATCAGGCCTTGGGGGGCAGTGCGGGTGGGGCGCCCTTGGCCGCCTCGCCCGAATTGCGCAGCGACAGGAAGATCGACCCGGCGATCAGCGTGGCCGTGACCAGCAACGCATAGCCAATCGGAATCTTCACAAAGTCGATGAGCAACATCTTGCCGCCGATGAAGACCAGGACCAGCGCCAGACCATAGGCCAGCAGGTGGAAGCGGTCGGCCAGGTCAGCCAGCAGGAAGTACAGCGCACGCAGGCCCAGGATGGCAAAGATGTTGGCTGTGAGCACGATGAACGGGTCGCTGGTGATGGCGAAGATGGCCGGGATGCTATCCACCGCAAAGATGATGTCGGTCGTGCCGATCAGGATCAGCACCACGAACAAGGGCGTGTAGTGCTTGACGCCGTTGATCATGGTGGAGAGCTTTTCACCATCGAACTGGTCGGTGATGCGGATGCGCTTTTTCAGGAACTTGAGCACCGGGTTGGTGGCAATGTCAGGCTCTTGCCCGGCGGCAAACCACATCTTCACGCCCGTGACGACCAGGAACGCACCGAACACATACAGCAGCCAGTGGAAGGTGGCCAGCAGCCAGGCGCCTGCCAGGATCAGCAGCGTGCGCAGCACGATGGCGCCGATGATGCCGATGATGAGCGCGCGCTTCTGGTACTGCGGCGGCACGGCAAAGTAGCTGAACAGCATCAGGAAGACGAAGATGTTGTCAACCGACAGGCTCTTCTCCACCAGGTAGCCGGTGATGAACTGCATGGACACCGTGTTGGCGACCTCGCGGCCCTGGCTGCTGTCCAGGTACCACCACAGAATGGCCACGAACACAAAGGCCAGCGAGAACCACAACAGGCTCCAGCGCGCGGCCTCGCCCATGGTGACCTTGTGCGCGCCCTGGCGCTCCATGACCAGCAGGTCCACGCCAATGGCGATGACCACGAAGACGGCAAATCCCGCCCACATCCACCACGTTCCGATTGTTTCCATCGAGTTTCTCCAAAGATGCCCTCATACGCCCAGACCAGCCGGGCGCCCAAGCCCCGCACTGTAGGGGCCGGCGTACTTCTCTAAAACCTGTGATCACAGTAGTATTGGTTCGGTTTTTACGAACCAAACACCTTCCCTCGACTTCTCCCCTCGAAAAACCCCATGAGCCAGAGCTTCAACTACCGCCATCTTTTCTACTTCTGGGTGGTGGCCAAGGAGGGCGGCATTGCCCGCGCCGCCGAGCGGCTGGACATGGCCGTGCAGACCATCAGCGCCCAGGTGCGCGAGCTGGAGAAGTCGCTGGGCGTGAGCCTGCTGCGCACCGAGGGCCGCAACCTGGTGCTGACCGACGCGGGCGTGGCTGCGCTGCACGAGGCCGACCACATCTTTGCGCTGGGCGAGCTGCTGCCCGTGCGCGTGCGCGAGGCCGCCAGCGGCCAGACGCTGCGGCTGAACCTGGGCATCTCCGACGGCATTGCCAAGCTGGCCGTGCACCGGCTGCTGACCCCCGTTCTGGACGAGCCCCACCTGCGCCTGCTGTGCCACGAGGGCGAGTTCCAGCCCCTCTTGGGCGAGCTGGCGCTGCACAAGCTGGATGCCGTGCTGGCCGACCGCGCCGCGCCGCCCAACCCCGCCCTGCGTACCACCAGCCAGCTGCTGGGCACGAGTGCGATTGCCTGGTACGCGCCGCCGCTGTGGGCCGAGGCGGCAGCCAACAACTTCCCGCACAGCCTGGCCGTGGTGCCCGTGCTGCTGCCCACCGACCACGCCGCCATGCGCGCGCGCATCGACCACTGGCTGGAGCGCGAACGCATCCGCCCGCACATTGCCGGGGAGTTTGAAGACAGCGCCCTCTTGAGCACCTTTGCCGCCACCGGCATGGGCGTGATGCCCGCCCCGGTCTCGCTGGGCGAGCACCTGGCCCAGACCCACGGGCTGGTGCAGGTGGGCACCGCGCCCGATGTGCAGGAGCAGTTCCATCTGATCTACAGCGCGCGCAAGGTGATGCACCCGCTGCTCACGCGGCTGCTGGAGGCGGGACAGGGTGGATCGCTACTGAATTGATAGCTACCCGCGCATATTCATCTGGCGCTTGGGGTCAAAAATACTAAAACTTCAGCGCTGCGGCATGTCCTTCACCGAATACCCCAGGCTCACCGTCGCATCGTCGGGGATGGCGGGCATGGACGCATTCCACGCCTCCCACGCGGCGCGCATGGCCCGCAGGCGGTCGGGCTCCAAAGGCGCACGGTTGGCGCGCTCGCGTTCGTCGTCGGCCAGGTTGAACAGGTAGTCGTTGCCGTCCACCCGAAGGTACTTCCACACGCCCTGGCGCATGGCGCGCTGGCCCCGGTGGTTCATGCGCCAGAACAGCGGGGGCTCGTCATGCACGCTGGCATCGCGCAGCAGCGGCATCAGCGAGCGGCCGTCCAGCGGGTAGTCCGCATGTGCGGCGGCGCCTGCGGCGTCGAGCATGGTGGCCGACCAGTCCATGGTCATGCAGGTCTGCGCGCTCACGCCGCCCGGCGCAATCACCGCAGGCCAGTGGGCGATCCAGGGCACGCGGATGCCGCCTTCGGTCAGGTCCATCTTGCCGCCCACCAGCGGCCAGTTGTCCGAGAAGCGCTCGCCGCCGTTGTCGCTGGTGAACACCACCAGCGTGTCGCGCGCCAGGCCCTTTGCCTCCAGCAGCGCCATGATGCGGCCAATGCCCTCGTCCATGTGGTGGATCATGCGGCGGTAAGTCTCGATGTTGCCGCCGTGCAGGTGGAACAGGTTCGTCTTCACCTCCTGCGCCAGCGCCTCATCGTCGCGCGTCTCCCAGGGCCAGTGGGGCGCGGTGTAGTGCAGGCTCAGAAAGAACGGCGTGCCGGCCTGCGCGCCCGGCGCCATGCGCTGCACATAGTCGAGCGCGTGGTCGGTGATGAGGTCAGTCAGGTAGCCGTCCTGCTGCTTTTCCTCCTCGCCCAGGTACAGGTCGTGGGCGCCATTGGAGCTGCAGTGGGTGAAGTAATCCACCCCGCCCGACATGGGCCCGAAGAACTCGTCATACCCCGAGCGCAGGGGCCCGAACGCAGGTGGATAGCCCAGGTGCCACTTGCCCATCAGCGCCGTGCGGTAGCCCGATGCGCGCAGCAGCGACGGCAACGTGGGATGCTCGGGCGGCAGTCCCAGGGTAGTGCTGCCCCGGCTTTTGCTGTTGATGGGCTCCTCGGCCGCGCCACGCAGGCGGTACTGGTAGCGCGCCGTCATCAGCGCAAAGCGCGTGGGCGAGCAGACGGGCGAATTGGAATAGCCCTGCGTGAGCTTGAGTCCGTTGGCCGCCAGCTGGTCGAGCACCGGCGACACGGGGCCAAAGGCTGCGTCGCGCCCGCCATAGCAGCCCAGGTCGGCATAGCCGAGGTCGTCGGCAACGATGAAGATGATGTTGGGACGGGGGTGCGTTTTCATCTCTGAGATCCAATGTCACTGAACGAGGGCTGCGACCTGCGCAACTGGCACGGCCCATGTGAGGGGCGGCTAGCAAGGGCCGCCCCGCAGCGAGGCCGCCGTCCCCCTTGAGGGGGAAGCGGCGCAGCCGCTCAGGGGGTGCTTCCTATCAGGGTTTGAAGCCCGAGCGCTGCACGACTGGTGCCCATTGCGCGCGGTAGGCCTTGAGCATGGCTTCGGTCTGCGCCATGGTCGCCACCACGGGCTCCATCTTGGCAGTTGCGAACTTGCGCTGGGTGTCGGGGTCTTTCATCACCTCATGGATCAGACCGGCCAATCGCTCGGCCTGCGCCTTGGGCATGCTCATGGGCGCAAAGAAGGTGTTCCAGCCGGTGGCGGCCAGGTCCATGCCGGCTTCCTTGAACGTAGGAATCTGGGGTGCCAGCGCGCTGCGCTTGGCGCTCGACACGGCCAGGATGCGGATCTTGCCCGCCTCGTGCTGGGGCAGCAGGGTGTCAAACGTATCGAACGCCACGGGCACCTGGCCGCCCAGCAGGTCGTTGAGCAGGGGGGCCGAGCCCCGGTAGCCCACCACTTCGGCGCGCACCTTGGCGGCGTCGCCCACCATCAGGCCAAAAAAGTGCGGCAGGCTGCCCGTGGCGGGCACGCCGAAGTTGGCCTTGTCCGGGTTGGCCTTGAGCCAGGCCATGAGGTGCGGCAGCTCTTTGACCGGGACGGCGCTGCCCACGGCCACGCCAAATTCGTAGCTGTTGACGTGGCTCACGGGGCGGAAGTCGCGCTCCGGGTCGTAGCCCGCGTCAGGGAAGACCAGCGGCGCCACCAGCATCACGGCGGGGTTGGCCAGCAGCAGCGTGGGCTGGTTGGCAGGCGCGGCTTTGACAGCCTGGGCCGACAGGCGGCCACCCGCGCCGGTCTTGTTCTCCACGATCACGGGCGTGCCAAGCTTGGTACCCAGCTTGTCGGCCACGATGCGGGCCACACGGTCGGTCGCGCCGCCGGGGGCGTAGCCCACCACGATGCGCAGCGGGGTGTCCTGCGCCTGGGCCAGGGTGGCGCACAGGGCGAGTGCGGCGGTCAGCACAACAGCAAGGGGTTTGCGCATGGTCGAAATCTCCAGGGGCGATGGCAGGGCCTGCGCAGCCGCGCAGGGGGGTGGATGGCCGGACTGTATTGGCCACACAATCAATTGATCTAATCAATCATTGCCCGGAAATACCCTGATGCCTGCCCCGGCCCCCAAACCACCCGCCGCGCCCGGCCACCGGCTGGCCCACCCGCAGGCCGCCAACGACCTGCTGATGTACCGCCTCAACCGCCTGATCGCGGTGGCGGGCAGCCTGGTGGTGCGGCTGTGCGAAGGCGGCTACGGCATCACCCGCCGCGAGTGGGGGCTGATGATGATGCTGGCGCAGCACCCCGGCATGCCCCCGGCCGAGCTGGCCCAGCGCCTGGGGCTGGACCGGGCCCGCACCTCGCGCGCCATCACCTCGCTGCTGACCAAGAAGCTCATCACCCGCGACGCCATGCCTGGCGACCGGCGCCAGGCCCAGTTGTCACTCACCGCGGCGGGCCAGGCCGTGCACGACGAGCTGTTTCCGCAGGTCAAGGCGCTCAACCAGGAACTGCTGGCCGGGCTCAGTACCGAGGCGGTGGCAGGCCTGGACCAGGCGCTGGCCGACATGCAGCGGCGTGCCGAAGCGCTGGTTGCCACCCGCACCGACGTGCCGCGCACCTACCGGCTGCGCGGTGGACGGCATGTGGATTGAGGGGGTTTGCAGGATGGAGTTGCCCCAAAACGGGGAACCGGCGATATCCTCAAACCCGCCCTGAGCCACCCGCCCACGGCACGCATGCGCTCCCCTTGTCCCACAACGACCCACGCACACCCAACGCCATCCTTCATGTCCCAGCACTCGACCTCTTTGTGGAGCCCCCTGCGCCAACCCGCGTTCCGGGGCCTGTGGATTTGTGGCGGCATCTTTTTTGTGGGCAGTGGCATGCAGACCATGGCGGCGGCCTGGCTCATGGTGGAGCTGACGGGCTCGTCCTTTCTGGCCGCGCTGGTGCAGACCGCCGTGTTCATGCCCATGTTCCTGCTGGCCCTGCCCGCCGGTGTGCTGGCCGACACCACCGACCGGCGGCGCCTGATCTCAGGCGCTTTGCTGGCGCAGGCGGGGGCCAGTGCACTGCTCACGCTGCTGGTGCTGGGCGGCTGGGGCGGGTCGGCCTCGGTGCTGTTCCTGGTGTTTGTGTGCGGCTGCTGCACGGCGGTGCTGACGCCCGCGTGGAACTCGTCGGTCATCGACCCCGTGCCGCGTGACGAATGGCCCCAGGCCATCACCGCCGTGAGCATTGCCTACAACGCCGCGCGCGCGGTGGGGCCCACGATGGCAGGGCTGGTGTTTGCGCAGCTGGGCGCGGGCTGGGTGTTTGCCGTCACGGTGACCACCACCCTGGTGATGTGGGAGTCGATCCGCCGCTGGCCGCCCAAAGCGCACCCGCCCTCCAAGCTGCCCGCCGAGCGGCTGTGGGGCGGCACGCTCAGCGGCCTGCGGTTTGCATGGCACTCGCGCATGATCCTGGCGCAACTGGTGCGCGTGATGGCCTTCAGCGCCGCGGGCTCGGCCCTGTGGGCGCTGCTGCCGGTGATTGCGCAGCGCCTGGGCACGGGGGCGCCGGGTTTCGGTTTGCTGATGGGCTGCCTGGGCACGGGCGCCGTGGGCGTGGGCCTGGTGCTGGGGCGGCTGCGTGCACGCTTTGGCATGGAGGTCATCGTGGGTGTGGGCGGCGTCGTGTTTGGCATCGCCATGCTGGTGGCGGCACTCACCCACATCACCTGGGTGGTCTACATCGCCATGCTGTTTGCAGGCGCGGCCTGGATGTCGGCCATGTCCACCTTCAACACCGCCACCCAGGCCAGCGCGCCGCAATGGGTGCGCTCACGCGCCGTGGCCATGCACATGGTGGCGGCGCTGGGTGCGTTTGCGATGGGCTCGGCCTTCTGGGGCGCGGCGTCGGACATCCTGGGCCTCACGCCCACACTCTGCGTCGCCGCCGCATTGATGGGTGTGGGCCTGCTGCTGGCCCGCCCCATGCCGCTGCGCATGGGTGCGCTGCACGAGGTAACCCAGGCCACGCCCTGGGACGAGCTTTTCATCGAGGCCGAGCCCCTGCCCGAGGCGGGCCCCGTGGCCGTGGAAGTGGGCTACCGCATCGCCCCCGGCACCGACGCCGCCTTCCTCGACACCATCAGCCGCATGAAGGCCCCACGCCGCCGCGACGGCGCCACCTTCTGGCGCGTGTACAAGGACCTGGGCGAGCCCTCGCGCTATGTGGAGCGCTTCATCGTCGAGTCCTGGGCCGACTACCTGCACCAACGCGCCCGCGCCACGATGGCCGACCAGGCGCTGGAGACGGAAGTACGAGCGTTTTTGGCACCGGGCGAGGTGGTGCGGATGTCGCACTACATCGCGGAGCGGTAGGCGCCCTTGAGCCGACCCACAGTGGTTCCGGCTTGATGCGCGTCAATTTCCGCAGCCGGATCGGGTACCGACACCGGCGGTCGGCCTGCGACAATCGCAGGATGACCTTCGCCCCCCTTGCCAACGACACCTTCCTGCGTGCCTGCCGCCGTCAGGCCACCGACTACACGCCCCTGTGGCTCATGCGCCAGGCGGGGCGCTATCTGCCGGAGTACAAGGCCACGCGCGCCCAGGCGGGCAGCTTCATGGGCCTGGCTACCAATGTCCAGTACGCCACCGAAGTGACCTTGCAGCCGCTGGAGCGTTTCCCACTCGACGCCGCCATCCTGTTCAGTGACATCCTGACCGTGCCCGACGCCATGGGCCTGGGCCTGTCCTTTGCCGAGGGCGAAGGCCCGCGCTTTGCGAAAGTGGTGCGCGACGAAGCGGCCGTGGCCGCGCTGGCCGTGCCCGACATGGACAAGCTGCGCTACGTGTTCGACGCCGTGACCAGCATCCGTAAGGCGCTCAACGGCCGCGTGCCGCTCATCGGCTTCTCGGGCAGCCCCTGGACGCTGGCCTGCTACATGGTCGAAGGCAAGGGATCGGACGACTACCGCCTCGTCAAGACACTGATGTACAGCCGCCCCGACCTGATGCACCGCATCCTGGCCGTGAATGCCGACAGCGTGGCCGCCTACCTCAACGCCCAGATCGACGCGGGTGCCCAGGCCGTGATGATTTTTGACAGCTGGGGCGGCGTGCTGGCCGACGGCGCATTTCAGGAATTCAGCCTGGCCTACACCAAGCGCGTGCTGGCCCAACTCAAACGCACCGGCGTGGATGGCACCGACGTGCCGCGCATCGTCTTCACCAAAGGCGGTGGCATCTGGCTGGACGACATGAAGGACGTCGACTGCGAGGTGCTGGGCCTGGACTGGACGGCCCACCTGGGCAAGGCGCGCGCCATCGTCGGCGGGCAGGTGGGCGGCCCCGGCAAGGCACTGCAGGGCAACATCGACCCCAACGTGCTGTTTGCGCCACCCGCGCAGATCGTGACCCAGGTGCATGCCGTGCTCGACGGCTTTGGCAAGCCCCACACCGACCGCAACACCACCGGCCCCACGCACATCTTCAACCTGGGCCATGGCATCAGCCAGTTCACCCCGCCCGAGCATGTGGCGGCGATGGTGGAGGCCGTGCACAGCCACTCGCGCGCGCAGCGCCAGGGCTGATCGCCCGGGCGAGGGCTCCAGACCGCGCGGCGCACCCGGCAGGGACCAGGTGATGGCAATGGAACACCCCGTACCGCCGCCAGCGGAGCCACCCACCGGCCCGCAGGCGCTGCCCGCCTCGGCACTGCAAGCCCCACCCGGCGCGCTCGCGGACTGCGTGCGCGCCTTTTTCTGGCGCGACCTGGGCCGCCAGCCACCCCACACCCCGGCGGACACGCGCGTACCGCCCAGCCCCTACCCCGGCATCATCTGGCTCACGCGGGGCACGGCCCGGCTCGTGGAATGTGCGGGTACACCCACGGCAGCGGCCCTACCGGCCATCACGCTCTCGGGCGCCCACCGCCATCCGTACCACTCGGTCTCTTCCCGCGATGGCGATTCGTTCTGCCTGGCGTTCCAGCCCGGCGCGCTGGGGCTGCTGACCGGGCAGGACCTGGCGCCGCTGACCGACCGCATCACGGACGCGGTGACCTGGCTGCCCGAGGAGTGGCACCCCTTCCTGGCGGCCGTCCATACGGCGCCCGACCATGGCGCGCGCCAGGCGCTGTGCGTGGACTTTCTGACCCCGCGCTGGGCAGCGGTCGCCGACCGGCACGCCGCCTGGCTGCAGGTGCTGCACCAGGCATGGCAGCGCGGCGCACGCCAGGCCCTGGCCTCCACGCTGGACTGGACGCCCCGGCACCTGCAGCGCCGCACCCGGCAGCTAACGGGCCTGAGGCCGGGAGAGATCGAACGCATGCTGCGCGCCGAACATGCACTGCTGGCCATGCGCGATGGCAACGCCGGGGCCCTCGACGCCGCGCTGCGCCATGGCTACGCCGACCAGGCGCATTTCAGCCGCGAGGCGCGTGCATTGTTCGAGAGGCCCCCTGCCGCACTCAAGGCCCACACCCAGCGGCCGGGCGACGATGCGGACTGGCTGCTGCGGCGCAGTTAAACCACCCGCCGTTTACCGCTGGATCACCCGGGGCCGCTTGATCTTGGCCTGCAACTGCAGGATGCCGTAGAGCAGCGCCTCGGCTGTGGGCGGGCAGCCGGGCACATACACATCCACCGGCACGATGCGGTCGCAACCCCGCACCACCGAGTAGCTGTAGTGGTAGTAGCCACCGCCGTTGGCGCACGAGCCCATGGAGATCACATAGCGCGGCTCGGGCATCTGGTCGTAGACCTTGCGGATGGCGGGCGCCATCTTATTGGTGAGGGTGCCCGCCACGATCATCAGGTCGCTGTGGCGCGGGCTGGAGCGCGGGATGATGCCGAAGCGGTCCAGGTCGTAGCGCGCCATGGCGGCGTGCATCATCTCGACCGCGCAGCACGCCAGGCCGAAGGTCATGAACCACAGGCTGTCGGTGCGCGCCGCTTGCACCACCTCGTCCAGCCGGGCCAGCACAAAACCGTCGCGCTCCATGGTGGGCGCCTCTGTCATGGGGGAAGAAGAGTAAGTAGCCATGGCGGCATCGTCGCCACAAGCCGCTGCGCCGTCTTGAAGCAAAGCGACATGGAGCGCTGTGACACCCGGGACGCCAGAGACTCCGGGCCCTGCGACAATCCCCGGGCATTTCGTCGCAGATCCAGGCGCCTCGCCAGCGCACTTATGCACAAAAATGGAGCATCCTCACGCCCGGCATGACAGCAGACTGCAACTTGCCAAAAAACCTTGCCAACGCACTAAGTCGTTGATTCATAAGGATTTAAATCCCCTGCTTTTTTGACAGGCAATCCAGCCAAAGCACGATTTGACAAGGACTTGCGGGGCAAACCCAAGGGATATCAACAAAGTTATCCACAGGAATTCTGGATTTCTTACAAATACCCTGTCAAATCAACCACTTGCAGCCCAAACCGAAGAAATGCATGAACATCTGATGACGGCACTAGCACAAAAAGGGGGCTGCCTGTCCTCTTGACGAACCCATGCTGTCCGACTTATGCACACAAAACGTGATGCAGCGCAACATCGAGACGCCGAATGGGCTTAGCACAAAAATCGAGGCCAAATTTCTTCAGATGATTGATTCATAAGGATTTTTTTGGAGTGCCGCATTTCCGGGCAATCTGTTCGCAGCCAGTATTCATGCGGCTTGGGCGGGGGTCCAGGCGGGATGTCAACAAAGTTATCCACAGAAATCCGGGATTACTCACACACCCTCGGCAAATCAAGCACTTAGCCGCCAAAGCTCCAGATCACATCCACAACGCGCACTAAGCTCGCCAGTCACCCCATAGCCCGTGCCTATGCCCACCTATATCGTCCACGTTGCCCTGCAAACGCCCTCGCACAGCGGGGTCGGCGACTTGCTGAGCTACGCCAGTGAGCGCCCGCTCTCACCCGGAACGCTGGTGCGTGTGCCCCTGGGCACGCGCGAGGTGCTGGGCGTGGTGTGGGATGCCGACGAGGCCCCTGGCGAGCTGCCCGATGGCGCCACCCTGCGCCCCATTGCCGGCGTGCTGGAGGGTGTGGCGCCCCTGGATGCGCCGTGGCGCCGACTGGTGGGGTTTGCGGCGCGCTACTACCAGCGGGCCTTGGGCGAGGTGGCGCTGGCCGCGCTGCCCCCCCAGCTGCGCGACCTGCGTCCCGAGCAGTTGGCGCGGCGGCTGCGGCGCCCGGCCAAGGGCGCTGGAGACGCCTCAGGCACTATTGAAAACATAGCACTCACCGCAGAGCAGGAAAGCGCCAGGGCCCGAATTTCTGCAGAAAAAGGGCCCTTCCTGCTGTTTGGCAGCACCGGCAGCGGCAAGACCGAGGTGTATCTGCGCTGCGTGCAGGAGATGCTGGAGGCCGACCCCACCGCCCAAGCGCTGGTGATGGTGCCCGAGATCAACCTCACGCCCCAGCTGGAGGAGCGGTTTGCAGGCCGCTTTGCGCCGCGCTTCGGCCCCGGCGCCGTGGTGTCGCTGCACAGCGGCATGACGAACCCGCAACGCCTGGCCAGCTGGCTGGCCGCCCATGGCGGCAGCGCACGCATCGTGCTGGGCACGCGCATGGCGGTGTTCGCCAGCCTGCCGGGGCTGAGGCTCATCGTGGTCGATGAGGAGCACGACCCCAGCTACAAGCAGCAAGAAGGCGCGCGCTACTCCGCCCGCGACCTGGCCATCTGGCGCGGACGCGAGCAGGGCGCGAAGGTGATCCTGGGCTCGGCCACCCCGTCGCTGGAGAGCTGGCACGCCAGCCGCCCGCCCACGGCCGAGGACCCCGAGGGCGGCCGCTACGTGCGCCTGCACATGCCCAGCCGCATCGGCGCCGGAGCCCTGGCCCGCGTGCGCCGGGTGGACATGAACCAGCAGCCCCGCCGCACCGTGTTCAGCGCGCCGCTGCTGCAGGCCATCACCGAACGCGTGGCGCGCGGCGAGCAGAGCATGATCCTGCTGAACCGCCGGGGCTACGCGCCCGTGCTGCACTGCGTGGACTGCGGCTGGAAGAGCGACTGCCCGCACTGCAGCGCGCACCAGGTGTTCCACAAGACCGACCGCACCCTGCGCTGCCACCACTGCGGCTACACGGTGCGCGTGCCGTTTCACTGCCCGACCTGCGGCAGCCCCGACATCCACCCCATGGGCAAGGGCACCGAGCAGCTGGAGGAGCAGCTGGGCACGCTGCTGCGGGAGGTGCTGCGGCCCGACCGCACGCCCGCCCGCATCGCCCGCATCGACGCTGACACCACCAAGGCCAAGGGCGCGCTGGAGGCGCAGCTGGCACAGGTGCATTCGGGCGAGGTGGATGTGCTGGTGGGCACGCAGATGATCGCTAAGGGGCACGATTTCCGGCGCATCACGCTGGTGGCTGCGGTGCAGCCCGATGGCGCACTCTTCAGCAGCGACTTCCGCGCCGCAGAACGGCTGTTTGCCCTGCTGATGCAGGCCGCAGGCCGCGCCGGGCGCGACGCCGCCTACATGGCCGCCCAAGCGGTGCACGGCACGCAGCCTGAGATGTGGGTGCAGAGCTTTCACCCCCAGCACGCCGTGTTCGAGGCGCTGCGCAAGCACGACTACGAAGCCTTCGCCGCCCAGCAGCTCAAGGAGCGCGAAGAGGCGGCCATGCCCCCGTTCTCGTACCAGGCGCTGGTGCGGGCCGATGCGCGCACGCAGGAGGTGGCGCAGGGCTTTCTGACAGCAGCCACCGCTGCCGCGCACGCCGCGCAGTTGCCAGGTTTGCCCGACGGCACGGTGATCCTGTTCCCGCCCGTGCCGCTCACGATCCAGCGCGTTGCCAATGTGGAGCGCGCCCAGATGCTGATGGAGAGCAGCAGCCGCGCCACCCTGCAGCGCTTTCTGGCCGCGTGGCAGCCGATATTGCAAGCGACGCGCAGCCAGCCGGAGCACAAGGGGTTGATCCGCTGGCTGGTGGACGTGGACCCGCTGGCGATCTGATTCCATTTCCAAATCATCCGTGTCGTTGTTGCTTTGCCTTGCCGTGCTACAGCACTGTCTGCGGCTTCGCGCCTAGACACGAATGATTTGGCAACGGAATAAGGCGCACCCGCAGTCTTGCGCAACGGCCAAAAGCAACGGGGGCTGCGCTTTTCAACGCAGCCCCCGCCTGGTCAGAGCGTGGTTCGCCGGTTACAGCGCACCGTCACCCAGCACGATGCCTTCACGGCGGGGGTCCACCCCGCCTTCCAGCCGGGTCTGGCCGTTGCGGTTGACCCGCATGATGGTGGACACGCCGCTCGACTGCGCGGCGTTGTTCACCGTGTGGCCCTTGGCCTTGAGGCCGTCGATCAGCCCGGTGAGGTCCAGCGCCGTGTTGGCGCCGTCCACGTTGGTGGTGGGGCTGTTGGTGGCGCCAAAGTTCACCAGCGATGTGGCTTGCTGGGCATCGAGGTTCCAGTCCACCGCGCCGACCACGGTCTTGAGCACGTACTGGATGATGGTGCCGCCGCCCGGCGAGCCCGTGGCCATCACGAAATCACCCGGCTCCGTGCCCTTGAACACCAGGGTGGGCGCCATGGTGCTGCGGGGGCGCTTGCCGGGCGCCACGCGGTTGGCAATGGGCACACCGGCGCCGTCAGCCGGCTGGGCCGAGAAGTCGGTGAGCTGGTTGGTCAGCAGAAAGCCGCCCACCATGTGGAACGAGCCCATGCTGGACTCGACCGTGGAGGTCATCGACACCACGTTGCCGTAGGCATCCACGATGGAGAAGTGCGTCGTGCCGCGCTCCACCGTCTTGTCCACGCCCAGAGGCACATCGCCCAGCGCCCCTGCCGACGCCGTTCCCAGCGACTTGCCGTCCGGCTGGATCAGTGCCGCGCGCTGCTTCAGATAAGCCTTGTCCAGCATGGTGGACACGCCCTTGCCAGGCAGCGGGATGAAATCGGTGTCGGCCACGTACTTGTCGCGGTCGGCATAAGCCAGGCGCTCTGCCTCGGACACCAGGTGCACGCCCATCACGCTCGGTACGCCGCCTTCGTTGGTCGGGTTGGTGGGGCCGTATTTGGAAAGGTCGAAGTTCTCCAGAATGCCCAGCGCCTGCGCAATGGCGATACCGCCCGACGACGGGGGCGACATGGTGCAGACGTAGTAGCTTGCGCGGTAGGTGGTGCACACCGGTTCGCGCTTCTTGGCCTGGTAGTTCTTGAGGTCGTTCACCGTCATCAGGCTGGGGGTGATGGGCGTCTTGGCCGCATCGTCACCCACCGACTGGGCCGCCTTGGCCACGATCGCTTCGGCCAGAGGGCCGGAGTACAGGGCGTTGGCGCCGCCGCTGGCCAGCGTGCGCAGCGTCTGTGCATACGGCAGGTTGGTCGTCACGGTGCCGGTGGCCTTGGGTGTGCCGTCGGCGTTGAAGAAGGCGGCGACGGCATTCGCATCCAGCGCCAGGCTGGCGGCGTTGCCCTTGATGGCGTCACCCATGCGGCCCGGAATGCGGTAGCCGTTGGTGGCTAGCTGGATGCCTTCGTCGAACAGCTTGTCCCAGCCCAGCTTGCCGTGTTCCTTGTGGGCCATGTCCAGCATGCGCATCACGCCAGGCACGCCAATGGAGCGACCGCTGCGCCGGGCGCTGGGCACGGGCGCGGGGGACGAGGCATCGCCCTGGTCCTGGCGCACCAGGTAGTAGCCGTTGGCGGCAGCAGGGGCGGTCTCGCGGCCGTCGTACGCCACGACCTTCTTGGTGTTGGCGTCGTAATACATCATGAAAGCGCTGCCTGCCAGCGTGCTGGACTGCGGCTCCACCAGGCCCAGCACGGCCTGCACGGCCACGGCAGCGTCCACCGCCGTGCCGCCGGCCTTGAGCACGTCGCAGCCGGCCTTGGTGGCCAGCGGGGTGTTGGCCACCACCATGTATTTGCTCGATTGCTTGGCCTTGTAGCCCAGACGGTAGCCCGATGCCGCCTCGGGCGCGGCCGGGTCGCCCGCCACGCCAGAGCCCACCACCACAGCCGATCCGGAGCTGGACACCACCGAGCAGCTCTGGGCATTGTTGTCCACGGCCAGGTCGTTGTCCGAGCCGCTGCCGCAACCCGACAGCACCAGCGCAACGGCCACGGGCGTGAGTGCCCACAGCGCGATATTCCTCTTCCTCATAGTGAATCTCCTGTTGTTGTCCGTTCGTGGGCACCCATTGACCACGCCACATCGTCGGCGCAAAAGGCATGCCATGTCGAATGTTTTTTCGTATCGTTTTCTCAAGGCAGCCATCTCAGGAAGGCAACGACAGGCAGGCCAAAGCTGCGGCACGGCAGCGGGCCGGTCACGTTGGCTGGGCGACTCCCACGCGCGATCCCCGCATGAAAATGGAAGCAAATCCGGCAGTAGCGCTAGTGCATCATGCGCTGGTAGCTATCATTTTTGAGAGTCCGAGCCCCCACCCTGGCTTTGAGCCCGCACCTACACTGCCCCCGTACCGCCGCAGGAGACCCCATGACCCCCGAACAATTTGCAGACGAACTGGCCCGCGAGGGCTTCGAGCCCGCCGTCACCGTGACCCGCGAGGCCGGCGGCATGCTGGGCGACCACACGCACCCGTTCGAGGCCAAGGCGCTGATCCTGTCGGGCGATATTCGCATCGCCACGGCTACGTCAGAACGCGTGTACCAGGCGGGTGATGTCTTTCACCTGGCGGCTGAAGAGCCGCACTCGGAGTTCTACGGAATGCTGGGCGTGCAGTACCTGGTGGGACGCAAGACGCCGACAGCGGCCTGAGCCCACCGCAGCGGCCTGGCGGCTCAGGTCAGCAGCGCGACGGCGGCAGAGAAGCTCAGAAACGCCAGCGCGGTGGACACCAGGATGATGCGCGCCACCCGCCCGTTGTTGGCGCCAAACTTCTCGGCCAGCAGCGACACGTTGCTGGCGCTAGGCAAGGCGGCCAGCAGCACCATCACCGTGAGCGCGAACGGCGTGAGCGGCACCCCCAGTGCCATGGCCGCGGTGCCTGCGCCCCACACCAGTAGCGGGTGCACCAGCAACTTGGCCAGCGCCACCGGCACGTAGTCGCGCGCGGGCACCTGTTCGTGCTGGTTCATCTGCGAACGGGCCAGCACCGCGCCAATGGTGAACAGTGCCACCGGCGAGGCCGCGTCGGCCAGCATGGCGATGGTCTTGTCCACCGGACCGGGCAGCTTGAACTGCAGCGCCGACGCCAGCGCTCCCAGGGCAATCGACCAGGGCATGGGGTTGGTGGCCATGCCCCTGAAGGCGTTCTTCAGCGCCACGCCCACGCCGTGGGTGCCCGCACCATCCAGGCGCGAGAGCGCGATGCACAGCGAGCTGGTGATGACCATATCCACCACGATGGTGACGATGGCCGGGCCTGCGCTCTGCGCGCCCAGGAGGGCCACCAGCAGCGGCACGCCCATGAAGCCGGTGTTGGGGAAGGCCGCAACGAGCGCCCCAAAGGCGGCATCGTTCCAGCCGATGCGCGCGTTGCGCGTGAGCGCCACGGTGGCCCCCACCATCACCAGCGCACACAGCACATAGACGCCCGCCACGGCCGGGTCCAGCAGTTGCCCGATGGGCGTGCTGGCGCCAAAGCGGTACAGCATGCAGGGCAGCGCAAAGTACAGCACGAAGGCGTTGAGCCCCGGGATGGCCGGCTGCGGCAGCACGCCGCGCCGTGCGGCAAGGTAGCCGCAGAGCACAAGCGCAAAGAAGGGAAAGGTGATGAGCAGGACGGACAGCACGGCCCGATTGTCCTTGTTGCGCCTGCGGCCAGGGCCTGCAGCCCACTAGGTGGTCAGCGCAAAGTCAGGTGGGTGGGCTCGCGGGTGGCGAGCGCAGGCACCCGCTTTTTGTTATTGCTTGCGCTGGATGATGAGGTTGCGCTTGGCATCCTCGGGGTAGGCAAAGGTGATCGCGCCGTTCTTGACCATGCCCATGACCAGCATGTTGCGCGTGATCGCGTCCTTGTCCTGCGCGCTGAAGGGCTTGTCGTAGGTGGTGACCACGCCGTAGTAGGTCTTCATCTTGCCCTCCAGCGACTCCTTGATGGCCTTGCCGTTCAGGTTGCCGTCGCGGATACCGAGGAACGAATACATCAGCAGATAGGTGGCGTCGTAGGCGTTGGCCGCAGCCATGGGCACGGCCACCTTGCCTTGGTACTTGCGGGTGTAGCTCGACAGGAACGATGCCCGGCGCTCGTTGCTGGGCTCGGCGATGAAGGTCTGCACCATGAGCGCGCCCTCGGCCGCGTCCTTGGCGCCTTCGAGGAAAAACGGGAACGACAGCGGCCACGGCCCCACCTGCGGCACCTTCCAGCCGAGCGCCTTCTTGCCATTGGCAATGGTGGCGTTCTCCGGCCCCACGGTGTAGCTGTAGACCACGTTGGCGCCCGCGTTGCGCGCCGCAGTCAGCTCGGCCGTCAGGTCCTTCACCCCCAGATCAAAGCGCGCCACATGCACGGGTTTGAGGTTCTTGGCCGCCAGCGCGGCCACCACGTCGTTGTAGCCGCCTTCGCCATAGCCGGTCTTGTCGGCAAAGATGGCGACCTTGTCCCAGCCGCGTTTGACGATGTCGTCCACCAGGAAGGGCGCCTGGATCGCGTCGCGGGCCTGCACGCGGAAGATGTAGCTGTCGGGCGCAGGGTATTTGGCCGTGACGGCCGTGCCCGTGGCGCAGGGCACGATGAGCGGGCTTTTGGCGTCCTGGAACAGGTCGATGGCCTTGAGCGCCACGCCGGTGTTGCAAAAGCCAATGGTGGCGACGACCGTCTCGGCCAGCAGCTCCTGCGACACCTTGCGGCCCTGGTCGGGGTCGGCCCTGTCGTCCTTGATGACCAGCTCCAGCGGGCGGCCCAGGTAGCCGCCCACGGCATTGATCTCATCCACCGCCAGCTTGATGCCATTGAGCATGGGCACACCAAAGTCGGCCGACGGCCCGGTGAAAGGCCCCACCACGCCGATGCGCGCGGGGGCGTTGCCCCCCGCCTGCGCATGCGCCGCCCGTGGCAGCAGCGCCGCGCCCGCCAGCACACCGGCAGCCGCCAGGGCGGCGCATGCGGTCCATAAAGGCAGGGGCAACCGACCGTGGACGGCGCGGGGCGTGGCGGCGGTCAAAGCGATGGAAGGCGGGGTCACAGGGTTCATGGCGGTGCTCGGTTCACAACACTCCCCTCCCGGTGGGGGAGGGACTCTCCAACCAGTATCAAATTGTGAAAACAAAGCCCCTAGCGGGGTTTCCCGGAGCACAGGGCCTGCCCCATGGGCTGCGGGGCGCTCCTGTCAGCCGACCGTCAGGCACCGGTCGCGCGGGGGCGACCAGGGCATGCCGGGGGGTACGCCGGTATCATTGCGCCCTTGCGCTGCACGTCCCCTCGGCGTGCACCCCACGACCGTGGCGCCCACCGCCCCGCGCCTGTCCGGTTCCCCCTTCGCCCTTTCTGCACGTTCCTTTTCCTCCATGTCTGCCGGTCTCAATCTCGCCCAACTCCAGGCCGTTCACTACACCGACGGGGCCTGCCTCGTCCTGGCCGGTGCGGGCTCGGGCAAGACGCGGGTGATCACCATGAAGATCGCCCACATGATCGAAAAGGGCATGGACCCCAAGCGCATCGCGGCCATCACCTTCACGAACAAGGCGGCGTCGGAAATGCGCGAGCGCGCCGGGCACCTGATTGGCAAACGGGCCAAGGATGTGCTGATCTGCACCTTCCACGCGCTGGGCGTGCGCATGGTGCGCGAGGACGGCCATGTGCTGGGCCTCAAGCCCCAGTTCAGCATCCTGGACGCCGACGATGTGACGGGCATCCTGAAGGAAGCCTCGGGTGGCACCACCGACATGGCCACCGCGCGCCAATGGCAGTGGGTGATCAGCAAGTGGAAGAACATGGGCCTGACCTCGGAGCAGGCGCTGGCCCAGGCGGCGGACGACAACGAGCGCATCATCGCCACGCTGATGGCGCGCTATGAAGAGCGCCTGGCGGCCTACCAGAGCGTGGACTTTGACGACCTGATCGGCATGCCGCTGCGCCTGCTGCGCGACTTCCCCGAAGTGCGCGCCAAGTGGCAGGCCGCGCTGGGCCATGTGCTGGTGGACGAATACCAGGACACCAACGCCACGCAGTACGAGCTGCTCAAGCTGCTGGTGGGCGAAAAGGGGCACTTCACAGCCGTGGGCGACGATGACCAGTCCATCTATGGCTGGCGCGGCGCCACGCTGGACAACCTCAAGAAACTGCCGGTGGACTACCCCCACCTCAAGGTCATCAAGCTGGAGCAGAACTACCGCTCCACCAGCGCCATCCTGCGCGCGGCCAACAACGTGATCGGGCCCAACCCCAAGCTCTTCCCCAAGACACTGTTCAGCGAACTGGGCGAAGGTGAGCCGGTGCGTGTGGTGGATGCCGACAACGAGGAGCACGAGGCCGAGCGCGCCGTGGCCCGCATCCAGAGCCTGCGCGCGGCCAGCAACCCACCGCCGGACTGGAAGAGCTTCGCCATCCTGTACCGCGCCAACCACCAGGCCAAACCGTTTGAAAAGGCGCTGCGCAAGGCCAACATCCCCTACAAGGTCTCGGGCGGCACGAGCTTTTTTGACCGGGCGGAAATCAAGGACCTGTGCGCCTGGTTTCGCCTCTGGATCAACAACGACGACGATCCAGCGTTTCTGCGCGCCATCACCACACCCAAGCGCGGCATCGGCCACACCACGCTCGCAGCGCTGGGCGCGTTTGCCACGCAGCACAAGCAGAGCATGTTCGGTGCGCTGTTCAACGGCATGCTACCGGCCGCCGTGCCCAAGCGCGCCATGGACGGCCTGCACGAGTTTGGCCGCTACATCAACTACCTGGAGTACAGCGCCCGCCGCACCGTCGGCGCCGAAGACGCCCGCGCCTTTCTGAACGAATGGCTCAAGGAAATCGGCTACGAGCAGCACCTGTACGACAACGAAGACAGCGAGAAGGTGGCCGCCGCCCGCTGGAGCAACGTGATGGAGTTCTGCGACTGGATGGCCCAGCGTGCGGGCGGGCAGATTGACGACACCGCGGGCGCCGTGGTGGCCAAGGAGACCAAGAGCCTGCTGGAGGTGTCGCAGACCATTGCGCTGCTCTCCACCATCAGCGAGCGCGAGCAGGAGCAGGACATGGTCACGCTCTCCACCCTGCACGCCAGTAAGGGGCTGGAGTGGCCGCATGTGGTGCTGGTAGGTGTGACCGAGGGCATGCTGCCCTTCAAGCTCGACGACGACGAAGGCCGCCAGCAGAAGGTGACCGACGACGTGCTGCAGCGCCTGCAGGAAGAGCGCCGCCTGATGTATGTGGGCATCACCCGCGCCCAGCGCACCCTGGCCGTGAGCTGGACCAAGCGCCGCAAGAAGGGCCGCGAAATGGTGGCCGCACAGCCCAGCCGCTTCATCGCCGAAATGGGCCTGGACAAGACCACCGCCCGCGAAGACCCGCGCGAAAAGCTCAAGGCCCTGCGCGCCGAGTTTGCGGCCAAGGCCCAGGCCACCACGGCGGCCAACGCCGCTGCGGCCGCCAACCCGGCGCCCACCGCCTGAGAGCGCACACGCACCATGGCAAAACACCCCAGCACGTATCCCCATCCATGCTCGGCCCTGCTCCCTGGCCGCAGCGTCTGGAGCATTGCTGCGCTTTTGATAGCTATCAGCGCTTTTCCTACAAGCGCCATCGGCCAAAAAGGCCCACAATCCACTGCGGCATGCCCTACGGCGGCAGACATGGACCACCAACACCTGCAGGGCCAATGGCGCGCCGAGCTGCAGGCCCCTGCGCCGGGGGACCAGCCCACCACCGCCACGCTGCAACTGGGCCCGCACCCCGAGCTGGCACAGAGCGTGCGTGGCACCGTGGTGCGCGGCGGCACCACGGCCCAGGTCAGTGGTGACGTCGATGGCGGCGACCTGACCCTGGAAGAATCGATCAACGGCACCAACATCAGCGCCACCTGGACAGGCCAGGTGGTCGATGGAAGTTGCGGCAAGGAAATACGCGGAACATGGAACAACGCCCACCCCACCCCCACCACGCCGTCGGCACCGTTTGTGCTGCGCAAACAGGCGGCCTGGCAATGAGCGCTGCAACGCGCGTGCCCGCAGCGCCCCATCGGCACCGCTCTCTGGCCCTGCTGCTGGCGGCCGCCCTGGCCCCGGCCGGCGCGGCGCTGGCGCAATCAGCCCCAGCCGCAGCCACCGGCGCCGCAACAGGGACCGACGCAGCCCTGCGCCGCTGCACCGCTATGTCCAGCGACAACCAGGCGCGCCTGGCCTGCTTTGATGCCTGGGCGGCCGAGCAGGCGCAGGCAGCTCCTGCGGGTGGGCAGGCGTGGCAAGCCACAGCGGCATCAGCCAACGCCAGCGGCGCAACGTCTTCGTCGGCCGTGCCACCCCCGGTGGACGCCACGCTGCCCGCCACGCGCATCATCGACGTGGCGCGCACCGAAGGCTGCCGCGACCCACAGTACAGCGACCTCTCCCGCTTCTGGGAGCTGGAGACGGGCACCGACTGCGGCACGTTCAGCTTCCGCGGCTACCGTCCGATCACGGTGTCGGTGGTGGCATCGAGCAGCGTGAACCGCCAGCCCACATCGGATGCCGACGGCAACTCGGCCACCGACTCCACGCCTTACCGCCGCACTGAAAACCGCATCCAGCTGTCCGTGCGCACCAAGATCGCCCAGGGCATGCTGACCCAGGGCCACCCCACGCTCAAGGACTCGCTGTGGTTTGGCTACACGCAGCAGTCGTACTGGCAGCTGTTCACGCCCGAGATCTCGCGCCCCTTCCGCGCCACCGACCACGAGCCCGAGCTGATGTACGTGTACCCCACCACGGCGCAACTGCCGTTTGGCTGGAAGTGGCGCTACAGCGGCATCGGCCTGGTGCACCAGTCCAACGGCCAGAGCAAACCCCTATCGCGCAGCTGGAACCGCGCCTACCTGATGACCGGCATCGAGCTGGACAACCGCCTCAGCGTGAACGCCCGTATCTGGAAGCGCATACCCGAAAGCGCGGGCAGCGACGACAACCCGGGCATCAGCGACTACATCGGCCGGGGCGAGTTGTCGCTGCTGTGGAACGTGAACAAGGACAACACCCTGGGCGCCACCGTGCGCCACACGCTGGCCAGCAGCGACCGGGGCTCGGTGCGCGTGGAGTGGCTGCAGGCCCTGGGTACCGGCCTGTTTGGCAGCAAGAGCAACCTGCGCCTGCACACCTCGCTGTTCAGCGGCTACGGCGACAGCATGATCGACTACAACCGCAAGCGCACGGTGTTCAGCGTGGGGTTGAGTCTGGTGGACTTCTAGAGGCCATCCCCCTGAGCGGCTGCGCCGCTTCCCCCTTCTCTCGCCTCGCTGCGCGAGTCGGGAAGGGGGACGCCACCAGCGCGGCGGGGCGGCCCTTGCGCGGTGGCCCTGGGGTGGGCCGCGCCCGCTGCACAGGCCCGAGACAGGACACAGCCCAACGCTACCAGGGGCCGCGCGAGTCTGCTCACAACTCGTTACGACATCCTTCTCAAGTTTCTCTGGATGGCGCCGACACGCGGCCACAATGGCACGCGCACAGAAACCGGCGTGGCCCCCAGTGAGAGGCGTTCAAAAAGAGCCCCTTTCCCACCGTTTTACCTGCCATTGCCTGCAGCGTGCCCCTCGACAATGCCGACAAAGAGGAACACACCCATGGACATGCAATACCAGCTCAAGGCAGGCAGCTACTACCTGTATGACATGCGCGAGGCGCCCAGCGCCGTCACGGGTGAACGCCGCTTCAAGCTCAAGACCGACACCGTGGCCATTGCGTTCGACAAACACACGGGCGAGGTGCACCAGCATGGCAGCCCCACGCGCATCCAGTCGTGGGCCAACAACACGCGCCGCCGCCTGCGCGCTGCCGGGGCGCAGGACGTGGCCAACGACATCGTGGTGGTGTCGGGACCGCTGCCGGTGGATGAACTCAACAAGTGCCTGTGGGTGCGCGGCTATGTGCGCCGCATGTTCTCGCGCCTGGCCACCCTGCCCCATGGCAAGCTGCAGCGCCCGGCGGCCGAGCCGTTCCGCAAGGCGGCCTGAGCCCGACGCCTCTTCATCCCATTTCCCCCCTCAGGGCCGCACACAGCGGCCCTGGTCGTTTTGGGGGGGCCGAAACGCTTCAGGGTCTCAGACCTCGGCGTCCTCGGCCACGTCGCTGTCCGCGCCCTCCAGCACCTCGGCATGCTTGACGATGGTCACCGGCACGGGGCTGGCATGCGCCACCTCATGCGACACGGAACCCAGCAGCGCACTGGTGATGGCGCCCTGGCCCTTGGCGCCGATGATGACCATGTCGCAGCCCGACCGCTCGATCATGTCCACCAGCGTGTGCGCCACGTCGCCCACCCCCACATCGGTTTCGTAGGCCACCCCGGCGGCATCGAGCAGCGCGCGTGCCGGGGCCATCAGGTGCTCGCCCGCCTCCAGGCTGGCGGCGGCGATCAGGTCGGGGTCGCGCGTGGTGACCAGCTCGTATAACGTGGCGGGCTCCTGCACATTGGCCAGCACCATGGTGGCCTGCAGGCCCTGGCGCACCAGGGTCAGCGCGTGGTGCACGCCGTCCAGGGAGAGTTCAGAGCCATCCACTGCGATGAGGATCTTGAGCATGGTGTTCTCCTTGAGTGAGTCAGTGCAGACCAGTGTAGCCACGCCATCGTCCAGCGCCAGCCTATGCCCTTGCGCCATGTCTGGCAGGGCGCTTTCAGCCTGTCTGGGACAATGCGGCCCATCATGCTGCAGTTCGAACTCCTCAAAACCGACCCCTCCAGCCACGCACGCCGTGGCCAGCTCACGCTCAACCATGGCGTGGTGCAGACCCCCATCTTCATGCCTGTGGGCACCTATGGCACCGTCAAGGGCGTGATGCCACGCAGCCTGCACGACATGGGCGCACAGATCATCCTGGGCAACACCTTTCACCTGTGGATGCGCCCGGGCCTGGACGTGATGCAGAGCTTTGGCGGCTTGCACGGCTTTGAAAAATGGGACAAGCCCATCCTCACCGACTCGGGCGGCTTCCAGGTCTGGAGCCTGGGCGCCATGCGCAAGATCACCGAAGAAGGCGTGACCTTTGCCAGCCCCGTCAACGGCGACAAGCTCTTCATGTCGCCCGAGGTGAGCATGCAGATCCAGACCACGCTCAACTCCGACATCGTGATGCAGCTTGACGAGTGCACACCGTACGAGACCAAGGGCCACAAGACCACCGAGGCCGAGGCGCGCAAGAGCATGGAGATGAGCCTGCGCTGGGCCAAGCGCAGCCAGGACGAGTTCCACCGCCTGAACAACCCCAACGCGCTCTTCGGCATCGTGCAAGGCGGCATGTACAAGAACCTGCGCCAGGAGTCGCTGGAGCGCTTGGTCGAGATGGACTTTCCCGGCTATGCCGTGGGCGGCGTGAGCGTGGGCGAGCCCAAGGACGAGATGCTGGACATCATGGCCCACACGCCGCACCGCCTGCCCGCCAACAAGCCGCGCTACCTGATGGGCGTGGGCACGCCCGAGGACCTGGTGCAGGGCGTGGCCGATGGCGTGGACATGTTCGACTGCGTGATGCCCACCCGCAACGCGCGCAACGGCACGATGTTCACTCGCTTTGGCGATCTGAAGATCCGCAACGCCCGCCACAAGGCCGACCACAAGCCGATGGACACCAGCTGCACCTGCTACGCCTGCGCAGGCAGCTCGGGCGTGTCGTGGGACGACGGCGGGCGCGAAGGCTTCAGTCGTGCCTACCTGCACCACCTGGACCGCTGCGGCGAAATGCTGGGCCCCATGCTCACCACCGTGCACAACCTGCACTACTACCTGAACCTGATGCGCGAGGTGCGCGAGTCGCTGGAGGTCGGCACCTTTGGCCAGTTCCGCGCGCAGTTCAAGGCCGACCGGGCGCGCGGCGTGTGAGCGGCAGATTCGCCCTCCGCCAGTTTGCTATGTTTTACGTAGCACACTAGGCAAGATCCACTAGCGCATCGGGCCAAAATCATTCCAAAAATCCTGCGCCATCTGCTGCACTGGCCCCTGCGGGCCCTCACGGGCCTGGGCAGCGGCCTGCTCGCCCTGCTGATCCTGTTCGAGGAATGGGGGTGGGAGCCATTGCAGCGCCTGCTGGCGCGCATCGGCCGCTGGCCGGGCCTGCGCTGGGTGGAGGGCTGGGTGCGCTCCCTGCCGCCCTGGGCGGCGGTGGCCTTGTTTGCGCTGCCCACGGCGCTATTGTTGCCCATCAAGCTGCTGGCGCTCTGGGCCATCGGGCGCGGGCATGTGGTGCTGGGCATGCTCGTCATCGTGCTGGCCAAGGTGGTGGGCACGGCGGTGGTGGCGCGGCTGTTCACCCTCACGCAGCCTGCGCTCATGCAATTGCGCTGGTTTGCCTGGACCCACGCGCACTGGATGCAGCTCAAGCATGCCGTGATGGAACGTGCCCGCGCCTCGTGGGCCTGGCGCGTGGCGCGGGTGATCCAGCGGCAGTGGAAGAAGCGGTGGCGCCAGCGCTGAGGACCAGCCCCCCGGAATCCACCCTGCGCCGCGCTGGCATCTGTCACCTGTCACTTCTTTCGGCCACCATACGGGGGGACATAGACCACCCGATCTGATCCGCTCCAACAACTGCCATCACACGACCGCCACGCAGCGCCATGGGTTTACAGCTTGACCTCCCCACCGTCCTCCTGCTCTACAAGACCGCCCTGGTCGCCGGCGCGCTGAGCATCTTCCATGTCAGCCGGCATTCCTGCCGTCCGCAAGGGCTCCGGCCGCTGTCGGCGGCCTACCTGCTTCTGGCCGTCGGCGCCGAGCTGGCGGGCCAGGGCGAGTACCAGGTGCTGCCCCAGTGGCTGTGGACGCACACCAGCCTGCTGCTGGGCACGCTGGGCTACATGCTGGTCTGGGCCGGCGTGCGGACCCTGAGCGGGCGCCGGCGGGTTTCGTTGCCTCTGCTGGCGGCCGTGCCGGGCGGCTGGCTGGCACTGGGCATCGCCACACAATTTCCGCTCGACAACCTGCTGCGCGCGGGCGCCTTCCACCTGACGGCCGCGCTAGCGCTGGCGGCGGCGGCCCACGAGGTCTGGCGCGACCGCCACACCGAGCCCCTGCCCTCGCGCGGGCTGCTGGCAGGGCTTTTGCTAATCAGTGCCGGCCTGTTTGCACTGCAGCTGTTTCTCATCGCGACGCACGCCACCAGCCCGCTGGGGTTTGCCCGTGTGTTCTACGCGCAGATGTTCTGCCACTTCGGCGTAGCGCTCATGGTGTCGTCCCTGTCCAACGAGCGGGCCGAGGTGCGGCTGCAAAAGGTGGCCCAGACGGACACGCTCACCGGCATCGGCAACCGCCGCTGGCTCATGTCCATGCTGCCGGCGCAGCTGCCAGTGGGTAGCGCCATCGCGCAGCTGGACCTGGACCACTTCAAGCACATCAACGATCGCTTTGGCCATGCGGCGGGCGACCGCGTGCTGCGGGCCGCGGCCGAGGCCCTGGGCGGCGAGTTGCGGGGGTCGGACCTGCTGGCCCGCTGGGGCGGTGAAGAGTTTCTGGTGTACCTGCCCGACGCAACGGCAGAGCATGCGGCGGCCGTGGCCCAGCGCCTGTGCAGCGCGGTGCAGAACATCCGTCTCACAGAAGCGGGGGAGGGCATCCCCGTGACCGTGAGCATCGGCATGGTCTGCGTGACCTCTGGCGGCGGCAACTGGGCCGAATGGCTAGGCGCCGCCGACCAGGCGCTGTACGACGCCAAACACGCAGGCCGCAACCGCGTGGTGGTGGCCGCAGGGCACCGGGCCTGATCCCGGCCTGCCGCACAATCCCGCCCCATGCCTACCGCCCTCCAAGCCCCCTTGAATGAAGCGCTGGAACTGGCCTTCAACCTGGCCCCCGTCGGCATGTGCGTGACGCGCGAGCGCTGCATCGAGATCTGCAACGACGCCTTTGCCCGCATGTTTGGCTACGAACAGGCCGAGCTGCTGGACCAGCCGCTGGCGCCGCTGTATCCGTCGATGGACGAATTCACCCACACCGGCAACCTGGGCCTGCCCGCCATGATGGACACCGGCAGCTACAGCGACGAGCGAGTGATGCGCCGCCGGGACGGCACGCTGTTCTGGTGCCATGTGGTGGGCCGCGCGCTGGACCGCGCCCAACCGTTTGCGCGCGCGGTGTGGATGTTTGAAGACATCTCGCACCGCCGGGTGGTCAGCACCCCGCTCACGGTGCGTGAGCGCGAGGTGGCGCAGCACATCGTGACCGGCGCCACCAGCAAACAGATTGCCCGCCACCTGAACATCAGCCACCGCGCGGTGGAGGCCCACCGGGGGCGGCTGATGCGCAAGCTGGGCGCCACCAGCACCGGCGAATTGGTGGCCCTGCTGCTGGGCATGCCCTGACACCGGGGACAATCGGGGCCCACGCGCCCCTCCACGCACCCGCGCACGCATCTGCTGCCCACATGCCGCCCACCCTGCCCCGCCTTTTTGCCCCTGCCCGGACCGTCCCCCCGCCTGTGGCCTGGGCAGGCCTGGCGCTGCTGATCTTTGCCGCCTGCCTGGTGGGCATCTTTGCGCGGCCCATCGGCTTTTTGTCGGCGTTCTGGCCTGCCAATGCGCTGCTGCTGGGGCTGCTGGTGCGCTACCCGCATCTGGCACGGCCACCCGCCTGGGTGGCGGCCGCAGTGGGCTATGTGGCAGCCGATCTGGTCACCGGCAGCGCATGGGGCATGGCACTGTGGCTCAATGCCGCCAACCTGCTGGGCGCCACCGCCGGCTGGCTGGTGCTGCGGGGGCTGGACGAGCGCATCCTGCGGCTGCAGCGCACCGTGGCGGCGCTGTACCTGCTGCTGGCAGCACTGGCGGCCAGCGCGGTGGGTGCGCTGGCAGGCTGCGGCGCGGCACCGGTGTATTTCGACTCTCCGTGGACGGACCTGCTGTCGCTGTGGTTCAGCACCGAACTGATGAACTACATGCTCATCGTGCCCGTGGTACTGGCTGCGCCGCGCGCGGCAGATCCCCCCTCGCACACCCAGGACACCCCCCTGTTCTGGCGCGTCGCACCCGTCAGTTCGCTGGTGCTGGCCGAGGGCATCCGCACGCTCATCGGCGGGCCCGGCATGCTGGCTTTTGTCGTGCCGGGGCTGCTGTGGTGTGCATTGAGCTACAGCGCCTTCACCTCCAGCCTGCTGTCGCTGGTGGTGTGCCTGTGGACCATGGCGGGTGTGGCCACGGGTGTGCTCAATTTCACGCCGGCCCATGCGGGCGATGTGTTCTCGCTGCGTGTGGGCGTCACGCTGCTGGCCCTGGGACCCCTGGCCGTGGCCTGTGCCAGCGCGGCACGCGCCGAGGCCCTGCGGCGCCTGCACCATGCCGTGCGCCACGACGACCTGACGGGCGTGCTGGCCCGCCGCGCACTGCTCAAACAGGGCGATCGCCTGCTGGAGCGCTACCAGCGTGAATCCACCGGGCTGGCGGTGATGATGGTGGACGTGGACCACTTCAAGCAGGTGAACGACCAGCACGGACACGGCGCGGGCGACCGACTGCTGGTCAGCATTGCGCAGACCATGGCGCGCGCACTGCGCGCCGACGACGTGCTGGGCCGCATGGGGGGCGAAGAGTTTGCCGCCGTGCTGCCCGGCGTGTCCCCCACCGAGGCCCAGGCCATTGCCGAGCGGGTGCGCAGCGCCGTGGAACGGCAGGCGCTGGATGCGACACAGGGTGGCCCCCAGCGGGCCACCGTCAGCATCGGCCTGGTACACAGTGCCACCCTGGGCGCAGAGGCAGATATGGACACCCTGCTGCTGGCCGCCGACACGGCCCTGTACCGCGCGAAGGCCGAGGGGCGCAACCGGGTGATGGTGGGCTAGGCCAAGCCCCGCATTGGCCCCAGCGCAGCCTGCCTCACTCCTGCGCCAGCTTCACACCCGCCCCGGTGCCGCAGGCATGGCAGAACCGTGCAAACGCGCTCTTGCGGGTGTTGCAGTGGCCGCAGTGGTCGAACAGGCCGATGCCGCAGTGCGGGCAAAAGTCGATCTTCTCGTTCTTCAGGTCCACGGGCCGCTCGCAGCCGGGGCACACGCTTTTGGCCAGGCGGGCCAGGGCCACGTCATAGCTCAGCTCCTTGCGGCGCTCCTGGTCGGGCAGGGCCTCGGCCAGCTTCTGGCGCTCCAGGTAGCGGTTGAGCGCCTGGATGGCGTAGCGCCCCACCACGGCCGTCACGGCAATGCCCACCACGTAGCGCACGTAGCCGCCGTAGCTCGGCAGGTAGGGCACCAGCTCCACAAAGAAGGCAAACAGCGCAAAGAAGATGAAGCCCCACACAAACGGCCAGTAGGTGCTCTTGCGCTTCTTGACGAACAGCCAGCCGGCGGCGGCCAGCAGCGGCAGCGTGAGGGCCAGGCGGTACAGGAACACGCGCAGCTCGACCTTGCGGCGCTCGGCGGCGAGCTTCACGTAGCCGTCAGACTCCATCTGGTTGAGCTGCTCTTGCCGGGCGGCCGCCGCCTGGCGGGCATCGAGGGCGGCCTGTTGCTGCGTCTCCACCGCCTGCTGGGCCTTGCGCTCCACCAGCTTGAGGGCGTCGAGCGCCTGGGTGCGCGCGATCACCTCAGGGTCTTGGTCCGCCCGCTGCGTGGCGCTGCGCGTGGACAGCCAGTTGTTGAAGCTCTCCCGCTCAGCCTGCACCTCGCTGCGCACCTTGCTGCGCTGCAGCTGGGCCTGCTCCAACGCGGTCTGCGCGTCCTGCTCGGCCTGGCGCGCCGTTTTGACCTCGGCACGCAGCTTGTCGGCTGCGGTTTTGTCCAGAAAGTCGTCCACCCGCAGCGGGGTCTCCACCTTGGGCAGATCGCCCACGATGGTGCCGCCCAGCCCGATGAGGAAGCTGGCAAACACCAGCGCCACCAGCCACAGGCCACGACGGAACCATTTTTCGGACAGTCTCAGGGACTTGCTCATGTTCTTCTCCTCGGTGGCGCTGTGCGCCGGGTTGGGTGCGCGCGGTAGCGCACCGGCGAATGCTCTTCTTTTTATAGCTGTCAACGCATGTATTGATTGCGCTTTCTGGCATTTTGATTCAATTTTTGATCGCCAGCACCACCGGTGCGGCTGCCAGCTGGGTGCGCTGCATCCAGGCCAGCACCGAGTCAACGGTCACGGTCTCGATGCGGTCCGAGAACCGCTTTTCGTTCGGATGGTCGTCAAACGCAATGTTGGCCGACCCGACCCGCCCGCCCATGCGCGTGAGCGGCCCCAGCCTGAGAGTCGTGGGCTCATACCCCTTGAACTGCAGCCAGGCCTGCGCCTGGTCGCGCGAGCGCACGGTGGCGGGCTCCATGGCCATCGCCAGGGTCTCCAGCGCCCACTGGTTGGACTGCTGGTATTTGCGGCCCCACGCGTAGCTGACCATGCTGTAGGGCAGGTGCTGCAGCGTCTTGGTGCGGCCCTTGTCCTGCAGCACGGCCAGCAGGCGCTGCTGCACCTCGGGCGTGGGCACGGCGTACACGGCCTCATAGCGCCACAGGTCGTCCAGAAAGAACTCGCCCAAGCCCTGGCGGTACAGGTGGCCCACCGCAGTGCCACATTCGTTGAGCTTGTGCGCCACGCGCCACGGGCCTTCGGTCGTCTTGTAGGCCCAGCCAAAGTGTGAGTAGCGCAGGCCGTATTTGGAGAGGTCCTGTCCCGCACGGGCCAGGGCCACCACCTGCACGCCCGACTTGGCGTGCTCGGCATCGAGCGCGGCCGAGGTCTGCTCGGCCAGCTTCATGCCGCGCTCGATCACCTGCGGCGGAACGGGCTTGCGCGATTCGCAGGAGCGGCCAGCGTGTGCCGGCGTGGCGGCCAGCAGCGCGGCCCCTGCGAAGAACACCATGCCCACCACCGCAGGGATGCGCTGCACGGGGTCGCGGCCAAGGTTCAGGGCTTTCATCATCGCGCTGCTCCTCACAGGCGCTCGTTGTGCAGCAGCGCACGGCCGATGGCATTGGGCACGAAGGCAATCGCCTCACCCGCTGCCGACAGGATCACGCCCGTGCCGATCACGCTGCAGGTCACCACGGTGCCCACCGCGTAGGCCGAGCCCGCCACACCACGGCCGACCACCTCCACACTCACCTGCGCACCATCCGAGGCACGCTCCAGCAGGTACACCGTGCCCACGGCCGAGGCCTCCACCGCCCGCACCGTCAGCACCGCGCCGCCTACCGACAGCGCCGCCGGCACTGTCACCACCGCACCGGCGGCCGCCGAGGCCACCGACGCTGTGCCCACCACCGAGGCCACCGGCAACATCGACAGCGCGGCAGAAGCCTCGCTCTGCGCCCTGGCTGGATTGGCAACCACCAGGGCCGCACACACCACACCGGCCGCCAGCAGGGCGCGGGGCAGGCGTGCCGCAGAGCCCCACGAAGAAAACACGGTATTCATCATCATTCACTCCTCAGGGTACGGCCCGCCCACACCCCCAAGGTGCGGAACAGACCGGGTCGAAAGACCAGAAAGAACCAGAAAAAAATTCGTCCAGAAGGGCGGCGGGTTGCCGCCTGCGCACACCGGGTGCGATCAGTTCACGCTGCTGCTCTGGGCGGCAGCCTGTGCCGCCTCGCGGCGGCCTTGCAGGCGGGCTTCGAGCAGGTCGGCCTCGTGGCGGTCTCGCAGCATCTTGGCCAGCGTGAAGGCGGTGGTGATCAGGTACAGCCAGCTCACGCCCAGAAACGCCTTGTAGGTCACGTTGATGTCCATGCTCAGCAGGCCCCAGCCCGTCAGGCCCATGGCCACCGCAAAGCCACCCCACACCACCAGCTTCCACATGGGGGTGTCGCCACCGCCACGGCGCGAGGCGCTTTCGTTGTCCCGCACAAACTTGGCCAGCACAAAAGCGGCCGAGAGACAGAACACGTAGCCCATCACCATGAACGCCTGCTCCAGTTGCTCGCCCGGCAGCCATGCCAGGCCCACGGCGCACAGAAAAACCGCGATGCCGAACGAGACCCACACCTGCAGCTGCCAGGCCTTGGTGTCACGCTGAACAACGATGGGAGAAGAAGACATTGCTGTGGTGCCCAGAGGGCGTTGGTTGAACACGGAACAAATGGTGCCCAGACGTAACTTGCGTGTCTGCATTGAACCGTAACAGTGGCCACCGGCAGGCCATCTGGTATCGTTTTGCGATACTTTTTCTCAGTAAACGGGGTGTAAGCCGTTGTTCAGGCCCTACGCGGCCCTCGCCATGCACCTGCGCGACAGAGGCAGCAGGCAGGGCCACAGAGAATGGCGGCCTCTCCGGGCAAGGCAGCTTCTGCCTGCCCCCGGACCTTGCACTTTGACGGACGGAGCCCCCACCATGACCAAACCTTTTGACCTCGTCGTCCACGGCGCCACCGGCTTCACCGGCCGCTTGGTGGTCGAATACCTGCTGCAACGCTACCCCGCCGGCAGCGGCCTGCGCTGGGCCATGGGGGGCCGCAATGCTGACAAACTCGCCGCCGTGCGCGACGAAGTGGGCGCCCCCGCCGACACCCCACTGGTCGTGACCGACACCAGCGACCCCGCCAGCCTGCAGGCGCTGATGGGCGCCACGCGCCTGGTGCTGACCACCGTAGGACCCTACCAGCTGTATGGCAACGAACTGGTGGCCGCCTGCGCCAAGGCCGGGGTGGACTATGTGGACCTGTGCGGTGAGCCTGCCTGGATGCGCCAGATGATCGACGCGCACGAAGCCGCCGCCAAGGCCAGCGGCGCGCGCATCGTGTTCTCGTGCGGGTTTGACTCCATTCCGTTCGACCTGGGCGTGTTCCTGCTGCAAAAGGAATTCCGCCACCGCTTCGGCCACCCGGCCCCGCGCGTGCGCGGCCGGGTGCGCAAGATGAAGGGCACTTTCTCGGGCGGCACCGCCGCCAGCCTCAAGGCCACCATGGCGGCCGCTGCCACCCAGCCCGGTGTGCTGGACCTGCTGAAAAACCCCTTCTCGCTCACCCCCGGGTTTGAAGGCCCGCGCCAGCCTTCGGGCAACAAGCCCATGGTGGATGAAGCCCTGGGCGAAGGCACGTGGGTGGCCCCGTTTGTCATGGCGGCCATCAACACCCGCAACGTGCACCGCTCCAACTTCCTGCTGCAGCACGCTTACGGCACGGATTTTGTCTACGACGAAATGCTCATCACTGGCCCCGGCGAAAAGGGCGAGGCCATCGCCAACGCGGTGGCAGGCGACAAGTCGCTGGGCTCGGACAAAGGCCCCAAACCGGGCGAAGGCCCCTCGCGCGAGGAGCGTGAGAACGGCTTCTATGACGTGCTGTTTTTGGGCACCGACGACGCAGGCCACACCCTGCGCGTGGGCGTGAAGGGCGACCGCGACCCGGGCTACGGCTCCACCTCCAAGATGATCACCGAAGCGGCCGTGTGCCTGCTGCAGGAAGCCACGGAAACGCCTGGCGGCATCTGGACCACCGCTCCGGCGATGGGCGACCGGCTCATCGCGCGGCTGCAAGCGAATGCGGGGCTGAGCTTCGCGGTCGAGTCGACATAACGCCCTCTGAACTTCTTCACGGTCTGGTCCGTTTTTGCACCTTGCCCGTCCTGAAACGACCGGCTGGAGGCCTCCCCGATCCCAGAGAATGCAGGGCATGAACAATTCCCTGCGCCCCCGCGACCTCGCCCTGGCCCTGCTTGTCATCGTGGTCTGGGGCCTCAACTTCGCTGTCATCAAGGTGGGCGTGGCCGGGGTGCCGCCCCTGCTGCTGGGGGCCCTGCGCTATCTGCTCGCGGCCTTCCCGGCGCTCCTGTTTGTCAAGCCGCCCAAGGTGCCGCTGCGGCTGTACCTTCTGTACGGCATGACCATGGCCGTGGGCCAGTTTGCGCTGCTGTTCACCGCCATCCACATCGGTATGCCCTCAGGCTTGGCGTCGCTGGTGCTGCAGTCGCAGTCGTTCTTCACCCTGCTGCTGGCCGCGTGGTGGCTGCGCGAAAAATGGCAGGGCAACCAGGTGGCAGGCCTGGCGCTGGCGGGCTGCGGGCTAGTGCTGATCGGCAGCGCGCATGGCGCCTCCATGCCCCTGGCAGGGTTTGCGCTCACGGTGGCGGCAGCCGCCATGTGGGGCTGCGGCAATATTGTCACCCGCGCTGTGGGGCGGTATGGGCCGATGAACCAGTTTGCCTTCATCGTCTGGTCCAGCGTGGTGGCGCCACTGCCGTTTGTGGCGCTTTCGCTGTGGCTGGACGGGCCCGCCACGGTGTGGACGGCCGTGCAGAATCTGTCCTTCCAATCCATGGCCGCCGTCGCTTACATCGCATGGATATCGACCCTGCTGGGCTTCGGGCTGTGGACCTACCTCATGTCGCGTTACCCCGTAAACCGCGTGGCGCCCTTCACGCTGCTGGTTCCCGTGGTGGGCCTGACCACAGGCTGGGTGGTGTTTGGCGAGCAGTTGCTGCCCGTGCACTTTGCGGGCGCCGGGCTCTTGATGGCGGGGCTGGTGGTCAACGTGTTTGGCGGCCCGGCCTGGGCGGCCATGATGGGGCGGCTGCGCGGCGCGCAGTAAACGGGCAGAGGCCGACCGCTACACCGACAGCGGCAGCTCGGTAGTCGATAGCACGTTGCGCAACACCATGAAAGAACGCACCTGCCGCACCCCGGGCAGGTAAAGCAACTGCTCAGCGTGCAAGCGGTTGAAGCTGTCGTTGTCGCGCGTGCGCACCAGCATGAAGTAGTCGAACTCGCCGGTGACCACATGGCATTCCATGCAGCCCGACACCTTGGCCGCTGCCTTTTCAAACTCGGCAAACGACTCGGGCGTGGAGCGGTCCAGCACCACGCCAATCATCACCAGCATGCCCGCCCCAACGGCCTGGGGGTTGAGCAGCGCCACCACCTTGTCGATGAGCCCCAGGCGCCGCAGGCGCTCCACCCGGCGCAGACAGGCGGGCGGGCTCAGATGCACCTTGTCGGCCAGCGCGACATTGGACAGCGACGCATCACGCTGCAGCTGCCGCAGGATGGCTTTGTCGGTACGGTCCAGCTCGGCAGAGACATCGGCCTGTGGTGCATTCTTGGCACGAACTTTTGTTGCGCACATAAACAATCTGAAGAAATATTTTCTGATTGCATTCTCTTTCAGAAAACTGAAACGCCGAAATTTTGACAATTTTTGCAACCACTTGATGCGCGTGTTTTTCTACGATGAAGGCACTGCAAGCCCCCCGCTTGCGACTTCTCTTCACCGACCGGAACACCGCCATGAACCTGCAGAAATTTGCCCGCCACCCGCTCACCTTCGGCCCCTCGCCCATCACGCCCCTCAACCGCCTGTCAGCACACCTGGGCGGCAAGGTGCACCTGTATGCCAAGCGCGAGGACTGCAACTCGGGCCTCGCCTTTGGCGGCAACAAGACGCGCAAGCTCGAATACCTGATCCCCGAGGCGATTGCAGGCGGCTACGACACGCTGGTGTCGATTGGCGGCATCCAGTCCAACCAGACGCGCCAAGTGGCTGCCGTGGCCGCGCACCTGGGCATGAAGTGCGTGCTGGTGCAGGAGAACTGGGTGAACTACTCCGACGCGGTGTACGACCGCGTGGGGAACATCGAGATGAGCCGCATCATGGGCGCCGACGTGCGCCTGGATGCTGCGGGTTTTGACATCGGCATCCGCCCCAGCTGGGAGCAGGCCATGGACGACGTGAAGAAGGCGGGCGGCAAGCCCTTCCCCATTCCCGCCGGTTGCTCCGAGCACCCCTATGGCGGCCTGGGCTTCGTGGGCTTTGCCGAGGAAGTGCGGCAGCAGGAAAAGGAACTGGGCTTCCAGTTCGACTACATCGTCGTGTGCTCGGTCACGGGCAGCACGCAGGCGGGCATGGTGGTGGGCTTTGCGGCCGACGGCCGCGCACGCAAGGTGATCGGCATCGACGCCTCGGCCAAGCCCGAGAAGACGCATGCGCAGATCCTGCGCATTGCCCAGAACACCGCCAAGCTCGTCGAACTGGGCCAGGAGATCACGGCCGAAGATGTGGTGCTGGACACCCGCTACGGCGGCCCCGAGTACGGCCTGCCCAACGAAGGCACGCTCGAAGCCATCCGCCTGTGCGCGCGCCAGGAAGGGATGCTGACCGACCCGGTGTACGAAGGCAAGTCCATGCACGGAATGATCGACATGGTGCGCAAGGGCGAATTCCCCGAAGGCTCCCGCGTGTTGTATGCGCATCTGGGAGGGGTGCCGGCGTTGAACGCCTACAGCTTTCTTTTTCGCAACGGCTGATGCGTCCAGCGAGCAGCGACGGCTGGCACAGCTGGCCGGGCTGTCGTTGATCTGAGCACCTGTTCAAAGGGCCCCTGACCGCCAAGGCAAGGGGCCCGCCCGTTCCCTCGATCCAAGGAGCCCCCATGAAATGCTTGCAGCTTGTCAGTCGGCGTAGCGTGATCCTCGTGGGGGTGGCCCTTGCAGGGCTGGGAATGGGCCCCTTGCGGCTGGCGCACGCCGACGGGTACCCCGCCAAGCCCGTGCAACTTGTTGTGCCCTTCCCGCCTGGGGGCGCTGTGGACATCGTGGGCCGCACCATCAGCAAGAAGCTGGGCGACCGGCTGGGCCAGCCCATCGTGGTGGAGAACAAGGCGGGCGCGGGTACGGTAGTGGGTGCAGCGTATGTAGCCAATGCGCCTGCCGATGGCTACACGCTGCTGATCAGCTCCGGCTCCACCTTCACCGTGAACCCGGCGCTGAACGCCAAGCTGCCCTACGACCCCGTCAAGAGCTACGAGCCCGTCGGCCTGGTCGCCCGGGTGCCCCTGATTCTGCTGGCCCACCGCGATGTGCCGGTCAATAACCTCCGGCAGCTGATCGCCGCCGTGCAGCGCACGCCCGACAAGTTCTCCTACGGCTCGTTCGGCAACGGCACCACCGGGCACTTTGCAGCCGAGCTGACCTGGTCGGCGGCCGGCATCAAGCTGATGCATGTGCCCTATCGGGGCAGCGCCCCTGCCATGGCCGACCTGATGGGCGGGCAGATTCCCTTCACCATCGACACCGTGGCGGCAGCGCTGCCACAGCTCAAGGCGGGCAAGATCAAGGCCATTGCGGTGACGGGCGCCACGCGGGCCACCCAGCTGCCCGACGTGCCCACCGTGGCAGAAAGTGGCTTTACCGGTTTCTCGGCCGACTCCTGGCTGGCCGTGGTCGCGCCGCGTGGCCTGCCCGCCGAGGCCAGGGCCAAGCTGCACAAGGCACTCGCCGAGACGATGGCGGACGCCGAGATCCGCAGCAAGCTCATCGCCGCAGGGCTGGAGCCGTCTTACGCCACGGGCGATGCCGTGCTGGCGCAGATCGAAGACGAGTTGCCACGCATGCGCGCCATTGCCCAGCGCGCGCAGATCAGGGCGGACTGAGCCCGCCCAGCCACGGGCGGCTCGCACGCCCCTCGGTCAGGCCGTCAGCAGCTTTTGCACCCGCTCGCGCAGCAGCGTGGGCTGGACCTCCGTCGGCGCGACGGCAGAGCCCACATTCAGCCCCACGCGGCTGTAGAAGCCCCGGCGGAACGGCCGCACCATGGCGCCGCCCTTTTCGATGCGGCTGAAGTACGAGCCCCACAGGTTGGTCAACGCCATGGGGATCACCGGGGCATCGACACCCTCGGCCTTCGCCCGCTCGATGATCTTCATGATGCCGCCCTTGAACTCCTGCAGCTGTCCATCCTTGGTGATTCCACCCTCGGGGAAGATGGCAAGCAGGTCGCCCTCACGCAACACCTGGGCGGCGCGGTCAAAGGCGGCTTCGTAGGTCTTCGGGTCTTCCTTGTACGGCGCAATCGGGATCGCCTTGGCCAAGCGGAACAGCCAGCCCAGCACCGGCACGCGGAAGATGCGGTGGTCCATCACGAAGTAGATGGGGCGCGGGCTGGCCGCCATGAGCAGCACCGCATCCACAAAGCTCACGTGGTTGCAGGCCAGGATGGCCGCGCCGGTGGACGGCAGGTTCTCGTCGCCTTGCACCTTGAAGCGGTACACGAACCGCGACGACACCCACGCGATGAAGCGCAGCAGGTACTCGGGCACCAGCATGAAGATGTAGAACGCCACCACGGCGTTGGCCAGGCCGGTAAACAGGAAGATCTGCGGCACCGTGAAGCCCGCGCCCAGCAAGGCGCCGGCGATGAGCGAGCTGCCGATCATGAACAGCGCGTTCAGGATGTTGTTGGCCGCGATGATGCGGGCTCGGTGTGTGGGCTGGCTGCGCATCTGGATCAGCGCGTACATGGGCACGCTGTACAGGCCCGCAAAAAGGCTGAGCAGCGCCAGGTCCAGCATCACGCGCCAGTGGGCGCCCTGGGCCACGAAGGCGGCCAGGCCCATGATCTCGGACGGCGGCAGGCTGCGCGATGCAAAGTACAGGTCGATGGAAAAGACGCTCATGCCGATGGCGCCCAGTGGCACCAGGCCGATCTCGACATGGCGGCGCGACAGCACCTCGCACAGCAGCGAGCCCACACCGATGCCGATGGAGAACACCACCAGCAGCAGCGACGCCACCTGCTCGTTGCCGTGCAGCACGTTCTTGGCCAGGCTGGGGAACTGGCTCAGAAACACCGCGCCAAAGAACCACATCCAGCTGATGCCCAGCAGCGAGCGGAACACCACGATGTTCTCGTGCGCCAATTTGAGGTTGCGCCAGGTTTCGGTGAAGGGGTTCCAGTTGATGGTGAGGCCCGGGTCGGTGGCCGGCACTGACGGAATGAACTGTGCCACCGCGCGTCCCGCCAGGGCGACCACCACACAGGCCACGGCCACAGTGGTGTGACCAATGCCTGGCAACGCCACCAGCAAACCACCGGCCACATTGCCCAGCAAGATGGCCACAAACGTGCCCATCTCGACCATGCCGTTGCCGCCCGTCAGCTCCCGTTCGTTGAGCACCTGGGGCATGTAGGCAAACTTGACCGGGCCGAACAGCGTGGAGTGCACGCCCATCAAGAAGGTGCACAGCAGCAGGATGGGGATGTTGCCCGCGATGAAGCCCACGGCCGCCACCAGCATGATGGCGATCTCCAGGTTCTTCACGAAGCGGATCATCTTCGTCTTGTCGTACTTGTCGGTCAGCTGGCCGGACGTAGCCGAGAACAGCAGGAACGGCAGGATGAACAGTGCGCCAATCACCAGCCCCGCCATCGCGGGCGGCAGCCAGTCCACACTGAGTTGGTAGGTCACCATCACCGTGAAGGCGAACTTGAAGAGGTTGTCGTTGGCCGCGCCGGAGAACTGCGTCCAGAAGAAGGGTGCAAAACGCCGCTGGCGCAGCAGGGCAAACTGGTTCGGGTCCTCGTGCGTGGGTGCGGGGGCCACGCTGGTGGAGGCGGTGTCGGGGCTCATGCGTTTCTCCTCGTTTCCGATGGGTTGGCTTGTTGGAATTTTCCGGACCTGCGCTTCATGCGCCGGATCTGCGGGCGACACCCACGGCGTGGGCGCCATTCTGCCCGGACGGCATGACCCGCGGCATCACCGCCGCGTCACTGTGGCGCAAAGCCACCAGAGCCCCCAGCGCCGCCATCACCGGCCACGCGGCGCCCGCCGCCAGCACATGCTTGAGGCTGTGGCCCGACACCCATCCGCCTGTGGCCTCGAACACCGAATGGTCTGCCGCCTCCAGCAGCTTGGCCAGGGCGTACAGCACCACCACCACGCCCAGGTGCAGCGCCAGTCCGCCGACGCGGCGTGGCAGGCATGCCAGCGCCAGCACCACTAGCAGACCGCCCAGTTGCACCACGGCCCACGGCAGCAGGTTGCCGGTGTGCACCCAGGCCCACACGGCCAGTGGCCCCGCCAGCAGCACGGCACTTGCAGCGGCCACGCCCGCCCGCGCGCTCACCCGGCTGGCCGCCGCCAGCCCAAGCAGCCCCGCAAAAGGCAGCACCATGCCCAGGCGGTCCCACAGCAGGCCCGCGTCCTGCGGCTGCCAGTGGTACAGAGCAGAGCCTGCGGCGGTGCACAGCAGCCCGCCAAAGAAGAGGGCAGCCAGCGCACGGGAGATGGCGTCCAGCGCGGCCGACGGCACGCGGCGCAGCACCCACCAACCCCATGCACCTGCCAAGGCAAAGGCCAAGTTGCTCAACACATCCAGCGCACAAGGGATGCCCCACAGCGTGCGCAGGTCGGCAAAGTCATGCTGGTGCGCACTGGCGGGCAGCACGGGGCCGAACAACGCCAGGGCGAGCAGCGCAGCCGCGCCCAGCAACAGGCCGGTTTCGGCACCCGACAGTCGCGACAGCGTTGCCAGGCCGCGCGCACGAGGGGGAGTCACAGGAGAAGAAGACATCACACACACCGTAGAAAGTGAACGATGCCGCGCAGTGTGGGTAGCGGCGCCATCGGTGGCCTCAAAAAGTCGCGCAAGGGGCTACCCACGCACCTTCGGGTATTGATAATCGATACCTAGGAGCCCCCACCATGAGCACGACCGCCGACCTCGTCACCGCCCTGAAAAAGGAACTCAAGACCGCGCAGATGACCTACGCCGATCTGGCGCAGGCGCTGGGCATGGCCGAGTCCAGCGTCAAGCGCATGCTGGCCAGGGGCGACATGCCGCTATCGCGCATCGACGCCATCTGCCGCGCACTGGCGCTGGACTTTGCCGACCTGGCCCGGCGCGTGGCCGACGAGCAGCCCTTGCTGAAAGAGCTGACCCAGGAGCAGGAAAAGGCCGTGGTGGCCGACAAGAAGCTGCTGCTGATGGCGATCTGTGTGCTGAGCCAGTGGACGCTGGAGCAGGTAACCGGCTACTACCGCCTGACCGAGGCCGAGGGCATCAAGTACCTGGCGCAGCTGGACCGCATCGGCATCATCGAGCTGCGACCGCTCAACCGCTACCGCCTCAAGCTGGCCAAGACCTTTCGCTGGCGCCCGCATGGGCCGGTGATGAACTACTTCCGCGACCATGCGCTGCTGGACTACTTTGCGGGCGGCTTTGATGGCCCGGGCGAAGGCGTGCTGCTGGTGCACGGCAACATCAGCCGCAGCCTGGCGCCCGCCTTCATGGAGCGCATGCAGCGCGTGGCGCAGGACTTTGCCCAGCAGCACCTGGCCGACCAGAAGCTGCCCGACCGCGAGCGCGAGGGCTACACCCTGCTGCTGGCAATGCGCAGCTGGGAGTTCGAGGCGTTTGCCAGCATGCGGCGGTAAGCCTCCCGCCGATTTTGCAGTTACCCGCAATCGACGGCCGTCGCTGCAAGCCAACTCCTGCCCTTGGTTGAGCGCAGCGGCCGCCTCACAGGTGCACGGACTGGCCGCAGCGCCATGAACCAGCCTCCATTTACTATCTTTTTGACAGCTATCAGCGCATGAAATACATGCGCTTGAGGCTAAAAACGCCTCAAAACCCATGCTTGCGCCTGCCAAGAGGTGGCTTGACGCCATAAACAGAAATCACTATTCTTTAAATTGAAAAATCAATCAATTTAAGAATAGTCAAATGAAAACCACCCGCCAGCAGCAAGACGCCACGCGCCGCCAGATCGTGGCCAGCGCGGTGGACCTCATGACCCGCCAGGGCTTTGACGGCACGACGATGAAAGACATCGCACGCGCCGCCGGCATTGGCGACGCCACGATCTACAAATACTTCCCCACCAAGGACCGCATCGTGCTGGGCTACCTGGACGACGTGGCGCACCAGGCGCTGGCCGACACGCTGCAGACACCGGGCTTTGCGGGCTACGGCCTGCAAGAAAAGCTGCAGCGCTTGACCGATGCCGTGCTGGAGCGCCTGCTGGCCGACCGCGAGTTTGTGGCCCAGGTGCGCGGTCTGGCGCGGCGCTCGCCGCTGTCGATGCTGGCCGAGCCGCTGGCCGCGCGCCAGAACCTGCGCGAGGCGGTGGCGAGCTTTCTGGAAGCGGCCGAGGCCAGCGGCGAGATCGAGCCCTGCGACTTCAAGGGCCTGGCAGGCAGCCTTTACACCGACTACCTCGCAGGCGTGGTGACGTACTGGCTGGCCGACACCTCCGACGAATTTGCCGACACCACGCAGCTGGTGGACCTGTCGCTGGGCGTGCTGGTGCAGGCGCTGCGCGGCGGGCTGGTCAACCGTGTGCTGCAACTGGGCGGCTTTGTGCTGCGCAGCCAGATGGCCCGCATGGTGCAACACGGCAGCGGCCTGATGGGCATGCTGCACATGGCCCAGCAGGCCATGGCCAGCGCGCCCGCAGCACGGACATCGCAGCCCCCTGCCGGTAAGGCAGCGGCCGAAGGCCTCGCCCCCAAAACTGCGCAGCCTGCGCGTGCACCCCGCAAACCCCGGGCGGCCACCGGCCCCACGGAGGCCCCCACCGCCCCGCGCCCCGCCACGCCCCGCAAAAGAAAGAGCGCCCCATGAATGCGTCCTCTGCCCTCGCCGCCCCCACCACCGCGCGCGCAACCCAGGTGCCGCCCGGCACGGCCATCCACGCCACGCTGCCCGGGGCCGATTTTTTTGATGCCTACGAAGTGGCCGACCGGCACCCCGCGCGCTCAGCCCTGCAGTCGTGGCTGGACGTGGCGGCCCGCACCCCGGCGTGGACACGCGCCCTCATGTTCGTGCGCAACAAGGTCGTGCGCCTGGTGGGCCTGAAGGACCTGGGCCAGCTGGATGACGGCCACCCGCCCGCCAGTGGCCGATCCCTGCGCGACGCGCGCAGCTACCGCGTGGGCGACCGCGTGGGCATCTTCCGCATTCGACACCTGAGCGACACCGAGGTGGTGATGGGCCAGGACGACAAGCACCTGGACGTGCAGGTGTCCATCTGCAAACAGCCCGCCGCCCCCGGCACCGCGCCCCGCGTGGTGCTGAGCACGGTGGTGCACATCCACAACACGCTGGGCCATGCGTACATGGCGGTGATCACGCCGATCCACCGCGTGATTGCACGCGGCACGGCGCAGCGCCTGGCAGACAATGGCCCAAACTGACGCAAACGCACCCCGCACCGGCAAGCTGGCGCGCAGCGCCATCACGGGGCTCGCTGCTGCGCGCATCGGCATGGCCGAGCTGGGACACCGCACGCGCAAGCGCTCGGCCCAGGCGCAGGCAGAGCACGAGGCAGCGCTGGGCCGCATTTTGTTTGGTGCGCTGGGGCAGCTGCGCGGCTCCGCGCTCAAGGTGTCGCAGCTGCTCAGCATGCACCCGGGCCTGCTGCCCGACGGCGTGCGCAGCGAACTGGCACGCGCCCACCACCAGGCCCCGCCGCTCAACCGCGCGCTGGTGGGACGCGTGTTCCGCCAGGCCTTCGGGCAAGAGCCCGAGGCGCTGTTCGACCAGTTCGAGCCCACCGCGTTTGCCGCCGCCAGCCTGGGCCAGGTGCACCGCGCGCAGCTCGCAGGCCACGGCATGGTGGCCGTGAAGGTGCAGTACCCCGGCATTGCCGCCACCATTGCCAGCGACATGCAGCTGATGCGCGCCGCGTTGCGCGCCCTGGCCCACACCGACATGCCGCTGCCCACCGATGCCGTGCTGGACAGCGTGATGACCGAGATCGAGGCCACCCTGCTGCGCGAGGTGGACTACCTGCAGGAGGCCGAACAGCTGCAATGGTTTGCCCAGCATGCCGCGCAGCCGGGCGTGGTGATGGCGCAGCCCATCCTCTCGCACACGCGCGCCCAGGTGCTCACGCAGCAGTTTGTGCCCGGGCTGCCGTTGCAAGCCTGGCTGGCCACACAGCCACCGCAGGCACTGCGCGACCAGGCCGGGCAGCACCTGTGGGACTGGTTCATGCACTGCATCTTTGTGCTGGGGCGGGTACATGCCGACCCGCACCCGGGCAACTTTCTGTTCGCGCCCGACGGCACGGTGGGTGTGCTGGACTTTGGCTGCACGCGCGCCCTGCCCAGCACATTCCGGGCGCAGGTGGTGCAGGCATGGTCTGCCCTGCTGCGCGCCCCTACCGACCCCACGCGCAACGCACAGGTGCTGCAGGCCTACCAGGCGCTGGGGCTCTTGCACAAGGACCTGACCGTGCAGGCCTACACCACCGAACTTGCCCCCGCACTGGCCGAGATGCAGGCCTGGCAGATCGAGCCCTTCACCCAGCCGGTTTTTGACTTTGGCACCAAGACACCCCCGCCCATCACCCCCAGCCATCACCAGCGCGTGCTGGGCCAGCACCTCGCCCAGATCCCCGGCGAGATGCCCGCGTTCGAACGCATGTGGATGGGGCTGATGCACCTGCTGACGCGGCTGGGTGCCCGGGTGCACACCCGCGCCCACAAGGCGCTGGCCGTTCACCCATGACCAACACGGCGCTGACCCTGGCCGCAGCCTGCCTGGCCCTGGTGGGTGTCGCGCACTCGGTGCTGGGAGAGCTTCTGCTGTTTCGCAGGCTGCGCACGCAGGGCCGCCAGACGGCGGGGCGCGCGGAGGCTGGCACTGCGCAGCAGGTGCTGCACACCCCGCACCTGCGCATTCTGTGGGGCACCTGGCATGTGGCCTCGGTACTGTGCTGGGCACTGAGCGCCCTGCTCTGGCGCCTGGGCACCGCACCTTGGGACGCGGCCCTGGGCGCCTGGGCCGCCGACGCCGTGGGCATTGCCACCCTGGCCAGTGGCATGCTGGTGTTCTTTGCCACGCACGGCAGACACCCGGCGTGGTGCGCGTTGCTGGTGATTGCGACGCTGGTGTGGTGGCGCTGAAGCAAGCCATCGCGGGCGGATGGATGGGGGACGCCGACGCCGGACGCCTGAGCAGGCGTGACAAAAATCACACGGCAACCGTTTGCCTCCGAAGTCGGCAACACAACTTCACAAAGCTTCGCAATTGGCCTACACCGGCTTGACGCAGCGTGCGCACCATGAAGTCTCCGGTTCCGCAAGGAATCACATCTGAGGAGAACCTTATGGCCCGCAAAGCACTTGCCGCTGTGTCCATCGCCCTGCTGTCGCTGGGCGCCGCGAGCGCGGCGCAGGCGCAGACCAGCGCCACCGTTGTCATCCAGGCAGGTACGCCTGTCTACCAGCAACCCGCCCCAGTGCGCGTGCAGTACCAGGCGCCGCCCCCACCCCGCTACGAGGTGGCGCCGCACCCGCGCCGCGGCATGGTGTGGGTGCCCGGCCACTGGGAATGGCGTGGCCACCGCCACGTGTGGATGCAGGGCTACTGGGTGAAAGCCCGCCCCGGCTACCACTACCGCGAGCCCCGCTGGGTGGAACACGGCGGCCGCTGGAACATGCAGCCCGGCGGCTGGGACCGTGATGGCGATGGCATCCCCAACCGCCGCGACCGGGACCGTGACGGAGACGGCGTGCCCAACCGCTACGACCAGCGCCCGGACAACCCCTACCGCCGCTGATCCCCCTTGGCGGGACCGCTGCGCGGGCCGACAGGCAATGGGCAGCCCGGCTGACAGACGCGCCACCACCCACTGGCCACGATGAGGCCACAGACGCAACACCCGGCCCGACGCAGGCAGTGCCTGCGGTCGGCCAGACACGACAAGGAGTTCACCATGACCCACGCCACTTTCTTGCGCAACACCTTCACCGCAGCGGCCCTGTCCGTGACAACGCTGACGGCGCTGACAGGGGCCATCACACCGGCACAGGCCGCCACGCAAGCCACTGTCATCGTGCAGTCGGGCCCGCAGCAGGGCATCGTCATTCCGGCACCCCCGCCACCCCGCCGCGAAGCCGTTCCACACGCCCGCAAGGGACAGGTGTGGGTGCCTGGCTACTGGGACTGGCGGGGCCACCGCCATGTATGGGTGGCAGGCCACTTTGAAAAGGTGCGGCCAGGCTACCGCTATCGCCCCCCCCAGTGGGAGCAGCGCGACGGGCGCTGGGAGCTGCACCGGGGCGGTTGGGACCGCGATGGCGACGGCATTGCCAACCGCAATGACCGCGACCGTGACGGCGACGGCGTGCCCAACCGCCGCGACCACCAGCCGGACAACCCACGCCGCAACTGATCGACGCTCCGCTGGCTAGCCAGGGCGCCAGGCCCTGTGCCTTTATGGCAGGTGCAACACCGCCTGCCCCAGCCCGGGAAAGTCGGCCACCACCTCAGCCCCCGGCGCCACCAGCACGGTGCCGGTGCATGACCCGGTGGTGACCCAGTGCCCCGCGCGCAGTCCACCCAGGCTGCGCGCGCCTTCGTTGGCCAGCCACACCAGCAGGCGCAGCGGGTCGCCCGCCGGGTTGCCCCAGGTGGCATGTTGCACGGCCACGGCCCCGTTCACCGACAAAGTCACCGCTTGCGCCAGGGGCTGTGCGGTGGCCACTTCGTCGGTGCCAGTCCCCACAATCAGCGCTCCGTGGCATGCCTGGTCGGCCAGGCGGCTCCACTCGCCCTGCTGCGCCCAGGCAGCAAAGCGCGTGTCGCACACCTCGATGGCGGCCCGCACCGACGCCACGGCCGCCAGCACTTCGGCGGCGCTGTAGGGGGTGGCGCGGGCGGGCAGGTCGGCCCCCAGTTCGTAGACCCATTCCGCCTCCACCCCCATCACGGCAAAACCAGATGCAGCCAGCAACACGGGCTCGCCCGCTGCAGCCACCCACACCGAATCGCGGGTGAGTGCAGCGCGTGCCGGTTGCGCCTGGGGCGACGCAGCCCCGACCTTCCAGCCAGCGATGTGCCCGCGTGCACGCACCACCGCGTCTTGCACGGCATAGGCCTCGGAGGCATCCCGCGGGCGCAGCCCTGCGGGAAAGTCCAACGGGCGGGGCGTGCGCACTTCCCGGGCCTGGGTGATGACGGCGGCGCTGGCGGCAGGGTCCAAAGCGGTGGGGGACATGACAAAACTCTCCGTGGTGCAAGGGGTCGGCGGGATTATCGGCACCTTCCCCCATCGGCCCCGCCCCGCTGCATCAGCAACGATTGCGCCCCATTAGCCGCCGGAGTTGATCCGGCGCACAGGCTTGCCCCCTAGAATCGGCCTCGCAGGAGAGCACGGCAGGCACAGGCCACCGCTGCACCGAAGGCGCAAACTCCCATACACGCTCAGGTCCCGTACTGCACCATTCATCAAAGCCGTCTGGAGAGCCGCCTCGCGCAACGCGAAGCGCACCGAAGGAGCAAGCCGCAGCCCGGGTGGGTGGCGGTGAATCTCTCAGGTACCAAGGACAGGGGGAGCGGCAGCCAGGGCATTCATGCGCCAGCTGCACGCTATTGAATTCATAGCTGCCAGCGCATGTTGTTCTAGCGCCAGAGCCCAGAAAGGCTTTGAAAATCATGCGCGTGATCGTTTTGGGCGCCGGCTTGCTCGGCGTGACTTCGGCTTATTTCCTTTCGCAACTCGGCCACGAGGTGACCGTCATCGACCGCCAGGTTGCGCCCGGTGCAGAGACCAGCTTTGCCAACGGCGGTCAGATCTCGGTGAGCCACGCCGAACCCTGGGCCAACCCCAGCGCGCCGCTCAAGGTGCTGCAGTGGCTGGGCAAAGAGGATGCACCCCTGCTGTTCCGCCTGCGCGCCGACATGCGGCAATGGCTGTGGGGCCTGTCCTTCCTGCGCAACTGCACGCCCGCACGCACGCGCCACAACATCGAACAGATCGTGCGCCTGGGCACCTACAGCCGCGACACGCTGCAGCAGCTGCGCGCGGCCACTGGCATCCAGTACGACCAGCGCACACAAGGCATCCTGCACTTCTATACCAACCCAAAAGAATTCGACGGCGCGCTGGCCCCGGCCGAGCAGATGCGCGCGCTGGGCTGCGAGCGCCAGGTCATCAGCGCCGACGAGGCCGTGCGCATCGAGCCTGCCCTGGCCCACATCCGCCCACAACTCGCGGGCGCCACCTACACGGCCGAAGATGAATCCGGCGACGCCAACCAGTTCACGCGCGAGCTGGCCAAGCTGTGCGGGGCGGCGGGCGTGCAGTTCCGCATGGGCCACCACATCACCGCCTTGCGCGAGGTGGGTGGCCGCATCGACCACGTGGAAGTGACCAATGCCGAAGGCCGCTTCGAGCGTGTGCGCGGCGATGCGTTTGTACTGGCCATGGGCTCGTTCAGCCCGCTGCTGGCGCAGCCGCTGGGCATCCAGCTGCCCATCTACCCGGCCAAAGGCTACTCGGTGACCATGCCGGTCAAGGACGCGGCCAAGGCGCACCAGGTGAGCCTGACGGACGACGAGTTCAAGCTCGTGTTCTCGCGCTACACCAGCGAGCGGGGCGACCGCCTGCGCATTGCGGGCACGGCGGAATTGAATGGCTATGACCGCCACCTGAACGAGGTGCGCTGCGAGGCCATCGTGCGGCGGGTGGAGCAGCTCTTCCCCGGCGCCGGCGACACCACCCAGGCGCAGTTCTGGAGCGGCCTGCGCCCCGCCACGCCCAGCAACGTGCCGCTGATCGGCAAGACCAAAGTGGGCAATTTGTTCCTCAACACCGGCCACGGCACGCTGGGCTGGACGCACGCCTGCGGCTCGGGCAAGGCGCTGGCCGACATCGTGAGTGGCCGCGTGCCCGAGGTGGACTTTGCGTTCCAGGGGCTGCAAGGGCGCGCAGCCGGGGCGGCGCTGGTGCCGTCGCGCACGGCGGCCTGAGGCAGCGCGCGGTTGCAGGCGGTTGCAGCGAGGCCACGCTGCAACCGGTGCGAAAGGCTGCGCCTACTTGGCCGCGCCCGTGGCGTGCGCCACAAACTGCGCCACGGCCAACATGTCCTTCTCGCTCATGCGCTCGGCATACGAGGGCATTACACCGATGCCCGCCTTGAGCGCGCGCAACACGCGGCCCGCGTCGGGCTTCAGCTCATCCAGCACCGGGCCGACCTGGCCCTCAGCACCTGCGGCCTGCAGGGTGTGACACACGGCGCAGGCGGGCTGGATCTTGGTGAACAGCTCCTTGCCGCGTGCCAGTTCGGCGGGGTCGGCGGCCGCAGCCGACGCACAGGCGCCAGCGACCCACAGCGCCGCTGCAAGGCGGCGCGCTCCGTTGCTCCCACCCATCTCAGGCCACGGTCACGGTGACGGCGTGGTCACGCCAGCTGGCGTTGTTGTAGCCGCCCAGGTTTTCCTCACGCTGCTCGGCCTGCACATTGCCTGCCGTGTCGGTGGCGCGGCTGGCCAGCACATGGGTGCCCGCCTCCAGGCGCAGGGGCAGCGCAAACTGCCGCCAGGCAAAGGGGCCCAGGTCGGGGCCGATGAGCTTGGCCGCCTGCCAGGTCTTGCCGCCGTCGGCCGACACCTCCACGCCCTTGATTCCGCGCGTGCCGCCAAAGGCCACGCCATGCACCTGCACCTGGCCGGGCTTGAGGGGACCCTTGTCGGCCAAGGGGCCGTTGATCCAGGACTTCACGCCCATCTCCCACACCGAAGGCTGGTCGGGGCTGGCCTTGCTGCCGGGTGGCGACATGCGGTAGCCGTGCGACATGATGCGTGCCTGCGACTGCGCGCTGGTGAAGGCCACGCGCTTGACGTACTTGATGTTGTTCACGCCCTGGTAGCCGGGCACCACCAGCCGCAGCGGGCCGCCATGCGCCAGTGACAGCGGCTCGCCATTCATCTCCCAGGCCAGCAGCGCATCGTCCATCGCCTTCACGGGCACCGAGCGCTCCACCAGCACCGACAGCGGGTCCACCCCCTCGGGCAGCTTCTCGCCGCCCGTACCGGTCAGGTAGGCCGCGCCGTCGGCCAGCCCGCCCAGGGCCGCCACCACGTTGCGCAGCGGCACGCCACTCCAGACCACGCAGCCTGCAGCACCCACCGCCCAAGGGGTGCCGCTGGGCTTGCTGGGGAAAAAGCCCCGGCCGTTGCCCGAGCACTGCAACACGGTGACCACGGTTTCCACGCCCAACGTCTTGAGCTCAGCCAGGGTCAGGCTGCGCGGGCTTTTGACCCCTTCGATGGACACCGTCCACGCGTCGCGGTTGTCCAGGATGGCCGCGTCGGGCGCGGGCAGGTTGTTGCGCACGTACAGCTGGTTGGACGGCGTGATGACGCTGGTGCCGAACGCGGAGCGCCGCGTTTCCAGGGTGCTGCTGCTGTGCACGATCAGCGCATCCGGCGACTTCCACCCTGCATAGGCGGGCAGCGGCTTGGCTGCGGGGGCGGCGGCTTGCTGGGCGCGCGCACTGCCCGTCCATCCGGCCAGGCCCAGCGCGCTCAAGGCGGCAGCACTTCCGGCCAGCATGTGGCGGCGCGGCAGGGTCATCGAATCTTTCATGCGAACGTCTCCAAAGAGTGGGTGAACAAAACCTTTCGCCCCCGATTCCCCTCGCAAGCGCAGGGCATCGGGCCAGCCCGCATTCTGTGCGGCAGCCCCTCGCACCGCACGCGCGGCGTCGTTAGCAGAAGTAACAAAAACAAAACATCGGAAACATTCGTACGCAGGTGCGGAGGCCGTGGGCATATTCGCGCTTTGTTGTGGGGAGAGGAAAAGCGCTATGAACATCATCAAAAAACGATCTTGGCGACCCATTGGGCTGCTCCTGCTCTGGGGCCTGGGTTGCAGCACCGCGCTGGCCCAGCTGACGGCGATCGTGGTTGTGGAGCCTACGGCCCGCAAGGCTGCGCACTCCATCCTGCGCACTTCGGCCGAGTCGGGTCTGTCGAAGGCCGTGGGCCAGCCTGTGGCGCTGACCACCAGCGACGACCTGGCCGACGTGATGCGCGCCACCCGCAGCGCGGGCTATGACATCTTCATTGCGCCAGCCCAGGTGGCGGCATCTGCACTGCAACGCGGCTACGAACTGGTGGGCGCCACGCACAAATCGGACAAGTACCTGCTGGTCGGCCTGCAGCCCATCGCCGCCGTGCCCGCCATGAAAGGCCGGCGGCTGTACCTGCCTCAGCAGGACTCGGTCTACACCTACATGGCGCGCGGCATGCTGAACGAAGCGGGGCTGTCGTTCCAGGATCTGCGGGCCGTGCAGTACGAAAAGTTCCCCCAGGCGGGCCTCACGGCCCTGACCCTGGGCACGGCCGATGCCACCGTGGTGCGCGAGGACGACTGGGCCGAATGGTCGGCGGCGCACCCCGGCATCGCGCGGGTGCTAGCCACGTCGCAGCCTGTGCCGGGCGGGTTCTCCATCGTGGTCAAGAAAGACCTGCCTGCGGATGCACGCAGCAAGCTGGCCCAGTGGTTCAGCACATCGTCCTCGGCCAGCGGCCTGCCGCTGGTCTCGGTGCGCCCGGAGGCTATGGAATACCGCCGCGTGGCCGAACTGGGGCTGTTCACCCCCACCAGCCTGCCTGGCGTGAACCGCATCACCGCGCGCGAAGCGCAGACCCTGCTGGCACAAGGCGCCACCCTGGTGGACACGCGCACCGAAAAGGAATTCAAGACCAAGCGCATCCGTGGCGCCGTGTTTGCGGCCTACGTGGAAAAGAGCCTGAAGGACGTGGCCTTCAATGCGGCGCAGGACGACTTCCAGGCGCTGGACAAGCTGCCAGGGCTGGACAAGGCCAAGCCGGTGATTTTTGCGTGCAATGGCGCCGAGTGCTGGAAGTCCTACAAGGCCGCCAAAGTGGCCACCACCAAGGGATTCCAGTCGGTGTACTGGCTGCGCGGGGGGCTGCCTGAATGGGACGAGACCGGCTTGCCCACAGAGGGTGGTTAGGAACCTGCGCGGGGCCTCCGGGCCCCAGTCCTTACAATGGGTTGCTTATCAACACCCAAGGGCGCGTAAGGCGCCCTTTGTATGGAAATAGCAATACTGTTCGCCCTCATCTTCCTCAACGGCCTGTTTGCCATGTCAGAGATCGCTCTGGTCACGGCCCGCAAGGTGCGGTTGCAAAAGCTGATTGATGAGGGCGATAGAGGTGCCGCCGCTGCCGTGAAGCTGGGCGAAGACCCCACGCGTTTTCTCTCCACCATCCAGATCGGCATCACGTCCATCGGCGTGCTGAACGGTATCGTGGGCGAGGCTGCCCTGGCAGCGCCGCTGGCATCGTGGCTGGAGCGCCTGGGCGTGCCGCTGCCCTACGGTGGCTACGCGGCCACCGGGCTGGTGGTGGTGCTGATCACGTACTTCTCCATCGTGGTGGGCGAGCTGGTGCCCAAGCGCATCGGTCAGTCGTACCCCGAAACCTTTGCCCGCTTGGTAGCGCGGCCCATCAACTTTCTGGCACTGGCCACCAAGCCGTTTGTGCTGCTGCTGTCCACGTCCACTCGCACCTTGCTGCGCCTGCTGGGCGTGAAGGAAACCAGCGGCAGCCCAGTGACCGAAGAAGAGATCCACGCCATGCTGGTCGAAGGCACGACGGCCGGTGTGATCGAGTCGCACGAGCACACCATGGTGCGCAACGTGTTCCGCCTGGACGACCGCCAGATCGGCTCGCTGATGGTGCCGCGTGGCGATGTGGTGTGCCTGGACATCGATGCTCCGTTTGAAGAAAACCTGAAGTGCATCGAAGACTCCGACCACGCACGCTTCCCTGTGGTGCGCGGTGGCATGGACAACATCCTGGGCGTGATCAATGCGCGCCAATGGTTGTCGCGCACGCTGCGCGACAAGGCGCGCGGCGGCCTGGCCGACCAGCCGTTGCAGACGGCGCTGTATGTGCCCGAGACCATCACGGGCATGGAGCTGCTGGACAACTTCCGCCTGTCGGACGTGCACATGGCGTTTGTGATCGACGAATACGGCGAGGTGCAGGGCATCGTCACGCTGCAGGACCTGATCGAGGCGATCACGGGCGAGTTCCAGCCGCGCGACCCGGAGACCTCGTGGGCGCTGCAGCGCGAAGACGGCAGCTGGCTGCTGGACGGCCACATCCCCGTGCCCGAGCTGAAGGACCGCCTGAACCTGGACGCCGTGCCCGAAGAAGAGCGCGGCCGCTACCACACCCTGAGCGGCATGATCATGCTGCTGACGGGCCGCCTGCCCAAGGTGACCGACACGGTGCAGTGGGAAGACTGGAAGCTGGAGGTGGTGGACATGGATGGCAAGACCATCGACAAGATCCTGGCCACGCGGCTCACGCCCGAAGAAAAGGCCGAGGCCGAGGACAGCCCGGCCCTCTGACCCCAGCCCCTGCGCTCAGCCCTGCGGCCCGCTGTCCACAAACACGGTGAGCACCCCGGTGTAGCCGTAGAGGTGGTGGTGGGCGATCTCGCCGCCCGCAAAAAAACCGGCCAGCGGCGCATCGCCCAGCGCATGGCGCACGATCTGCAGCTCGGCGCTGGGCCCGCCAAAGTGGGGGCCGCCCCGGCCCGAGCAACTCACGTAGATGGCGCCGCAGATGCGCCGCCCCGTCTGGGGCAACACCCCGGCGCCGGGCGTTCCGGGCGCCGGGGCGGGGCCGCCCCGCGCCTCGGACGACGATTCCAGCGGCGCGGGCTCCAGCTCTTCGGGCGACAGCTCCTCGCGGATTTCGGCGCAGATGCGCATCAGGTCAGCACGCGCCGCCGCCACATTGCGCTGGCAGAACGCCAGGTGCATGCCCGCTTCCACCTGGTCGGCCAGGGCCACGCCCCGGCGGCTGCCGTCGAGCCCCACGATGTGACGCACGCGCGTGTCGGCGCCAAAGTGGCCCGTGCGGCGCTGTCCCTGCGGTTGTTCACCGGCGTTGACCAGCCCTGCCAGTGTGGCGCGCACCTTGCGCAGCGCGGGCTGCGGGTCGCCCCCGTCGAGCGAGACCTGTAGCGTGTCAAGCAGCACATCCAGCGCGGGCTCGCCGTCGAGCGCGAGCACCACGTTGTCCTGCGCGGCCGTGATGGTGTGCAGCGGGCCCACGGGCTGGCAGCCCTGCGTGACACGCGACACCAGCGACACGCCCGCGCCAAACGCCACACCCGAGAGACCGCCATCAAACACCCCACTGGCACCGCCTTGCCCGGCCATGTTGCCGTCGCCGCCCACGGCAAACTGCACGCTGGCGGTGCGGCTGGCGCTCAGGCCGCCAAACAGATAGCCTGTGTCGGTCCGCGCAGCCATCTCGGCAAGCAGTTCGGTCAGGTCCGGCGTGTGGCCGTCGGCATGCACCAGCGCGGTGTGGGCCACAAAACCCGTGCCGGCGTGCGGCGCATGGGCAGGCAGCGGCGCCACGCCCGAGAACACGCGGTACTGGTCGGCCGGCACATCCAGCAGCATGACCGAGAGCGCGGGCTCGTCAAAGTATTCGGCATTGTTGGCCGACACGCCCACACCCACAGTGCCGCTCCAGTCGGTCACTTCCGGCAGCTCGCCGCTCAGGTAGTCGAGCAGCGCCTGGGCTTCGTTGGCGTAGTGGTCGGTGATGTAGAGCAGGCCCAGGGTGGGGGCCGATGCGTAGTCGGGCAGCGCCATCTGGGCGCGCAGCTGCGCCAGCACCAGCGCAGCGGCCATGCGCCACTGGGGGTGGGTGGCGTGGCCGGTGGGAAAGAGTTTCATGGTGAGGGTCTCCGTGCCAGGGCGGGAGGTAGGCCAACGTGGGGCCGCCTGCGTGCTGCCGCACCCGCCCGCGTTGGCGTCAGCCCGCTCGCTTGCGGGCAGCCGGGCTGCGGGTGCTGCTGGCCTTCTTGGCGGCGGGCTTCGTGGTGGTTTTGCGGGCTGCGGGCTTCTTGGCCGCAGCAGTTTTCTTTGCGGCGCCTGCGGATGATGCCGCCGCGCGCTTGGCGCCGCCCTGCATGGTCTGCATGCCCTTGGCGGCAAACTGGCTGGCCATGCCGGTGGCCGTCTTGAGGGCTTCCTTGGCCAGGCCGGTGGCCATGTTCTTGGTGGTGTCGATGGCGGTCTGCTTAGCCGCGTCCTTCATGGCGTTGGCCGCGATCTGCTGGAACTGGCTCGTGAGCGCACCCCACCACTGCATCGGGTCCACCACGGCGGGCTCGGCCGCAGCCGCAGTCTTGCCCTTGGCTTTGGGCTTGGCTTGTGCAGCGGGTGCGGGCTCGGCCTCGGTCTCGTCCGGGGTTTCCTCTTCAGCGGCGGCGCGGCCTGTGACGCGGGCCGCCGCGCCAGCCACGGCCTCGGCGGCGCCGCTCACGGTGTCGGCGGCTTTCTGCACGCCACTCATCACTGTGTCGGCGGTCTTGAGCTTGAAGGCGTTGGCCACATCGCCCATGCTGAAGTTCATGCCCTTGAGCGTGGCCAGGGTCATCTTCTGCACCTCCAGCGCCTGGATGGTGGCGGCCAGCGCGCGCGAGTTCTGCTCCAGCCAGAACTGCACGGCCTTCAGCTCTTCGATGCGCTTTTCCAACTCTTCCACGCTGATGGTGGGGGCCACCCAGTTGGACAGGTTGGGCAACTGCGGAATGCTGCTGGACGCCCCCTTGGCCAGGCTTTGCAGAAAGTCAAAACCGGGGACGAATTTGCCGAAACCGAAGTTGTTGGATGTGTCGCTCATGGCCGCTCCGCGAGAGGTGGGTCGTTGGAACCTGCTCCAGGTTCTTGAGGAGGCACAGCTTACTCCAATGCGTTGCGCCCGCGAAGGCGCTGCGGCCGCGAGGATCTCAGTGTTTGTGCCCATCCATCATGCTGCCCGCCGTGGCGCCGCCGGGCGCGGAGGTGCCCACGGGCACCGTCAGGTTCAGCTTGCTTTCCACGCCCTTGGCGTCCTGGAACACCAGGGTGAGCGGCACCGTGCTGTCCTTGGCCAGCGGCGCCTTCAGGTCCAGCAGCATGACGTGGTAGCCGCCGGGCTTGAGCTCCACCGTCTTGCCTGCCGGCAGGTCCAGCGCGGGCACGGCGCGCATCTTCATGATGTCGCCTTCCATCTTCATCTCGTGCACTTCGGCCAGGCCGGCCGCGGGCGATTCGGCGCGCACCAGGCGCGCCCCGTCCTTGGCCGTGAGGCGCATGAACGCGCCCGTGGCCTTCTGGCCCTGCACGCTGGCGCGGGCCCAGGCGCCTTCGACCTTGACGGCTGCGGTCTGTGCCCATGCAGGGGCGCTGAGCAGTGCAGCAACGATGGCGGCGGTGTGAAGCAGTGTTTTCATGGTGAATGTCTTTCGGTTGGCTCAAAGAAAAGAGGGATAGAGGGGGATAAGGGGCTGGGCCCGACTGTCAATGATTGTGGGCAGCCGCGCCACCGCTGGGCAGAATCTCCAGCGCTGCCGCAGGGGACTTGAGGTCTGACAGCTTCTGGCCCGCCTGGGGCACATCCACCCAGTCGTTACGGCCTTCGACGCAGACCTGGCGCACGGGCCAGTACACGGTTCCTGCTTGCTCGGGGGCGGTGGCGACCAGCACGAACTCGTCGTAGTGGGCGCTCTGCAGCATGTCGTCTGCGGTCTTGGCTGTCCAGGTCACGCGCACCACGTCTTCGGTGATGGTGCGGCCATGGCTGGTGTACGGCTGTGCCAGCTTGTCGCGCTGCACGTCGAGCGTCCAGCCCGGCTTGGGCATGGGGCGCGCGCCGCGCATGCCCGCGGGGATGTCCACCACCACCTGCCGCGTGGGCGATGCGCCGCAGCCGTGGCCCACCTTGAACGCGGCCTTGTAGCTGGCGCCGGCCGGTGCCACCTGGTATTCGAGCACCACATGGGCCGATGCAGTGCCAAACAGGGCGGTAGCGCTAGTCAAACATGCGGCAGCAGCTATCTTTTTCATAGTATTCAACAACATGGGGAGTATTCCTTTCAGAGGGAGACCTTCAACTCAGCCATGTAGCTGCGCTGCGGGTAGGGGTGGAAGTTCCAGAACTGGTAGTTGTTCAGGTTGTCGATGCCCACGGCGGCGCTGACCGCTTTGGTGATCTGGTAGCGCACGCGCACATCGGTGGTGAAGTAGCGGCTCGCGCCCTGGTAGGCAAAACCGTTGGGGTCGCTGTTGTCGAGCGTGCTGTATTGCTTGCCGCTGTAGCGCGCGCCCAGGGTGTACGACCATTTGTCGTCCGGCCGGTAGGTCGCCACGGCAGTGGCGCGCCATTCGGGGATGCGTGGCTGCCACTTCCCTACGCTGGTGGGGAACTTGTCGTTGCGCGTGATCTTGGAATCCGTCCAGGTCAGACTGCTGCCCAGCTCCAGCCCGCGCGCAAAGACGTTGGCGGCCTGGTACGACAGCTCGATGCCCTTGGTGCGGATGGCGTCCACGTTCTGCACATTGGTCACGTTGGGCGTGACGAGCACATTGGTCTGCGAGTACAGCGCGTCCTTGGTGCGCTCAAAAAAAGCCGTGAGGCGCAGCAGGCCGTTGCCCAGGTCCCGCTCCGCCGTCAGCTCGGTGGTCCAGCTCTTTTCGGGGCGCAGGTTGGGGTCGTTGTTGATGAGCGTGCCGCTGCCGCTGATGCCGCCCTGGTACAGCTCAGACACCGTGGGCGTGCGTACGGCGCGGCCTGTCGATGCCTTGAGCACCCAGAGGTCGCTGGCCTGGTAGGCCACGGCCGCCTTGGGCGAGACGTAGGTCTCGTTGCGCTCGGGGTGGCTCACGGTGGTGGTGGCATTGCCGGTCTGGCCGTTGCTGGCGCTCCAGCGTTCGGCGCGGGCGCCCAGCACGGCCTTCCACTTCGGCGCGATCTTCCAGGTGTCTTGCGCCCACAGACCCAGCAGCTGGGTGTCGCCGTTGAAGGCCTGGTTGCGGACGCCCGCAGCGCCGTTGATCCAGTTGGTGGTGGTGTTCTCCACCGTGCGCAGCTGGTAGCTGTCGCGCTGCAGGCCAAAGTCCACGATGTGCGCGCCCAACACGCCATCGGGCCGCCAGGTGCCCTTGGCGGCCAGGGTGTTCCAGCCTGTGCCCTTGCTGTTGACGATGCGCCCTGCCCCGCCGTTCAGCGCCGCAGGCAACGCCACGGTGGCGGCGCGCAGGGTGTCGGTCTGGTAGTCGTACAGGCTGGCGGCCACCTCCCAGTCGAACACGCCTTGCGTGCGGCTCTTGACCGACAGGCCGTGCATGAAATGCGTGAGGTTCTCGTTGGACACATTGAAGTCGGTGGGCGTGAGCGCAAACGAGCGGCCATTGATGTTGACCGTGCCGCTGTAGACCGCATTGCCGTTGGCGTCGCGCAGGTAGCTGGTGGGGCGGCCTTCAGATTCGTTGTGCCACCAGCCAAAGGTGTAGGCGGCACGCACGGTAGGCGAGAAGTCGTAGGCGATCTTGGCCTTGATGTGGTCTTGCTGCGTGTGGTACTGCGTGGCAGTGCCCAGCAGATACCAGGGCTGGTTGCTGCGGTTGTTGTCCAGTACGGCGCCCGTCACGGGTGTGCCCGCACTGCCCACGGTGCCGGCGGACACGAGACGCGTGGGGAAGGTGAGCGGCTGGCCTTCGCTGTCGGTCTTGTTGAAGTTCAGGAACCAGGACCAGTCGCCGTTTTTGTTGCCCACCGAGGCGCTGACCAGCTTGCCCCCGTAGGTGCCGCTGGTGTTGTACAGGTCAAACGGCTGGTGCTGGGTGCTGACCTGCCCGTGCGCCTCAAACTTCGTCGGCATGCGCGTGACGTAGTCCACCACCGCGCCCACCGAGTTGCCCGCGTACGCTGCGGAGAACGGACCGTAGAGCACGTCCACGCGCTCGACTTCTTCGGGAGTGACCAGCATCCAGCGCGGCGCGTTGGTGGGGCCGTTGCCCAGGTAGTTGCTCAGCAAGATGCCATCGGCAAACACCATGGACCGCGCCGGGTTGCCCGTGCCCGATGCGCGGGTGGACAGCACGGCGTGGTTGTAGTCGCCGATATAGCGCTTGCGCACCAGCAGACTGGGCAGGTACTTGAGGGCGTCTTCGCTGTCGGTGGCGTTGATCGCATGCTCGATCTGCTCGCGCGTCACGCCCTCGATTGTGGTGGGGATCTGCGTGGGCAGCGAGGTGGGCTGGCCCCCGGTGATGGTGACCACGCCCAGCTCCTTGACCGGGGCATGGCTGGTAGTGCTGGTGCTCGTGCTCTCAGCGGTCTGGGCGAATGCGGATGACGCCCCAGCGGACGCGATGCCAAGGACGAGGGGAAAGGCACTGGCCACGGCCAGCGCCATGCGGCTTTTGCGCATGGAAACTCCTGAAAATCAAGCCAAATAGGCCGCAAGCGCAGGTGAATCATGCGCAAGCAGCTATCGAATCAATAGCGATTTCAGGAGAGCGATGGGGGCCCGCGCGGCGGCAGCGGCGCGGCGGTGCGCGCTGCAATGTGCGCGGCAGGGATGGGGCGCAGGGCATGCGCCAGGGGGTGAACCACAGGCAGCTGGGCCTGGGATGCGGGAGGGGGAACGCCCACATGCGCGCACAACGGGCAGTCCAGCGTGTGGCTGGACAGTTCCTTGGCGCCGTCGTCGGTCTTGACCAGCACCTTGATCGCGCCCGAGCCCGAGCAGATCAGCTCCATGGCCTGCGGATGCACCAGCGGCGACGCCACAGCCACGCCGATCGACAACACAAACCACGCCAGCACCAGGCGGGCGAGCCAGCGAAGGCTGCGGAGGGTTTGCAGGGACGGCAAGGACATGGAGGCGCCATTGTAGGTGCGCGGCTCACGCCGACCGGCGCGCGGGTCATCTGCGTGACCGCTTGGCGCCACCCACCGACCTAGGATGTGCGCCTGCTAACACCACAAACAAGGAGACACGCCATGCTCACACTCTGCGGCTTTTCGGCCAGCAACTACTACAACAAGGTCAAGCTGGCCCTGCTCGAAAAGGGCCTGCCGTTCACCGAAGAACTGGCCTGGGTGGGCGAGACCGACCGCAGCGCCAGCCCGCTGGGCAAGGTGCCCTACCTGCGCACGCCGCAGGGACCGCTGTGTGAGTCCGCCGTGATGGCCGACTACATCGAAGCCGCCCACCCCGAGCACCCGCTGATCCCGGCCGATCCCTACCAGGCCGCCAAGGTGCGCGAGCTGATCACCTTTCTGGAACTGCACCTGGAGCTGGTCGCGCGCAACCTGTATCCGCAGGCGTTCTTTGGCGGCACTGTGAGCGACACGGCCAAGGAAAAGGTCGGCGCACAGCTGCAGAAGAACATCGCCGCCTTCGGCCAGCTGGCCCAGTTCAGCCCCTACGTGGGCGGCGACACCTTCACCATGGCCGACTGCGCGGCCATCGTGCACCTGCCGCTGGTCAGCTCGGCCACCAAGATCATCTATGGCAAGGACTATCTGGCCGACCTGCCCGTGCGCGACTACCTGGCCCGCATGGCCGAGCGCCCCCATGTGCAGCGCGTTAACGCGGACCGCAAGACCAACACCGCCGAAATGCTGGCGCGCCCGCCCAAGCGCTGAGCATGCCCCCCAGCGGTGTCACCCGGGCAGTGACACCGCGCGCCATCCCTTGACCTTGGTCAACCCCTCGCGGCGGGCACAGGCGCACCATGCAGGTATCCGATCACCCCGAGGAGACCCCGCATGGACAAGACCCAAGCCGCCCCATTTCGCCAGCAGTTGCTGACCCAGCAGTCCGAGTTGCTGGCCCAGTTGGCCGCACAGCGCGGCGGCGTCATCGGCCGCGCCGAAGTGGCCGCTGAACACTTTGGGCAACCGGAAGACCCACGCGCCCAGGTGGCCACCGAGCGCGAACTGGAATTTGCCCTGGGCGAACGCGAAACCGCGCACCTGGCGGCTGTTGAATCCGCCCTCGCCCGCATCGAAGCGGGCACCTATGGCGAGTGCACGGACTGCGGCGCCCACATCACCGCCGCCCGCCTGCATGCCCAACCCGAGGCAGCGCGCTGTGTGCACTGCCAAGAAAAGGCCGAGCAACACCCGCGTGCTGCGTGAGCAGGTTCGCCCGCTCTCCCCTCTTCCTTCCCGTTTTGTCATCACTTCAAGAAAGCCGATTCATGAGCACTTTTCACGCCGTTGTATGGATGGACCAATCCGAAGCCCATGTGGTGATGTTCGACCGCGAACACGCCGAGGCCCAGCGCATCAAGTCCCGCAGCCACCACAAGCACCAGGGCAAGGCCGAAGACCTCGCGCCGTTTTTTGCCGAAGTGGCCCAGGCCCTGAGCCACACCCGCGAGGTGCTGCTGGCCGGCCCAGGCCTGGTGCGCAACCAGTTCCGCGACTGGGCCTCCAAGCACCATGCGGCCGTGGCCGGTGTGGTGGTGGACTCGGTGGCCGCCGACCATCCGACAGACGCCCAGCTGGTGGCCATGGCGCGCCAGTACTTCAAGAAGTTTGACAACATGGCCGCCGATCCGTCGGTCGCCTGAGCGACCTCCCGGCCACGCCACGGCGTGGCCCCTGGCTGCTATCCTCCGCGGGATGCGCAGCCTCTTTCACCTCGCCTTTCACGTCACCGACCTGGACGCCGCCCGCCGCTTTTACGGCGGCGTGCTGGGCTGCCAGGAAGGCCGAAGCACCGACACCTGGGTGGACTTCGATTTTTTTGGCCATCAGATCTCGTTGCACCTGGGCACACCGTTTGCCAGCGCCCGCACCGGGCATGTGGGGGACCACCTGGTCCCCATGCCGCACTTCGGCGCCATTTTGGAACTGCCCGACTGGCATGCACTGGCCGCGCGGTTGAAGGCCGCCGGCACCGCCTTCGTGCTGGAGCCGCAGGTGCGCTTTGAAGGCCAGCCCGGCGAGCAGTGGACGATGTTCTTCCACGACCCCAGCGGCAATCCGATCGAGATCAAGGGCTTTCGCTCGCTGGACGCGGTGTACGCAACGTGAGCTACACCTTCGCGTCGGCCACCATCCTGCTCCTGCTGATCACCGATCCGCTGGGCAACATCCCCATCTTTGCCAATGCCCTGCGGGGCGTGGCGCCCGAGCGCCGGGCGCGGGTGATCCTCCGGGAGGTGCTGATTGCGTTTGCCCTGCTGCTGGTGTTCCTGTTCTTCGGGGCAGAGTTTCTGCGGGTGATGAACCTGAGCGACCTGTCGCTGCAGATTGCCGGCGCCGTGGTGCTGTTTCTGATCGCGCTGCGCATGATTTTTCCGTCGGCAGACGGCCCGCAGGCAGAGCTTCCGGGCGAGCCGCTGATCGTGCCGCTGGCCATTCCTGCGCTGGCAGGCCCGTCGGCACTGGCCACCGTCATGCTGCTGGTGGCACAGGCTCCGGAGCGCCGCTGGGAATGGGTGGGCGCGCTGTGCGTCACCATGGCCGTGTGCGCCGTGGTGCTCTTGCTGGCCGAACGCATCCAGCGCCTGGTGGGCGAACGCGTGGTGATGGCGTTTGAACGCCTGATGGGTCTGATCCTGGTCGCGATCTCGGTCGAGATGCTGATCCGGGGCATCAAGCAGCTCGCACACCAGTTGTAGCGTAGCCATCGGCAGCCAGGCAGCCTGCCGCTGCGCCAGCCTCGGTGGGCTTGGCGCCGCACCGGACGCCTTGCACCACCGCAGGGCCCCTTCGCCTCAGCGGCGCTGCAGGATCGGCATGCTCCCCAAGGCAAACACCGAGTTGGGCACATTGACCCTCGCCATCAGCGGACGGGGCTTGGGCGCCAGGGGCAGCTTGGTACGGGCAGCGGGGGCCTTTTCCTCCACCACCGTGCCCTGCTTCAGGGCCTGGTCCACCAAGTCCTGCAGCGTCACCGACTGCAGGTATTCCATCACGCGGGAGTTGAAGCTGGTCCACAGCTCGCCCGTCATGGATTTGACCTGCGCAGCCTGGCCAGCGCCAAGGTTCTGCAGCTCGTCGTTCTTGAGGTTCTCCACCGCCAGGATGATTTCGGCCACCGACACCTGCTCGGCCCGCCGCGCCAGCGTGTAGCCGCCGCCTGGTCCGCGGGTACTGTCCACGAGGCCGGCACGGCGCAGCGCGCTGAACAGCTGCTCCAGGTAGGAAAGGGAAATGCCCTGCCGCGCGCTGATGGTGGACAAGGGCACGGGTCGCAGCTTCTGGCGCAGGGCCAGGTCGGTCATGGCGGATACCGCCAGCTGTCCTCGGGTCGTGATACGCATCGTTGCTACTCCTTGTGAACACAGGCAGCTACAGGCCGCAGCGCAGATCGCCACGGAAGCTGCCAAACGTCAATGTAGAGAGTTTCATACTTCGCGTATATTCGTTTTATCGTGTTTTTTTCTTCGATTTTTTCGAAGCTTTGAGGTCTCCATGAATTTCAAGCACTTGCGTTACTTCTGGACGGTGGCCAAGGCAGGCGGCGTGATGCGGGCGGGTGAGCAGCTGAACACCACCCCGCAAACGCTGTCTGGCCAGATCAAGCAGCTGGAAGAATGGCTGGGCCACGACCTGTTCCGCAAGCGGGGGCGCGGCCTGGAGCTGACCAGCGAGGGCCGCGTGGCACTGGGCTATGCTGAGCAGATCTTTGCGCTGGGGGACGAGCTGGAAAAATCCATCAGGCTGGCGCGGGGGCAGGAGAAGCCCCTGGAGTTCCGGGTGGGCGTGGCCGACTCGATTGCCAAATCCGTCGCCTACCACCTGCTGGAGCCCGCGCTGGGGATGCCGCAGCGCGTGCACATGACCTGCCATGAGGGCAAGTTTCCCGAACTGATTGCGCAGTTGAGCCTGCACCGGCTGGACCTGGTGCTGGCCGATGAGCCGGTGTCCAACAAGATCGGCGTCAAGGCCTTCAACCACCCGCTGGGCACCAGCAGCATGAGTTTTCTGTGCGCCCCCGCCTTGAGGGCCCAGCTGGAGGGACCCTTCCCACAGTGCCTGCATGGCGCGCCCATGCTCATTCAAGGCCCCATGTCGTCCGTGCGCCAGCAGCTCGACCATTGGCTGAACAAGCACCAACTGCAGCCCCGCCTGGTCGGTGAGTTCGACGACAGTGCGTTAATGAATGCGTTTGGACGTGAAGGCCGGGGCATCTTCACCTCCCCCTCCGTACTGGACGAGGAGACCACGGCCCAGTTTGGCGTGGAAGTCATCGGGCGCTCCTCCGAACTGGTGGAGGAGTTCTTTGCCATCTCCGTCGAAAGGCGCATCACCCACCCTTGTGTGGTGGCCATCACCAAAGCCGCGAAGGCGGATCTTTTTGCCCATTGAGCCCGTCGGAAACGTCGCGGTAGTCGGGCACCTCCACAGCAGTCTGAACAGGAGACCGCGAAGGCAATCCACCCTTGGCAGCGCCTAGCGCGTCAACCATCGGGCGCACAAACAAAAACGCCCACTGGGTAGTGGGCGGTTTGCTTTAGCAAGGATTGCTATGTTTTGGTTGCGCGAGAAGGATTTGAACCTCCGACCTTTGGGTTATGAGCCCAACGAGCTACCAGACTGCTCCATCGCGCGGTAAGAAGTAAATTATACCCTATTATTCAGCTGCTGCCGAATTATTTTCGGTTTCTGCAGCACGGTCGACCAGTTCGACCAGGGCCATAGGCGCATTGTCGCCCACGCGGAAGCCCATCTTCAGGATGCGGGTGTAGCCACCAGGACGCACCTTGAAACGGGGGCCCAGGTCGTTGAACAGCTTGGTCACGCTATCACGGTCGCGCAGACGGTTGAAAGCCAGGCGGCGGTTGGCCACGGAGTCTTCCTTGGCCAGGGTGATCATGGGCTCGATCACGCGGCGCAGTTCCTTGGCCTTGGGAACGGTGGTCTTGATGACTTCGTGCTCGATGAGCGAGTTCATCATGTTCTGCAGCATCGCGAGGCGGTGCGAGCTGGTGCGGTTGAGTTTGCGAAGGCCGTGTCCGTGGCGCATGGTGCTTTCTTTCTACTGTCTATGTAATTAAATCGGGCAGCCGGATCAGGTACTGTCCGAGGCACTGTTCCCCGTGGGGAACGAAAAGTCCCCTTTGCGGGGGACATCAAACCGGGCGCCCAAACTTTGGGCAGCCTTCGATTATAGCTTTGGCTTAACGCTTGTCCAGACCTGCTGGAGGCCAGTTCTCAAGCTTCATGCCCAAGGTGAGGCCGCGCGATGCCAGCACTTCCTTGATTTCGTTGAGCGACTTGCGGCCCAGGTTAGGCGTCTTGAGCAGCTCGTTCTCGGTGCGCTGGATCAGGTCACCGATGTAGTAGATGTTCTCCGCCTTCAGGCAATTGGCAGAGCGCACGGTCAGTTCCAGCTCGTCCACGGGACGCAGCAGGATCGGATCGAACGTCGCATTGCCACGTGGGCCTGCAGGTGCGTCGAACGCAGCCAGTTCGCCGCCTTCGAGCTGCGCAAATACCGCCAGTTGTTCCACCAGGATCTTGGCCGATGCGCGCACAGCGTCTTCGGCAGTGATCGCACCGTTGGTTTCGATCTCGACCACCAGCTTGTCCAGGTCGGTACGCTGCTCCACACGGGCGCTTTCCACGGTGTAGCTCACGCGCTTCACGGGGGAGAACGAGGCGTCCAGCACAATGCGGCCAATCGACTTGGTCGATTCGTCAGCGTAGCGGCGCAGGTTACCGGGCACATAGCCGCGACCCTTCTCCACCTTGATCTGCATGTCCAGTTTCCCGCCGGCAGACAGGTTGGCAATCACGTGATCCGGGTTGACGATTTCCACGTCGTGAGGGGTCTGGATATCGCGGGCAGTGACCACACCTTCGCCATCTTTGCGCAGGCTCAGTGTCACTTCGTCACGGTTGTGGAGCTTGAACACCACGCCCTTGAGGTTCAGCAGGATGTTGACCACGTCCTCTTGAACGCCGTCGATGGACGAATACTCGTGCAGAACACCTGCAATCGTGACTTCCGTCGCTGCGTAACCCACCATGGACGAGAGCAGGACGCGCCGGATGGCATTGCCCAGCGTGTGGCCGTACCCACGCTCGAACGGCTCCAGTGCGACCTTGGCACGGTTGTGGCCAAGCTGCTCGACATTGATCGCCTTGGGTTTCAGCAAATTGGTTTGCATTCAGACTTCCTCTCAATACCCCCAGCTCGTTACACCGGTAAGGCTGGTGAAGCACCTAAACCGCGATGCCTCGCGGTTCAGGGACGGTTTGCTTGAAATACTTCCGTACTCTACGGATTAACGCGAGTACAACTCAACGATCAGCGATTCGTTGATGTCGGCGCCGAACTCGTCGCGGTCAGGCACCTTCTTGAACACGCCTTCGGCCTTGTCGGCGTTCACTTCCACCCAGGCAGGCATGCCCACTTGGGCTGCCAGTTGCAGAGCCTCGACCACGCGGGCTTGCTTCTTGGACTTTTCGCGCACGGCCACCACGTCGCCGACCTTGACCAGGTACGAAGCGATGTTCACCGACTTGCCGTTCACCGTGATCGCCTTGTGGGACACCAGCTGGCGCGCTTCAGCGCGGGTGGAGCCGAAACCCATGCGGTACACGACGTTGTCCAGACGCGATTCCAGCAGGAACAGCAGGTTGGCGCCGGTGTTGCCCTTCTTGCCGTCGGCAGCTTCAAAGTAGCGGCGGAACTGCTTTTCCAGCACGCCGTACATGCGCTTGACCTTCTGCTTTTCACGCAGTTGCAGACCGTAGTCAGAGGTGCGGGCGCCCGAAGTGCGGCCATGTTGGCCGGGCTTGGAGTCGAACTTGGACTTGTCCGCGATGGAGCGACGTGCGCTCTTCAGGAACAGGTCGGTGCCTTCACGGCGGGAGAGTTTGGCCTTGGGGCCGAGGTAACGTGCCACTTGAGCTTCCTTTGTGTCATCTGCCGCAAACCATTGCGGGAGCCGCCTGAGGCGCTTGCGCGTTCACAGGCGGCGGTGGGCTTAGAGAGAAATTAGATACGACGACGCTTTTGAGGGCGGCAGCCGTTGTGAGGCACCGGGGTCACATCGGAGATCGATGTGATGCGGATGCCCAGTGCGCCCAGTGCGCGCACCGACGACTCACGGCCAGGACCTGGGCCCTTGATTTCCACGTCAAGGTTCTTGATACCTTGATCGATGGCAGCGCGGCCGGCCACTTCAGAAGCCACCTGGGCTGCGAAGGGGGTGGACTTGCGCGAGCCCTTGAAACCTTGGCCACCGGACGAAGCCCACGACAGAGCGTTGCCCTGGCGATCGGTGATCGTGATGATGGTGTTGTTGAACGAGGCGTGCACGTGGGCAATGCCGTCCGAAACGTTCTTCCGGACCTTCTTGCGGACGCGCTGAGCTGCGTTATTGGCAGGAGACTTAGCCATGATGATCTTTCAATCTTTATTTCTTCAGTGCAGCAGCACCCTTGCGCGGACCCTTGCGAGTGCGTGCATTGGTACGAGTGCGCTGACCACGCATTGGCAGACCGCGGCGATGGCGGAAGCCACGATAGCAGCCGATGTCCATCAAACGCTTGATGTTCATCGTGGTTTCGCGGCGCAGGTCACCTTCAATGGTGAACTGCTCGATTTGCTCGCGAATTTTTTCCAGATCGCTGTCCGTCAGATCCTTGATCTTCTTGGAGTAAGCGATACCAGTTGCTTCGCAGATCTTGCGAGCGCGGGTGCGACCGATGCCAAAAATGGCGGTCAAACCGATTTCCGCGTGCTTGTGCGGCGGAATGTTAATGCCAGCGATACGTGCCATATGCGTCCTCTAATACTTTCCAATCAACCTTGGCGCTGCTTGTGACGCAGATCCGTGCAGATCACACGCACCACACCCTTGCGGCGGATGATCTTGCAGTTGCGGCAGATTTTTTTGACCGAAGCCGAAACTCTCATTGCATTCTCCTAAAACTTTTCCATCCGTCCCGGCTGCTTCGCACGGAACACAATTTGTGCCCGCGAAAATCGTGGGGCGCCAATTCAACCGATATCCAACTCTTTGCAGACAGCGCCGTGCGCCGCCTTGGTGCCATCACCCGCCTGCACCGCCCTTGAAGTTCGCCTTCTTGAGCAGCGATTCGTACTGTTGCGACATCATGTAGTTCTGAACCTGGGCCATGAAGTCCATGGTCACCACCACGATGATCAGCAGCGAGGTTCCGCCAAAGTAAAACGGAACGTTGTACTTCAGGATCAGGAACTCGGGCAGCAGACACACAAAAGTGATGTACACCGCGCCCGCCAACGTCAGGCGAACCAGGATCTTGTCGATGTAGCGTGCAGTTTGCTCACCTGGACGAATGCCCGGAATGAACGCGCCGCTCTTCTTCAGGTTGTCTGCTGTCTCGCGGCTGTTGAACACCAAAGCCGTGTAGAAGAAGCAGAAGAAGACGATCGCTGCAGCGTAGAACATCACATAGATCGGCTGACCTGGCGTCAGTGCACCAGAGATGTCCTTGAGCCAACGCATCGATTCGCCAGCGCTGAACCAGTTCACCACGGTTGCAGGCAGCAGGATGATCGACGATGCGAAGATCGGAGGAATCACACCCGCCATGTTCAGCTTCAAAGGCAAGTGCGACGACTGGCCGCCATACACCTTGTTGCCGACTTGTCGTCGTGCGTAATTCACCAAGATCTTGCGCTGACCACGCTCCACGAACACCACGAAGTAAGTCACGAGACCCACCACGATGACGATGAAGATCGCTGCAAGGATGCTCATTGCACCGGTGCGTACCAGTTCCAGAAGGCCACCGATAGAGCTGGGCAGACCGGCAGCGATACCGCCGAAGATCAGGATCGAGATCCCGTTACCCAGACCACGCTCCGTGATCTGCTCACCCAGCCACATCAGAAACATCGTTCCTGCGGTCAGGCTGACCACTGCCGTCAGGCGGAAGCCAAAACCGGGGCTCAGTACCAGACCTGCAGAGCTTTCAAGGGCTACTGCAATACCCAGCGACTGGAACAGGGCCAAGCCCAGGGTCCCATAACGGGTGTACTGCGTGATCTTCCGGCGGCCGGCTTCGCCTTCCTTCTTCAACTGCTCGAAGGCGGGCAGCACGTACGTCATCAGCTGCATGATGATCGATGCCGAGATGTACGGCATGATCCCCAGAGCAAACACCGTGAAACGCGACAGCGCGCCACCCGAGAACATGTTGAACAGGTTCAGGATGCCGCCCTGCTGGCCACTGAACAGCTGCTGAAGTTGGGCTGGATCGATGCCCGGCACGGGGATATGCGCCCCGATGCGGTACACGACCAGCGCCAGCAACAGAAAAACCAGACGCCGACGCAGGTCGCCGAATTTTCCGGTCTTTGCAATTTGAGCCGCGCTAGTAGCCACAGATGCCTTCCTTCAGTGCCACACTCAGGCGACGCTGCCGCCAGCAGCTTCGATGGCTGCCTTGGCACCTGCCGTAGCGCCCACGCCAGACAGCTTGACTGCCTTGGTCAGGGAACCGCTCTTGATGACCTTGACCACCTTGGCCAGCTCGCCCACCAGACCAGCTTGCTTCAGTGCCAGAACGTCCACTTCAGCCAGACCCAGTTGGTCCAGGGCTGTCAGCGTCACTTCCGCATTGAACTTCAGCAGGTGCGACTTGAAGCCGCGCTTGGGCAAGCGACGTTGCAGAGGCATTTGACCGCCTTCGAAGCCCACCTTGTGGTAGCCACCGGAGCGGGACTTTTGGCCCTTGTGACCACGGCCAGCGGTCTTGCCCAGGCCGGAGCCGATACCACGGCCTACGCGGCGCTTGGCATGCTTGGCGCCGTCTGCGGGCTTGATGCTATTGAGTTCCATGATCTATCTCTCAGACGATTTTGACCAGGTAGCTGATCTTGTTAATCATGCCGCGAACTTCGGGCGAATCCTTCAATTCGCTGACGCTGTTCAGCTTGCGCAGACCCAGGCCACGGACGGTGGCGCGGTGCGATTCCTTGGTGCCAATCGGGCTGCGCACCAGTTGAATCTTGACGGTTTGTTGCGTTGTCATATTCAGGCTCCCGTTCAGGCGAAGATGTCTTCGACTGTCTTGCCGCGCTTGGCTGCAACGTTCGACGGAGTCGTCGAATTGACGAGCGCGTCAAAGGTAGCACGGACCATGTTGTAGGGGTTGGACGAACCATGGCTCTTGGCCACGATGTCGGTCACACCCAGCACTTCAAAGACTGCGCGCATCGGGCCGCCGGCGATGATACCGGTACCCTTGGGAGCGGGAGCCATCATCACGACAGCCGCGCCATGATGGCCGGTCACATTGTGATAGATGGTGCCGTTCTTCAGAGACACCTTGACCATGTTGCGGCGAGCTTCTTCCATCGCCTTTTGCACGGCAGCAGGCACTTCCTTGGACTTGCCCTTGCCCATGCCCACGCGGCCGTCACCGTCGCCAACCACGGTCAGTGCAGCGAAACCGAGGATACGGCCACCCTTCACGACTTTGGTCACGCGGTTGACCGCGATCATTTTTTCGCGCAGACCGTCGTCACGACCTTCGTCTTGCACTTTGGGTTGAAATTTAGCCATTTTGTATTCCGCTCCGCTTAGAACTGCAGGCCGGCTTCACGGGCTGCGTCGGCCAGAGCCTTGACGCGACCGTGGTAGGCAAAGCCTGCGCGATCAAATGCAACCTTCTCGACACCTGCAGCCTTCGCCTTTTCAGCGATACGCTTGCCGATGACCTGGGCTGCAGCGGCGTTGCCACCCTTGCCCGAACCGCCGAGCGACTTGCGCACGTCGGCTTCTGCCGTCGAAGCGCTTGCCAGCACCTTGCTGCCGTCGCCGGAAATCACACTGGCGTAGATATGGAGGTTCGTACGGTTCACGGTGAGACGTGCCACGCCTTGCTGTGCAATGCGGATGCGGGTCTGACGCGAACGACGAAGACGCTGCTCTTTCTTGGTCAACATGTTGCAGCTCCTTATTTCTTCTTGGTCTCTTTGATCGTGATCTTTTCGTCCGCATAGCGGATGCCCTTGCCCTTGTAGGGCTCGGGCGGACGAACAGCACGGATCTCAGCAGCGATCTGACCGACGCGTTGACGATCGGCACCCTTGATCACCACTTCTGTGGGCGTGGGGGTGGCAACCGTGATACCAGCGGGCATCTCGATGTTGACCGGGTGCGAATAACCGACGGCCAGATTGAGCTTGGAACCGGCTGCAGCAGCCTTGTAACCCACGCCCACCAGGCTCAGCTTCTTTTCAAAGCCCTTGCTGACACCGACCACCATGTTGTTGACCAACTGGCGAATCGTGCCGCTCATGGCATTGGCTTCGCGGGAATCATTGGCAGGCTCAAAGCTGAGCTTGCCGTCATTGCTGGACACCTTCACCAGCGCGTTTTGCGCCAGCGACAGGGTGCCGCCAGAACCCTTCACAGAGATCTGGTCGCTTTTCACGGACACATCCACACCTGCGGGGATGGTCACGGGCATTTTTCCTACTCGGGACATTTCAGTTTCTCCTCAATGCCGCGGGTTAGGCCACGTAGCAGAGCACTTCGCCACCGACACCGGTAGCACGCGCTTTGCGATCGGTCATCACGCCCTTGGGCGTCGTGACAATTGCCACACCCAGACCGTTCATGACTTGTGGAATGGAATCACGGCCTTTGTAGACACGCAGACCAGGGCGGCTGACGCGCTCGATGCGCTCAATCACGGGACGGCCTGCGTAGTACTTCAGGGCAATTTCGAGTTCGGACTTGCCAGCTTCGGTCTTGACCTGGAAGCCGTCGATATAACCTTCGTCCTTCAGCACTTGGGCGATGGCGATCTTCACTTTGGAAGAAGGCACCAGAACCGTGGCCTTGGAGACCATCTGTGCGTTACGGATGCGGGTCAGCAAGTCAGCGATGGGATCACTCATGCTCATGTTTAATCTCTCCTGCCTGCTTACCAGCTGGCCTTGGTGACACCGGGGATGTCGCCATTGAAAGCCAGTTCGCGGATCTTGGCGCGAGCCAGACCGAATTGACGGAAGGTGCCGCGTGGACGACCGGTGATTTCGCAACGGTTGCGCTGACGCGTGGGGTTGGCATTGCGGGGGAGCTTTTGCAGGCCCAGGCGGGCTGCATCACGCTCTTCGTCGCTGCGCTTGGCATCGCCAGCGATTGCCTTCAGCTCCGCATACTTGGTTGCGTACTTGGCTGCCAGTTTTTCGCGCTTCAGTTCGCGCTGGATCAAAGCTACTTTAGCCATGCTTCGCCTCAGTTCTTGAACGGGAAACGGAAACCAGCGAGAAGCGCCTTGGCTTCTTCGTCAGACTTGGCCGTCGTGGTGATGCTGATATTGAGACCGCGCAAAGCGTCAACCTTGTCGTACTCAATTTCAGGGAAGATGATCTGTTCTTTGACGCCGATGTTGTAGTTGCCACGGCCGTCGAAAGCGCGACCGGAGATACCACGGAAGTCACGAACGCGGGGCAGAGCCACGGTCACGAAACGGTCCAGGAACTCATACATCTGCACGCCACGCAGCGTGACCATGCAACCGATGGCCTGGCCTTCGCGGATCTTGAAACCGGCGATAGCCTTCTTGGCCTTGGTCACCACAGGCTTCTGACCGGCAATCTTGGTCAGGTCAGCCACGGCGTTGTCCATCACCTTCTTGTCCGAGACTGCTTCGCTCACGCCCATGTTCAGGGTGATCTTGGTCAGACGGGGAACCTGCATCGGCGAGGTGTAACCGAACTGCTTGGTCAGTTCGGGAGCGATCTTGTCGCGGTAAATGTCTTGGAGTCGTGCCATGTTTACCCCTTAGGCCGCCTTGATTTCAGCGCCGCTGGACTTGAACACGCGAACGCGTGTGCCGTCAGCCTGCACCTTGATGCCCACGCGATCAGCCTTGCCAGTAGCGGCATTGAAGATGGCCACGTTGGACTGGTGAATCGGCATGGCCTTTTCGATGATGCCGCCGGTCGTACCCTTCATGGGGTTCGGCTTGGCGTGCTTCTTGACCAGGTTGATACCGTCGATAACGAGGTGGGAGTCATCCTTGCGCAGCGTGACGGTGCCACGCTTGCCCTTGTCACGGCCGGTCAGCACGATGACTTCGTCGCCCTTGCGAATCTTGTTCATGGCGCGTCCTTAGAGAACTTCAGGAGCCAGGGACACGATCTTCATGAACTTTTCGGTACGCAGTTCACGCGTCACGGGTCCAAAGATGCGGGTGCCGATAGGCTCCAACTTTGCATTCAGCAACACTGCAGCATTGCCGTCGAATTTGACGAGCGAACCATCGCCGCGACGAATACCCTTCGCCGTGCGAACCACCACTGCGCTGTAAACCTCGCCTTTTTTGACGCGGCCACGTGGAGCGGCTTCTTTGATGCTCACCTTGATGATGTCGCCAACGCTTGCATAGCGACGCTTCGAGCCACCCAGCACCTTGATGCAAAGGACGGACTTGGCGCCGGTATTGTCGGCAACCTCTAACCGAGATTCTGTCTGGATCATTTCAATATTCCCAACTTGCACCAGAAGACGACAGCCCCAGAGAACTTCTCAAGGGCTGCAAATCAGCCAGTCAGTCTTGGGCCCGTCGTCCGCACCGCAAACCATTTGCAGCACTTCCCGCTGGGCAGAAACTTCACGTAGGAAACGCGAAGCCCTCGATTATTGCAAAACACTTTCGGGAAGTCAAGCCCGTGTTATGCAGGCACATGCAGATACTGTGGTGCCAGCGCCAGGAAGGCGTCCAGTTGCGGGTCGGAGCCCAGCTCTTCGCGCAGGATGCGAGCGACGACGGGCGCCAGCTCCATGGCCTTGCGGGCGTCCAGGAACAGCAGGCGCGAACGGCGTGCCAGCACATCTTCCACCGTGCAGGCATATTCAAACCGGGCCGCAAAACGGACCATGGCCTCGGTCAGGCCGCCGCCCAGATCTGTTTGTGCGCCCGGCATTGCCTGCACTTCGGCCGCTTCGCTACCGTAAGAGTGCAGCCCCTGGGCGTCGCTGATCCGGTGCTGGACCGGCTCCCGTGGCGTGCCCACCAGCAGCAACTGGTTCGTCACGCCGGCGGGCTTTTCGGGCAGCAGGCCCGTGGTGAAGCATTTTTGCAACACATCTTCGGCCATGGCCCGGTAGGTGGTCCATTTTCCGCCGGTCACGGTGATCAGGCCGCTGCGGCTCGCCAGCACCGTGTGCTCCCGGCTGATTTTCTTGGTGTTGTCGCCGTCGTCGTCCTGCGGCTTGACCAGTGGGCGCAAGCCCACCCAGATGCTGCGGATGTCCTCGACGCGGGGCGCGCGGGTCAGGTAGCGGGCGGATTCCTCCAGGATGAAGCGCACTTCCTCCCGGAAGGGCTCGGGCTCCCGCACCACGTCTTGGCGCGGGCTGTCGGTGGTGCCCAGAATGAGTTTGCCCAGCCAGGGCACGGCAAACAGCACGCGGCCATCGGCCGTCTTGGGCACCATCAAGGCGTGGTCGGACGGCAAGAACTCCCGGTCCACCACGATGTGCACGCCCTGGCTGGGCGCCACCATGGGCTTGACGGGCCGCCCGATGGCTTCGCCGTCCATCTGGCGCAGGGTGTCCACCCACACGCCCGTGGCGTTGACCACCGAACGGGCGCGCACGGTGAACTGCCGGCCGCTGTCCGCGTCCTCGCAGACAAAGCCCACGACCTTGCCGGCCTCGTGGACCAAAGATTTGGCTGGGCAGTAATTGACCACCAAGGCGCCCAGGCTGGCCGCCGTGCGCGCCAGCGCCAGCGCCAGGCGCGCATCGTCAAACTGGCCGTCCCAGTATTTGACCCCGCCTTTGAGACCCTCGGTCCGCGCGGTGGGCAGACACCGCAGGGTGCTCTCGCGCCCCAGGAACTGGGTGGAGCCCAGGCCTGCCTTGCCCGCCAGCGCGTCGTACATCATCAGTCCGACGCCGTAAAAAGGGGTTTCCCAGAAACGATACGACGGCATCACGAAAGGCAATGGCTGCGCCAGATGGGGCGCGTTGTGCAGCAGCGTGGTGCGCTCGTGCAGCGCCTCGCGTACCAGGGCGATGTTGCCCTGCGCCAGGTAACGGACTCCGCCATGCACCAGCTTCGTGGCGCGGGACGACGTCCCTTTGGCGAAATCGTGGGAATCCACCAGCACCACGCTGAAGCCGCGTGCCGCAGCATCCAGCGCCACCCCCAGGCCCGTCGCGCCCCCGCCGATCACGGCGAGGTCATATTGGTGCGGCTGGGCCAGGCGGGCCAGGAGGTCGGCGCGCCGTGTGGGGAGGGGAGCGGTGGCAATGGTCATGGGGTGATTGTCCATGGGCGGAGTAAAAACCAAGGGTTTACCCTTGAATTCCTGACACTCCCGGGGTGAGAACCCGCCCCAAACCTTATGGAGGCCGGGGCGGTATGGAGCAAAAAAGGCAGCCAGAGACCTTGTGAGCCCTGGCTGCCGATCAATGGTGGCTACAAGAACCCCTTGATCTGCGGATCAGCGCGTCTTGCCGTCCTTCCACGCCTGCAGCAGTGTGTTGTAGGCAATCGTCTGGCCCTTGGGCTTCTCATTGGCGAGCTTGGCCCAAGGTGCCTGCTTGTCGCTCAGCCATTTGGAAGGATCGCTCTTGGGGTTCAGCTTGGGCGCGCAGTGGGCCATGCCGGCACGCTCCAGACGGGCCATCACCTGGTCCATTTCGTCGGCCAGCGTGTCCATGGCGCCCTGGGGCGTCTTTTCACCCGTCACAGCCTGGGCCACGTTCTTCCACCAGAGCTGAGCCAGCTTGGGGTAGTCAGGCACGTTGGTGCCGGTGGGAGACCATGCCACGCGGGCAGGGCTGCGGTAGAACTCCACCAGGCCACCCAGCTTGGGTGCCATGTCGGTCATGGCCTTGGACTGGATGTCGGACTCGCGGATCGGGGTCAGGCCCACCATGGTCTTCTTCAGCGACGTGGTCTTGGCGGTCACGAACTGGGCGTAGAGCCAGGCGGCAGCCGTCTTGTTGGCATCGTGGTCCTTGAAGAAGGTCCAGCTGCCCACGTCCTGGTAGCCGTTCTGCATGCCCTGCTTCCAATAGGGGCCGTTGGGGCCGGGGGCCATGCGCCACTTGGGCGTGCCGTCGGCGTTCACCACGGGCAGGCCGGGCTTGGTCATGTCGGCCGTGAAGGCGGTGTACCAGAAGATCTGCTGGGCGATCTGGCCCTGGGCGGGCACGGGGCCGGCTTCGCCGAAGGTCATGCCCGTGGCTTCCTTGGGCGCGTACTTCTTCATCCAGTCCACGTACTTGGTGAGGGCGTAGACGGCGGCGGGCGAGTTGGTCGCACCGCCACGGGCCACGCTGGCGCCCACGGGGGTGCACTTGTCGTCGGCCACGCGGATGCCCCACTCGTCGATCGGCAGGCCGTTGGGCGTGCCAATGTCGGCAGAACCTGCCATGGACAGCCAGGCATCGGTAAAGCGCCAGCCAAGGGATGGGTCCTTCTTGCCGTAGTCCATGTGACCATAGATCGGCTTGCCATCAATGTTCTTCACGTCGTTGGTGAAGAACTCGGCGATGTCTTCATAGGCCGACCAGTTCAGTGGCACGCCCAGGTCGTAGCCGTACTTGGCCTTGAACTTGTCCTTCAGGTCCTTGCGGTCGAACAGGTCGGCGCGGAACCAGTACAGGTTGGCGAACTGCTGGTCAGGCAGCTGGTACAGCTTGCCGTCGGGCGCCGTGGTGAACTTGGTGCCGATGTAGTCCTTGATGTCGATGCCGGGGTTGGTCCACTCCTTGCCTGCGCCGCCCATGTAGTCGGTCAGGTTCATGATCTTGCCGTAGCGGTAGTGCGTGCCGATCAGGTCCGAGTCCGAGATCCAGCCGTCATAAATGGACTTGCCCGACTGCATGGAGGTCTGCAGCTTCTCGACCACGTCACCTTCCTGGATCAGGTCGTGCTTGACCTTGATGCCGGTGATTTCTTCAAACGCCTTGGCGAGCGTCTTGGACTCGTACTCGTGCGTGGTGATGGTTTCGGAAACGACCGAAATTTCCTTCACGCCCTTGGCCTGGAGTTTTTTGGCTGCGTCGATGAACCACTTCATCTCGGCCATCTGCTGGTCTTTGCTCAGCGTGGATGGCTGGAATTCGCTGTCGATCCACTTCTTGGCCTCGGCCTCGCCGGCCCAGGCAGCCTGCCCCATCGCCAGAGCCGCGGCGGCGAAAGCGATCGCCTTGAACTGCATCTTCATTGCTGTCTCCTCTCAGATTGAGACCCCCATTGGTAGACCGGCACCAACCCGGGGGGGAACCAGGCCAGGCCTTCGACACTACAAAATCAATAGCTAGCAGCGCATATTCCTCTAGCGCTACCGGCTGTTTTTGCTTCAACCCTTGCGCAGAATCAGCACCAAGAGCGCCATCGACGCCACAAAGCTGATCCACACCGATGGCTCGGCCGACAGGCTGAACCACTGGACCAGCTTGCCGCTGATGCCCACAAAAATCAGGTTCACGTAGGCCGCCGACAGCAGGCCGATAAAGAGGCGGTCACCGCGCGTGGTTTCCAGCGGCAAGAAGCCCTTGCGCATCGTCGTGGGCGACTTGATCTCCCACACCGTCATGCCGATCAGCATCAGCACGATGCACGTGAAGAACACCGCCACCGGCAAAGTCCAGGCCATCCAGTCAAACATGGGTACCCCCCTGAGCGCCTGCGGCGCTTCCCCCCAGGGGGACGCAGCCCGCGGCCGGGCAAAGCCCGCTCCGCGGCTGCCGCTGGCTCGGGAAGCAGCGCGCGCGCTGCTGCGGGTTGTTGTGGTTCATAGGTCGGCTTCCCCTCATATCAAACCCGGCCCATCGCAAAGCCTTTTGCGATGTAGTGCCGCACAAACCAGATCACGATGGCGCCGGGCACGATGGTCAGTACCCCGGCGGCAGCCAGCGTCGCCCAGTCCATGCCGCTCGCGCTCACGGTGCGTGTCATCGTGGCTACGATGGGCTTTGCGTTCACGCTGGTCAGCGTGCGGGCCAGCAGCAGCTCCACCCAGCTGAACATGAAGCAGAAGAACGCCGCCACACCCACGCCCGCCTTGATCAGCGGCAGGAAGATGGTCACGAAAAAGCGCGGAAAGCTGTAGCCGTCGATGTACGCCGTCTCGTCGATCTCGCGCGGGATGCCGCTCATGAAGCCTTCGAGAATCCACACCGCCAGCGGCACGTTGAAGAGCAGGTGCGCCAGCGCCACCGCGATGTGCGTGTCCATGAGCCCCACGGTGGTGTACAGCTGAAAGAACGGCAGCAAAAACACGGCCGGCGGCGTCATGCGGTTGGTCAGAAGCCAGAAGAACACATGCTTGTCGCCCAGGAACTGGTAGCGGCTGAAGGCATAGGCCGCAGGCAGCGCCACGGTGAGCGAAATCACCGTGTTGATGCCCACGTAGATCAGGCTGTTGATGTAGCCCGAGTACCAGGACTCGTCCGTGAAGATGGTCTTGTAGTTGGCCCAGGTGAAGTGCTGGGGGAAGAACGTGAAGGTCGACAGGATCTCCTCGTTCGTCTTGAAGCTCATGTTGACCATCCAGTAGATGGGCAGCAGCGCGAACAGCAGGTAGACCACCAGGAAGATCGACCGCTTCTGGAAGCGCTTTTCATTCATGGCCGGCTCCTTCGTTGCTGGCGGTGCCCACGCGCTGCATCCAGTTGTAGAGGATGAAGCACAGCAGCAAGATGATGAAGAAATAGATCAGCGAGAACGCTGCGGCAGGCCCCAGGTCGAACTGGCCCACGGCCTTGGTCGTGAGGTACTGGCTCAGGAAAGTGGTGGCATTGCCCGGTCCGCCACCGGTGAGCACGAAGGGCTCGGTGTAGATCATGAAGCTGTCCATGAAGCGCAGCAGCACGGCAATCATCAGCACGCCACGCATCTTGGGCAGCTGGATGTAGCGGAACACCGCGAACTTGCTCGCGCCGTCAATGCGGGCCGCCTGGTAGTACGCGTCGGGGATGGAGCGCAGACCGGCAAACGCCAGCAGCGCGACCAGCGGCGTCCAGTGCCACACGTCCATCAGCAGCACCGTGAGCCAGGCCTGCGTGGCGTTACCGGTGTAGCTGTATTCGATGCCCATCTCCTGCAGCAGCCGGCCCATCAGGCCAATATCGGCACGGCCATAGATCTGCCAGATGGTGCCCACCACGTTCCAGGGAATCAGCAGCGACAGCGCCACCACCACCAGCACTGCGGACGACTTCCAGCCCTGCGCGGGCATGGACAGCGCCAGCAGGATGCCCAGCGGAATCTCCACCGCCAGCACGGCCAGCGAGAAGGTAAGCTGGCGCAGCAGCGCGGCGTGCAGCTCCTCGTCGCGCATCACCTGCACGAACCACTCGGTACCCACAAACACGCGGCGCTCGGGGCTGATGATGTCCTGCACCGAGTAGTTCACCACCGTCATCAGCGGCAGGATGGCCGAGAAGGCCACACACAGGATCACCGGCAGGATCAGGAACCAGGCTTTCTGGTTGACGGGCTTGGTCGTTGTGCTCATCCTAGGAGCTCCTCATTTTGGTAGAAGCAGGTGTGCTCGCCCAGCACCTGCAGCCAGGCCGTGTCACCGGCCGATGGCAGGCGCGTCTCGGGCGTGAAACGCGCCTTGACGGTGTGCTCGCCCACCTTGGCGGTCAGCATCTGGTAGGTGCCAATGTCCTGCACCTGCACCACCGTGCCGGGCAGTGCACCGGCCTGTTGCGGCTGGGCCAGCGCCAGGTATTCGGGGCGGATGCCGACCTGCAGGGCGCCAGCGGGTAGCATGCGGCCCACGGGGCTGGCCAGGCGGTTGCCGGCCACGGTGAGGCTGTCGCCCTCGCTGTGCGCCGGCAAGAAGTTCATGCCCGGCGAGCCAATGAAGTGCCCCACGAAGGTGTGTGCGGGCCGCTCGAACAAGGCGTCGGCCGAGCCGACCTGCACGGCCTTGCCGCGCGTCATGACTACCACCTTGTCGGCAAAGGTCAGCGCCTCCACCTGGTCGTGGGTCACATAGATCAGCGTGAGCTTGAGTTCGTGGTGAATCTGCTTGAGCTTGCGCCGCAGCTGCCACTTGAGGTGCGGGTCGATCACCGTGAGCGGCTCGTCGAACAGCACGGCCGCCACGTCCGCGCGCACCAGGCCACGGCCCAGCGAGATCTTCTGCTTGGCATCGGCCGCCAGGCCTGCTGCGCGCTGGTTGAGCTGGCCGCTCATCTCCAGCATCTCGGCAATCACGCCCACGCGCTGCTTGATCTGGTCCTCGGGCACCTTGCGGTTGCGCAGAGGGAAGGCCAGGTTCTCGGCGACCGTCATGGTGTCGTAGATCACGGGGAACTGGAACACCTGCGCAATGTTGCGTTCTTGCGGGCTGGCGCGCGTCACGTCGCGGCCGTCGAACAGCACCTTGCCATGCGAGGGGACGAGCAGACCCGACATGATGTTGAGCATGGTGGTCTTGCCACAGCCCGAAGGGCCGAGCAGCGCATAGGCGCCGCCGTCCTCGAACTCCATCTTGAGCGGCAGCAGCGCGTAGTCGCTGTCCTGCTGCGGGTTGGGCTTGTACGAATGCGCCAAGTCCAGGCTGATGCGGGCCATGTCAGCGCCCTCCTTGTGCGGTAGCAGGCCGGGCGGGCGCCCAGGCCAGTCGGCCGTCGGCACCAAACACGTAGGCCTGGGCGGGGTCCAGGTGCAGCGTGATGGGCGTTCCCAGTTCAAAGTAATGCACGCCGGTCAGCTGCGCCACCAGGTCGCCCCAGGGCGTGGCCGCGTGCACAAAGGTGTCGGAGCCCGAAATCTCGGCCAGTTCCACCACCCCGGCCACGCTGACGTCGCCCGGGCGGGCCGCAACCCGCAGCGCACTGGCGCGCACGCCCACGGTGAGGCCGGCGGCTGCCGCCACGCCTTGTGGCAGCGGCACACTCAGCTCCAGGCCGCCCTGCAGGCGCACCCCGGAAGGCGTGGCCGATGCGGCAATCAGGTTCATCGGCGGGTCGCTGAAAGCGCGCGCCACGCGCAGCGAATTGGGCGCATGGAACACCTCGGCCGTGGGGCCGTACTGCAGCAGCTGGCCTTCGTCCAGCACCGCCGTGTAGCCGCCCAGCAGCAGGGCCTCGCCCGGCTCGGTGGTGGCGTAGACCACGGTGGATTGGCCGGCGGCAAACAGCTGGGTCAGCTCCTCGCGCAGTTCTTCGCGCAGTTTGTAGTCCAGGTTGACCAGGGGTTCATCCAGCAGCATCAGCGGCGCGCCCTTGGCCAGGGCGCGGGCCAGTGCCACGCGCTGCTGCTGGCCGCCCGACAGCTCGGCCGGGTAGCGGTCCAGGAACATGTCGATGTGCAGGCGGCTGGCAATTTCAAGCACGCGGGCGTCGATGTTCTTTTCGCCACGCAGCTTCAGGGGCGACGCAATGTTGGCCGCCACCTTCATCGAGGGGTAGTTGATGAATTGCTGGTAGACCATGGCCACATTGCGGTCGCGCACGGGGGTGCCCGTCACGTCCTTGCCATCTACCAAAACGCGCCCGTGGGTGGGCACATCCAGCCCCGCCATGATGCGCATCAGGCTGGTCTTGCCCGCCTGGGTCGCTCCCAGCAACACCGTCACGGCATTGGGCTGCAGCGACAGGTTCATGTCGTACAGCCAGGTCTGCGCCCCGACTTTTTTGCTGATGCTGTCCAACGCCAGCTGCATGAAGCATCCTCTTCCGGCCCTGCGGCCTGTGTGAAAGGGCTGCACACACGCACGGCAGCCCTCAAATTTCGATTTTTTTCATTTTTGTTCCTTTTTGTTCGAATCGAATCAAGGTTTACCCTTAATAAATTCGTTTTTGTTCGATTTACAGTCTTTAGCGTGTCACCGGGCGCCCAAGCGGATGTTTCAGATTCGTTACGATTCGGTGACAAACCACTGCGCACCACACCCCACCGTGAACACCAATCCCCGCCAACTCCAACTCCTCGAAGAAGTGCGCGCACGCAAGTCCGCCACGGTGGAACAACTTGCCGACACCCTGGGGGTCACGCTGCAGACGGTGCGCCGCGATGTGCAGCGCCTCGCGGAGTCGGGACTGCTCACGCGCTTTCATGGCGGCGTGCGCGTGCCCAGCTCCACGGTGGAGAACCTGGCACACACCCAGCGCGAAAACCTGCATGCCGAAGGCAAGGCACGCATTGCGCGCGCCGTGGCCGAACAGGTGCCCAACGACTGCTCGCTGATCCTGAACATCGGCACCACCACCGAGGCCATTGCCAAGGCGCTGCTGCACCACCGGGGCCTGCGCGTGATCACCAACAACCTGAATGTGGCCGCCATCCTGAGCGGCAACCCCGAGTGCGAGGTCATCGTGGCGGGCGGCGTGGTGCGCGCGCGCGACCGGGGCATCGTGGGCGAAGCGGCGGTGGATTTCATCCGCCAGTTCAAGGTGGACATTGCGCTCATCGGCATTTCGGGCATCGAGCCGGACGGGTCGCTGCGCGACTTCGACTACCGCGAAGTGAAGGTGGCGCAAACCATCATCGAACACGCGCGCGAGGTCTGGCTGGCGGCCGACTTCAGCAAGTTCAACCGCCCGGCCATGGTGCAACTGGCCACGCTGGCACAGATCGACCGCCTGTTCACCGATGCACCGCCGCCTGAGCCGTTTCCTGCCCTATTGCAAGACGCCGAAGTCCTCTGCACAGTCGCCGCCTGAATTCCCGAATCTTCCTCACCATGACCTACTTGCTCGCCCTCGACCAAGGCACCTCCAGTTCCCGCAGCATCGTTTTTGACGAAGGCGGCCACATCGTGGCGCAGGCGCAGCTGGAGCTGCCGCAGATCTACCCCCAGCCCGGCTGGGTGGAGCACGACCCGCTGGAGATCTGGCGCACCCAGCTCGCCACCGCGCGCGATGCGCTGGCCAAGGCGGGCATTGCGGCCCGGGACATCCGTGCCGTCGGCATCACCAACCAGCGCGAAACCACGGTGCTGTGGAACCGCAAAACCGGCCAGCCCGTGCACCACGCCATCGTGTGGCAGGACCGGCGCGCCGAGCCTGCCTGCGCCCAGCTGCGAAGCCAAGGCCACGCCGCCGCCATCCAGGCCAAGACCGGCCTGCTGGTGGATGCGTATTTCTCGGGCACCAAGCTGCAGTGGATGCTGGACCACGTGCCCGGCGCGCGCGACACGGCCGAGCGTGGCGAACTGGCCTTTGGCACGGTGGACAGCTGGCTGATGTGGAAGCTCACCCACGGCAAGGTGCATGTGACGGACGTGAGCAACGCCTCGCGCACCATGCTGTTCAATGTGCACACCAACCAGTGGGACGACGAACTGCTGGCGCTGCTGCGCATCCCCAAGGCACTGATGCCCGAGGTGTTGCCGTCCAGCGCCCACTTTGGCGACACGGCGGCCGACCTGCTGGGCCACGCCATCCGCATCGGCGGCGTGGCGGGCGACCAGCAAAGCGCGCTGTTCGGCCAGGCCTGCTTCACGGCCGGTATGGCCAAGAACACCTATGGCACCGGCTGCTTCATGCTCATGCACACGGGCGGCACGTTCCAGACCTCGCAGAACGGGCTGCTCACCACCAGTGCGGCACAGGCATCGACCCAGCCTGAATTCGCCATGGAAGGCAGCGTCTTTGTGGGCGGCGCCGTGGTGCAGTGGCTGCGCGACGGCCTGCGCGCCATTTCCACTAGCGGCGAGGTCGAGTCGCTGGCCCAAAGCGTGCCCGATTCGGGCGGCGTGATGATGGTGCCCGCCTTCACCGGCCTGGGCGCCCCCTACTGGAAGCCCGACGCACGCGGCACCATCACCGGCCTGACGCGCGGCACCACACTGGGCCACATTGCGCGCGCGGCGCTCGAAAGCATTGCCTACCAAAGCGCCGCCCTGCTGCTGGCCATGAGCCGCGACGCCGTGGCCGCCGGCGGCGCCCCGGTGAGCGAGCTGCGCGTGGACGGCGGCGCGTGCATCAACGACTTGCTGATGCAGTTCCAAGCCGACCTGCTGGGCATCCCAGTGGTCCGGCCCGCGGTCATCGAGACCACCGCTTTGGGCGCGGCCTACCTGGCAGGGCTGTCGAGCGGCGTGTACCGCAGCACGGATGAACTCTCGCGGCTGTGGCGCGCCGACCGCCGCTTTGTGCCCACGCTCAGCAGCGCGCGTGCACAGGAGCTGATGGCGAACTGGGAACACGCTGTTCGCCAAACTATTGCAGAGTAGCCCCCCTGAGTCGCCTTCGGCGCCTTCCCCCCGCTCTCGCATCGCTGCGCGTTGCGGGCGGGGGGACGCTCCCAGCGCGGCGGGGCGGCCCTTGCGCGGGAGCACTGGCATGGGCCGCGCCAGTTGCGCAGGCCATTCGGACAATCACAGGTCTCCGGCGCTACCATGGCGCCTCCCTTTCTCGCCTGACCGTAGCATGACCTCCTCCGCTTCCGCCGCAGCAAATTCCCAACTCCCCACCATCGCCTTCATCGGCGGCGGCAACATGGCCAGCGCCATCATTGGCGGGCTGATCCGCCAGGGCCACCCGGCCAGCCAGATCGAGGTGGTCGAGCCCTACGCCCCCACGCGCGAGGCGCTGCTCAAGAACTTCGGCCTCATCGCGCAACCCGAGGCTGGCCCCGCACTGCAGCGCGCCAGCATCGTGGTCTGGGCGGTCAAGCCCCAGACCTTCAAGGACGCTGCGGCACAGGCCAAGGCCCACACGCAGCAGGCCCTGCACCTGAGCGTGGCGGCGGGCATTCGCTCTGACAGCATCGCCCAGTGGCTCTCCACCGAGCGCATCGTGCGCACCATGCCCAACACGCCCGCGCTGGTGGGCAAGGGCATGAGCGCGATCTACGCACGCCCCGCCGTGACCAGCGCCGAGCGCCAGAGCGTGGAGGCCATCATGGCGTCCACCGGCGAATTCCTGTGGGTGGAGAGCGAGACCCAGCTGGACGCTGTTACCGCCCTCTCAGGCTCGGGCCCGGCCTATGTTTTCTACTTCCTCGAAGCCATGACACGCGCCGGCGTGGGCATGGGCCTGACCGAAGCGCAGGCGCACCAGTTGGCCGTGGGCACGTTTGTGGGCGCGTCCGAGCTGGCCCGCCGTTCCGACGAATCCCCCGCCGTGCTGCGCGAACGCGTCACGTCCAAGGGCGGCACCACCTACGCGGCCCTGCAGTCGATGGAAGCCAGCGGCGTATCGCAGGCGTTCGAGGCCGCCATGCGCGCCGCCGAAAAACGTGCCAACGAACTGGGCAACGAGTTCGGATCTTGATGTTTTGGGGCGGTAGCGCTAGTCGATCAAGCGCTGACCGCTATCAATTGGTGAGCATTGCGCGCACGAGGTAACTGCCCGCAATGCCCGCAAACACCGTGGCGCCCAGCCAGTGGTTGATGCGGAACGCCTTGAAGCAGCCCTCGCGGGTGCGGGTGCGGATGAGCGTGAAGTGCCACACGGCCTGGGCCAACGCCACCGCAAGCGCTATATAAAAAATAGCGCCCAGGGCATATGGTTGTAACGCTACCGCCCAAATTCCCAAGAAAAGCAGATAGAACACCACGATGGCGGCCACATCCAACCGCCCCAGGGTGATGGCCGAGGTCTTGATGCCGATCTTCAGGTCGTCGTCGCGGTCCACCATCGCGTATTCGGTGTCGTAGGCCAGCACCCAGAACATGTTGCCCAGCCACATCCACCACGCGACTGCAGGCACGCTGCCCTGCACAGCCGCAAAGGCGATGACGATGCCAAAATTGAACGCAATGCCCAGCACCGCTTGCGGCATGGAGATGATGCGTTTGGTGAACGGGTAGGCAATGGCCACCAGCACGGCGGGTACCGACCACGCGATGGCGGCGGTGTTGGTGGTGAGCACCAGGCCAAAAGACACCAGCGCCAGCACTGCCCCCAGGCCCAGCGCCTCCTTCACCGACACCGCACCGGTGGTCACCGGGCGCTGCGCCGTGCGCTTGACGTGTTTGTCAAAGTCGCGGTCGGCCACGTCGTTCACGCAGCAGCCTGCGCTGCGCATAAGAAAGGTTCCAAGAACAAACACTGCCAGCAGGTGCCAGCCCGGAAACCCGTCGGCCGCAATCCACAACGCGCTCAGCGTGGGCCACAGGCACACCAGCCAGCCCGCAGGGCGGTCCCAGCGGATCAGGTCGAGGTAAAGCGAAAAACGGCTGCGGGCAGGGACAGATTGCGGCGACATGGCGGGACGATCAAATGCGAAAAAAGCAGGCCCGGCAGCAAGGCGCTGCGGCGGGTGGCAAACCACGGGCGCACCGAATGTAGCAGCTGCGCCGCAGCCCGCTGGCGCAGCGCGCGCAAGCCGCGTAACAGCGCCCTACTGGCGCGTAAAACCCGTTACAGTCTCCGGTCCTCCCCCAACGCACCCGCCCTTTGGGGCACCAACGCATGCCCCATACATCGACCTCCCAGGCCGCCACGCGTTTTGCTGTCCCCCGCGGAATGCTGGTGGGATTTGTGATTGCCGCCCTCGCCACCGTGCTCATCGCGCTGGTGAACTTCCGCACCGCCCATGTGCGCGCGCAAGCGGTGGAAGCCATGGACGAGACCACGGTGACCATGCGCCACCTCAACCTGTTCGTGTCGTCGCTGAAGGACGCCGAGACCGGGCAGCGCGGCTACCTGCTGACGGGGGACGACACCTACCTGCAGCCCTACAACCTGTCGCTGAGCGCCATGGAGCGCAACATGGCGCGCCTGAAGGAACTGACGGACGACAGCGCCGTGCAGCGGCGCCTGGTGCTGCAGATCGACGACCTGCGCCACGAAAAACTGCGCGAGCTGGGCGAGACCATTGAACTGCGCCGCTCCAAGGGCCAGGAAGCCGCCGTGGCCGTGACCCGTAATGATGCCGGCCGCGTGCTGATGGACCGCATCCGCGACCTAGCGTCGGACCTGTCCACGCTGCTGAACCAGCAACTGGAGAGCGACCGCAAGCAATGGGTGGAGGCTGCGGCCATGTCCACCTACTACTCCTGGGGCGGCTCGTTCGTGCTGCTGGTGCTCATCTGCCTGTCGGCCGCCGCCAATGCGCGGGAGTACCGCCTCAAGGCGCAGCAGTCCTGGGTGGCGGCCGGCCTCAACGGGCTGAGCCAGCGCATCCAGGGCGACCACCGGCTGGAAGACCTGGGCCAGCTCACACTCGAATACCTGGCGCAGTACCTGCGCGCCGCCGTGGGTGCGGGCTACCTGGCCGACTGCAATGGCGCACTCACCCTGTTTGGGGGCTACGCCCTGCCCCGCGAGCGGCTGGAGCAGCGCCTGCTGCCCGGCGAGGGCCTGGTGGGCCAGGTGGCGCGCTCGCGCCAGATGCTGCATGTGCGCGATGTGCCCGCCGGGCACCTGATGGTGTCGTCCAGCACCGGCCAGTCCGCACCGACCGAACTGCTGCTGGCACCCGCCATCGAGAACGGCGAAGTCTTTGCCGTGATCGAGCTGGGCTTTCATCGCCCGCTGACGGAGCCCGAGCGCACCCTGATGGAACGCGCCTCGGGCATCCTGGCGGTGGCGATTCGCGCGGGCATTGACCGCAACCGTCTGGAGGCCTTGCTGGAAGAAACCCAGCGCCAGTCCGAAGAGCTGCAGACCCAGCAAGAAGAACTGCGCGTGAGCAACGAGGAGCTAGAGCAGCAAAGCCGCATCCTGCAAGAGTCGCAGGCCCAGATGGAGGTGCAGCAGACCGAGCTGGAGCAGACCAACGCCCACCTGGAGGCGCAGACCCAGCAGCTGGAATACCAGCGCGAACAACTGCTACGCGCCCAAAGCGCCATGACGGACAAGGCCCGCGAGCTGGAGCTGGCCAGCCAGTACAAGAGCGAGTTCCTGGCCAACATGAGCCACGAGCTGCGCACGCCGCTCAACTCCACCCTGATCCTGGCCAAGCTGCTGTCCGACAACAAGCCGGGCAACCTGAGCGCCGAGCAGGTGAAGTACGCGCAGACCATCTACGCGGCAGGCAACGACCTGCTGGCCCTCATCAACGACATCCTCGACCTGTCCAAGATCGAGGCCGGCCAGGCCACTGTGTCGGTGGAAACGGTGACGCTGTCCAAGGCCCTGCAAACCCTCATCGACCCACTGCGCCCGCTGGCACAAGAGAAGGGCCTGACGCTCACGGCCACCGTCGCCCCCGACGCCCCCGCTACGCTGGACACCGACCCGCAGCGCCTGGGACAGGTGCTGAAGAACCTGCTGTCCAACGCGCTCAAGTTCACCGAGAAGGGCTCGGTGGCGCTGCATGTGTCGCGCAACCCGGACGACACCCTGTCGTTCGCCGTCAAGGACACGGGCATCGGCATCCCGGCGCACCAGCAGGAGCTGATCTTCGAGGCCTTCCGCCAGGCCGATGGCAGCACGCACCGCAAATACGGCGGCACGGGCCTGGGCCTGTCGATCTCGCGCGACCTGGCGCAGCTGCTGGGCGGATCGATCCACGTGCACAGCACGCCGGGCGAAGGCAGCGTCTTCACCCTGGTGCTGCCCCAGAAGCTGGTGCCCCCGTCGCCAGAAGCGGCCCCCGCAGCGCCGCTGGCGGCACCTGCTCCAGCCCATGCGGCGGCACCGGTCGTCGCACCGATTCCTACGGCCTCCGCGTTGCCACCCGTGGCGGCCCCGGTTGCGACCGAAGCCCCGCGCCGTGCGGGCGCGCGCAGTATCCTGGTGATCGAGGACGACGTGCGCTTTGCGCAGATCCTGAGCGACCTGGCGCGGGAGATGGACTTTGACTGCCACCTGGCGCACAACGCGGCCGACGGCCTGGCGTATGCGATACACAGCCTGCCCAGCGCCATCGTGCTGGACGTGAACCTGCCCGACTTCTCGGGCCTGGGCGTGCTCGACCAGCTCAAGCGCAACCCGGCCACGCGCCACATCCCGGTGCATGTGGTCTCGGTGGCCGACTACTCACAAGAGGCCCTGGGCCGGGGGGCCGTGGGCTACGCCCTCAAGCCCGTCAAGCGCGACGAACTGGTGCATGCCCTGCAGCGGCTCGAAGCCAAGTTCACCCAGAACCTGCGGCGCGTGCTGGTGGTGGAAGACGACGAGCGCCAGCGCGAGAGCGTGCGCCACCTGCTCACCAACGACGACGTGGAGATCGTGGGCGCCGGCACGGCGGCCGAGGCGCTGGCGCACCTGCGCGGCTCCACCTTTGACTGCATGGTGATGGACCTGAACCTGCCCGACCTGAGCGGTTACGAACTGCTGCAGCAGATGACCGAGCAGGACGGTGTCTCCTTCCCGCCGGTCATCGTGTACACGGGCCGCGCCCTCTCGCGCGATGAGGAGCAGCAACTGCGCCGGTTCTCAAAATCCATCATCATCAAGGACGCGCGCTCCCCCGAGCGGCTGCTGGATGAAGTCACGCTGTTCCTGCACCAGGTGGAGTCGGAGCTGTCGGCCGAGCACCGCCAGATGCTGCAGGTGGCCCGCAACCGCGAGACCGCCCTGGAAGGCCGCAACGTGCTGGTGGTGGAGGACGATGTGCGCAACGTGTTCGCGCTCTCCAGCATCCTGGAGCCCACCGGCATCCGCGTGGAGATTGCGCGCAACGGCCTGGAGGCCCTGCAGGCGCTGGAGCGCGCCGGCAGCGGCGGCCAGCCCGCCATCGACCTGGTGCTGATGGACATCATGATGCCGGAGATGGACGGCTACACCGCCATGCGAGAGATCCGCAACCGCCCCGAGTGGCGCCGCCTGCCCATCATTGCGCTGACCGCCAAGGCCATGAAGGACGACCAGGAAAAATGCCTGGCCGCCGGGGCCAATGACTACATCGCCAAGCCGCTGGACGTGGAAAAGCTGCTGTCCCTGGTGCGGGTGTGGATGCCCAAGTAGGCCCCGCCATGCCGCACCGCAAGGCCCGCACCGCAGACATCGAGCAGCGCCTGCTGATCGATGCGATCTACCACCGCTACCACTACGACTTCCGGGGCTACGCGCAGGCGTCGCTCAAGCGGCGGCTGGCGTCGGCGCTGGTGCAGTTTGACTGCAAGACGCTGTCGCAGCTGCAGGACCGCGTGCTGCACGAACCCGCCGTGTTCCCTGCGCTGCTCGAATACCTCACCGTGCAGGTGAGCGACATGTTCCGCGACCCGAGTTACTTCCAGGCGCTGCGCCAGGAGGTGGTGCCGCTGCTGCGCACCTACCCATCGCTCAAGGTCTGGGTGGCCGGATGCAGCGCGGGGGAGGAGGTGTATTCGCTGGCCATCCTGCTGCAGGAAGAAGGCCTGCTGGACCGCACCCTGATCTACGCCACCGACATCAACCCGCACGCGCTGCGCGCCGCCGAGGCGGGTGTGTTCGACCTGTCCCGGGTGCCTGCCTTCACCGAGAACCATGCGCGCTCCGGCGCCCGCAGCTCGTTGTCGGACTACTACGCTGCCGGCTATGGCCGCGTGGTGTTCGACAAGGGTTTGCGCGAGCACATGGTGTTCTCTGACCACAGCCTGGCCACCGACAGCGTGTTTGCCGAGGTCCATCTGGTGTCCTGCCGCAATGTGCTCATTTACTTCGAGCGCGACCTGCAGAACCGTGCACTCGGGCTGTTCCGCGAGTCGCTGTGCCACCGGGGCTTCCTGGGCCTGGGCTCCAAGGAGTCATTGCGGTTTTCTGCGCACACCGATGCCTTCGAGGACTTCGTGCTGGAGGACCGCATCTACCGAAAAAAGGCCGGACAATGACCAGCCCCGCCCTGGCGCCAAGGCCATCGCCACCGGGGGGCTACCACGCCGTCGTGGTGGGTGGCTCTTCGGGTGGTATTGATGCCCTCTTGCAGCTGCTGCCCGCGCTGCCCGCCACACTGCAGGCCGCGGTTCTGGTCGTGCTGCACCTGCCCCGGGACCGGCGCAGCCTGCTGGTGGACATCTTCCAGCCCCGCTGCGCCCTGGCGCTGCGCGAGGCGCAGGACAAGGACGCCATCACGCCAGGCTCGGCCAGCTTTGCGCCACCCGACTATCACCTGCTGGTCGATGCTGGCCCCCAGGGACCGCATGTGGGGCTGTCGCTGGACGCGCCTCTGCATTTTTCCCGCCCCTCCATCGACGTGCTGTTCGAATCGGCGGCAGACCACTACGGCCCCCGGCTGGTGGGCATCCTGCTGTCGGGAGCCAACGAAGACGGTGTGCACGGCCTGCAAGCCATTCAGGCGGCGGGCGGCCTCACGATCGTGCAAGACCCCGCCAGCGCCAGCATGCCCACCATGCCGCAGGCGGCCATCGCGGCCTTGGCGGTTGACCACATCCTGCCCCCCGAAGGCATTGCCAGGCTGCTGGTGGACCTGCACCGCCGCCAGCAGCTTTGATACGGGCATATGCGTCCTTCCTTGAGAACCCCATCCACCCTCCCCACCGCCCATGCCCCAGACCGACCGCACCAAATGCCTGCTCGTTGACGATGTTGAGGAAAACCTCATCGCCCTGGAGGCGCTGCTGCAGCGCGACGGGCTGGACATCCTCAAGGCCCAGTCGGGCCCCGAAGCCCTGGAACTGCTGCTGGCCCACGACGATGTAGCCCTGGCCTTGCTGGACGTGCAGATGCCCGAGATGAACGGCTTTGAGCTGGCGGAGCTGATCCGGGGCAGCGAACGCACCCGGCACATTCCGCTCATCTTCATGACGGCGGGATCGCGCGAGCAGAACTGGCAGTTCCGGGGGTACGAGAGCGGTGCGGTGGACTTTCTGTACAAACCCATCGACCCGCACATGCTCACCAACAAAGCGAGCGTGTTCTTTGAACTGCACCGGCGCAAGCAGGCACTGGCGCACGAGCTGCGCGCGCGCACCGAGGCGTTGCGCATCAACGAAATGTTCATGGCCGTGCTGAGCCACGACCTGCGCACCCCCCTGCAGTCCATCGTCGCTGCCGCCACCGTGCTCAAGCGCCAGCCGCCGCCCGACAAGGCCGCACTGATGGCCGACCGGGTGCTGGGCGCGAGCCAGCGCATGGGCCACATGATCGAAGACCTGCTGGACGTGACCCGCATCCGCCAGGCGGGCGGGCTGGCCCTGCAACTGGGCCCTGCCCACATGCAAACGCTGGTGCAACGTACGCTGGATGAGGTGGCGACCAGCCACCCGGAGCGCCCCATCGACTCCACGCTCGCGGGGGACCTGGCCGGCACCTGGGACGCCGAGCGCCTGTGCCAGGTGGTCACCAACCTGGTGGGCAACGCCCTGCACCACGGCAGCGTCGACCACCCGGTGCGCATTGCGGTGGACGGCACCCGCCCCGAGGAGGTGAGCATCACGGTGTCCAACGGCGGCACCATTCCCCCGGGGCTGCTGCCACATCTGTTTGACCCGTTCCGGGGCGGTGAGCGCGAGCCGGGCCGCCACCAGGGGCTGGGGCTGGGGCTGTTCATTGCGCACCAGATCGTGCGGGCCCACCATGGAACCATCGAGGCCCGGTCACACAACGATGTGACGAGCTTTCGGGTGACGTTGCCACGCCACGCGCCCGCACGCAGCCCCCGCAGCTGACACAGCGCAGCCCCATCACACGTCTCAGACCCTCAGGGTCCAGGGAGGCGCGATGGGGGAAGAAGAAAAGAGGAAGGCAGGAAACCCGAGCGGTGGCCGCCCGTCAGACTTAGAGCGGCTAACAAACTCAGCGAGGCGGTTCTGGCTAGGCGCTGTGTCGCAGGCAGTACGAGCAGTACGACAAGACACAGCAACGACGCCAGAAGAGTTTTGTTGGCCTCTCCTAACCGGCGGCTGCAGCCAGCGCGGTATGAATGGAAGTCAGGAGTTGCTCCAGCTCTTCCAGCTCGAAAGGCTTGAGCAAGAGGCGCACATTCGGGCCCCATTGGGTTGGATGGCTGCCCAGTTCGTAGCCGGAGCACAGCACTACCCAGCGCTGCGGGTCATCCGCCAGCAGCTGGCGGGCCAAGTCCGTGCCCGAGAGGCCGGGCAGGCTGACATCGGTCACCAGCACGTCAAAGGGGTCGCCAGCATCCAGGGCCATCGCCTCCTCGGCAGAGGCGCAGGGCGTGACCGTCCGGCCTTCACCTTCCATGAGCATGCCAATGGTTTCGCGCAGCTCCGGATGGTCTTCAACGTACAGGATTCGCATACATCAGAGGGGGGTTGAGCCGCCATGCCACCCAGCGAAGAGAGGACATGGCCCAAACACGCATCATGTGCAGGCGGCCATGCCGCGCCGTGTAGGACAAGGCGCTCTTTTGCACCCTAGTGCCCCCTGCGCCCGCGCTGGCTACGCCAGACTTCGGGCAACGCAGGCGGGTGCAACTGGCCTTTTTATTCTTCCAGCAGCGAGCGGAGCATCCACGCCGTCTGCTCATGCACCGTGAGGCGCTGCGTCAGCAGGTCGGCCGTGGGCTCGTCGCTGGCCTTGTCGGCCAGGGGGAACAGGCTGCGCGCCGTGCGGGCCACGGCCTCGTGGCCCTCGACCAGCACGCGCACCATGTCCATCGCCTTGGGCGGCTTGGCCGGTGCGTCAGGCACGGTGGCCAGCTTGCCAAACTCGGCATAAGAGCCCGGGGCCACATGGCCCAACGAGCGGATGCGCTCGGCAATCGGGTCCACCGCGTTCCACAGTTCGGTGTACTGCGCCATGAACATCGTGTGCAGCGTGTTGAACATGGGGCCCGTCACGTTCCAGTGGAAGTTGTGGGTGGTGAGATACAGCGTGTAGGTGTCGGCCAGCAGGCGCGACAGGCCTTGGGCGATGGCAGCGCGGTCTTTGTCGCTGATGCCGATGTTGATGCTGGGGGCAGAGGTTTTGCCGGATGCGGCTTTGCCAGGAGCTTTGGCCATGGGGGAGGTTCCTTCCGTGCGGAAAACATGAAACACCCCGCGCTGTGCGGGGTCCTCAAACACTGTAGCGCAAGCCGCAGCGCCCCTGTGTCAGCCAAGGCCGATGCCTTGTACCAGGGTCAACAAACCAGCGCGGGCGCCCCCATCGGCTGGTTTATTGCATCTTCGGCAAGTTGCCGATGCGCAACAGCATCTCGGTGAACATCTGCATATCGGCATCCAGGTCCGCCACTTCCTTGAACTCCTTGGCGTTGTGGGCCGTGTACTTCTTGCCCGGCATGGCAGGGCCAAAGTTGATGGCATTGGGCATCAGCTTGGCGGTGGTGCTGCCGGCCGTGGGCACGGGCTTGGCTTCGAGGCCAGTGGTGTCGCCGAAGGTGTTGAGCAGCGTGGCCAGCCAGGCGCCCTTGGGGTCGCGCGCCATCCAATTGCCCTGCTGGTGGTCCACTTCCACCGCCACACCGGCCTGGGCGCCCCAGGCCTTGATCTTGGCCGACGTGGCCTGCGTGAGCGCCTCAGGCGTGCTGCCACGGGGCATGCGCACGTTCACCAGCACATCGACCTTGCCGTCCTTTTCACGGATGAGGTTGGGCGACATCGTGAGCGGGCCCATGAAGTCGTCGCTGTAGGCCAGGCCCATCGTGCGCCCCAGGTAGTCGGTGCCGTAGAGGTCGGTCAGGTAGCGCACGGCCTGCGCGTAGCCGTTGGGTGCCAGCGCAAGGCCCGACTCCTTCAGGAACAGCGCCAGGCGCGGCAGGGGGTTCACGCCTTCTTCGGGGCGCGATCCGTGGGCCGATGCGCCCGTCACTTTCACCACCACCGCGCCGCCGTCCTGCGCCACGTCGATGCTGAATGCGCCGCCTTGCGGCTGGTACTTGGCGACAAAGGCGCCCTTCGCCGCGTTCAGCCGCGCAGCCACGTCGGCCAGGTTGCCGCCCTGCAGGCGGGCGGTGGCCGTCTGGGGCACAGCGTTGGCCGATGCAGCACCCGCCATGGCGGTGATGGCCGTAGCGCCCAGGTTGGCAGCCGGTGACAGCGGGAAGGAGGCGCGCAGTGCGCCCGATCCCTTTTCGGCCACCACGGCCGGGTACTTGCTGTCGAGCACGATGTTGTACTCAGGCAGCGCGGTCTTGGCGCGGTAGTACTTCATCGCGTCGCCGCCGGTTTCTTCGGTGGTCTCGATCATGAGGCGGATGGTGCGGGCCAGCGGCAGGCCGCTGTCCTTCACGGCCTTCATCGCAAACAGCACGGTGGCGATGGAGCCTTTGTCGTCGATGGAGCCCCGGCCATACAAGTTACCGCCCACGCGGGTCAGCTTGAAGGGGTCGAGCCGGGTGCCGTCGTCCAGCACCCATTCGTCGGCCACCACGGGCACCACGTCGGCGTGCGTGAGGATGCCGAACTCCTCGGGGCCGCTGCCGGGCAGCTTCACTTCAAAGATGCGGTTGTCCACATTGCGGTACTGCAGGCCAAAGTCCTTGGCCATGCCCTCTACCAGGGCGCCAAACGCAATGATGTGTTTGTCTTCATGCGGCGGCACCTTGTCGGCGCGCACGGTGGGGATGGCCACCATCTTCGCGGTGGCGTCGATCACCGCCGCCTGGTTGCGCAGCCGGTTGTGCAGGCCCAGCAGGCGGCTGATGTTGACCAGGTCATCGCCCGCCAGGGGCTTGTGGGCCAGATACGCCGACACGCCAGTTTGCAACTGCGGCTGCATCTGCGCGGCCAGCGCCAGGAACTGGCGGAAGTCCGCCGACGTTGCTGCCGCAGGCGCCGCCGCAATGCGGTCGAGTGCGGGTTTCTTCAGCGTCTGGGTGGCAGGCGGAGTGGCGGGGGTGGAGCATGCCGTCAGGGCAGCGGCCAGCGTGGCGGTGAGCCAAAGCGTCTTCATGGGAACCTCTTGTGGGGGCAAAGGCACCGACCGCCGATGGGCGGAGGGTGCCGTGGAGGGAGCATCGCCTGCCCAGGCCGGGTGGACCTGAGCAGGGGCGGCGCGAGTGTAGCGCCGATCCCCCGCCGCGAATCGGAGTCCTGACGCAGTCAGGACAGTCGCGTCACGCCCGGGAGCTCACACGCATAGATGGCATTGCGCAGAGCCGCAATGGCTTCATAACGGGTGAAGCTGCGGCGCCAGGCCAGCACCACGCGGCGCATGGGCGGCGGGCCGCCGTCTTCTTCGCGGATGGGCAGGTAGCGGATATAGGTCTCGTCGCTCTTGCGGCGGCGCGACACGGTGAGCAGCGCATCGCGTGGCACCGACAGGCGGGGCACCAGCGTCACGCCCATGCCTGCGGCCACCATGTGTTTGATGGTCTCCAGCGACGAGCCCTCGAACGACTTGCGGATGCCCTCGGCGTTGCTCGCAAAACGCGCGAACTCGGGGCACACCTCCAGCACATGGTCCCGGAAGCAATGACCTGCGCCCAGCAGCAGCATGGTTTCGTTCTTCAACTCGGCCGCCGTGACCGACTTCTTGGATGCCAGCGGGTGCGTGCTGGGCACAGCCGCCATGAAAGGCTCGTCATACAGCGGCGCCATGGCCAGGCCCGTATCAGGGAAGGGCTCGGCCAGGATGGCGCAGTCGATCTCGCCCGTGCGCAGCATCTCCAGCAGCTTCACGGTGAAGTTCTCCTGCAGCATCAGCGGCATTTGCGGCGTGCGCGTGATGGACTGGCGCACCAGTTCGGGCAGCAGATAGGGGCCGATGGTGTAGATCACGCCCAGCGTGAGCGGCCCGGCCAGCGGGTCCTTGCCGCGCTTGGCGATTTCCTTGATGGCCGCTGCCTGCTCCAGCACGCTTTGCGCCTGGCGCACGATGTCTTCGCCCAGCGGCGTCACCGTCACCTCGCCCGCGCTGCGCTCGAAAAGCTTCACGTCCAGCTCTTCTTCCAGCTTCTTGATAGCCACCGAGAGCGTGGGTTGCGACACATAGCAGGCATCGGCCGCATGGCCGAAGTGCTTCTCGCGGGCCACCGCAACGATGTACTTGAGTTCGGTGAGGGTCATGGTGTCATGCCTTGAGATAGTCCGATTTTCCACCCAACCAGCGCGCCACGTGTTTGGCGGCCAGGTCAGGATACCGGTCCAGCATCTGCGGCGCCAGTTCGCGCGCCCATTCCAGCAGATGGGTGTCGGTGGCCAGGTCGGCAAACCGGAGCAGCGCATCGCCCGACTGGCGCGCGCCCAGAAACTCTCCGGGGCCGCGGATTTCCAGGTCGCGCCGGGCAATCTCGAAGCCGTCGTTGGTCTCGGCCATGGCGCGCAGGCGCTCCTTGGCCGTTTCGCCCACGCGGCCGCTGTCGTTGGTGGCGTACAGCAGCACGCAGGCCGACGCCGCCGCGCCCCGCCCCACCCGGCCGCGCAGCTGGTGCAGCTGGCTCAGGCCAAAACGCTCGGCGTGCTCGATGACCATGAGCGATGCGTTGGGCACATCCACGCCCACTTCGATCACGGTGGTGCTGACCAGCACGCCCATCTGGCCGCTGGTGAACAGCGCCATCACGGCCTTCTTCTCGGCCGTGGGCATGCGCGAGTGCAGAAGCCCGACCATCACGCCGGGCAGGGCCTCGCTCAGGTCGGCGTGCGTGGCGGTGGCGTTGGAGAGGTCCAGCGCCTCGCTCTCTTCAATCAGCGGGCACACCCAGTACACCTGCCGCCCGGCCTCCACCTGCGCGCCGATGCGCTCGATCACCTCGTCCTTGCGGCTGTCGGCGATCAGTTTGGTGACGATGGGGGTGCGGCCCGGAGGCAGTTCGTCGATGACGGACACATCCAGATCGGCGTAGTAGCTCATGGCCAGGGTGCGCGGGATGGGCGTGGCACTCATCATCAGCATGTGCGGCTCCATGCCGTGGGCGGCGAGCTTTTGCCTGAGCGCCAGCCGCTGCGCCACGCCAAAGCGGTGCTGCTCGTCAATGATGGCCAGCGCCAGGTTCTTGAACTGCACTTGTTCCTGGATCACGGCGTGCGTGCCCACCACCAGCGCGGCCTCACCGCTGGCCACCAGGGCCAGCATGGCGGTGCGGTCCTTCTTTTTCTGCCCGCCCACCAGCCAGGCCACCTTGCGGCCGTGCTGCGCCAGCAGCGGCTCCAGCCAGCCGATCATCTTGGCGAAGTGCTGCTCGGCCAGGATTTCGGTGGGTGCCATCAGCGCACATTGCCAGCCCGCATCCATGGCCAGGCAGGCGGCCAGGGCCGACACCACCGTCTTGCCCGATCCCACATCGCCCTGCAGCAGGCGGTGCATGGGCACCTGGCGGGCCAGATCGGCCGCAATCTCCTCACCCACTCGGCGCTGGGCAGCCGTCAGGTCGAACGGCAGCACGGCCATCAGCTGTTCGTGCAAGGGCAAGGCGCCCGGGACACCAGGCCGGGGCCGCAGCACGGGCGCACGCAACATGTCGCGTTCGCGCCGCGACTGCTGTTGGGACAACTGCTGGGCCAGCAGCTCTTCCGCCTTCAGGCGCTGCCAGGCGGGGTGGCTGTGGTCCTCCAGCGTGGACAGCGCCACGTCGGGTGTGGGGTGGTGCAAAAATGTGAGCGCCTCGCGCAAGCTGAATGCGCGGTGCAGGCCATTTTTACCATAAAACCGCGCCCAGGGCGGCTCTGCACCCGGCGGCAGCGTGTCCGACAAGTCCACCCGGGTCAGCGCACTGACCACGGCGCGGCGCAGGTAAGGCTGGGGCAGCCCGGCGGTGGTGGGGTACACAGGCGTGAGCGCGGCGGGCAGTTCCCCCCCGGCCAGGCGAAATGCGGGGTGCAGCATCTGCCTCCCCCAGAAGCCACCCTTGACCTCGCCCCGGATGCGCAGCCGGTTTCCCACGGCCAGGGTCTTCTGGTGCGACGGGTAAAAGCTGAAGAAGCGCAGCTCGCAACTGCCGGTGTCGTCCTCCACCTGCACCAGCAACTGGCGGCGGGGGCGCAGTTGCACCTCGCAGGCCGTGACTGTGGCCTCGATCTGCACCGTCTGCCCGTCCCGCGCGTTGGCCAACGGGGTGATGCGGGTTTCGTCCTCGTAGCGCAGGGGCAGGTGCAGGGCCAGGTCAATGTCGCGGCGCAGGCCCAGCTTTTGCAACGCCTTCTGCGCGACCGAGGCCGCGCCCTGGCCCCGCGCTGCCGGGGCGGCGGTGCGTGCAGGGGCTTTGGCGGGGGCTGGGGCGGCAGCGGGCATGGAGAGCAATTTGCTAGGGAAAACGAGCGGAGATGGCAGCCCGAAAAGGCTACCATGGTTACTATTGCTCACGCCTGACCAGGGCGTGTTTTCGAGTCCCGGGTTTCTGCCATGCTCAAGCGCATCCACATCCAACACCTCACCCTGGGCATGTATCTGCACGAGTTTTGTGGCTCGTGGATGGATCACCCGTTCTGGCGGGCCAAGTTCCTGCTCAAGGACCCCAAGGACCTCGCCCGTATCCAGGCCACGGCCATCCAGGAAATCTGGATCGACACGGACAAAGGCCTGGACGTAGCGGAGGGCACCGCATCCATGTCCCGCGAAGAGGTGGATGCGCAGATCGAAACCGACTTCAGCCGCCTGGAAGAACTGCCCCCGGTCAAGGTCAAGCTGCCGTCGCCCCCCCCGCCCCCCAAGCGCGACCGCAAACCGGCCGACATGCACAGCGAGCTCAAGATGGCCGCCGCCATCTGCGTGAAGTCCAAGGAAGCCGTGGTGTCGATGTTCAACGAGGCCCGCATGGGCCGGGCGGTGGACTCTGCGGGCGCCCAAAGCCTGGTGGAGGAGATTTCGGACTCCGTCACCCGCAACCCCGGCGCACTCATCAGCCTGGCGCGGCTGAAGACGGCCGACGACTACACCTACATGCACTCGGTGGCCGTGTGTGCGCTCATGGTGGCGCTGGCCAAGCAGCTCAAGCTCAAGGAAGACCAGCAGCGGCTCGCCGGCATGGCGGGCCTGCTGCACGACCTGGGCAAAGCGGCCATTCCGCTGGCCGTGCTCAACAAGCCCGGCAAGCTCACCGACCAGGAGTTCACCGTGGTGCGCAGCCACCCGGTGGAGGGCTTTCACATGCTCAAGGAGGGTGGCAACGTGCCCGATGCGGTGCTGGACGCCTGCCTGCACCACCACGAAAAGGTGGACGGATCGGGCTACCCCGACAAGCTGGCGGGCGAAGGCATCAGCGTGATCGCCCGCATGACCGCCATCTGCGACGTGTACGACGCCATCACCTCCGACCGGCCCTACAAGCGCGGCTGGGACCCGGCCGAATCGCTGCGCCGCATGGCCGAGTGGACCAAGGACCACTTCGACGCGCGCATCTTCCAGGCGTTTGTCAAGAGCATCGGCATCTACCCCGTGGGCTCGCTGGTGCGGCTGACCTCGGGCCGCATCGGGATCGTGACGGAACAATCGCCCACCGCGCTCACCACTCCCATCGTCAAGGTGTTCTTCTCGACCAAGTCCGACCTGCGCATTCCGCCCGAGGTAGTCAACCTGGCCGCCCCGGACTGCAACGAGAAGATCGTGGCACGCGAAGACCCTGAGAAGTGGCGCTTTCCCGACCTGGACGAGCTGTGGTCCGGCTTCTCCGACAAGGTCTGGTAGACCATGCCCGCACTGATCACGCTGACGCTCAACCCCGCCCTCGACCTGGCGACCACCACCGACCACGTGGCCCCCACCCACAAGCTGCGCTGCGGCCCAGTGCGGCGGTTTGCGGGCGGCGGCGGCATCAACGTGGCGCGGGTGCTGCACCGCCTGGGCGCGGACGTGTGCGCCTGGGCACTGGCGGGCGGCGCGGCGGGCGCCCAGGTGCAACAACTGCTGGCCGACGAGGGCGTGCCCACGCAGCTGCAGCGCATTGCGGGCGACACGCGCGAGAACTTTTCGGTGGTCGAGACCACCACGGGCCAGGAGTTTCGGTTTGTGCTGCCCGGCCCCACGCTGCAGGCCAGCGAGTGGCAGGCCTGCCTGGATGCGCTGGCAACGCACGCCCCACCACGCCGCTGGCTCATTGCCAGCGGCAGCCTGCCGCCCGGCACGCCCGACGACTTCTATGCCCAGCTGGTACGCGCTGTATCCGCTGTATCCGGCCAGGGCGTGCGGGTGGCCGTTGACACCTCGGGCCCGCCGCTGGCGGCGGCATTGCAAGCCGGGGTGGCGCTGGTCAAACCCAGCCTGCGCGAGCTGCGCGACCTGCTGCAACGGCCGCTGGAGCACGCCGCCGACTGGTGCACGGCTGCCCAGTCGCTGGTGCGCAGTGGTGCCGCCGACACCGTGGCCCTGTCAATAGGCGAACAAGGCGCGGTGCTGGCCACGCGGGAGGGGGTATGGCAGGCCCCCGCCCTCAACGTGCCCGCCACCACCGGCACCACGGGCGCGGGCGACTGCTTTCTGGCCGCGCTGGTCTGGGCGCTGGACCGGGGCGATGCGCCTGCCGAGGCGCTGCGCTGGGGCGTGGCCGCAGGCGCTGCCGCGCTGCTGCACCCAGGCACCAGCCTGGCCCAGGCTGGTGATGTGCAGCGGCTGGTGCGCAGCGTGCCCGCACCGGTGGCATTCAACATCCAGCCATAGCACCCCGCCTGCAGGGCCTGCAGCCCCGTGGGACAATCGCGCCTTCCGCAATTTTTACCTTGGCACGGGCCCGTTCGGCCCTCAAGCACGATGACTGATCTTTCCTCCGGCGCAGCCAGCGCGCCCCACGCTCCCCGCGTGTTCACCCTCAGCGACTTCGACTTTTCGCTGCCCCCCGAACTCATTGCCCAGCACCCCGCGCCCGAGCGCAGCGCCTCGCGCCTGCTCGACGGCCGCGCCATGCAGCCGGTAGACCGCATCTTTCGCGAGCTGCCCGGCCTGCTGCGCGAAGGCGATTTGCTGGTCTTCAACGACACGCGCGTGGTCAAGGCGCGCATCTTTGGCGAGAAGACCAGCGGCGGCAAGCTGGAGCTGCTGATTGAGCGTGTGCTGCCCGCCGAAGCCGGTGGAGACTCAGGCGGTAGGGGCAACGAAGTCGTGGCCCACATGAAGGTCAGCAAGAAACCCCTGCCCGGCAGCGTGGTACACATGGCCGGTGGCCGCCAGGCCGGTGGCTTTGACGCCCAGCTGCTGGGCCGCTGGCCCACCGAGGACGGCCCGCTGTTCCGCTTTGCGCTGCACGGCCCGGCGGGCGAATCGCCCTGGGAGCTGATGGACCGCCACGGCCACCTCCCGCTGCCGCCCTACATCGAACGCCACCAGAACAGCGACCACGACCCCGACGAGGCCGAAGACAGCCAGCGCTACCAGACCGTGTTTGCCAGCAAGCCCGGTGCCGTGGCCGCCCCCACCGCCGCGCTGCACTTTGACGAAGGCGTGCTGGCCGACCTGGCTGCGCGCGGCATCGAGCGCGCCAGCGTCACGCTGCACGTGGGCGCAGGCACCTTCCAGCCCTGCAAGACCGAGAACCTGGCCGAACACCAGATGCACAGCGAGTGGTACGAGATTCCGTTGGCCACGCTCGCTGCGCTGGAGCGCTGCCGCCAGCGCGGCGGCCGCGTGGTGGCCGTGGGCACCACCACCGTGCGCACGCTGGAGTCGTGGGCGAAGACCGGTCAGGCCTCGGGCGACACCAACATCTTCATCACGCCGGGCTTTGCGTTCCAGGTGGTGGATGTGCTCATCACCAACTTCCACCTGCCCAAGAGCACGCTGATGATGCTGGTGAGCGCGTTTGCGGGCTACGCCCACATCATGGGCCTGTATCGGCACGCGATTGCGCAGCAGTACCGCTTCTTCAGCTATGGCGACGCGATGCTGCTAGAGCGCGCACGCAGCACGCCGTGAGTCCCCCCGGCCCTAGGTTGTCGACCAGCCCTGCAGCCCGCCGGCGTGCGGCGCTGGCAGGCATCGCGCTGGCAGTGGTGGCCTGCGCGTTCTTTGCGCTGCTGGACACCGCCAGCAAGCTGGTCAGCGTGGGCGTGCCCATCGTCATGGCGCTGTGGATGCGCTATGTGTTCCAGTCGCTGCTGACCACGGCCTTCGTGCTGCAACGGGCGGGGCGCCCAGCCCTGCGCACCACACAGCCCCGCTTCCAGGCCTTGCGCGGCGCGCTGTTCGCCATGACCAGCCTGTTCGGCTTCATCAGCCTCACCGCCCTGCCGCTCGCAGAGTTCACGGCCATCGTGGCGACGGTGCCGCTGTGTGTGACGGTCGTGGCAGCCCTGTGGCTGCACCAGCCTGTGAGCCCTTTGCGCTGGCTGCTGGTGGTGGCCGGGCTGGCGGGCACGCTGGCCATCATCCGGCCCGGGGGTGATGCCTTCACCTGGGCGCTGCTGTGGCCGCTGTGCATGCTGGCTGCGGGCACGGGCTACCAGGTGCTGAGCAGCAAGATGGCGGGCCAGGAGAGCCCCGCCACCACGCAGCTCTACACCAGCTGGATCGCCACCGCGCTGGTGTCGCTGGGCGTGCCGTTCTTCTGGCAGCCGGTGAGTGACCCGTGGATGTGGGCGGGCATGTTCACCATGGGCCTGTCGAGCGCGGTGGGACACATGTTGCTGCTCAACGCCTATGCACGCACCACGCCGGTGACGATTGCGCCGTTTCTGTATTCACAGATCGGGTTTGCCATGCTGGCGGGCTGGCTGGTGTACCGCCATGTGCCCGATGCGTGGTCCATGGCGGGCATCGCGGCCATTGTGCTCAGCGGCGCGGCCAGCGCCTGGCTGACCGTGCGCGAGACACGTTAAGCACCCAAACAGCCGGTAGCGCTAGTGCAATATGCCCGAGCAGCTATATATTCAATAGCGTCAAGCCCGCCGCCTGGGCATGGATCAGAACGCCACCGCGTGCCCGTCCTTGCGCGGGTCGGAGCCCGCGATGTAGCTGTTGCCGTTCTTGAGCACCAGCTGGGCGCCGCCAAAGGCGAACACGCCGTTGCCCTCTTCCACCGTCACCTCGTGCCCGCGCGCGCGCAGCGCGGCGACCACGGCGGGGTCAAAGCCTGGTTCCACCGCCACTCCCTTGCCACCCGTCACGCGCCAGCGGGGCGCATCGGCCGCCGCCTGCGGGTTCTGGCCGTAGCGCAGCACGCGCAACGCCATCTGGGTGTGGCCCTGGCTTTGCATGGGGCCACCCATCACGCCAAACGCCATCTGCGGCGTGCCGTCGGCATGCATGGCAAAGGCCGGGATGATGGTGTGCGAGGGGCGCTTGCGCGGCGCCACCTGGTTGGCATGGCCCGGAGTCAGGTTGAAGCCGTGGCCCCGGTTCTGCAGGCTGATGCCCGTGCCCGGCACCACCACGCCCGAGCCAAAGCCCATGTAGTTGGACTGGATGAACGAGACCATCATGCCGGACGCATCGGCCGCTGCCAGGTACACCGTGCCGCCGGGGCGCGGCGCGCCGTAGCCGGGGTCGCCAGCGCGCGTGGTGTCGATCAGCGCGGCGCGGCTGCGCAGGTAGTCGGGGTTCAGCAGCGCATCGGGCTTGACGTGCATGGCCTCGATGTCGGCGTTGTACTGGTGCAGGTCGGCAAACGCGAGCTTCATGGCCTCGATGCTGGCGTGCACGGTCTCCACATCGTCCACTGGGTGCGCGCCAATGCCGTGCGCGTCGAGCATGCCCAGCGCCATCAGCGCGGCGATGCCCTGGCCGTTGGGCGGGATCTCGTGGATGACCGAGTCGCCAAACCGCTGCTGGATGGTGCCCACCCAGTCGGCCTGGTGTGCGGCCAGATCGGCCATCGTCATGGCGCCGCCGTTGGCTTGCGCATGGGCGGCGATACGCTCGGCAATCACGCCGCGGTAGAAGGCCTCGCCCTCGGTTTCGGCAATCAGCTCCAGCGTACGCGCATGGGCTTCACTGCGAAAGATTTCACCCGCCTTTGGCACCCGACCATTCGGCATGAAGCACTCGGCAAACCCGGGCTGCGTGCCCAGCTTGGCCGCGCCCAGCGCCCACAGGCGGGCGATGGTGGGCGACACCGGAAAGCCATTGCGCGCGTAGTCGATGGCGGGCTGGGCCAGCTGCGCAAACGGCAGCTTGCCCAGGCGCTTGGACAGCGCCACCCAGGCCGACACGGCGCCCGGCACGGTGACGGCATTCCAGCCGGTTTCAGGAATGCCGCCCAGCTTTTCGAAGTATTCAGGCGTCCACGCCGCAGGCGAGCGGCCCGAGGCGTTCAGGCCGTGCAGCTCCTTGCCATCCCACACGATGGCAAACCCATCGCTGCCCAGGCCGCAGCCCGTGGGCTCCACCACCGTGAGCGCCATGGCGGCGGCAATGGCGGCGTCCACCGCGTTGCCACCGACCAGCAGCATGCGCAGGCCCGCCTGCGCGGCCAGCGGCTGCGAAGTGGAGACCATATTGCGGCCCATGACCGCGCTGCGGTTTGAGGCGTAGGGAAGGGACCAGTCGAGGGATGGGGTATTCATAGCGTTCTGACTCTGTTGCCCCGCACAGGGCGGGCTGCATAAAACCGGCGCGGCGCAAAGCGAGGGACGCCGAGGAAGGGCCGCCCCGCACCGAGGGCGTCGTCCCCCTTCCCGAATGGCAACGCCATTCGAGAGAAGGGGGGAAGCGGCAAAGCCGCTCAGGGGGATGTCACTCCAGGGTTATTTTGTGCTGGCGAATCACCGTCGCCCAGCGATTGCTATCGGCCTGCACCATGGCACCAAACTGCGCGGGCGTGCGCGGTGCGGCGGGCTCCACGCCCAGCTTGGCCAAGCTCTCGGCCACTTCGGGAGCCTGCACGGCTTTGGCAAAGGCCTTGTGTACCTTCTCCACCAGCGCGGGGGATGCCCCGGCAGGCAGGTACACACCAAACCAGGTCACCGACGAATAGCCGGGCAGGCCAGATTCGGCCAGCGTGGGCAGCTCGGGCGCCAGGGTGCTGCGCTTTTCGCTGGTCACGGCCAGCGCGCGCAGGCGGCCGGCCTTGGCGTGCGGCATGCCGGTGGGCAGCGAGTCAAACAGCACATGCGTCTGCCCGGCAATCAGGTCGGGGATGGCCAGGGCCGTACCCTTGTAGGGGATGTGGGTCATCTCCACACCCGCCTGGGCGCTGAAGGCCGCAGTGTTCAGGTGCACGATGGTGCCGTTGCCGCTGGTGGCGTAGTTGAGCTTGCCGGGGTGGGCCTTGGCATAGGCAATCAGTTCGCCCACGGTCTTGACCGGCAGCGAGTTGGTGACCAGCAGAACGCTGGGTGCGTCAGCCACATGGGCCACAGGTGTGAAGTCCTTGCGCGCGTCGTAGGCCAGCTTGGGCATCAGGTGCGGCGAGATGGCGTGCGTGCTGCTGGTGGTCAGCAGCAGGGTGTAGCCGTCGGGTGCGGCCTTGGCCGCCTCGGCCGTGCCCAGGGTGCCGCCCGCGCCAGGCTTGTTGTCCACCACCAGTTGCTGGCCCAGGTCGGCCGCTACGCGCTGGGTGACCACGCGGGCCACCAGGTCGGTCGCGCCGCTGGCCGGGAAGGGCACGATCACCCGCACGGGGCGGTCGGGCCAGTTGGCTTGTGCCTGCGCGGCAGACGCCAGCACCAGCAGGCCGGCCAGGCCCCAGACACCACGGCCCCAGGAAAGTAGACGCATACAGAGCACTCCCGCAAAGAAATCGGACACAACAAAGGATGGACCCATCTTAGGAAGCTGCGCCTTGCTTGACCACCAGCATTTCAGCAAGCTGCTTTGCCACCACGGCAAACCGTCGCATACTGCGGGCTTCCCTCTGCCCCTTCCCCCATGCGCCCTCACCTGCTGCAAGACACCACCCTGCGCTACTTTCTGGCCGTGGCGCAGAGCGGCTCGCTGACCGAAGCCTCGGCCCGCCTGCATGTCGCCGCCTCGGCGCTAAGCCGCCAGATCGCGGGGCTGGAGGCCCAGCTGGGCACGCCCCTGTTCGAGCGCCACCCGCGCGGCATGGTGCTGACGGCGGCGGGCGAGATCCTGGCGGTGCATGCACGCCGCACCTTGCTGGACGCCGAGCGCGCGCTGGGCGAGATCGGTGCGCTGCAGGGCCTGCGGGCCGGGCAGGTGCGCCTGGCCACGTCCGACGCGTTTGCCAACGAGCTGGTGCCACGCCTGTGCGTGGAGTTCCAGCGCACCTATGCCGGGGTGCAGTTCAGCGTGATCGCCCTGCCCACCGCCCAGGTGCCCGACGCCGTGCGCAGCGGCGCGGCCGACATCGGCCTGTGCTTCAGCCGCGCGCCGCACAAGGACATCGACGTGGCCTACCGCCAGAGCGCCCCGGTGCTGGCCCTGCTGCCGCCCGGCCACCCGCTGGCCAGCGCAGGCAGCGTGACCCTGGCGCAGATGGCCGCCTACCCCCTGGCCCTGCCCCCGGCCGAAACCACGGTGCGCCAGATGATCGACATCGTCTGCAGCCGCCAGGGCCTGCAGCTCGAAGCCGTGCTCATCAGCAACCACGCCAAGACGGTGGTCAACTTTGTGCAGCAGGGCGGCGGGCTGTCCGTGGCCAGCGAGATCGCCGTGCGCCACCTGGTGGCCGAAGGCGCCATCGTGGCCCTGCCCATCAGCGACCCTGGCATGGACCTGCGCGACATCGAAATCCAGACCCTGGCCGGGCGCAGCCTGCCGGTGGCGGCGCAGGCGTTTCTGGAGCTGCTCAAGGAACAGTTGCCGGGCTCGGCCACGCCCGTCACTGCGGCTGCCAGAGGTGGGCCAGCCGCGTGAACCCATGGGTGTGCGGGTCTTCCCGCGCGACGATGTGGTCCGCCTCGCCAGGGCGGGACAGGTCCAACACCCGCTGCTCGATGTGCGAGCCGGAGCGCAGTGAAAAGAACACGCGCACCCGGGGCGCGGTCAGTGCCCCGGGGTTGTGCACCACCACCACGGCGAGCCGGCCCGACGCCAGGCGCACCAGCGACCCCACGGGGTAGATGCCCACCACGCGCACAAAGGCGTGCAGGATCGACGGGTCGAAATGCCCCTCCCACTGCGCCATGCGCGCCAGGGCCAGGGCCGGGTCCCATGCGTTCTTGTAGGCCCGCTCGGAGGTCACCGCGTCATACACATCACAGACCGCCGCCATGCGCACCAGCAGGCTGATCTGCCCCTGTGGCAAGCCATGCGGGTAGCCGCTGCCGTCCATCTTTTCATGGTGGTGCAGACAGACGTCGATCACGGAGTCCGGCACCTGGCCGCCACGGCGCAGGATCTCCACCCCGTGCTGCGGATGCATCTGCATCACCCGGAACTCTTCGGGCGTGAGCTTGCCCGGCTTGTCGAGAATATGGCCTGGCACCCGCAGCTTGCCCACGTCGTGCAGCAGCCCACACATGCCTGCCTCGCGCACCTGATCGGGCGCCAACCCCAGCTGGCGCGCCAGAGCGATCATCAAAGTGCACACCGCCACGGAATGCGCGAAGGTGTAGGTGTCCTTGCTCTTGAGGCGCACCAGCCCGATCAGCGCCCCAGGCTGCGTCGCCACCATGGCCGTCAACTCATCCACGATGGCCAAGCTGTGGTCCAGAGAGATCGCCTGCCCCGCACGGGCCTGGCAGAACAGTGACCGAACCACCTCACGCGCCTTCAGCGCCAGCCGCTCGGCGCGGTGGGGCGGCGCAGCCGAATCGCCAAGGGCCGACACGCGGTGCTGCAGCGCTGCAGGCTCTGCGGCGGGGGCGGCGGACGACTCCGCTGGAATATCCACACCGTCCTCGCGCGCGGGCGCCGCCTTGGGCGCCACATCTAAGCCGCGCGAAATGTCGATCCAGCAATGTTCCACGCCGCTGCTGCGCAAGGCCTGCACGTCGCCCTCGCTCTGCAACACAAACCGGCTGCGCCAGAACGGATGGTCCATCCACGACGCATCCAGTGCGTGGACAAACATGCCAGGCAGGGCCTGATCCACCGGAATCCTTTTCAACACGGGGGCACGGTCCATGGCTATCTACCTGGCAAGGGCAACCCGGTGGGGTTCAACCCCTGCCACTGCACAGGGTGGATCAGAACCGCTTCCAGCTGGCATCCGCGCCCGGTGCCGCGCTTTGCGCCGCCTTCTGTGCGGCGGGGGGCAGTGCCGGGGCCTGCCGCTGCAGTGCGCCGGGCGCAGCAGGGCGGGTGGCGGGTGCAGGCCGCTGTGCTTGTGTCCCCAGGCGAAACACGGCCACCGCCTGCACCAGTTGCTGGGCCTGGTGGTTCAGGCTGTCGGCGGCTGCCGCCGCCTCTTCCACCAGGGCGGCGTTCTGCTGGGTCACCGTGTCCAGCTGGGTCACGGCTTCGTTGATCTGGCTGATGCCTGCGGTTTGCTCCTGCGTGGCGGTGGTGATGTCGCCAATCAGGTCGGCCACGCTGCGCACCTGGGCCACAAGGGTGTCCATCACCTGGCCGGCGTCGTTCACCAGCTGGCTGCCTTTTTCCACCCGGCCCACGCTGTCCTCGATCAGGCCCTTGATTTCTTTGGCCGCTGCGGCGCTGCGTTGGGCCAGGCTGCGCACCTCGCTCGCCACCACGGCAAAACCACGGCCCTGCTCGCCCGCACGCGCAGCCTCCACCGCCGCGTTCAGCGCCAGGATGTTGGTCTGGAAGGCGATGCCATCGATCACGCCGATGATGTCGGAGATGCGCTGGGAGGATGTATTGATCTCCGCCATCGTGGCCACCACCTGCCCCACCACGCGGCCGCCATCGTGGGCCGCCGCGCTGGCGCTGCGTGCCAGCTCAGCCGCCTGGCGCGAGACGTCGGCACTGCTTTGCACGGTGCTGGTCAGCTCTTCCATCGAGGCCGCCGTCTCCTCCAGGTTGCTGGCCTGCTCTTCGGTGCGCTGGGACAGGTCCGCATTGCCCACCGAGATTTGCCCGGCGCCCGTGGCAATGCTGTCGCTGGCCTCGCGCACCGTGCCCACCACGCTGCGCAGTGCGCGCTGCATGTCGTGCATTGCGGCCACCACACTGCCCGCCCGGGCGCGCGAGGTATCGATGGGCAGGGACAGGTCCCCGGCAGCGATGGCGTTGGCGGCCTGCGCCACGGCGGCCGGCTCGCCGCCCAGCGCGCGTGTGAGGCTGCGGGTCAGGGCCACACCAATCGCGAGCCCCACCAGCGCACCGCCGGCCGTCAGGGAAATCAGCAACACGCGGATGCGGCTGTAGATAGTGTCCGTTTCATCGTTGAGCGCCTTGGCGTCGCTGCGCTTGCGCTCGACCAGCTTGCCCAGCAGGTCGTCGGCCTTGTCGGCGAGGGTGCGCACCGCGCGCATCTTGTCGGTGGAGGCGCGCACATTGGCCAGCTCCTCCTCCTTGAGCAGCGCCGCCACCTGGTCCAGCCCGGCGGCGTAGTCGCGCAAAGCCGCACCAGCGTCCCGCGCAAGGGCCTTGCCACTGTCGGTGACGAAGTACTGGGCGGATCGCTCCAGCTCGCTCTGCGCCTGCGACACGCTTTCTCCGGCAGAGCGCAACTGCGTGGCACGCTCCTGCTCCGACGCCGCCAGCAGCGCGCTGCGCATGGCGCGCCCGGCCATGACGAGGTTGATGTTGGCCTCGGTGGCATGCAGCATGCCTGTCATCTCGCGCTCATACATCAGCTGGGCCAGATCGTTGATCTGGGACGATTTCTGGATGCCGTTGATCCCGATCACCGCCCCCACTGCGGCGACGGCGAGAAACCCGCCAATCAGCTTGCTCCCCACCGGAAGCTTCTTGAACCATTCCACGATGTCGTTTCCTTTGCTGTGTTCGTGTCGATGGCAAGACACCGTGGATGCACCGCGCCACAGCCACCCGGCGGCGACATGCGCCGCCGGGCCCGCAGACCTCCCCCGACTCGGCGGGATTGTCCGGATGGAGCCCGGCCGCCGTCTACACGATTCGCGCAGTTGTCTGCATGTTTAACGCAAAAGTAACCTCCAGGCGTTTTTTTGACAGCTATTGACAGCTTGGACTGCTTGTACACTGCGCCACTCGGGACCTCCCTGCGGACCCCAGGGCTCACACCCGGCCATCTCCGGTTTCTCTCTTCCTGCCTTCAGCGGTACCACGCTCTGAACCCCACGTCCGCCCCGTCCCCTTTGCTGTTCGGCAACGACCGCTGCGCCACCTTCTCCGCCCCTGCGGCGTTTGGAGAGTCGGTCTTGCCCCTGTGGCCCAAACTCCAGGATTGCGATGCCCAGCCACGGGACAAAGCCTTTGCGGGCCAGTCGGCCTCCGTGGTGCTGCCCGGCATCTCAGCCATAGCCGCCTCGTTCACGTCGCTGCGTGTGGCGGTGGCCGACAACACGCGCGCCTCCGTGTCCTTCAAGCTGCAAGGCCACAACGAGCTGCGGGTGCAAAACCAGAAGCTGGAGTTGACCGGGCCCCGCTGCGTGTTCATTCCGGCGGGCTCCGGCCCCCAGGAGGCCATTGGCCAGGGGCAGAACGTGCTCATGCTGCAGCTGGACCCCCACGGGCTGCACATGGCGGCGCGCGCACTGCGGGGTCTGGAGGCGGGGTGTCCGGTCGATCTGGACCAGGGGCGGGTCCGCTTCCTGACCTCGCAGACGGGCCCCTCTCTGGAGGCCCTGGCGCGGCACATCGGGGCCACCATCCATCTGCACCTGGACCAGCCAGAGGTGTTGCACCGGCTGGGCTTCCAGGATTTTGTCTACCGCCAGCTGGTGCTGCTGTTCCGGCCCGACTGGCTGACCGCCGAGATCCGCCCGCCCCGCCCCGGCAGCCTGCGCGAACGCCTGGCCGTGGACAAGGTGTGCGATGCCATGCTCGCCGAGCCTGGGGCGCGCTTCACCCTCAGCGAACTGGCCCAGCTGGGCTGCCTGTCGGTGCGGGCGCTGCAGTATGCGTTTCAGCACCGGTTCGGACAATCCCCCCTGCAGTGGCTGCGCGACCAGCGTCTGGCAACCGCGCGCCAGCGCCTGCTGCAGGACAGCGCAGACACCATCGCACAGATTGCCATGGATTGCGGGTTTGCCAGCGCCAGCAGCTTTTCAGCGTTCTACCGTGAGCGCTATGGCGAGTTGCCCGCCCAGACCCGCACCCGGAGGTTTTGACGGCGGAAAGGACGGCCCATGCAGGGCCCATGGCTGCCGCCCGGCAACGGCTCAGTAGCCGTGCTGCGCGCGAAAATCCCGCGCCTTGCTAAAGTGCCCGTTGCCAATGAAGGGCACCGGCGGGCGCAGCGCGGACAACGGCGAGGGGTGGTTGGACGTGAGCACCAGGTGCCCCCGGTCGGCGGGAATCCACGCCCGCTTGGACTGGGCGTGCGAGCCCCAGAGCATGAACACCACCGGGCGCGGCCCCTCGGCCACGTGGCGGATGACGGTGTCGGTCAGCTCCTCCCAGCCTTTGCCTGCATGGCTGGCGGCCTGGCCCTCTTCGACCGTGAGGCAGGTGTTGAGCAGCAGCACGCCATTTTTGGCCCACTTAACCAGACTGCCGCCCGGGTTCGGGAACGGGGGGAAAGCCACCCCCAGGTCGCGCTGCATCTCCTTGAAGATGTTCTGCAGCGAGGGCGGCAGGCGCACGCCTGGCGCGACGGAAAACGCCAGCCCCTCGGCCTGGCCCCGGCCGTGGTACGGGTCCTGCCCGAGGATGACCACACGCACCTCATCGGGTGGCGTCAGCTCCAGCGCGCGCAGCGGCTGGGGCGGAAAAATCGCCGCCCCCGCCTGCAACCGCGCCTGCAAAAACGCGAGCAGTGCCTGCCCACGCGCGCCGGCAAAGAACGCGTCCACCAAGGGCTGCCAGCCCGGGGCTACCGGCCAGTCGGCGGGTTGGGCCGTCTGGAGTTGCGTGGCGGGCATTTCAGAGGGATTCATGGCGAAATAGGCTGATAGCTCATGTGATATATGCGCCAACAGCTATCAAAATCATAGCGATTGATCACTGTCAAGCAAACAGCTTGGCCAGCGCCAGGCCGGGGTCGTCGGCGCGCATGAAGGCCTCGCCCACCAGGAAGGCGTGCACACCCGCGTCGCGCATGGTCTTCACGTCGGCAGGCTTCAGGATGCCCGACTCGGTGACCAGCAGGCGGTCGGCGGGCACGTCCTTGAGCATGCCCAAAGTGGTGTCCAGCGTGACCTCGAACGTGCGCAGGTTGCGGTTGTTGATGCCGACCAGCGGGGTCTTGAGCTTCAGCGCGCGCTCCAGCTCGGCGCGGTCGTGCACCTCCACCAGCACCGCCATGTCCAGGCTGCGGGCGATGGCTTCAAAGTCGGCCATCTGGGCATCGTCCAGGCAGGCCGCGATCAGCAGGATGGCATCAGCGCCCATCGCGCGCGATTCGTAGATCTGGTACGCGTCCACCATGAAGTCCTTGCGCAGCACGGGGAGCGTAGTGCTGGCGCGGGCCTGCTTGAGGTAATCGGGCTGACCCTGGAAGAACTGCCGGTCGGTCAGCACCGACAGGCAGGCCGCGCTGACCTTGCCATCGCCTTCCATGTAGCTCTGGGCGATGTCGGCCGGCTCGAAGTTGGCACGCAGCACACCCTTGCTGGGGCTGGCCTTCTTGACCTCGGCAATCACGGCCGCCTGGCCCTTGGCGATCTTGGCGCGCAATGCGCCTTCAAAGTCGCGCGTGAGCACGCGGCTCTCGGCGTCGGCGCGCATGGCGTCAAAGGGCAGGCGCTTTTTGGCGGCGGCCACTTCTTCGTGCTTGACGGCCACGATCTTGTTGAGGATGTCACTGCTCATGGTGGGCTGCCTTGTCGGTTTCAGTGGGCTCGGCGGAGCCCTGTTTCAGAATACGGGTGAACACGCGGTGCAGCACGACCCCTGCCACGATGAACAGGGCAGAGACGCCCAGTGCAATCCAGGTGCCAGGGTCGCGCCACATGGCTAGGTCAGGCCGTCGTATCAGACCGCTGCCGCCAGCGCGTGCGTGCACGTAACCACCTGCTCCAGCTTGGCCAGCGCGGCGCCGGAGGCAATCGCGGCGCGTGCCTTGGCGATGCCGGTCTGGATGGAGTCGGCCACATTGGCGGCGTACAGGGCCACGCCTGCGTTCAAGCAGACGATGTCCTGCGCAGCGCCGGGCTCGCCCTTGAGCACGCCGATCAGCATCTCACGCGACTGCTCGGGCGTTTCGACCTTGAGCGCGCGGTTGCTCGCCATCGGCAGGCCGAAATCTTCGGGGTGGATTTCGTACTCGGTGATCTGGCCGTTCTTCAGCTCACCGACCAGCGTGGCGGCGCCCAGGCTCACTTCGTCCATGCCGTCACGGCCGTAGACCACCAACGCATGCTCGGCGCCCAGGCGCTGCAGCGCGCGCACCTGGATACCCACGAGGTCGGGGTGGAACACGCCCATCAGGATGTTGGGTGCGCCTGCGGGGTTGGTGAGCGGGCCCAGGATGTTGAAGATGGTGCGCACGCCCAGCTCCTTGCGCACCGGGGCCACGTTCTTCATGGCGGGGTGGTGGTTGGGTGCGAACATGAAGCCGATGCCGACGTCGGCAATGCACTGGGCGATCTGCTCGGGCTTGAGGTTGATGTGGATGCCCAGGGCTTCCATCACATCAGCGCTGCCGCTTTTGCTCGACACGCCGCGCCCGCCATGTTTGCTGACCTTGGCGCCTGCGGCGGCGGCCACGAACATCGAGCAGGTGGAGATGTTGAAAGTGTTGGCACCGTCGCCGCCCGTTCCCACGATGTCCACCATGTGGGTCGCGTCCTTGACGTGCACCTTGGTGCTGAACTCGCGCATCACCTGCGCGGCGGCGGTGATCTCGCCGATGGTTTCCTTCTTCACACGCAGGCCGGTGATGATGGACGCCGTCATGACCGGCGAGAGTTCGCCATTCATGATGAGCCGCATCAGGTGCAGCATCTCGTCGTGGAAGATTTCGCGGTGCTCGATGGTGCGCTGCAGCGCTTCCTGGGGGGTAATGGGCATGGAATGTCTCCTGGTATTTATGCAGAGGGCTGGTCCGTGAAGGCCAGCTTGAGTCCGAAGCCGACGAACATGGCACCCGCCACGCGGTCCAGCCAGTGCATGCCGCGCTGGATCACCCCGGCGCGGCGCGCCATCCAAGACGCGGCCAGCGCCCAGCCCACGTTGACGGGGATGGCGTTGAGGTTGAACAGCACGCCCAGCAACACAAAGGCCAGTGCCTTGTTGTCCGCACCCGGCGCGATGAACTGCGGCACAAAGGCCAGGAAGAAAATCGCCACCTTGGGGTTGAGCACATTGGTCCAGAAGCCCCCCAGGAACACCTTGCGGAGCGGCGTGTGCGGCGCAGGGGCCGCCTGCGCAGCTTCCAGCGCTGCGCTGTTACCGCCATCAGCACCGGGCTTGGACAGCAGCATGCGCACACCCATCCACATCAGGTACGCGGCACCGATCCACTTGAGCACGGTGAACGCGGTGGCCGATGCGGCCAGCAGTGCGCCCACGCCCACGGCAGCCGCAAAGATGTGCACAAAGCACCCGGCCGTGATGCCCAGCCCCGCCACGATGCCAGCACGCGTGCCGGACTTGAGCGCGTTGGTCACGATGTAGAGCACATCCGGCCCGGGCGTGAGGTTGAGCAGCCAGCCGGCAGCGATGAACATCACCAGCTGGTGGGCGTCGATGAAGTTCATGCGCGCTGCTCCAGAAAGTTCTTCAGCATGGCGTGGCCGTGTTCGGTGAGGATGCTTTCGGGGTGGAACTGCACGCCTTCGATCGGCAGCGTCTTGTGGCGCACGCCCATGATTTCGCCGTCGTCCGTCCACGCCGTCACCTCCAGCACCTCAGGGCACGAGGCGCGCTCGATGGCCAAGGAGTGGTAGCGGTTGACCGTGAACTTTTCGGGCAAGCCCGCAAACACGCCCTTTTGCGTGGTGGAGATAACGCTGGTCTTGCCGTGCATCAACTCCTGCGCGCGGACGATGTTGCCGCCGAAGGCCGCACCAATGGCCTGGTGGCCCAGGCACACGCCCAGGATGGGCAGCTTGCCGGCAAAGTGCTGGATCGCGGCGACCGAGATGCCGGCCTCGGCGGGGGAACAAGGACCGGGCGAGATGACCAGGCGATCGAGCTGCCCAGCATTCAGTCGCGCCTCGATCTCGGCCACGGTGATCTCGTCGTTGCGGAACACCTCCACCTCGGCACCCAGTTCACCGAAGTACTGGACGATGTTGTAAGTGAAGCTGTCGTAGTTATCGACCATCAAGAGTTTTGTTGTCATGCGGCGCTCCCGGCCAAGGCGGGCTCGCGCAGACGGGCGAACTCGCGGTGTTCATAGGCAATGCAGGCTTCCATGAGGCTGCGGTAGATGGCTTCGATCACGTCGGCGTCGCCGCCTTCGGCCGTTGCACGCTCGCGCACCCGGTCCACGATGGCCTGGATACGCGCTTCATCGCGCACCTGCTCAGCGCCTTGCTTGATGCGCGCGGCCTGGGTCATGTAGCCCACGCGCTCTACCAGCAGGGGCACCAGCACGTCGTCCAGCGCGTTCACTTCGCGGCGCACGTCCTGCATGGTGGTGCAGTCCTTCACTTTGGCAATGGCCTTGGTTTCAGAGGACGTCATTCCAGCCCCTCCTCGACCAGCTCGGCGGCACGCAGCAGTGCGCGGGCTTTGTGCTCGGTTTCCTTCCACTCCAGCTCGGGCACCGAATCGGCCACCACGCCCGCAGCGGCCTGCACGTAGAGCGTGCCGTTCTTGATGATGCCGGTGCGGATGGCAATGGCCACATCCATGTCGCCCGCGTAGCTCAGGTAGCCGCAGGCGCCGCCGTACAGGCCGCGCTTGGTGGGTTCGAGCTGGTCGATCAGCTCCATCGCATGCACCTTGGGCGCACCGGTGAGCGTGCCGGCGGGGAAGGTGGCCTTGAGCACATCCATGCTGGTCATGCCGTCGTGCAGGATGCCTTCCACGTTGCTCACGATGTGCATCACGTGGCTGTAGCGCTCCACCGCAAAGGCCTCGGTCACCTTCACGGTGCCGGTCTTGGCGATGCGGCCGATGTCGTTGCGCGCCAGGTCGATCAGCATCACGTGCTCGGCACGTTCCTTGGGGTCGTTGATGAGTTCGACCTCGGTGGCCTTGTCCTTCTCGGGCGTGGCGCCGCGCGGGCGGGTGCCGGCCAGGGGGCGGATGGTGACCTTGGTGCCTTCGTCGGTCTTTTCCTGCCGCACCAGGATCTCTGGGCTGGCGCCCACCACATGGAAGTCGCCAAAGTCGTAGAAGTACATGTACGGCGACGGGTTCAGCGAACGCAGGGCGCGGTACAGCGACAGGGGCGATTCGGTGTAGCGCTTGTGGATGCGCTGGCCCACCTGCACCTGCATGAAGTCACCGGCGGCAATCAGCTCCTTGGCGCGCTCCACGGCGGCCAGGTAGTCGGCCTTGGCAAAGTCGCGCTGGGCGGGGTGGCTTTCGGTGGGCTTGACCACGGGCGCGCTCACCGAATATTTGAGCTGCTCCTTGAGGTCGCGCAGGCGCTTCTTGGCCTTGGCATACGCCTCGGGCTGGGCCGGGTCGGCGTAGACGATGAGGTAGAGCTTGCCCGACAGGTTGTCGATGACGGCCAGCTCCTCGCACTGCAGCAGCAGGATGTCGGGGCATCCCAGGGTGTCGGGCGGGCAAGTGGTTTCGAGCTTCTTCTCGATGTAGCGCACCGCGTCGTAGCCAAAGTAACCGGCCAGGCCACCGCAAAAACGCGGCAGGCCGGGGCGCAGGGCCACCTTGAAACGTTTTTGGTAAGCCTCGATGAAATCGAGCGGGTTGCCTTGCGCGGTCTCGACCACTTGGCCATCGGTGACGACTTCGGTGCGCGCTGCGGCCCCGAAGCCGCTGGCCCGCAGCAAGGTGCGTGCAGGCAGGCCGATGAAGCTGTAACGCCCGAAGCGCTCACCGCCCACCACCGATTCGAGCAGAAAGCTGTGCTTGCCGCCGTCTTTGGTATGCGCCAGCTTCAAATAGAGCGAGAGCGGGGTTTCCAGGTCCGCAAAGGCTTCGGCCATGAGCGGAATGCGGTTGTAGCCTTCGCTGGCCAAGCTTTTGAATTCAAGTTCTGTGATCACGGGGAGGGCTCCCAGCTGTCGCAGCACGTGTCCCTGTGCAATGAAAAGGGGTGCTGCGGTCCATTCAATCGGCCTCACCGCATCGGGGTGGAGGCCACGGGTGCACGCTGGGGCTGCTGCCCAGGTGCCATCAGGCGTTCAAAGCGACAGGCTGACGCCAGGGCCAGGCTCCCCGGTCGCTGCAACCTGTGATGAACACGTGGTGAATGAACATGGGCCAAAGTGTAGCAAAGCTTTTTTGGCGGGCCGATTTGACCGTCCTCACAGCGAGATCGCACAACCGCTCGAAAACCCTGTTGCGGCCCGAAGGGAGCGCTGCAACAATTTGAAACGAACGACCGTTCTTTTTTAGGAGCTGCGCATGAAATTCCTGACGCGATGGGCTGTGATGGCCGGTGCATGCCTGCTGGCAGCCAGCGCCGTTGCCCAGCCCATGACCGTGGCCGACGTGAAATACGAAGAAACCGCCAGCGTGAGCGGCAGCACCCTGCAGCTCAATGGCGCCGGGGTGCGCTACAAGGCGGTTTTCAAGGTGTACACGGCAGGGCTGTATCTTGAAAAGAAAGCCGGCACACCTGCCGACGTCATGGCCCAGAAAGGCCCCAAGCGCATGAGCATCACCATGCTGCGCGACATCGACTCCACCGAGCTGGGCAAGCTGTTCTCGCGGGGCATGGAGGACAACATGGACCGCGCTGCGTTCTCCAAGCTCATCCCGGGCGTGCTGCGCATGAGCCAGATCTTCTCGGACCACAAGAAGCTGGTGGCGGGCGACCAGTTCCAGATCGACTGGATTCCCGGGACCGGCACCATCATCACCGTCAAGGGCAAGCCGCAGGGTGAGCCTTTCAAGGAGCCCGAGTTCTTCAACGCGTTGCTGGGTATCTGGCTGGGCAACGCGCCAGCGGACTGGAAGCTCAAGGACGCCTTGCTGGGCAAGACCGCCCAATCCCCGTCCTAAAAGGCTCTGTTTGCCCTAGGGCAAACACCCACGCTCTCCCGGCCCCAGTTGTCGCGCGTCCGACAGACGCGCCCTCTACCCGGGAGTAGCCTGCCTCTTACTTATTTCGCCACAGCCATTTCCCATCTTTTTGAGACTTCCGACGACGCGACAACCGGCCTCCCGCTGCGCACACCCGCAGCGCCCGAGGCCACGGCCTGAACCGAGTTTTATGCGCTACCCGCGCCCCGCAACGAGCCGTCTGTAACGCCCCTTGTGATCCCTGCCCTCCTTCGCGCCAGACACCACCATGAAACTCAGCAACCTTTCCGTCGGCTTGCGCCTGAGCGCATCCTTCGGCGCCATTTTGCTCATCACAGCCCTCATCGCGGCCACCGGAATGTGGCGCATCGCCAGCCTGCAAAGTGCCAGTGAGCGCGTCGCCACGCAGGAGATCGAGCAGCAGACCCTGGTGGAAGACTGGGCGTCGGACATCCGCCTGAACTGGGTGCGTACCGAAGCGTTTCTCAAGGCCATCGACCGCGACTACATGGACAAGCTCACCGCAGACACGCAGGCAACGGCCAAGGGCATGGAAGCCAAGGTCAAGCGCATTGAGGGGCTGGTGCAAGGTGACAAGGCCAAGGGCCTTTTGGCTGCGATTGCCACGGCCCGTCAGGCCTACAACGACAAGCTCAACGAAATCCGGGAACTGCATCGCGGCGGTGAGCCCAACGTGCCCGCCCTGGTGGACAAGGACCTGCGCCCGCTGGCCGACAAGTACCTCCAGTCCCTGGACGACCTGCGCAAGACCATGGCCGCCCAGCTGGCCGAAAGCCAGGCCGACACCTCCACCCTGGCCAAAGCCAGCCAGGTGCTACTGGGGGTGGGCACGCTGGTGGCCGTTGCGCTGGGCGCGCTGATGGGCCTGACCGTCACGCGCTCCATCGTCCGCCCCTTGCAGCAAGGCCAGCAAGCCGCCGAAAGCATTGCCGATGGCGACCTGACCCACCCCATCACCGCCAGTGGCAACGATGAAACCGGCCAGCTGCTCCAGGCACTGTCCACCATGCAATCACGTCTGGCCACCATCGTCGGCAACGTGCGCTACAGCGCTGAGGGCGTGGCCACGGCCAGTGCCGAGATTGCATCGGGCAATAACGACCTGAGCGCCCGCACCGAACAGCAGGCCAGCGCACTGGAAGAAACCGCCGCCTCCATGGAAGAGCTGGGCTCCACCGTGCGCCAGAACGCCGACAACGCCCGCACCGCCAACCAGCTGGCCATGAGCGCATCCACCGTCGCCCAGCAGGGCGGCGACGTGGTGGCCGAGGTGGTGGACACCATGAAGGGCATCAACGACAGCAGCCGCAAGATCGCCGACATCATCAGCGTGATCGACGGGATCGCCTTCCAGACCAACATCCTGGCGCTGAACGCCGCTGTGGAGGCTGCCCGTGCCGGCGAGCAGGGCCGGGGCTTTGCCGTGGTGGCGGGCGAGGTGCGCAGCTTGGCGCAACGCAGCGCCGAAGCCGCCAAAGAGATCAAGGGCCTGATTGGCACCAGCGTGGAGCGCGTGGAGCGCGGCACAGCCCTGGTGGACAAGGCCGGTGCTACCATGACCGAGGTGGTCAGCGCCATCCGCCGCGTGACTGACATCATGGGCGAAATCAGCGCTGCCAGCAGCGAACAGAGCCAGGGCGTCTCACAAGTCGGCGAAGCCATCACGCAGATGGACCAGGCCACGCAGCAAAACGCCGCCCTGGTGGAACAAAGCGCCGCAGCCGCCGACAGCCTCAAAACCCAGGCCGGCCAGCTGGTGGATGCCGTGGCAGTGTTCCGCCTTTCGGACAACGCCACGCGCCACAACAGCTCCGCGCCCGCCCCAGTGCGCAGCAGTGCCCCCACAGCGTCGCGTCTGGACTACCGCAACGTGGCGCCGCGCCAGCTGACCGCCTGAACGCCAGCGCCCCGCGGACCGAACCGGCAGGCTCAGGTCAGCTGGGCCAGCGAATCCACAAAACCATCGGCGTCCACGGCCCGCACGGGCTGGCCGTGGTTGTAGCCGTAGGTGACCAGCACGACAGGGCACCCGGCCGCCCGTGCAGCCTGCGCATCGTTGCTGGAGTCGCCCACCATGAGCGTGCGCGCGGGGTCGGTACCCAAGGCTTCGCAGGTCTTGAGCAATGGCAACGGGTCGGGCTTTTTGCGCTCGAACGAGTCGCCACCGAAGACATTCTCGAAATACCCGTCAAGGCCCTTGGACTGCAGCAGGGGCAGCGCAAAGTCCCGGGGCTTGTTGGTCAGGCACGCCAGCCGCAGGCCACGGGCTTGCAAAGCCTGCAGCCCCGCCTTCACACCGTCATACACCCCCGCGTACTGGCCATTGATGGCGAGGTAGTGGCGCTGGTAGCTGGCCCATGCCGACGGATAGAGCGCTTCAATTTCCGTAGCAATAGAGGCTTGATTGACATGCGCCAGGACGTGATTCAGCACTGAGCGCAACAGATGCTCCGACCCCTTGCCCACCATGTGCTCGATCGTCTGGGCTGCAATCGACGGCAGCTCCAGCTCACGCAGCATGCGGTTCAGGGCCTCGTTGAAATCACCCATGGTGTCCACCATGGTTCCGTCCAGGTCGATGATGGCGGCGTCCACACGGGTGAGCAAGGTGGACAGCGAAGGCGTAACGGCAGCGGGCATGAAGCAGGCATTCAGTGAGAAAGACGGGGCCAAGTTTACGGACCCCGCCAAATCCTCCCCCGACCTAGCTTGCTTCGTTCAACGCAAGCTCAGCGTTTCGCGCTTCCATGCCGGGTCTTGCCAGCGCTGGAACAGGGGCAGCGCTGCCACATCGCCCGTCACGCGTTCGGTGGTTAAACCCTCCAGCCGCACCACCTCAAAGCTCTTGCGGTAACGGCCCTGGCCCCGGGCTTCGCGGGCCACCAGCATTTGCTGGCCGCCGGGCACCCAGCCCGCCCATTCGGCCACGCCGGTCTCGGGGGTGGTGGCGGCCGGCGGCAGCACGTCGGCCAGCCAGCCGCCTTCGGTTTTGCGCAGCACCCACAGCTCGCGCCAGCCTTCCATGGGTTGCACAGCCAGGGCCACGGCCGTGCCTTCGCGGTTGGTGCTGGCCGATGCGGCCCATACCACGCCATAGGTGCAGCGGCGGAGTAGCGGGGCCTTGGCGCTGTGCTGTGCGTCCACCAGCAGCACGCAGGTTTCGCCGGGGGCGCCGGGTTCGGTCAGCAATGTGGGGCGGTTGCCCGCAGCCGCCACCGGGGCCGTAGCAGGCACCAAGGCCCAGCGCACAGCGCTCACGCGCATGGCGGCGTCGTTGTAGGCGGCCTGGTCTTCGTCCGGCAGTTCGGCCTTGCTCACGCCGCTGAGTTCAGTCAATGCGCGAGCAGCGGCAGCGGCCACCGGTGGGTCGGCAGCGTTCTTGCGCGCCAGCTGAAAGGCGGCAGCACCCCACACGCTGGCGCGGCGCATTTGCAAGCGGTTGCGCAGGTAGCCGGGCAGGTTGGCCACCTCCACGCGCTCCAGCACGTCGGCCTGCCAGGTGGTGACCTTGGCACGCTCGTGCGCAGGCAGGTCGGGGTTGATGCACTCGGGGCGGGTCAAGGCCAGGGCGGCGCGGGCGCGCTGCTCGGCATCGGCCACGGGCATGGCCAGCAGGCGGCGAAACGCCTCGCCCTCGTAGCAGACCTGCATGCGGCCTTCGACCTCGTAGGTGGCAAAGCGCACGCCGTAGCCGTTGGCTACATCCAGGTGCGCCGACAGCGTGGCGCCCGAGGCCTTGCCCGGCACGGCCACCGAGGCGCGGCGGGCCAGCCGGTCGGCAAAGGTGCCCAGCGCATCAAAGGCCTGCGAGCCCTCCGCGCCAGCCAAAGCCTTGGCGGGCGCGGCTTGCAGGTAGGCGGCCGTCAGGCCAATGCCCAACGCCTCTGCGCCGGGCGTGTCTTGCACAAAGCGCATGACGGCCAGCAGCGCGGGGCCTTCGGCCTCGGTCAGGGCCACGCGGCGCACATCGCTGGCGCGGATGAAGCCACCGCGCTCGCGCTTGTGGTCCCACACCTGCAGGTAGTCGAGGCGCTCGCCGCGCACTTCGAGCACTTCGCCCTGCCACAGGCTGGCCTGCTGCTGGGCGCCGTCGCGCGGGGCGGCGCGCAGGCTGGCCTGGTCTTGCACGACGATGGCGCTGCCCTGGGCATTGGTTGCGGGTACTGGTGCGGGTACAGGGGCGGCCTCGGCCGCCACGGTCACTGCGGCGCTGGCGACGGCGGCCAGCAAAGTGGCGAGGGTGGCGTTCATGTTCACTGCTCCACGGCTTGTGTGGTGGTGGCGTCGTCGGCCACGGCCGCAGCCTGCGCTGCACCGGCCTGGGCGTTTCGGTTGCCGCCCAGCAGCGCGGCGCCGATGAAGTCGCCATTGGTGGGCGGGGGCGCGATGATGACCTGGATCTTGTCCGAGAGCTTGTCGGCCAGCGTCTTCTGGATGAGCAGCGGGTGCTTGGTCACCAGCGCGCCTTCGCGGGCCATCTGCTCGGCATTCACCTTGCCCACGCGGTCCATGCGGTAAGCCTCGGCTTCGGCCAGCTTCTGGCGGGCGTCGGCCTCACCATTGGCTTCGATGCGGCGGGCCTGGGCGGCGCCTTCGGCCGCTTTGACGCGGGCCACGCGTTCGGCTTCGGCTTCCAGCTGGCGCTGCTCGATCTGGCGCTGCTTGAAGGGCAGCACATGCTTCATGGCCTCTTCTTGGGCCTTCGCGGCGATGACCTGCTCGCGGGCGGCGGCTTCGGCGGCCACTTCGCGGCGCACCTTGTCGGCGTTGGCGTCCAGCTCGGTTTCCTTCACGCGCTTGTCTTTCAGCTCCAGCGTGTAGCGCATTTTTTCGGAGGCCAGCTCTTCGGCCAGCAGGCTATCCATGCCCCGGCGGTACTCGGCGGGTAAATCCACCTTGCCAATCTGCAGGCTGCGCAGCGTGACGCCATCAGCCGCCAGACGGGTGCGCAGCTCCGTTTCGATGATCTGCGCGATCTCGGCACGCTTGGACGAGAAGATTTCACGCACTGTGTAGCGGGCAAACACCTTATAGACCAGGCCTTGCACGGCGGGCTCGACGATGTCGGCGCCCACGTTGTCGGGCAGGTTGCCGGCCTTGACGGCGGGTGAGTTGGGGTCCAGCGCATAGCGCACGCTCAAATCCAGCCCCAGCGACAGGCCTTCCACCGACTGCAGCGGCGCGCTGCCTGTGGCCTGGCGCATGGCTTCGGGGCGGTAGCTCTGATCGCGCAGAGAGAACACGCGCACTGTGTGCAGGCCGGGCACCACCCACACGCTGCCATCGCGCCACAGGCTCACCGCGCCGGTGAACTGGTTCAGGCGCACACCCAGGTCACCTTGCGCCAGGTGTTGCACGGGCGGGTTGCGGTACACCATCAGGCCCGCTGCGGCGACCACGGCGCCAGCGGCCAGCCAGCGTACGGTGCGGGCCGTGGGCAGCAGGTAGGCCCAATTCAACGGGGCGGCCGACGCGGGGCCCGCTGTGGGGGGGATGCCTTGCAGATCAGCGTCCAACACGGGTTCCGTGCCCGCTTCGGGCAAGGGGGTGGAGCGACGGCCCTTCAGGGTCTGCACGATTCGATTCCAGGTGGCTTTCATGGTGTTTCTCTCTCAGATTGGTTCGGTGTTGTTGTCGGTTCTGAGCGGCCAAAGTGGCTGGCTCATTGAGGACCGATTGTTCGGATCCGCCCCGGAAGCAACAACGCAGCGCAGCCCCCAATGCGCTCACACCGCGCGCACGAACCTTCCGCCCCCGGAAGAAAAACTCACACCGCCCGGCGCGGGCCGCCGGGATAATCCGCCCAACCCTTACTGCCCGCCCTGCCTATGACCCGCATTGCCGTGATCGAAGACGACCTGCCCACCAGCAACCAGTTGGCCGGGTGGATACGCAGCGCCAAGAGCGGCATCGTCATCGACCAGTGGTTCACCCGCGACGAGGCCGAGGCCGCGCTGGCACGCGAGCACTACGACGCGGTGGTGCTGGACATCGAACTGGGCCGCGAGCGCCATGCGGGCGTGGCCCTCATCAACGCCATCAACAAGCTGCGCCAGGGCACGCCGGTGCTGGTGGTATCGGCCATGCCGGCGGCCATTTACCGCAGCATCATGAAGGCGCTCGATGCGTGGGACTACCTGCAGAAAACCACGTTTGAAGAGGCCGATTTCATCGAGACCTTTCTCGACATCCTGCGTACCACGCAGGCGCAGGCCCCGGTCAGCGCAGCCCCTGCCCCCGTGGGCGACGCACTGGTGCTGGACCCGCTGTGGCAACGCACCCCCACCTGGCGCGGCGAGCGCATCAACCTGCCCCTGACGGCCCAGCGCATCCTGGCCACGCTGCACCAGCGCAGCGGCGAAGTGGTGTCGTACGACGAACTGTTTGAGGTGGTGAAAAGCGGCCGCAACCGCGACAACGTGCGCAAGCATGTGAGCACCATCCGCGAAGCGCTGCGTGAAGTCGATCCTGGGTTTGAGGGAATAGAAAACGTGCCCATGCGCGGCTTCCGCTGGACGGGAAGGTGAACACCCCCCTGAGGCCCTGCGGGCCTTCCCCCCGCTCTCGCATTGCTGCGCAATGCGGGCAGGGGGACGCCGCCAGCGCGGCGGGGCGGCCCTTGCGCGGCAGCCCTGGCCTGGGCAGCGCCAGCTTTGGCCGCCCTGAACGGTACTTTCACGCGAGAGGAATGGAGTGAAACGCCTACTGCACCCCGCACTTGAAATATCACGCCTGGAAATGCCCCGCCTAGGCCTGCCCGCATTCCGCCTGCGCATCTTGGTGCGCGGCGTGTTTGTGCTGCTGGCCCTGGCCACGGTGGCGCTGAGCGTGGTGGTGCTCAAAGACGAAAAGGAGCGCGCCTGGCAGGCCTACCAGCACGGCTTTGTGCGCAGCCAGGCCGAGGTCATGGCGCGGCTGCGCCACCCCTCGGGCCAGTTGGCGCTGCTCAACGCCAGCCACCTGGGCCAGGGCGTGACGCCGCTGGCACCGCTGCTGCTGCCCTACGCAGCCATCGACTTTGACGACCCGCAAAAATCGCAGCAGGCGGTGGAGATGGCGGGCTGCTCGGTGCAGTACCCCGACGGGGCCTCGGTGTGCGCAGCGATTGGTAACAACCCCTATGCGGGCGGTTTCATTTACCTGGTGGGCAGCTTTTATGCGGGCGAGCTGACGCCCCGCGAGCGCGGTGCGCTGGTGCCTGCCGAGGCGCACCGTGCGCGCATCAGCCTGGACATGCGCGGCGCCACCTACCGCTGGATTGCGCCGTACGAGGCCATGCCCGCGCAGGGAAGCGCTGCCGTGCGCGGGCGCCTGACGGGATTTGTGGACAACGGCGCGCCGCAGCTCGACGCGCGTGCACGGCCCGTGCGCGACTTTCGCGGCTGGCTGTGGCAAAACGGCCAGTGCCGCGATCTGCCGCCTAAGCCCACCAACCAAGCCTCCACTGGCACCTCTGCTGGCGCCCTCACTGGCGAGGCTTCAGCGACGGACTGCCTGCGCCGCACCCACTACTCGATCCGCCTGCCCGTCGAGCTGTTCCGCGAAGCGCTGTTTCGCAAGGACGAGCCCCTGGTCTGGCCGCCCGAGGATCTGGGGCAAATGCGTGTGCGGGTCGAGATGCTGGCGCCGGGCGAAGACGCCAGGCCGCTGTTTGACAGCAACGCGCCCGGTGCGCAATTGGCCGCATCGCTGGGCGACCTCTCGCGCAGCCTGCTGCCGGGCGAACGGGTGCAGATCCGCAAAATGGGCAGCGACGAGGCCAGTGCCCTCACCCTCAAGGGCGTCGAGGTGCAGGCCGAGCCCTCAGCGCCCTGGCTGCTGCGGCTGATCCGCTGGCTGCCGCTGGAGGCAGCAGGCGTGGGCCCGGCAGCTACGCCACCAGAGGCCCCCACAGGCCTGGACATTCTGGACACGCCGACCGGCAACTACGTGGTGAACTTCACCGGCCATCTGCGCGGGGTGGAGCAAGGCCTGGCCGCCGTGGCCACGCGCCTGTCGTGGTACCTGGGCGCCATGCTGGGCGCCATTGCGCTGGCCTGGTTGGTGGTGGAGGTCGGCCTGATCCGCCGCGTGACAGCCCTCACCCGCCGCGCCGCTGCGGTGTCATACAACGTGCAGCCCGGCCACACCGGGCCCCGGCTGGGTGACCTGGATGTGTCGGACCTGCGAGGCTCGGACGAGCTGGGCATTCTGGCCGGGGGCCTGGCTGACCTGCTGCAGCGCGTGAAGGACGACCTGCAACGCGAACAACTGCGCGCCCAGCAAGAACGCGACATGTGGCACGCCGTGGGGCACGAGATCATGTCGCCCCTGCAGTCGCTGATGGCGCTGAACGGCCCGCAAGACCCCGGCCACCGCTACGTGCAGCGCATGCAGCAAGCCATCCACGTGCTCTACGGCACGGCATCGCCCGCCGAGGCGCTGCAGGCCGCCGATGTGCCCGAGGGGCGGCTGGACCTGGACGCCTTCTTGCGCAACGTGGCCAACAACGCACACTTTGCGGGCATTCTGGATGTGGTGTACGCCCCGGGTTCGAACAACTCAAGCCCGGTGATCGTGCGCGCCGACGAGTTTGCACTCGAAGACGTGGTGACCCATATCTTGCGCAATGCCGACCGCTACCGCCCCGCAGGCAGCCCGATCACACTGACGCTCACAGCATCAGAATCCACCGCCAGTGCCACGCTGCACAACCAGGGATCGACGATTGCCGAAGACCTGCTCGAGCGGATTTTTGAACTGGGTGTGTCCGACCCCAGCAGCCCCACCCCGTTGGGCGAAGGCGAACACCGGGGCCAGGGGCTGTTCGTGGCCAAGACCTACATGGCCAAGATGGGCGGCACTATCAACGCCCGCAACACCGAGGGGGGTGTGGCATTCGTGCTCACCTTCCAGCGGCTGGGCTGACGCGGGGCGCAGAAAAACACACCCCAGGCGGACAGGGAGGCTGCGCGCCGTCCGACAAGGCGTTGTAGGGTGGAGCGCTACGCTGCGATCACGCCTTCGGGCAATGACCACAACAAGGAGTCCTTCCCATGAAACGTCCCGGCTTTTTGCCCTCCGCACCGCTGTCTTTGGCACTGGCCAGCGCTTTGTTCACCGCCAGTACCCTGGCCATGGCACAGCCATCGCCCGCCGCAGATGCCCACGCACGCTACGAGCAGGAGCGTCAGAAATGCATGACCAACAATACCCAGGATTCGCTCGCCACCTGCCTGCGCGAGGCGGGAGCCGCCCAGGACGCAGCACGCAAGGGCCAGCTCAGCAACCCGGGGCCACAGGCAGCTGACAACGCCACGCAGCGTTGCTCCGCCTTTCAGAATGCCGACGAGCAGGCCGAGTGCGTGCGCCGTGTACAGGGCCCCGCCAGCGGATCGGTATCCGCAGGCGGTGTGCTGCGAGAGTCCGTCACCACCACCGTGGTGCCGCAGTAAGCAAGCACCCTGGGCGCGTGATCAGCCCAGTTGCGTGCGCATGGCGTCGATCACACCCTTGTAGTCGGGCTTGCCAAAAATCGCGCTGCCCGCCACAAAGGTGTCAGCCCCCGCGTCGGCCACACGGCGGATGTTGTCGGTCTTGATGCCGCCATCCACCTCCAGGCGGATGTCCTTGCCCGAGGCATCGATGCGCTTGCGCACGGCTTCGATCTTGCGCAGTGCAGAGTCGATGAAGCTCTGGCCGCCAAAGCCAGGGTTCACGCTCATGATCAGGATGAGGTCGATGTCGTCGATCACCCAGTCCAGCACAGCCAGAGGCTCAGCCGGGTTGAACACCAGGCCGGGTTTGACGCCCTTGGAACGGATGGCCTGGATGCTGCGGTGCACGTGGCCCGAGGCATCGGGGTGAAAGCTGATGTAGTCCGCCCCCGCGTCGGCAAACGCAGCGGCCAGAGCGTCCACCGGCTGGATCATCAGGTGCACGTCAATCGGCACGGCCGCACCCGCAGGCGTTTTGGCGTGAGGCTTCAAGGCCTGGCAGACCATGGGGCCAAACGTCAAGTTGGGCACGTAATGGTTGTCCATCACGTCGAAATGGATCCAGTCGGCGCCAGCGGCAATGACATTGCGCACTTCTTCGCCCAGGCGGGCAAAGTCGGCAGAGAGGATGGAGGGGGCGATTCGGAATGTGCGGCTCATCCCCCGATTGTCGCAAAGCGCAGAACCCCTGGGGTTTTTGGCGCCCGGCAGTGGCCCACACGCAGGGCGGCACGGTTACCATGCGGCCCATGCCAAAGTACCAGTTTGACGTGGAAGTGCTGCCCGAATACCTGCCCGAGCAGTCTGCGCCGGACACGGGGGTGTTCAGCTTCGCGTACACCATCACCATCACCAATGCGGGCGATGCACCCGGCCAGCTGATCTCGCGGCACTGGATCATCAGTGACGCGCGCGGCCACACCGAAGAGGTCAAGGGCCTGGGCGTGGTGGGACAGCAGCCCCTGCTCAAGCCCGGGGAGTCGTTCCAGTACACCAGCGGCTGCCGCCTGCGTACATCCAGCGGCACCATGCACGGCACCTTCCATTGTGTGGCCGAGGACGGCGAGCCGTTTGACACGCCCGTGCCCCTGTTTGTGCTGGAGGCGATCAGCCACGGCCCATCGGGCGAACCCCTGAGTGGCCGGGTGCTGCATTGAAGAACCATTCCCACAGCCCCCACGCTCACCCTTCCGTGGGGCCGCTTCCCATTGGAGGAGCTGCTTTGCTGCTGAGGGCAGTCCGACCATGAAAAATTCCGCCGAGCCCAAAGACCTCGCCGACCTGCTGGCCGCACTGGACCCCACCGCCGATCTGGCCCATCGCCATCTGTGGCTGGTCTACCTGCTGAACTGGGTGCGCGGCAAGCTGGATTCCGTCCCTGCCGCTGTGGGGCGGGTGCAGCTGTTCGTGGAGGCGGTTGCAGCGCGCCCCGATATTCAGGTGCGGCTGCGTGCCTGGTGGGCGACGCTGGTGGACCAGGTGGACATCACCACATTGCTCGCAGACTTTGGCTTTGCGCCCCGCACCGCCCTGGTGAGCGAGATCGCCGAGCGCCTGCGCACCAAGCTGTTGCCCGGCAGCCCCGAGACCATCGATGCGTCCGAACTGTTCATGCTGGCCTTGCCCAGCGCGTTCGACGCGCAATGGCTGGCCGCACTGGATGAAGCCACCCTGAATCGCCTGGTGATGCTGCTGGCCCAGGACAACGCCGACGAGCGCGCTGGCGGCGCCACGCGCTGGCACCGGGCGCTGCTCGATGCCATCACCTACTGTGCAGGGCAGATTCTTTCGACCGGTTTTGCACCCGAACTCCGGCTGCGTATGAGCGAATCCGCGCGCGACGCACAGCCCTTCCATGCGCTCATCCGCGATGTGGAAAGCCTGCGCGTGGAGGTGCTGCACGCCCTGCGCACTCCCGACCGGCTCAACGAAACCGCCCAACGCCTGCGCGAGCGGCTGGAGTCGTGCCGTGCCGCAGCCGCCACGGTGTACACCCACTTCGAGGACAACGGCATCTCGGTGGGCCTGGTCTTTCGCCTGCGCCAGTTGCGCGAGCGCATCTTGCGCGTGCGCGTGCTGCTCGACTGCCTGCTGTCCGCGCAGCCCGCCGTCACTGCGGCGCAGCTCATGGCACAGCTGGTGATGGTGGGGCAGGAGCGGCGCAGCCTGCGCGCGCTGCTGGCCTCCAACTCCTCCCTGCTCGCGGCCAAGGTGGCCGAGCGCAGCGCCGAAACAGGCGAGCACTACATCACCCGCACCAGCGCCGAATACCGTTCCATGCTGCGCAAGGCGGCGGGGGGCGGGGCGCTGATGGCCTTCACCACCCTGATCAAGTTTGGCCTGTATGCGCTGGCGCTCTCGGCCTTCTGGGGCGGTTTCATGGCCGGCATCAACTATGCCGTGAGCTTTGTGCTGATCCAGTTGCTGCACTTCACGGTGGCCACCAAACAACCGGCGATGACCGCGCCCGCCATGGCGGCCAAGCTCAAGGAGCTGGGCTCCGGCGACGCCATCGAGTCGTTCGTGGACGAGATCACGCACCTGGTGCGCTCGCAGGTCGCCGCGGTGCTGGGCAACGTGCTGGTGGTGTTCCCGGCAGTGCTGGGGCTGGCCGCGTTGATTGCACTGGCCACCGGCCACCCGGCCATCAGCGCGAAGCAGGCAGAGCATGTGTTCGAGTCCCTGCACCTGCTGGGGCCGTCGCTGTTCTTTGCCGCGTTCACCGGGGTGCTGCTGTTCGCGTCCAGCATCATCGCCGGCTGGACGGAGAACTGGTTTGTGCTGCACCGCATGGACTCGGCCCTGCACTACAACCCGCGCATCACCGGGCTGCTGGGGGCCGAGCGCGCTGCGCGCTGGGCGCGCTTCCTGCGCGAGAACCTGTCGGGCTTTGCGGCCAACATCTCGCTGGGCTTCATGCTCGGCCTGGTACCCGCGTTTGCTGCGTTCTTCGGGCTGGGCCTGGATGTGCGTCACGTCACCCTGTCCACCGGGCAGATGGCGGCCGCCAGCGCCACACTGGGGCTGCAGGTGCTGCAGCTGCCCGCGTTCTGGTGGGCCATGGCCTCGCTGCCTTTCCTGGGTGCGTTGAACGTGTCGGTGAGCTTCTACCTGGCCTTCAGCCTGGCGCTGCGCGCGCAGAACGTGAGCGGTGTGGACCGCGCACGCATCTATGCCGCCATCCGCGCCCGACTTCGCACTGCACCCTTGAGCTTTTTTGTGCCCGAGCGGCACAGCCCGGTGCCCACACCGGCACAGGGTTGACGCGCCAACCGCCGTCTCTGTCCTACAAGGGCGGAGTGTTTCCGCCTGTAAATTCGGGGGACCAACGCTCCGGCCCACACCGTCCCGCCTGCGGACGGCCCTTGTGCCGGAGTCTCCACAGCGACGGGCTCCGCCCGTCTGACGCAGAGGTCTGATGACATGAATGAAATCCTGAGCTTTTGGGCGCAGTGGCTGCGCCCGTCGGCCGGGCTGCCCACGGTGCAATGGTCACTGCTGCTGGCGGTGGCCGCCATGGCGGGTTATCTCACCCAGCGCCACACGGGCCTGCCCAAGGTCGTGGGTTATTCGCTCGTCGGCACGGCAGCGGGCCTGGCCGGCTTCAGCGGCGCGGTCTGGCCGCTGCAGGGCATTGGCCTGTTCCTGCTGGAGCTGGGGGTGGCCATCGTGCTGTTTGAATGCGGCGGCCGCATTCCGCTACGCTGGTTCCGCCACAACCCCATGGTGCTGGTGCAGAGCATTGCCGAATCGGTGCTGACCTACTTTGCCGTGTACTGGGTGCTGGTGTGGCTACAGTTGCCGCCCCAGGCGGCAGGTCCGCTGGCGCTGGTGGCGCTGGCTGCATCGCCTGCAGTGCTGACCCGCGTGGTGGCCGACACCCGCGCTGCGGGCCCGGTGACGGAGCGCGCCATCGTGCTCACCACACTCTCCACGCTCTACGCGCTGACGTTGGGCAGTGCCAAGGCAGAACTCATCAACCGCCAGAGCCTCACCCTGCTCGAAACCATCTCGCCCGTGGTGGTGGTGCTGGGCGTGTCCATTCTGGTCGCCGCCGCGTTGTCTCTGGTACTGCGCCTCGCGCTGCGCTTCATGAGCCCCACGAGCGAAAACACCTCCATGCTGTTCCTGGCGCTGGTGGCAGCAGGCACAGCGGTGGCGGCGCACATGGGCGGCTCCGCCCCCCTGGCCGCCTTGCTGGGCGGCATGATGCTCAAGCAGCTCAACCCCCGCCCCTGGGCCTGGCCACGCCAACTGGGCAATGCCTCGTCACTGCTCACCATGCTGATGTTTGTGCTGGTCTCCACCGTGGCGGCGCAGGCCGACTGGAGCGCCCCCGTGGCCGGTGTGGTGCTGGCCCTGATTGCCGTGCGCCTGTTGGCCAAGGCGCTGGGCGTGGCATTGGGCAATGTGGGCAGCGGCGCCAGCTGGAAGCAAGCCCTGTGGGTGGGCTGCGCGATGACGCCCATGTCCTCCATCGCCCTGCTGATTGCCTCGCAGTTCGTGCTCGCATCCCCTTCCACCGGCCATGTGATTGCGGGCGTGGCCCTGCCTGCCATCTTGCTGATGGAAGTGTTCGGCGCCGTCATTGCCACCGTGGCCATTTACCGTGCGGGCGAAAGCTCCAAACCCTGGGCGCCCCTGACGCGCAGCAACAATGGAGAGAACCACCGTGAGTCTTGAAGCCTTCAACCATTCCGAGCCGCTGACGCTGGGCGTCGAGCTGGAGCTGCAGCTGGTCAACACCAACGACTACGACCTCGCGCCCTATGCCGAGGACATGCTGCGCCTCATGAAGAAAACCCCGCTGCCCGGCAGCGTGGTGCCCGAGATGACGAACAGCATGATCGAAATCTCCACCGGCATCTGCCACTCGGCCAGCGAGGTGCTGGGCCAGCTCACCCCCATCCGCGATGCGCTGGTCAAAAGCGCCGACAAGCTCAACATCGCCGTGGTGGGCGGTGGCACCCACCCTTTCCAGCAGTGGCACGAGCGCCGCATCTACGACAAGCCACGCTTTCGCGAGCTGTCCGAGCTGTACGGCTACCTGTCCAAGCAGTTCACCATCTTCGGCCAGCACGTGCACATTGGCTGCCCCGATGCCGATGCCGCGCTGCTGATGCTGCACCGCATGTCGCGCTACATCCCGCACTTCATTGCGCTGTCGGCGTCCAGCCCGTACGTGCAGGGGCAGGACACGGCGTTTGACTCGGCCCGGCTCAACTCGGTGTTTGCATTCCCCCTGTCAGGCCGCGCCCCGATGGCGCTGACCTGGGACGACTTCACCACCTATTTCAACAAGATGACCCGCACGGGCGTGGTCAAGAGCATGAAGGACTTCTACTGGGACATCCGCCCCAAGCCCGAGTTCGGCACCATCGAGATCCGCGTGTTCGACACGCCGCTGACCATCGAGCGCGCTGCGGCCTTGGCGGGCTACGTGCAGTCGCTGGGCGCGTGGTTCCTGGCCGACCAGCCCTTCATGCCCGAAGAGGACGACTACCTCGTCTACACCTACAACCGCTTCCAGGCCTGTCGCTTTGGCATGGACGCGGTGTACGTGGACCCGGCCACGGGCGACCACATGCCGCTGCGCGAGCACATCCTGCGCACCATGGACAAGATCGCAGGCCATGCGGCTGTGCAGGGTGCGTCGAGCGCCATGCACATGCTGCGCACCGAGGTCGAGGCGGGGCAAAACGATGCCCGCTGGCTGCGCCAGCGCCAGAGCGAAGAGCAACTGTTGGCCGAGGTGAGCCGCCAGGCGGCACAGCGCTTTCGCGGCGCGGTGGCCTGATCTGCACGCCTGGAGCCGGCCGCCTCACGCACTCGCCAGCTCATGCAGCCAGCACCAATCTGCGCGCCTGCTGCGTGCGCCCGCCATAGCCCCAGTCGCTGGCGGGCAGCTCCCGCACCACCACATAGCTGGCCGCAGCCAGCGCGCCATCACCCGCCAGCTGGCGCTGCAGCTCGGCAAACGCGGCGGCGATAAAAGCGGCCTTCTCTTCCTCGGTGTTCGTGCCCTGGGTGATGCTGATCTCCAGCAAGGCCGTGGGTTGTGCCACGGACGCACCGCCGATGTGCCAGCGCGCGGCAGGCAGGTCGTCGATGACCACGGCCGTCACCTCGCGGCGTTTGCCCAATAGCTGGACCGTATGGTCCGTCAGCGCACGGGCCAGCGCCTGGTAGCGCTCGGGGTTTTGCAGCGGGGTCAGTTTCAGGACAAGGGTGGGCATGGCGTATTCGCTTCCAGGGTGGATAGGTGGGAGGGTGCGGATGGGATCCGCATTGCATGAAGAACCCGTCGGGTCAGGCGCACAAGCCCCCGGGCCACCCAGGCATGGGCTTCGCGGATCGCCTCCTGGCGCAACTGCAGAGCGTGACACTTGGCGGCATCGCGCAGGCGCTGGTAGTCGTCGGGGTGCAAGTCGGGAGGCAGATACGGACTCATGGCATTCCTTTCGGGGTGGAGCCACTGTAAGCAGCACAGGGCGCGGCGGAAACGGCCCGCGGGGCAATACCGTTTTGCGCGGACTGCAAGGCATGTCCTGCATCACGCTCGCGCGTTGGTGGTAGTGCGGATCGGGAGGGGCCGCAAGGCGTCTTTTTGCAGCCCATAGCGGGGCTATTGGCAAAAAAAGCAACGCAGCGGACCGCCCGAGGCCGCGCTATCACCGACCGCAGGGAGTGATGCAGGACATCACAAGACCCCGCCGTTACCATTGCCCGATGCGCGAGATCCGCTTTGAAGACATGCACCTGTTTGCCCGCGTGGCCGACCTGGGCTCGCTGTCGGCCGTGGCGCGCGAGCGCGATGCCTCGGTGAGCCAGGTCTCGCGCGCGCTGGCGCGCATCGAGCAATCCTGCGGTGCGCGGCTGGTCCACCGCAGCACGCACGGCCTCACGCTCACAGCCGAGGGGCAGACCTTTCTGGACTACTGCCGCCGCATCACCGGTGCACTCGACGAGCTCGAAGGCGAGTTCGCCCAGCAAAGCAGCCAGCCCAGCGGCTGGGTGCGCGTGGCCTCCAGTTCGGTAGTGGCTGAATACCTGCTGATCCCCAGCATTGACAGCCTGCAACAGCAACACCCGCAGCTGCGCGTGGAGCTGGTGGTGGACGACCGCATGGCTGACATGGCGCGCGATGGCATCGACATCGCCATCCGCACCGGCCCGCCACTGACCGACACCGTGGTGGCGCGCCCACTGGGCACGCTGGCCCGTGCGTTGTACGCCACGCCCGGCTACCTGCAAGCCCGCAGTGTGCCGCAGCAGCCGGGCGACCTGCGCCAGCACCGGCTCATCACCAACAGCGCGGTGGCCTTTCTGAACCACTGGCCCTTTTTGGTTGATGGCGTGCCCGAGGTGCTGGTGGCCGAGGGCCACTGGCGCTCGGGCAGCACCGCCATCACCGCGCGGCTGGCGTTGCAGGGCCTGGGCATTGCGCGACTGGCCACGGTAGTGGCCGAGCCCCTCGTGCGCCAGGGTCTGCTGGCGCCGGTGCTGGCCGACTGCGTGGACCTGCAGCCCACGCCCATCCACGCCATCACCCTCACGCGCAGGCACCGGCTGCCCAAAATTCAGGCCTGCATCGACCACTGGGCGACGTGGTTTTCTGCACAAGCCAGCAGTGCTGGATACCCATGACGCCTTTTGACCTTTTCTGGATTACCAACCACTGCCATGGGTGAATTCGACCTGATTACCCGCTATTTCACCCGCCCCGTGCGCAAGGCGGCCCTGGGTGTGGGCGACGACTGCGCGCTGCTGGCGCCCGCACCCGGCATGCAGCTGGCCGTCTCCAGCGACATGCTGGTGGAAGGCCGCCACTTCTTTGCCGACGTGGACCCCGAAGCCCTGGGCCACAAGGCGCTGGCCGTGAACCTTTCGGACCTGGCGGCGTGCGGCGCCAAGCCGCTCGCATTCACCCTGGCCCTGTCACTGCCCCGGGTGGATGAAGCGTGGCTCGCAGGTTTTTCGCGCGGGCTGCTGGCGCTGGCCGATACGCATGGCTGCGAGCTGGTGGGCGGCGATACCACGCAAGGCCCGCTCAACATTTGCATCACCGTGTTTGGCGAGGTTCCCACCGGCCAGGCCCTGCTGCGCAGCGGTGCGCGGCACGGCGACGACATCTATGTGAGCGGCACGCTGGGCGACGCCCGGCTGGCGCTGGAGGCCCTGCTCGGCCACATTACCCTGCCCGCCGAGGTGCTCGCCCGCGCGCGCCAGCGGCTGGAGCGCCCCACCCCGCGCGTGGCCCTGGGCCTTGCCTTGCGCGGTGTGGTCAGCAGCGCGATGGATGTGAGCGATGGCCTGCTGGGCGACCTATCGCACATCCTGAAGGCCTCTGGCGTGGGGGCCCGCATCGACACCTCATTGACTACTGATTTGATAGCAGAAAAGGCATATTCGACTAGCGCATCTGGCGTATTCGACGCCAAACTGCTCCACCAATGCACCTTGGCTGGCGGTGACGACTACGAACTGGCCTTCACCGCCCCACCCGCGCGGCGCGATGCCGTGGCTGCCGCGTCGCAAGCCAGCGGCACGCCCGTCACCCGCATTGGCACGGTGCTGGCCGAGCCCGGCCTGCAGTTGGTGGATGCACTGGGGCACGTGGTGGAGAACCGCTATGCCTCGTTCGACCATTTCGGGTGATGGGTGGTGGACGGCAAAAATTTTTTCAACCCATGAATCCTTTTGCGCAAACAGCGGCTCTTGGTGGTGAAGGCGCCCTGTGCTGGCACCTTCGTCACCCCACCAAGGAGCTTTTCACCATGCTGTACCGCAAGAACATCACCCGCCCCGAAAGCCTGCTGCGCGTTGTCGGTGGGATCGCCCTCATTGCCGCCGGGCTGTGGTGGCTGGCCGCATCGCCCCTGGGCCTGGTGCTGGCCGCCTCGGGCGTGGGCAGCATCCTGAGCGGGGCGTTCGGCTACTGCCCCGCCTGCGCCATGGTGGGCCGCAAGCCGGTCGAGTGAGCGGCGCCCCATGACAGCAACGTCCCCGCCCCTCACCGTGGCCCAGCTGCTGCCCGCCGCGCGCAGCGGTGACGCGAATGCGATGGAGCAGCTGCTGCGCCTCACCCGTCCTGACATCCGCCGCTATGCGCTGCGCCACTGCGCGGCCACCACCGCGACGGACGACGTGGTGCAGGAGGCCCTCATCATCGTCTACCGCCGCGTGGGCGCACTGCGCGAGGTGGCGGCGTTTGGCGGCTGGGTGGTGCGCATCGTGCAACGGCTGTGCATGCGGCCCATGCTGGCCTGGCTCAAGGGCGAGCCGCTGGCGCAGGTGGAGGACAACCTCGCCTGGTCCCACCGCCCCGACCACGAACTGCGCCACGACCTGGCCCTGGCCATTGACTCGCTGCCGCCCCTGTACCGCGAAGCCCTGCTGCTGCGCGACTTCGAGGAACTGACCATCGAAGAAATGGCGCAGCGGCTGGGTGTGACGCGCGAGGCCGCCAAAAGCCGCCTGCACCGCGCGCGGGCCCTGGTGCGGGAATATCTGGTGCCCACGGACCAGCACCCGACACGCTAGGCCACGGAGAGGCGCAGGGCCTCTGCCCTCAACGCATCTGGAACAACTCCTGGTGAAAGCGCGCAGGCGAACGCCCCAGCTGCTGCATACCCTGCCGCACCGCCTCGGCTAAACCCTGCGGCCCGCAGAACCACACACTGGCCGCCGGGCTGGTGCCTGCCAGGAGCACTGCCGGCGTCACGGGCCCGGCATCGTCGCTGTAGTGAATATCCAGCGCCACGCTGGGCAGACGGGCGCACAGCGCGGCCATGCGCTCGGCAAACACGGCCTCGCCCGTATGGCGCACGCAGTAGTGCAGGTGCACCCGGGGTGCCAGCGCGGGCGTGGACTGTAGCGACTCCAGCCAGGCCATGAACGGCGTGGCGCCAATGCCCGCAGCCACCCACACCTGTTCAGGGGCGCTATCGCTGCGGAAGTCGAAGCAGCCATACGGCCCCTCGATGTTCACCCGCTGGCCCGGCTGCACTTGCAAAGGCAACTGTGCCGTGTGATCGCCCAGCGCCTTGATCGCAAAGCGCAGCATGCCGGCGCCCTGATCGGCATTGAGCAGGGTGAACGGGTGCGCGCCTTCTGCCTTGCCAAACGTGACAAACGCAAACTGCCCAGCCGTATGCCGCCAGGCACTGGCGGGGCTGACCTGGCAGGTCACCTCCAGCACGCGGGCCCCTTGAGGCGCCACGCTCACCACGTGGGCCGCATGGCGGCGGCTGCGCCCGATGGCCCCGACCAGCGAGCGCACGGCGCACAACACCCCCACCAGCGTGCACAGGCCCACCAGCACGCCCGCAGGCTGCGCCCACCAGGCGGGTGGCGTCAGCACCACGGCATGAAACGCCAGCACCAGGTACACCCCGGCCAGCAGCTTGTGCAGGTAGCGCCAGACGTGGTACGGAAACCGCTGCCACAGCGTGATAACCAGCATGGCCGCCAGGAACCACACCGCCCATTCCCCCATCTCCTCAGCCAGGTGGCGGAAGGTGTTGAGCCACCAGTCCGCCCGCGGCGCACGCACCGGACGGCCCACCCAGGCCGCCAGCAGGCTGCGCGACAGCTGCAGCCCGTAGTGCAGCAGCGCCAGCACGATGGCCCCGATGCCCGCCCACTTGTGCAGGCGGTAGCTCTTGTCCAGGCCGTCCAAGGGCTTTTCCAACCACGCGGGGCGCACGGCCAGCACCATGATCAACGACATCAGCGCCCAGGCCGACACCCCGGTGAGCAGGATCAGCTGGTTGCGCCACCACCAGACATCGCCCCACGCAGGCGGCGCTGGCTGCGGCCCCCACAGTGCCATCAGCCAAGCCGCACCTGCCAGCGCCAGGGCGCCCACCAAAACCTTCTTCCACATCACCAGTCACCATTTATTGCAATGCAGCAACTGTAGAAAACTGCGATGAACGCCACCTGAACGGCGTGTGAAGCAGCGGCAAAGCGCGCCAGCTTGTAGCCGGAGGTTGATCTGCATCAGCCCTCTGCGCAGAGGACAGCCGGACTCGAACTCACGTCCGTACAAATTTCGCAAGCGCCCTGCGCGGCGTGGCGGGCGCCGGGTCGGGTGCGTAGCCCATGCGGCAGAACATCTGCACCGTGGCATCGTGCGGCGTGCGCGGCGCGGGCTGGCCCAGCACCAGCTGGTGCACCCGTTCGTAGTGCGGCGCCATCTCGGCAAACTCCTGCAGGGCCTGGCTCATGGGGTGTATGCCTACGCCCAGCGCGGTGGCCTGCAGCTGCAGACGCACATACGCACGCCCGGCCTGGACCTGGTCGCTGCGCGTGTTGGGCCCGGTGATCCACACAAACCCCATGGCCGTGCTGCTGTGGCCCTCAAAACGCCCCATCGCGCTTTTGTAGGCGGCGCTGCCTTCGGCCGGGGGCTGGGTGCGATCGAACAGGCCCAGCGCGGCCACGGCGCGCACAAAGGGCGAGTTGATCGAGATGCCGTCACGGTGCTGTAGGATCTCCGCCGGGCCCACGCGGGTGAGGTGGATGCTTTCCATCATGGTGCGCGGCGTGAGCAGCTCGACCTGGGCGGACTCCCAGCACAGCGTGCGCAATGCGGGCAACTGGTCTGCCGCCACGGTGCCGCCCACGCGCAATGCGGTCTGCCCGGAGGCTGGGGCGCTGGCCAGCAAGCGGGCCAGCAGCTCGGGCGCCACGGGGCGAGTGGTGTCGAAGTCGGTCTTGGGCGTGCGGCGCAACAGCACGTGGGCAAACAGTGGGTCGGGCTGACCACCGGGCTGCAGCGTGATGCGCGCCACCGGGCGGTCGTCCCAGTCTTTCGGCGCCAAGGGCAGCTCACCCTGTGGCCACAGTTGCACCTGGCTGGCCACGCCCTGATGGGCCAGCGCCATTACCAGCAGTTCCAGAAACGCGCCGTGGCCGATGAGGATCTGGCGGCCCAGCGGGTCGGTGTGGGGCAGCACGCGCTCGCGGTCGGTGCGCAGGGTGATTACGCTCTGCTCGCGCAGGTCCACCAGCCAGGGCTGCAGGTTGTGCGGGTTGGGCGCGGTGATGGCGTAAGCCACGGCGCGGCGGCGCAGGTCGGTCTCGCCCACTGGGCCGTTCCAGGCCTCCACCGCCTCGGCGGGATAGTGCGAGCCCAGTGCGCCACAGGCAGCCAGCGAGCCTGCCGTGGCAGCGGCGATGGTGCCGCCACCGGCCAGGCGGATGAAGTTGCGACGGTTCATGGGAGTGCTCCAAAGGGTCAAAGTGGGTGGGGTCCGGCCAGCGCGGCGCGGGGCGTGTGAATGGCCACCAGCCCTAGATCCGCCAGCGCCTGGCGCACGGCCTGGTCAAACGGGGTGTGGACTTCGTCGCCGGTCAGGGCGCGCAGGCGGGTGTTGTCCAGCCGGTGCGGCGTGCTCCACAGGTAGCGCATGTCCGCCAACGCGGCGAACGTGGGTGCCACCAAGCCGGCCAAGCGCAGCAAGGGCCAAGGCAACTTCCCCCCCCGTAGCGCGCCCGTTGCGGGCAGCCAGCCCTGCTCCGCCGCAATGGCCGTGAAGCTGCGCAGCCACTGCTGCGCGGTGACGTGGTGGCCCGCGAAGTGCAGGCACTCGAAGGCGGCCAGCCGGTGCCGCTCCTGCGCCACGCGCACCAGCGTGCGGGCCAGGTCGGGCAGGTACGCCCAGGGCGTGGTCACGTCCAGCGGGCCGGGCCAGGTGATGCGGCCCCGGGGCAGGTCCTTGGCGATGGCCTGGTCGATCCAGCTGCCGGTGCCGCTGCCAAAGAAGTCCCCGGCGCGCAGCACCACGGCGCGCATCTCGCCCGCTTGCGTGGCGGCCTGCAGGCGCTGCTCCAGCTGCACCCGCATGCGGCCCTTGAAACCGGTGGCGGCCTGGGGCGTGTCTTCGCGCAGCACTGGCGGCATGGTTTTGCCAAAGTTGTAGACGTTGCCCGGCAGCATCAGCGTGGCGCGCAGCTGGCGGCTGACGGCAATGGCCGCCTCCATCAATGCGGGTGCCTCTTCGCGCCAGGCCTTGTGGGTGTAGGCGGGGTTGAGCGCATGCACCACCACCTGCGCCCCTTGCGCCTGGGCAGCCAGCGCGGCGGTGTCGTCGACCGCCACGGGCATCCACCACACCCCGGCGATGGCAGGCAAGGTGGCGCGCTGCGCGCCGGGCCGCACCTGGGCCAGCACCTGCCAGCCTGCCTGTGCAAACGCACGGGTGGCAGCCAGGCCCAGGCGGCCGCGAGCGCCCAGGATCAACACGGTAGGCGGCTGCTCGCCAGCGGTGGGAAGCAAGGGTTGAGGGGTCATGCCAGGGCTCCATTCACAAGGGATAGAGCGATTGTGAAAACGCAGGAACTGTTACACAATTGGCTAAGCATTCATACCAGCAATGCAAATATGAATACCACCAACCACCCCGCTGTAGCCCTTTCGCAGGCACGCTATCGCCATGAACCAGACCTTTGACTGGAGCCTCGTGCAGTCCTTCCTGGCCGCGCTCGACCAGGGCAGCCTGCTGGGCGCGGCACGCGCACTCAACGCCAGCCAGCCCACCATCGGCCGCCACATTGCCGAACTGGAATCGCAGCTGGGCGTGGTGCTGTTCGAGCGCACCGGGCGTGGCCTGCTGCCCACGGCCACGGCGCTGCGGCTGGCCGAATCGGCCCGCGCTATGGAGATGGGCGCCCACCAGCTGGCTCGCAGCGTGTCGGGCGCCGAGGAAGGCGTGACCGGCACCGTGCGCATCACCGCCAGCCAACCCGTGGCCTGTGTGCTGCTGCCGCCCGTGCTGGCGCGCATGCGCCAGGCGCTGCCCGAGGTGCAGGTGGAGCTGGTGGCCAGCAACCAGGTCACCAACCTGCTGCGGCGCGAGGCCGACATTGCGCTGCGCATGGTGCGCCCCGACCAGGCCAGCCTGGTGGCCAAGCGCATCGGCGCCGTCACGCTGGGCGCCTACGCCCACCGCGACTACCTGCGCCGCAAGGGCACGCCCCGCCAACCGCCCGACCTGCTGCAGCACGAGCTGGTGGGCAACGACCGGCACGAAGACATCCAGCAAGGCTTTGCCGCCATGGGCTACCCCGTGGAACGCCAGCACTTCGCGTTCCGCACCGACGACCTCATGGCCTATTGGGAGGCCGTGCGCGCAGGGCTGGGCATTGGCTTTGTGGGCAACTACATGGCCCGCACCGACCCGAACGTGGTGGCCGTGCTGCCCCAGCTGCCGCTTCCTGATCTGCCCATCTGGCTGACAGTGCACCGCGAGATACGCACCAGCCGCAAGATCAGGGCGGTGTATGACTTTCTGGCGGCAGAGGTGCCCTTGGTGCTGTAGAGGCCGTGTCAGGTGTGCTCAGGCTGCGGCTGCCCACGCACGATGAAATGCCGGGTGAAACCTACAGGGCGGCTCACGCCTGTGGGCTCCGACCACAGCGGAATACGAAAGCCCGGCTCGGGGAGTACCTGAACGCTCCAGTCGGTGTCGCCGATGAAACGGAAGCGGAATGTGTCCAGCTCAGCCGACTCGAGCGGCGAGAACGATCCCGTCGCGTAGATGCCGCCCAGCGTCGCGGAATCCAGCAAGCGCAGATCAGCGTCCAGCAGGTGGATGTGCAGCAGCTCTTCAAACGGCGTGTCGTCGGTGGTGAACAACAGGTAAAACGACTGCCACTGAGCGGCCATCTCCAGCACAGCGCCCGGCACCCGGCATACGGACGCCTGACCGTTTCGCAGGATCTCGCACTGGGGTGGAGCGTCTTCATGGGGCGTACGGACGCGTACTACCGAGAGGTCTGCGGGGGACACGATCTGCATGTGAAAAGCCCCCCACTACCAGAAGAAGTCCACGCCAAACGCAGCCAAAGCGCCGCCTACAAAAGCTCCCACAGTGACACACACTGGAGCTCCCGGGCCACATGCCAGGCCCGCCACCGCACCGCCTGCAATACCACCGCCAATGCCTGCGCCCGTCACTGCCAGTTCGCGGCGCGCAGCACTGGCCTTGTCTTCGGCATTGGCGACGGAGTACACCGAGATAGCGATGGACACCACCAGCAGACCGCGCCCCGCGCGCGAAAGGTTGCGCATGGTGGCCGTCACCCGGGGATTGGAGGTGCCTGCGGACTTGACGATCTCCGCGTACACCGCATTCTTCTGCGTAGCCGACAGCCGGTTGAAGTCGGCGGACACGCCATGCAGTTGCTGCGTCTTGCGCGCAATCAGTTCATTGAGGGTTTTGCCCTCCCGCTTGAGTCGCTCCGCCATGGCGCGACCTACCGGGGTGCTGCGCCCGCGGATGACTTCCATGATCGCGTTGCGCGCCTCTTGGGCCTGCTGCGCGGCTTGCGCCCATGTCATGCGCCCGCTGGCCACCTGGCCCCGCAGTTCGTTCGCCATGACCTGTATCTGCATCGCATAGGACTGCCGCGCTGCGGCATCGATCGCCAGGTGGGTGCCAGCGTTGGCAATCTCGAACTCCAGCGCTCGAATGGCGGAATCAAAGGCACTCTTGTCCTGGGTGTCCTGCACGCGGTGTCTCCAACAAAGGCTAGAAAGGAGTGAGCGGGCTCCACGCCCGCGCCGGCATTTTTAAACGCCAAGGCACATCACACGGCAGATTGCCCTGCAGAAATGGTTACAGGACGTTGGGCGATCCTAGGGACATTGCACCCTCCAGCAAGCCAGGCAAGAGACAGGCCCCATCCCCAATGGCAGCAGTACGTGCGGCTGCTAGCATCCGTGCACTCTGCGCATCTCAGGAGCCGCTCATGCCCATCCCCCCTGCCGTGACCCGCCCCGTGTTGGCCAGTCTGGCACTGTTTCTTCTGGCGACCTTTCCTGCCCAAGCCCAAGACACCTCCCGCATCGCCCGCGTCACCGTCTACCCTGGCAGCGCCACGGTGGAGCGTGTGGCCAAGGTGACCGCTGGCGCACGCAGCCTCACGCTGGCCTGCCTGCCCGCGTCGCTGGATGTGCAGAGCCTTCAGATCAACGCCGACCCTGCCGTGCGCGTGGGCGAGTTCAATGTGCTCACCGAGGACCGCGATGTGGCAGCAGGCTGCGCCAGCCCGCTGGACGGCCGCATCCGCGAGCTGGAGGATCAGATCGCCGGGGTGAAGGCCGAGGCTTCGGCCCTGCAGCTGGTGGATGGCTACCTGCGCAGTGTGGCGCAAACCGGCACGGGCCCGGAGGCGCCAGCGTCTGCCAACACCGCCCCCCGTGCCGCCACTCCAACGCCCGCACAGATCACCGCCACCGCAGAGGTGCTGCGCAGGTCCGGGCAGGACAGCGCTGCGCGCGCGCACCAGCTCCAGCGCAAGCAGGAGGCGCTGGAACTGGCCCTCAAACCCCTGGTGGCCGAGCGTGACCGCGTGGCCAGCCAACGCGCACGGGTGGTGTCGGTCACCATCAACCTGGCCACGGAGCGCGAGGCCGAACTGCGCCTGTCCTACCAGGTGCGCGGCCCTGGCTGGCAGCCCAGCTACCGCGCCACGCTCGATGCCAACAAATCCACGGTGCTCATCGAGCGCCAGGCCCTGGTGGCGCAAAACAGTGGTGAAGACTGGGGTAACGTGCAGCTGACCTTGTCGACGGGCCAGCCCGGGCGCGCCACACAAGGACAACTGCCGCGCCCCTGGTGGCTGAACGTGGCGCCACCGCCCCAAGGCTCGCCTGCACCCGCCATGGCGATGGCACCAGCGCCCGCACCGACCGTTGCGTCGCTGTCCCGGTCGCGCAATGCCGCCGAAGAGGCCATGCCCACGTTTGACGTGAGCGCCCTCGACAAAGGGTTTGCCACCGAGTTCGCCGTGCCCCAGCGCATCACTGTGCCTTCCAGCGGCCAGCGCCTGACGCTGGCGCTGGGCAGCCACAGCGCCCCCGCCACACTGATCACACGCACGGCACCCGCCGTGGAAGAAGCGGCCTACCTGGTCGCGCAGATTGCGCAGCCGCCCGGTGTATGGCCCGCAGGCGCAGCGGGCCTGTACCGCGACGGCGCCTTTGTGGGCAACGGCCGCATCAACTTCGGCGCACCCAGCGCCGGTGCCCCGGCGGGCAGCACCAGCCTGCCGTTTGGCCGCGATGAACTGGTCACCGTGCGGGCCGAGCCTGTGCAGGACCTGACGGGCAGCAGCGGTTTTACCGGCTCGCGCGTGGAGCGCAAGACGCGCCGGGCCTACAGCGTGGAGAACCGCCACAAGACAGCCATCACGCTGCAGGTGCTGCATGCCGCACCGGTCTCGCGCAATGAAAAGATCGAGGTCGAATCGCGCTACCAGCCCCAACCAGCAGACACGGCATGGAACCGCACGCCCGGCACCGTGGCCTGGCAACAGCCCGTGGCCGCGGGGGCCACGGCACAGTTCAGTGCCGAGCACACCATCCGTTACCCCAAGGACGTAGAGCTGATCGAACGCCAGTGACCTTGGAGACACGGTGACTGGCCCTCTGAACGCCCCGCGCAACAGCGGGTCGGTCACAATCCGTCACAGCGCCTGCCAAGGCGCCACCGAGCCCCCAGGAGCCCGCCGCCATGAGTTACCAACACCTCCTCGTTGCCGTTGACGGCAGCCCCACCGCCGACCACGCCGTGAACGAAGCCACGGGCCTGGCCCAGGCCACGGGCGGACGCATTCGCCTGCTGAACGTGATGGACCCGTTGGCCCACATCAGCGGTTTTGAGCGGCCCGATGTGTACAGCCAGGAAGTGCTGCCCCGCCTGCGCCAGGCCGGCGAGGCCTGGCTGCGCCGCGCCCAGGAGCGCGTGGCGCAAAGCGGCGTGCCAGTGGACACCGTGCTGATCGAAAACCTCGACGCCCGGGTGGCTGACTTGGTGGTGGAACACGCCCAGGCCTGGGGCGCCGACCTGATCGTGCTGGGCACCCACGGGCGCCGTGGCCTCGCCCGCGTGCTGATGGGTAGCGATGCCGAGCAGATCGCGCGCACCGCCCCTGTGCCCGTGCTGCTGGTGCGCCTGCCCGCCGGGGCTACCGGCAACACCGCCAGCGCCTGACCCCTTTTCTTCCGTGCCATGACCGTTTCCGAGCCCCAGCCCAGCCTTGCCCCCCTGCGCCCCAGCGTGCGCTTCATGCTGTCCCACCCGGCCCACTTCATGGCGCTGGGCTTTGGTGCCGGCCTGGCCCCCAAGGCACCGGGCACCGTGGGCACGCTGTGGGCCTGGCTGGCATACCTGGTGCTGCAGCAGTGGCTGAACCCGCGGCAAATGGGCCTGCTGATCGCGATCAGCACCGTGGTGGGTTGGTGGGCCTGCACCACCACAGCACGCCACATGCGCGTGGCCGACCCCGGCAGCATCGTGTGGGACGAGGTGGTGGCCTTCTGGCTGGTGCTGTGGCTGGCCATGCCCATAGGGCTGTGGGGGCAGGTGGTGGCGTTTGGGCTGTTCCGCTTTTTTGACGCCGCCAAACCCGGCCCGGTGGGCTGGGCTGACAGCCTGTTCAAGGGCTTTGGCTGGCGCGGGGGCTGGGGTATCTTGTGGGACGACTTTGTGGCAGCCTTCTGTACCTTGCTGGTCATTGCACTGTGGAGGTTCTGATGGCACCCACGTCACTATCAAAAAGTGAGCTGCTAGCGCAAGAAATACAAGCGCTTGAGGCCAATTTGACGCAAATATCGCTGCGTTTGCTGGCCCGCCGCCACCTACTGGCCACAGCCGAAAGCTGCACCGGCGGCATGATCGCCGCCGCCTGCACCGACCTGTCGGGCTCCAGCCAGTGGTTTGAGCGCGGCTTTGTGACCTACTCCAACGAAGCCAAGGCCGAGATGCTGGGCGTGCCCCCCGGCCTGATCGATCAGCACGGTGCCGTGAGCGAACCCGTAGCGCGTGCCATGGCCGACGGCGCCCTTGCCCACTCGCGCGCGCAGGTCAGCCTGGCCGTGACGGGCGTCGCGGGCCCCACAGGCGGCACCGAGGCCAAGCCGGTGGGCACCGTGTGGTTTGCCTGGTGCGTGGGCGGCGAAACCCACAGCGAAATGCAGCACTTCGCCGGGGACCGCGCCGCCGTCCGCACCGCCACGCTGCGGTACGCCCTGAAGCGGCTGCTGAGCCTGCTGCCTGCCTGACCCTACCGGGGCACCATGCCCCGGCATGGGTAGCCGCTGTCGTCCACAAGACAGGGCTTCCCCCGCCCCTTGCCACACCATACGGCCATGACAACGACACCCTCCTGGTTTGACGGCTTTGCCACCCAGCGCATCACCACCTCCGGCGCGGAGATCTTTGTGCGCACCGGCGGTACCGTGGGCGCTCCGCCGCTGCTGTTGCTGCACGGCTTTCCGCAAACGCATGCGCTGTGGCACCGTGTGGCGCAGCAACTGGCGCGTGACTACTGCCTGGTACTGCCGGACCTGCGCGGTTATGGCGACTCATCCCACGCGCCCGGCTTGCCCGACCACAGCAACTACAGCAAACGCGCCCTGGCGCAAGACATGGCCGAGGTGATGACCACGCTGGGCCACGACCGGTTCTACCTGTGCGGCCACGACCGGGGCGGCCGGGTGGCCCACAGGCTGGCGCTGGACCACGCCGCGCGCGTCAGGAAGCTGTGCGTGATCGACATCGCGCCCACGCTCGACATGTACGCGCGCACCGACATGGAGTTTGCGCGCGCCTACTACCACTGGTTCCACCTGATCCAGCCCGCGCCGCTGCCCGAGACCATGATCGGCGGCAACGCGCGCGCCTACCTGCACGCCAAGCTGGGCGGCTGGGGCAGCGCAGGCCTGGCCCACATCGAGCCCCAGGCCCTGGCCGACTACGAGCGCTGCTTTTGCACACCCGAGGCCAGCCACACCGCCTGCGAGGACTACCGCGCCAGCGCAGGCATCGACCTGGACCATGACAGTGACAGCCGCGCGCGCGGCGAGAAGATTGCGTGCGATACCCTGGTGATCTGGGGCGCGCACGGTGTGGTGCACCGGCTGTTTGATCCGCTGGCGCTGTGGCAGGCGCAGTGTGCAGGCGTGGTCACGGGCCAGGCCGTGCCGGCGGGGCACTTCATTCCTGAACAATTGCCCGGCGAAACCGCCGAGGCACTTCGCAGCTTCATGCGCTGACGGCCCGGTCCCATTCGGCCCGAAGGGGCAATCGAAAGGGCCTGCCGTGCATTTGTTCACGCGCTGCGCAGGCGCCATGCTCCGTGCAGTGCGCACAGGGGCCTTCGCGTTCCTAGAATCCGCCGCTTCGCACGCTGCGGAACACTTGGCCAGCACCGGTGGCTGGCCAGCCATCACCTTTCGCAGCGCCTTCACTGTGCCTTGCCCATTGCGTGACCATGCCTCCCTTTACCGCGACCCAGAACCAACTGCTCACCGAGCACCTGCGCAACTTTCTGCCAGGCATCGAGCCCGAGGCGCTGGAGCTGCTGCGCGCCCAGCTGGAATGGGTGGAGGTGCCCGGCGGCAGCACGCTGATGACCCAGGGCGAGCCCGGCGAATCGATGTACCTCACCGTCAGCGGCCGCCTGCGCGCCTATGTGCGCAGTGACGACGGCCACAGTGGCACGCAGCGCCGCGTCGCCGACATGGGCCGGGGCCAGGTGATTGGTGAGATCAGCCTGTTCACCGACGCCCCCCGCGCCGCCACCGTGGTCGCAGTGCGCGACTCGGTGCTGGTGCGCCTGACCAAGGACGTGTTCAAGACCCTGCTGGCCAGCAGCGCCCAGGTGTCGATTGCCCTCACACGCCAGATCATCCAGCGCCTGCAGTCAGGCACCGCCGCCCACACGGCCGCGCAGGAGCGCCCTGTGGCCATGGGCCTGCTGCCCGTGAGCAGCGGCGTGGACCTGCAGGCCTTTGGCCAGCGCCTGGCGCGCCACCTCGGCACGGTGGGCCGCGTGCGGGTGGTGGACTCGACCACCGTGGATGCCGAATTGCACGAACCCGGCATTGCCCAGCGTGAAGGTGCCGACGCCACGGCCAACCGGCGCATCGCCATGCTGCTCGACGAGATCGAGGCGCGCAATGACTTCGTGCTGCTGCTGGCAGACCCGGAGCCCACGCCCTGGACGCGCCGCGTGAGCCGCCACTGCGACGAGTTGCTGCTGCTGGCCGACGCACAGGCCGAGCCCGCCATCCACCCCATTGAAGAAAACTGCCTGCTGCGCCGCGCGCCCCTGGCCGAGGCCGCCGAGATCCTGGTGCTGCTGCACCCGGAAGGCACGCAGTGCCCGCGCGGCACCCAGCAATGGCTGGACCGCCGCCCCGTGGCCGACCACGTGCATGTGCGCCCTGCCCTCGACCGCGACATGGCGCGCCTGGCCCGCATCCAGAGCCGCACGGCTGTGGGCCTGGTGCTGGCCGGTGGCGGCGCGCGCGGGTTTGCGCACCTGGGCATCTACCGCGCGCTGCAGGAAGAAGGCGTGGAGATCGACTGCGTGGGCGGCACCAGCATCGGGTCGGTGATGGCCGCGTATGTGGCGTCCGACCAGCCCCTGACCACGGTGATGGACAACGCCCGCGAGGCGTTCCGCACCAACCCCACGGGCGACTGGAGCCTGCTGCCGCTGATGTCGCTCATCAAGGGCCGCCGCCTGCGTCACATCCTGCACGACGCAGTGGGCCAGCTGGTGGGCTTTCCGGCGCAGGTCGAGGACCTGTGGAAGAACTACTACTGCGTGGCCACCAACTACTCGCGCGCCAGCGAACAGGTGGTGCGCCGGGGCAGCCTGGTGAAATCACTGCTGGCCAGCATCTCCATCCCCGGCGCACTGCCGCCCGTGGTGCACGAGGGCGACCTGCTGTGCGACGGCGGTACGTTCAACAACTTTCCCGTGGACGTTATGCGCAGCAGCATGCGCGGCGTAGGCACCGTGATTGGTGTGGACCTGAACTTCCGCAAACCGCGTCGCATCGAGCTGGACGACATCCCCAGCAGCTGGGCCCTGTTGCGCGACAAGCTGCGGCCGCGCGCGCAGCGTCGCTACAAGCTGCCCTCGCTGGCCAGCTACCTCATGCAGGTCACCATCCTGTACAGCATGTCGCGCCAGCGCCAGTCGCAGCAGCTCACAGACCTGTACTTCAACCCCCCCATGGACCGCGTGGGCATGCTGCAGTGGAACCGGTTCGAGCAGATCGTGCAGCAGGGGTATGCGCACGGCATCCAGGTGCTGGACGCATTGGACGACACCAAGCGGCGGCGCATCGGAGGGTTGCGCACCGGCTGAACGCACATCGCCGTGCCGGTCCCGCAGGGGGCAGGCAGCGCAACGGCCCCGGTGTAGCATGGGCGCCCTTGAGGAGGAGAACCCATGCACCCCAACGCCCAGACCCTGCAGCGCTTCTACACCGCGTTTGCGCAACTGGACCACGCCACCATGGCAGCCTGCTATGCCCCCGACGCCACGTTTGACGACGAAGCCTTTTCCCTGAAAGGCCGCGAGCAGGTGGCCGGCATGTGGCGCATGCTGTGCACTGCGACGAAAAAGCCCGGCGCCGCCGAGCACTGGAAGCTGGAGTTCAGCGGCATCGACGCCGATGCGCAGGGCGGCAAGGCCCACTGGGAGGCGCACTACCTCTTCAGCGCCACGGGGCACAAGGTGCACAACATCATCGACGGCACCTTCACCTTCACGCCCGAGGGGCTGATTGCCACGCACCGCGACCGCTTCAACTTCTGGCGCTGGGCGCGGCAGGCACTGGGTGCACCCGGGCTGCTGCTGGGCTGGTCGCCATCGCTCAAGCGTAAGGTGCGCAGTACAGCGGCGGGTAATCTGAAGAAGTTTCTGGCGCAGGGCGGCTAGGGAGCGAGCGGGCTATTGGGCCAGCGCTGCATCGCCCGCCAGGCGGTCGATCAGCACCGCACTGGCTTCGTTCAGCCCCAGCACCTGCACCGTGCAGCCGTGGTGGCGCAGGCGCTCCACCACCTTGTCGAGCGCAGCGACGGCAGTGATGTCCCAGAAGTGGGCGTGCGTCACGTCGATGACCACCGGGCGGCCTTCGGCGCCCAGCACGTCGAAGGCCTCGATGAACGCGTCGGCCGATGCAAAGAACACCTGACCGGACACATGCCAGGTGCGTTGGCCGGTCTGTGCGTCGTCGTGCATGCGCACGTCCAGCATGCGCGACACCTTGAACGCAAAGAACACCCCGCTGAGCACCACGCCCACGGCCACGCCGGCAGCCAGGTTGTGGGTGGCGATGGTGACGGCCACTGTGGACAGCATGGCGGCGCTGGACAGGCGCGGGTGGCGCACCAGGGCGCCGAGCGACTTCCAGTCGAACGTCTCGGCCGACACCATGACCATGATGGCCACCAGCGCAATCACCGGCACCTGCGACACCCAAGGCTTGAGCGCCACCATGAGGATGAGCAGAAACACCCCCGCGAACAGCGTGGACAGGCGCCCGCGCCCGCCGTATTTCACGTTGCCCACGGCCTGGCCGATCATTCCGCAGCCCGCAATGCCGCCAAAGCAGCTGGCCGCGATGTTGGCCACGCCGAGGCCCGCGCATTCACGGTTCTTGTCGCTGGGGGTGTCGGTCAGCTCATCGACCACGGCGGCGGTCAGCACCGATTCGAGCAGGCCCACCATGGCAATCGCCAGCGCGGGCAGCAGGATGATGCGCAGTGTGTCCAGCGACACGGGCACCTGCGGCAGCGCAAACACGGGCAGCGCATCGGGCAACTGGCCCAGGTTTCCCACAGTGGGTAACTTCAGGCCCAGTGCAGACGCCAGCACGGTGAGCACCACCACGCAGATCAGCGGTGACGGGATCACGGACAGCGCAGGCCACGCCAACCGCTGGCCCAGCCACGGCAGTCCGTAGATAAGCGCCAGCCCCAACGCCAACGCACCCCAGGTGGCTGTACTGGCCCCGTGCAGATGCGGCAGCTGCGCGGCAAAGATCAGGATGGCCAGTGCATTCACAAACCCGGTGCGTACCGAGCTGGACACAAAGCGCATCAGCACGCCCAGCTTCATCAGCCCAAACGCCACCTGCACCACACCGGCCAGCAACCCGGCTGCCAGCAGGTAGCCCAGCCCATGCGACTGCACCAGCGGCGCGGCCACCAGCGCCACCGAGCCCGCCGCAGCAGACACCATGGCCGGCCGCCCGCCGGTGAAAGCAATCACCAAGCTGATGACAAACGAGGCAAAGAGCCCCACCGAAGGGTCCACGCCCGCCACGAAGGAGAAAGCGATGACCTCGGGGATGAGCGCAAACGTGGCCACCGCGCCAGCCAGCAGTTCGCGCGGGATGCTGGGCGCCCATTCGGCGCGCAGGCGAGTCAAGGTGGAAGAGTTCATGCGGTGTGCCCTGCAAAAAGCAAAGCGCGCCCAAAGGCGCGCTGCGATGTTTTTCAGATCAAAAAAAGTTCTGACGCCTATCCATCAAGCGTCAATAGCTACAAATGTAATAGCATTCGAATGCAAACGATATGACCGGCGCTGGAGGCCAAGCGCTCGAACCGATTCCGATCTTTTCAGTGCGCGCAGCCCTACCAGCGGCCACCGCGCAAGGGCCGCCCCGCCGCGCTGGTGGCGTCCCCCTTCCCGAATCGCATAGCGATTCGAGAGAAGGGGGAAGGCCCGCAGGGCCTCAGGGGGTTGTACTCAACCTCCGTGGCACTTCTTGTACTTCTTGCCGCTGCCACAGTGGCAAGGGTCGTTGCGCCCCGGCTCGGGCGCCTTGCGCACCGTCTCCACGCGCGGGCCCATGCTCTTCCACAGCTGACGCAGGTCGTACACGGCCCAGATGGCTTCGCCGAAGGCTTCCACGCGCGCCTGGCTGGTGCTGGGCGGGCCGTCTTCGTCGTACATGCAGACCTCGGGCTTGCCGGTGTCGTCTTCGGTCAGGGCGACGATGCGCTCCAGCGCATCGTCCAGCCATTTGGCAGCTTCCTTGTCGCGCGGGGCGGCCCAGTCTTCGGGCCAGTTTTCCACCGCAAACATGAAGCCCAGCGCCCAGACCTGGCCGAAGGACGGGATCTCCTGGTCGTCACCCATCTCGGCGCGCTGTTCGTCGGTGAGGCTGGCCACCGCGCCGCGCATGTCCATGGCTTCGGGCTGGAAGGTGCGGTCGTCGTCCAGCGTCTTCACGTCGGTGTCGAGCTGGGCCACGATCTCGTTCCAGCGGCGCATCCACAGGTCCATGAAGCGGGCTTGCTGGGCAGCGTCGGCAAACGCGGGCAGCAGGGGCAGCGGCTCGCCCTCGGCCACATCCAGCTCGGCGCCGTCGCCCAGCAGCATGGGCAGGTATTCGGCCGGGCCGATGGGGCGGCGGCTGCAGATCAGCGCGGTCATGAAGCCGTCGCAGAACTCCCACTGCGGGATTTCCTCGCCGCGCGCGCGCAGGTCGTCGAGGATGTTGTCCATCTCCTCCAGCTCGTCGGGGCCCAGTGCGGCAGCGGGCGCAGCGGAGGCGTCGAGGTCGTCGTGAGCGGGAGTGGGCGATGTGGGTTCGGTCATGGGAGGCTCCGGTCGTCAAGCGAGAAAGCGGGGGCAGTAAAGCGATGTTTTACTTTTATGATGCGCTGGCCTTGTGCTGTGGCGCTCGTCAGCGGCAGATGCAAGGCGGCCCAGGCAAGGCCAGGGCGTGAAAAAAGAGCCGCGCGCAACATGGCAACCCGATAAAAAGGCGGTCAGTGTAGCCCTCCCGCGCCACCGCCCAGAACCAGGACCCCCATGATCCACCAACTGAACTCCCTGTACCCGGTGCGCTACACGGCCTTTGCGCTGTGCGTGTTCGGGCTGCTGCTGTCGCTGTTTGCGCTGGTGGCGTTTGGCGTGGGCCTGCCCGTGGTGCTGGTGTTTGCAGCGCTGGTGGCCCTGGGCGTGTACGACCTGCAGCAGACGCGCCACGCCATCCTGCGCAACTACCCGGTCATCGGCCACATCCGCTTCATGCTCGAATATGTGCGGCCCGAGGTGCGCCAGTATTTCATCGAAAGCGACAGCGAGGCCGCGCCCTTTTCGCGCGCCCAGCGCTCGCTGGTCTACCAGCGCGCCAAGGGCGACCCGGACAACCGCCCCTTTGGCACGCACCTGGACGTGGGGGCGCAGGGCTACGAATGGGTGAACCACTCGCTCGCGCCCACGCAGCTGCCGTCGCACGACTTCCGCGTGTGGATCGGCGGCAGCCCCGATGCGCCCTCGCAGTCGGTGTCGCCCTGCACCCAGCCCTACCACGCGAGCGTGTTCAACATCTCGGCCATGAGCTTTGGCGCGCTGTCCGCCAATGCCATCCTGGCGCTCAACCAGGGCGCCAAAAAAGGCGGCTTTGCGCACGACACCGGCGAGGGCAGCATCAGCCAGCACCACCGGGTGCATGGCGGCGACCTGATCTGGGAGATCGGCTCGGGCTACTTTGGCTGCCGCAACCCCGACGGCACCTTCAGCGAAGAGCGTTTTGCGGCCAATGCCACCGACCCGCAGGTCAAGATGATCGAGCTGAAGCTCAGCCAGGGCGCCAAGCCCGGCCACGGCGGCGTGCTGCCCGGCGCCAAGGTCACAGCCGAGATCGCGGCCGCACGCGGTGTGAAAGAGGGCGAGGCCTGCATCTCGCCCGCCAGCCACAGCGCGTTTCGCACACCAGTGGAGATGATGCAGTTCATCGCCCGGCTGCGCACCCTGTCGGGCGGCAAACCCACGGGCTTCAAGTTCTGCCTGGGCCACCCATGGGAGTGGTTTGCCATCGTTAAGGCCATGCTGGTCACGGGTATCACGCCAGACTTCATCGTGGTCGATGGCGCTGAAGGCGGCACAGGTGCGGCGCCGGTGGAGTTCAGCGACCATGTGGGTGCGCCGCTGCAAGAAGGCCTGCTGCTGGTGCACAACACCCTGGTGGGCGTGAACCTGCGCGACCGCGTGCGCATTGGCTGCGCGGGCAAGGTGATCAGTGCCTTCGACATCGCGCGCATGATGGCGCTGGGGGCCGACTGGTGCAACGCGGGGCGCGGCTTCATGATGGCGCTGGGCTGCATCCAGGCGCAGAGCTGCCACACCGGCCACTGCCCCACCGGCGTGACCACCCAAGACCCGCTGCGCCAACAGGCGCTGGTGGTGCCCGACAAGGCCACGCGCGTGGCGCAGTTCCACCGCAGCACGCTGCACGCACTGCAAGAGCTGGTGCAGGCCGCCGGGCTGCGCCACCCCAAGGACATCACGGCCCACCACATCGTGCGCCGCATCAGCGACACCGAGGTGCGCCTGCTGTCCAACCTCATCACCCGCATGCAACCGGGCGCGCTGCTGGGCCCGCTGGATGCGCAGCACAACGTATTCCGCCTGTACTGGCCGCTGGCCAATGCCCACAGCTTCCAGGCCAGCGAGCCTGCGCTGGAGCCCTCTGTGCCCCACCATGTCGAGCTGGCGCAGGCCGCCGCCGTCGGCACCGCCGCCGCAGTGGCTGGGGATGCCCCCGTATGACTTTGACGATGGACAGCACCAACGCCGCCCCCGACTACGCCGCCTTTTTGCAGCAGCAACTCGCCACCCAGCCGCACAACGTGATGGCCCATGTACTGGGCAACGAACAGATCTGGATCAAACGCGCGGGCGCTCCCCACGGCACAGGCCGCTACCGCGCCATGGCCGTGCTGGCCGCCCTGCTGCGGCTGGACGCCCTGCGCCCCGTGCCCAACCCCGGCGGCCCCGCGGCCATTGCCACCGAAGTGCAGCGCCTGCGCGACCTGGCCGCGCGCGGCATCCGCGTGCCCGTGGTGCTGGCCGCATCCACCCATGGCTTCGCCATGCGCCACCTGGGCCACACGGGTGAAGAAATCCATTCGCTGGGCAACGAGATCGACCACGCGGTGCAAGCGGGCGACACCGCCACCGTGCTGGCCCTGTGGCAGCAGGGGCTGGATACCTTGGCCCATGTGCACCGCCGAGGCACCTGTCTGAGCCAGGCCTTTGCGCGCAACCTGGTGCGCTGCCCTGATGGCGAGGTGGCCTGCATCGACTTTGAAGACGACCCCGCCGCCGTGCTACCCCTGGCGGTATGCCACGTGCGCGATGCGCTGTGTTACGCGCACTCCACCGCGATCTACCTGCACACCAGCGGCACGCTGACCGAGGGGCGCGCGCGCTGGGCGGCATGGGTGGCGCAGGGGAGCGCGGAGATGCGGGAGGTGCTGGCGACCAGCGTGCGGCGGATGGGGTGGATGCGACATCTGCCCACGAATCGCAAGCTGGGGCGGGATTTGCAGCGGGTGCGAGCCGCGTATGACTTGCTGGCCTGATTGAACGACTGAGCGTCAATAGGCGCCAAACAGTGCGTCCAGAGCGCTGACGATCAGATCGGCCTGAGCGCGGAGATTACCGACGGGGCTCTTCAACATGGACAGGGGCACAGCACCGATGGCTGCCGCGTCCAGAATGACCGCAACGCCTTCCACCTCCAGCGCGGGATTGAGGTCACGGAGCGGAATCGCCACACGCTCGGCGCTGCGCAACGGCAGCACCACGCGTGTCTGTAAACCGCTGATGTACTCGTTCTGAACATCCAGCAAGAAGGGGGTGGCGACACGCTGTTTGGCGTCGGGGTGCCGATAAACGTCAAACCGCGCCATCGCTCAGAAGCTCCTGTACTGGGCCAACGGCAGGCCTTCGCTCTCGATGCGCGCGTTGTAGGCTGCAATGGCCTCTTGGTTGGCGGCGTTCCAGCGCTCCCAGTACCGGCGCTGGACTTCGGCAGCGAGCAGTTCGTCCACGGTTTGGGAAATGTTCATGCCCATATCGCGTGCGGCTTCCAGCACCTTGCTGTTGAGCGACAGGTTGGTGGACTTCTTGGGGGCGTTGTCAAAGCGAAGCATGGCGGTGTCTCCAGCAGAGCATATGCGCAGATTTTATGCGCATACCACATCAACACCCAGTACGACTTCCGTCGCCACATCCGCCCCCAGGTTCTCCAGCCGCTTTCGCATGCAAATCACCGCCTTGTCCTTGCTCAGCAAGATCGCCCGGTGCGCCGCCGCCAAGTCGATGAACTTCTGGTCGTCCGCGTCCTTGCACACATAGGCCACCTTGGGAGCGATCTCCACCAGGCGCGCCTGCGCATCAAACGCCGTCAGCACCTGCGCGGCACCCACGCGGTAGAAGTTCATGCGCTCAACGATGTGCGGGTAGGTGAGCACACGCTCCAGCTCGTCGCGCATGACCTGCGTGGCAATCCAGGCCAGGCGCCCTTGGGCCAGCAGCGCGCGCAGGGGGGCGGTGCGCGGGTCGCTGAAGATCAGCAGGTCGAGCGCGACGTTGGTGTCCACCACCACGGGGCGCGCGGGCTCGTTCGCTGGCGCCTCGGCGGGCAGGCGCAGTTCAACCTTCATGGCGCGGGCCGCCGTCGGGGGCAGGCTTGGCAGCCCGGTCGCGCACGGCGCCCTTGATCATGTCAAAGCGGAACATGCGGCATTCGATGGGGCCGTTCCACATGGGCACGCGTCGCGATTCCTTCAGGCGCATCTTGCCGGGCAGTTTGAGGTCGGGGGTGAGCATCCAGGCCGTCCAGCCGCTGTAGTTCTTCTTCCAGTGCGTGGCCAGCTGGCTGAAGAACTCGCCGCCGTCTTCGGTCTGCGCCTCTTCGCGGCCCACAGCCAGGCCCTGGGCGCGGTCGGCCGCGCGCTCGCTGGCGTTGCGGCCTGCGGTACCGGCTGCGGCAATGCGCTCGCCGTAGGGCGGGTTCAGCAGCATCACGCCGGGCTGGTCGCAGGGCGGCATGCGCTGCAGGGCGTCGCCACCGCGCAGCTGCACGACCTGGGCCACACCTGCGCGCTCGGCGTTGCGCTGCGCAAAATCAACCATGCGGAAGGCCACATCACTGCCAAATATGGGTACAGCGCTAGTACATATTGCGCCTTCAGCTTCGTTTTTGATAGCAGACCAAACGTGCGCCTGGAAGGGCAGCAGCTTTTCAAACGCAAAGCGACGCAGCATGCCCGCCGGGATGCGGCAGGCGATCTGCGCGGCCTCGACCACGATGGTGCCGCTGCCGCAGCAGGGGTCGTACAGGGGCTGGGGGTTGTCGCCGTGCGGGTCCCAGCCACTGGCGGCGATCATGGCGGCGGCGAGGGTTTCCTTAAGGGGGGCATCGCCCTTGTCCTCGCGCCAGCCGCGCTTGAACAGTGGCTCGCCCGAGGTGTCGATGTAGAGCGTGGCTTCGTCGGTGGTCAGGTGCAGGTGGATGCGCACGTCGGGCCACTGGGTGTTCACATCGGGGCGCACGCCGCTCTTGTGGCGGAAGCGGTCGGCCACGGCGTCTTTCACCTTGAGGCCCGCGAAGTTCAGGCTCTGCAGCGGGCTGTGCTGGGCCGTCACTTCGACCTTGAAGGTCTGGCGCGTGGTGAACCAGATCTCCCAGGCCACATCGCTGGCCATGTTGTAGAGGTCGTTTTCAGACCGGTATGGGCGGTGGGCCAATTGCACCAGCACTCGCTGGGCAAGGCGGCTGTGCAGGTTGAGCTGCATGGCCTGGCGCCACGAGGCGCGCAAGAGCACGCCGCCCCGGCCCACCAGCAGGTCTTGCCCCGTGAGGCCGGTGATGGCATGCACCTCGTCGGCCAGAAAGCCCTCGACGCCTGCGGCGCAGGGGAGAAAAAGTTGGAGTTGGTTCATGTCGATGGGGAGGATACGCGCTCGGGCACTGCGGGGGAACCAGGCTCCCCCGCGCGGGCCAGCAGCAGCTGGCGGATGGAGTCCGGGATGGGGGCGACCTTGCGGCTGGCCTTGCCGATGAAGACGATGCCGATCTTGCCGCGCGCCACTTCACGGCCCGAGGCCTTTTCGGTCATGCAGAAGACGAGATCAAAGCCGTAGCGATTGAAGTCTGCCGGCGCCATCTCCACCCGCATGGTCTCGCCGTGGAAACCTTCGGACTTGTACTGCGCCACGATGTCGCCGACCACGATGGACAGGCCGCCCACATCGGCCTCGGGGTAGCCCAGCGACTGGAAGAAACGCACGCGTGCTTCGGACACCAGGGTGAGCAGCTGCGCGTTGTCCAGATGCCCGCCCTGGTTCACGTGGCTGATGTAGATCTGCAGCTCGGTGGCAAAGCCGAAGTACGGGGGAAGGTCAAAGACGATGCGGGCCATGGTGGGCTGCGGTGGGTAATACGGAAACAACAGAAAAGGTACGGCATCGCAGGCGCGCCGTGCGCCAGCCGCCGAGGCGGCTACAACGCCTTGCGCAAATTCGCCGGCGCGATCTTGAGCGCCTCGCGGTACTTGGCCACGGTGCGGCGGGCGCATTCGATGCCCTGCTCCTTGAGCATTTCGGCGATCTGGCTGTCGGACAGCGGCTTGGCCGGGTTCTCCGCCGACACGAACTGCTTGATCAGTGCGCGCACCGCGGTACTGGAGGCATTGCCACCGGTTTCGGTGCCCAGGCCGGAGCCAAAGAAGTACTTCAGCTCGTAGGTGCCGATGGGCGTCGCCATGTACTTGGCGGTGGTGACGCGGCTGATGGTGGACTCGTGCAGGCCCAGTTCGTCGGCAATGTCGCGCAGCACCAGCGGGCGCATGGCCAGCTCGCCGTGGGTGAAGAAGTTCTTCTGCCGCTCAACGATGGCGCGCGACACACGCAGGATGGTGTCAAAACGCTGCTGGATGTTCTTGATGAACCAGCGCGCCTCCTGCAGGCGCTGCTGCATGCCCTGGTGGCCCTCGCCGCCCTTGTGGCCGCGCAGCGCGCCTGCGTAGATGTCGTGCACGCGCAGGCGGGGCATCACGTCGGGGTTGAGCTGCACGATGAAGTTCTGCTGGCCGCTGCCATTGGCGCGACCAGCTTTGCGCACGATGACGTCGGGCACGATGATGTTGCGCTCCACGTCGGCAAACTTGCGGCCCGGGCGTGGTTCCAGGCGGGCGATGAGTGCCATGGCAGCGCGGGTGCGCTCTTCTCCAGCCACGCCGCCTTCGCTGCACAGCTGCGTCAGACGGCGGATGTCCCGGCGCGCCAGCATCTCCAGCGGCTGCTGGCAGATGCGCAGAGCGGTCTGCACGGTCTCGGGGTCGGCGTCGCTGTCTTCGTCGGCCGCCAGCGCCGTGAGCTGCAGCGTCAGGCACTCGGACAGGTTGCGCGCGCCCACGCCCACAGGTTCCAGGCTTTGCAGCAGGCGCTGGGCCACCGTGAAGCGGTGCACCAGCTCTTCGATCTGTTCCAGGTCGTCGGGCCCGGCGAGGCTGATGGCGAGTTCTTCCAGCGGCTCTTCGAGGTAGCCGTCGTCGTTCAGCGATTCGATAAGAAAACGCAGCGCGGCCGTGTCCACTTCGGACAGGCGCAGCGACAGCGCCTGGCGGTGCAAAAAGGCCGTCAGCGACTCGTGGGAACGGGCCAGCTCGGTGGCATCGGCTTCGTCGCCTTCCGTGTCGTTGCGGGTGCGCGCTGGGGCGTCGCCGCCCCACTCGGCATCGTTGGGCGCCATCTCGACGGTGCCGTCGCCGCTCCAGTCGGGCTCGTCGGAGCCTCCACCGGAGATTTCAGCGTCGTTTTGGCTGTCAGCGCTAGTACTGCTTGCGCCAGCAGCTCCTGAAAACATAGCATCATCGGCACTGTAGTCGTCGGCCTGCGCGGGCGTATCGGCGGCTTCCAGGCCAAATTCCTCGCGCGGGGCTTCGTCGGCATTGCGTTCGAGGAACGGGTTTTCGTCGAGCATCTGCTCGACTTCCTGCGAGAGTTCGAGCGTGGACAACTGCAGCAGCCGGATGGACTGCTGGAGCTGGGGGGTCAGTGCAAGGTGCTGCGAGACGCGCAGCGACAGTCCAGGCTTCATTGATTGAGCGCCGCCGGGCCGCCCCAAGGCGCGAAGGCCCCCTCGGGGGGCAGCGCGGTACACGAAGTGACAAGCGTGGGGGCCATGTCTACATCCTGAAGTGTTCGCCGAGGTACACCCTTCGGACCTCCGCGTTGTCCACGATCTCGGACGGCGTGCCCTGCGCCAGCACACGGCCGTCGCTGATGATGAAGGCGTGGTCGCAGATGCCCAGCGTCTCGCGCACGTTGTGATCGGTGATGAGCACCCCAATGCCGCGCGCCTTCAGGAAGCCGATGATGCGCTGGATTTCAATCACGGCGATGGGGTCGATGCCCGCAAAGGGCTCGTCCAGCAGGATGAAGCGCGGCTGGGTGGCCAGGGCACGGGCAATCTCGACGCGGCGGCGCTCGCCGCCCGACAGCGCCAGGGCAGGTGAAGCCCGCAGGTGGTCCACGCGCAGCTCTTGTAGCAGGGCCGTCAGGCGCTCTTCGATGGCGTCGCGCGACAGCGGCTGGCCGTCGTCGGCGCGCTGCAGTTCCAGCACGGCGCGCACGTTTTCTTCGACGGTGAGCTTGCGGAAGATGGAGGCTTCTTGCGGCAGGTACGACAGCCCCAGGCGCGACCGGCGATGGATGGGCATGTGGGCCACGGACTGGCCGTCGATACGGATGTCACCCGCATCGCTGCGTACCAAGCCCACGATCATGTAGAACGAAGTGGTCTTGCCCGCGCCATTGGGGCCCAGCAGGCCCACGACTTCGCCTTTTTGCACCTCCAGGGACACGTCCTTGACGACCTTGCGGCTGCCATAGGACTTGGCTAGGTGCTGCACCTCCAGGCGGCTGCCCGACTGCGAATCAGGCCCCAGACGGCTGTTCGCAGGGGTCGCCGGGGTCTCGGGACCAGTACTCACCACGGGCCCGCTCACTTGGCGCCGCCGCCAAGGGTGTTACTGGGGCGCAGCGCCGGTGCGGGCGACTCGGGCGCCTTGGCGGGGGCTGCCGTACCGGGCGGCGGGTCCTTGGGTGCCAGCACGGCGCGCACGCGGCCGCCAGACGTGGGGGCGTCGCCGGCCGCAGCCGAAGACGCAGGCGCCTTCTGGCCATCGACGGTGAACACGTCGGTGAGGTTGTTGTAAACGATCACGGCGCCGGTGATCTCATCGTTCAGCACCGACCCACGGTAGCGGCGCAGTTCGGCGCGGGTGATGAAGCGCACGTTGTCGGCCTTGCCGTCGTATTCGATGACTTCGCTTTCGCCTTCGATGAACTCATCCGGCGCTCCGGCCACGGTGTCGCGCTTTTGGCGGAAGAACGCCCGTTTGCCTGCCTCGGCCGTGACCACGCCGTACTGGTAGCCGTCGGCGTCCTGGCGCACATCCAGCCGCGCGCCGCGCAGCACGATGGTGCCCTTGGTCATCACCACGCGGCCCGAGAACACGCTGGTCTGCTTGAGTTCATCGTGCCGCAGGGCGTCGGCCTCGATGTTCATGGGCTTGGCACGGTCTGCCTTTTCGGCATGTGCCATGCCCGCAAGGCCGGTCAGGGCTGCGAGCACAAGGAGGGGGAGTAGGCGGTGGGTCATAGGGCACGAATCTTGCAATGATTGTAGCCACCCGATGGTACCTACCCCGAAAAAAAGCCCGCATCCGCGGGCCTTTGGGACAGCTTGCCGACAGGGTCGGCCACTCGTCAGGCTTTGCGCGCCGTGGCGGCCAGGTATTCAACCACCTGCAGCACGGTCTGCATGCTGCCGGCCATCGTGCCGTCGGTGTAGTACTTGCCCGCCACGCCCATGGATGGCACGCCTTCGACACCGTACGAATCCTGCAGCTGCGAGGCGCGACGCACCTGGTTGGCGACGCTGAAGGAGCCGTAGACCTCCTTGAACTTGGCCACGTCCACGCCCTGCTGGGTCACCCAGGCCAGGATTTCGTCGTCCTTGGCGAGCTTGGCCTTTTCCACGTGGATGGCGCGGAAGACCTTGGCATGCAGGGCTTCGAGCTTGCCCATGCCTTCAAGCGTATAGAACAGCTTTTGCTGGGGCACGAAGCTGGCGTTGAACGCCACGGGCACACGGCGGATGGAGAGGTCCTTGGGAGCAGCCTTGACCCAGGCGTCCAGCGTGGGCTCGAAGGCGTTGCAGTGGGGGCAGCTGTACCAGAAGAACTCGATCACATCGACCTTGCCAGCGGGGGCGTCTGGGGCGACGGGCTTGTCCAGCCGCTTGAAGTCCTTGCCCTCCTTGAACTGACGGGCTTGCGCCATGGCGGGGTTGGCCACTGGCAGCGTCAGGGCAGAAGCGGCAACCGCCGAGGCGGCGGACAAAGAAAACTCACGGCGTTTCATGACAAAGACTCTCCTGGTTCAGGTATGCGGGATGTGAGACATCCCTTTACAAAAAGTTCAGCCCTGGCGGTGGCGCCGCTTTTGCAAGCGCTTCAGCGCTGCACGCGCACCAGCGCCGATTCCAGCCCGGCGCCGTCGAGTTTCTCTTTGAGCACCTCGGCATCGTCCCGCTTGGTGAAGGGGCCGATGCGCACCCGGAACACCGCCCGGCCATTTTGCTCACGCTCGCTCACGCGGGCCTCCCAGCCCAGCATGGCCAGCTTGGCGCGCTGGGCGTCGGCGTCGGCCTGGGTGCGGAAGGCACCTGCCTGCACAAAGTAGTCAAAAGGGTCCACGCTGCCCTTGGCGGCTGCCTTGGCCACGGCCAAGTCGCCCAGCGGGTCTGCGCCCGGCTTGCTCTCTGCCTTGGCCTCGGCTTTGGCATCTGGCTTGCTCGCAGCCGGCTTGGCGGCCGATGCGGCGGCGCGCACCTCAGGCGCTGGTGCCGACGCAGGGGCTGACGCAGCTGCGGCCACCGGAGGCGCCGCAGGGCGGGCCGGGTTCTTGCCATACAGCGGCGAGTTCGGGTCCCAGTTCTTGTTTTTCTGGGACTCCGCAGCGTCCATGTCTGCGCCGCGGCCGTTGCCCTTGTTCAGGAACGGCACCGGCACCTTGGTCACGTACACGGCCACGGCCAGCGCCGCGCCCAGGCCCACAATGACCCCGACGATGAAGCCGACAATGGTCCCGCCCGTCTGTTGCTTTTTCATATTGGTAGTAACTGCTTACATTCTGGCCGGGGCCGACACGCCCAGCACCGCCAGGCCATTGTGCAATACCTGGGCGGTGGCAGCGACCAGCGCCAGGCGCGCCTTCTTCACCACCTCGTCGTCCACCAGGATGCGCTCGGCATCGTAATAGCTGTGGTAGCTGGCGGCCAGATCGCGCAGGTAGAAGGTCACATCGTGCGGGGCTTCGCCCTCGGCAGCAGCCGTGAGCATCTCGGGGTACTTGGCCAGCTGCAGCATCAGGGCCTGGGCCTGCGGGCCTTCCAGAGCCGACAGGTCCACGTCCTGGAGCGACGCTACGTCGCCACCGCCCGCCTCCTGCCAGGCGCGCAGCACGGACTGGATGCGCGCGTGGGCGTACTGCACGTAGTAGACCGGGTTGTCGTTGTTCTGTGCCACCGCCAGGTCCACATCGAAGGTGTACTCGGTGTCGGGCTTGCGGCTGAGCAGGAAGAAGCGCACGGCGTCCTTGCTGGTCCACTCGATCAGATCGCGCAGCGTGACATAGCTGCCCGCGCGCTTGCTGATCTTGACCTCTTCACCGCCCTTGACCACCCTCACCATGGTGTGCAGCACGTAGTCGGGGTAGCCCTTGGGGATGCCCACATCGGCCGCCTGCAGGCCAGCGCGCACGCGGGCGATGGTACCGTGGTGGTCTGTGCCCTGGATGTTGACGACCTTGGTGAAGCCACGCTCCCACTTGGCAATGTGGTAGGCCACGTCGGGCACAAAGTAGGTGTAGGTGCCGTCCTGCTTGCGCATGACGCGGTCCTTGTCGTCGCCGTAGTCCGTGCTCTTGAGCCACAGCGCGCCGTCCTGTTCGTAGGTCTTGCCGTTGGCGATGAGCTTGTTCACCGTGGCCTCGACGCGGCCGCTGGTGTACAGGCTGGACTCCAGGTAGTACTCGTCGAACTGGAGGTTGAAGGCCTGCAGATCCTTGTCCTGCTCGTTGCGCAGATAGGCCACCGCAAATTGGCGGATGTTGTCATAGTCGTCCACGTCGCCATTGGCGGTGAACTCGCGGTCATCGGCCTTCACGGTGGCCTTGGCCTTGAAGGCCTCGGCAATGTCGGCGATGTAGTCGCCGTTGTAGAAGTTTTTGGCCAGCGGGTTGTCGCTGTCGGTGGGCCAGCAGTCGTCGCCGGGCTTGAAACCCTTGGCGCGCAGCTGCGTGCTCTTGGTCAGCGTGTCGATCTGTACGCCCGCATCGTTGTAATAGAACTCGCGGTGCACCTTCCAGCCCTGGGTGCTGAACAGGTTGCAGATCGCATCGCCCAGCGCGGCCTGGCGGCCGTGGCCCACGTGCAGCGGGCCGGTGGGGTTGGCAGAGACGAACTCGACCAGCACCTGCTGGCCGTTGCCGGGCTGGTAGCCAAAGCGGTCGCCGGCGGCCAGTACCTCGCGCACCACCTCTTGTTTGGCAGCGGGCTTGAGGCGGATGTTCAGAAAGCCGGGGCCGGCGATTTCGATGGCCGACACCCAGCGCTGAAAGGCGGGCGTGGCTTCGAGTGCGGCCTTGAGCTGCTCGCCCAGGGCACGCGGGTTGAGCTTGAGCGGCTTGGCCAGCTGCATGGCTGCGGTGCAGGCGAAGTCGCCATGGGCCGCCACCTTGGGGGATTCAAAGGCTGCCTTGGCGCCAGCGCCGGGAGACAGGTTTTCCAGCTCGGCCGCGAGCGCAGCGAGCAATTCATTTTTGGCTGTGAGCATCGGCGGATTTTACGGGCCCGCCAACAGCGGGGCGCCAGACGCACCACCGGGGTGGCGTCCCACAGCCAAAGGCACAATAAGTTGCTGTGCCCTTTCAACCGGAGATTGCACATGCCACCCCAACCCATCCTGCTCTACCGGCGCCGCTGGACCCTGGTGTTTCAGGTGCCTTTTGTGTTGCTGATGGCGATATGCCTGGCGTTCTCGCTGTATGGGGCTTTGGCATCGAACGACCGGCTGCTCACGATCCTCTGTCTGTGTGCCGCGTTCGTCTCCTTCTGTGTGGGCGGAACCCTGGGCCGGTCCGCTCTGGAGGCCTACCGGGAGCAAGACCCTGCAATTGTCATTGATGCCACCGGCATCACCGATCTGCGCCAGGACGACCCGCACACCGTGCCCTGGGAAGCCATGGAACGAGTGCACCTGGACGACTACGAAGGCGTGATCCTGGTCAAGTTGCGACCCGGCCACAAGGACTCTGCGCTGGGCGTGATCATCAAAACACTCAAACGCTGGCAGCAACGGGGTGATGTGGTGTTTGCCCTCGGCGGGCTGGCGCACGACCCCCGGCAGATCCAGACGGCACTGAAAGCCTTTCACGCGGCAGCGGCCACCAAGCCCCGTACAAGGTTGTCATGACTTGTGCGCGTTGTCGCACGCCATGTTCTATGGTGCAATGCCGTCGGGACCCCCCATAACGCATTCACACCAGGAGATTCCATGAAAAAGCTTCTTTCCCTGACTGCACTCGGCCTGGCCCTCACACTGGGCGCGGGCGCTCACGCCGCCGAAGACGCCAAGGCCCCTACCAAACAGCAATCGAAGATGGCGACCTGCAACAAGGACGCTGGAGACATGAAGGGCGACGAGCGCAAGGCCTTCATGAAGACCTGCCTGAGCAACAAGCCGGCCACCCAGCAGGACAAGATGAAAACCTGCAACGCCGACGCCAAGGCCAAGACGCTCAAGGGCGATGAACGCAAGGCCTTCATGAGCGAGTGCCTGAAGAAGTGACGTAAGTTCACACCCGGTGCACCATCACCGGGGTCGATAAGCAGAAGCCCGCCGGCATCCAGCCAGGCGGGCTTTTTCAATAGGGGATACGTCCGCTTACCAGCCGCGCGCCCAGAACACTGCAATCACGGCCACCACGGGCAGCACATGCGACTGGATCATCACCAGACGGCGCACCCGCGCGACTTCTGCGGCGGGCGGCAGGGCGCCAGTGCTGCGCAGGTTTTGGCGCCAGCGGCGAAACGCAGCCGAGGGCACAAACGACAGCACGACCATGGCCAGCACCAGGGTGATCTTGATGTGAAACAGGGGCTGCGACAGGTACCACGAGGCGCCCTTCACGCCCCAGATCAACCGGGCCAGGCCGCTGCCAATCATCACCGCCCCGGCCACACCGTAGATCACATCCAAGCGGGCCAGGCGCTCGACCACGGCAGCATTGAGCCACTCGATACGGCACAGCGCCGCCTGGCTGGACAAAAAAACCACAAAGGTCAGGATGGCCAGAAGGTGAAAGGCGGCCAGGATGGCTTCGAGGGTCATGGTGCGGATTCCTTGTAACGCCCGAGGCCACTGCGCCGCGCCAAGCGCTCGCAGTGCCATCCGGCAGGGCCACCATTGTGCGCGATGGCGCGGGCCTGACCGCTCCAAAAAAAGAAGCGGCGCGGGCCCGAAAGCCCGCGCCGCTGGGAGCGCTGATTCAGCAAGTACCCGCCATCAAGCCACGGTGCGCACCACCGTCGCCATAGGCACATCCGCCGGCACCACGGGGGCCGAGGCCGCAGACGCCGCGAGCGGCAGCGGATGGCCGTTCATCGCCGCGTCCAGGCGCTCCTGGTCCAGCGCGTTTTCCCAGCGGGAGACGACCACCGTGGCCACGGCATTGCCGATGAAGTTGGTCAGCGAACGGCATTCGCTCATGAAACGGTCCACGCCCAGAATCAGCGCCATGCCGGCCACGGGCACTTCGGGCACCACGGCCAGGGTGGCGGCCAGGGTGATGAAGCCCGCGCCCGTCACGCCCGCCGCGCCCTTGGACGACAGCATGGCGACGAGCAATAGCGCCACTTGGTGGCCCAGCGTCAACTCGGTGTTGGTGGCCTGGGCGATGAACAGCGCGGCCAGCGTCATGTAGATGTTGGTGCCGTCCAGGTTGAACGAGTAGCCCGTGGGCACCACAAGACCCACCACCGACTTGCTGCAACCCGCCTTTTCCATCTTTTCCATCAGCGATGGCAGGGCGGATTCAGACGAAGACGTGCCCAGCACCAGCATCAGCTCGGCCTTGAGGTAGCGGATCAGCTTGAACACCGAGAAGCCACACAGGCGCGCCACAAAGCCCAGGATCACCACCACAAACAGCAGCGAGGTGACATAGAACGAGCCCACCAGCCACGCCAGGTTGACCAGCGAGCCCAGGCCAAACTTGCCAATAGTGAACGCCATGGCTCCAAATGCCCCCAGGGGTGCGGCCTTCATCACGATGCCCACCACCTTGAACACAGGCGTCGTCAGCGCGTCCAGAAAGTTCAGCACCGGACGGCCTGCCTCACCCACCATGGCCAGGCCAATGCCAAACAGCACGGCCACCAGCAGCACCTGCAGGATGTTGTCGCCCACAAACGGGCTCACCAGCGTCTTGGGGATGATGTCCATGGCAAAGCCCGTGAGCGTCATCTCGTGCGACTTGGCCACGTAGCCCTTCACCGCCGTCTGGTCCAAGTCGGCCACGTTGATGTTCATGCCCGCGCCGGGCTGCACCACGTTGGCCACCACCAGGCCCACCACCAGGGCCAGCGTGGAGAAGAACAAAAAGTACGCCATGGCCTTGCCGAACACGCGGCCCACAGTGGAGAGCTGCGACATGCCCGCGATGCCGGTCACGATGGTCAGGAAGATCACCGGGGCGATGATCATCTTGACCAGCTTGATGAACGCGTCGCCCAGCGGCTTGAGAGCCTCGCCGTAGGACGGCTCGAAATGGCCCAGCAGCACGCCCAGCACGATGGCGAACACCACCTGGAAGTACAGTTGCCGATAAAAAGGCAGCTTCAAGGTCGAGGCTGCGGGAGCGGAATGGTTGTGCATGGAACGGGTCTCCTGGGGTCACGGGTCTGCACCACCGGGGTGCCTCCGGCGCGCTTCAAGGGTGCCGTTTGTACCGCTGCACTTTGTTTCAGCCGATAACCTATTGGTATTAGTCGCCCGACGCCCCAGAGGAGAGCATCGGCGCACCATAAGGGTAACTACCTAGCCCTTAGAGCCCCCTGGAACCGGTGCGGCACACTCCCCACCTGCACCCAACTGGTTTCAGAACTCCGTTTTTTCATGCCCACGCCCCGCCTTCGCCAGTTCTGGACGCTGCTCCTCCTGCTTGCAGGCACGGCGGCCAGCATGTTTGCCGCCGGCCAGTGGGCCTGGCACCGGTCCTTGCTGGACGAAAGCGAGAGCGTGCAGCGCCAGCTGGCCCTGTACGGCCAGACGCTGGCACAGCGCATCGACCGCTACCGCACCCTGCCCGAGGTGCTGGCCCTGGACGCGCAACTGCAGGACGCACTGCGCCGTCCCCTGAGCCCGGACGAGGTGGCGCAGCTCAACCGCAAGCTGGAGCAGGCCAACGGCGCCAGCCAGTCCTCCACCCTCACCCTGCTCAACCGCGACGGCCTGGCCGTGGCCGCCAGCAACTGGCGCACGGCCACCAGCAACGTGGGCGTGGACTACAGCTTTCGCCCCTATGTGCAGCAGGCGCTGGCCCAGGGGCGCGGCAGCTTCTACGGCATTGGCGTAACCACGGGCGAGCCCGGCTACTTCCTGTCGCAGGCCATCCGTGACGACAGCGGCCACATCCTGGGGCTGGTGGCCATCAAGATTGCGCTGCAGGAGCTGGAGCGCGAATGGCTGCAGACCCCCGACATCGTGCTCGCGTCGGATGCGCATGGCGTGGTCTTTCTGGCCAGCCAGGACGCCTGGCGCTACCGCCTGCTGGAGCCGCTGGACGACGAAGAGCGCCGCGAGCTGAACGCGACCCGGCAATACTCCGACCAGCCCCTGCGCCCGCTCGACGTGCGCGTGGACGACCGCCTGGACAACGGCGGGCGGCTGGTGCGCGTGCAGGCCTTGCCCGACATGCCCACCCCACCCAGCCGCATGCTGTGGCTGACCCAGCCCCTGCCTGGCACGCCCTGGCAACTGCACCTGGTGCACACCACCCACAGCAGCATTGCCGACAGCCGCTGGGCGGCCGCAGCCGGGGGCGGCGGCTGGCTGGCCCTGTCGCTGCTGGTGCTGTTTGTGCGCCAGCGCCAGCGCCTGGCCCGCCTGCGCCAGCGCAGCCGCCAGGAGCTGGAGACCGTGCTGCAACAGCACGCGCAGGAGCTGCGCACCGCGCAGGACGGCATCGTGCAAGCCGCCCAGCAAGCCGCGCAACAAACGGACACGGGCCTCTCCCGCAGCCTGGAGCACCTGCCCCAGGGCGTGGTCATCATCGACGCCGACCTGAAGCTGGTGGCGTGGAACTCGCGCTATGTGCAGCTGTTCCGCTACCCCGCCGACCTGATGCAGGTGGGCCGCCCCATCGAAGACCTGATGCGCCACAACGCCCGCCGGGGCCTGCTGGGCCCGGGCCCGGTGGAAGAAGCCATCGAACGCCGCCTGGCCCACCTGCGCAGCGGCACCCCGCACCTGCACGAAAGCGCCAAGGAAGACGGCACCGTGCTGGAGATCCGGGGCAACCCGCTGCCCGAGGGCGGCTTTGTGACCAGCTACGCCGACATCACCAGCTACAAGAACGCCGCGCGCGAACTGCGCTCGTTGGCCGATGCACTGGAGCAACGCGTGGCCGACCGCACCCGCGACCTGGACGCAGCGCGGCGCGAGGCCGAGCAGGCCAACCGCTCCAAAACCCGCTTTGTGGCCGCCGCTGTGCACGACCTGCTGCAGCCCCTGAACGCCGCGCGCATGTTCACCTCGCTCTTGCGCAGCCACCTGCCGGGCGATGCCGAACGGCACGCGGTGGACAGCATCGACGGCGCCCTGGCCGCGCAGGACGCCATCCTCAACAGCCTGCTCGACATCTCGCGCATGGAATCGGGCCAGTTCGACGTGCACATCCACGACGTGGCGCTGGGCCCGCTGCTGCAGGTGCTGGGCCACAACTTCGGCGTGCTGGCCGAAAGCCAGGGGTTAAAGCTGCGCTGCATGCCCACGCGTGCCGTGGTGCGCACTGACGAAAACCTGCTGCGCCGCATCCTGCAGAACTTTGTCTCCAACGCCATCCGCTACAGCCGACGCGGGCGCATTGTGGTGGGCTGCCGCAGGATGGGCGACCACCTGCGCATCGAGGTGCACGACCAGGGCCCCGGCATCCCCGAGGCATTGCAGCGCGAAATCTTTGAAGAATTCCGCCGCCTGGACGAAGGCCGCGCCGACGACCGGGGCGCAGGCCTGGGCCTGGCCATCGTCGAACGCCTGGGCCGCTTGCTGGGGCACGAGATCGGCCTGCGCTCGCAACTGGGGCGCGGCAGCGTGTTCTGGGTGTGTGCGCCACTGGGCAACCCCGCCGCCGCACAGCAGGCTGCGCCCCCCGCCACCACGCTACAACCCAGTGACGACGCGCCCCTGCAAGGCAGCAGCGCCTGGGTGATTGATGACGACGGCCCCACCTGCGCTGCCACGCAGGCCCTGCTGCAGCGCTGGGGCTGCACGGTGCCACTGGCCGCTGGCGCACCCGAGGCCCTGGCCGCCGCCCAGCCCGGCCAGGCACCGCAGTTGGTGCTGCTGGACGTGCACCTGGGCGCCGGCCTCCACGGCCCTGAAGTGTTCGCGCAGCTGTGCCAGCGCTGGGGCCAGACGCCTGCAGTGATCCTGGTCACCGCCGAGCGCGATGCCACCCTGCGCCGCCAGGCCGCCGAACGCGGCTGGGGCTTTCTGGCCAAGCCGGTGCGCTCCCCGGCGCTGCGGGCGCTGATGAGCCAGACACTGCTGCGGCTGGGGGAAAGCAATAGAAAGTAAGCCCTGTCGCGTGCAGACAGGCAGGCCGGCAGGCGGAAACACCATTGCACAGCCCAAAGCAGCGCAGGCTCTCGTAAAGTACCTTGCCACCAAAACACCCGAGGTGCCGCCCGCGCCACGCAGACACTGCAGGACGGCCACCACCCACACCAAAGCGGAGGACGGAAAGATGAGCGAAGCGATTCTGTATGCGATGGATGCACCGCGTGCCAAAAGCGCAGACGCGGCGGCAGACTTTGTGGAGAAATGGCAGGACAGCAAAAAGGCCCCCACTGCGCGCATCGCGGCCTTCTTTGAACATCTATTGCAAGCCTGGCCGACAGACGGCACCGGAAGCGCCATCTGGTACGAAGGCTTTGACCACAACCCGCCCACAGGGCCTGTGCTCGCCATGGCGTTCGAGCTGCGCGAGTTCAACACCGACCGGCTGCAGCAGCTGCGTGCAATGGCCCAGGAACATGGCGTGCACATCTTCGACCCGGAAGGCCATGTGCTGTACCTCGCCGATGGCAGCGAAGCTCGGGCGCCGTCGTTGACCCCCCCGGAACCCGGCGCCCCCGTCCAGTGCCCATCTGGCGTGCGCTTGGACGGCGTGTACGAGACGAAGCGGGAGAAGGGCTGGACCTACCTGTGCTTCACGGCCGATGGAAAGATCTTCTGGCAAAGCACCGGGGGCCGCTTCCAGGCCCGCGCTGCGATGGAGAGCTTTGCCACCGGCGACTCCTTCATTGTCAAAGGCACCTACAAACCTGGCGACAACGCGTTCAGCGCACGGCTCAAAGCCTCGTTTGGCGCGTTCAAGATGAACGGCGTGCTGAAGGAGGACGGCTTGCACGTCCATTCGGAGCGCACCAACGGCAGCTACCCGTTCGACTCCGTGTACACGTTCCTTCCGCTGTAGCACGCCATCGATTCGGATCTGCGCCACGCACTTGGCGTAGACACGCCCGGCCGCTCACGCGGTGGACTCTGTCTCCAGGCTCTTCACCAGCACCGCCGCCTGCGTGCGGCTGTAGCACTCCAGCTTTTTCAGAATGGCGGTGACATGCACCTTCACCGTGTTTTCGGCCAGCCCCAGCGTGGCCGCGATCTGTTTGTTGAGCAGCCCATCGGCCAGGCAGAGCAGCACGCGGAACTGCTGGGGCGTGAGCTGCGCCAGCCGGGCAGCCAGCTCGGCATCGGCCTCAGAGCGTTCGGCCGCCATGGGCGGGAACCAGCTGCCGCCGTCCAGCACGGCCTGGATGGCGTCGCCCATGGCGTCAGCGGGCGCGGACTTGGGGATAAAGCCGGCCGCGCCAAACTGCTGTGCGCGGCGGATAACGCGGGGGTGGTCGTTGGACGAGATGATGACCACGGGCAGCTCGGGGTATTCGCCGCGCACATGCAGCAGGGCCGAGAAGCCGCGTGTGCCAGGCATGCTCAGGTCCAGCAGCACCAGCTCGACCTCGGGGTGGTCCTGCAGCGCCTGGCCCAGCGTGGCGGCGCTGGCGGCCTCCAGCGTGCGGAACTGGGGCAGCCGCTCGCGCAGCACGTGCAGCACGGCCGCACGGAACAGCGGGTGGTCGTCAGCGACGAGGAGAGTGGGCGCGGTGGACATGGAGTGTGTGCAGTCTGCCACGGGGGCCATCAGCCGCCGGCCTGCGGGCCTTTCCAGAACGCGGGCTGTGCGTACTGGTGCTTGAGGTGCTCGATCCACAGCCGCACCCGCAGCGGCATGTGCTTGCGCTGCGGGAACACCACATAGATGCCGTTGGGCGGCGCGGCAAAGTCGTGCAGCACCTCCACCAGTCGGCCTGCAGCGATCTCGGCCTCAACCTCCCAGGTGCTGCGCCAGGCAATGCCGTAGCCCGCCAGGCACCAGTCGTGCAGCACCTGCCCGTCCGAGCAATCGAGCGGACCGCCGGGCTTGAGGTGGATGACCTCGGTGCCACCGCCCTCGACCGGCATGCGGAACGCCCAGCCGCGTGTTTGCGAGGCCTCGCTCGACAGCGTGAGGCAGTCGTGTTGCACCAGCTCGCTGGGGTGGCGCGGCGTGCCGTGGCGCTGCAGGTAGGCGGGTGTGGCCACGCACAGGCGGCGGTTGTCGGCGATGCGCACGCTCACCAGCGACGAGTCGGGCAGGTCGCCCACGCGCACTGCACAGTCATAGCCCTCGCCCGCCAGGTCCACCACACGGTCGCTGAGGTTGAGCGAGATGGTCACATCGGGGTGCGCCGTGCGAAAACGCGGCACCAGCGGCGCCACATGGCGGCGGCCAAAACCGGCGGGCGCGGTGATGCGCAAATGGCCCGTGGCCTTGACCCCCCCTTCGGACACGCTGGCCTCGGCATTGGCCACATCGGACAGCAGGCGCTGGCAGTCTTCCAGAAACGCGCTGCCCTCGTGCGTGAGGCTGATGCGGCGCGTGGTGCGCACCAGCAGCTTCACGCCCAGGTGTTCTTCCAGCGCATCGAGCCGCCGGCCCATGATGGCCGGGGCCACGCCCTCGGCCTTGGCCGCAGCGGTGAGGCTGCCGCGCGTTGCCACCGACACAAACGATTCGAAGGCCTTGAGTTTGTCCATGGGCGCTGATTATGGGGATAAAGCGGCAAAGGGCCTGGTGGCGGACTTGGGCACGGCCTGTGGTCGGTTTTTGAAGCCAAACAGGCCGCATGCGCTAGTGCAACATGCCTGAGCAGCTACATAAATGATAGTGAACCGGCATCCCCCCACTTCACACCAGGCGCGACTTGAGGAACCCCACGGTGCCATAGCGCTTGACCTCGGTGTAGAGGTCGCGCGTGAGGCCCTGCACCATGGCGGTGTAGGCATCGGCCAGGTCGGGGACGATGGTGAAGTGGTCGTAGTTCACGATCACGCCCACGCGCTCGCCCTGTGCGGCAAGCGGGGCGAGCAGGCGGCGCACCTCCTGCTCGATGGCGTCGATGGTGCTGGCGGTGTTGATCTGCAGGCCCGAGAAGTCGATGTGCAGCAGCTGGCGCGCGGCGTCCAGCTCAAAGCGTTGCACCAGCGGGCGGTTGAGCAGCTGCTCGCGCAGGCCCAGCGGGCCGGGCTCGAACAGGCGCAGGTCCATGGTCTGCAGGCCGGGGCTGATGCGCGGCGTGAATGCCATGTGGGCCAGCACGTCGCGGTGCAGGTCGATGCCGGGCGCCAGCTCGATGAGTTCCAGCGCACCGCCGCCATCCGCCTCGCCCGAGGGCACCAGGCGGAACACGCAGCGCTCCGTCACATACAGCACGCGCTGGCTGCGCCGCAGCGCCTCGGCGCCACTGAAGGTGCGGTGCTCGACCTCGCGCACCAGCTTGCGCGCGCCGCCTTCGTGCAGGATGTGCAGGTGGCCGTCCACCGCCTCGACCTGCAATGCTCCCGCCGTGAAGGTGCCGACAAACACCACGGTCTTGGCGTTCTGGCTGATGTTGATGAAGCCGCCCGCGCCCGCCAGGCGGGGCCCGAACTTGCTCACGTTGAGGTTGCCGTGCTGGTCGGCCTGCGCCAGGCCCAGGATGGCGATATCGAGGCCACCGCCGTCATAAAAGTCGAACTGGTTGGGCTGGTCGATGATGGCCTGCGGATTCACGGCCGCGCCAAAGTTCAGCCCGCCTGCGGGGATGCCGCCGATCACTCCGGGCTCGGCCGTGAGCGTGACCAGGTCGATGATGCGCTCCTCAGCCGCCACGTTGGCCACGCCCTCGGGCATGCCGATCCCTAAGTTGACCACCTGGTGCGGGCGCAGCTCCAGCGCCGCGCGGCGGGCGATGATCTTGCGCTCGGTCAGGGGCATCGAATCCAGCGTGTCCATGGGCACGCGCAGCTCGCCCGCAAACGCGGCGCTGTAGGGCTCGGCAAAGGTCTGGTGGTGGTGCGCGGGCTCGGTGGCCAGCACCACGGCATCGACCAGCACGCCGGGCACCTTCACCTGCCGGGGGTTGAGCGTGCCGCGCTCCGCAATGCGCTCGACCTGCGCGATGACCACACCGCCCGAGTTGCGCACGGCCATGGCGATGGCCAGCGCTTCGAGCGTGAGCGCCTCGCGCTCCATGGTGAGGTTGCCATCGGCGTCGGCTGTGGTCGCGCGAATGATGCCCACGTGGATCGGGAAGGCCTTGTAGAACAGGTAGTCCTGCCCGTCGATGGGCAGGATGCGCACCAGGTCTTCGGTGGTGCGCGCATTGAGCTTGCCACCGCCGTGGCGCGGGTCCACAAAGGTGTCGAGGCCCACGCGCGTGAGCGTGCCGGGCTTGCCCGCAGCGATGTCGCGGAACAAGTGCGTGATCACGCCCTGCGGCAGGTTCCAGGCCTCGATCTGGTTGTCCACCGCCAGCTTCTGGATGCGGGGCACCAGACTCCAGTGCCCGCCGATCACGCGCTTGAGCAGGCCCGCGTGGCCCAGGTGGTTGAGGCCGCGCTGCTTGCCGTCGCCCTGGCCTGCGGCGTAGACCAGCGTGAGGTCGCGCGGGGTTTGGGTCGTTTCCCAGCGCTGGGCCAGCGCCACCGCAATGCTCTCGGCAAAGCCGATGCCCACAAATCCGCCCGTGGCCACGGTGTCGCCGTCGTGGATGAGCTGCACCGCGTCGGCGGCGCTCACGATCTTGTTCTTGTGGGCCGCGTTGAGCGCGCTGGCGTCCAGGGGGGCCTGCATGGGTTTGTCTCCCAGTGGGTTTGTTGTGCGCGCAGCGTAGTGGGTAACGGGCGAAAGCACCATTCAGGGTGACTACGGACTGTCACCAGTTTTGCGTAAAAGTCACTGGTTTAGAGATTTTCAGCGTATTTATGTGGGCAAACATTTGCAATACAGTCTGTCCATGGCCTGCTGTTGCGGGCACCGTTTTTCATTGATCTCCGTTTTCACCACTCTTCTTGAGGCACCCCATGACCGAACGCACCCAAGTCCACGGCCTGCAAGTGGCCACCTCCCTGTACCGCTTTGTCGAAGACAAGGTGCTGCCCGGCACGGGGGTGGACGCCACCGCCTTCTGGAAGGGCTTTGACGCCATCGTGTCGGACCTGGCCCCGCGCAACATTGCCCTGCTGGCCGAGCGCGACCGCCTGCAGACCGAGCTGGACACCTGGCACAAGGGCAACCCCGGCCCCATCAAGGACATGGTGGCTTACCGCGGCTTTCTGGAAAAGATCGGCTACCTGGTGCCCCAGCCTGCTGACGTGAAGGCCACCACCGCCAACGTGGACGACGAGCTGGCCACGCAGGCCGGCCCGCAGCTGGTGGTGCCCATCCTGAATGCACGCTATGCACTCAACGCCGCCAACGCGCGCTGGGGCAGCCTGTATGACGCGCTGTATGGCACGGATGCGATCCCCGAGACTGACGGCGCCGAAAAGGGCAAGGGCTACAACCCCGTGCGCGGTGCCAAGGTGATCGCGTTTGCACGCCAGGTGCTGGATGACACGGCGCCCCTGGCCTCGGGCTCGCACAAGGACTCCACCGGCTACAAGGTCGAGGGCGGCCAGCTGGTGGTGTCACTGGCCAACGGCAGCACCACGGGCCTGAAGGACGCTGCGCAGTTCAAGGGCTACCAGGGCAATGCCGCCTCACCGTCGTCGGTGCTGCTGCAGCACAACGGCCTGCACCTGGACATCCAGATCGACCGCAGCACGCCCATCGGCCAATCCGACGCCGCGGGCGTGAGCGACCTGGTGCTCGAAGCGGCCCTGTCCACCATCCTGGACCTGGAAGACTCCGTGGCCGCCGTGGATGCCGAAGACAAGGTGCTGGGCTACAGCAACTGGCTGGGCATCATCCAGGCCACGCTGACCGAGCAGGTCGCCAAGGGCGGCAAGACCTTCACGCGCGGCCTGAACCCCGATCGCATCTACACCGGCCCCCAAGGCGGCGAAGTGCGCCTGCATGGCCGTTCGCTGATGTTCCTGCGCAATGTGGGCCACCTGATGACCAACCCGGCCATCCTGTGGAAGGACGCCCAGGGCAAGGTGCGCGAGATCCCCGAAGGCATCATGGATGCAGTGGTCACAACGGCTATCGCATTGCACGACTTGCAAGGCCATGGCGCCAACGGAATCCGCAACTCCCGCAAGGGCAGCGTTTACATCGTCAAGCCCAAGATGCACGGCCCCGCCGAAGTCGGCTTTGCCGCTGAACTCTTCGGCCGTGTCGAGAAGCTGCTGGGCCTGCCCGACAGCACCGTCAAGCTGGGCATCATGGACGAGGAGCGCCGCACGTCGGTCAACCTCAAGGCCTGCATCGCTGCCGCATCGAGCCGCGTCGCCTTCATCAACACCGGCTTCCTGGACCGCACGGGCGACGAGATGCACACCGCCATGCACGCAGGCCCCATGGTGCGCAAGGGCGACATGAAGACCAGCGCCTGGATCCAGTCGTACGAGAAGAACAACGTGCTCGTGGGCCTCTCCTGCGGCCTGCGCGGCAAGGCCCAGATCGGCAAGGGCATGTGGGCCATGCCCGACCTGATGGCCGAGATGCTCAAGCAGAAGATCGCCCACCCCAAGGCCGGTGCCAACACCGCCTGGGTGCCCAGCCCCACGGGCGCGACGCTGCACGCACTGCACTACCACCAGGTGAAGGTGAGCGACATCCAGATCGAGCTGGAAAAGACCGATGTGAACGCCGAGCGCGACAACCTGCTGACCGGCCTGCTCACCGTGCCCGTGGCCGCCGCCCCGAACTGGAGCGACGCCGAGAAGCAGCAGGAGCTCGACAACAACGCCCAGGGCATCCTGGGCTACGTGGTGCGCTGGGTGGACCAGGGCGTGGGCTGCTCCAAGGTGCCAGACATCCACAACGTGGGCCTGATGGAAGACCGCGCCACGCTGCGCATCAGCAGCCAGCACATGGCCAACTGGCTGCACCACGGCGTGGTGACCGAAGCCCAGGTGCGCGAGACCTTTGAACGCATGGCCGCCGTGGTGGACCAGCAAAACGCGGGTGACCCGTTGTACCAGCCCATGGCGGGACACTTTGACACCAGCATGGCGTACCAGGCGGCGTGCGACCTGGTCTTCAAGGGCATGGAGCAGCCGAGCGGCTACACAGAACCGCTGCTGCACGCCTGGCGCCTGAAGCTGAAGGCAGCGCAAGCAGCCTGATTCCCGATAGCAGTCGGCGCCATGTTCGTGGCGTCACTCGCTCCAATTTTGATAGCTGCTAGCGCAATCAACATATGTGCTAGCAGCTATTTTTCTTGGGCGGCACTTTAGCTGGCCTCATTGGCGTGGATGGGACGCAGCGGCCGCGCGCGGGCAGCGCCGCGCCGTACACTGGTACCGGCGCCCACGCATTCCTCCCCATGCCTGCAGCACTCTCCACTCCTCTCACCCCCTCTGTCTGCCCGCTGTGCGGGCAGTCCAATGAATGCGCTATCGCAGCGGGACGCCCTGCAGAAAGCTGCTGGTGCATGACGCAGGCCATCGACCCTGCGGCCTTGGCCGCTTTGCCGCAGGAGGCACGCGGCAAGGTCTGTATCTGCGCGGCATGTGGTGCACCGGCCCCAGTCGCGCAGCAACCCTCCGCCGCCGGCAACCCGCCTTCGCCGATATGATTTGGGCTTTTCGCTGTCTTCACAGCGCGCGAAGGAACAAGACATGCCCACGTACCACATCGAAATGATGGAAGGCCGCACGGTCGAGCAGAAGAAGAAGCTGGTGGAAGAGATCACCCGCGTATCCGTCGAGATCCTGGGTGGCTCGCCCGAATCGGTGGACATCCTGATCACCGATGTGAAGCGCGAAAACTGGGCCACGGGCGGCAAGCTCTGGCTGGAGCGCACGTCCTGAGCGATGCGCCCCGTCCTCATTGACTCCGTGGTGTTGCTTCAGCATTTGATCGCTTCATGACTTACGCCTCGGGGTCTTTGGCTGTATTGCGCGAGCGCTATGGCGAGCGCTACCGGTGGCTGCTGCTGCTATCCGTCATGGTCGGCACCATGGCCTCCATCATGTCCTCCACCATCGTCAACGTGGCGATTCCGGACATGAGCCATTACTTCGCACTGGGCCAGGAGCGCGCCCAGTGGGTCACATCAGGCTTCATGGTGGCCACCACCGTGTCCATGCTCACCACCCCCTGGCTGTTGTCTCGCTACGGTTACCGCGCGACCTATGTGGGCGCGATGTTGCTGCTGCTCGTTGGGGGTGTGGGTGGTGGCCTGGCGCGCGACTTCGGCCTGGTGCTGGCTGCACGCGTCGCCGAGGGACTGGCAGCCGGTGTCGTGCAGCCCATCCCGGCCGTCATCATCCTGTATGCCTTCCAGCCCCATGAGCAGGGGCGCGCCAGTGGCATCTTCGGCATGGGCGTCGTGTTGGCGCCGGCCATCGGCCCAAGCATGGGCGGTTTGCTGGTGGATTGGTTTGGCTGGCGCTCCATATTTTTCATGGTGGTGCCGCTGTGCCTGGCCTCACTCTGGCTGGCCTACAAGTTTGTACCGGTCACCGCCCCCGGAGGAGTCGAGGCCAACCGGCAAGGCCAGGCGCTGGACTGGAGAGGCCTTCTGCTGGGCACGGTCGGAACGCTGTGCCTGCTGAACGGGTTGGTGTCGCTGCATGGCGGCTCTCACGTCGAGGCGGCGGGCCTGCTGATCGGTGCGGTGGTGGCCGTCGCCTGTTTTATTGCCTGGCAGCGCAGGCTGCTGCGCACCGGGCGGAAGCCGCTCATGGACCTGCGCCTTTTTCAATACCGCCAGTTCGCCATGGGCAGTGTGGTGGCCTTCATTTACGGCACAGCCTTGTTCGGCTCCACGTATCTGCTCCCGGTGTTCATGCAACTGGGGCTGGAACTGTCTGCATCGCACGTGGGTACCCTCATGCTGCCGGCGGGGTTTGTATTGGCCGCCACCATTGCCGTGGTGGGCCGCCTCGCGGACCGGCAGCCGACCCATTTACTTGTCAGCACCGGCCTGGGTTTGCTGGCCTTGTCCTTCGGGCTGATGGTGTTTGTGGGCCTTGGCTCATCGCTGTGGATGCTGGTCGCTTTTGCGATCCTTGGACGCATCGGACTCGGCTTCATTCTGCCGTCCCTGAATCTTGGCTCCATGCGCCCGCTGGACAAGTCGCTGATCTCGCAAGGCTCTAGCGCCATTGGTTTCTTGCGCATGCTGGGCGGTGCCGCCGGGGTGAGCCTGTGCGGTATCGTGCTTGAATGGCGACTCGGCGCGCATGGCACCTCGTTGACTGCCGGGGCCAGCAACCCGGCGCGCATTGCAGCGTTCGGTGAAACCTTTTTGATGCTGACTTTTCTGTGCGGTCTGGCGCTGGTAGCAGCCTGGCAGCTGCGCGAGCGGCAGCCAGATTGAGGGCGGGCGTACCTTGTCCTGTTGCTTGAAGGCAGATACGCACAGTACCCCGTCAAGCCTTTCAAGAAATCAAAAAAACGGAACCTTCGCCATGTGCCAACTGCTCGGCATGAACTGCAATGTGCCCACGGATGTGACCTTTAGCTTCACAGGCTTTGCGCAACGCGGCGGAAAGACCGACCACCATACCGACGGCTGGGGCATCGCTTTTTTTGAGGACAAGGGGCTTCGTCACTTCGTGGACCATCTGGCGGCGGTGGATTCTCCAGTGGCCGAACTCATTCGCCGCTACCCCATCAAAAGCCGGAACGTCATCGCCCACATTCGCAAAGCCACCCAGGGCGTGGTGAGCCTGCAGAACTGCCACCCGTTCGTGCGGGAGCTATGGGGCCGCTACTGGGTCTTTGCCCACAACGGGGATCTGAAAGATTTCCGCCCTCGCCTGCATTCGCATTTCCGACCCGTAGGAGATACCGATAGCGAACACGCGTTTTGCTGGATCATGCAAGAGTTGGTCAAATCGCATGCCAGCGTGCCTTCTATCCCAGAGCTGACGCTAACGCTCAAAGAACTCGCTGCGCGCATAGCGCCCCACGGCACATTCAACTTCCTGCTCTCCAATGGCCAGGCCTTGTGGGCACATGCCTCCACCCATCTGCACTACATAGAGCGCCGTCACCCCTTTGGCGCCGCGCATCTGAGTGACGAAGACCTTCAGCTGGATTTTTCGAAGGAAACTGGCGAGAACGACCAGGTGGCAGTGATCGTGACCAGTCCTCTCACCACAAACGAAACGTGGACCGCCTTCGGAATAGGCGAACTGCTAGTGTTTGAGCAAGGTCGGCGGCTGCCTATCTGATGCAGGCGAGGCATCGGCGCTGAGAGAGGCGGCATGTTGTGTGCGCCATAAGAATGAGCGTCGCGTGGCGCGTGGGTCGCTCAATTAGTTCACGCCGTATTCGGTTCGTGCAAACGGATTTGTCCCAACTCTTCGATCCAGAGCTCAGGGCCCGAACGGCTTTATAGGTTCGCGCCAGCGATACAGGTCTGGTAAGTAAGGCAGACCAAGTGAACCCCATGTCATCCACAATCGTGGATTAGCGCCTATTGGCCTTGGCGTATTTTCGATGTCTGCAAAGCAAAAAACCCCAGTCTTTATGAGACTGGGGTTTTCTGGGCTGTAAGAGCCTGACGATGACCTACTTTCACACGGGAACCCGCACTATCATCGGCGCAAAGTCGTTTCACTGTCCTGTTCGGGATGGGAAGGAGTGGGACCAACTTGCTATGGTCATCAGGCATAA
>NZ_QKVP01000065.1:0-638 GCF_003231145.1 Acidovorax sp. ST3 | reverse complement strand
AATATCTTCGTCGTGCCCATCGCGGTGGCCGGTCTGCTGCTGTTCGGTCCCGGCACGATGGACAGCGACATGACGGTCGTCGCCCTGCCCATGGCGCGCGGCAACGAGATCCTCACCCTCGTCGCCTTCATCGGCGGCCTGTCTGCCGCCACCGCCATGGTGATCGTCGCCAGCGTCGCTCTGTCGATCATGATCTCCAACGACGTGGTGATCCCGTCCCTGCTGAACCTGCGGGGCCGCCTGACTGGCGCCAGCTCCGGCGAGGACCGCGGCGACCTCGGCCCGACCATCCTGATGATCCGGCGCACGATCATCCTCGGCGTCATGTTCGCCGCCTATCTCTACTACCGCATCGCCGGCGAGGCGCAGCTCGCCTCGATCGGCCTGCTTTCCTTTGCCGCCGTCACGCAACTCGCCCCGGCCTTTTTCGGCGGCCTGTTCTGGCGGCGCGGCAATGCCGGCGGAGCGGTGGCGGGAATGGGCGTGGGGCTTCTCCTGTGGGCCTACACCCTTCTCCTGCCGATGCTGGCCACCACCGGTGCGGTGCCGATGGCCTTCGCCACGGAAGGCCCCTTCGGCATCGATGCGCTGAAGCCGCAGCATCTCTTCGGCCTCGGCGAGATGGCGCCTCTGACCCA
>NZ_QKVP01000064.1:0-642 GCF_003231145.1 Acidovorax sp. ST3 | reverse complement strand
AAGCAGGACATCGAGCTGCCGCCGGCCGGCCAGTATGGCGTTGGCCACTGGTTCATGCCACGAGATCCGGAACTGCGCGCCCATGTCGACGCCATCATCACCGAGTCGGCGCAGTCGGAAGGCCTGCCGCTCATCGGTTTCCGCGACGTTCCGGTCGACAATTCCTCCTTGTCCAAGGCGCCCGATATTGCAGCCGCCGAGCCATTCCATCGCCAGGTGTTCATCGGCCGTACGCCCGACATCGACAATGACGAGGAATACGAAGCGCGCCTCTATCTCCTGCGCAAGGTGATTTCGGGCCGCATCTATGCCGAGCACAACAACAAGGACATCGGCTCCTACTGCGTGTCGCAGTCGGCGCGCACCATCGTCTACAAGGGCATGTTCCTGGCCTACCAGGTCGGCGCCTACTACAAGGACCTGTCCGATCCGCGCTTCGAGACGGCGCTGATCCTGGTACACCAGCGCTTTTCGACCAACACCTTCCCATCGTGGAAGCTGGCGCATCCCTACCGCATGGTCGCCCACAACGGTGAGATCAACACCGTGCGCGGCAACAACAACTGGATAGCGGCACGCCAGGCCTCGGTCGATTCCGAACTGTTCGGCAACAACATCTCCAAGCTGTGGCCGATCTCCTAT
>NZ_QKVP01000063.1:0-645 GCF_003231145.1 Acidovorax sp. ST3 | reverse complement strand
CAGAGGCGATGATGGTCTCGATGCCGATCGCCTGATATTCGCGAATACGGGCAACGACGTTGTCTGGGCTGCCGACCAACGCCGTCCCCGCCCCGCCCCGCACCAGTCCGAGCCCGGCCCATAGATTAGGGCCAACGACAAGCTTGTCGCGACGGCCCTGGTGCAGCGCCGACATGCGTTTCTGGCCGACCGATTCCGAAACGTTGACGAAGTTGTTCTGCGCCTCGGCAATCACCTCGTCGGTGACATGGCTGATCAGCCGGTCCGCCGCGGCGGGCGTGCCGAGGACGTGCGCCTTCACGCGCTTGGAGAGCAGGGTGACGGGATCCTTCTCGAGGTAGAAGATCGTCCGGTTGTCGCCGGCCCAGGCCACGCCGCCCTCGACATTGGGGATGCTGTCCGCAAAGGTCTCGCCGGTCGCGAGGTTCTTCACCTGCAGCACATATTGGCGGCGGCCGACGGTATCGATCGTATAGGCGAGCAGCCGGTTGTCCGGGCTCACCGCGCGGCCGGCGATCTGGAAGAAGCTGTGGTCCTTGGCCATGGCCGGCTGGTCGAGGATCACTTCCTCGGGCGCCTCCAGGCTGGCCTTGCGCCGCGCGACGATCGGATAGTCGGCGCCGGCGGCGAAGCGGGTGTAGTAAT
>NZ_QKVP01000062.1:0-646 GCF_003231145.1 Acidovorax sp. ST3 | reverse complement strand
ACGAGGCGCTGCGGGTACTCGTTCTCACAGGCGCGGGAGATCGCGCGTTCTGCACTGGGGCGGACCTCAAGAAGACAATGCCACCGGCCGACAGTGCGGCGCGGCAAGTCTTTCGCGCAGGAACCCAACACTTCAACTTTGGGACGCTGCGTACGGACAAGCCCGTCATCGCGGCAATCAACGGGTATGCCCTGGGCGGTGGGCTGGAACTGGCGTTGCTTGCAGACATACGCATCTGCTCTGACAACGCCCAGTTCGGCCTGCCGGAAGTGAGGGTGGGCAGCATACCGGGTGCTGGCGGAACACAACGCCTGATCCGCGCTGTGGGTCAATCGGACGCAATGCTGATGCTGCTGACGGGGGAGCGCATCGATGCTAACGAAGCCTTGAGGATCGGGCTGGTAAGCAAAGTCGTATCGCAGTCTGAGTTGCAGGCGACGGCCCTGCGCCTGGCACACACCATGGCCGCCAACGCACCGTTGGCGATGACGGCTGCCAAGCGATTGGCGATGACTGGGCGGGAATTGCCGCTAGCCGGCGGGCTGGAATTGGAACGCCAAGCCTTCGGTGTGCTGAGGGACAGTGAGGACCGGCTGGAAGGACGCAGGGCCTTCGCTGAGAAGCGCTCTCCGACATTCCGCGGCCG
>NZ_QKVP01000061.1:0-647 GCF_003231145.1 Acidovorax sp. ST3 | reverse complement strand
GGCGCAGGCCTTCGCCATTCCGGTGGAGCGGGTCTATGCCGGCGTCTTTGCGCTTGGAGCCATGCTGGCGGCATTCGCCGCGGTGCTGATCGTGCCGATCAGCCAGGCGCACTACCTGATGGGACAGGATCCGCTGCTGCTGTCGTTCATCGTCGTCATCATCGGCGGCCTTGGCTCGCTGCGCGGCACCGTGGTGGCGGCACTGCTGATCGGCTTGTCTGACGGCATCGTCTCGATGTTCTTCTCGCCGACGCTGGCCAAGCTCATCGCGACGCTGGTGGTTGCGATGGTGCTGGTTTTCCGACCGCAAGGCCTGTTCGGAACGGCGGCCCGATGACGGAAGCGTCAACGGCAAGGATCTATGGATTGCACGTGGCCGTGGTGGCGGTGCTGTTCGCATTGAACTTCCTGCTGCCCGACTATCACCATGGCCTGTTCGCACGCATCCTGGTGCTGGCAACCTTCGCCATGGGCTACAATCTTCTGTTCGGTTATGCCGGGCTGCTCAGCCTCGGCCACGCCATGTTCTTTGCCGCCGGGCTTTACGGCAGCGGACTGGCGATAACCTATCTCGGCCTTGGCGTCCTCTCGGCTTTCGTCACCGGCCTCGGCTGTGGAGCCGTTCTGGCGCTGGTGGTGGGTGTCCT
>NZ_QKVP01000060.1:0-648 GCF_003231145.1 Acidovorax sp. ST3 | reverse complement strand
AATTCCTTCCAGTCGCTGCCCAGGCCGAAGAACGAACGGCTGGCGCCGACGATCGACAGGCCGACGCTGCTCTGCGACGACTCGGAATAGCGGTAGCCGTTGTACGAGAAGGTGAACGGCACGTACTTGAGCGGGATCAGGTCTTCATTGCCGCCAAAGCGCGTGGTCTCGTCGAACTTCTTGTAGTCCAGGCCGACCGACAGCGAGTTGTACCAATCGCCCTGCGGCGCCAGGGTGTAGATGGCGCTCATGCCGAATGAATAGCCCTTGCCCAGCACATTGGTGCCGCCGATGGTGGCCACGTTGCTGTCGCTCTTGTAGCCGGTGAACTGCAGGCTCCATTGCTTGTCCAGCGGCATCGAGTAGGAGCCGGACCAGACCTTGGCGTTGTCGGTTTCCTGCGGCGCGGTGAAGAACGTCAGGCTGACCGAATGGCCCAGCTGCCACAGGTTGTCGTAGCCCAGCGACGCCGTGCTGCGCAGGCGCGTGGTGTCGGCGCTGTAGTCGTTGTTCAGGCCCAGGCTGGCGTGCCACGGGTTCTTGTCCTCGACCTTGAGGTCCACGTCCATGGTGCCGGGGATACGGCCTTCCTTGACCAGCGGCACCACCTGGCGGCTGGCGCCCTTGTTCAGGCCGGTCAGCTCGGCC
>NZ_QKVP01000059.1:0-650 GCF_003231145.1 Acidovorax sp. ST3 | reverse complement strand
TGATCGACTTCGCCATCTTCCGCAACCGCAGCTTCAGTTCGGCGGTGGCCTCGGCGCTGTTCGCGGCGGCGGCGCTGCTCGGCATGGAGCTGGTGTTCAGCCAGCGCCTGCAACTGGTGCTGGGCATGTCGCCGATCCAGGCCGCGCTCTACATCCTCCCGCTGCCGCTGGCCGCGTTCATCGCCGGCCCGCTGGCCGGCTGGCTGCTGCCGAAGGTGGGCAGCGCGCGCCTGCTGTTCGTCTCGCTGCTGGTGTCCGGCCTGGGCATGGGCGGCTACCTGTTCAGCTACGACGGCGCGCTGGCGGCGCAGATCGCCAGCCTGTGCGTGCTGGGCGTGGGCATCGGCGCCACCATGACCGCCGCGTCCAGCACCATCATGCAGAGCGCCACGCCCGAGCGCGCCGGCATGGCCGCGTCGATCGAGGAAGTGTCGTATGAACTGGGCGGCGCGCTGGGCGTGACGCTGATGGGCTCGATCCTGTCGGGCGTCTACGCGCACACGCTGGACGTGCCCGCCGGCCTGCCGGCAGCCGGGGCGGGTGCGGCGCGCGACAGCCTGGACGAAGCGCTGGTGGTGGCCGAGGGCCTGTCCAGCGACACAGGCGCCGCGCTGGCGCGGCTGGCCCGCGACGCGTTCGACGCGGGCTAC
>NZ_QKVP01000058.1:0-650 GCF_003231145.1 Acidovorax sp. ST3 | reverse complement strand
AGCCTGAGAAGCGTCTGCCGTGATCCGCAGATGCCGGCGGCCAGCACCGTGTTCGCCTGGCTGGCGGCCGACGCCGCCTTCGCCGAGCAGTACGCTCGCGCCCGGGAAGCTCAGGCCGACGCCCTCGCCGACGAGATCGTAGACATCGCCGACGGCGCGGATTCGAGCGGCGACGCCGCCCGCGACCGCCTGCGGATCGACGCCCGCAAGTGGGCGGCGGCGCGCCTGGCGCCGCGCAAGTATGGCGACGCGGTCAAGGTCGAGACCGGCGCCAAGGGCGCGCCAGGCGCCGTGGTGGTCTTCGCCCTGCCCGAGAACGGACGCGACGACGACAAGAGTTGAGGGAGGTCGGCATCATCGGACGTGCAGATCGCCACACCGACGTCATCCGCCCGCAGTCGGGCCCGCAGTCGCTGTTCCTGGCCAGCCCGGCCGACATCGCCGCCTATGGCGGCGCGGCGGGCGGGGGCAAGACCTGGGCGTTGCTGATGGAGCCCTTGCGCCACCTGGGCCGAAGCGGCTTTTCGGCGGTGGTCTTTCGCCGGACCACGGTGCAGGTCCGCAACGAGGGCGGCCTCTGGGAGGAAAGCGGGCGGCTCTACCCGCTTCTCGGGGGGCGGTCGCTGGAGACCCAGCTCAGCTGGCGCTTC
>NZ_QKVP01000057.1:0-650 GCF_003231145.1 Acidovorax sp. ST3 | reverse complement strand
ATCCGCGCAACGGGGTGGCGACGAACAACATGTTCGCGCTGCTGCTGGATCCGCAGGTGGACTTCAATACGGACTGGCGCTCGATGGAAGTGGGCGCGTTCATCGCCTACCTGCATGCCTGCCCGCCGCAACCGGGCCTGGACGGCGTCCAGTATCCGGGCGAGTACGAAGCCCGCAACCGCGAGCTGAACGCGGAGTCGCTGGAATTCGCGCCTCCCATCTGGGAGGGGTTGAAGAAGCTGGCCGCGGACTTAGGGGTGCCTGAAGCGTTGCCTTGAGGGTTTGTGTTTACGGTTGTTTTTGCGGGCGGCTCAGGGGTTCTTGAGCCGCCCGTTGCGTTGGCGGGCGGGGGCGGCGGGGCTACGATTGCGGTCCGGAGCGTTCGCTCCGGACTGCCCCGTTGTCAACCTCGTACGCCTTCGGCTCCCTTGTATCTTGATCCCTGGGATGGTTAGCTACCATTCCATGAGAGGCAGGTGAGTTTCTTTGGCTCCCGAGGGACTTAACCCTGTTCCGTAGACCAAACCCCTGTCTCTCACCTCTGACGCCATCGCGGACACTGGACGGTAGCCTAGGGCTGATTGTCCCTGCATGCACAAGGTAAGTGGGCGCAGTTGGCATACTTTCTTGTATGAGGGGGTATGAACGAT
>NZ_QKVP01000056.1:0-653 GCF_003231145.1 Acidovorax sp. ST3 | reverse complement strand
GCGAAACCGATGCCGATGATCTGTTGCAGGTTGGGGCAATTGTCGCTGACGGCCAGCAGGTTGGCGCTGGAAGCATGGTCGACGATGGCGACGCGGGTTTCCGAATCGCACAGGCGGCTCTGCAGGGCTTCGGGGCCGAACAGCGCCGACAGCGGCAGCACCACCGCGCCCACGCTGTAGATGGCCATGTGGGCCACCACGGTCTCCGGGCGTTGCCCCAAAACCACACCGACCCGGTCGCCACGGCCCACGCCCATCTTGACCAAGCCATTGGCCAACTGATTGGCGGCCTCGGCCAGCCGCGCATAGGTCCAGACCTCGCGGTTGCCGGCTTCATCTTCGTAGTAGATGGCGATGCGCCGCGCATCCGGACTACTGGATGCCCAGCGGTGGCAGCACGCTTCCGCTATGTTGAACTGGGTGGGAACCAGCCAGCGGAATGTTTGGTAGAGCACCTGATATTGGTCGTTCATGGCCCTATGTTGTGAGCATGTTGCAGCGTGAACGGGTCAGTTTTTGCCCGTTGCCCCAATTGCAAGCATGACCTAGAGGGCCGTGAACTGCAATATCCGCGTTGCGTAACGGGGACGTATAAGGGTTATCACGGGTGTTTGCCCTGGCGGCGCAGCGCCGACGGCAGCGCCGGCAGGGAC
>NZ_QKVP01000006.1:0-552579 GCF_003231145.1 Acidovorax sp. ST3 | reverse complement strand
GGTGACAACGTGTCGATCACTGTGAAGCTGATCAACCCCATCGCCATGGAAGAAGGTCTGCGCTTCGCTATCCGCGAAGGCGGCCGCACCGTGGGCGCTGGCGTCGTGGCCAAGATCATTGCTTAATCAAGCAAGGTATACAGGGGTATAGCTCAATTGGCAGAGCGTCGGTCTCCAAAACCGAAGGTTGTAGGTTCGATTCCTACTGCCCCTGCCACTTGAATGTGGCCCCCAACAAGCCCGCCAGACCCTGGCGGGCTTCGGTGTCTTAGGTGATGCCGTGAATCGGAAGCAGGAAATACTCAAAGATGGCCACTTCACAGGTTGAAACTGTCAATACAGGCGCAGACAAGGCCAAGCTCGCAGCGGTGGTGGCTTTGGTCATTGCATCTGTTGCGGGCTTTTATTTGTTGGGCAAGCAGGGCGCTGTTGTGCAGTGGGCTGCGCTGATCGTCGGGCTGGTTGCGGCCGCAGCAGTGTTTCTGGTGTCGGAATCAGGGCGTCAGTTTGTCGCGTTTGCCAAGGATGCATGGCGCGAAGTGAAAAAGGTGGTCTGGCCCACCCGCAAGGAAACCTTGCAGATGACGGCCTATGTGTTCGCCTTTGTGGTGATCATGGCGCTTTTCCTGTGGTTCACGGACAAGACGCTGGAATGGGTCTTGTACGACTTGATTTTGGGTTGGAGAAAGTCATGACGACCGCTGCGGAAATCACGGGAGCACAGGCTCCTGCAGGCGCTTCTGCCTCGGCCAATCCCGACTTGCGCTGGTACATCGTTCATGCCTATTCGGGCATGGAAAAGGCGGTGGAGCGCAATATTCAGGAGCGGATCGGCCGCTCTGGCATGCAGGACAAATTTGGCCGCATTCTGGTGCCGACCGAAGAAGTCGTCGAAATGAAAAACGGCCAGCGCAAGACGACGGAGCGTCGCTTGTTCCCTGGCTATGTGTTCGTTGAGATGGTGATGGATGACGATACCTGGCACTTGGTGAAGCACACCAACAAGGTGACGGGTTTTGTGGGCGGGGCCAAGAACCGTCCGGCGCCCATCTCGGAAGACGAAGTGCAAAAGATCGTCAGCCAGATGCAGGAAGGCACCGACAAGCCGCGCCACAAGATCGAGTTCATGGTGGGCGAACTGGTGCGCGTCAAGGAAGGTCCTTTCACGGACTTCAATGGTTCCGTGGAAGAGGTCAATTACGAAAAGAGCCGTGTGCGCGTTTCCGTGATGATCTTTGGCCGCTCTACCCCGGTGGAGCTGGAATTCGGACAGGTCGAAAAGACATAAGCCTCGTGATTGCCGGGGCGTTCGACCTCGGTGCTCTGGGCAAAATTTTGGATGCCGCACTTTTCGGCTCGGTGCGGACATCGTCACAGTGAGTCGTTAACCCCGGGGAGCTGGTGGTTGCACGGTGCAACACAAGCGTTATGACCCGTCAGGAGTAAAACATGGCGAAAAAAATCGTCGGTTTTATCAAGCTGCAAGTTCCAGCTGGTAAGGCCAATCCATCCCCACCTATCGGCCCAGCACTGGGTCAGCGTGGCCTCAACATCATGGAGTTCTGCAAGGCATTCAATGCGCAGACCCAAGGTGTGGAGCCAGGCCTGCCATTGCCCGTGGTCATCACGGCGTTTGCAGACAAGAGCTTTACCTTCATCATCAAGACGCCGCCTGCGACGACTCTGATCAAGAAGGCCATCAAGCTCGAAAAGGGTTCTTCCAATGCCCTGAAGACCAAGGTCGGCAAGATCACGCGCGAACAGCTCGAAGAAATCGCCAAGACCAAGATGAAGGACATGAATGCCGCGAACGTTGACGCTGCTGTCCGTACGCTGGCTGGTTCCGCACGCTCGATGGGCGTGACGGTGGAGGGTTTGTAAATGGCCAAGTTGACGAAAAAGCAAAAGGCCCTGCAGGGCAAGGTTGACAGCACCAAGCTGTACGCTTTTGCAGACGCAGTGGCGCTGGTGAAAGAAGCCGCAACGGCCAAGTTCGATGAATCCATCGACGTGGCGGTGCAGCTGGGCATTGATGCCAAGAAGTCGGACCAAGTGGTGCGTGGCGCTGTGGTGCTTCCCAACGGCACTGGCAAGACGACCCGCGTGGCCGTGTTTGCACAAGGCGCCAAGGCTGAAGAAGCCAAGGCCGCAGGTGCTGACGTTGTGGGCATGGACGACCTGGCCGCCATGGTCAAGGCTGGCGACATGCCTTTCGACGTGGTGATCGCTGCTCCTGACGCTATGCGTGTCGTGGGTACCCTGGGCCAGATCCTGGGCCCCCGTGGCCTGATGCCTAACCCCAAGGTGGGCACCGTGACTCCTGACGTCGCTACGGCCGTGAAGAACGCCAAAGCGGGTCAAGTGCAGTTCCGTGTGGACAAGGCCGGTATCGTGCACAGCACCATCGGTCGCCGTTCGTTCGACAACGAAAAGCTGCAAGGCAACTTGGCTGCACTGATCGACGCTCTGAACAAGGCCAAGCCAGCTTCGAGCAAGGGTCTGTACCTGCGCAAGGTCGCTGTGTCCTCCACGATGGGCGTTGGCGTCCGCGTGGATACCCAATCCATCGCAGCGTAATTGCGATAAGAAATCTTCAGGTCTTTCAAAGGGCCTGATGTGGTGGGCTGTGGGTGGTGTAACAACTGCCTGCAGGCCATCCAAGACCGTTGGTGTGTGGTTCGCCGCACTTAATCCCTCCCTGGGGCCAACGCAGATGGCGATCCCGCTGCAGATGGAATCCGTTCCGAAACAGTTGGTCGCTGCAACAAGAGCGCGCAAAAGGGTGCAAATCCGAATGTGCAATTTAAGGAGTAGACCTTGAGTCTTAATCGCAGTGAGAAAGAAGCGGTCATCAGTGAAGTGACCAGCCTCGCCGCTAAAGCTCAAACGCTTGTGATTGCGGAATACCGTGGCATCACGGTCGCCGACATGACCAAACTGCGCGTCGATGCTCGCAGCAAGGGTGTGAGCCTGAGTGTTCTGAAGAACACCCTGGCCCGCCGTGCTGTGGCAGGCAGCCAGTTTGACGTGGTGGCAGACCAGATGACTGGTCCCCTGATCTATGGCTTCTCCGAAGACGCCGTGGCCGCCGCGAAAGTGGTGTCCGACTTTGCGAAGACCAACGACAAGTTGGTGATTCGCGGTGGCGCTTTCGGTGGTAAGGCCCTGGACGTCAATGGCGTGAAGCAACTGGCCAACATTCCTTCCAAGGAAGTTTTGCTGGCTCAGATTTGTGGCTTGCTTATGTCCCCCATGTCGCGTACGGCCGTTGTGCTGGGCGCACTGGCGGCGAAAAAAGGCGAAGGCGCAGCCGCACCGGCCGCCGAACCTGCAGCAGCTTGATAGCTGGGCAGTCAACCAACACAATTGTTAGGAAATCAAAATGGCATTCGATAAAGACGCATTTTTGACCGCGCTGGACAGCATGACGGTCCTGGAACTCAATGACCTGGTGAAGGCCATTGAAGAGAAGTTTGGCGTGAGCGCTGCAGCCATGGCTGCTCCTGCTGCCGCTGGCGGCGGCGGCGGCGCAGCTGCTGCCGAAGAAAAGACGGAATTCAACGTGGTGCTGACCGACGCTGGCGCCAACAAGGTGTCCGTCATCAAGGCAGTGCGCGAAATCACCGGTCTGGGCCTCAAGGAAGCCAAGGACCTGGTGGACGGCGCTCCCAAGAACGTCAAGGAAGGCATTGCCAAGGCCGACGCCGAAGCAGCCGTCAAGAAGCTGGTGGAAGCCGGCGCCAAGGCCGAACTCAAGTAATTCGGTCTTGCTCAAGGGCTGGAGTGCTCCTCAAAGGGCCTCCAGCCTTTGGTGCTTTCAGAGCGCACCCGCAAGCCCCGTTCTCAACGCGGCTTTCGAGTGTCTTCTGACAATCCCGACAGCAGAAGACGCCTTGGTTCGGGTGATGTGCAACGCATCACCGTCCGCCATGGTTGGTAGTGGCCAACCGCCAAGCCCACAAGGACCACTCGCCTTGTGGGTCAGTCGTCGAAGACCCAGGACTCATGTCTTTGCCCGGAGATCTCATGGCCTATTCCTACACCGAACGCAAGCGAATTCGCAAAAGTTTCGGCACCCGCGATAGCGTGCTCGAAGTTCCTTATCTGCTGCAGATGCAGAAGGACGCATACACCGCTTTCCTGCAGGCAGATACAGCACCCCAGAAAAGAACCATCGAAGGCCTTCAGGCTGCATTCGACGCTGCCTTCCCGATCGTCTCCCACAACGGTTTTGTGGAGATGAAGTTCATTGAATACAACCTGGCCAAGCCGGCTTTTGACGTGCGCGAATGCCAGACCCGTGGTCTGACCTTCGCCTCGGCCGTGCGCGCCAAGGTGCAATTGATCATCTATGACCGCGAGTCTTCGACGTCGCAGTCCAAGGTGGTCAAGGAAGTGAAGGAGCAAGAGGTCTACATGGGCGAAGTGCCCCTGATGACCGACAAGGGCTCGTTCATCATCAACGGTACCGAGCGTGTGATCGTGTCGCAGCTGCACCGCTCGCCTGGCGTGTTTTTCGAACATGACAAGGGCAAGACCCACAGCTCGGGCAAGCTGCTGTTCTCGGCACGCATCATTCCCTACCGTGGTTCCTGGCTCGACTTCGAGTTCGACCCCAAGGACATCCTGTACTTCCGCGTGGACCGTCGCCGCAAGATGCCGGTCACGATCCTGCTCAAGGCCATCGGCCTGAACCCCGAGTCCATCCTGGCGAACTTCTTCGTCAACGACAACTTCCGCCTGATGGACAGCGGCGCGCAGATGGAGTTCGTGCCCGAGCGTCTGCGTGGCGAAGTCGCGCGCTTCGACATCACCGACAAGTCCGGCAAGGTGGTCGTGGCCAAGGACAAGCGTGTCACGGCCCGTCACACCCGCGAACTGGAACAGTCTGGCACAACGCACATCAGCGTGCCTGAAGACTTCCTGATCGGCCGTGTGGTAGCCCGCAACATTGTGGACGCCGACACCGGTGAAATCATTGCCAAGGCCAACGAAGAGTTGACCGAAGCGCTGCTCAAGAAGCTGCGTTCTGCTGGTGTGCAAGACCTGCAGGTCATCTACACGAACGAACTGGACCAAGGCGCTTACATCTCGCAGACCCTGCGCATCGATGAAACCGTAGATGAGTTCGCTGCCCGCGTGGCCATCTACCGCATGATGCGCCCTGGCGAGCCACCCACGGAAGACGCCGTGCAGGCCCTGTTCCAGCGCCTGTTCTACAACCCCGACACGTACGACCTGTCGCGCGTGGGCCGCATGAAGTTCAACGCCAAGATCGGCCGCGACGAATCCACCGGCCCCATGGTGTTGTCCAACGAAGACATCCTGGCCGTGGTCAAGATTCTGGTGGACCTGCGCAACGGCAATGGCGAAGTCGATGACATCGATCACCTGGGCAACCGCCGCGTGCGTTGCGTGGGCGAACTGGCCGAAAACCAGTACCGCACAGGCCTGGCACGTATCGAAAAGGCCGTGAAGGAGCGTCTGGGCCAGGCCGAGCAAGAGCCGCTGATGCCCCACGACCTGATCAACAGCAAGCCGATCTCGGCCGCCCTGAAGGAATTCTTCGGCGCATCCCAGCTGTCGCAGTTCATGGACCAGACCAACCCGCTGGCAGAAATCACGCACAAGCGCCGTGTTTCCGCACTGGGCCCAGGTGGTCTGACCCGTGAGCGCGCAGGCTTCGAAGTGCGTGACGTGCACGTGACCCACTACGGTCGCGTTTGCCCTATCGAAACGCCGGAAGGTCCGAACATTGGTCTGATCAACTCGCTGGCTCTGTACGCCCGCCTGAACGAGTACGGTTTCATCGAAACCCCGTACCGTCGCGTGGTGGATGGCAAGGTGACCAACGACATCGACTATCTGTCGGCGATCGAAGAAGGCAAGTACGTGATTGCGCAGGCCAATGCGCAGCTCGACAAAGACGGCCGCCTGACGGGCGAGCTGGTCTCGGCCCGTGAAAAGGGTGAGTCCATCCTGTGCGGTGCAGACCGTGTGCAGTACATGGACGTGTCGCCCGCGCAGATTGTGTCGGTGGCTGCCTCGCTGGTGCCTTTCCTGGAGCACGACGACGCGAACCGCGCGTTGATGGGCGCCAACATGTCGCGTCAGGCTGTGCCTGTGCTGCGTCCTGAAAAACCACTGGTCGGTACTGGTATCGAACGCGTTGCTGCCGTGGACTCTGGCACCGTCGTGACCGCTACGCGCGGTGGTGTGGTGGACTATGTCGACGCGACCCGCATCGTGGTGCGTGTGAACGACGACGAAGCCGTGGCCGGTGAAGTCGGTGTGGACATCTACAACCTGATCAAGTACCAGCGTTCCAACCAGAACACCAACATCCACCAGCGTCCCATCGTCAAAAAGGGCGACATGCTGGTCAAGGGTGACGTGATCGCCGACGGCGCATCGACGGACTTCGGCGAAATCGCCATCGGCCAGAACATGCTGATCGCGTTCATGCCCTGGAACGGCTACAACTTCGAAGACTCGATCTTGATCAGTGAGCGCGTGGTGGCAGAAGACCGCTACACCTCGATCCACATCGAGGAACTCGTGGTCATGGCCCGCGACACCAAGCTGGGCGCTGAAGAAATCACGCGCGACATTCCGAACTTGTCGGAACAGCAACTGAACCGTCTGGACGAGTCCGGCATCATCTACGTGGGTGCCGAAGTGCAGCCCGGCGATACGCTGGTCGGCAAGGTCACGCCCAAGGGTGAAACAACGCTCACGCCTGAAGAGAAGCTGCTGCGCGCCATCTTCGGCGAGAAGGCTTCGGACGTGAAGGACACCTCGCTGCGTGTGGACCAAGGCTCGTCGGGCACCGTGATCGACGTGCAGGTCTTCACCCGTGAAGGCATCCAGCGCGACAAGCGCGCTCAGCAGATCATCGACGACGAGCTCAAGCGCTTCCGCTTGGACCTGAACGACCAGCTGCGCATCGTGGAGGCCGACGCGTTCGACCGTATCGAAAAGCTGCTGACTGGCCGCGTCGCCAACGGCGGTCCACAAAAGCTGGCCAAGGGCACGAAGATCGACAAGGCCTACCTGGCCTCCGTCGAGAAGTTCCATTGGTTCGACATCCGCCCTGCGGAAGACGAAGTGGCCACACAGCTCGAATCCATCAAGAACGCGCTGGAGCAAACCCGCCACAGCTTCGACCTGGCTTTTGAAGAAAAGCGCAAGAAGCTCACGCAAGGCGACGAGCTGCCTGCTGGCGTGCTGAAGATGGTCAAGGTGTACCTGGCCGTCAAGCGCCGCTTGCAGCCCGGTGACAAGATGGCCGGCCGCCACGGTAACAAGGGTGTGGTGTCCAAGATCGTTCCGGTCGAAGACATGCCTTACATGGCCGACGGCACGCCTGCCGACATCGTTCTGAACCCGCTGGGCGTGCCCTCGCGGATGAACATCGGTCAGGTGCTGGAAGTTCACCTGGGCTGGGCCGGCAAGGGCATTGGTCAGCGCATTGGCAACATGCTCCAGGAGCAGGCCAAGGCCGCTGAGCTGCGCAAGTTCCTGGAAGAGGTCTACAACTCGCGTGGCCGCAAGGAAGACCTGTCGCAGCTCAGCGACGACGAGCTGATGGCCATGGCCGAGAACCTGACCAACGGCGTGCCCTATGCCACCCCTGTGTTCGACGGTGCTTCGGAAGAAGAAATCAAGGACATGCTCAAGATCGCCTACCCGGACGACATCAAGGAGCGCAAGGGCCTGACCGAGTCGCGCACCCAGGCGTATCTGTATGACGGCCGTACGGGCGAGCGCTTCGAGCGCCCGACCACCATCGGCTACATGCACTACCTGAAGCTGCACCACTTGGTGGACGACAAGATGCACGCCCGCTCGACCGGTCCGTACTCGCTCGTGACGCAGCAACCTCTGGGCGGTAAGGCCCAGTTCGGTGGCCAGCGTTTCGGGGAAATGGAAGTGTGGGCGCTGGAAGCTTACGGCGCCGCCTACGTGCTGCAGGAAATGCTGACCGTGAAGTCCGACGACGTGGTGGGTCGTACCAAGGTGTACGAATCCATCGTCAAGGGCGAACACGCCATCGAAGCCGGCATGCCGGAATCGTTCAACGTGCTGGTCAAGGAAATCCGTTCGCTGGGCCTGGACATCGAGCTGGAACGCTCCTAAGCAGAAAAGGAAAGAGTCACTATGAAATCGCTACTCGACCTGTTCAAGCAATTCACGCCGGACGAGCATTTCGATGCCATCCGCATCGGCATGGCTTCTCCCGAGAAGATCCGTTCGTGGTCTTTCGGCGAAGTGAAGAAGCCCGAGACCATCAACTACCGCACGTTCAAGCCCGAGCGTGACGGCCTGTTCTGCGCCAAGATTTTTGGTCCCATCAAGGACTACGAATGCCTGTGCGGCAAGTACAAGCGCCTGAAGCACCGCGGTGTGATCTGCGAGAAGTGCGGCGTTGAAGTCACACAGACCAAGGTGCGCCGCGAGCGCATGGGTCACATCGACCTGGCCGCGCCCTGCGCCCACATCTGGTTCCTGAAGTCGCTGCCCTCGCGCCTGGGCCTGGTGCTGGACATGACGCTGCGCGACATCGAACGTGTGCTGTACTTCGAAGCTTATGTGGTGACCGACCCCGGCATGACCCCGCTGAAGAAGTTCAGCATCATGTCGGAGGACGACTACGACGCCAAGCGCAAGGAATACGGCGACGAGTTCATCGCCAAGATGGGCGCCGAAGGCATCAAGGACCTGCTGGAGTCCATCGACATCGACCTGTCGATCGAGAAGCTGCGTGGCGACCTGACCGGCTCCGAAGTCAAGGTCAAGAAGAACGCCAAGCGCCTGAAGGTGCTCGAAGCGTTCAAGAAGTCTGGCATCAAGCCCGAGTGGATGGTGCTGGAAGTGCTGCCCGTGCTGCCCCCGGACCTGCGTCCGCTGGTGCCGCTGGACGGCGGCCGCTTTGCCACGTCTGACCTGAACGACCTGTACCGCCGCGTCATCAACCGCAACTCGCGTCTGCGCCGCCTGCTGGAGCTGAAGGCCCCTGAAATCATCGCCCGCAACGAAAAGCGGATGCTGCAAGAGGCTGTCGATTCGCTGCTGGACAACGGCCGCCGTGGCAAGGCGATGACGGGCGCCAACAAGCGTGCCCTGAAGTCGCTGGCCGACATGATCAAGGGTAAGTCGGGCCGCTTCCGCCAGAACTTGCTGGGCAAGCGCGTGGACTACTCTGGTCGTTCCGTGATTACCGTGGGCCCAACGCTCAAGCTGCACCAGTGCGGTCTGCCTAAGCTGATGGCGCTGGAGCTGTTCAAGCCATTCATCTTCTCGCGCCTCGAAGCCATGGGCATCGCGACGACGATCAAGGCCGCCAAGAAGGAAGTCGAATCCGGCACCCCCGTGGTGTGGGACATCCTGGAAGAGGTCATCAAGGAACACCCCGTGATGCTGAACCGTGCGCCTACGCTGCACCGTTTGGGCATCCAGGCCTTTGAACCCATCCTGATCGAAGGCAAGGCCATCCAGCTGCACCCCCTCGTATGCGCGGCCTTCAACGCCGACTTCGACGGTGACCAGATGGCTGTCCACGTCCCGCTGTCGGTAGAGGCACAAATGGAAGCCCGCACGCTGATGCTGGCCTCCAACAACGTGCTGTTCCCCGCCTCGGGCGAACCCTCCATCGTGCCTTCGCAGGACGTGGTGCTGGGCTTGTACTACGCCACCCGTGACCGCATCAACGGCAAGGGCGAAGGCCTGGTGTTCGCTGACACCGGTGAAGTGCAGCGTGCGTTGGACGCCGGCCAGGTCGAACTGGCTGCCAAGATCACGGTGCGCATGACCGAGTGGACCAAGGACAAGGCCACGGGCGAATTCGTGCCCTCGACCTCGCTGGTGGAAACCACCGTGGGCCGCGCACTGCTGTCCGAGATCCTGCCCAAGGGCCTGCCGTTCAGCAATATGAACAAGGCGCTCAAGAAGAAGGAAATCTCACGCCTGATCAACGTGTCCTTCCGCAAGTGTGGTCTCAAGGAAACCGTGGTGTTTGCCGACAAGCTGCTGCAAAACGGCTTCCGTCTGGCCACGCGCGCTGGTATCTCCATTGCCATCGACGACATGCTCGTGCCGCCCCAAAAGGCCGGCATCATCGAGCGCTCCGAGAAGGAAGTGAAGGAGATCGAGCAGCAGTACGTGTCCGGTCTGGTCACGGCTGGCGAGCGCTACAACAAGGTGGTGGACATCTGGGGCAAGGCCGGCGATGAAGTGTCCAAGGTGATGATGGCCCAGCTGTCCAAGCAGAAGGTCACGGACCGCCACGGCAAGGAAGTGGACCAGGAGTCCTTCAACTCCATCTACATGATGGCCGACTCCGGTGCCCGCGGCTCTGCCGCCCAGATCCGTCAGGTGGCCGGTATGCGGGGTCTGATGGCCAAGCCAGACGGCTCGATCATCGAGACGCCCATTACCGCGAACTTCCGCGAAGGTCTGAACGTGCTGGAGTACTTCATCTCCACCCACGGTGCCCGTAAGGGTCTGGCCGACACGGCGCTGAAGACCGCCAACTCCGGTTATCTCACCCGCCGTCTGGTGGACGTGACGCAGGATCTGGTCGTGACCGAAGAGGATTGCGGCACTGCCAATGGTTCGCTGATGCGCGCCATCGTTGAAGGCGGTGAAGTGATCGAATCGCTGCGCGAACGTATCCTGGGCCGCACGGCGGCCGAAGACGTGCTGCACCCCGAGAACCGCTCGGTGCTGGTCGAAGCCGGCGTGATGCTGGACGAAGACCTGATCGAAGAGCTGGAAGCTGCTGGCGTGGACGAAGTGAAGGTGCGCACGGCCCTGACCTGCGAAACCCGCTACGGCCTCTGCGCCAAGTGCTACGGCCGCGACCTGGGCCGCGGTGGCCTGATCAACCTCGGCGAAGCCGTGGGTGTGATCGCCGCCCAGTCCATCGGCGAGCCCGGCACGCAGCTGACCATGCGTACGTTCCACATCGGTGGTGCCGCTTCGCGTGCTGCCATCGCGTCGAGCGTGGAAGCCAAGTCCAACGGCGTGATCGGCTTCAACGCCACGATGCGCTACGTGAGCAACACCAAGGGCGAGCTGGTGGTGATTGCGCGTTCGGGTGAAATCATCATCCAGGACGAGCATGGCCGCGAGCGCGAGCGTCACAAGGTGCCTTACGGCGCGACGCTGACGGTGAAGGCCGACCAGCAGATCAAGGCCGGCACGATCCTGGCCAACTGGGATCCGCTGACGCGCCCCATCATCACCGAGTTCGCCGGTCAGACCAAGTTCGAGAACGTCGAAGAAGGCCTTACGGTGGCCAAGCAGGTCGACGAAGTGACCGGTCTGTCCACGCTGGTGGTGATCGATCCGAAGCGCCGTGGTGCCGCCAAGGTGGTGCGTCCTCAGGTGAAGCTGATCGACGCCCAGGGCAACGAAGTGAAGATCCCTGGCACCGACCACTCGGTGACCATTGGCTTCCAGGTCGGCGCTCTGATCCAGGTGCGTGACGGTCAGGACGTGGGCCCCGGCGAAGTACTGGCGCGTATTCCGGTTGAAGGCCAGAAGACCCGCGACATTACCGGCGGTCTGCCCCGCGTGGCCGAGCTGTTCGAAGCCCGTACGCCGAAGGACAAGGGTACGCTGGCCGAAATGACCGGTACGGTGTCGTTCGGTAAGGAAACCAAGGGCAAGGTCCGCCTGCAGATCACCGACCCTGATGGCAAGGTGTGGGAAGAACTCGTGCCCAAGGAAAAGAACATCCTGGTGCACGAAGGCCAGGTGGTCAACAAGGGCGAATCGATTGTAGACGGCCCGGCCGACCCACAAGACATCCTGCGTTTGCTGGGTATCGAAGAACTCTCGCGCTACATCGTCGATGAAGTGCAGGACGTGTACCGCTTGCAGGGCGTGAAGATCAACGACAAGCACATCGAGGTGATCGTTCGCCAGATGCTGCGCCGCGTCGTGGTCGAGAACGTCGGCGAGTCGAACTACATTGCCGGCGAACAGGTCGAGCGTTCCGAGATCCTCAATACCAACGAGGCACTGCAAGCCGAGGGCAAGATCCCCGCGACCTACAGCAACTTGCTGCTGGGTATCACGAAGGCATCGCTGTCCACCGACTCGTTCATCTCGGCCGCTTCCTTCCAGGAAACGACCCGCGTGCTGACCGAAGCCGCGATCATGGGCAAGAAGGACGAACTGCGTGGCCTGAAGGAAAACGTGATCGTGGGCCGTCTGATCCCTGCCGGTACAGGTCTGGCCTACCACCAGGCACGCAAGGCCAAGGACGCCATGGACGACGCAGAGCGCCGCGCCATCGCCGAAGCCGAAGCCGCCGAAATGGCCGCCCAGTCGGACGCCTCGGATGTGGACAGTGGCAGCGTCACTGCCACTGACGCAGCGGCAGACTGATAGCAAACAGCAAGGCCTTCCCCAGGCCCTGCTGCGGTCGCCACAGCGCCCCCGTCCTGTCCCAGGCAGGCCGGGGGCGTTTTTGATGGACGTGTGTCTTTTCACCGTCCGTCGTTTGTTTCAATCTTCTGTTTTTCGGGCCGGAACGGGTGCAGCCGCATCTGCTCCGGCAACTGCGCATGCTGTGGTCGTCGCCCCTTTTCTGGATTGCTTTCGCCGTCTTTCTGTTCTGGGCCCTGGGGGCCTACAACCGTCTGATGCGCCTGCGCTCGGCTGTCGTGCAGTCGTTCGGCAGTTTTGACGCGCACATGGTGCGGCTGGTGGCTTTGCTTGGAGAGTTCGGGGCGGCGCAGACAGTACAGCGCGGTAGCTTGCTGGCCGATGCCGGGGCGCAAGAGCTGGCTGCGCTGCAGGGCGCCGTGACGCAATTCAGTGCCTCGCTGGCCGTAGCGCGCGCCCGCCCGTTGCAGGGCGATGCGGTGGCGGCGTTGGCGGCTGCCCGTGAGGTGCTGCGCGCGACCTGGGCCACGGCCTTGCAGAAATTGCTGGCCGACCCCGTACAGCCCACAGCGCTGACCCCGGCTGTCGATGCTGGTACGGGGGCACCCGGGGCTGTTCCCGTGGGCCTGTCCGTGTGGCAGGTCCGTTGGGAGGAACATGCGGTGCAAAACGAACAGGCGATTCGCGTATTCAACGAGGCCGTGGTGCAGTACAACGCCGCCATCGCCCAGTTTCCGGCCAGCCTGCTGGCCAGGGTGTTTGGCTTCAAGGCGGCCCGTGCGCTGTAACCCGTTGTCAGGATCACGATGACTCCACCTCCCCACCACCGCCCCCGCCGCGCTGCTGGCAACGCGCCGCGTCCGGCGCGCCCAGCCTCTGAGTCATCTCCGCAGGCGGGTTCTGCGGTGCAAAGGCCGGGTCCAGCGTCTTCTGCGGGGGGCGCGCCCGTGCCCCTGTGGCGGTTGCTCACGGCAGTGGCGGGCGCCTTGCAGGCAATCCGTGGTGGGCAGTCGGGCACAACAGCACTGGCGGCGGTGGATGCTGCGCTGCGCCCCGGTGTGCAGGCCTTGTTGTTCCAGGTCTTGCGCCAGGCCGGGCGGGCCGAGGCCCTGCGCCGACAGCTGGCCGCCCGCGCCCCCGCACCCGCCGCCGATGCCCTGCTGTGCAGCGCGCTGGCGCTGTGCTGGGACCCACAGGCCTCGCCCTACGAACCGTTCACCCTGGTGAACCAGGCGGTGGAGGCGGCCAAGCACCACTCCGCCACGCGCGCGCAGGCCTCGTTCATCAACGGCTGCCTGCGCCGCTTTCTGCGCGAGCGCGACGCCCTGGTGGTGGCCACCGACAACGACCCCGTGGCGCGCTGGAACCATCCGGCCTGGTGGGTGCAGCGCCTGCGCAAGGACCACCCCCAGCACTGGGAGCAGATCCTGCAGGCCAACAATGCCCACGCACCCATGGTGCTGCGGGTCAATGAACAAAAATGCACGGTGGCGCAATATCTACATGCCTTGAATGCTATCAATTTAGAAGCATCTGCCGTGGGTGAGCACGGTGTCGCCCTGTACCAGGCGGTGCCCGTGCAGTCGCTGCCGCACTTTGCCGAGGGCTGGGTGTCGGTGCAGGACGCCGCCGCCCAACAGGCGGCGCCTTTGCTGCTGCAAGGGTTGGACCTTAGCCAGCCCCTGCGCGTGCTCGATGCCTGTGCCGCCCCCGGCGGCAAGACAGCGCACCTGCTGGAGATGGCGGGGCCGCATTCTCCCCTGCAGGTCACGGCGCTGGAGATCGATGCCACGCGCAGCGCGCGTATTGGCGAAACCCTGCAGCGCCTCGGGCTGAAGGCCCAGGTCCTGGTGGCCGATGCGGCGCGCCCGCAAGACTGGTGGCAGTCAGAGTGTGGCGGGGTGCTGTTCGATGCCATCCTGCTGGACGCACCCTGCACAGCGTCCGGCATCGTACGGCGCCACCCGGATGTGCGCTGGCTGCGCCGTGAGTCCGACATCGCGCAGCTGGCGACCCAGCAGGCGGCCCTGCTCAAGGCGCTGTGGCCTCTGTTACAGCCCGGCGGACGCTTGCTGTATTGCACCTGTTCCGTCTTCCGGGCAGAGGGCGATGCCCAGGTGCAAACGTTTCTTGCACACAACACCGATGCGCAATTGGCACCGTCACCGGGCCATTTAATTCCCGGCAACGCGGACAACGGCGGGGCTGTCCCGGACAATCTGACCGGTGACCACGACGGCTTTTTTTACGCACTGTTGCAAAAATCGGCGCAATGAGCCACGGGGCGTGCGCTGGTGGTGGCTGTGCGCGTGGTTTGTACTGGTTTGGGGGACGGTGCTCTGCGGGGTGCCGCGGGCTGGGGCGGCCCAGGCCGCGTCCTCCGAGGTGGGCGACCTGCGCCTGGAGCGCGGGGACGATGGCCTGTACCTGAGCGCCAACCTGCAATTCGAACTGCCCGAGCTGGCCGAAGACGCCTTGCAAAAAGGCATCCCCATGTTCTTCGTGGCCGACGCCCAGGTGCTGCGCGACCGCTGGTACTGGTCGGACCGGCAGGTGGCCGAGACCACCCGGTATTTCCGTCTGAGCTACCAGCCACTCACCCGCCGGTGGCGCCTGAACATTTCTTCGACGCCTTTCACCAACAGTGGGCTGGGGGTGGTGCTGGGCCAGAACTTTGACAATTACGCCGATGCCCTGTCGTCGATTCAGCGGTTTTCACGCTGGAAGATCGCTGAACGCGATGTGATCGAGTCCGATGCCGTGCATACGGTGAACTTCCGCTTCCGCCTAGACATCTCACAGTTACCCCGTCCCTTCCAGATTGGCGCGGTAGGCCGGTCGGGCTGGAACCTGCTGGTCTCTCGCAGCCAGCGCCTGGGCGCAGAGCCCGTCAAGTGAGCACTTCCCCCCCAACCACCGGCGTTTCGGCATCCACCCACGCCACCGCCCGCCAGTCCCGCGCAGTGCGCTGGGCCGTAGGCGTCGGCGCGGCCATCATGTCGGCCATCGGCCTGGTGCTGCTGTTCTTGCTGACATTGGCCACCAACAACCGCGTACTGTATGAGCGCAACTACGCCTGGCTCTTTGGCGTCAACGTGTTTGTGGCATTGCTGCTGCTGCTGGTGTTGGGCTGGGTGGCGGTGCGCCTGGGCCTGCGCCTGCGCAAGGGGCGCTTTGGCAGCCGCCTGCTGGTCAAGCTGGCGGCCATCTTTGCGCTGGTGGGACTGATGCCGGGGCTGCTGATCTATGTGGTGTCCTACCAGTTCGTCACGCGCTCCATCGAAAGCTGGTTCGACGTGAAGGTGGAGGGGGCGCTGTCTGCGGGCGTCAACCTGGCCCGCGTGTCGCTGGACTCGCTGGCCACCGACATGGCGGCCAAAACCCGCAACGCCAGTGCCCAGGTAGCCCAGGTGCCCGATGCCGCTGCGGGCCTGGTGCTTGAGCGCATTCGCGACCAGCTGGGCGCGACCGACGTGGTGCTCTGGAACGCGTCCGGCCAAGCGGTCGCCAGCGCGGGGCAGTCGCGGTTCAGCCTGAACCCGGAGCGGCCCGGCGCGGCCTTGCTGCGCACGGCGCGCCAGCAGCGCGCCACCGCGCAGATCGAAGGGCTGGACGACATTGCCGACCCGGCCGCCGCGCAGAACGCACGGGTCAAGGTGCTGGCCCTGGTCAGCAGCCCCAGCGTAGGCCTGTTGATGGAACCGCGCTACCTGCAGGCCACCTTGCCCCTGCCGCCCGCGCTGGTAGCCAATGCCATTGCGGTGCAGGAGGCCAACCGCGAATACCAGGAGCGTGCGCTGGCCCGGGGCGGGTTGCGGCGCATGTATGTGGGCACGCTCACGTTGAGCCTGTTTCTGGCCGTGTTTGGCGCGGTGCTGCTGGCGGTGCTGCTGGGTAACCAGCTGGCCCGGCCCTTGTTGGTGCTGGCCGAGGGGGTGCGCGAGGTGGCTGCGGGCAACCTGAGCCCCAAGGCCGCTTTGCAGAGCAAGGACGAGCTGGGGGGGCTCACGCGCTCCTTCGCGCTGATGACCCAGCAGTTGGCGGATGCGCGCCAGGCGGTGGAGCAGAGCATGGGCGAGGTTGATGCCTCCCGCGCCAACCTGCAGACCATTCTGGACAACCTCACGGCGGGCGTCATCGTGCTGGACGCGCAAGGGCTGATCCGCTCCTCCAACCCGGGTGCTACCCGCATCCTGCGCGCCCCCATGGCCGCTTATGAAGGGAGGCCACTGTCTGAAGTGCCGGGCTTGGCGGAGTTTGCCGCGTCGGTCCAGGGCCATTTCGACGCGTTTCTGGGGGACCACGAACGTCACGGCCTGGACCATTGGCAGCAGCCATTCGAGTTGCATGCCTCCTCCGGCGGCGCCGGGCAACACGCCACCAGCCTGGTCGCACGGGGCGCTGAGCTGCCCGATGCCACCCGACTGTTGGTTTTTGACGACATTTCGGAGATCGTTTCGGCCCAGCGTGCGCAGGCCTGGGGCGAGGTGGCGCGCCGGCTGGCGCACGAAATCAAGAACCCGCTGACCCCCATCCAGCTGTCGGCCGAGCGGCTTGAAATGAAGCTGTCGGGCAAGCTGCCGGACGCTGAACAGGCCATCCTCGCCAAGTCCGTCAAGACCATCGTGGACCAGGTCGATGCCATGAAACGGCTGGTCAACGAGTTCCGCGATTACGCACGCTTGCCTGCCGCCGAACTGCATGCGTTGGACCTCAATGCACTGGTCGCCGACGTGCTTCATTTATATGGTGCAGAAAACGCCACCGTGCCTGTAGAGGCTGAGCTGGACCCGCGCTGCCCCTGGATTGCGGGCGATGCGCAGCAACTGCGCCAGGTCGTGCACAACCTGCTGCAGAACGCCCAGGACTCCACCGAACAGGCCCGCGCTGGGGCCTCTGAGCCCGTGCCGCCGGTGCGCATCAGCACCCGCTGGAGCGAATCGTCACGGCGCGTACGGCTCACTGTGTCGGACAGCGGCGGGGGCTTTCCGTCGCACATCCTGCAGCGCGCGTTCGAACCCTATGTCACCACCAAGCCGCGTGGCACTGGCCTCGGTTTGGCTGTGGTCAAAAAGATCGCAGATGAGCACGGAGCGCGCATCGAACTGTCCAACCGCACCGAAAACGACGTGGTGCGCGGCGCCCAAGTGTCGTTATCATTCGCCCCTGAACCAGCGGTGGCGTCATAACAACACCGCCCCGCAGTACCTCCCCAAGGCGCTTCAACACACATGGCAAACATTCTGGTGGTCGACGATGAGCTCGGCATTCGTGATCTGCTGTCGGAAATACTGAACGACGAAGGTCACAGCGTAGACCTCGCGGAAAATGCGACCCAGGCCCGAGCCGCCCGGGCAGGCAACAGCTATGACCTGGTACTGCTGGACATCTGGATGCCCGACACTGACGGCGTCTCGCTGCTCAAGGAATGGGCGACGGCGGGCGTGCTCACCATGCCGGTCATCATGATGAGTGGCCATGCCACCATCGATACGGCGGTGGAGGCCACGCGCATCGGCGCCTTCTCATTCCTCGAAAAGCCCATCACCCTGCAAAAGCTGCTCAAGGCCGTGGAGCAGGGCCTGGCCCGCAATGCCGCCCACCAAGCCGCGCCCGTGGCCGCCGTCGCTGCGCCCGCAGCCGCCCCGGCTGACCCGACCTTTTCGCAGCTGCCAGCCGTTTCGGCGGTGATGGCCGGGGTGGACCCCGGCCCGCACGCCCACCAGGGCTTCGACCTGGACCGCCCCCTGCGCGAAGCCCGCGACGGGTTCGAGAAGGCCTACTTCGAATTCCACCTGGCCCGCGAAGGCGGCTCCATGACCCGCGTGGCCGAAAAAACGGGCCTGGAGCGCACCCACCTGTACCGCAAGCTGCGCCAGCTGGGCGTGGATCTGGGGCGCGGTAAGCGTGGCTGATCAATTAATTTGTGCCTTTTGCTAGAAGCACTGTTTTTTCTGGCTATAATTTGAGGCTCAGGCCCGGTAGCTCAGTCGGTAGAGCAGAGGATTGAAAATCCTTGTGTCGGTGGTTCGATTCCGCCCCAGGCCACCAAATAAATTGCTTTGCAAATCAACAGGTTAGCAAAGTAGTTGCAAAACAAGCGGCCCGTCAAAACGGCCGCTTTTTTGTTTTCCTGTCACAGTTTTGGCAATGACGTTGGCAAAGCGGTGCGCAGCAACGGTCTGTGACGGTTGAGAACTGCGCTGCATTGCGCTGTAGAAGAACGGCCGTTGGATGTCCCTTCATGGGTACCAGACGGTCAGGGGCGGGGCATTGGCCGGCTCGCTGGACCATCCTCCCCACGTTCTTTTTCATGCGCGCTGAAAGGCAGCGTTTAGAAAGCGATACCTCTAAAGGCGTTCGCTTTCTGCCGGTGACTACACGCAACTCCATCTACTCGGAGTTGCTTCATGCAGACAGGAAATACAAAAGGCGCCATCCACGGCGTTGTAACCGCAGCCACTATTGACGTTGCGGCCACAAACCCCAACCAGCCCCCCGCGCCCAAAAAGCGCTCCCGGACAGACGCTACAGCCAAGGCCGTGAAGGTCGGCAAAACCTGGACAGCACGGCTGCGGCGCAGCGGCCATGACGTCTATGAAACTGGCCATAAGACGCGGGCTGATGCAGAGCTGGCCGCGGCCAGGGAGTTAGCCAAGCGCAAGGCACAGAGCGACCCGTTTGGTAAAGGTCCTAAGAAAACCAGCTTCGCGCTTGCGCTGCGTGACTACGCCACAGCGAAGCTGCCCTACATGAAAGGCGCGAAGCAGGAAATCAGTCGCATCAATGTGTACTTGCGCCTGGCCAAGCTTCCCACTATCAAGGTCATCCCGGTTGAGGGCAAGCACGTCCGCTTCAAAGTCGAGTTTGAACAATGGACCTCGGAACGCGCCGTCCCCAAAGGACTGGACGCTCATCGCAAGCAGCTTGTTGTCAAAACCGCTGATTCGATGCGTCTTCGCGCGGTGCTGGCAACGAAGATGGTTGCGGACATTTCTCGCTACGACATTCAGCAACTTGTGAACAAAATGCGCGAAGAAGGCAGTGAGGCGGCCACGATAGGTCTGGAGCGTTCATTGCTGAGGGCATTCTTCAATTACGCACACAAGAAATGGTCGTGGGATGTTCCCGACAACCCGGCCACCGGCATCGATATGCCGGCCGTCAACAACGCCCGCGAACGCGTGCTGTCGGAAGAAGAGCAGATTCGACTCGATGAAGCTTTGTCTGAGTGCAGGAACCGCCTTGTTCTGCCGGTGATGACACTGTTGCGTGAGACCGCGATGCGCGCCTCCGAACCCCTCGACCACGCGACCTGGGGTGACGTGAACTGGGACGAGTGCATTCTGAAACTGCGTGATTCGAAAACCGACAAGCGCGATGTTCCGTTGTCCCCAGCCGCCTTGCAGGCACTGCGTGATATCGGCCCTGGCGAACCTGACGAGAAGATTGTGAAAGTCACCTACGAATCGCTTCGGGCCGCTTGGGGCCGTGCTTGTCAGCGCGCGAACATCAAAGACCTCAACATCCACGACCTCAGGCACACCGGAGCTACGCGGATGGCGCTGAAGACCGCGAATATCTTTCTTGTGCAGGCGCTGACAGGACACAAGACGCTGCAGATGGTTGAGCGCTATGTGAACGTCAAGGCAGCTGATGCTGTGAAGGTGTTGCATGCGCCTGATGCTCCGGCGCCTCAACCCGCGGAAGATTCAAAAAAAGCGGGGATGAAAGAAGCGGGCGTTGTGCTATCGCCCGCGCAGGTCGCTTTGATTGCCAATGCCGTTGTTCAAGCGACGTCGAGTGCCGCTGCCACCAAGGTCGCCGCTGATGACGCGGCCACCTACTCACAGGCCGCAGACCAGCCGCAAGCCCGCGCGGGGGACAGGGGCGGCTACATCATTGATTTCCATGCGGCGCGCCAGCGCCGGGCTGTGGGGCGCTGACGCTCGCGTCATACAGGCGACCCTGCAGAGCCGGTCAATGCGCTGTGCGTGTACCCGTCAGCGCATCCATTTCCGTCATTTTTTGGGGGTCGCTATACGCAATGCATTTCCGAATGGTTTGGAGTGCATTTTGAAAAGGACATGAGATGGAAAACAAGGCGGAATTTTTCCGAAAAATGTTGGCCGTGGGGCGCGAACAGCAGCTGTATTCCGAGGGGCGGTTGATGTCACCGGCGCAAGTTGCTGCGGGGCTTTCTGCGCAAACACAGAGCAACCAAATCTTGGAAGGTTGGTTTTTGTGCGGTGAGTTGCATCCGGTGTTGTTCTCATTGGTGAAGGCGGGTTTGCAAGCGCAGCCGCTGATTCTGGTGAAACCAGGCGCCCTGGGCGTAGAGTATTTTTTGTACGCACAGCGATTTGGCAGGTGGCAGCACAGGTTCTTGATGCCACTCGTGGGCGATTCTGCAAAGCAGTGTCTTTCTGAGACCCAATACACGGGGATTGGTATCTCGTTCTCAACAGTGAGTGCGGGGGATGCGGTAGTTTCCAGGCTTGCGCCGCGTGAGCAATGGAAGCCGTTGTTCGACCGCCAGGTCCCGTCACGACTTGAACGCCAGAAAGTCAACGCGTTCACCGATGAGCTGACGCATGTTGCGCTTCATCTGCTGAAACCGGGTGCGTTGAAAACGGAGTCGGTGGGTATTGAGAGAGCTTGTGTGACCGTGGTTTACACCGACGAGCTCGCAGAACAGGTGAAAGCTGCCGTTGGTCGGTAGCCGTTAGAAAGTGAAACTGACTTGATTGAAAACCTCCACGACCGATAGGGCGTGGAGGTTTTTTTGCATGGCAGGCTAGATGTTCAATTCAGCCGGTGGCTGGCGTTCGTCTTTGAGTCCAGCTTCTTTGGAGCCACCTGGGATTCAGGGTTGCCAGTTTTCTTGTGCGGCAAACAGCTGGCGCTGCCACGTCACGACCACTCTCTCTGTCCAGTAAACACATCGGCCGATGCGGACGCCACCCGGAAACTCGCCGGAGTGGACGAGGTTCTCGATGGTTCTCACGGAGACGCCCATGCGTTTTGCTAACTGCTGTTTGTTCAGCAATGGAAGGGGAGCAGAGATAGCAGGGGCGTGAGTTGGTAGGTGGGCGACGGTCATGCCGGTTCTCAAATATTGAAGTTGAAAACACGTATAGCCATCGGTCTGCAGTCCCAAAATTTAGGAAATCAGGGTGTCTGTCCCTAAAGCGCTAGAGAGCTCGGCTGTGGCGGCGTCATAGTGGACTCGCAGTCCATCCATGGGCGATACATGGCCATACTCTTTGATGACCGTTCGCAGATGGTCATTCAACAAGTGAGCGACCAGTTGAAACGCGCCGGGGGAGCGTTTGAGATAGTCCGTCGCAACGATATGGCGAAACGCGTGCGGCCCGAACGGTGGGCGGCCCCCATGCAAGCCAAGCGTGATGATGCGAACGCGCGTCGAGATTGCACCTGAGTTCCACTTGCCCGGTGTTTGAGGAACTGGGGTGCCGGTGCGGTCTGTATCGGTTTGATTCGCGAATTTTTCTGGCAGAAACACGTAGTCGCCGTCAGCGGCCCCGGCTAACAGAGGACGGCCGTCTTTCAAGTAGTCTGTGATGGCTTGCCCGACGAATTCTGGAAGGCTTACGTCATAGTCGCCGGGACTGTTTTTGAATTCAGCTGCACTACACCGGTAGTGCCATGTCCCTTCGGCAGTCTGGTATAGATGTCCGGTGTTGTCGCGTCTGTAAGTCATGGTTGCGAAGTGACTGACGCGCAGTGGGTTGGCGATGAGCCAGGAGAGCAGGAGAACGTCGCGCAGCCAGACCGCATAGCGCTTCGTGCCGACGCACCAAGGCGGATTCTGCTTCAGTGTCGCCAACATAGCAGTCACCGCACTCAGCGGTTGAGGGAGCGCGAGGATGTCGGCGATGGGCTCTTGCGGGTCTCTTGATTTGACGCAGGCTTTACTCGTTGTGATGGTTTTGGCTTGTTTTTCGTACTGCTCCCAAACGGTCTTGCAGCGTGCCTGCCATGCCGTCGCTAGCGCTTCGGGTGCCATATTGTTGGGATTGAAACCAAACGGCCGGTCTTGCTCGGCAAATGCCAGCGCGAGTTGTGGATTCAGCCAAAGCCAGCCGGTCCCGGGTCGCAGTAGAGACGCTGCGCAGTGCAGGATTTGTGCGATACCTCGATGAATTTTGTTGTCCGAGCGCCGCTGCATCCAGGCCAGAAACTGCAGCATGAGCGCATCGTTCAGCAACCAGGCGAGCGTCCCGATGCGCTCGACAGGCAGGCCTTTTCCTCCATGCTTGGGTTCTAGCGCGAGCCAGGAGAGGTACCGGGAAATATAGGTCCAGGCGGCGTTTGCTGCGGGCACCGCTTGGCCCGCGTACAGCTCGCTCCAGTCGAGCTTGTGGCCAATCATTTCGATGGGCTTGCAGCGCCAGATTTCGCGCGGAGAAGCACGCTCGCGAAACGGATTCGTTTTGTGCGCCATCAGCAGTTGCCACTCCGCGCGAATCGAATCAGGCGGCGCAATCAAGTAGTTGAGGCGATATTCACGCTTGCGTTGTCGGCGCAGACGCTCGGCATACTGTGTCGGTTGATTCTTTTGTTCTTTCGCAGCTCGCGTGACTTGATGGCGCTTGATGGTGTAGCCCAAGCGCTGCGCGAGTGTCGACTCCGGCAGGCGCAATGCGGCTTCCAGCTTTTTGATGTTTTGTTCAGCGTTCCGCGTCGGTTGGTGAGTGCCTTCGCGCCAAAATTTGAGCGTCGTGTCTGCGATGCCCGTCTCTTTGCTGAGGTACTTGTTGGTAACGCCGCGCCGCTCAATGGCTTCGTTGAGTGCGGCCTTGAAATCACTCGGTAGTTCCGATTTGCCCGCAAGTTCCACGACTAGTTCGCGCCACTGGAGAAGAAATTCGAGTCTGTCTTGAATGGTTCGCTTTGCTAGCCCTTGCCGTGTCATCTGCTCCTGCCAGGCAAAAACAGAGTGGTCGAATCCGATGTCGAGTTCTGAACCCACCGTGCCTTCATCTTTGTGTCGACAGAAAAGCATGAACTGGTTCAATGCAGAAAGTCGGTTCCGAACGACTAAGGCGCTGCAAGATTGCTGGAACTTGTGAGCGCCAAATTCCTTGAGTTCGCCATACGTCGGCTGACGTTGTGGGAGGGATACGGATGTGGTCGAAGCGATGTTGTGCATGAATACTCTGGGTAGATGTCTTGAATAACGTCGGACGTGAGCGCCTTGTCACGGAAGGTGCGCGTAACCCATTGATTTGCAATGACTTACTGGAAGTGCGACACAAGCTTCGTGTCGATGCCCCCAACGTTAACTCCGTGATTTGCCCCTCGCGTCCTTGGCGGACGTCTTTGCATGTAGCTACCCGCGACAGCGTTTTTTTGGCGTGGGGCTACAACAACGACACTTCGTATAGCGACGTCTACTTTTTTTAGAGGTGTGATTTCTTCGGGTCTATAAAGCGCGCTGCCCTTTAGCCGAGCCAGGTGGTGCAGCGAACGCCCGATGGCATGCGACCACGCGGTGCCGTGAGGTGTGCCCAAGCAGGAGATGGAGTCAAGAAAAGCGGATTGCCGCTCCGCATGGCCATTTTTGGGCCTATTCGGTTGGAGCGTACAGACAGCCCTCGCCGAGCGAAGAGAGAGACGAACAGTCGTCCCAGGACTGGCTCTGAATGCGGAATCAGCCGCCCCGTGTGGGGGCGGTGGTGGCCTGGCTAGTTATGTGCGAGATGACTCTCGAATGAGGCCACAGGGCGCTATTGGTCAGCAGCAGCAGCATCGCTGCGCGAACCATGAGTGGGAACGCTCAAACTAGCGAAATGATTCGCCGACTTTCTTCATGCACCAATCGATTTCTGCGGGCGAGAGGTCCCAACCCTTTTGGCGGACTGATGAGTCCACTTTCTGCAGCAGCTGGGTTATCGGTTCATCAGGATACTGCTGCTGCTTTTTGCGGGTGTAGCCTACAAGCTGATTGACGAGGTCAGCACAGATGTCGTATCGGACCTCCACTTCCTCTGGCGTGAGCCCACCAACGTACACGCCATCGATAAGTCGGACGGCTAACTTGGGTTGAGCGCCGCCAAGGCTGACAAGGTGGCCCTGACGGGGAAAATCCTCGGGAACGTTCATGATGGGTTTCCTAGCTGCTTCAGTTTTTCAACAATTGAGGCAGTGACTTCAGGGGCTCCAATTCCTTCGTCCGGGTCTGTGCGAACGTAGTTCTCCAGGCACCACAACGGCCAGTCTTCCCACGTGTCATCCAGTGCGAGCCATTGCGCTGGTTTGCGGCGGGTGACGTCCAGCCACACCTGCATGCCCCGTGGGTGGGAATCAAATTCTTGTGCGTTCATCCTGGTGTGAAACGTTGCGCCGATGACCCTTTCTCTCAGCGACGGTGGCAGCCGCTTTTCGGTCCTTGAATAGCCGAGGCGCACTACCCAGGATGTGCTGAGCACTATGCGGATTTCGGGGTAGGGACGCATGAGCTCTTCCAGGAGCTCCACATGCTCGAAGAGCCGATACTTCGCAGGGGCTCGCAGATACGCACCCCGTCGGGGATGCCAGTAGCAGTTTTCGTGGTGGAGTACGCCATCGAAGTCCAGGTACAGAACGCAGCTGCCTTGGCCCTTCACGATGTCGTCCCCATGGCTCGCTTCAGACCCAAGCGGGGCCAGGTTTCCGTATTTTTCAGGGCTTGCCGTAGTGATGTCATGCCCAAAATTTGACTACGAACAGACCTTTTTGGGAACGGATGCTGATAGCTGTGTGCACCTCAACTGTCAGAACTCTGGCCCCTGCACAGAGGCGTCTCTACCAACTGCTGTGACTATGCTGTACCAGGCGAACGGAGGTGATGGTTCTAGTGGCTGGTCAACATCCCTCAGTCCTGTGTTTGGGGAGAAATAGATGCTTGTGGTGGGGTGAGCCCAGCCCTCCTGCACAAGGGCAGGACGACCTTCAGACCCGATGCTTAGTGGAGCCGGTATCACCCGTCAGCCATTCGTCTATGGGTGCTAACTTCGCCGCCCATCCCGGTATCTCAAGACTGTCCCACAGCACCAGGTTTCCCGTGACCGCTGCCGTGTTGAAGCCGACCAGTCACGCGGTATGCAGTTTTTGCTGCCTACGCTCCGTATAGCAACCTCTCCGCAATTTTTTAAATTTGGTACACGCCGTGTGTTGCCGAGGCGGGGGACTGGCGTTTCTTTCTTTGACCAAGTGGCACTGCACGGGTAACGTTCACTGGCTTGGGCGAGCATGACGTCTCTGTCGAAAACGTGCGGTTAAGCTACTTCCAACTGATTTTTGAAACCATTTGCAAATGCTCCCGTTCGCTCCCGGCTCCCGCGCTGTCATCCGTGACGAAGAATGGCTCATCCGACGTATCGACCCCTCCACCGATGGCGGCTGGCTCCTCAGCTGTGATGGCATTTCCGACCTGGTGCGGGGACAGTCGGCACTCTTCCTGACCGAGCTGGAAGACACCATCGAGGTACTCGACCCCGCCAAGACCGAACTGGTGCCCGACACCAGCCCGACCTACAACGCCACCGTGTTGTACCTGGAGAGCCTGCGTCGGCGCAGCGTGGCCAACGACGAGAAGATTCACCTCGGCCACCGCGGCGTGATGAACCTGGTGCCTTACCAGCTCGACCCGGCCCTGCAGGCGCTGAAACAACCCCGCTCGCGCATCCTGATTGCCGACTCCGTCGGCCTGGGCAAAACGCTGGAAGCCGGCATCCTGGCCACCGAACTGATTCAGCGTGGGCGGGGCAAACGCATCCTGGTGGTCACCCAAAAGGCCATGCTCACCCAGTTCCAGAAGGAATGGTGGAGCCGCTTCTCCATCCCACTGGTGCGGCTCGATTCGGTGGGACTGGCGCGGGTGCGCAACCGCATCCCGGCCAACCACAACCCGTTCAACTACTTCGACCGCAGCATCATCTCTATCGATACGCTCAAGAGCAACCTGGAGTACCGCAACTACCTCGAAAACGCCTGGTGGGACATCATCGTCATCGACGAATGCCACAACGTGGCCGCCAGGGCAGGGGAGTCGGGTCTGTCGCGCCGCGCACGGCTGGCGCGGTTGCTGTCCAACCGGTCGGACACACTCATGCTGCTCTCGGCCACACCGCACGATGGCTCCGCGCGCAGCTTTGCCTCGTTGATGAGCCTGCTGGACCCCACCGCTATTGCCGACCCCGACCACTACACGCCCGACGACTTTCGCAGCAAGGGCCTGGTCATCCGCCGATTCAAGAAGGACATCAAAGACCAGGTGCAGGCCGACTTCCAGGAGCGCAAGACCATCTGCCTGCGCCAGCCGGCCAGCGCCCAAGAAGAAGCCGCCTACCGCGCCTTGCTCGACGTGGCCTTCACCCAAGGTGGCCAGCACAAGGCTGGGCGCCAGCAAGAGCTGCAGCGCATCAGCCTGCAAAAGGGCCTGTTCTCCAGCCCGGCCGCAGCGCTTGAATCCACGCTCAAGCGCATGGAGCTACTTTCCAACAAGTCCAGCCCCACGCAAGAAGAACGCACCGAAGTACGCGGCTTGGAAGAGCTGGCCCACAGCCTGCGCGCGTTGACCACAGACGCTTCCGCCACCAGCTTCAGCAAATACCAGCGCCTGCTGGCCCACCTGCGCTCGCCCGAATTCGCCTGGAGAACCAACGACGCGTCAGACCGCCTCGTCATCTTCTCGGAGCGCATTGAAACCCTGCGCTGGCTGCAACAGCAGCTTGCTGCCGACCTGAAAATGAAGCCCAACCAGTTGGCCGTGCTGCACGGCCAGATGGCCGACACCGAACAACAAGAACTGGTGGACCGCTTTGGCCGCCTGGACGACCCCATCCGCATCCTGCTGTGCTCCGACGTGGCCAGCGAGGGCCTCAACCTGCACTACTTCTGCCACCGCTTGGTGCACTTCGACCTGCCCTGGTCGCTGATGGTGTTCCAGCAGCGCAATGGCCGGGTGGACCGCTACGGCCAAAAGCACCAGCCGCAAATCGTTTACCTCTTCACCGAGGCCACCACCGACAAAATCAAGGGCGACCTGCGCATCCTCGAAATCCTGGCCGCCAAAGACGAGCAGGCCGCCCTCAACCTGGGCGACCCCTCCGCCTTCCTCAACGTCTTCGACCCCGACAAAGAGGTGGAGAAAGTCGCCGACTTCATGGCCCAGGGCATGAGCCCCGAGCAGGTCGAAACCAGGCTGGATACCGCCGCTTCGGAGGAAGACGACAACGAAGGCGACTACCTGCTCAGCCTGTTCGGTGGCGACGAAGCCCCGGCACCTGTCAGCAGCACTGCCCAGATTGACGAGCCCACCTCCCTGTTCGACAGCGACTACCACTACACCAAGACCGCGCTCACCCAGCTCAACCAGGTGGACACCTTGTGCCAGTGGACGGCCCACGACGCCGAGAAAATCATTGCCCTCACCGCGCCGCGTGACCTGCAAGAGCGCCTCAAGCAACTGCCGCGCGAAGTGCAGGCCGACAACGACCTGTATTCCCTGTGCGCAAGCCCCGAGCGCATGGCCGCCGCCATCGAAACCGCTCGCCAGGCCCGCGCTGAAGAAGACACCTGGCCGCAGCTGCACTACCTGTGGCCCCAACACCCCATCATGGACTGGATTGGCGACCGCGTGCTCACCCACTTCGGCCGCCACCGAGCGCCCCTGCTGCAAAGCGGCAAGCTGCAGCCGCAAGAGCAGGCCTTCATCCTCATGAGCATGGTGCCCAACCGCAAAGGCCAGCCCCTGCTGGTGGAATGGCAGGTGGCGCACCGCATTGGCAACGGCCCCTTCGCGCTGGAGTCGTTCGATGCCTTTGCCGCCCGCGCCGGCCTGCGTGCCAACGGCCTGCCCAACCGGGGCCACACCGATGGGCTGGACGCCACCTGCGCCGCCATGCAGCAAGCCTTGCCCATGGCGGTGGAGGCAATGCACGCCCACATGCTCGCCAAGCAGGCCACCTTTGCCAGCCAATTGAGCGAACGCCTGCAAGGCACCCTGGCCGAACTGCAGCGCCTGCAAGGCCGCCAGGTGCAGCAGCTCACCCTTGACCTGGAAAAGCAGCTAGAGACCGTCAAGCGCGGACGCTTCGAACAGCGGAGTCAGCAAATCAACCGCGTGTTTGACGACTACCGCCAATGGGTGCAAGACACCCTCACCACCGAACCCCAGCCCTGGATACAAGTGCTCGCCGCTGTGTGCCACCCCCAAGCTGCCCTTGCCGCCACCGCCGGAGCCTGACCCATGCCCGTACTCGAAGCCGTTCAAACCTTCGCTGGCATCACCAACGAAAACGAGTTCTACAGCCACCACTACCTGGCTGAAGTGTTCAAAGGCGACATCAAAGACCGCCTGGAAGCCTGGGACGCACAAGAAGCCCAGCACCTCAGCGATGCCCCAGACCACGAACAGCACCGCGCCCCGCCAAAGCGCCTGCAAGCCTGGGCCCAGCGCTGGTTTGCCCTACGCGGCCAAGTGCAGCGCGGCAAAGACGAGCACGAGCGCTGGCAAGCCTTCATGCAAATTCAGTCCGGCCTGTTGCAAGCGCTGGGCTATGCGCCGCCGCCGCGCACCCTCACCCTGCACGAACTCGCCTCCGGTCTGCCGCTGCCCGTGTGGCACCTGCAAGGCCAGCGCCTGGCCATCATCCCGGCGTACCAGCCCAGCCGCGAAGACGATGACCTGCTCGACCACCAGCTCACCGCCTTCCACTACGGCACCGAGCCCTTGCCGCCGCAGGTCAAGGGCGAGACCTGGGCCGACTTGTTGTCAGACGCCGTGTTCGGCGCCGACCAGCCCCCGCGCTACGTGCTGCTGCTGGGCCTGGACGAATGGCTGCTGCTCGACCGCTACAAATGGCCCAATAACCGCGCCCTTCGCTTTGCCTGGGCCGACATCCTCGACCGCAAGGATGCCGACACCCTCAAAGCCTGCGCCGCGCTTTTGCACCAAGACAGCCTGGCCCCCGGCGAAGGCAACAGCCTGCTGGAGAGCCTGGACGAAAACGCCCACAAACATGCCTTTGGCGTCAGCGAGGATTTGAAATACGCGCTGCGCGAAGCCATTGAACTGCTGGGCAACGAAGCCGCCCGCCAGCTCGATGAACAAGCCAGTGGCAGCAAGAAAAGCGTGTATTCGGGCCAGTACAAGCTCGACGCAGGCGTGCTCAGCCTCGAATGCCTGCGCATGGTGTACCGCCTGCTGTTCATGTTCTACATCGAGGCGCGGCCCGAGCTCGGCTATGTGCCCATCAACAAAAGCGAGGTCTACCTCAAGGGCTACAGCCTGGAGAGCCTGCGCGACCTCGAACTTCAGCCCCTGCCCACCCAGCAGGCGCGCGAGGGCAAATACTTCGACCTCACCCTGCGCCGCCTGTTCAAGCTCGTGGCCCACGGCTGCGGCATGGGTGGCGAACAAGCCAGCCTGCGCAACGCCGACCAGGTGGCCCTGCAAGGCGCCAAAGACACCTTTGCCCTGGCCCCGCTCGACAGCCGCCTGTTCGACGACGCCTCCATGCCCCTGCTGGGCAAGGTGCAGTTCCCCAACGCTGTGTGGCAGCGCGTCATCAAGCTGCTCTCGCTCAGCAAAGGCCAGGGCCGTGGCCGTCGCTCGGGCCGCGTCAGCTACCAGCTGCTGTCCATCAACCAGCTGGGCGCTGTGTACGAGGCCCTGCTCAGCTACCGGGGCTTCTTTGCCGACGAAGACCTGTACGAAGTCAAACCCGCACCCAAAAAAGGCCGCGCCGCAGCGGACGACGACGAAGGCGATGAAGACGCAGACGGCGGCGATGACGCGAACGACAGCGCCAGCACAGGCCGCCCCGCCCGCGCCAGCGATTCCGACGCCGACATGCTGGAAAACGCCTGGTTCGTCCCTCGCAGCCGCATCGACGACTACAAAGACGACGAAAAGGTCTACGACGTAGAGGATGGCCGCCGCAAGCTGCGCATGCACCCCAAGGGCAGCTTTATCTACCGCCTGGCGGGCCGCGACCGGCAAAAAAGCGCTAGCTACTACACCCCCCAGGTGCTCACGCAATGCCTGGTGAAGTACGCCCTGAAAGAACTGCTCGACGAGAAAAACGGCCGCGTCAAAAAGGCCGACGACATCCTGACCTTGACGGTTTGCGAGCCCGCCATGGGCAGCGCCGCCTTCTTGAACGAGGCCGTGAACCAGCTGGCCGAGGCCTACCTGGAACGCAAACAGGCCGAGCTGAAAACCCGCATCCCCCACGACCAGTACCCGCAAGAGCTGCAAAAAGTGCGCATGTACCTGGCCGACCGCAACGTGTTCGGCGTGGACTTGAACCCCGTGGCCGTCGAGCTGGCCGAAGTGTCCATCTGGCTCAACGCCATCTATGGCGAGCAAGACGACAACGGCCAGCCCTTACCCGCCCGCGTGCCCTGGTTTGGCTACCAGCTCTTTGCCGGCAACAGCCTCATTGGCGCGCGCCACCAGGTCTACAACGCCGCCGCCCTGAAGAAGGGCGCCAAACCCGCCTGGCACGAAGCACCGCCCCGGCGCGCCACGGCTGACGCACCGCGCCGCCCCGACGAAATCTGGCATTTTCTGCTGCCCGACCCCGGCATGGGCGACTACACCGACAGGGTGGCTAAAAGCCTCTACCCCGAGGACTTTGCCCGCCTCAAAGCCTGGCGCAAAGCCCTCACCGCGCCGCTGGGCGACTACGAGGTGGCCCGCCTGCAGCAACTCAGCCAGCAGGTGGAAGCACTTTGGGAGCAGCACACCGCCGCACTGGCCCGTGACCGCGCCCGCACCGAAGACCAGCTGCGCGTCTGGCCGCATGACTTAGATGCAAAAAGTGCCTCTGGCGCAGATACGATAAGCGCAAGCAGCTATGAAAACAGTAGTGACGGCCGCTCTACCCGCGTTAGCCGCGCGCAAAAGGAAGCCATCCGCCAGCAAGGCCTGCTGAACGAAGATGGCGACCTGGCCACCCCGTTCCGCCGCCTCAAGCTCGTCATGGACTACTGGTGCGCTCTATGGTTCTGGCCCATCACCCGCAGCGCCGACCTGCCCAGCCGCGAACAGTGGTGGATGGAGATTGGTGCCATCCTCGAAGGTAACGTGGTCGAGATGGAAACCCAGCGCGGGCTGGACTTGATACCTACCGCGCCCGAAGTTCCGCAGGTCCTCGTGCCCGAGGTGCAGCCCGCATTTGAGGGCTTTGAAACCCAACTGCCGCTGAGCCAGCCCACTGGCGGCGCCAACCCCCCCAACCTGCACGACAAGTTTGGCCAGTTGCGCATCAGCAAGCTGCGCCAGCACTTTGCCCGCGTGGCCGTGGTGGAGGGCATTGCCGAGCAGCGCCGCTTTATGCATTGGGAGCTGTGCTTTGCCGATGTGCTGCTCGGTGCCCGGTCGGGTGTCGATGGCCGCCCTGGTGGCGGTTTTGACCTGGTATTGGGCAACCCGCCTTGGCTGAAGGTGGAGTGGAACGAGGCCGGCATTCTGGGCGAGCGCAACCCCGTGTTTGCGGTGCGCAAAATCAGCGCTAGCGACTTGGCAAAGCTGCGCACCGAAGCATTTGCGCGTTTTGCCGGCCTACAAGGCGAATGGATGCAAGAGCTGGAAGAGGCCGAAGGCACGCAGAACTTTTTGAACGCCGTGCAGAACTACCCGCTGCTCAAAGGCGTGCAAACAAACCTCTACAAATGTTTTATGCCGCTGGCCTGGGGCCTGGCCAGCGCGCAGGGCGTGGCCGGGCTACTGCATCCTGAAGGGCCGTACGACGACCCTAAAGGTGGAGCATTGCGTGAGATTGTCTATTTGCGACTAAGGAGACATTTTCAGTTTGCGAACTCTCTTTTCTTGTTTGCAGAGGTGCACGACCAAGCAAGATTTGGAGTTCATATTTACGGGCGCGAGCGAGGTGCTGTATTTTTTGAGCACATTTCCAACCTATTCACCCCGCTAACTGTAGATGCCTGTTATCAAGCTGATGCCACCGGTCAAGTGGGTGGTATTAAAAAAGTTGATGGTCAATGGAATTTTGATGGCCATCGTGACCGCATAGTTGAAGTTGACGATGGCGCTTTGGCAACGTTTGCTCAACTCTACGATGCACCAGGTACGCCAGCTCGGCGTGCAAGACTACCCGCCTTGCACGCTGGTTCTCTTGGGAGTGTTCTTAATAAATTAGCCTCGTATCCCAGTCGGTTGTCTGAGATTGGGCATGACCTTTTTTATACTGAAATGTGGGATGAGACTGGTGGTCAAAAGGATGGAACAATTGCTCGCAGGCTAAATGGGGATGCTGGTTTCTCAAGCACTTTAGAAGATTGGGTTCTTTCGGGGCCTCATTTCTTTTTGGCCAACCCGTTTAATAAGACCCCGCGAACTGTCTGCAGTGCAAGAGGGCATTACGACATTATTGACCTTGAGAGCTTGCCAGAAGACTATTTGCCGAGAACAAATTACATCCCGATGGCGGACCGGGTTGAGTACCGGCGTCGAATTCCACGGGTGAGTTGGTTTGAGGATGGAGCCGCGACGCTGAGGCCGGTGACTTCATATTTCAGGTTGGCGTTTCGGGCGATGATTGCTAGTGCGAATGAGCGGACTATTATTGGAATTCTGATGCCAAAGGAGTGCGCGCACATACATGGCGTGCAGTCAACGGCTTTTCGATATTCTCACGACTTATTAAGTGCAGGCTGCATTGCAAGTTCACTTGTTGCCGACTGGTATATCAAGTCAATGGCTAGAAGTAACTTGCATGGAACTTGGCTCCAGCTGCCTAGACTTGTGTTGCGGCCTGAGCTTTCTGGCCGCTACTTAGCCCTTAACTGCCTCACCACCCATTACGCCCCCCTGTGGGAGCAGGTCTATGACCTGGACTTTGCCGACCAGTGCTGGAGCCAGCCGGGCAACCCGCGCCTGCCGCACGGCTTCTGGCCCGCCCTCACCAGCACCTGGACGCGCGATTGCGCCCTGCGCAGCGACTACGCCCGCCGCATGGCCCTGGTCGAAATCGACGTGCTGGTGGCCCAAGCCCTGGGCCTGACGCTGGACGAGCTGCTGCTCATCTACCGCGTGCAATTCCCCGTCATGCAAGGCTACGAGCGCGACACCTGGTACGACGCCACCGGCCGCATCGTCTTCACCAACAGCAAGGGCTTGGTAGGCGTAGGCCTGCCACGCAAAGGCAGCCGCACCACGCCCAAGACCCGCATCACCACCCCCGACGGCAATGTGCGCGAAGGCAACTTCGGCTGGGACGACCTGTGGGCCTACGCCAGCGCAGACGCTGGCGACAGCGAAGAAACCCAAAAGCGCGGCGGCACGCCCAAGGTGCCCGACGGCACCACCATCACCCAATGGCTCATGGACGACACCCTCCCCGGCGGCCCCCGCGAAGTGCAACGCCAGTACACCGCCCCCTTCGCCCGCGCCAGCCGCGAGGATGATTACCGGGTGGCGTGGGGGTTTTTTGAAGAGGGCGGTACATGAGGTCTGCCGAAGCTGTGGGCGCGATTGGCCACGGCAAGGGCGGAGAATCAATTTTGATAGCTGCTGGCGCTTGTTAATAAAGCGCCAGAGGCACTTTTAAACCACATTTCGAGGGGTTGCAGGATGAAAGAGAAGTTGTCTCAGATGGCGTTCAAGGCGGGTCAGGCTGTGTCCGCTGCGGCCAGCAAAACCGCCGACTATGTCCAAACGCACAAGCCCACCGAGCAGGACCTGGCGCAGGCGAAGGCGATGGCTCTCAAGGCGGGTAAAGCGGTGGCAGACGAAACGGTGGCGTTGGGCAAGGAAGTGGCGCAATCCAAAACCTTCAAAGATGCCGCCAAAGGCGCAGGGGTGGGTGCCGTAGCTGCCATCCCCATCCCCATCATCGGCCCCGCAGTAGGGGCAGTCATTGGAGCGGGCGCCGGAATCTATCTTGGCAGCCGCAGCCAGCCCCAGTCACAGTCCCCCGTGCTGCCCGCATCGCCTCGTACAGAAGCTCCGGCGGCGGTGCTGATAGACGTAGAGGCGACGCCGCCCAAAGACCTATATGCCGAACTGCTCAAACTCGATGAGCTGCGGCAAAAAGGTTTGCTTACTGACGAAGAGTTTGAGGTGCAGAAAAAGAAGTTGCTGCAGAAGGTGTGAGGTAGTCACTCTGAAGATGGCTGGTGAGGTTGTTGCTTTGCGTTAAGGAGCTCGCTACGTGAATCCAGGTGACCGTGTTCGTCCCATCGATAACCCTGGTCGTGTGGGTGTTCTGACCAGCGACCCGCCTACGGGAGAAGGGCGTCGCAGGCGTCTTGTTGTTGCTTTTCCGGATGGTGTTGAGGCGATGCTTGCGAGCTCTCTGGAGCGCGTGGAGGCCGAGACGACCGACCCATTTTTGTTGATGCAGCAGGGACGGTACGGCGGGGCTGCGCATCTCCGAGGTGCAATCACATTGGCGCGTCTGAGCGGCAAGCTGGCCAACCTTATTTACAGCCTCAATACGACGAATACCAATTTCCTCCCGTACCAGTTCAAGCCGGTCCTTCAGTTTCTAGACTCCCCCAGCCGCGGCATTCTGATTGCCGATGAGGTGGGGCTGGGCAAGACCATTGAAGCGGGCCTGATTTGGACGGAGTTGCGAGTCCGCCAGGATGCTCGGCGCTTGCTGGTGGTGTGTCCTGCCATGCTTCGAGACAAGTGGTGCTCGGAACTCGCAAACAGGTTTGGCGTGAAGGCTCAGCGGGTTGATGCCGGGGAGCTCCTTCACCAGTTGGAAAAGACCAAGGCGGATAGAACCGAAGAATTTGCGCTGGTTGTCAGCATGCAAGGAATGCGACCGCCGAGGGACTGGGATTCAGACACCCCGTCGAGGAGCGCGTCGGCTCAGCTGGCCCGGTTTCTTCAGGATGCTGAAGATGAGGAACCGTTGTTGGACTTGGTCATTGTGGACGAGGCGCACTACCTGCGGAACAAGGGAACGCAGACCCACCGCTTTGCTACTTTGCTGCGCCCGGTGACAGATGGCTTGGTATTGCTGTCTGCGACGCCTATACAGATGCGCAGCACGGACCTGTTCAACCTTTTGCACTTGTTGGACGAAGACGCTTTTCCTTTGGAGTGGACCTATGACCAATCGGTGCGAGCCAATGCGCCATTGGTGGCTTTGCGCGACAGACTCATGCGCAATCAGCTTGTTACGCAAGATGACTTCAGGAAAGCGTTAGAGCGTTCAATGACCCTCCGTTGGTTTGAGGCGCTCGGTGATAGCGAGCAAATTGAGCATCTGCTGAATGCTCTGCCTACGGACGAAGAGCTCAGTACGGTGCGCTCCCGTGCGGACTATGCAGAAATGTTAGACCGCTTGAATCCCCGTGCCAAGGTCATTACACGCACACTTAAACGTGACGTTGATGAGCTGCGGGTGACCCGCGAGCCAAGAACTCTCCGTGTGACTATGAGCCATGCAGAGCGGTCTTTTTATGAGAGTGTTACGGATGCTGTGCGTGACTACTGCAACTCGTCGGATGTTTCAGAGGGGTTCCTACTCACCATACCGCAGCGCCAGATGTCCAGTTGCATGGCAGCTGCCTGCCAGGGATGGCGTAAGCGCCTTGAGGAGCAGGCTCAGGAGACGAATGAAACCATGACCGAGCTGGAGGGTGACATGGTCGAGTCAGTCGTTTTGCCTGCGACGCAGCAGCGGTCTGGGGAGCTTTTGACCATTCTCACGTCCATCGCCCAAGAATGTGGGGATTACGACAAGCTGGCCGCGGATGACAGCAAATTTGGTGTTTTGCTCAAGAGCCTCAAGGGCTATTGGCATGAGAACCCCGGTAAGAAGGTCGTGCTGTTTGCGTTCTATCGCAACACTTTGCATTATCTGGCGAGAAGACTTGCCGAAGCGGGTGTTCAGACGGTGGTTCTCCACGGTGGTATGGACAAAACGGAGGTATTGCGTGCGTTTGAACGTGACGATGCGGTGCATGTGCTACTTTCGTCCGAGGTAGCCTCTGAAGGTGTCGACCTTCAGTTTTCAAGTCTGCTTGTGAACTATGACCTGCCATGGAACCCTGCGCGAATCGAACAGCGCATTGGCCGTATCGACCGGATTGGCCAGCCCGAGCCCAAAATTCTGATTTGGAACCTGGTGTATGAAGACACCTTGGATGAACGGGTGCATGAGCGGTTGCTAGAGCGCTTGAACGTCTTCAAGCAAGCGCTGGGAAGCATGGAGGAGCTTCTGGGGGCTGAGGTGCGCAAGTTAACCCTGGACCTGCTGTCCCACCGTCGTTCACCGCAGGAGGAAGAGCGCCGCATAGCCGATGCAGCCTTGGCGCTAGAGAACCTGCGACGCCAAGAAGAGGAGCTCAATGCACGCGCCACCGAGCTGCTGGGTCACGGCGATTTCATCCAGAACAAGGCCAAGGCCGCGATGGACTTGGGGCGCTACATACGCGGCGACGACCTGTATTTCTTCGTCAAAGACGGTATTGAGAAGTTGTTCCCTGGTTCGCGCGTGATGGTCAACGATGAGGCCGTTCGAAAGGGGCGGGTAGAGCTATCCGTGGATGGCAGGGTGGCGTTTCATGCGTTCATGACCGATGCTCGGTTGTTGGGCAGAACCAGCATTTTGGACAATCATCCTCGAATGCTGTGGTTTGATAACCAGTCGGGGAACGCTGAGCGCAATGTGGAGAAGGTGACGCAGGACCATCCCTTAGTGCGTTTCGTGTCTGAGCAACAAAAAACACGCAGCATCAAAGAGGGGTACTTTCCGACTTCAGCGGTCCATTTGGCGCAAAGCCGGGTGCCTGAAGTGGCACCTGGAACCTATGTTTATGTAGTCATTCGATGGACTTTTTCGGGTCCCAGAGATGTCGAGCGCCTGGTGTATGAGGCCCGGTGCCTGGAGACTGGGGCGGAGCTCGACCCCGATACCGCAGAGTCTTTGGTGAATGCTGCTGCCATCCACGGACTGGATTGGCAGTCGGCTGCCAAAAACGTTATCGACCATGCCAGGGTTGCTGTACTTCAGGATGACTGCCGTGCAGGCATTGAAGAGCATTTTGACGCGAGCAAAGCCGCACAGTTTCGTGAGAACCGCGACCGCGTACGCGAAATGAACGCTTCACTGGATGCGGACTTGGAACGGCGCCGCAAAGAAGCTGAGGAGCGCATTGCACGGTATCAGAGTTCAAGTAATCCGCGTCACCGAGGTCTGATGGGGATGGAGCGTACCAAGCTACGTCAACTTGAACAGAAGTACAGCGAGAGAAAACTCGCCAACAGCCAGAGGGAGGCACTTGACCCGCGACAAAAAGACGTTTCATCGGGCGTCATTCGGGTCGAGTAACAACATAGGGGCCGAGGGAATGAGCAAAAAAGGTAGCCGCAAGAAGCCTTTCCGAATAGACATCGGCGAGCTGATAAAACCGCGGCAAGTTCAGTCCGCAAACATCAGGCCTCTATCCCCTCAAGAGCATGCTCTCCTATCTGCAATGGGTGGGCGGACAACAGTACCCAGGCCGGCGCCGGTTCCTTTGGTGAAGTTGGACGTGTCGGATGAGGTTGCCGTAGGCTGGGAAACTGATGACCACGCGGCGGGGCATCCCATACTGCGTGACAACGCGCTCGGTGCGAGGTTGGCGCCCTTGAAAAACGTGCCGGGCCCCGGGCGCGAATTGGTACTGGGGCTGGATTTCGGAACCTCGTCCACCAAGGTCGTTTTAGCCGACCAGAGCTTGAATATTGGGTATGCCGTGCCATTGGTTGAGGCCGTTGGAGTCAATTCCTATTTGCTGCCTTCCGCCATGATTGAAACTGAAGATGGTTTCTATGTGCTCTCTGGGCATGGTCATCGGCATGCCGACCTGAAATTGGCCATGCTGCAAAACATGACCGATGACACAGCATGCGCTCGAGTCTGCGCGTTCCTTGCGCTGGTTATTCGAAGCGCGCGAGCTTGGTTGTACGAGTCAAAAAGCGACCAGTATTTGCGGGCAGACATCTTGTGGACTCTTGCCTTAGGCCAACCTGCAAATCCTGACAAATCAAATGGGTCCCGCGCTCACTTCGAGTTACTGGCCAAAGTAGCCTGGGTTATTGCGTCAGAAACGGGTCCCATCCGGGTCGAAGTAGCCCTCCGAACATGGCGTCATCGCGAGGAACTTGACCTCGGCGATGAGCTGGAAGTGCGAGCCATTGCCGAGCTGTCAGCACAAATTCACGGTTTCGTCAGCTCATCACATTTCGACGCTCGCCAGCCAAATATCTACTTGATGGTTGATGTCGGTGCGGGAACGGTAGACGCCTCGCTCTTTCGGGTGCGAAAAGATGCTGGTGGAGTGGTGTCATTTGCCTTGTTCACGCACTCTGTGGAACTGCTCGGAGCGGCAAACTTCAACCGCTATAGGGTGGATTGGTGGCAGTCACAGTTGGGCCACGCTGCGCAAAAGCTGTCCAGCGAAGATGCTCGGCGTGCAAGGCTTGCTTTGGCGGTGAAAGACGGTCTGCAGCGGCTCAAGCTGCCGACCGAATACCGCGGACGATATCCGAACGACTACAGCAGCTATGTGAAAGGCGTGCAAGTTGGTTATCAAGGGGGGGCACTATCGCCGGATGCAGCTTACTTCGCCAACGTCCTTCAGCAAGTCTCTGGGCAAGTTCTATATGGCGCATGGAAGCAAAATTTGCTATCACAGGATGCTGTCAAGAACATGCCCTTCTTTCTTTGTGGAGGCGGTGCAAGGCATTCCTTCTATGCCAAGCTCAAAGACGAGGTTCAACGGACACCAAACTGTTCATGGCTCAGCGCGAAGCCTCGTGAACTTGCTTTGCCGACCAATATCGTTGCGCCAGGCTTGGCTGTTGGCGACTATGACAGGTTGTCCGTCGCATACGGACTCAGCCAGCTGAACCTCGGTGAATACGTGCGTGTTTCCGCTTTGAGGCCGGTGGTGCAAATCCAGCAGCAGGACGATTGGATATCTTCGACCGTAGAAAAATCGGCCTGCTGAACAGCCGCAAAATACATGCTTCCTTCTCTTCTCGCCAACGACATCCAAACGGCCCTGAAGCAGTTTCTTGTTTCAGCCTTTGAACCCGCCGACGCCTTTAACCACGGATTGATGAGCCGCTTTGTCGATGACGAGGCGGCGTGGCTTAAAGGCCCGTATGTGCAGGTGGGCCTGCCGTTTGTGGCGGGCAAAAGTGGTAAGACGTTCTTTGACACGTTCGATACCGCGCACCCTGGTTTCAGCCATCAGGAACACGCCTGGGAGCGGCTGGCGAGCCACCGTCAGGGCGTGAGTACCTTGGTAGCCACCGGTACGGGCAGCGGTAAGACTGAGTGTTTTCTGTACCCGGTGCTGGACCACTGTGCTCGCGCCCGCGCGGCGGGCGAATCTGGTGTGAAGGCCTTGGTCATTTACCCCATGAATGCACTGGCCACCGACCAGGCGCGCCGCATTGCCGAGCTGGTGGCGTCCACCGCTGCGTTTGCCGGGTTGCGCGTGGGGCTGTATGTGGGCGGAAACGCCGGGGCTCCTGGCGAGGGCATGGTAATGACGCAGGGCGCCGTCATCACTGACCGCGACACCCTGCGCAAGCACCCGCCCGACATCTTGCTGACCAACTACAAGATGCTCGACTACCTGATGCTGCGGCCCAAGGACCGTCAGTTATGGGCCGCCAACCTACCCACCACGCTGCGCTATGTGGTGGTGGACGAGTTGCACACGTTTGATGGTGCCCAGGGCACTGACCTGGCCTTGCTACTGCGCCGCTTACGCGCAAGACTCAAAACTCCCCCAGGGCACCTCATCTGTGCAGGCACATCGGCCACCTTGGGCAATGCCGCAGACACGGCGCCTTTGCGTGAATACGCGCGGCAGATTTTTGGTGTGCCGTTTGGCGAAGAGGCTGTGGTGACCGAGAGCCGCCAGTCGGTGGGGCGGTTTCTGGAAGATGCCACGGTGGACTACATGTTCTTGTTCCGGGCAGAACAGGCGCCGCTGCTGGAGCCATCCCAGTACCCAACGCCGCAGGCTGCGGTGCAGGCTTGGTTTTCGCTGTTCTTCCCGGACGAGCCTGTGCCAGAGGATGTTAATGCGCTGGCGTGGCGCCGTGGGCTGGGCCAGTTGCTCAAGCGTCATCAGCTTTTCGTGAACCTGCTCAAGCTGGCCAAGGGTGGAGTGGTGAGCTACGCAGAGCTGACAGAGGCCTTCGCTCGCAACATGCCCGTAGCAAGCCCGGCGCAGGTCACTCAAGTGCTGGATGCCCTGTTGGTGTTGGTGGCCTGGGCGCTGCGCGATGGCTCGCAGCCCCTGGTTACGCTACGGCTGCAGTTGTGGGTGCGCGAGTTGCGCCGCATGGTGGGCAAGCTCAGCGTGAACCCGCAAGACGTGAAGTTGCGCAGTGAGCGAGACCTGCCTGTGGCGCGCGATGGTGTCTATTTGCCCATGGTGCAGTGCAGCCAGTGCCGCACCACAGGATGGCTATCCCGATTGGTGCAGGGCACCAGCAAGCTGTCCACCCAGCTCGATGAGGTCTACAACACCTGGTTTTCGCGGCGACCCGAGGCGGCACGGCTGTATGCATCAGAGAGCATTTCGCGCTCGCATGTCGATGGCGTGACCGAGCGCGTCTGCGTAGCCTGCGGAACCACGCAGCAAAGCCAGGAAGAGTGCCTGGCTTGCGGTCATCAAGAGTTGTTGTCGGTGTTTCGTGTCACGGCCCAGAAGGCGCAGGTGATAGGCCAGGCGCAGTACACGCGGCACGACAACACCTGCCCAGCTTGCGGCGAGCAGGACGAGCTCTTGCTGTTGGGTGCGCGCAGCGCCACGCTGGGCTCACAGGTGGTGGAGAGCAGTTGGGCCAGTGTGTTCAACGATGACAAGAAGCTGATTGCGTTTTCAGACTCGGTGCAGGACGCCGCCCATCGCGCAGGTTTTTTTGGGGCGCGTACGTACCTGAACAACGTCCGCACAGCGCTGGCCCATGTGATGGATGAGGTGGTGCCCTCGCGCTTGAACTGGGCCGCGTTCCTAGAAAAGATGGAGCAGCAGTTCGAGCAATCCGGCTCGGTGCTGCACATGTCGCGCGAGTCGCTGGTGTCCGAGTTTGTAGCGCCGAACATGATGTGGCAGCGCGATTGGTCAGTAGAGCTGCAAGAAAAGCAACATCTGCCCACTGAGAGCCGGCTGCCGCTGAAGGTTAAGAAGCGGCTGCTCTGGCAGGCCTACAGTGAGATGACTTACCAGAGCCATCGCGGGCGAACCTTGGAGCGTACAGGCAAAGCGACGCTTTCGGTGCCTTGGAACGTGGTGGAGGCTGTGGCTGCAGATTTGCTGCCGCGCTATCGCGAACAGTTTGGCACCCATGGGCTCGAATTGAAGACGGTGACCCAATGGTTGTGGGGCACCCTGGCGCACATGCGCAGACGCGGTGGGGTGATGCACCCGGAGCTCGGTGCTTACGCAGGCGACGGCAGGGTCTATGCGCTGGTAAAAACCGGGAGCAGCGCGGAATGGATGCCCAAGATGGGAGAGCACACACCGCGACCGGTACTGCTGACCATGGGCACGCAGCCTGGCTTTGACAAATTGACTGGAAGTAAGCGCCCCACCTGGTACGACCGATGGGCCGCCGCCGTGTTGGGGCAGCAAGCCTTGCTGGCCAAAGGTATGGCCGCCGATATGTACCGTGAGGCTTTGCTGGCGTTCAAGGAGGCCGGCGTTCTGGAGCTGACGGCCCACCATCAAGGCGAGACCTGGGCCATCAAGCCCGAGGCGTTGGAGCTTGATACCGAGGTGGCGTTTGTGACCACTGCCGGAAGCAAGCGCAGGCTGGCAGTGCCCCGACAGGATGCTGAGAACCTTCTGGGAATGGCCTGTATTGATGCGCCGGAGTCTCGGTACGAAGCCCTCATTTCTCAGCCGGACGATTGGTGGGCTCGACGGTTTAGCAAAGGCGACTTGCGGCGTGTCATTGCCGCCGAGCATACTGGGTTGCTGGAGCGACCTGTGCGAGAAGCCCTTGAGAGCCGCTTCAAGTCCAAGCAGCCCAAACCATGGTTTGAGAATCTGCTCTCCGCGACGCCCACGCTGGAGATGGGGGTGGATATTGGCGATTTGTCGTCGGTGTTGTTGTGCTCGGTGCCTCCCAACCAAGCCAGCTTTTTGCAACGGGTAGGCCGGGCTGGGCGTCGTGACGGCAATGCCCTGACTACCACGCTGGCAGATGGCAACAGCCCCCATGACCTGTACTTTTTCGCCGAAACCCAGGAGATGCTGTCGGGTGAGGTGGCGCCGCCTGGGGTGTTCTTGCAGGCTGCTGAGGTGTTGCGTCGGCAATTGTTTGCGTTTTGCATGGACGACTGGGTGGCCAGCCTGAACAACATTTCAGCGTTGCCTGACAAGACCTCGCAGGCACTTGATGCGATGGACCAGGGTAAGCAGGAGCGCTTCCCGTACGTATTCAGCAACTATGTGCTGGCGCACGAGGAACGGTTGTTTCAGGGCTTTGTGCAGTTGCTGTCGGGTGATATTGACGATGTGGTCACTGCAAGGCTGTGGGACTTCATGCAGGGGCAAGGTGAGTCTGACGGACTTCGTACTCGTTTGCTGAAGGCCCTGGAGGAACTGCAGGAAGAGCGACGTACCTACAAAAAGCGCAAGGATGAGCTCGATAAAGTGCGCGCAAAAGCACAGCAAAAGCCCCAGGACGATGCCACTCGCGCTGAAGTCGACAACCTGCTGCGTGAGCGGGACAAACTGTTGGAGCTGATTAAAGAAATCAACACGCGTGACCTGCTGAACACCCTGACCGACGCGGGCTTGCTTCCGAACTACGCCTTCCCAGAGGCAGGCGTGGAGCTGAAGTCGGTGCTGTGGCGTAAGCGTGCCTCTGATGAGCCGGGGCAGGGCGCCTACGTGACGCTGACTACGCAGAAGTACGAGCGCCCGGCGCAGTCTGCCCTTTCGGAATTCGCGCCAGAGAACCGCTTCTATGCCAACCAACGGCGCGTGGAGGTGGACCAAATCAACATGAATTTGGCCAAGACGGAAGACTGGCGTTTCTGCCCGTCCTGCCATCACATGCAAAACTTGACGGTAGAGGCAGACACCCATGTAGCGTGCCCTTCGTGTGGCGATGCGATGTGGTCGGATGCTGCACAACGCCGTACGCTGCTGCGCTTCAAGCAAGCCATTGCCAACAGCAACGACACGGATGTGCGCATCGACGACAGTGCAGATGACCGCGAGCCCAAGTATTACTTGCGCCAGCTGATGGCGGATTTCTCCCCATCACACATTCGCGAGGCATGGCAGATTGGCTCGGGTGCTCTGCCGTTCGGTTTTGAGTTCATCTCCCGGGTGACATTCCGTGACGTGAACTTTGGCGAGCTAGCGAAGCCTGGTGAGGCGTTTAAGGTGGCGGACAAGGAATCCTCGCGCCCGGGGTTCAAGCTGTGTAAGCACTGCGGCAAGGTGCAAAAGCCTCCTCGACGAAGCAGCGACCCGAGCGGGCAAAGCCATAGCTTCGATTGCCCCAAGTACGGGGACGACAGTCCTGCCAACTTGCTGGAGTGCCTGTACCTGTACCGAGAGTTCGAGTCGGAGGCGTTGCGGATTCTGGTGCCGTATACCAAGAACGGCATGGACGAGAGCGTGGTCCAGTCCTTCATGGCGGCCGTGCAGTTGGGGCTCAAGCGCCGATTTGGCGGCAAGGTGGACCACTTGCGCATGGTGCTTCAGGACGAGCCTGGAAAAGACGGTGGGCCGCGCCGCCACTACGTCATGCTGTACGACTCGGTGCCCGGCGGCACAGGCTATCTGCACCAGTTGCTGGCTCATGATGCGGGCACCTTGTCAGATGTGCTCAAGATGGCTCTGCAGGCGGTCACCAGTTGCTCTTGTAACGACGACCCGGAAAAAGATGGCTGCTACCGCTGTCTGTACCAGTACCGACTGGGGCGCAGCATGGAGCAGGTCTCCAGAGACCAAGCCAAGGCGGTGCTTGGTGAACTGGTGGGGGCGCTGGACCAGCTGGAACGGGTCAAGACGATTTCCGAGATTTTTATCAACCCGAACTTCGACTCAGTCCTGGAGGCTCGGTTTATCGAGTCATTGAAGCGCCTCGGTGGTGTTGGCTCCATCCCCATGGTCAAGCTGGTGCAGGACGTGGTGAATGGGAAGTCCGGCTTTGTGTTGGAAGTGGGTGGGCAGCGGTATCGCGTGGAGCCGCAGTGCGATGTGGGCGCTGAACAAGGTGTGCTCGCCGCCAGCAAACCGGATTTTGTGATTTGGCCTTGGGCAACGGGCTCCAAACGCCGTCCCGTGGCCGTGTTTTGCGACGGTTGGGCTTATCACAAGGACTGTCTGCGTGAGGATGCGTTGAAGCGTAGCGCATTGGTGGCCAGCGGCAGGTTCTGGTGCTGGTCTGTTACGCACAACGATGTGATGGATGCCCTTGCAGGGAAATTGGATACCGACTTAGAGTCTCCATTGGCCGGGATGTCTCGACATGACGGCTCCAAGGCTCCTGCCGCAGTACCGCGTGCACAGGAGAAAGCCTTCACCCAGCATGCAGTAGCCCGCTTGTTGCATTGGCTTGCTACCTCGGCGGATGGCCCAGTGGGTGACCCCGCTGTTGAGCAACTGCAGCGGAATGCCTTATGGCTGGGTTTGTTGTTTGTGCCGAATTCCGAGCAGGATAAATCCACGGCCGCGCATCAGCTGGGGCAGTGGCTGCACCGGCTGCCCGGGCACGTAAAAGAGCCGGGTAAGGGCTTTGTGTCCAGCATCTCCAAGACGTCGGGGACCTGCCAGTATGTTGGCTGGTGGCCTTTGGTTGCCGCCAAGGGTCTTCCGCAGACTGCAGATTGGATGGCGCCTGGCGTTCTGGTGCTGGACGAGGCAAAAGCGGAGGATGACGCTGCGCTTCATCTGGCCTGGCGCCAGTGGCTGCAACTGTTCAACACGGCTCAGTCGCTGCCAGGAATGTGGCTTGTCACCGCCAGCGGACTGGACCAGCACGATTACGACGGCCTGAATCCCTTGCCCGCCTCCACGGCCGCGAAGCCGTCTGAGCAAACGTCTTTGAACGGCGCGTGGTTGGAGGTCCTTGAACAGCTTTTGGACCCACTCAAGCCGGGTATGGTTCGGTTGGCGCAGGCCGGCGCGGCTGTGCCTGAAATCGGCCCCGAACTGGCAGATGACAAAGGCCGCGTTGTGGCCGACGCCGAGATGATTTGGGCAGCTGCCCATGTGGCGGTACTTCGGCCAGACCAGACGGATATGGTGCAGGAGTGGACCGCGCAGGGTTGGACGGTGCTGTGCCTGGATGAGGACCTGGCACAGTGCGCGGCGCAGCCTTGGGAACGGGCTGCTGCGACGGCCTTGGGTCTGACCATCGAAAACGAGGAGTAGAACTTTGAGCTTCAAACCCAAGGTTGCGTTGAGCAACGATTTTCTGCTTCAGCTGGCCAAGTTGCCCGCCAAGGTTCACACCAAGGTGATGAAGTGGGCCATCCAATTTCAGGCCGACCCGAAGAGCCCCGGCATCAATTACGAGAACATCAATGGCGCACGCGACCCGAATCTCAAGTCGGTTCGGATTGACGGCGACTGGCGCGGTATTGTTTTCAAGCCTTCCGCTGGTGATGTGTATGTGTTGCTGTATGTGGCCCACCACGACGACGCCTATCGCTGGGCCGAAAATCGCAAGCTGACCATCAACCCCGTCACCGGGGCGATGCAGATGCTGACTTTTGAAAGCGTCACGCAGCAGGTGCCGGAGGAAGCTCCAAGCGCAAAGGCTGCGGTGGCAGACGGCGTGGTGGAAGACTCCGCGGCAACGGTGGCTCAAACCCTCTTTGGAGCAATGGAAGACCGAGATTTGATGAGTCTCGGTGTGCCACAAGAGTTGCTTGGATTCGTTCGCAGCATCGCCACTGAAGATGAGTTGGACGCCAAACAGGCGCAGCTTCCGATGGAGGCATACGAAGGTCTATTCCTTGTTGCGGCAGGCGACACGGTCAGTCAGGTGCTCAATGCCCGTGAGACGCGGGTGGACAAGGTCATCGATACCCAGGACTTCGCAGCAGCGCTGGCCACGCCAGAGTCGCAATCGCGGTTTGTCGTGGTGAGCGACGACGAGTCCATGACCGCCATCCTGAATGCCCCACTTGCGCAATGGCGTGTGTTCCTGCATCCGACCCAGAAAAAACTCACTGTTGGAGACCGCAGCGGTCCCGTGCGAGTGCTGGGCGGCGCTGGCACTGGCAAGACCGTCCTGGCCATGCACCGTGCCAAGTGGTTGGCAGAGAACCGGACCGAGGCGAACCAGAAGGTGCTCGTCACCACTTTCACCAAAAACCTCGCCACCGACATTGAGCAGAACCTGCGCACACTGTGCAATAGCGAGACATTCGCCAAGCTGGAGGTCCGCAATCTGGACGCCTGGGTCAATGCTTTCATGCGCAGCCGCAAGCTGGAACACCGTATCGTGTACGACCGCAAGCAGGATGCCGCCCACCAGGCATGGCAAGCGGCGTTGGCCGTGAAGGATTCGTCTCTGGACCTTCCGGACAACTTCTATGAGAGCGAACTGGAGCAAGTGGTTCTGGCGCAAGGTATCACCACGCTGGACCAGTACCGGACGGCCCGACGCACAGGGCGTGGGGTGATTTTGAGTCGTGCCAAACGCGATGCGGTATGGCCGGTGTTCGAGGAATATCGTGGGCAGCTGGCATCGCGCAAGCTCAAGGAGGTAGATGATGCTTACCGCGAGGTTGCCGATGTGCTGAGTGCTGAGGCTCAAAGCTCCAAGCCCCTCTACAGCGCCATCGTCGCAGACGAAACCCAGGATTTGGGTCCGCAGGCGCTGCGGTTGCTTCGTGCCTTGGTGCCAGCAGGTCCAAACGACCTCTTTTTTGTCGGAGATGGTCATCAACGCATCTACAGCCGCAACAAAGCTGCGATGAGCCGTTGTGGTATCGACATCCGCGGGCGCGCCAAGAAGCTGTATCTCAACTACCGTACGACCGACGAAATTCGCCGTAAAGCTGTGGCGTTGCTTGAAGGCTGTGAAATCGATGACCTCGACGATGGTCACGATGAGACCAAGCGCTACAAGTCTCTGTCACACGGCCCAACACCCGCTGTTCTGAGTGTGGATGGCATTGAAGCTGCAGCAAAGCACGCTATTGAGTTTGTGCAGCAATGGAGTGCTGCACAGAGTGATGGCGTGCCGCTGTCGTTTTGCGTCATTGCCCCAAGCGAAAAGACCCGTGATGCTATGGCTGGCTTGATGCAGGCCGCCGGCTTACGCTCCATCACCATCACAGCGCAAAGCAATCACGCAGATGCTCGCGACGTAGTCCATCTCTCAACGATGCACCGTGCTAAAGGCTTGGAGTTCGATTGCGTGATGGTGGTGGCCCCGAAAAGCTATCTGGGAGTACCCGAAGAAACGGAAACACAGCGAAAGCTGTTGTACGTCGCGTTAACGCGTGCGAAGCGCGGGGCCCTGCTCATCGAGCTGAACTAACGCGTTCCTATGGAGCAGCGAGAAGGTCTTCTGCTTGGCGGTTCATGCTCCTGTGTGTCTGAAAAGCGCTCGGTTTGGCTATGTCGAATGGGGCTCGCCAGCAGCGTTGCGCCTTTCACCTGCGCTGAGTGGAGCTCCTTTGATGCCGGCAAGCGATGGCTATTCCGGTAGCGGGCTGCGGGTGAGCCCCTGTTGATAGTGAGCGGGTGAATTTTAGGAGGCCTTGAGTAGCGCCTTTTAGCTTTAGGCCATTTTTAGCTCCTTGGTCTTGGTGACTATACAAAAAGCAGTCGCATTTGAAAGACTGTTTTGTTAACCAACCAAGGAACCATCATGTCAGAAAAAATCAACCACTTTCCTTCTTATATTTCGCACAATGTCGAAATCTACGAAGGCTACCTTTGTCTCTTCGATTCTATTTATCGCACGCAAGTTAAGTTTCTCCCGCTTCGGCAAAAATACCTCGATGAAGCAAAGCAGGCCTGTGCTGAATTCGATTTCGATAGCTTGAAGAGAGTTGCCGCTTTTGCTGAGATTGTCGACTCTCGCGTCGATTACTGGTACCAAGTGTGGACTCCTGAATTGATTATCGATGCTTTTAAGGATGATTATTCCGGTCATAAGAAGCACTACGCTTCAGCCGTGACAGGGAGTTTCGAGGAATTCATGGAGGCATATGAAAAATTTATCAATGGCTTTTTCTATGACTCTGTGAAAACTCCATTCGATACGTACCCTGACGAGGACGATTTGCTAGAACTGCAGCGTGAACTGTTAGCCGAACTTGTCGATTAAGTTCGAAAAAGCTGATGGCTGCATCATAGGCAAGGACAGTACAAAATACGACGTGAGAAGTATCTTTGTCGACAAAAGGTACTAAGGATGATTCAGGAGAAAGGGTGACTTTGTCGCCCTTTCTTTTTTCATCTTCACAACGGTTATGCCGTAGCTAGCCTGCAGAGTTTGGCTCTGGAGGAGGCAATGCTCACTTCGATATGCAAATGCCGTCCGGTCTTGTCGCGCAGCAGCTAAGTTGTGCCGAACGTTGTCGCTCTGCAGCTAAGTTAGGAGGCTTTTTGTCGCGCAGCGGCTAAGTTAGCGTGAAGGAGGCGCTGCGGCATCCGCTCATTGTGCGGTGAGTGGCCACGGCATCGCCCCTCAGATGCTGGGCACGTACCGGACCATGAGGGGCTAGCCGACGCACCAATGTGCGAACGTAAAAGTTCTGCTGACTTGCACGAAACTGTGCGACACAAGGGAGATATTTGTGGCTATCGGCGCTGTTTTTGACCACAACAACTCTCAGGCCGTATCCATCCCTGCGGAGGTGAGCCTGTCAGAGGGGGCATCAAGTTGAGATACGCGTCACCGGGGGGGAGCTCGTCATCGCGCCTCTACGGAATTCTTAGCACGACTTTTCGTCGGTGGTTCATGCGTCAGTGAGGATTTTTTGTCCGAGCGAGCGTCCCTGCATCAACCGCCGCGGGCTCAAGCGCCGACACATGAAGAACCGTAGCGAGCGACCTGGAAGCGGTGTTTAGGCGACACAGAAGCCAGAAGGCGCGGCTTGTGATGCCCAGTGAATTGGATGCGGACCTAAACGTTTTGAGGGTGGTCCGCGTACAGCTAAACTACGTCCTTAGGACGTAGTTTAGCTGTACGCAGCTGTCGCAAAAAAGCCACCAATTTTCAGTGCGCTGCATTTTTGTCATGGCACTGGTACAATCTCCGTCCTAAGGACGGAGATTGTACCAGTGCCAGCAGACCATTCGAAAATTCTTGCTCAGGTAGATGCGGTGGCCGGAGCTATCGCCGACCGCATTTCGGCATGGCCAAGGCCTGTCCTGACAGACTACGAGTTGGGTACTCTGCTCTTTGAGCAGGGGGGCGAAATCGGCCCCTCCACGACGCCGGCGTTGTATGACGCGGTGGTGAGCAGGCTGAGTTCCTACAAATTGCTGAGCCCCAGCAAGGAATTCAAGAGCGCCGCCGTTTTTCATCTGTTTGGGCGCCACAAATCGCCGCCAGCAGAAGTGGCATGCTCCGTGGACCCCTTTGCATATGTCTCACATCTGAGTGCGATGGAGTTTCATGGCATCACGGACCGGTTTCCGAAGACGCTGTTCCTTTGCACCCCTCCCGCAGCAGAGTGGAAAATCCTTGCAGCAGAAAAAATGCGCAAGGACCTGGGCTCCCGCCACGATGACTATCTGGCCGCCAAGCTCCCCGTTCTGCGGTTCTTGCCGTTTTCCGCTGTCGAGGGCGTACGCGTGCACCTGTTGCGGCGCTCTAAGCGTGGGGCTTTCAAAATCATCAAATCCCCCCCCATCCGGGTGGCGACACTCGGCCGAACCTTCCTGGACATGCTGCGGGAACCCGACAACTGCGGCGGCATTCAGCATGTGATTGACACCTACCGCGAGTACGCTGCCCGTTACCTCTCTTTGATAGTCGAAGAGGTGGACCGCCATGGCCAGTCCATCGACAAGGTGCGTGCCGGATTCCTGCTCGATGAGGTCTGCAAATTGAAGCATCCCATGCTGGACGGTTGGCTGAAGGCGGTACAACGGGGCGGCTCGCGCATGTTGGACCCCCAGGGTGAATACGCAGCCAGCTTCTCGCAAAAATGGATGCTGTCCGTGAACGTTCCGTCCCTGCAAAACCAAGAAGAAACCGGAGACTGATGTGAACGAAGTGGATGTGTCCGCGTGGGTGGAGCAGGCAGATGCGCCCCAGCGACGATTCCGGGAGGCCGTGCATACCATTCTGGATGCCATTGGCCAGTCGCGGAGCCTCCAGACCAGGATGGTGATGAAAGGTGGCCTGCTCATGGCCATTCGCTATGCAAGCACCCGATTCACCCGGGACATCGACTTTTCGACAGCGGACGTCTATCGGGAAGCACAGGCTGAGGAGCTTGTGCAGGAATTTGAGCGGCAGCTGGTGCTGGCTGCCGACCGCCTGCCTTATGCCACCGCCTGCAAGCTGCAATCCCATCAGGTGCAGCCCAAGGGAGAAAACAGGACCCACCAGAGTCTCAAGCTCAAGGTCGGCTATGCAGATGCGACCAAACCAGCGGCCATGCAGCGCCTGGAGGCGGGGCAGTCGCCTCTTATCGTGGAGATTGACTACAGCTACAACGAGGCTGTGGTGGACGTCGAGGTGCTAGAGCTCGATGGCGGGGTGACCATCCAGTCGTATAGCCTGCATAACGTGGTGGCGGAGAAATTGCGCTCCTTGCTACAGCAGCCCATCCGTCGGCGCAATCGCAGACAAGACGTTTATGACATCCATTTGCTGTTGCAGTCCACTATGGCACTGTCGGGGCAGGACCTTCAGAACATCCACGACGTACTCTTGCAGTCGTGTCGCTCCAAGCAAATCGAACCCACGAAGGATTCCCTGGACGATGAACAGGTCATCCTCTTGGCTCGAAAAGGGTACGAGAGCTTGGCCGACGACATTGACGGAGACCTGCCGCCGTTTGACGAAGCAATGACGGCCGTGCAGGTGCTATACCGGTCATTGCCCTGGGAAGTCTGAAGGACGCGGACAGGGCGTGGGTGGTGAGCGATAGCCGGAGACCCGGAACTTAGTTTGGGTGACGTTCGGACGCTGTGCGATGCGAGGAACGTGGAGTTCTCGCACAATGCGCTGTCGCCTGCGGTGGGGGGGCCGTACGGGTACAATCCACCGAGCCCAAAACACTGTCACAAAATTGGCAATGTGGAGGGTGGAACAGGTGCGGACGACTGCGTTTGACAGTGAGCTACTGTTTTTGAACGTAGTCCAAGTGCTTGATTTTGTTAGGAATTGCGTTTGGTTCCGGACACGCTGCACACGAGGATTTCGATTGAAAATCCTTGTGTCGGTGGTTCGATTCCGCCCCAGGCCACCAAACAAAAGCCCTTGATTTGCAAAAATCAAGGGCTTTTTCAATTGCGTGCCGCCAACGCGGGTCACGCCCGCAAAGCCTGTATTGCACCCTGCAGCCCTGCTGTGCGTGGCCCGGGTGCACTGCTGCCAGCCACCGCGCTGCATTTCCTTTTGTCTCTCTCCCCACTTCTCCCATGCCCCTTCTGCAGGACGTCACGCTTGGTATCGACTTTGGCACTTCCAATTCCGCGATGGCGGTACGGCAAGGGGCGAGCCTGTCGCGAATGGTGGCGCTGGAGGGGGATGCGCCTACGCTGCCCACGGCGCTGTTCTTCAACGCTGAAGACCAGCGCACGCACTTTGGGCGCGATGCGGTGGCGCAGTACCTGGCGGGTACCGAAGGGAGGCTGATGCGCTCGCTCAAGAGCCTGCTGGGCAGTGCGCTGCTGCAGGACAAAACGGCGGTGCACAACCAAATGGTCAGCTACCAGGACATCATCGGGCTCTTCTTGCGGATGCTGGCGCAGAAGGCCCGTGACGCGCTGGGTGGCATGCCCGCGCGGGTGGTGATGGGGCGGCCGGTGCATTTTGTGGACGGCGATGCCGCGCGCGATCAGCAGGCTGAGGACGCGCTGCGCCAGGCCGCGCTGTCGGCAGGGTTCGAGAACGTGAGTTTTCAGTTCGAGCCCATCGCTGCCGCGCTGGACTACGAGCAGCGCATCGACCGCGAGTCGCTGGTGCTGGTAGTGGACATTGGCGGCGGCACCTCGGACTTCACCGTGGTGCGCCTGGGCCCCCAGCGCATGGCTCGGGCCGATCGCAGCAGCGACGTACTGGCCACGACCGGCGTGCACATCGGCGGCACGGACTTTGACCGGCGCCTAAGTCTGGACCTGCTCATGCCGCTGCTGGGCTTTCGCCACATCGGCCCGTCGGGGCGCGAGGTGCCCAGCCGCGTGTTTTTTGACCTCTCGACCTGGCACCTGATCCAGTGGCTGTATTCGCCGCGCGCACTGCGCGACGCACAGAACCTGCGCACCGACTATGCCGACGCTGCTTTGCATGCCCGGCTGATGCGGGTGCTGAACGAGCGGCTGGGCCACCGCCTGGCCAACACGGTGGAACAAGCCAAGATCGCGGCTTCGCTGGCCGATGCCGAGGCGCCCATGCCGTTGGACTGGGTCGAGGCCGGGCTTAGCGCCGCGGTCACGCCGCCTGGATTGGCGCAGTCCCTGGCGCAGCCGCTGGACCAGGTGGTGGCTTGCGCCCGCGACTGCCTGCAACGGGCGGGACTGGACGATGGGGGGGTGGATGCGATCTACCTGACCGGGGGCTCGTCGGCGCTGCGACCCTTGCGGCAGGCGCTGCGCAGGGCCTTTCCGGCAACACCGCAGGTAGAGGGCGATCTGTTCGGTGGGGTGGCTGCGGGCCTGGCGGTGTCGCGGTAGTCACGCATGTCAGATTGCTATCAATTAAATAGCTAATGAGGCATTTTGCACTAGCGCTACCGCCCGAAAACGCCCAAAACGCCGCCCAGAGGCCCCTGGCGTCAGTCCTGCGCCCCGTCCTGGCGCTTCCACTCCAGCGCGGTGTCATACAGCACGTTGCGCGATGCGCCCGTGATCTCGGCGGCCAGGCGCACGGCGGTCTTCAGGGGCAGCTCGGCCAGCAACAGGCGCAGCACGCGGTGGCTGTCGCCCGCGTCGCTGACCACGGGCACCGGGTGCAGCAGCACCACAAACTCGCCGCGCGAGCGCTGGGGCGACCCGTCCAGCCACGCCGTCAGAGCCTGTGCGGGTTGGGTGGTGACTTCTTCAAACTGTTTGGTCAGCTCGCGCGCCAGGGTGACGGGGCGCTCGCCCAGCACGGCCAGGGCTTGGGCCAGTTCGCCGATGCGGTGCGGGGCTTCGAGCAGCACCACGCACCGGGGTTCGTGGGCCAGCTGCTGCGCAATCACATTGGCACGCTCCGCGTTCTTGACGGGCAGGAAGCCTGCAAACACAAACCCGCCATGCTCGGTGCTGTGGGCCACGGCACCCGCCACGCTCAGTGCGGTGGTGATGCTGCTCGCGCCCGGCAGCGGTACGGCGCGCAGGCCTGCGGCCTGCACGGCAGCCACCAGGCGTGCGCCGGGGTCGCTCACGCCGGGGGTGCCCGCGTCGCTCACATAGGCCACACGCTGGCCTTGCTGCAGCCGGTGCACCACGTTCTGCGCGGCTTCGGCCTCGTTGTGCTGGTGCACGGCCAGCAACTGGCTGGCGCTCTTGTCGATGCCATAGGCGCGCAGCATGGACTGCGTGTGGCGCGTGTCCTCGCAAGCCACCGTGTCGGCCAGCTGCAGCACGTGCAGGGCGCGCAGGGTGATGTCGGCGAGGTTGCCGATGGGCGTGGCCACTACATACAGCGCGCCCTGCGGATAATGCTGCGCAGCGGCGGCGTCGTGCGCCGCGCTCTGGGCTGAAGCGAAAGATGCGCTCAATGAATTTCCTTGGAAAAAGACCACCCGCCGCTGCCACCCCAGGGGCTGCCAAAAAGGCCACCACGCGCGATCGGGGCAATGCGGCCGAGGACCAGGCCTTGGCCCATCTGCAGGCGGCCGGCCTGCAACTGGCGGTGCGCAATTATCGGACGCCCGGGCGCGGTGGTGGCGAGATCGATCTGGTGATGCGCGACCGGGACGGCACCCTGGTGTTTGTGGAGGTGCGCAGCCGCACGCACGGCGGCTTCGGCGGCGCCGGGGCCAGCATCAGCGCGACCAAGCAGCAGCGCATCATCTTTGCCGCGCGGCACTACCTGATGCGCTTGCCGTCGCCACCGCCCTGCCGTTTTGACGTGGTGCTGGTGGAGGAGGGCGTGCAGTGGATCAAGGCAGCGTTCGATGCGCAGTAGCGGCATGCGACCCGCTGGCCGCCAGCGCAATGCAGGTGGCTACCCTTTGCTACAAAAGCTGTAACACGCGGCGGGTATCATCGGGCCCTCATGCTTGAGCAACGCATCCAACAGCATTTCATCGACAGCGCCGACCTGAAGTACCAGGCCGCGCAAACCCTGAGCCACCCCATAGCCGCAGCTGTACAGGCCGTGCTGGCCTGCGTGACCAGCGGCGGCAAGGTGCTGGCCTGTGGCAATGGCCCATCGGCCGCCGAGGCACAGCAATTTGCCGCCTTTTGCGTGGCGGGCTTTGAACGCGAACGTCCCGAGCTGGCCGCGTTGGCGCTTACCTCTGACAACACGCTGCTCACGGCGGCTGCGGGCAGCCACGATGCCACCCAGCAGTTTGCGCGCCAGGTGCGTGCCCTGGGCCAGGCGGGCGATGTGCTGCTGGCCCTGACGGTGCACGGCAACGACCCCAACCTGCTGGCCGCCACCGAGGCCGCGCACGAGCGCGATATGACGGTGGTGGTGCTGGCGGGCCGCACCGGTGGCAAGCTGGCCGCCATGCTGCGGGAGACCGACGTCTTGATCAGCGTGCCCCACGACCGTGCGGCACGCGTGCGCGAAGTCCACACGCTGGTGCTGCACTGCCTCAGCGACGGCGTGGACGCACAGTTACTTGGTGAACAGGAGATTCCAATATGACCCCGACAACCTTGAACCGCACCCGCCGCGTGGTGGGCACTGCCCTGGCTGCCGCCACGCTGGCGGCGGCACTCTCGGCCTGCGCGCCCTTGATCGTGGGCGGCGCCGTAGTCGGCGGCGTGATGGCGGTAGACCGCCGCACGGCCGGCACCCAGATCGAAGACGAAGGCATCGAGCTGCGCGCCGCCAATCGCATCCGCGAGACCCTGGGCGACCGGGCCCACGTCAACGTGACCAGCTACAACCGCCAGGCATTGCTGACGGGTGAAGTCGCCACCGCTCAGGACCGCCAGGCGGTGGAGCAGATGGTGTCGCAGGTGGAAAACGTGCGCTCGGTCGTCAACGATCTGGCCGTGATGCCCCCTTCCACGCTGAGCCAGCGGTCCACAGACACCTTTATCACCGGCAAGGTGCGCGCGAGCCTGGTGGATGCGCAGGACATCTCGGCCAACTCCTTCAAGGTGGTGACGGAGCGCAATACCGTCTACCTGATGGGCCGTGTGTCGCAGCGCGAAGCCAACCGCGCCACCGACATCGCCCGGGGTGTGACCGATGTGCGCAAGGTGGTGCGCGTGTTCGAGATCGTTTCGGAAGAAGAGCTGCGCCGCATCGCGCCGCAGCCTGCGCCAGTCACCACGGACACCAAGCCGGCTGGCGGCTAAGGGCGGGGTTCAGACCGTATGGTCCAAGTCCCAGACCGCCGCGCGTGGTCTGGGACTTTTTTTATTGGCGTGTAGCGTGAGAGCTCCGTTGCTCTGCCATACGTCGCCGGCGGCTGCGGGGTTACTTCAAGCGCTGAATCAGGCTGGACGTATCCCAGCGGTTGCCGCCCATCTTCTGCACATCGGCATAGAACTGGTCCACCAGTGCCGTCACGGGCACGCGTGATCCGTTGCGCTTGGCTTCGTCCAGCACCAGTCCCAGGTCCTTGCGCATCCAGTCCACGGCAAAACCAAAGTCGAACTTGCCGTCCACCATGGTCTTGCCACGGTTGTCCATCTGCCAGCTCTGGGCAGCGCCCTTGCCGATCACTTCCAGCACCTGCTTCATGTCCAGCCCGGCGTTCTGGCCAAACGCCACGGCTTCCGACAGGGCCTGCACCAGCCCGGCGATGCAGATCTGGTTGACCATCTTGGCCAACTGGCCCGAGCCGCTGGCACCCAGCAGCGTGAAGGCGCGCGAGAACGCCATGGCCACGGGCTGAGCAGCCTCGAAGGCTGCGGCATCGCCACCGCACATCACGGTCAGCAGGCCGTTCTGAGCGCCGGCTTGGCCGCCGGACACGGGCGCATCCACAAACTGCAGGCCGAGCGCCTGGGCGGCCGCATACAGCTCGCGGGCCACCTCGGCCGAGGCCGTGGTGTGGTCCACAAAAATCGCGCCGGGCTTCATGCCTGCGAAGGCACCGTTCGCACCCAGGGTGACCGAGCGCAGGTCATCGTCATTGCCCACACAGCAGAACACGATGTCGGCGCCTGCCGCCGCCTCGCGGGGCGTGGCTGCATGCTGGGGGGCCTTGGTGCCCGCATACTCTGCGCACCACGCTACGGATTTGGTAGCGGTCCGGTTGTACACAGTGACTTCATGACCAGCCAGCGCCAGGTGGCCTGCCATGGGATAGCCCATCACGCCCAGGCCCAGAAAGGCGACTTTGCGGGAGGGGGTGGTGTCGTAGTTGCGGGGGTTAGTGCTTGGCATGGTGTGACGGCAAGATGATGCAAAAGTATGCGTGAAAACGAAAACCCGCCCAGGAGGGCGGGTGAAGCTGCGCGAAGGTGGTGGACCTGGCTCTGGGGTCAAACGATCGCGAAATGCTCGGTGCCCTGTGCCAGGTCGGGTGACTTGGCGCGCTGGCTGTTGAGCTTGATCTGCAGGCGCAAGTCGTTGAGCGAGTCGGCATTGCGCAGCGCGTCTTCGTAGCTGATGACATTGGCCTCGTAGGCATCGAACAGCGCCTGGTCGAAGGTCTGCATGCCCAGGTTGCGGCTCTTCTTCATGATCTCCTTGATCTCGGAGACCTCGCCCTTGAAGATCAGGTCGGAGATCAGTGGGGTGTTGAGCATCACCTCCACCGCTGCGGCGCGGCCCTTGCCGTCCTGCTTGGGGATCAGGCGCTGCGACACCATGGCGCGCAGGTTGAGCGACAGGTCCATCAGCAACTGTGCGCGGCGCTCTTCAGGGAAGAAGTTGATGATCCGGTCCAGCGCCTGGTTGGCGCTGTTGGCGTGCAGCGTGGCCAGGCACAAGTGCCCGGTCTCAGCAAACGCCACCGCATGCTCCATGGTCTCGCGGTCGCGGATTTCGCCCATCAGGATCACGTCGGGCGCCTGCCGCAGCGTGTTCTTCAGGGCGGCTTCCCAGCTGTCGGTGTCCAGGCCCACTTCGCGCTGCGTGACCACGCAGTTCTTGTGCGGGTGCACAAATTCGATGGGGTCTTCCACCGTGATGATGTGGCCGAACGAGTTCTCGTTGCGCCAGTCCACCATGGCGGCCAGCGTGGTGGATTTGCCCGAGCCCGTGGCACCCACCAGGATGCACAGGCCGCGCTTGGTCATCGTCACTTCCTTGAGCACCTGCGGCACGCCCAGGCCGTCGATGGTGGGCAGCGTGAGCGGAATGGTCCGCAGCACCATGCCCACCTTGCCCTGCTGGATGAAGGCGTTGACGCGGAAGCGCCCGATGCCGGCGGGCGAGATGGCGAAGTTGCACTCTTTCGTGCGCTCGAAGTCTGCCACCTGCTTGTCGCTCATGATGGCGCGCGCCAGCGTCAGCGTGTGGTTGGGTGTGAGCGGCTGCGGCGACACCTTGATCACCTTGCCATCGACCTTGATGGCGGGTGGAAACTCTGCCGTGATGAACAAGTCGCTGCCATTGCGGCTCACCATCAGCTTGAGCAGGTCATTGATGAATTTACTGGCCTGATCGCGTTCCATCAGAAGTTCTCCCGGGGGTGGTCGTCTGCCGGACGATCTTGTGTCGTGGATAGGTGCATCATTTCTGGTTGTCGCTCAGGCGCGCGCTCACCACGCGCAGGCGCAGCGACAGTTTGCGCGCCAGCAGGGCAATCAGGCTGGCGGCCAGTTGAGGGTCCTTGGTCATCATGTCGTCCATGGCCTCGGCTGAGAGCACGGCGATCTCGCAGTCGGTCAGCGTGGTGCATGCCGAAAAGCGGATGCCGCTGTCCAGCAGCGACATTTCGCCCAGGATGTCCCCCGGGCGCGTCTCGGCGAGGCGCAGCTGTTCGCCCCAGGGCTGCACGCGGTCCACCGCGATGGTGCCGGTGAGCAGCACCACCATGAAATTGCCGTACTCGTCCTGGCGGATCACGTCGCGGTTGGAGGGGACGGCCGCAAATTCAAAAAAGCGCTCCATGCGCTCCACGGCGTCCTTGTCGAGGTGCGCCATGTACTTGTCCTTGGCCCACAGGCCCTGCAGCAGCTTGCCGCCCCGGCTGGTGGGCAGGCGCTTGGCACCCACTTCCACGGCACGGGCCTCCCAGGGCACCAGCATGGAGTCGTCCACTCCTTGGCCCGCAAACGCGGTGGAGAACAGCACGGAGTCCGTGTGGTCGTCCGAGGGCTTGCCGCTGCGGGCTTTCATTTTCAGAAGGCTCAAAATGCCTTTCATATCGCGCTCCGGTATGCGGCGCCTGCAGGGGCCGCAAAGTCGTTCATGGGTGTGTGCTGTCGGGGGCTCAGCCGGGGAAGTTCTCTGGGATCTTGGCCTTGCTGCGTGCTTCGGCCGGGCTGATGATGTTGCGGCGCACCAGGTCGGTCAGGTTCTGGTCCAGCGTCTGCATGCCCACGCTGTTGCTGGTCTGGATGGTGGAATACATCTGCGCCACCTTGGCCTCGCGGATCAGGTTGCGGATGGCGCTGGTGCCCAGCATGATCTCGTGCGCAGCCACACGGCCGGAGCCGTCCTTGGTCTTGCACAGCGTCTGCGAGATCACGGCCTGCAGCGATTCGGACAACATCGCGCGGACCATTTCCTTTTCTTCTGCCGGGAACACGTCGATGATCCGGTCGATGGTCTTGGCGGCGCTCGATGTGTGCAGCGTACCGAACACCAAGTGGCCCGTTTCAGCAGCCGTCATGGCCAGGCGGATGGTTTCCAGGTCGCGCATTTCGCCCACCAGGATGGCGTCCGGGTCTTCACGCAGTGCAGATTTCAGGGCCGCCGCAAACGACAGCGTCATCGGGCCGACTTCACGCTGGTTGATCAGGCACTTCTTGGACTCGTGCACGAATTCGATCGGGTCTTCCACCGTGAGGATGTGGCCGTATTCGGATTCGTTGAGGTAGTTGACCATGGCGGCCAGCGTGGTGGACTTGCCCGAGCCCGTGGGGCCGGTCACCAGCACCAGGCCCCGTGGCTTCAAGGCCAGGTCGCCGAAGATCTTGGGGGCGTTGAGCTGCTCCAGCGTGAGGATCTTGCTTGGAATCGTCCGGAACACGGCGGCCGCGCCGCGGTTCTGGTTGAAGGCGTTGACGCGGAAACGGGCCAGGCCTTCGATCTCGAACGAAAAGTCCACCTCCAGGAACTCTTCATACGTCTTGCGCTGCGCGTCGCTCATGATGTCGTACACCATGGCGTGCACCGTCTTGTGGTCCAGCGCATCGACGTTGATGCGCCGCACGTCGCCGTGGACCCGGATCATGGGCGGCAGACCGGCGGAGAGGTGCAGGTCGGAGGCCTTGTTCTTCACGCTGAACGCGAGCAATTGGGTAATGTCCACGGAGTCCCTCTATCGTTTGGTACGCTTATCAAACATTATGACCACGATTGCTAACAACCTCCAACAGGTTATGGACAGGATCGCCCAGGCGTGCCAGGCCGCCGGGCGCGACCCGGCCCAGGTGGGCCTGCTGGCCGTTTCCAAAACCTTTGGCGCCGAGGCGGTGCTGGAGGCAGTGGCCGCTGGCCAGCGCGCCTTTGGCGAGAACTACATCCAGGAGGGTGTGGACAAGATCGCTGCCGTGCGGGCGGCCTTGCCCGGCGCAGCGCTGCAGTGGCACTGTATTGGCCCCATCCAGAGCAACAAGACGCGCCCGGTGGCCGAGCACTTCGACTGGGTGCACACGGTGGACCGGCTCAAGATCGCAGAGCGCCTGTCGGCCCAGCGGCCCGATCACCTGCCGCCGCTGCAGGTATGTATCCAGGTCAACATCGACGGTGGGCCCACCAAGTCGGGCGTGGCCCCGGCCGGGGCCCTGGACCTGGTGCGCGCTGTCGCAAAACTGCCACGACTGGTGGTGCGAGGACTCATGAGCATTCCGGACCATGCTCCTGAATTTGAAGCGCAATTGGCAATCCACACTAGCGCCAGAAGGCTATTTGACGAGATATCGGCAGTGGGAGAGCCAGGCCTGGGGCAGTTTGACACCCTGTCCCTGGGCATGACGGCCGACCTGGAGGCCGCCATCCAGGCGGGCAGCACGCTGGTGCGTGTGGGCACCGGTATCTTTGGTGGCCGGACCTACTCCACAGCCTGACACCTGGGTCGTATTAGCCGGCGAAGCGCGCCACGCAGTCCAGCGCCGCTGTCACATCCGCCTCGCTCACATCCAGGTGCGTCACCCAGCGCAGCCGGGTGGCGCCGCCATACAGGCTGCTGGTCACACGCACGCCGTGCTGCGCCAGCCAGGCGGTGAATGCGGGCGCCACCTCTGCATGCAGGTCGGTGAAGAGGATGTTGGTCTGCCACGGCAGCACGGTGATCTTGCCTTGTAGCGCCTGATGGCTGCGGTTGGCTTCGGCCAGCCCTTGTGCCAAACGGTCCAGGCGGGCGTGGTCTTCGGCCAGGCGCCGCACATGGTGCTGCAGCGCATAGTGGCCGGCAGCCGCCAGCACACCCGCCTGCCGCATGCCACCGCCCAAAATCTTGCGGGTGCGGCGCGCCTGCCGGATGAAGTCGCGCGAGCCCAGCACCAGCGAGCCCACGGGCGCGCCCAGGCCCTTGCTCAGGCACAGCGACGCAGAATCAAAGTGGCTGCACAGCGCGCGCGCTTCGTCGTACACATCGGTGCCGTTGCGCGCGGCATTGGCCGTTGCCGCGTTGAACATGCGTGCGCCGTCCAGGTGCATGGCCAGCCCCCGGCTGCGCGCCAACTGTGCGACCTCGGCGATGTAGGCGGGCGGCAGCACCTGGCCACCGGTTGTGTTTTCCAGCACCACCAGGCGGGTGCGGGCAAAGTGCGGGTCGTCGGGCTTGATGGCGGCGGCGATGTCGGCCAGGCGCAGGGTGCCGTCGGGCTGTGTCTCCACCGGCTGGGGCTGGATGGAGCCCAGCACGGCCATGCCGCCTGCTTCCCAGCGGTAGGTGTGCCAGCTCTGGCCCACGATGGTCTCGTCGCCGCGCTGGCAGTGGCCCCACAGCGCGATCAGGTTGGTCTGCGTGCCGGAGGGGGCGAACAACGCCGCCTCAAAACCCAACAGCTCGGCCGCGTGGTCCTGCAGTGCGTTCACCGAAGGGTCGTCGGCAAACACATCGTCGCCCAGCGGGGCCTTGAACATGGCCTCGCGCATGGCGGGCGTGGGCTGGGTGACGGTGTCGCTGCGAAAGTCGGGCATGGGCGCGGTCCTTGTGGGTCTGGTCAATGAATGCAATGACCGGCCATGGTAGCGGCGGCCCGTGGCAGCTGCCGCCGTGGGGTCTACCGCGCGCTGATGCGCCGTGGTGTCAGGGTCTCGCCATCTTGCAGTCCGTGCCCTGCGCCAGCTCATTGCCGGTGTAGGCCGCATCGGTGCGAAAGCCGTAGTTCGTGCCTTCCCAGCCCACCTTCACGGCTTTGCCGTCCACCGGAGCAATGGTGTTGACCACCTGGGGCAGCAGCAGCTGGTGGTCCTCACCCCGCATGCGTACGGGGCCCACCACCGATTCCAGCGTCAGGTCTTCCAGCGCGTGGGCCACCTTCACCGGGTCGGTGGACTGGGCCTTGTTGATGGCGGCCGCCAGGAAGCGCGGCGTCATCTCGATACGCGGCGCGAGGAAATCCTTGCCCGTCTTGGCCTTGTAGGCCTTGGCCAGCGCATCCACCTTGGGAGTGTCGGCCTGGCCGGGGTGCCATTCGGCCACCCAGGTCAGCTGGCCTTGCTTGGCCTGCGACACCGCCAGCACCGTGCCCGGGATGGAGCCCGCGCTGTGGTTGAAGTAGCGCAGGTTGTAGCCCGCATCGCCTGCGGCCTTCAGCAGCAGCGTCATGTCCTGACCCCAGTTGCCGGTGATGACCGAGTCGGCCTCGCTGCTCTTGACCTTGGCGAGGTAGGGCGCAAAGTCTTTCACCCGGCCGATGGGGTGAAGTGCCTCGCCCACGAACTGGATATCCGGCCGCGCCAGACCCACCATCTCGCGGCCGTAGTGCGCCCACTGTTTGCCGTGCGCGTAGTCCTGGTTCAGCAGGTACACCTTCTTGATGTCCGGCTGCTTCTTGATGTAGTTGGCAATGGCCTTCATCTTCATGGCCGTGTTGGCCTCGAATTGGAAGTGCCAGAAGTTGCACGCCTTGCCCGTCAGCTCAGGGTCGATGGAGGAGTGGTTCAGCACCAGGATCTCCTTGCCCGGGTTGCGCTGGTTGTGGCGCGCCGCCGCCTGCACCAGTGCCGTGACCACGGATGAACCCGAGCCGCCCGTCACGATGGCCTTGGCGCCCTGGTCGATGGCGGCCTGCAGCGCGCTCTGGCTCTCTTGTGCCGAGAGCTTGCTGTCGAACTGCAGCAGCTGCAGCTTGGTGCCCTTGAGCACGCCGCCCTTGGCGTTGATGTCCTCGATGGCGTATTGCGTGTGGGTGAGCATCAGCTCGCCCACGTTGGCAAACGGGCCGGACAGCGGGTCGATGTAGGCGACCTTGAAGGTCTCCTGCGCGCTGGCTGCGCTGACGGCGCACAAGGCGGCAGCGGCCGTGAGGGTGCGGAAGGTGGGGCTCATGCTCGGATCTCCTCGATGGGTGGGATGGTGCAAAAAAGGGGAAGGGCGCCGTCTCTCGGCGTGGGGTTAACCGCTGGCGGCAGGCTTGCGGCGCGCGCTGGCACGGCCCGCCGCCTTGGGCGCGACGGGCTGGTCCGCTGCTTCGCCCTGAGCACGCAGGCCCAGCACACGCCAGGCCAGTTGAGACAGTTCGCGCACCACCTCGGCAGGCGACAGGCGCCCGTCGGGCCGGTACCAGTGGTAGAGAAAACCCGGCAGGCTGCAGGCGGCCAGGGCCGTGAGGCGGGTCTCCTTGAAGTCCAGCGTGCCCTCGCGGCGGGCCTCTTCCATCAGCGCGCACATGCGGTCATAGAAGTGGCTGGCCAGCTTCTTCTGCATGGCCAGGTATTCCGGGCGGAAGACCTGCGGTTCGCGATACGGAAAGAACGCGGCCGGGTGGTGCTCGATGGTGGCGCGGATCAGCCGCTCCATGCCCTCGGCGACCTTGGTGTGCGCGGGGCGCAGGTCGTCCTCGGGGAAGTCCATGGCCGTGAAGCAGGCCACGGACGGGCGCCAGCACAGCGTCTCGAAGATCTCCTGCTTGTTGTGGAAGTAGTAGTAGACGTAGGGCTTGGTCACACCCAGCTGCTGAACGATCTGCTCCATCGTCGTGTTGGCGTAGCCCTGCCGGTCGAACAGCGCCTCGGCCGCCTGGAGGATGCGCTCACGCTTCTCGTCCGTGCTGAGCGTGCTGGCCTTCTGGCGGCCGCGCGCCTTCACGGGCAGCACGCCCAGTGTGGCGGGCGGAGTGGTCGGTGTCGCTTTGGTTATACCCATGAGTAGCATTGTTCTACCAAGCGGTATATATTGACAAGACGCTGGCAGGTGAGGGCGCCTATCGCAAACCCTTAGAACGGGTTCTGACGCCCCCGGGAACCAGCGATTCCAGACACCTTGGAGACAACAACGCCATGCCTGCCACCGCAACGCCCCTGCCGCTGCACGAACACCTGCGCCGCCACGCGCGCGAAACGCCCGACCGCATCGCCTACCTTTGGTACGGCCAGCCCCTCACCTGGGCGCAGCTCGACACAGCCAGCGATGCCTTCGCCGCGCGCCTGCAGGCGCTGGGAGTGCAGAAGGGCGAACCCGTGGCCCTGTTCATGAACAACTGCCCCCAGTACGTGATGGCGCACTACGGCATCCAGAAGATCGGCGCCATCGTCTGCCCCTGCGGGCCGCTGAACAAAGAGCACGAGCTGGAATACCAGCTCACCGACCTGCAGGCGCGGGTGATCGTCGCGGCCGATGTGCTGCTGCCTGTGGTGAACAAGGTGCGCGCCAAGACGGCGCTGCAGCATGTGTTTGTGGTGCGCTATGCCGAGCTGCTGCCGGAGGGCGCATCCAGCATTGATGTGCCCGCCGAGCTGCTGAACATGCGTACCGCCATGGGCCCGGTGCCTGCGGGCTGCGAAGACTTCCTGGCCGCCACCCGCACCGGCGCGCGGCCTGCGCCCGTGGCGCTGGCGATGGACGACGTCTCGCTGATGACCTACACCTCGGGCACCACCGGCCTGCCCAAGGGCGCGATGCTGAGCTACGGCAACGCCACCTTCAAGACCGCAGCGTCGGCCGACTGCAACGGCATGACGCCGCACGAAACGCTGCTGGCCGTGGCGCCGCTGTACCACATCGCGGGCATGGTGATGGGCGTGAACCTGCCCGTGTATACAGGCGCCACGGCCGTGCTGCTGTACCGTTTTGACCCGCTGGGCGTGGCCCAGGCGCTGGAGCGCCACCGCGTGACCTGGTGGTACAGCATCGCGCCCATGAATGGCGCGCTCATGCAGGTGCCCGGCGCACGCGAGATGGACTGGAGCGCGCTGCGCCGCAACCCAGTCACCAGCTTCGGCATCACCTTCACCGAGGCGCTGGCCCGGCAGTGGCAGCAGTTCGCGCCCAACTGCATCTCGCACGAGGCGGCCTATGGCCTGTCCGAAACCCACACCGTGGACACCGCCATGCCGGTGGACGCGATCCGCTGGGGCACACAGGGCAAGCCCGTACCGGGCAACACGATCCGCATCGTGAACCCCGACACCGGCGCGCCGCTGGCTGCCGGCGAGGTGGGCGAGATCACCATCCACGGCCCCGGCAACTTCAAGGGCTACTGGAACAAGCCCGAGGCCACGGCCAAGACGCTGCGTGACGGCTGGGTCTACACCGGCGACATGGGGCAAATCGACGCGGACGGCTACCTCACCTTCATCGGCCGCTTCAAGGAAATGATCAAGGTCTCGGGCTACAGCGTGTTCCCCGAAGAGGTCGAGACCTTGCTCATCAAACACCCTGCCGTGGCCCAGGCCGCCGTGATTGGCGTGCCCGATGCGGAAAAGGGCGAGGTGGTGCGTGCCTTCATCGTCAAGAAGCCCGGCCAGGACGTGGATGCCGCCGCCCTGGTGGCCTGGTGCCGCGAGAACATGGCGTCCTACAAGGCACCGCGCGAGGTGCGCTTCATCGACGCGCTGCCCGCCACGGGCGCGGGCAAGGTGCTGCGCCGCCTGCTCCGTGATATTGCTTGATTGAATGACAAATTGACCGCTGGCGCTCGTTGAATATGTGCTGGCAGCTATAAAAATTAGAGCGACTGCCCCATGCCATCTTCTGTTCTGTTCACCAAAGTGCTGGTTGCCAACCGGGGCGAAATCGCACTGCGCACCGTGCGCGCACTGCACGACCTCGGCATAGCCAGCGTGGCCGTGTATGCCGACGACGACGCCGCCAGCCCCCATGTGCAGGCGGCCAGTGCGGCCGTGGCGCTGGGTGCCACCGGCCCGGCCGCCTACCTGGACGGCGCGCGCCTCATCGCCATCGCCCAGGCGCAGGGCTGTGATGCCGTGCACCCGGGCTACGGCTTCTTGAGCGAGCGGGCCGACTTCGCCCGTGCCTGCGACGAAGTGGGGCTGCGCTTCATCGGCCCCACGCCTGCGCAACTGGCGCTGTTCGGCGACAAGGCGCAGGCCCGCGCACTGGCGCAGCAGCAGGGCGTGCCGCTGATGCCCGGCACGCAGGCGGCCGTGTCTCTGGAAGAGGCCCAGGCCTTCTTTGCGCAGCACGCCCATGCCGGCATCGTGATCAAGGCCATCGGGGGCGGCGGCGGGCGCGGCATGCGCGCGGTGGCGTCGGTCGATGACTTGCCCGCTGCCTACGCGCGCTGCCGCAGCGAGGCGCAGGCCGCCTTTGGTGTGGACGGCGTGTACGTCGAGCGCCTGATGAGCAACGCCCGCCACATCGAAGTGCAGGTGCTGGGCGATGGGCGCGAAGTGATCGCCCTGGGCGAGCGCGAATGCACGCTGCAGCGGCGCTTTCAGAAAGTGGTGGAGATCGCGCCCAGCCCCTCGCTGCCGGGCGCATTGCGTGAGCGCATCACCACGGCTGCGCTGTCCATGGCGCGCGCCGTGGATTACCAGGGCCTGGGCACCTTCGAGTTTTTGGTGGACCTGGCCAGTGCCGACCTGCCCTTTGTTTTCATCGAATGCAACCCGCGCCTGCAGGTCGAGCACACCATCACCGAAGAAGTCACTGGCGTGGACCTGGTGCAGGCGCAGATTGCGCTGGCGGCGGGCCGCAGGCTGCGGGACATCGGTCTCGACCCTGCCGCACCGCCCACCGTGTTGGGCTTTGCGATCCAGTGGCGCATCAACGCCGAAACGCTGGACGCGCAGGGCAATGCCACCCCTGGCAGTGGCACGCTGCGCCGTTTTGACCTGCCCGCAGGCCCAGGCGTGCGCGTGGACACGCACGGCGCTGCAGGCGCCACGCCATCGCCGCACTACGACACGCTGCTGGCCAAGCTCATCGTGCACACGCGCAGCCCGCGTTTTGCCGACGCGCTGCGCCGCTCGCAGCGCGCGCTGGCCGAGTGCCGCATCGAGGGCGTGGCCACCAACCTGGCGCTGCTGCAGGCGCTGGCTGCGCGGCAAGAAATGGAGAGCCAGCAGGTGCACACGCGCTGGCTGGAGTCGGTCCTGCCAGAGCTTCTGGCTGCTACCAAAGATATAGCTGATAAGGCATATCCGACTAGCGCTACAGGGCAAAAAGACCCGCAGATCACCTCTGACGCACCCGAAGGCGCCGTGCTGGCCCCCATGCCCGCCCGCCTGGTGCAGCTGAGCGTGGCCGAGGGCGACGTGGTCGCCGCAGGCGCCGAGCTGGCCGTGCTCGAAGCCATGAAGATGGAGCATGTGCTGCTGGCCCCACACGCGGGCCGCGTCGGCGCGCTGCTGGCCGTGGCCGGTGGCTACGTCGCGCTGGGGCAGCCGCTGCTGGTGCTGGACCCGGTGGACGATGCGGCCGATGTCGAAGTGCAGGGCAGCGCTGCGCACGACCCCGACCACATCCGCGCCGACCTGCAACGTGTCATCGACCGCCACGCCTTCACGCTAGATGCCGCACGGCCCGAAGCCATCGCCAAGCGCCACGCGCAAGGCGGCCGCACCGCGCGCGAGAACATTGCCGACCTCTGCGACGACGGCAGCTTCATCGAATACGGCGCCCTGGCCATCGCCGCGCAGGCCCGCCGCCGCAGCAGGGAAGACCTGATTGCCAACACGCCCGCCGACGGCATGGTCACGGGCATTGGCGGCATCAACGGCGCACTGTTTGGCGAAGAGAAATCCCGCGCCGTGGTCATGTCCTACGATGCCACCGTGCTCGCGGGCACCCAGGGCGCCCGCAACCACGCCAAGACCGACCGCATGCTCGGCATCGCCCTCGCGCAGAAGCTGCCCGTGGTGCTGTTTGCCGAGGGCGGCGGCGGCCGGCCGGGCGACACCGACATGCCCATCGTGGCCGGCCTGCATGTGCACACCTTCGCCAGCTACGCTGCGCTGTCGGGCCAGGTGCCGGTGATCGGCATCGCGGCGGGGCGCTGCTTTGCGGGCAATGCGGCGCTGCTGGGCTGCAGCGATGTGATCATTGCCACGCGCGCCAGCAACATCGGCATGGGCGGCCCGGCCATGATCGAAGGCGGTGGCCTGGGCGTCTTCAAGCCCGAGCAGATCGGCCCCAGCCGCGTGCAGCATGCCAACGGCGTGATCGACGTGCTGGTCGATGACGAAGCTGGAGCGGTGCAGGCCGCGCGCCACTACCTGTCGTTCTTCCAGGGCCGCACATCGCAGTGGTCTGCACCCGACCAGCGCCTGCTGCGCGCCGTGGTGCCCGAGAACCGCCTGCGCGTGTACGACACCCGCACGGCGATGGCGGGCCTGGTGGACGACGGCAGCCTGCTGCTGCTGCGCACCGGCTTTGGCGCGGGCATCCACACCGCATTGGCGCGCATCGAAGGCCGCTCTGTGGGCCTGCTGGCCAACAACCCGCAACACCTGGGCGGCGCCATCGACGCCGATGCGGCCGACAAGGGCGCGCGCTTCATGCAGCTGTGCAACGCACATGGCCTGCCCATCGTGAGCCTGGTGGACACGCCCGGCTTCATGGTCGGGCCCGAGGTCGAAGCCACGGCCCAGGTGCGCCACGTGAGCCGCCTGTTCGTCACCGCCGCCAGCCTGCGCGTACCCACCTTCAGCGTGGTGCTGCGCAAGGGTTACGGCCTGGGCGCCATGGGCATGACGGCCGGAGGCTTCCATGCGCCCGTGTTCACTGTCGCCTGGCCCACGGGCGAGTTCGGCGCCATGGGGCTCGAAGGCGCGGTGCGCCTGGGCTTTCGCAAGGAGCTGGAGGCCCTGCCTGAGGGCGCCGAGCGCGACGCGCTGTTTGCCAAGCTGCTCGCCAAGTCCTACGCCAACGGCGAGGCCATGCACATGGCCGCCACGCTGGAGATCGACGCGGTGATCGACCCGGCCGACACGCGTGCGTGGCTGGCGCGCGGACTGGCATCGGCCCAGGTGGCGCCGCTGGGGCACCGGTTCGTCGACACCTGGTGAGCAGGAGAGGGCCGCCTGGCTAGCGCTGCATCAGCGCCAGCTTTCCCCCAAGCGCCACAAACGCTGCGGCAAAGCCGCGCCTCAGCCACACCAGCACGCTCGGGCGCTGCAGCACCTGGTCGCGAAACCGCGCGGCAAAGACGCCGTAGCCCAGGAACACCACCAGCGTCATGGCCATGAACACCAGTGACAGCTGCGCCATGCGCTCTGCGGGCTGCGCCTCGCCCGGTGCGATGAACTGCGGCAGAAACGTGAGGAAGAACAGCGACAGCTTGGGGTTGAGCAGGTTGACGAGCATCGCCTCGGCGATGCGTCCCCCGGTGGAGCGCGCGGGCGCGTCGGCGCGCACCTCCAGCGCGGCAGGGGAGCGCCAGGTGGCCCAGCCCATGTACAGCAGGTAGGCCACCCCCGCGTAGCGCAGGATGTCGAAGGCGGTGGCGCTGGCATGGAGCAGCGCGGCCAGGCCGGTGACTGCGGCCAGCAGGTGCGGCACGATGCCCAGCGTGCACCCCAGGGCCGTGACGGCCGCAGCCCGCGCGCCGCCCGACAGCCCGGCCGCCACGGTCAGCAGGGCGCCCGGACCGGGCGAGATGACGACGACGAGGGAAGTGATGAGGAATTCGATGCCCATGGCGCTTTGGAGCCGCACAGCGGCGGCATGCAGTGGAGTGGAGAAGTCCGCAGCATCGCCGCACGCGCGGGCCCGCGTCTTGAACAAAATTGCAGCGCCTCAGCGGTGGGCGCGCAGGTAGGCGTGGGGCGTGGTGCCGAAGCTGCGCGCGAACAGGCGTGTGAGGTGGCTCTGGTCGGCAAAGCCGCTGGCGGCGGCCACCTCGGCCAGGGGCGTGCCGGCGCGCATGAGCCGCCGCGCGTGGTGCAACCGGCGCTGCACCAGGTAGGCGTGCGGCGTGAGTCCCGTGGCCTGTGCGAACTGCCGCACCAGCTGGTAGCGGCTCAGCCCGGCCTCGCGGGCCAGGGCGGCAAGGCTCCAGGCCATGGTCGGGTCGTCGTCCACCATGGCGCGGGCGTTGGCAACGGACGCGGCGATGTGCCTGCCCTTGTCCGCCGGGCGCAGCAGGCCCGCCAGAATCTGGAGCAGGCATTCCTCGACCTGCAGCGGCGCTGCCGCGTGGCGGGGGTGCCGTGTGGCGGCCGCAAACAGCGCACGGACCTGCGCGGCAAGCCGCGCATCGCGCAGGTTGGGCGCGTGGAATTCGAAGCCTGCGCCGGGCGTGCTGGGGCGCACCTCGGCCGCCAGACCGGCGACTAGGGCGGGCTCCAGGTACAGCATGCGCCAGGCGCGGCCGCCTTCGCCCAGGGGCTTGCCGTCGTGGACCTCGCCAGGGTTGACCGTGATGGTGTCGCCGGAGAGTGACTCCACCGTGCCCCGGCCGCTGAACGATTTCTGCGCCCCCCGGTCGATCACGCCCAGGCCAAACTGCAGGTGCATGTGCCTGCCGAAGGCGAAGTGCGAGTCCGCCTGCATCGCGTCGATGCCAGGCAGTGCGGTGGGCAGAAACTGGAAGGGTTTTGGCGGCATGGCGCTGCGACCATTGGAGGTGCGGGGCCATGATAAGCTGGTCCGATCGCCTTGTTTCTTCCCCCAGTTTCACACGCGGAGACCCACCATGCCCGGCCTTTTGCCCGATATCGACCCCGATGGTTTGCTCGAATTTTCGGTGGTCTACACCGACCGCGCGCTCAACCACATGTCCAAGCGCTTTACCGGCGTGATGCAGGACATTCTGGGCACGCTCAGAGAGGTCTACCACGCCCACACGGCCGTGCTGGTGCCCGGCAGCGGCACCTTCGGCATGGAGGCCGTGGCGCGCCAGTTTGCCAACAAGGAAAAGGTGCTCATCGTGCGCAACGGCTGGTTCAGCTACCGCTGGACGCAGATTTTTGACGCCGATAAGGGCCTGGGCGGCGGCTCGGTGGTGTGCAAGGCGCGCCAGCAGGGCAGCGGCCCGCAGGCCCCCTGGGCGCCATGCCAGGCGGACGAAGTCGCAGCCACCATTCGCGCCGAAAAGCCCAAGGTGGTGTTCGCCCCGCATGTGGAAACGGCCAGCGGCATTATCCTGTCCGACGACTACCTCCGCACCGTGACGGCTGCGGCCCACGATGTCGGCGCGCTGTTCGTGCTGGACTGCGTGGCGTCGGGCGCCATGTGGGTGGACATGCAGGCCACGGGGGTGGACGTGCTCATCAGCGCACCGCAAAAGGGCTGGAGCGGATCGCCCTGCTGCGCCATGGTGATGCTGTCCGAGCGTGCGCGTGAAGCCATCGAGGGCACCACCAGCAGCAGCTTTTCGTGCGACCTCAAGAAGTGGATGCAGATTGCCGAGGGCTACGAAAAGGGCCAGCACGCATACCACACCACCATGCCCACCGATGCGCTGGTGCGCCTGCGCGACGTGATGGCCGAGACCCGCGCCTATGGCTTTGCCAAGGTGCGCGAGGAGCAGATCGAACTGGGCGCCAAGGTGCGCGCGCTGCTCGAATCGCGGGGCTTCCCCAGCGTGGCGGCCGATGGCTTCAAGGCGCCCGGTGTGGTGGTGAGCTACACCACCGACCCCGGCATCCAGAACGGCAAGAAGTTCCTCGAAGTCGGTTTGCAGACCGCTGCGGGCGTGCCGCTGCAGTGCGATGAAGGGCCGGACTTCAAGAGCTTCCGTATCGGCCTGTTCGGCCTGGAGAAGTGGCACAACGTGGACCGCACGGTGGGCCATCTGTCGAAGGCGCTGGACCAGATTGCGGCGGCTGCCTGACGGGTTGCACGCCTGGGCAGTGGGCTGGCCCGTATGAAGCCAGAGGCTGACAGCGCAACCATCGCCCTGCGCCGTGCCAAGCGGCAGGCGCTGGGCATGCTGTTGCTGGTCACGGCCGTGTTCATTGCCACCAGCGTGGTGGAGCGCGGCCTGTGGCTCAACGCCGTGAAAGCCATGGCCGAGGCCGCCATGGTGGGCGCGCTGGCCGACTGGTTTGCGGTGGTGGCGCTGTTCCGCAGGCCGCTCGGCCTGCCGATTCCGCACACAGCGGTCATCGCGCGCAACCAGGCGCGCATCGGTCGCAACCTGGCCACCTTTGTGCGCGACAAGTTCCTGGATGTGCCTTCGCTCGTGTCGCTGATCCGCCGGCACGACCCGGCCGAGCGTCTGGCGCAGTGGCTCACGGCGCCAGGCAACGCCGCGGCGCTGGGGCACCAGGCCACGCGCCTGGCATCGGCCGCGCTGGAGACGGTGCAGGACGCGCAGGTGGAGCGTTTCATCCAGAAGGCCGCGCGCGCTTTGATCGGACAGGTGGACATGTCGCGTGCGCTGGCGGCGGTGCTCGACACCCTCACCCACAACGGCCGCCACCAGGCGCTGCTGGACGATGTGCTGGCCAAGCTCATTGAGCTGTTGCAGAACGAGCAGACCCGCACCTGGGTCGCGCAGTCCATCGTGGCCTGGCTCAAGAAGGACCACCCGCGCACCGAGAAATTGCTGCCCAGCGACTGGCTGGGCGACAAGGGCTCGGCGCTGCTGGCCCGCGCTCTGGAGAGCCTGATGGCCGATGTGGCCGCCAACCCGCAGCACGCCTTGCGCGCGCAGTTTGATATCGCCGTACAGCGCTTTATCGAGCGCCTGCGCAGTGACCCGGAATGGGCGCGCAAGGGCGAGGAGATCCGCACCTGGCTGCAGACCGATGCCACCGTGGGTGGCTATGTGCAGACCTTGTGGCTGGACCTGCGTGGTGCGTTGCAGCGCGATCTGGCGGATGCCGACTCCGTGCTGGCGCGGCAGGTGGGCAAGCTGGGCTTGTGGCTGGGTAATTCGCTGGCGGGGGATGCGGCGCTCAGGCAGTCGTTCAATGACCGGCTGGAGCGCTGGGTGGAGGGGCTGGCGCCGGACGTGTCAGCGTTCATTGCGCAGCACATTGAGGATACGGTGCGGCGCTGGGATGCGGAGGAGATGACGCAGCTGATAGAGCTCAACATCGGCAAGGACCTGCAGTACATCCGCATCAATGGCACGGTGGTGGGCGGGCTCATCGGGCTGGCGCTGTTCGGCGTGTCGCATGTGGGGGCCATGGGGCGGGCTTTGTGGGGCGGGTGAGGGCCGCTGAGCGCTGCGCTGCGTAGCGCAGGACGAGAGGCGATGCCCCCGCCACACCCCTCACAACAACCGGAACACCAGCGGCATCAGCACCGCCGCCAGCACCACCTGCAGCCCCAGCGCCAGCCCTGCATACGCCCCCGCTTCGGCATGCACCTGCAGCGCATGTGCCGCCCCAATGCCGTGCGACGCAGTGCCCAGCGCAAAGCCCCGCAGCGCCATGCCTTGTGCGTCGGTGGGCAGGCGCATCAAGCCAAACAGCCAGCGTGCAGACAGCGCCCCCACCATACCCGTCAAGGCCGCGAACACCGCGGCCAGGGCGGGCACGCCGCCAACCTGTGCGGCGATGCCCATGGCGACCGGGGCAGTGACAGATTTTGGGGCCAGCGACATCAGCACATCACCGGGCAGGCCCAGTACCCAGCCCAGGCCCACGGCACTGGCAGCGGCCGCGCTGCCGCCCGCCAGCGAGGCCAGCACCAGCCGGCCCCAGCGTGAGCGCAGGGCCGCACGGCGCTGCCACAGGGGCCAGCCCAGTGCCACCACCGCAGGGCCCAGCAGGAAGTGGATGAACTGCGCACCCGCAAAGTACGTGGGGTAGGCCGTGCCCGTGGCCAGCATCACACTGGCCAGAATGGCCACCGACACCATCACCGGATTGGCCCAGGGTGCGTGCCCGGAGCGCACCGACAGTGCCTGCGCCAGCACATACACCGCCAGCGTGGCCGTCAGCCCGAACAGCGGGGCCGAGGCCAGGTACACCCACAGCTCAACGAAGTTCGCCATGGTCCTCCTTGGGCTGCAGAAGACGCAACACCTGCGCCGTCACCGCCATGCCAATCCAGGTGGACAGTACGATCACCGCCACCAGCTGCAGGCCATAGGTGCTCAGCAACGCCAGGTGTGTCATCACCCCCACGCCCACCGGCACAAACAGCAGCGAAAGGTGCTGGAGCAAGAAGCCCGCCGCTGGGGCGACGGCATCCTGCACCGGCTGCCAGCGCAGCGCGAGCAAGAGCAGCACCATGCCGACGACCGGCCCCGGGACCGGGAGCTTTAAAAAGTGCGACACTGCCTCGCCCCCTGACTGCATGAGCAGAAGAAAAGCCAGTCCTTGCAGCGCCTTCATGGCGGTCAGAAACGCGGCAGGTCGGGGTGCTTGATCTGCCCCCCGCGCACCAGCATCTTCCCGTACTCCGCACACCGGTTCAGCGTGGGAATCACCTTGCCGGGGTTCAGCAACCCTGCAGGATCAAACGCGTGCTTGAGCCCGAACATCTGCGCGTTCTCCGCCGCAGAAAACTGCACGCACATGCTGTTGAGCTTCTCCACACCCACGCCATGTTCGCCCGTCACCGTGCCGCCCATGGCGACGCTGGTTTCCAGGATGTCGGCGCCAAACAGCTCGCAGCGGTGCAGCTGGTCGGCATCGTTCGCATCGAACAGGATGAGAGGGTGCAGGTTGCCGTCGCCCGCGTGGAACACGTTGGCGCAGCGCAGCTGGTATTTCTTTTCCATCTCCTGTATGGCGAGCAGGATGTCGGCCAGGCGCTTGCGCGGGATGGTGGAGTCCATGCACATGTAGTCGGGGCTGATGCGGCCGCTGGCGGGGAAGGCGTTTTTGCGGCCGCTCCAGAAGCGCAGGCGCTCGGCCTCGTCGCGGCTCACGCTGATGGCGGTGGCGCCCGCAGCGCGCAGCACTTCGCTCATGCGGCCGATTTCTTCTTCCACCTCTTCGGGCGTGCCGTCGCTTTCGCACAGCAGGATGGCTTCGGCGGTGAGGTCGTAGCCTGCGTGCACAAAGTCTTCCACGGCGGCGGTCATGGGCTTGTCCATCATCTCCAGGCCGGCAGGGATGATGCCGGCGGCGATGACGGCGGCCACCGCGTCGCCCGCTTTGCGCACGTCGTCAAAGCTGGCCATGATGCAGCGCGCCAGCTGAGGCTTGGGGATGAGCTTGACCGTCACTTCGGTGGTCACGGCCAGCATGCCCTCGCTGCCGATCACAGCGGCCAGCAGGTCATAGCCGGGGGCGTCCAGCGCCTCGCTGCCAAATTCGACGGTCTCGCCTTCGACCGTGAAGCCCTTCACCTTGAGCACGTTGTGCACGGTGAGGCCGTATTTCAGGCAGTGCACGCCACCCGAGTTCTCGGCCACGTTGCCGCCGATGGTGCAGGCGATCTGGCTGCTGGGGTCGGGGGCGTAGTAGAGGTTGTAGGGTGCCGCCGCCTCGCTGATGGCGAGGTTGCGCACGCCACACTGCACCACGGCCGTACGGCTTTCGGGGTTGATGTCAAGGATGCGGTTGAATTTGGCCAGTGACAGTGTCACGCCCAGGGCGTGCGGCATGGCGCCGCCCGACAGGCCTGTGCCCGCACCGCGCGCCACCACGGGCACCTGCAACTGGTGACACACCTGCAGCACGGCCTGCACCTCGTCGTAGGTCTCCGGCAGGCACACCACCAGCGGGCGCTGGCGGTAGGCGGTGAGGCCATCGCATTCATACGGTGTGGTGTCTTCGCTGTGCCAGAGCAGGGCGTGTGCAGGCAGGGCGCGGCTCAGGGCCTGGACCACTTCGGCTTGGCGTGCGGCGCGTTCGGACAGGGCTGCGGTGGGGGCGGCGGCAGTGTTCATGGCTGTCACTGTAGGGGATGGCTGGGTGCCTGGGCTTGAGCTTTTCTGCAGGGGATTGTGAAAAACACCTGAATGCTCATCAATTGATAGCTGCTAGCGCTTTTGGGAAAAGCGCTAGAGGCAAATTTTGTCTGAATCTGGTGGAGGAGGGCGGGGCTCGGGCGATGGCAGCCGAGCAAGGGCCGCCCCGCAGCGAGGGCTGCGTCCCCCTTCCCGGCGCAGCCGAGAGAAGGGGGAAGGCGCCAAAGGCGACTCAGGGGGATACCTCTGCTACGCCATCGTTTTGCGCAACCACTCTGCAAACGCCGCGCATTCCCACCGGTCCATGGTGCCGGTGCGCCAGCACAGGTAGTGGGCGTGGGGGCTGGCGGTGTCGGTGGCAAACAGGCGCACCAGGGTGCCGTTCTCCAGCCAGGGCGCGCCCAGCTTCAGGCGCACCAGCGCCACGCCCATGCCGGCAGCGGCGCCGTCGCACATCAGGCCGATGTCGTTGAACTGCGAGCCCTCGCTGGGTTCGGCCCAGTCGAGGCCCGTGGCGGCAAACCAGGTGCGCCAGGGCTCCAGCGGGCTGCGCAGCAGGGGCACGCCCTCCAGGTCCTCGGGGCGGTCAAAGGGGCCGTGTTCGCGCACGAAGGCGGGCGAGGCCAGGGGCGTGACCACGTCGCGGGCCAGCTCCACATGCTCCACATCGGCATAGTGGCCGGGGCCAAAGCGCACCATCAGGTCGGCGTCTTCGGCCACCACGTCCAGCAGCGGGATGGAGACCTGCAGCGCCAGGTCGATCTCGGGGTATGCCTCGGTGAATTGCCGTAGGCGGGGAATGAGGATGGTGCGCGCAAACGTGGGCGTCACGGCCAGCTTGAGCCGCCGGCGCCCGGGCGCTGCCGCCTGGCCCGGAAAGCGCTGCAGCGCGCCCAGCCCCTCGCGCACATGGGCCAGGTAGGCGCTGCCTTCGGTGGTCAGCGAAAAGTCGGCCCGGCCAAACAGCCGCACGCCCAGGATCTGCTCCAGCTGCTTGACGCGGTGGCTCACGGCGCTGGGCGTCACGCACAGCTCATCGGCCGTCTGCGTCACGCTGCGCAGGCGGGCCAGGGCCTCGAAAGTCAGCAGGCACTGGATGGGCGGAATGCGCCGTGCGGCGCTGCTGAGGAAAGAGGACGGGGCTGCCGTGGCCATGGGAAAGCTGGACTAGCGGAAGATGACTGTCTTGTGGCCGTTCAAGATCACGCGGTGCTCGCTGTGCCACTTCACGGCGCGGGCCAGCACCTGGCTTTCGGTGTCGCGGCCGCGGGCCGTGAGGTCTTCCACCGTGTCGGTGTGGTCGGCGCGGGCCACGTCCTGTTCGATGATCGGACCTTCGTCCAGGTCGGCCGTTACGTAGTGGGCCGTGGCGCCGATCAGCTTCACGCCCCGGTCATGCGCCTGGTAGTACGGTTTGGCGCCCTTGAAGCTGGGCAGGAAGCTGTGGTGGATATTGATCGCCCGGCCGGCCAACTTTTGACATAGGTCAAGAGAAAGGATCTGCATGTAACGGGCCAATACCACCAATTCGGCCCCTTCGCCCTCGATAATCTCAAACTGTTTGGCTTCGGCCTGGGCTTTGGTGCTGCCGGTCACCGGGATATGGTGGAAGGGCACGTTGTAGCTGGCCGCCAGCTGGTAGAAGTCGCGGTGGTTGCTGATAATGGCGCGGATGTCGATGGGCAGCAGGCCGCTCTTCCAGCGGAACAGCAGGTCGTTGAGGCAGTGGCCTTCCTTGCTGACCATGAGCACGGTTTTCATGGGGGCTGCCGTGGCGTGCAGGCTCCAGTGCATGTTGTAGGGCTCGGCAAAGCTGGCCAGGCGCGCTTTGAGGGTGGGGTGGTCGTGCTGGTCGCAGGCAAACTGCACCCGCATGAAGAACAGGCCCGTGGCGTGGTCGTTGTACTGCGCGGCTTCTTCGATGTTGCCGCCGTGCTCCAGCAGGAAGCCCGAGACGGCGTGCACCAGCCCCAGGCGGTCGGGGCAGGACAGGGTAAGGATGTAGGCGTTGGTCATAGCTGTGCAATTGTCGCAGCAAGGGCCAGGGACAGTGAAACCGTGGAAATCAACAAGGAGCGCAAGGAGCGCAATGGGCAACGAGGGCTATGCCTCATCACTGGTCCCCTGGCGGGGCATGCTGCTGTACCTGGTGCTGGGGGTGGCCTGGGTGTTTGCGGGCGATGTGTTGCTGGCCCACTGGGTGACCGACCCGGCCCTGCTGACCCGTTTTCAGACCTGGAAGGGCTGGGGCTATGTGGCGCTGACCAGCGGTCTGGCCTGGTGGCTGCTGCGGCGCATGCGCCGCGCCGAAAAGGTGCGCATGGCCATGGCGCAGGAGCTGACGCAGATCGTGCGCCATGCGCCCGCCGGTTTTGCGCGGGTGGCGCTGGATGGCAGATTCTTATGGGCCAACACCCGCCTGTGTGACCTGCTGGGCGCTGAGCCCGTGCAGACGCTGAGCCTCAATTTCCGCGATGTGATGATCGCCCAGGACCCCGACTGGGCAGCGTCGCAACTGGAGCGCCTGCTGGCCGGCGAGATCGACCACTACGTGGGCGAGCGCCACTGCCTGCGGCTGGACAACGGCCGCCGGGTGCCCGTGCTGTGCACCGTGACGCTGGCGCCCGAAGTGGGCGATGAGCCCGCGCACCTGGTGTGTGTGGTGCAGGACCTCGACGAGATCAAGGCCGCACGCGCTGCGCTGCAGCGCAGCGAGGCCCGCCAGCGCCTGGCCGCCACGGTGGTGGACAACACCATGGAGGGCGTGGTGGTGACCGATGCCCACAGCCGCATCCTGTCTGTCAACGCTGCGTTCACCCGGCTGCTGGGCTATACCGAAGAAGAGCTGCTGGGCAAGACCCCGCGCGTCTTCAAGTCCGGCCGCCACGACAAGGCCTTTTATGAGGCGATGTGGTCGTCCCTGACCGAGACCGGGTACTGGCAGGGCGAGATCTGGAACCGCCGCAAGAACGGCGAAATCTTCCCGGAGCACATGTCGCTGTCGGCCGTGCGCGACCCGGCAGGCGAGATCACGCACTACGTGTGCATGTTCACCGACATCTCCGAAGAAAAGGCCCAGCAGCGGCAACTGGAATACCTGGCGCACAACGACCCGCTCACGGGCCTGTCCAACCGCACCTGGTTCGGGCACCAACTGGAGCTGGCGGTACAGGAGGCCCAGGGCAGCGGCGAGCACATTGCGGTGCTGCTGCTCAACCTGGACCGCTTCAAGGATGTGAACGACAGCTATGGCCATGCCACGGGCGACGAGGTGCTCAAGCATATTGCGCGGCAGGTGCAGTCCGCCCTGCGGCCCGGAGACGTGCTGGGGCGCATGGCGGGCGACGAGCTGGCCGTGGTGGCGCGCAACCTGCGCCATGCCGATGGTGCCGCCGCCGTGGCGCGCCACCTGATCCGCGCCGTGGCCGAGCCCTGGCGTTCGCCCGACGGGCTGGAGGTGGTGGCGGGCGTCAGTGTGGGCATCTGCATGTTCCCTGAGCACGCTGGCACCACCGAACTGCTGCTGCAGGGCGCCCACGCGGCGGTCTATGGCGCCAAGGCGCGCGGCCGGGGGGCGTGGTGCTTCTTCCACGAGGCTATGACCCAGGCGGCCCGCGAGCGGTTGGAGCTGGAGTCACGCCTGCGCCTGGCGCTGGCCCAGGGCCATCTGCAGATGTACTACCAGCCGCAGATCGACATTGCCACCGGCCGCATCCAGGGCGCCGAAGCGCTGGTGCGCTGGAACGACCCGCAAGAGGGACTGATCTCACCCGCACGCTTCATCCCCGTGGCCGAGACGTCGGGCGTGATTGGCCCGCTGGGTGAATGGGTGGTGCGCGAGGTCTGCCGCCAGGGCCAGCAATGGCGCGAAGCCGGGCTACCCCCGCTGACCCTGGCGCTGAACGTGTCGCCGCGCCAGTTCCACCTGACCGACCTGGCCGGTTGCACGGCGGCCGCGCTGCATGCCAGCGGGTTTCCGGCGGCCCTGCTCGAGCTGGAGATCACCGAAAGCGCCCTGGCCGAGCGCACCGAAGAGGCCCGCCAGGTGCTGGTGCGCCTGCGCGAGCTGGGGGTGCGCATCGCGGTGGACGACTTTGGCACGGGTTATTCGTCGCTGGCGCAGCTTAAGCGGTTCCCCATCGACGTGCTCAAGATCGACCAGGGCTTCATCCGCGACATCCCACAGAGCGAGGACGACATGGCCATCAGCGCCGCCATCATCGCCATGGGGCACAGCATGGGCCTGTCGGTACTGGCCGAGGGCGTGGAGACCGAGGGCCAGCTGGCCTTCCTGCGGGAGCGGGGCTGCGACGCCTACCAGGGCTATCTGTGCAGCCGCCCTGTGCCTGCGGACGAGTTCGTGGCGTTGCTGCGGGCACAGGCCGAGCCCGCCGTCACCGAGCAGGGCTGACAGGCTCAGACCTTCTGGCCCGGCGGCGCAGGGCGCCATTGCTCGCGCAACTCGGCACACATATCGCGCGGTGGCAGCGCCGGGGTCTGGACCACGGCATCGGCTTGTGCACCTGATTTGATAGCTACAGGCGCATGTTCCACCTGCGCTACCACCACTTTTGACACCAAACTGGCGGGCCAATGTGTGGGCACGCCCAGGTGGCGCAGCACATGGCCGCCACCGGCCACCAGCAGCACCGTCTGGCCGGATCGCAACGCCTCCTGGGCCGTCTGGGCCATGCTGGCGTCGCGGGCGATCTGGATGCGGGCCATGGGCGCGATTTGCGACTCGGGCAGCAGGCCGCAATGGCCGTCCCGCATGGCCTGCTGCTGCTCGGCCAGCGCCGGGGCGGGCAGGTGCTGGTCGAGGGAGGCGTCGGCCATGGCGGCGCGCATGCGCGTACGGGGCAGGTTGCCGCCCAGCACCGGCACCCCTGCGCCCACGGCAGCCATGACCACCGGGCCATAGGCCTTCCAGGGCCAGGCCGCGTCGTCCCACTGCAGGGCGGCTTGCACCTGGGCATCGCTGGCATTGCGGGGCAAGCCCTGGGTGCTGTGCCCGCGCTCGGCCATTTCCATCACCAGGGCTGCCAGCTGGCCCCGGCTGGCGAGCCAGGCCACCGCCTCGCGCTGCAGGCGCTGGTGGTCCGGGGCGTCGTGCTGCTCGCCCAATAGCAGCACGTCGGCGGGCAGCCATTGCTGTAGGCGCTCCGGCCAGGCTGCGGCGGGCACCACCGCAGCAGCCTGTGTGGACGGGGACGGCATGGGCTTTAGGGCTGGGCCCGCGCAGCCGGCCAGGGTGGCCTGGCAGGCCACGGCCAGGACTGCGGATGCAGGGCGCCAGGAGATGGCACGGGTGGTGTGGAGGGTGGAATGGCGGATGAGGCGGCTCGGCGTGTGCATCCGGCCATGCTAGCGGGCGCGCACTTGACGCAGGTCAAGAACCGCACAAAACCCCTTGCCTACACTGCGCCATGCGCTCGCGGCCCACCCTTTCCACCAAGCTCCTGGCCATGGGAGCCGGATTCTTGCTGGTGGCCCTGGCTTCCATCGGGCTCACCTTGTGGGTGACCTGGAAGCTCGAAGGCGGCGCGGCAGCCGTCAACGAGGCGGGCCGCCTGCGCATGAACATGCTGCGCATGGTGCTGGTGCTGCAGACCGAACCTCCCGAGGCCGTGCAGGAGCGCGCGCGCCAGTTCGACGCCAGCCTGGAGTTGCTGCGCACGGGCGATCCGTCGCGCCCGCTGTTTGTGCCGTGGAGCGACGAGACGCGCACGCGGTTCGACGGCATCCGCACCCGCTGGGCCGAGGCCCGCACCGGGTGGGTCAGTGCCTTGCCCCCCGACCGTGCCCGGAACCTGGCCGAGGCCGATGCCTTTGTGCAGCAGGTGGACGGCTTTGTGGATGCCATCGAAATCCAGATCGCAGGCTGGACCGCCGCGCTGCACCTGTTCCAGCTGTTCATGATGGCGCTGGCCATCGTGGCGGCCGTCACCTTCATGGCCGTGAGCTATTTGCTGGTGATCAACCCCGTGGCGCGCCTGCAGCAGGCCCAGGCCCGGCTGCGCCAGGGCGAGCTGGGCACGCGGCTGCCAGTGGACACTGACGATGAGTTCGGCCAGCTCTCGGCCGGCTTCAACCTGATGGCGCACGCGCTGCAGGCCTCGCACGACGAGCTGGAGCACAAGGTGCGCGAAAAGACCGCCAGCATCGCCGTGCAGAACCAGCGGCTGGCCGCGCTGTACGAGGTCAGTGCGCTGGCCAGCACCGCCAGCAGCCTGGAGCTGCTGGCCCAGGGTTTTGTGCAGCAGATTCGCCGCGTGGCGGGCGCCGATGCCGCCGCCGTGCGCTGGTCCAACGAGGCGAATGAGCGCTACGTGCTGCTGGCAGGTGATGGCCTGCCTGTGGCCATGGCCGAGGGCGAGCATTGCCTGCACACCGGCAGCTGCCTGTGCGGTCAGCCGCAGGAGCAGGCGCGCACCCGGGTCATCCCCATCACGCCATCCACCGAGGTCGCCTTGCCGCACTGCCGCGATGCAGGGTTTGAAACCATGGTCACCATCCCCGTCAAGATGCAGATGCGCATGCTGGGCGAGGTCAACCTGTTCTTCCGATCGCCCGTCGAGATGACCGACGAGCTGCGCGATCTGCTCGAAGCCATGACCCGCCACCTGGCCAGCGCCATGGAGGGCCTGCGTGCCACCGCGCTGGAGCGCGAGGCGGCCGTGGCCGAGGAGCGCGGCCTGCTCGCGCGCGAGCTGCACGACTCCATCGCCCAGTCGCTGGCCTTCCTCAAGATCCAGACCCAGCTGCTGCGCGACGCCGTGGCGCGCGGCGACGAGGCCAAGCGCGACCGCAGCATCGGCGAGCTGGATGTGGGCGTGCGCGAGTGCTATTCGGATGTGCGCGAACTGCTGGTGCACTTTCGCACCCGCACCAGCGAGGAAGACATTGAATCGGCGCTGCGCGCCACCTTGTCCAAGTTCGAGCACCAGACCGGCATGGTCACTACGCTGGGCATGGTGGGCCATGGCCTGCCACTGGCGCAGGACGTGCAGATCCAGGTGCTGCACATGGTGCAGGAGGCGCTGTCGAACGTGCGCAAGCACTCGGGCGCCACGCGGGTCGATGTGCTCGTGCACCGCCACCCCCGCTGGCGCTTTGAGGTGCAGGACAACGGCACGGGTTTTGACGTGACCGCCGTGCCGCCCGATTCGCTGCACGTGGGCATGGGCATCATGCGCGAGCGGGCCCAGCGCATTGGCGCCGTGGTCCAGGTGGAGTCCACGCCAGGGCAGGGCACCCGGGTGTGCATCGAGCTGCCTTCGGTCGTGCCCGCCCAGACTGTGGCCGTTGCTCCTGAAGTGCCATTGGCTCAAGCAGCCCATGCTGCCCAGGTCGACATTCCCCACACCGCCACCACTCCATGACGAACCAAGCTGCCTCCGCCACCGCCTCCTCTCCCCTGGTCACGCTGCTGGTGGTGGACGATCACACGCTGTTCCGGCGCGGGTTGATCGCGCTGCTGAGCCAGTATGAGGGCCTGTCCGTGGTGGGCGAGGCGGGGGATGCCGCGCAGGCCCTGCGGCTTGCGCCCCAGCTGCGGCCGCAGGTGATCCTGCTCGACAACCACTTGCCCGGCGTGATGGGCGTGGACGCGATCCAGGGGCTGCGCGAGGTGTCGCCCACCTCGCGCGTGCTCATGCTCACCGTGAGCGAGGACGCGCAGGACCTTGCGACCGCGCTACGCAATGGTGCCCAGGGCTACCTGCTCAAGACCATCGACGGCGAGCTGCTGGCCCAGGCCATTCACCGCGCCGCCCGGGGCGAGCCCGTGGTCAGCCCTGAGCTGATGGGCAAGCTGGTGGCGGCGTTCCAGTCGCAGGGCGCGCCCGAGGCGCCTCCCCCGCCGATGGCACCTGCCGACGCAGCGGTGGCCGCTCCCAACGGTTTCACCCCCCTGTCGCCGCGCGAGGAAGACGTGCTGCGCGAGATCGCCCGGGGTGCGAGCAACAAGGAGATCGCGCGCACGCTCGACATCGCCGAGACCACGGTGAAGATCCACGTGCAGCACATCCTGCGCAAGCTGGGTCTCAGCTCGCGCGTGCAGGCAGCGGTGTACGCCTCGGACCGGCAGCGCGCGGAATAGCGCGGGTTCCTGCGCGCGGCGTGCAGGCGCTGCTGCCGTGCAACACATACTCCATAGTTCTTTCGGACGATGCCCTGTACCGGGTGACTAGTCCCTCTGCCGCGCTGCACACCCTCTAGCGAAGGATGTGCAAAAGGCGCTGCACACGCGACCATTCCTCTCATGCAAAAAGAGAGGAATCGCGCAATGGCCAATGCAACTTTGCCCCCGGGCGACAGCTCGCAGCGCACCCGTCAGGCGTGGTCGGTGCTCATCGTCAGCACCTTCGCCTTCACCGTCTGCTTCATGGTCTGGATGATGTTCGGCGTCATCGGCATCCCTATCAAGAAGATGCTCAACCTGAACTCCACGCAGTTCGGGCTGCTCATGTCCATGCCCGTGCTCACCGGCTCGCTGGTGCGGGTGCCGCTGGGCATCTGGACGGACAAGTTCGGCGGCCGCATCGTGATGGCCGCCGTGATGGCCACCACTGTGCCTGCCATCTGGATGATGGGCTACGCCACCGAGTACTGGCACTTCCTCACCATCGGCCTGTTCGTGGGCTTGGCGGGGGGCTCGTTCTCGGTGGGCACGCCCTACGTGGCCCGTTGGTTCCCCAAAGAGCGCCAGGGCACGGCCATGGGCGTGTACGGTGCGGGCAACTCGGGCGCAGCCGTCAACAAGTTCGTGGCGCCCGTGATCCTGGTCGCCTTCGGGTGGACCATGGTGCCGCAGGTGTACGCGGCCATCATGCTTGGCACGCTGGTGCTGTTCTGGCTGTTCAGCTACAGCGACCCGGCCCATCTGGTGCCCAGCAACGTCAAGTTCACCGACCAGCTCAAGGCGCTCAAGGACCCCAAGGTGCTCAAGTACTGCCAGTACTACAGCATTGTGTTTGGCGGCTACGTGGCGCTGTCGCTGTGGATGGTGCAGTACTACGTGGGCGAATACGGCCTGGACATCCGTGTGGCCGCATTGCTGGCCGCCTGCTTCTCGTTGCCTGGCGGCGTGCTGCGCGCCATCGGCGGCATGTTGAGTGACAAGTACGGCGCCCACAGCGTGACCTGGTGGGTGATGTGGGTGAGCTGGATCTGCCTGTTCCTGCTGAGCTACCCGCAGACCGACTTCACCATCCTCACCGTCAACGGCCCGCAGACCTTCCACATCGGCCTGAACGTGTACCTTTTCACTGGCCTCATGTTCCTGCTGGGCATTTGCTGGGCCTTCGGCAAGGCCAGTGTCTTCAAGTACATCAGCGACGACTATCCCCACAACATCGGCGCCATCAGCGGCATCGTGGGTCTGGCCGGCGGCATGGGCGGCTTCGTCCTGCCCATCCTGTTCGGCGCGCTGATGGACCTGACCGGTATCCGCTCCAGCGCTTTCATGCTGATGTACGGCGTGGTGTGGGTCTCGCTCATCTGGATGTACTTCACCGAAGTGCGCAACACCCGTCTCATGGGTTCGCAAAGCGCCGTCGCACAGACGGCCGCCCGCTGATTTTTGCCAAGGACTCTCACCATGTCTGCCACCACCACCAGCGGGCGCCAGGGGCGTCTGCTCACCCTCTGGGCCCCAGAGGACAAATCGTTCTGGGAGCGCGAAGGCGAAGCCATCGCCAAGCTCAACCTCTGGATCTCGGTGCCCGCGCTGTTCCTGGCCTTTGCCATCTGGCAGGTCTGGAGCGTGGTTGCCGTGAGCCTGCCCGGCCTCGGCTTCAAGTACTCGACCAACCAGCTGTTCTGGCTGGCGGCCGCGCCCGCACTCTCGGGCGCCACGCTGCGCATCTTCTATTCGTTCATGGTGCCGCTGGTCGGTGGCCGCCGCTGGACGGCGATCTCCACCGCCTCGCTGCTGATTCCGGCGCTGGGCATCGGCTTTGCGGTGCAGGACAACACTACAGCCTACCCCACCATGCTCATCCTGGCGCTGCTGTGTGGCCTGGGTGGTGGCAACTTCAGCTCCAGCATGGCCAACATCAGCTTCTTCTTTCCGAAGGAGCGCAAGGGATCGGCGCTGGGTGTGAACGCGGGCCTGGGCAACCTGGGCGTGTCGGTGGTGCAGTTCCTGAGCCCTCTGGTCGTCACGGCCGGCATCTTTGGAGTTTTTGGGGGTGATGCCCAGACCATCGTCAAGAACGGCCAGACCGCACAGGTCTGGACGCAGAACGCCGCTTTCATCTGGGTGCCATGGATTGCGCTGACCGCGCTGGCGGCCTGGTTTGGCATGAACGATATTGCCGACGCGCGCGCTTCGTTCGCTGCGCAGGCCGCCATTTTCAAGCGCAAGCACAACTGGCTGATGTGCGTGCTGTACCTTGGCACCTTCGGCTCGTTCATCGGCTATGCCGCAGGCTTTCCGCTGCTCATCAAGAGCCAGTTTCCCAGCATCAACCCCCTGGCCTACGCCTGGCTGGGGCCGCTGGTGGGTGCGGTGGTGCGGCCCTTTGGGGGCTGGCTGGCCGACAAGCTCGGCGGTGCCCGCGTCACGCTGTGGAACTTCATCGTCATGGCCGTCGCCGTGGTCGGTGTGACGGTGTTCCTGCCATCGGGCGGTAACGAGGGCCAGTTCGCCGGCTTCTTTGTGTGCTTCCTGGTGCTGTTCCTCACCACCGGCATCGGCAACGGCTCCACCTTCCGCATGATCCCCGTGATCTTTCTGACCGAAGCCATGCGCGGCGTGGACCCCCGCAACACGGCCGCTGTGGCCCAGGCCAACAAGGAAGGCAACACCCTGGGTGCCGCCACGCTGGGTTTTACCGCTGCCATGGCGGCCTACGGCGGGTTCTTTATTCCCAAGAGCTACGGCAGCTCCATCGCGCTGACCGGCAGCCCCCACGCCGCGCTGTGGACGTTCTTTGCCTTCTACCTCGTGTGCATCGTGATCACCTGGTGGCACTACGCGCGCAAGAACGCCGCCATGCCTTGCTGATGACCCCTGAACAGAACAGAACAAGGAGCCCCCGATGAGCCATTTCCTCGATCGCCTTTCGTACTTCTCGCAGCCTCGCGAAACCTTTGCGCAGGGCCATGGCCAGACCAACGGTGAAGACCGCACCTGGGAAGACGCCTACCGCGACCGCTGGGCGCACGACAAGATCGTGCGCAGCACGCACGGCGTGAACTGCACCGGCAGCTGCAGCTGGAAGATCTACGTCAAGGGCGGCATCGTCACCTGGGAAACCCAGCAGACCGACTACCCCCGCACCCGGCCCGACCTGCCCAACCATGAGCCCCGCGGCTGCGCCCGCGGCGCCAGCTACAGCTGGTACCTGTACAGCGCCAACCGCGTGAAGTACCCCATGGTGCGCGGCCGCCTGCTCAAGCACTGGCGCGCGGCCCTGGCCATTGCCAAGAGCCCCGTGGACGCCTGGGCCAGCATTGTCGAGAACGATGCCTCGCGCAGCGAATGGCAAAAGCAGCGCGGCCTGGGCGGCTTTGTGCGCAGTACCTGGGACGAAGTGAACCAGATGATTGCTGCGGCCAACGTCTACACCATCAAGAAGCACGGCCCCGACCGCATCATCGGCTTCTCGCCCATCCCGGCCATGTCGATGATTTCGTACGCTGCTGGCTCGCGCTACCTGAGCCTGATCGGCGGCGTGTGCATGAGCTTCTACGACTGGTACTGCGACCTGCCTCCCAGCAGCCCGCAGACCTGGGGCGAGCAGACCGACGTGCCCGAGTCGGCCGATTGGTACAACAGCTCGTACATCATTGCCTGGGGCTCCAACGTGCCCCAGACCCGCACGCCCGACGCGCACTTCTTGACCGAGGTGCGCTACAAGGGCACCAAGGTTGTGTCCATCACGCCCGACTATTCCGAAGTGGCCAAGCTGGGCGACTTGTGGATGCACCCCAAGCAGGGCACCGACGCCGCCGTGGCCATGGCCATGGGCCACGTGATCCTGAAAGAGTTCTACTTCAAGGACGGCGGCAAGGGCCGCAGCGCGTACTTTGATGACTACGCACGCCGCTACACCGACCTGCCGCTCCTGGTGGTGCTCAAGGAAAAGACGCTGCCCGATGGCCGCACGGTGATGGTGCCCGACCGCTATGTGCGCGCCAGCGACTTCCCTGGCCAGCTCGACCAGTCCAACAACCCTGACTGGAAGACCGTGGGCTATGACGAGCTGGGCCAAGTCACGCTGCCCAATGGCTCCATCGGCTTCCGCTGGGGATCAGACGGCCGCACCGACCAGGGCCTGTGGAACCTGGAGAACAAGGAGGCGCGCACCGGTAACACCGTCAAGCTCAAGCTGTCGGTGATGGAGGACGGCGCGCAGGCCCATGACGTGGCCGATGTCGCCTTCCCGTACTTTGGCGGCGTACATGCGCCGAATTTCACGGCCAATGAACAGGGCAGTGACGTGATGGTGCGCCGCGTGCCGGTGTCCCATCTGGAGCTGTCCGGCCACGAGGCCCAAGGCCGTGTGATGGTGGCCACCGTGTTCGACCTGCTGGCCGCCAACTACGGCATTGACCGGGGCCTGCCCGGCGAAGAACAAGGCGTCACGTACGACAGCGACCGCCCCTACACCCCCGCATGGCAGGAAAAGATCACCGGCGTGCCGCGCGACCAGGTCATCACCGTGGCCCGCCAGTTTGCCGACAACGCGCACAAGACCCACGGCAAGTCCATGGTCATCATCGGTGCGGCCATGAACCACTGGTACCACAGTGACATGAACTACCGGGGCATCATCAACATGCTGATGCTGTGCGGCTGCATCGGCCAAAGCGGCGGCGGCTGGGCGCACTATGTGGGCCAGGAAAAGCTGCGGCCACAAACCGGCTGGACGGCCCTGGCCTTTGCGCTGGACTGGATCCGCCCGCCCCGTCAGATGAACAGCACCAGCTTCTTCTACGCCCACACCGACCAGTGGCGCTACGAAAAGCTGGGCATGGAAGAAATCCTCTCGCCCCTGGCCGACAAGAAGGCCTACCACGGTGCTCAGATCGACTACAACGTGCGCGCCGAACGCATGGGCTGGCTGCCTTCGGCGCCCCAGCTCAAGACCAGCCCGCTGCAGGTGGCCAAGGACGCCGCTGCGAAGGGCATGGACACCAAGGACTACGTGGTGCAGTCGCTCAAGAACGGCAACCTGCAAATGAGCTGCGAGGACCCGGACCACCCCTCCAACTGGCCGCGCAATATGTTCGTGTGGCGCTCCAACATCCTGGGCTCGTCGGGCAAGGGGCATGAGTACTTCCTCAAGCACCTGCTGGGCACCACCCACGGCGTGCAGGGCAAGGACCTGGGTCAGGACGAAGCCAAGCCCGAGGAAGTGCAGTGGCACGCCAAGGCCCCGGAAGGCAAGCTGGACCTGCTGGTCACGCTGGACTTCCGCATGAGCACGACCTGCCTGTATTCGGACATCGTGCTGCCCACGGCCACCTGGTACGAGAAGAACGACCTCAACACCAGCGACATGCACCCCTTCATCCACCCGTTGTCCACCGCCGTGGACCCTGCCTGGCAGGCCAAGAGCGACTGGGAGATCTACAAGGGTTTCGCCAAGGCCGTGAGCGAGGTCAGCGTGGGCCACCTGGGCGTGGAGAAGGACGTGGTGCTCACACCCATCATGCACGACACAGCGGGCGAAATGGCACAGCCTTACGGCGTGCGCGACTGGAAGCACGGCGACTGCGACCTCATCCCCGGCAAGACCGCACCGCAGGTCACGGTGGTCGAGCGTGACTACCCCAACCTGTACAAGCGCTTCACGGCCCTGGGCCCGCTGATGGACAAGGTGGGCAACGGAGGCAAGGGCATCGGCTGGAACACGCAGACCGAAGTGGGCCAGCTGGGCGACCTGAACGGCCGGGTGAAGGAAGAAGGCGTGACGCAAGGCATGCCCCGCATCGTGAGCGACATCGACGCCACCGAAGTGGTGATGATGCTGGCGCCCGAAACCAACGGCCATGTGGCCTGCAAGGCCTGGGAGGCCCTGGGCAAGCAGACCGGCCGCGACCACGTGCACTTGGCGCTGCACCGCGAGGACGAGAAGATCCGCTTCCGCGACATCCAGGCGCAGCCGCGCAAGATCATTTCTTCGCCCACCTGGTCGGGCCTGGAAAGCGAGAAGGTCAGCTACAACGCGGGCTACACCAACGTGCACGAGCTGATCCCATGGCGCACCCTCACGGGCCGCCAGCAGTTCTACCAGGACCACCCCTGGATGCGCGACTTCGGCGAAGGCTTTGTGAGCTACCGCCCCCCGGTGCACCTGAAGACGCTGGAAGAAGTCGAAGGCAAGAAGCCCAACGGCCACCGCGAGATTGCGCTGAACTTCATCACGCCGCACCAGAAGTGGGGCATCCACAGCACGTACAGCGACAACCTGATGATGCTCACGCTGAACCGGGGCGGCTCGGTGGTGTGGCTGAGCGAAGACGACGCCAAGAGCGCCGGCATCGTGGACAACGACTGGGTGGAGCTGTTCAACGCCAACGGCGCCATTGCGGCCCGCGCGGTGGTGAGCCAGCGTGTGAACCCCGGCATGGTGATGATGTACCACTCGCAAGAGAAGATCATCAACACCCCCGGTTCCGAGATCACCGGCACGCGCGGTGGCATCCACAACTCGGTCACGCGCATCGTGCTCAAGCCCACCCACATGATCGGTGGCTACGCGCAGTACAGCTACGGCTTCAACTACTACGGAACCATCGGCACCAACCGCGACGAGTTCGTGCTGGTGCGCAAGATGGACCGCATCGACTGGATGGATGGCGAAGCCGCTGCATCCGACCACGCCTGAAGCCGAAGACAAGGAGAAACACGATGAAAATTCGCGCACAAATCGGCATGGTGCTCAACCTGGACAAGTGCATCGGCTGCCACACCTGCTCGGTCACCTGCAAGAACGTCTGGACCAGCCGCCCCGGCGTGGAATACGCCTGGTTCAACAACGTTGAAACCAAGCCCGGCATCGGCTACCCCAAGGAATGGGAAAACCAGGACCGCTGGAACGGTGGCTGGGTACGCAACCCCGATGGCTCCATCGCCCCTCGCCAGGGCGGCAAGTGGAAGCTGCTCATGCGCATCTTCGCCAACCCCAACCTGCCGCAGATCGACGACTACTACGAGCCCTTCACGTTCGACTACGACCATCTGCAGGCTGCGCCTGAAAGCAAGGCCGCACCCACGGCCCGGCCGCGCAGCCTGATCACCGGCAAGCGCATGGAGAAGATCGAGTGGGGCCCGAACTGGGAGGAAATCCTGGGCGGCGAGTTCAGCAAGCGCAGCCAGGACAAGAACTTCGACGATGTGCAAAAGGACATCTACGGCCAGTTCGAAAACACCTTCATGATGTATCTGCCGCGCCTGTGCGAGCACTGCCTGAACCCGGCGTGCGTGGCATCGTGCCCCTCGGGCTCGATCTACAAGCGCGAGGAAGACGGCATTGTGCTGATCGACCAGGACAAGTGCCGTGGCTGGCGCATGTGCGTGAGCGGTTGCCCCTACAAGAAGATTTACTACAACTGGCAGTCGGGCAAGGCCGAGAAGTGCATCTTCTGCTACCCCCGCATCGAGGCGGGCCAGCCGACCGTGTGCTCCGAAACCTGCGTGGGCCGCATCCGTTACCTTGGCGTGCTGCTGTACGACGCGGACCGCATCCAGGAAGCCGCCAGCGTGGAGCGCGACCGCGACCTGTACCAGGCCCAGCTCGACATCTTCCTGGACCCGAACGATCCGGACGTCATCAAGCAGGCGCGCATCGACGGTATCCCCGACAGCTGGATGGAAGCCGCCCGCAACAGCCCCGTCTACAAGATGGCCGTAGACTGGAAGGTGGCCCTGCCGCTGCACCCCGAGTACCGCACGCTGCCCATGGTCTGGTATGTGCCGCCGCTCTCGCCCATCACGGCTGCCGCCAACGCGGGCCATGTGGGCGTGAATGGCGAGATCCCCGACGTGTCCCAGCTGCGCATCCCCGTGCAGTACCTGGCCAACCTGCTCACCGCCGGCGACACCGGCCCGGTGGTGCGGGCGCTGGAGCGCATGCTGGCCATGCGCACCTACCAGCGCGACAAGCATGTGGAGCAGCGCCAGAACCTGGCGGTGCTCAAGCAGGCGGGCCTGTCGATGGCCGAGGTCGAGGAGATGTACCAGGTGATGGCCATTGCCAATTACGAAGACCGCTTCGTGATCCCGTCGGCCCACCGCGAATACGCCGAGAACGCGTTCGACATCCGCGGCGGCTGCGGCTTCTCGTTTGGCAACGGCTGCTCGGATGGCGCGACGGAAGTCAGCATGTTCGGGGGCAAGAAGCCCCGCACCATCCCGATCAAGGCCACGGTCTGATCGCACACAGGAAGGAATCACCATGTTCAAGAAGAACCCGACCTCTGTGCGCCTGACCCTGCGTGCCCTGGGCTACCTGCTGAGCTATCCCGACGCGCAGCTGCGCAGTGTGATGCCGCAGCTCATCGATGCGCTGCAGGCCGAGCAGGCCCTCAGCGCTGAGCGCATGGACGAGCTGAAGGCCGTGTGCCAGCACCTCGCGGCGCTGGACCCGCTGGAAGCCGAGGCCCGCTACGTGGACAACTTTGACCGGGGCCGCCAGACCTCGCTGCACCTGTTCGAGCATGTGCACGGCGACTCGCGCGACCGGGGCCCGGCGCTTATCGACCTGCTGCAGACCTACGAAAAGGCCGGTCTGCAGTTTGAGGCCGACGAGCTGCCCGACCACCTGCCCGTGGTGCTGGAGTTCGCCTCCACCCAGCCGCCCGCCGTGGCCAAGGAGTTCCTGGGCGAAATGGCCCACATCCTCAATGCCTTGTTCAGCGCCTTGGTGGCACGCAATAGCCCCTACGCCAGCGTGATCGCTGCGGTGCTCGAAGTCTCAGGCCAGCGCGTGCAGTCGGTGGCTCTCACGCCCGAGCCGCCTATGGACGAGGTCTGGGCCGAGCCCGAAGCGTTTGGCGGTTGCAGCACCCAGGGCCAGTCCAAGCCTGACCAGCCGCAACCCCTGCATTTTGTCCGTACCCCCCGCGCCGAGCGGGCCCCCGAAGGAGTCTCAGCATGACTACCCCCTGGCTCGATACCCTGTTGTTTGGCATCTATCCCTACATCTGTCTGGCCGTGTTCTTCATCGGCAGCTGGGCGCGGTTTGACCGCGACCAGTACACCTGGAAAAGCGACTCGTCGCAGCTGCTGCGCACCGGCAGCCTGCGCTGGGGCAGCAACCTGTTCCACATCGGCGTGCTGTTCCTGTTCTTCGGGCACACCTTTGGCATGCTGACGCCGCACTTTGTGTATGAGCATTTCATCAGCGCGGGCAACAAGCAGCTGATGGCCATGGTCACCGGGGGCATTGCGGGCTTGCTGGCCTTCGTGGGCATCTCCATCCTGCTGCACCGCCGCCTGTCGGACGCGCGCATCCGCGCCACGTCCAAGACCAGCGACATCGTGCTGCTGATCCTGCTCTGGCTGCAGCTGGCCCTGGGCCTGGCCACCATCCCGCTGTCGGCGCAGCACCTGGATGGCTCCATGATGATGAAGCTGGCCGAGTGGGGCCAGCGCGTGGTCACCTTCCGCAGCGGCGGTGTGGAGCTGCTGGCCGAGGCCGGCTGGATCTTCAAGGCCCACATGTTTCTGGGCATGAGCATCTTCCTCATCTTCCCGTTCACCCGCCTGGTGCATGTGTGGAGCGGCTTTGGCACGCTGGCCTATGTGCTGCGCCCTTACCAGGTGGTGCGTGCGCGCCGCCTGAACCTGCCCGCTGGCCACCTGCAGTCGCAAGACCGCCGCGCCTGAAACCCACCGACCATCCAGGAGCACACCATGAGCGGATGTGGAACCGGGAGCTGCGGATGCGGCTCCACCGACAGCAGCGTGGCAGCAGCCCCTGCCAGTACGCTGACCCCCACGCAGACTGCGGCCTACGAGGCCCTGTTGGCCACGATGGCCGATGCACCCGTGCAGGCGATGCCCGTGCCCGCAGCAAGTGGGCCAGTGGCCGTGGCTGACATCGCACGCATCAACGGCGTGGCCCTCAACGCCCCGCACGAGTTGCTGGACGAAGAGGCCCTGCGCCAACGTGCCTGCACCGAGCTGCTGCGCCAGGCGGCCCAGCAGGCGGGGTTGCTGTCGGCCGACGATGTGCCGGGCGCCCTGGGCGCTATCAGCACCGAGGCTTCCGACGCCATCGAGCAGTTGCTGGACCGTGAGCTGCCCGTCCCTGATCCGTCAGAGGAAGCTTGCCGCCGCTACCACGAGGCGCACCCTGCAGCGCACGCCCAGGGCGAGCGCGCACAACTGCGCCACGTGCTCTTTGCCGTGACGCCGGGCGTGGACGTGAAGCAGCTGCGCCTGCGGGCAGAGGCCATGCTGATCGACTTGCGCTGCGCAGACGATGGCGGTGCCAAGTTTGCCGAGGCCGCCGCCCAGTGGTCCAACTGCCCCAGCGGCCAGCAAGGCGGTGACCTGGGCTGGCTCACCCGCGCCGACTGCGCGCCAGAGTTCGCCCGCGAAGTGTTTGGCAGTGCCGAGATCGGTGTGCTGGCCCGCCTGGTGCACAGCCGCTTTGGCCTGCATGTGGTGGAAGTGGTAGCGCGTGAAGCGGGGCAACAGCCCGCGTTCGAGGACGTGCGCCAGGCCATCGCGCTCACCCTGCGCCAGCAGGCCTGGGTGAACGCGCTGCGCCAGTATCTGCAACTGCTGGCAGGTGCTGCGGTGGTTGAAGGGGTGGCGCTGGACGCGGCCGAATCGCCGCTGGTGCAGTAATCGCGCCGCACACCCCGTGAGCCCTATTGCTTCATCCCCTCATCGCCTCATTGCCCGCCCATGCCCGACGAGTTGCTGGACCGTTTGCGCCGCTTTCATGACGACGCCTTTCCCCAGTACCGCCAGCAGTTCCAGGCGCTGGTGGACGAGGGGCAGCATCCCACCACGCTGTTCATCGGGTGCTCCGACTCCCGGCTGGTGCCGTACCTGCTGACCGGCGCGGGGCCGGGCGAGCTGTTTCTGGTGCGCAATGTGGGGGCCTTCATCCCGCCCTACGACGGATCGCACGGCCACCATGGCACCACGGCGGCCATCGAATTTGCAGTGCTCAACCTGAAGGTGCGCCGCATCGTGGTGTGCGGCCACAGTCACTGTGGGGCTATCAAGGCGATGTATGGTGAGGTCTCGCCCGAGGCCCCCAACCTCAACCGCTGGCTGGACCTGGGGCGTGAAGCCCTGCTGCCCATGCAGCCGGGCCCCGAGGTGTTGCGCCGCACCGAGCAGCGCGCGGTGGTGCTGCAGCTGGAGCGCCTGATGGAGTACCCCATGGTGCGCAGCCGGGTGCAGTCGGGCCAGATCAGCCTGCACGGATGGCATTACGTGATCGAGGATGGCGAGGTGCATGTTTTTGATGTGCAGACCGGCGGGTTCGTGCCCGCCTCGCAGTCGGACCACAGCGGTACCGGCCCCTACCAGCCCTATGTGGAGCATGACGGCCAAGTGCTGGTGGACGAGTGATCGGTCCCTGCTTGCCAGGAGCCGGCATTCGGAGTGGAATGAGCGCTCCTTGACCGAACGCAACCCCGTTTCAGCCCGCAACCCAAATCATCGGCCCCCATGAAACGCGAACCCCAGCCCCCTCTCCACCCCACCGCTTCCCTGCAGCCCATCAGCCTGGATGTGCTGAGCGAGAAATACCTCAAACCCGGCGAAACCACGCCCGACGAGCTGTACCAGCGCGTGGCGCGGGCCCTGGCTTCGGTCGAAAAGCCGGAGCTGCGCGCAAAGTACGAGTCCTTATTCCTCGCCAACCTGAAGGCGGGCGCCATTGGCGCGGGCCGCATCATGAGCGCGGCGGGTACCGACATCCAGGCCACCCTCATCAACTGCTTTGTGCAGCCCGTGGGTGACTGCATCCAGGGCGTGGACGACGAAGGCTTTCCGGGCATCTACGAAGCCCTGCGCGAGGCGGCCGAGACCATGCGGCGCGGCGGTGGCGTAGGCTACGACTTCTCGCGCATCCGCCCCAAGGGCGCGCAGGTCAAGGCCACGGCCTCCATGGCGTCGGGGCCGTGCAGCTACATGAACGTGTTCGACCAGTCCTGCTCCACGGTGGAGAGCGCGGGCGCACGCCGGGGCGCGCAGATGGGCGTGCTGCGCATCGACCACCCGGATGTGCACGAGTTCATCACCGCCAAACGCACGCCGGGCCGCTGGAACAACTTCAATGTGTCGGTCGGCGTGTCGGACGCGTTCATCCAGGCCGTGCAGAACAACGCCCCGTGGGAGCTGGTGCACAAGGCCCGCCCCGGCGCCGCCCTGCTGGCCCAGGGCGCCCGCCAGCGCGCCGATGGCCTGTGGGTCTATGCCACCGTGCCCGCGCGCGAGCTGTGGGACACGATCATGAAGTCGGCCTACGACTTTGCCGAGCCGGGCATCCTGTTCCTGGGCCGCATCAACGAAGACAACAACCTGCACTACTGCGAAGACATTGCGGCGACCAATCCGTGCGGCGAACAGCCGCTGCCGTCGTATGGCTGCTGTGACCTGGGGCCCATCATCCTCACCCGCTTTGTGCGCCACCCCTTCGGGTTTGGCGGCGTGGCCGCGTTTGACTTTGACGCCTTCACCCAGGCCGTGGCGCTGCAGGTGCGCGCACTCGACAACGTGCTGGACGTCACCTACTGGCCGCTGCCGCAGCAGCGTGACGAGGCCATGGCCAAACGCCGCATTGGTGTGGGCTTTACCGGCATGGGCAACACGCTGGCCATGCTGTGCCTGCGCTACGACCTGCCCGAGGGCCGCACCATGGCCGCGCGCATTGCCGAGTGCATGCGGGATGCGGCCTACGCGGCGTCGGTGGACCTGGCGCGCGAGAAGGGCGTGTTCCCCAAATTCGACGCCACCGGCTATCTGGCCGAAGGCACCTTCGCCAGCCGCTTGCCCGAGTCGCTGCAGGCGGCCATCCGCGCGCACGGCATCCGCAACAGCCACCTGCTGTCGATTGCCCCCACGGGCACAGTGAGCCTGGCCTTTGCTGACAACGCCTCCAATGGCATCGAGCCGCCGTTCTCGTGGATGTACAAGCGCAAGAAGCGCGAGTCGGACGGCAGCACCACCGAATACGCGGTGGAAGACCACGCCTGGCGCCTGTACCGCGAGCTGGGCGGCGATGTGAATGCGTTGCCCGACTACTTTGTCTCGGCCCTGGCCATGTCGGCGCAGGACCACATCGCCATGATGGAAGCCGTGCAGCCTTTTGTGGACACGGCCATCTCCAAGACCGTGAACATCCCGGCGGACTACCCCTACGAGGACTTCAAGGACCTGTATCTGCAGGCCTGGCGCGCGCGGCTCAAAGGCCTAGCCACTTACCGGCCCAACAGCATCCTGGGCTCGGTGCTCGAAACGCATGCAGAACCTGCACCAGCGCCTGCCGCCGTGGCAGCGCCTGCGCCCGCCGCGCCGCCCGTGGACCCGATGCGCACCGTGATCGAGAGCCGCCCGCAAGGCGGCCTCTCCGCCGTGGCCGAAAAGCTTGAATACTGGACGCAGGAAGGCCACAAGACGCTGTACCTCATCGTGTCCTTCCTGCCCGTGCCTACGGGGGTGGGCAACCGTACTGTGGACCGTGCCATTGAGTTCTTCATGCCTGTGGGCCAGAGCGGCGAGTCGCAGCAGTGGATCACCTCCAGCATGCGCCTGCTCTCGCTGGCCGCGCGGGGCGGTTTTCTGGAGCGAGCCTTGAGCGACATGCGCAAGGTCGCCTGGGACCGGGGCCCCGTGCGCCTGGGCACCCACCGCAAGGACGACGGCACGCTGGTGCCCATGTGGCACGACTCCGAGGTGGCTGCCATGGCCTACGCCATCCAGAACATCCTGGCGCGCCGCGTGGCCGACCCGGTGCAGCAGCAACTGCCGCTGGACGAGCCCACGCCACCGCCTGTGGCCGTGCCCCAGGCCATGGCGGGCAAGAAGTGCAGCGAGTGCGGTGCCCATGCGGTCATCCGCAAGGACGGCTGCGACTACTGCACGCAATGTGGGCACCTGGGGAGCTGCGGATGAGCCGTGGCAGCCTACACGGCCTGTCCCGGTGTGCCTTGTTGTTGACGCGGTAAGCATTCCGAGGATTTCCCCATGTCTGTGATTCCCTGGCCGTTGAACCCTTCGTCCCGTGCGCAGCCGGCTGCGGCGCGGGCCAGTGCGCCGGACGATGTGGCCGGGCTGGCGGCAGCGCTGATCCAGTCGCGCCAGACCATCCTGCCCAAGCGCCTGGGCGGCCCTGGCCCCAGCGCGTCCGAGCTGGCGCAGATCCTCCAGGCCGCAGCCCATGCGCCAGACCATGGACAGCTGTTGCCCTGGCGCTTCATCCTCGTGCCGCAGACCGCACGTGCGCCATTGGCCGATGTGTTTGCGCAAGCCCTGCTGGAGCGCGACCCTGCTGCGACCGCCGAGCAGGCCGCGCAGGCAAGCGAGAAGGCGTACCGCTCTCCGGTATTGCTGCTGGCCGTGGTGGATGCGGAGCGGGGCGACGCCGAAATCGATCTGGCCGAGCGCACCGTCTCTGCGGGCTGTGCCGTGCAGAACATGCTGCTGATGGCGACGGCGCAGGGCTACGGCTCCGCGCTGACCAGCGGCAAGGCGCTGAAGGCGCCCAGCCTGCGGGCCTTGTTCCAGCTGGCTGCCTCCGAGCAGGCCCTGTGCTTCATCAGCATTGGCACCGTGCTGTCGCGCAAGGCGGTGCGTGCACGCCCGGCGGCCGGTGCCTATGTGAGCACGCTGGATGCCGAGCGGGGCGTGGTGCCCGGTTTTTGAGGTGCGCTCGTGGCCCCCAACCTTTCATTGATTGCGAGACCTTTGCATGGATATTTCCAGTTTTGACGACCTGCTGCAGGCTGCACGCATGCAGCCCGAGCCACAGCGCCTGCTGTTCGTCTTCGCGGCGGTGGAACTGCCCGATGACGCCACCCCGGCGCAGCGTGCGCGCTTTGAGGCCGGGCAGGGCGGTGCCCTGGTGCCGCTGATGTGCGTGGACAAGACGCCACAGGAGCTGGCATCGTTTGACGCGCTGGTGGCCGAGGCCCGCCAGTTCACCGCCCCAGGCCACGACTGGGCCATCGTGTTTGCGGCGGCGATGTCCGGCACGCTGAACAAGCCTCCCACCAGTGCCGACGCTGAGGCGCCCTTGCAGCGCATGGTGGATGCCATCAAGGGCGGTGCGCATGGGGCGTTCATTCCGTTCGACCGCCAGGGCCACCCTGTGCGGTTTGGCTGAATCGGGCCATGACACGCGCCATGACACCGGCTTCCGTACCTGCGTCCGCACCCGCATCTGCTGCTGTGCCACGGCATCTGCCCGGCTTCAGCGCGCCTGCCGTGGGTTTTGAGCAGCCGTTTGCCATGTTGGAGGCTTGCCACGAGCGCGTGCAGCGCACGCTGGGGTTGCTGGGCCGCTTGCGGGAGCATGTGCGGCAGCAGGGCGTGGACCACGACGCCCGCCAGGCCGCGCGCGATGTGCTCCGCTACTTCGATATCGCGGCGCCGCTGCACCACCAGGACGAAGAGCTGCATGTGTTCCCCCTGTTGCTTGCCAAGGCAACGCCCGAGGTCCAGGCGCTGGTCACCCGCCTTCAGCAGGACCACGTGGCCATGACCGCCGACTGGGCGGCGGCCCGCGCCGGGCTGCAAGCCTTGCTGCACGAAAACGCGACCGGCTTCACGCCCCTGGACGAGGCTGCGCTGGACCGTTTTGCCAGGCGGTATGGCGCCCACATCGCGGCCGAAGAAGGCGTGGCCTACCCCGCCGCTGCCGCTTTGCTGCCGCCTGCCGCCCTGGAGGTGATGGGGCGTGAGATGGCAGCGCGGCGGGGCGCTGCCTGATTGCTATCAAAAATATAGCTGCTTGGGCATATTCGACTAGCGCATCAGGCCGCTGGGGCTGAAATTTTGCTGTTTGCCACCCGTCAGGGCGCCTGAGCACCCGGTGCAAGCTGGCCGTTGCCCGGTGGCGATGCCAGCCGTTCCGTCTGGGCAGCGCCTGCACGGCGGCCAGGGCGGTAGGTCGCGCGATACTGCGGGGTTGCGCGCGCCTCCCGCCGCGTCCGTCTGTCCGCCTGCCTGCCTGTCGTTCTCCGTATGCGCCCCCTTTTCATTGTTCGCACCGTGGCCACCTTGGCCCTGGCGTGGGCCGCTGCTGCTGCCTGTGTGGCCCTGCAGACCCCGCTGCCCTGGATGATCGGCCCGCTGCTGGCCACCTCCGTCGTGTCGATGGCCGGCGGCCCCACCGAAAGCTGGGGCCCGCTGCGCAATGCCGGGCAATGGATCATTGGTGCTGCCCTGGGCCTGTATTTCACGCCCCAGGTGGTGGCGCTGATTGGTGGCCTGTGGTGGGCCATCGTGCTGGGCATTGTGTGGGCGCTGTTCTTGGGCTGGCTGTTTGGCGCCTGGCTCTACCGTGTGCACGCGCCCCGCATGCACGGTGTTCCTGCGCCGATGCTGCGCGCCACCAGCTACTTTGCCGGCGCGATTGGGGCAGCGTCCGAGATGACCTTGTTGTCCGAGCGCGAAAACGCACGCACCGACCTGGTGGCCGCCAGCCACAGCCTGCGGCTGCTGATCGTTACGGTGACCATTCCGTTCGCGCTGCAGTTCAGCGGCCTGCACGGCCTCGATATCCTGCCGCCCACGCTGCGGGTGGTGAACTGGCCGGGGCTTGCGCTGATGGCGCTGCTGACCGGGGCCGGGGCGCTGCTGATGGACCGGCTGGGCCGCGCCAACCCGTGGTTCATGGGGGCGATGCTCGTGTCCATGGGCTTGACCATGGCCGGCCAGAGCCTGTCGGCCGTGCCCCAGGGCATGGTCAACGCCGCGCAGCTCGTGATCGGGGTGAGCCTGGGTGTGCGGTTTCGCGCGGAGTTCTTGCACACTGCGCCGCGTTGGCTGGCGTCGGTGGCGCTGGGCACCGTGGGGCTGATGGGCGTGTGCGCCCTGTTCGCCGGTGCCCTGGCCTGGGCCACGGGGCTGCCCTGGGTCACCTTGCTGCTGGGCACCTCGCCCGGCGGCATCACCGAGATGGCCATCACGGCCAAAGTGCTTCAACTGGGCGTACCGGTAGTGACGGCGTTCCAGGTGTGCCGACTGATTGCGGTGCTGATGCTGGTCGACCCGCTGTACCGGCGGATTTATCCGCCCAGCGCACCCGAAGGTGCGGCGGGCTGAGTTAACGCGCGGGCCTTGGACGTGGCGTCAGTGCACCACCACCGGGTGTTGTGCCAAGCCCGCATAGCGGTCCAGCGCGTCTTCCACTTCTTCCTGGGTCGGGGTTTCGCGCTGCCAGGCCAGGATCTGTTCCTGGAACATCTCGGCCCAGGAGCCGTCCAGGTACACCTCCTTGCCGGAGCGCTTGTCCACGATTTCAAAACCATGGCGTGCAAGCTGGGGAACGGCGGGGGCAGTGTCGTTGAGCACCTGGGTGCTCTTTTTCTCCACGGCGTCGGGCAGCATATGGACCACCACGAAGGATTCTGAGTCGTAGAGCATGTGCATCGTGTTCCCCTTGTCGATATAAACGTCAGATGACAGCGGGCGCGCAGAGTTCAAGGGCCCCGGGGTAAGCCTCGGTTTTTGTTCCCTGCTGCGTTGCAGTATTTCATGAAAAACGGAGCACGCCGGGTTCGTGGGGCTTTTTTGCCCGGATGGCGCTTGGGCGCAACACTCCGTGCAGCGCAAGCGATCGCAGGCAATGCTCAGGGCGGGCCACTGGCACGCAGCAACAGGTCGGCGAAATCGCCGTTGGCCTGGGTGAGCTTGATGCGCACGGGCAGGTAGCCCAGCCCCGGGGCCACCCAGAGTTCGGCCTTTTGGTCGTAGTCCTTGCGGGGCAGGCGCAGAAGCTTGAGGGCGGGCGTGGGCCCGGCGGGCAGGTCCAGGGTTTCGGGGCCTTCCACGGTGAAGGTCCAGCGGTCGGCGCTGCGGGCGCTCACCGTGGTCAGCGTGATCTGCGTGCCAGGTACAAAACGAGCCGGGTCTGCGGCCAGCATCGCGCCCAGCTGGATGAACAGGCTCAGGCGGTCCTGCACGCCGGGGCCTGCCGCCGCATCGGGCGTGTTGGCGCTGAAGGTGACGCGGCCCTTGGTGTAGTCAAAGTGCGCGGCCTGCTCGCTGCGGGATTTGTCGGAGAACTTTGCGGGCAGCAGTCCTTGCTCTGTGACCGTGCCCACGCTGCGCTGCGTGCGGGTGCCCACCAGGAAGGCGCTGATCTCCTGGCGCGCCTCGTAGTGGTTGCCGTCGTGCTGCCACAGCAGCTCGGCCCGGGCGCTGTAGGCGAACTTTTTGGCCTGGCCGCTCACGTCAAACGCGAGGCGCGTGGGGGCAGGCATGCGCACGGGCGGTGGTGGGGCGCTGGCACTGCGGCCGGTGCCTCCGGGCGGGCGGATGTCCACACCTGTGCCGGTTTGGGTGTCCTCGGTGGCCGGCTCTGCAGGGGCGGCTGGAGCCGAGGCTGCAGGTGCGGGCGCCGGAGCGGCGTCGTTGGCATGCGTCTCAGGGGGGGCACTGGCCACGGTGGTTGCTGCACCAGTGTCTGCAGGCGCGTCGGCCCCTGCGACGGGAGCCGCTGTCGGTGCGGGTTCGGGACGGTCCAGGGCTGCAGGGGCTGGAGGGGCTGGAGGGGCTGGAGGGGCTGGAGGGGCTGTAGGGCGCTTGGGGGCGGGCGCCTTTTTGCGGGGTGGAGGTTGCGGTGCGGCAACCGGCACGGCGGTCACGCCGGGGGGCGCCACGGCTGGTGGAGGCGTCGCGGGCGCAATGCTGCGCGTACTGAACACCTGGCGGGACGGCTGCGCAGGGCTGTCCCAGACCAGAGGCACGCCGCTGAGCACCAGCCAGTGCAGGGCCAGCACCAGGGCCGTGATGAAAACCAGCGCGCGCCGTGGCATTTTGTCCGTGCGTGGCGGGGCCGTCAGGCGCTGCCCGCGCCCAGGTCGCTGGACAGCTGGGCCGCCGCCGCGCGCAGCGGTGCATCAATGGCGCCGCCCCACTCGGGGTCGAAGGTGGCGATGGAGCCCAGCGTGGTGATGCCCAGCTCCAGGTGGCCGTCGGCGTCGAACACCGGGGCGCAGAAAGCGACGATGCCGGGCAGCAGCGTGTCCACCACGCGGGCGGCGCCGCGCTCGCGCACCTCGGCCAGCAAGGTATTCACTTCGGCCATGGTGGCGGGCAGATCGGTGCGGCGCATCTTCACGGCGCGGGCCAGTTCTTCTTTCAGCAGCGGCGCCACCACCTCGGGCGACATGAAGGCCGCAAAACACCGCCCCGTGGCCGACGACAGCAGCGGCATCACATCGCCCAAGCGCAGGTTGGCGGTGACGGCCTGGGGCGATTCCTCCCAGTGCACGATGGTGGGGCCATGGTTGCCCCAAACGGCCAGCGCCAGCGTGTGGCCGATGGTTTCCATCAGCGCTGGCATGCGCTCGCGGGCCAGGCGCACGCCATCGAGCCGCGTCAGCGAGGCCAGCCCCAGCTTGAGTGCGGCGGGGCCCAGGTCATAGCGCGCGGTGCGCGGGTCTTGCGTGACCAGGCCCAGACGCTGAAAGCTCACCAGATACCGGTGCGCCTTGGCCGCGCTCATGCCCGCCGAGGCGGCCACGTCCTTGAGCATCAGCGGTCCGCGCGAGCGTGTCAGCCCCTCCAGCAGGGCAAAACCCACCTCGACCGATTGAATTCCTGCACGTTCTTTGTCCATGTGCACTAAAATTTGCGAGTTTTGTTTAGTTAAATCAATTTACCCAAGCGTAATTCGTGTTGGGTGAAACCTTCAACCCCTTGAGACAAAGGTCCTGCCACCATGAAACTCGCTACCTACAAAGACGGCTCGCGCGACGGCCAACTGGTTGTCGTCTCCCGCGACCTGGGCACGGCCCATTATGCGACCGGCATTGCCAGCAAGATGCAGCAGGTGCTGGACGACTGGGGCTTCCTGTCGCCCCAGCTGCAGGACCTGTACGACCAGCTCAACAGCGGCCGCGCACGCCACGCCTTCCCCTTCGACCCGGCCCAGTGCATGGCCCCGCTGCCCCGCGCCTACCAGTGGGCTGACGGGTCTGCGTACATCAACCACGTCGAACTGGTGCGAAAAGCGCGCAACTCCGAAGTGCCCGAGAGCTTCTACACCGACCCGCTGATGTACCAGGGCGGCAGCGACGACTTCATCGGCCCCTGCGACGATGTGGTGGTGCCCAGCGAGGCGATGGGCATCGACTTCGAGGCCGAGATCGCCGTCATCACCGGCGACGTGAAGATGGGCACCAATGCCGACCAGGCGCTGGACGGCATCCGCCTGGTGATGATTGCCAACGACGTGAGCCTGCGCAATCTGATCCCGGCCGAGCTGGCCAAGGGCTTTGGTTTCTTCCAGTCCAAGCCCGCCACCGCCTTCGGCCCCGTGGCCGTGACGCTGGATGAGCTGGGCGACGCCTGGGACCACGGCCGCGTGAACCTGACCGTGCAATCCACCTGGAACGGCCGCAAGGTCGGCATGTGCGACGCCGGCCCCGAAATGACCTTCCACTTCGGTCAGCTGATTGCCCACATCGCCAAGACACGTAACGTGCGCGCCGGCTCCATCGTGGGCAGCGGCACCGTCAGCAACAAGGGCGTGGAGCAGAACGGCCGCATGGAATGGCCCAAGGGCTACAGCTGCATCGCCGAAAAACGCTGCATCGAAACCATCCAGGACGGCAAGCCCAGCACCGAGTTCATGAAGTTCGGCGACACCATCCGCATCGAGGTGAAGGGCAAAGACGGCGCCAGCCTCTTTGGTGCCATCGACCAGACCATTGCCGCACCGGCCGCCTGAGGCCCTGCAGCGCAAAATTTGAATAAAACCGGCTGCATGCGCTAGTTGAATATGCGCTGGCAGCTATCAAATTCATAGTATCAAGGAGACAACCCCATGCAACGCCGTACCCTCTTGTCCGCCCTGGCCGCCGCAGGCGCCACCACCGCCGCGCCTTGGGCCGCCGCCCAGTCCGCCTGGCCCGACCAGCCTCTGCGCTGGGTGGTGCCGTACCCCGCCGGTGGCGGCACCGACGTGCTGGCCCGTACCGTGGCCGAGGCCATGCGCCAGACGCTGGGCCAGCAGATCGTGGTGGACAACCGTCCCGGCGCGTCCACCAACATCGGCGGCCAGATGGTGGCCACTGCCAAGCCTGACGGCAACACCTTCATGTCGGCCGACAACGCCATCCTGGCCTACAACGAACACCTGTTCACCAAGCTGCCGTTCAACCCCGAAAAGGACTTCACCTACGTGGGCGGCATCAGCCGCTTTCCGCTGGCACTGGTGGTGAACCCTGCGTTTGAAGCCAAGACGGTGAAAGAGTTTCTGGCCTACGCGCGCGCCAACCCCGGCAAGCTCAACTACGCCTCGCCCGGTAATGGTTCGCCACATCACCTGGCTATGGAGATGTTCAAGAACCGCACCAAGACCTTCCTCACTCACATCCCCTACCGTGGCGCCGCGCCCGCGCTGCAGGATGTGATGGGTGGCCAGGTGCCCTGCATGTTCCTCGACTTGGCCGCTGGCCTGCCCGTGATCACCTCGGGCAAGGTGCGCGCGCTGGCCATCGGCTCGGCCAAACGCGTGGCCGCGTTGCCCGACGTGCCCACGCTGGCCGAAGCCGGTGTGCCTAACACCGAAGTGTTCGCGTTCCAGGGCATCCTGGCGCCCGCCGGGCTGCCCGCTGCCATCACCACACGTTTGAACACCGACCTGAACAAGGCGCTGCTCAACCCCGCCGTGGTCAAGCGCATGAACGACTTTGGCATGGAAGCCCTGCCCGGCACGCCGGAGCAGTTCCGCGCCATGGCACGCGCCGAGTCCAAGCGCTGGGGCGAGATCATCAAGGCGGCAGGCGTCAAACTCGACTGACCCCCTGGGCGGCTGCGCCGCTTCCCCCCACGGGGACGCACCCGGTGGCCTGGCAAAGTCAGTTCCACGGGTGCACTCGCCTGGCGACGCGCCCTCTGCGGAGGGTACAGCGGTGTTTCTTACTCCGGCAGGTGGCACACCGCTTCGATGTTGTTGCCCTCGGGGTCGATGACAAACGCGCCGTAGTAGTTCTCGTGGTAATCTGGCCGCAGGCCCGGGGCTCCGTTGTCTTTGCCCCCGGCTTCCATGGCGGCGCGGTAGAAGGCATCGACCTGGGCCCGCGTGGTGGCCCGCCACGCCAGGTGGCAGCCCGTGGTGGCGGGCGGGCCACCGTAGGGCGAGGGGCCGTCAATGAACCATACATCGGCCTTCTTGCCGTCGGGCTCGGACGGCGCCGGGTAGGCAAAGCCCAGCATGTTCGAGCCGTAGTTGCCCTCAAAACACAGGCTGTAGCCCAAAGGCGCAAGGGCGGCGGTGTAGAACGCCTTGGTGCGGGCGATGTCGGTGACGCGGAAGGTCATGTGGTCCAGCATGGGAGGTCTCCTCGGGTTGTGAGCCCCGTTTTATACCCAAATACTGTTTATAAATACAGTATTTTTGCAACCTGACACACCATCCACCGCGTTGATGGCGCTGCACCCCTTGCGTGGCCCGCAGTTCGTCAGTTCCACCCCTCCAGCACCAGCTTGCCCCGCGCCTTGCCGCTCTCGATGAGCGCATGTGCGCGCTTCAGGTTCTCGGCATTGATGGTGCCAAAGCGCTGGTCCAGCGTGGTGCGGATCAGCCCGGCGTCCACCAGCTGCGCCACCTCGGTCAGCAGGCGGTGCTGGCCGATCATGTCGGCGGTGCCGAACAGCGCACGCGTGAACATCAGCTCCCAGTGCACCGACACCGACTTGCGCTTGAACTTCGTCACGTCGAGCGACACCGGGTCGTCGATCAGCGCGAACTGGCCCTGGGGCGCAATGGCCTCGACGATCTGGTCGAAGTGCGCGTCGGTCTGTGTCAGGCTGACGATGATGTCCACCGTGGGGTGGCCGATGCGCGCCAGCTCCTCAGTGAGCGGCTCGCTGTGGTCGATGACGTGGTGGGCGCCCAGGTCGCGCACCCACTGCTGCGTTTCGGGGCGCGATGCGGTGCCGATGATCGTGAGGCTGGTCAGCCGCGCCGCCAGCTGCGTGAGGATGGAGCCCACGCCGCCGCTCGCGCCAATGATGAGCAGGGTCTTGTTCGTGGGCTGCTTGCCGGGGGCCACACGCAGGCGGTCAAACAGCAGCTCCCACGCGGTGATGGTGGTCAGCGGCAGCGCGGCGGCTTCGGCAAAGTCCAGCGACTTCGGCGCATGGCCCACGATGCGTTCATCCACCAGGTGCAGTTCGCTGTTGGTGCCGGGGCGGGCGATGGAGCCTGCGTACCAGACGCGGTCGCCGGGCTGGAACAGCGTCACCTCGGGCCCCACGGCGCGCACGATGCCGCTGGCGTCCCAGCCCAGCACCTTGTAGTCGGGGCCGTCACCGCTGCGTGAGCTGCTTTTGCGCACCTTGGTGTCTACGGGGTTCACTGAGACGGCATGCACTTCCACCAACAGATCGTGGCTCGTGGCCACCGGGTCGGGCAGGGTGATGTCGAGCAGCGACTCGGGGTGGTCGATGGGGTGAGCGGTTTGGTAGCCAACGGCTTTCATGGGGAGGTCCTGATTGTCAAAGAAGGGTGCCCCGATGATGGGTTTTGCGAAATTGTTTTTAAATGGGGTGCTGATTGAATCCATCTTCAATCATTGTTTGTAAATAAACCCATCCGCACTCAAGGCACGCCATGAAAAGCCTGCAAGACCTCGACATCTTTGTGCGCACCGTGGACAGCGGCAGCCTCTCGGCCACGGCGCGTGCGCTGGACCTCACGCCCGCCGCCGCGAGCGCCGCGCTCAAGCGGCTGGAGGCCGAGCTGGGCGTGGCGTTGTTCGTGCGCTCTACGCGCAGCCTGCGGCTCACGCAGGAGGGCGCGCTGTTCCTGGAGCATTGCCGCCCCGCGCTGGCGGCGCTGCAGCAGGTGCAAGGCCAGCTAGCAGGCGGGCGCGCCGGTGGCTTGCGCGGCACGCTGCAACTGGCCGCGCCGTCGGACTTGGGGCGCAATGTGCTGCTGCCCTGGCTCGATGCCTTCCAGGCCGAGCACCCGGCCATCGATATCCGCCTGCAGCTGGCTGACCGCGTGGCCAACGTCTACAGCGAGCCGGTGGACGCCGCCTTCCGCTACGGCAAGCCGCAGGATTCGAGCCTGGTCGCACTGCCGCTGGCCGCCGACCACCGGCGTGTGCTCTGCGCGGCGCCCGCCTACCTGGCTGCGCACGGCATGCCCGGCACGCCCCACGCACTGGCCGCGCACGAGGGCCTGTGCTTCATGCTGGGCGAGGACGTGCACGACCGCTGGCGCTTCTGGGACGCCGCAGGCCAGGAGGTGGTGGTGCGCGTGCGCAGCCGCAACGTGGCCAACGATGGCGATGTCGTGCGCCGCTGGGCCGTGCTGGGCCGGGGCATTGCGTACAAGTCGTACTTTGATGTGGCTGATGATCTGGCCGCCGGGCGGCTGGTGCCGCTGTGCCCTGGCTGGACCACCGAGGCCGTGCCGCTCTTTCTGGTTGCCCCCAGCCGCCGCCAGTTCACGCCGCTGGTGCGGGCGCTGCGCGACTTCGTGGCCGGGCGCCTGCAGGCGCTCATGGAGCGGGCGCCACACTGAGCGCTAGCAGCAACCGCATGCGCTGCGCCGACCTGCCGCACGAGGCTCTGCCAGCAGCAGGGCTATCGCACACGCGACCGGCGCCGCCCACCCGTGCGCCGCACAATCGCGCCCTTGCTGCCGCCACCGAGCGCGGCGAACCCGCTGCGCAGCCAAATGCCCGGTGCTGCGGCAACGCCATTGACGGAGAAAGACGATCATGCTGAATTTCGACTTCCACAACCCCACCCACATCGCCTTCGGCCAGGGGCGCATTGCCGACTTGGCCAAGCTCGTGCCCGCTGCCGCCAAGGTGCTGATCCTGGTGGGCGGCGCCAGCGCCGAAAAGACCGGCACCCTGGCTGAGGTGCGCGCCGCGCTGGGCGAGCGCCAGCACGCCACCTTCAGCGGCATCGAGCCGAACCCCAGCTACGAAACCTCCATGAAGGCCGTGGCGCAGATCCGCGAAGGCGGTTTTGACTTCTTGCTGGCCGTGGGCGGAGGCTCGGTGATCGACGCCACCAAGTTCATCGCCGCCGCCGTGCGTTTTGAGGGCGCCGACCCCTGGGCCATCCTCGAAAAGCACGGCCGCAACATCCAGGGTGCCATGCCGTTTGGTTCCGTGCTCACGCTGCCCGCCACGGGCTCGGAGATGAACAACGGCGGCGTCATCACCCACCGTGCCAAAGGCGCCAAGCTGTCGTTTGGCAGCGTGCACACCTACCCGGTGTTCTCGGTGCTCGACCCCACCAAGACCTACACCCTGCCGCCCCAGCAACTGGCCAACGGCGTGGTGGATGCGTTTGTGCACACGGTGGAGCAGTACCTGACCTACCCGGTCAACGCGCCCGTGCAGGACCGCTTTGCCGAAGGCATCCTGCAAACACTGATCGAAGTGGGCCCGCGCCTGCTGACCGCCCCTGAGCCCGTGTACGACGACCGCGCCAACCTGATGTGGGCCGCCACCATGGCGCTCAACGGCCTGATTGGCGCGGGCGTGCCGCAGGACTGGGCCACGCACATGATCGGCCACGAGCTGACGGCCCTGCACGGCATCGACCACGCGCGCACCCTGGCCATCGTGCTGCCCGCGCTGCTGAACGAGCGCCGGGTGGCCAAGCGCGCCAAGCTGCTGCAGTACGGCGAGCGCGTGTGGGGCATCACCACCGGCACGGATGATGAGCGCATCACCGCCGCCATCGAGCGCACGCGCGATTTCTTTGAAAGCATGGGCATCGCCACGCGCCTGTCGGGCTACGGCCTGGGCGGCGACACGGTGACCGCCGTGGTTGCGCAGCTCGAAGCGCACGGCATGGTGACCCTGGGCGAACAGCGCGAGATCACGCCCGCCGTGAGCCGCCGCATCCTTGAAGCCGCGCTGTAAGTGGCCTGCCCGGCGCCATCAATAACCTTGGGGCCGGGTTTGGTTTGCGCGCGTGGGTTAGAGTAAATCCTGATCTTGCGGGAGAGAGGGGCGTGCACTGCCCCCGCCGAAGGCGCAAACTCCCATCATCGCTCAGGCACACCGGACCGCAAGAGACCATCGCCGACTGGAGAGAGGCCGCCGCACCGCGCAACGCGGGCGGGGTCCACCGAAGGGGCTGGCTGCCACCGCAGCTGAAACTCTCAGGTAACAGGGACAGGGGGAGAGGCGCCGCAGACCCGCTTTTGCGCGGGCGCTGCCCAGCCAGAGTTCCCTCCGATGTCCTCCTCACCCCCTATTGCTGCGCCCGCAGCAGTGCCTCCAAAAAAGCGCTCGGCGCTGAAGTTCCTCTGCGGGTTTCTCGCAGGGCTCGTCCTGGCCGGCAGCGCCGGAGGGGCCTATGTGCTGCACCTGCTGTGGCAGCAGCTGCCACCGTGGACCACCTGGCCGACTACGACCCCCGGCTGCCCCTGCGCATTTATGCCGCCGACGGCAGCCTGCTGGCAGAGTTTGGCGAAGAGCGCCGCGAATTTGTGCCCATTGGTCAGATACCGCTGCACATGCGCCAGGCGCTGCTGGCGATTGAGGATGCGCGGTTTTACGAACACGGCGCGGTGGACTTCACGGGTCTGGCACGCGCCGCGCTGCGCAACGTGGTGACGGGCGAGCACGCCCAGGGCGCCAGCACCATCACGATGCAGGTGGCGCGGGTGTTCTTTCTGAGCAGGGTGAAAACCTACAGCCGCAAGCTGATGGAGATCCTGCTGGCCTACAAGCTGGAGGCCACGTACAGCAAGGACAAGATTCTGGAGCTGTACATGAACCAGATTTATCTGGGCGAGCGGGCCTACGGGTTTGCGGCCGCAGCCTCGGTGTACTTCGACAAAACGTTGGACGAGCTGACGGTGGCCGAGGCCGCGATGCTCGCCGGCCTGCCCAAGGCCCCTTCAGCCTACAACCCCGTCGTCAATCGCGAGCGCGCCACCGTGCGTCAGCAGTACATCCTGCAACGCATGCACGCGCTGGGCTACCTGGACACCGCCTCTTACGACGCGGCCAGTGCCGAGGTGCTCACGTTTCGCACGCAGCCACGTTCCATCGACCCCGCCGCAGCGTTTGCCGTGGAACAAGCGCGCAAGATGGTGGTGGATCGGTTTGGAGAGGCTGTGTATTCGCTGGGCCTGGATGTGGTCACCACCCTGCGCGTGGCAGAGCAGCAGGCCGCCACGCGCGCGCTGCGCGCCGGGCTGCTGCGCGCGCAAGCGTCGCTGGGCTATGCGGGCCCCGAGGCCCGCTTACCGCACACCGAGGCCGCCCGAAACGGCCACCCCCGGGCCCTGCGTGCAGCGCTGGCGCCGTACCGGGACAGCGGTGAACTGCGTGTGGCCCTGGTGCGCGAGGCGTCGCAGGCGGGCGGCATTTCCGCGCTGCTGCGCGACGGCACGCGCGTGCAGATTCCGCGCAGCCGGCTGACTGCCAGCGCCCGCGAGGCCTTGGCGCCCGATACGCCCCCGCAGCGGCGCATTGCACCGGGCGCGGTGATCCGCGTGGTGGTCGACGTACGCCAGCAGTGGAGCCTGGCGCAGCTGCCCGGCATGGAAGGTGCGCTGGTCTCCATGGACACGGACACCGGGGAGATTCTGGCGCTGACCGGCGGCTTCGACCAAGCACTAAACCAGTTCGACCACGCGGTGCAGGCCCAGCGCCAGCCCGGCTCCACCTTCAAGCCCTTCATCTTCTCTGCTGCGCTGGAGAAGGGCTATGCGCCGGGCACGCTGGTCGACGATACGCAGCGCGTTGTCATCCCCGCCGCACGGGGGCGCGCCGCCTGGCGCCCGCGCAACTACGGCGGCCAATACGAGGGCTTCATCTCGGCGCGGCGTGGCCTGGTGCTCTCCAAGAACATGGTGGCCGTCAACCTGATGGAGGCGGCGGGCGCGCAATATGTGCAGCAGTTCGCCACCCGCTTCGGTTTCGACCCCGCGCTCAACCCGTCCCGGCTGCCGCTGGCGCTGGGCGCAGGTGCCGTCACACCGCTGCAGCTCACGCAGGCCTACGCCGTGTTCGCCAACGGTGGCACGCTGGTGCAGCCCCGGCTGATCCGCAAGGTGAGCGAGCGCGGCGGCGAGGTGCTGTACGAAGCTGGCGGCCCATCGCCCCGCACCACTGCGGTGTCCGAGCGCAATGCCTTCGTGCTCGACAGCATGCTGCGCGACGTGGTCGAGCACGGCACCGGCAGGCGGGCTAAGTCGCTGGGCCGCCCTGATGTGGCGGGCAAGACCGGCACCTCCAACGACGCGCGGGACGCATGGTTTGCGGGCTATTCGTCGGGCGTGGCCTCGGTGGTGTGGATCGGCTACGACCAGCCGCGCAGTCTGGGCCGGCATACCGGCGGCACGCTGGCGCTGCCGGTATGGACCGACTATATGGCTGTGGCAGTCCAAGGGCGACAGCCGGTGCTGCGCACCCTGCCGCTGGATCTGATGCTTTTTGGCGACGACTACCTGTACCCCGAGTACGTGTTTGGCACTTGCGTGGACGACCGTACCGCGTTTGTGCAGAGCCCCTTTGAGTGCAGCCACTGGCGCCGTCCGCAGCCCGAGGGCTCGTTGGATATGGGGTGAGAACGCATCTGGCTCCTGGTGGGCAAGCGCTAGGTGCTACGTACTGTGGGGCGATTGTTTGCTGTAGCACCCTTGTGCCTTTGGCAATCGTTACGTCCCTCTCCTGGCGCATTTCGCGCCGCACAGCCGCGTTTCGTCGCAGGGCGATGGAGCCCGCCGGTTGCGCCACCTACAGTGCCGTCAAGCCGCCCCTCTGGGTGGCATTTGACGAAAGGCGCACCGTGACCCTCATCCTCCTCCTGGCCCTCCGCTCTGCATGGCGCACGGCCCGTGCCCCGCTGCTGGCGGCTTTTGTAGCACTGCTGGCCTGGGCCACGCCGGCATCGGCCCAGTACGCCGGGCTGCGCACCCTGGTGGTCCCGGGCGTCGAGCCGGTGACCGTGGCGCTGTTCTACCCCACGCCGGTGGTGGCGCGCACCCAGCCCATGGGCCCATGGCGGCCCGTGGTTACGCCGGGGGCGCCGGTGGCAACCACGCCCCTCAAGGGCCTGATCCTCATCTCGCACGGCACCGGCGGCCATGAGCTGGGCCACCACAACCTGGCCACGCGCCTAGCGGCCGACGGCTATCTGGTGGCGGCGCTGCGCCACCCGGGCGACAACTGGGAAGACCGGTCGATGATCACCTCCGGCCGGTACTTCAGCGAACGCCCCCGCCAGGCGAGCCGCGTGTTGGATGCCCTGCTGGCCAGCCCTGAATGGGGCCCCCGTATACCGGCCGGGCGCATTGGCGCCGTGGGCCACTCGGCGGGTGGCTATACCGTGCTGGCACTGGCCGGTGCCCAGGCCGAGCCCGCCCGTGCGGCGCAGCACTGCCGCAGCGTGTCGGACGACCCCGGCTTTTGCAGCCTGGGCAAGCTCCCGAGCCGTGCCCAGTCTGTTCAGGCCGCACCGGCTGCTGCAGCGTCCGCGCAGGTCCCCGCCGCCGCGCAGGATGGTCCGCTGGTCTCCGTGGCAGACCCCCGCATCCGTGCCGTGGTGGCCATGGCACCCATGGCCGTGGTGTTCACGCCGGGCAGCCTGAAGGCCATCAGCGTGCCCGTGCGGCTCATGGTGGCCGAGCGCGATGCCGTGCTCACCGGCAAGTACCACGGCGGCTACGTGGCGGCGAATTTGCCTGCTGCACAGGCCAGCACGGTGCCGGGCGCGGGCCACTTTGCCTTCATGGCCCAGTCCGTCTGGCCGCTGGCATCTGAGGCGGGAGACGCTGCCGCCAACCCCGAGGGCTTTGATCGCGTGGCCTACCACGCCACGCTGGAGAACGAGGTAGCGGAGTTTCTGGACCGGCAGCTGCGTTGAAGGGCGAAGGCGTGGCACGCACGGCCGCGCCGCGTTGTAAGCCAATGCCGCAAACCTGCCCGTATAGCGGGACAAGATGCGCGACGGCTGCTACGGTGGTGGTTTGGTTTTCCGATTCACCCCCTACAGAAAGCGACCTCCATGGCACACATCCTCATGGTTCTCACATCTCACGACCAACTGGGCGATACCGGCAAAAAGACGGGCTTCTGGCTGGAAGAGTTTGCCGCCCCGTACTACGTGTTCAAGGACGCCGGCGCGCAGATCACGCTGGCATCGCCCCACGGCGGCCAGCCGCCGCTGGACCCCAAGAGCGATGACGAAAACGCCCAGACCGATGCCACGCGCCGTTTCAAGGCCGATGCCGAAGCGCAGAAGCAGCTGGCCAGCACCGTGCCTTTATCCAGCGTGAAGGCCGGGGACTTTGACGCCGTGTTCTACCCCGGCGGCCACGGCCCGCTGTGGGACCTGGCCGAAGACCCGCAGTCCATCGCCCTCATCGAAAAGACCTTTGCCGCAGGCAAGCCGCTGGCGCTGGTGTGCCACGCCCCCGGCGTGCTGCGCCACACCAAGGCGCCCGACGGGTCACCGCTGGTCAAGGGCAAGAAGGTCACGGGGTTTACCAACACCGAAGAGGACGCGGTGCAGCTGACAAAGATCGTGCCCTTCCTGGTGGAAGACATGCTCCAGGCCAACGGCGGCGTGTATTCCAAAGGCCCTGACTGGGCGCCCTATGTGCTGACCGATGGCACGCTGATCACGGGGCAGAACCCGGCATCGTCCGAGCAGGGCGCACACGCGTTGCTGAAGCTGTTGGGGTAAGGGGCCGCGAAGGAGCCCTGCATGGCCGCAGATCCTGCGCAGAACGGGTGTTTGCGCAGGTTAAGGGCCAAAATGGCTGCAAGCGCTAGTGGATATTGCGCTGACAGCTATTAAATGGATAGCAAGCCGAGCATCTCAAGCCACCCTCAGGCCGTGGTGCTGGCGCGGGCCCCGGCATCCATGCCGGCATCGGCGGCGCTTGCTGCCTCCACCTCCACCAGGCAGTCATAAAACGTCGGCGCACGGCCCAGGTCGGTCAGCGCCTGGCTGGTCACCTCGTTCACGTTGGTGCCGTTCAGCCCCAGCTTCCGCCACCAGATCCCCAGGCCGTTGACCACGCCCGGCCGCGCGCGGCGGGACACGTTGGCGTGGCACAGGTAGCTGCCCCGGTCGTTGAACACGCGCACCACGGCGTCGTTGGCAATGCCGCGCGCTTCGGCGTCGTCGGGGTGGATTTCCAGGAGGGGCCGGCCCTCAATATTGCGCAAGCTTGTCACGTTGACGAACGTGGAGTTCAAGAAGTTGCGCGCGGGCGGCGAGATCATCGCCAGCGGGTAGCGGGTGTTGGTGCCCTGCAGTTCGTAGTTGGGCAGGTGGTCGGGCAGGCCGTCCAGTCCCTGCGCGGCCAGGCGGGTGCTGTAGAACTCGCACTTTCCAGAGGGTGATGGGAAGTTGCCTTCGGCGAACGGCGCGTCGGGCAGCGCCAGCGTGGCAAAGCCTTGGCTTTCGAGCAGTGCGTAGTCCACGGCGTCGCCAAAGGCCTGGCGGCACAGGGTCTCGTCGCTGTCGGCAAAACAGGGCTCGGCAAAGCCCATGCGCGTCGCCAGGTCGCGGAAGATCTGCGCATTGCTGCGCGCCTGGCCCTGCGGCGCAATGGCGGGGCGGTTGAGGAGCACGTCGGTGTGGCCGTAGCTCAGGTGGATGTCCCAGTGCTCCAGCTGCGTGGTGGCGGGCAGGATGTAGTCGGCGTAGTCGGCCGTGTCGGTGCGGAAGTGCTCCAGCACCACGGTGAACAGGTCCTCGCGCTCAAAGCCCTGCACCACCTTGCTGGAGTCAGGCGCCACGGCCACGGGGTTGCTGTTGTAGACCACGATGGCCTCGACCTTGGGGCCGAACTGGGCGGACGTGTCGCGCAGCAGGTCGTCGCCAATGGTAGACATGTTGATGGTGCGCGGCGTTTTGGCGGGCATCAGGTCGGGCCGCTGCAGCACTGCACGCTGCGCCGGGAACTGGCCCGAGCTGGACAGCAGCACGCCGCCCGCGCGGTGGCGCCAGGCGCCTGTGAGCGCAGGCAGGCAGGCCACGGCGCGCACCGCATTGCCGCCGCCGCGCACGCGCTGCATGCCGTAGTTCAGGCGGATGGCGGCGTGCTTCGTGGTGCCGTAGTCCTGGGCCAGCTGGCGGATCTGTTCCACCGGAATGCCGCACACCTCGGCCGCGCGCTCGGGCGGCCACTGCAGGGCGCGTTCGCGCAACTGCGCCCAGCCCAGCGTGTGGCGGGCGATGTAGTCGTGGTCCAGCCAGTCGTTCTGGATCAGCTCGTGCATCAGCGCCAGGGCCAGCGCGGCGTCGGTGCCGGGGCGTAGCTGAATGTGCTCGTGGCATTTGTCAGCCGTCTCGCTCTTGCGCGGGTCGATGCACACCAGCTTGGCGCCACTGCGCTTGGCCTGCTGCGCATAGCGCCAGAAGTGCAGGTTGCTGCCGATGGAGTTGCTGCCCCAGATCAGGATGAGCTGCGATTCGGCAAAAAACTCCACCTTCATGCCCACCTTGCCACCCAGGGTCTGCGTGAGCGCCTCGGCACCAGCGGATGCGCAGATGGTGCGGTCGAGCTGCGAGGCGCCGAGCTTGTGGAAGAAGCGCCGGTCCATGCTCTCGCCCTGCACCATACCCATGGTGCCCGCGTAGCTGTAGGGCAGGATGGCTTCGGGCGCGCGCGCGGCGACGGCCTGCAGGCGCTGGGCGATGTCGGCCAGGGCTTCATCCCAGGTCGCGGGGGCGAACTGGCCGCTGCCTTTGGGGCCGATGCGCTTGAGCGGCGTGAGCACGCGCTCGGGGTGGTAGCTGCGCTCGGTGTACTTGCTCACCTTGGCGCACAGCGCGCCGTCGGTGTGGCGATGGTCGGGGTTGCCCTGCACGCGGGTGGCTACGCCGTGTTCGTCCACGGTGGTGAGCAGGGCGCAGGTGTCGGGGCAGTCGTGGGGGCAGGCGCCGCGCACCTGAATCAGTGCCGATGGAGGGGATTTAGCGTCAGAAGGCGTGGGCATTCGGGGGCTGGATCGTTAAACTGGCTGTCAGGGTTGGAACAGGCGTGCATATGGGCCCCTGTTTCCACGGGGCTGCCTACCGGCAGTGCAGAGGGGGATGCCCCTTCTTTCTTCTTACAAGAGCAGAGATTTCACCATGAACCAGACAGTATTGGGGCGCAGGCAGTTTTCGGTGGGCATGGGGGCCGTGGCACTGGGTGGGTTCGGCCTAGCGCGTGCGCAGGGCGAGGGGCGCATCGTGCTGGGGCAGTCAGCCGCCTTCACCGGGCCGGCGGCCCAGCTGGGCGTGCAGTTCAACCAGGGCGCCAAACTCTTTTTTGACCAGCTCAACGCCCAGGGCGGCGTGGGCAAGCGCATGGTGGAGATCCGCACCATGGACGACGGCTACGAGCCCGACCGCTGCGCCGAGAACACCCGCAAGCTGATTGCCGACGAGGTGTTTGCCCTGTTTGGCTACATCGGCACCCCTACCAGCCTGGCCGCGCTGCCGCTGTTCACCAAGGAGAAGGTGCCGTTTTTTGGCCCCTTCACCGGCGCCGAGGCGCTGCGCCAGCCGTTCAACCGGCTGATCTTTCATGTGCGTGCGTCCTACTACGACGAAACCGCGCTCATCGTGCGCCAACTCACCAATCTGGGGCTTAAGAAGATTGCGGTGTTCTACCAGAACGACGCCTACGGCAAGGCGGGGCTCGATGGCGTGAACCGCGCGCTGGCCGAGCTGAAGCTGACCCCCGTGGCGACGGCCACCGTGGAGCGTAACTCCACGGACGTGAAAGCGGCCGTGGACAAGCTGGTGCCCGCCGCGCCCGATGCCGTGGTGCAGATCACGGCCTACGCGTCGGCTGCCGCGTTTGTGCGTGCGGCGCGCAAGGCGGGCTTTGGCGGCACGTTCTACAACGTGTCGTTTGTGGGCACGCAGGCGCTGGCCGACGAGCTGGGCAAGGACGGCGCGGGTGTGGTGGTGTCGCAGGTGGTGCCCTCGCCTTACCAGCCCTCGCGCCAGATCACGCGCGAGTTTCTGGAGGCCATCAAGAAGGGCGGCGACAAGGTGCAGCCCAACTACTCCAGCATGGAGGGCTACCTGGCTGCCCGCGTCTTCACCGAGGGCCTGCGCCAGGCCCAGGCCGGCGGCAAGATCACACGCGAGAGCTTTATCACCGGCACCGAGTCCATCGGCAACCAGGTGATCTCGGGCTTTCCGGTGTCGTTCAGCGCCACCAGCCACGCGGCGTCGAAGTTTGTCGAGATGTCGATGCTGACCGGGGACGGCCGGGTCAGGACTTGATCTCTGTTGGGCGGGGGCACGCGCAGGCCCCGCAGCCCTGAAGCGATCAGCCCAGCGTGCGCGTGCGCGCCAGCCCCTGCATGAACGCTTCGCAGCGGCCCAACTGCTCCAGACTCACGTACTCATCCGGCTGGTGGGCCTGCTGGATGCTGCCGGGGCCGCACACCACGGTGGAGATGCCCGCGTTCTTGAACAGGCCCGCCTCGGTGCCAAAGGCCACCAGCGTGGTGCCTTTTTCGCCCGACAGCTCCTGCGCCAGGCGCGTCACCGGGTCGTCCTTGCTGCCCAGAAAACTTGGTATCTCGCAGATGGTCTCGAACTCAAAGCCCGCTGCGGGCGCCACTTTCTTCATGCCCGGCTCCAGCGATTTGGCGTAGGCCACCACTTCAGACTGCATCTGCGCGGCGTTTGCCGTGGGCAGGTCGCGGAACTCGTAGCGGAACTCGGCGTCGCGCGGCACCACGTTGTCGGCGATGCCGCCGTGGAACTGGCCCACGCTGCTGGTGGAAAACGGCACGTCAAAGCCCTCGAAGCGGGGCTCGTTCTTTTCAAAGTCTTCCGCCATGTCGCGCACCCGGCCCACCACGCGGGCGGCCATCTCGATGGCGTTGACCGAATGCGGCGTGAGGGAGGAATGCGCCTCCTTGCCGCGCACGCAGCACTTGTAGCGGTACACGCCCTTGTGCGCGATGGCAGGAATCATGCTGGTGGGCTCGCCCACGATGCAGGCCAGTGGTTGAATGTTGGCGTCGCGCAGGTCGGCGATGAGTTCCTTCACGCCAAAGCAGCCAATCTCTTCCTCGTAGCTGAAGGCGTAGTGGAGTGCAAACGGCGCATCGCTGTTCAGGAACTGCTCGGCCTGCGACACGGCCACGCCGATGAAGGCCTTCATGTCGGCGCTGCCGCGCCCGTACAGGTTGCCGTCCTTGACCAGTGCGCTCAGCGGGTCCATGGTCCAGTCCTGCCCGTCCCACGGCACCGTGTCGGTGTGGCCCGAGAGGATGATGCCCGCTGGCTTGCCCTCGCCCAGCGTGGCGAACAGGTTCGCCTTGGTCTTGTCCTCGTTGAAGGTCAGGCGGCTTTTCACGCCCAGCCTGGCCAGGTGGTCGCGGATGAAATGGATCAGCTCCAGATTGGAGTTGTGGCTGACGGTGTTCATGCGCACCAGGGTTTGCGCAAGTTCGAGGGCGTGGGCAGAAATCATGGGTGGCTAGCGAATAACCCGGGTTGGCACGTGTGTTGCTCCCGGGCTAGACTGTGAGATCGTAAGGACACATATCATGAACGTTATTGACTCCATCGTCACCCAGGCGGCCAGTATTGCAGCGGTGCGCCGGGACATTCACGCCCACCCCGAGCTGTGCTTCGAAGAGGTGCGCACCGCCGACGTGGTGGCGCAAAAGCTCACCGAGTGGGGCATTCCCATCCACCGGGGCCTGGGCAAGACGGGCGTGGTGGGCATCGTCAAGGGGCGCGATGGCGGCGCCAACGGCCGCGCCATCGGCCTGCGCGCCGACATGGACGCCCTGCCCATGCAGGAGTTCAACACCTTTGCCCACGCCAGCAAACACCAGGGCAAGATGCACGCCTGCGGCCACGACGGCCACGTGGCCATGCTGCTGGCGGCCGCGCAGCACTTTGCCAAGCACCGCAACTTTGACGGCACCGTGTACCTGATCTTCCAGCCGGCCGAAGAAGGCGGCGGCGGTGCCCGCGTGATGATCGAGGACGGCCTGTTCGAGCAGTTCCCTATGGAGGCCGTGTACGGCATGCACAACTGGCCTGGCATGCCCGTGGGCACCTTTGCGGTGAGCCCCGGCCCGGTGATGGCATCGACCAGCGAGTTCAAGATCACCATCCGTGGCAAGGGCGGCCATGCGGCGCTGCCGCACACCGGCATCGACCCGGTGCCGATTGCCTGCGGCATGGTGCAGACCTTCCAGACCATCATCAGCCGCAACAAGAAGCCGGTGGATGCGGGCGTGATCTCGGTCACCATGATCCACGCGGGCGAGGCCACCAACGTGGTGCCTGACAGCGTGGAGCTGCAGGGCACGGTACGCACCTTCACCACCGAGGTGACGGACCTCATCGAAAAGCGCATGCGCCAGATCGCCGAGAACCATTGCGCTGCGCACGACGCCACCTGCGAATTCGAGTTCGTGCGCAACTACCCGCCCACCGTCAACTCCCCCGCAGAGGCCGAATTTGCCCGCAAGGTCATGACCGGCATCGTGGGTGAAGAGCGTGTGGTAGTCCAGGAGCCCACCATGGGCGCCGAAGATTTTGCCTACATGCTGCAGGCCAAGCCCGGTGCGTACTGCTTCATCGCCAACGGCGACGGTGCCCACCGCGAGATGGGCCACGGCGGCGGCCCCTGCATGCTGCACAACCCCAGCTATGACTTCAACGACGACCTGATCCCGCTGGGCGCGACCTACTGGGTCAAGCTGGCCGAGGAATGGCTGGCCCAGCCTGCCAAAGCAGCCTGAAGCAGCCTGAAGCAGCTTGCAGCGGCGTTGATCCTCCTCCACCCGGGCGCGCGCAGCGCGCGTGCCCGGGTTTTCTTTTTGTCTCCCCACTGACTCCTGAAAGCCCTGCCCATGACCGGAATCGTTGAAGCCTTCTCGCCCAGCTATGCCCAGGCACGCACCAAGTTTCTGGAGGCCGCCGCAGCCGCCGGCCTGCCCATCGAATCGCACGCCCACCCGCTCAAGGGCCGCGACGGCGAAGACCTGGCCATGGACGTGGTGCGCGACGGCCCTACCGATGCGAAAAAGCTGCTCATCGTGAGCAGCGCCTGCCATGGCGTCGAGGGCTACTGCGGCAGCGGCGTGCAGGTGTTTGCGCTGCACGATGCCGAGTGGCGCGCCAAGGCACGCGATGCGGGGGTAGCGACGCTCTACATCCACGCGCTCAATCCCTATGGCTTCTCGCACGTGCGCCGCTTCACGCACGAGAACGTGGACCTGAACCGCAACTTCCAGGACTTCAGCAAGCCCCTGCCGGTGAATACGGCCTACCGCGAGGTGCAGCCCCTGCTGCTGCCCGAGCAGTGGCCGCCCGGCCCCGAGAACCAGGCGGCGGTGGCGGAGTACATCGCCACCAAGGGCGAGGCCGCGTGGCAGGCCGCCATCTCGCAGGGCCAGCACGAGTTTCCGCAGGGTGTGTTCTTTGGTGGCACCGAGCCCACCTGGAGCAACCGCACGCTGCGCCAGGTGCTGCGCCAGCACGGTGCCGCAGCTTCCAAGATTGCCTGGATTGACCTGCACACCGGCCTGGGCCCCAGCGGCCATGGCGAGCGCATTTATGCCGGCAATGACGACGCCGTGGCCGTGGCCCGCGCACGCGCCTGGTGGGACGGCGGCGGCGCCACGCCGGTCACGTCGATCTACGACGGCTCGTCCACCTCGGCCTTCCTCACCGGCCTGATGTGGACCTCGATCTACGACGAGTGCCCCCATGCCGAGTACACCGGCATTGCCATGGAGTACGGCACGGTGCCCGTGCTCGACGTGATGAACGCCATCCGTGCCGAGCAATGGCTCAATCTGCACCCCGAAACTCCGGCTGACAAGGCGGCCCAGATCAAGGCGCAAATGCTGGCGGCCTTCTACACCGACACCGACGTGTGGAAGGGCCAGATCATCAGCCAGGCACGGCAGTCGATGTTCCAGGCGGTGGACGGGCTAGCGGCCTGATTTTGTGCCAAAGTAGCCCCAGGTGCTAGTTTCATATGCCTGTGGTGCTATCAATATAGTAGTGATTGCGCAGGGGTTTGGCGGGTAGTACGGGTTCAGGAGGGTTGGGGCTGCCACCGCAGGGCGGCTACCATCGCCCCAAAAACCAGGAGACACCATGGCCTCTGACCCTGTGCACGATGCGGGGCGACGCGCATGCCGATGAGCCCGCCTTCTGCCCGGCAGGCAGGGCCGGCACGGCAGCCCTTCGTGCCCCCGCCCGACCCGCTGCGCGCGCTGAGCCGCAGCCTGCTCCAGCTGTCTGAGCACGCCCAGCAGGTGGCCCCACAGGACTTGTTGCACCAGGCCATGCAGACCTTGCAAAGCCTGGTGCCTTTTGATTCCGCCTGGTGGGGCGAGGTCTCTGCGGGCGACGTGCAGGTAGCGCCCCGCAACTGGCTGCACGGCAGCATGGGCCTGAGTCGCAGTTTTGCCGAGGAGTGGAACGCGCTGGCGGCCGTCGATGAGTTTGGGTTGCAGTCCATGCGCCAGCTCGGGGTGGTGATCCGCGAGCGCGATGTGATCGGCGAGGCTCCAGAGCACCCGCAGGTGCTGGCCTTCAGCCAGCGCCACGGCCTGCACCACTGCATGGCCCTCACGGCCGAGCTGCCTGACAGCGGACTGATGTTTTTTGTCTCCATCTATCGCCCGCCGACGCGGCCCGAGTTTTCGGACGGCGAGACCGTGCTGTTCGGCGAATTCGTCCTGCACCTGTTGCAGCAGTGGCACCACCGGCTGCAGCGTCTGCAGAGCGACACCCCCGGCCGCCCATGGGACCGCTTTGCCCTGGCCCGGCCGTCGGGCGAGCTGCTGTTTGCCGGACTGCGCATCAGCCGGGCGCTGGGCGAGGCCTGCCCCGGCTGGAACGGCACCCACCTGCCACCGGCGGTGGCGCAGGCGCTGGCGGGCGCGCCCTGCACCCTGTCGGTGGGCAAGGCCTGCCGCCTGCGGCTGGAGCCCTGCGGGCCGCTGGTGGCGGTGAGCCTGGCCTCGCGCCAGCACAAGCAGGCGCTGGCCCCGCGCGAGCTGAGCGCCGCCATGCTCTACGCCCAGGGCCGCTCGCACAAAGACATTGCGGCCACGCTGGGCCTCACCCCCGCCACGGTGCGCACCTATCTGCGCACGGCCTATGCCGCGCTGGGCGTGAGCAACAAGCTGGAGTTGGTGGCCGCGCTTCGCCACCAGTAGGGGGTGGTTACGGGGTACCGCAGGTGGACCCTGCGGTGCTCGGTAGTTTCCCGCTCCCTCTGCATTTGCAGAGGCTGCAACCGCGCCGCCTTTTCCTATCGTCCGCACCGGAGTCCAGACACCGGTGCGGGCCACACCGTCGCCCGGCCTGGACTCCTGAAGAACCGTCATAACAGGAGACCCTCGCATGTTCCCCCATCCTCACTCCCTCACTGCGGCGCCCCGGCGCCACGCCCTGGCACGCGCAGGGCGATGGACTGCCGCCTGCACCCTGGGTGCCGTGGCCACGTTGGCCCTGACCGCCTGCGGCGGCGGCAGCGACGCCAATCCCCCACTGGCCAGCAAACCCCTGGCCGAAGCCTGCGCCGCGTACACCTCTGCCGCGCTCCCCCATGGCGCCAAAGTCACCCGCACCGAGCTGCGCAAGGCCGACGCCACCTTGCCCGATGCCTGCATCGTGCGCGGGCAGATCGTTTCCTCGCCCGATTCCACCATCAACTGGGCGGTAGAGCTGCCCACGCTCGCGCAGTGGAACGGCAAGACGCTGACCATTGGCGGTGGCGGCTTTGACGGTTTCATCCCCACCGACGACCCGTGGTACCAGCAGCTGGTGGGCCCCTCGGCCAACCCGTACGTGAAGATCAGCTCCGACTCCGGCCACCAGGTGCGCGGCTTTGCCTGGGGCCGCAGCGACGTGGCGCTGCGCAACCATGCGTTCGACGCCAACCACTTCGTGCTGGAGGTGGGCACCGCCATCGCAACCGAGTTCTACGGCAAGCGTCCCACCCGGCGCTACCACATGGGCCATTCCAACGGTGGGCGCTCGGGGCTCATCTCCACGCAGAAGTACCCCAAGGACTACGACGGCGTGGTCGCCATGGAGCCCGCCATCGCCCAGCAGGCGCACCAGGTCAACCTGGGCCCCACGGTGCTGCGCCACATCTTCAAGAGCCGCGACAACTGGATGAGCCCTGCCAAGATCGCGCTGTATGCCAAGGCCGAGGTGGCGGCGTGCGACGGCCTCGATGGCCTGAAGGATGGCATCATCGGCAACATCGAGGCCTGCAACTACGTGCCCACCGACCTGCTGTGCCAGGGAGCGGACAACGACAGCTGCCTCACGGCTGGCCAGATCGAGTCCATCCGCCTCATCTACAGCGACCACAAGACGCCCGTGACCCTGTCGCGCGGCGCCGTGGGCTACCCGCGCTATGGCCGGGGCGGTGCGTCCACATCGGACTGGCAGTCGTACATGTTCGGCACCAGCTTTGACACGCCCGACTCGTTCAACCACATGGCCGTGACCGAAGCTGCGCGACTGGTGGAAGGCAACCCCAACGCCAACATCCTGACCCACGACCCCACGCAGTACCAGGCGCAGTACAGCCGGCTGGCCGAGATGATCGACGGCACGGACCCAGACATTGCTGCCTTTGCCGACAACGGCGGCAAGCTGCTGATCTGGTATGGCCTGGGCGACACCTGCGTGTCGCTGTACCGCACGGCGGAATACTTCGACACGGTGAAACAGCGCCTGGGCGCCAGCAAGGTACAGACCTTTGCACGCATGGTCACCTCGCCTTCCAACGGGCATGACCTGGACGGCGTGGGCACCGAGCCGCGCTCCATCGACCTGCTGGCCGCCATGGACGCCTGGGTGGAGAAGGGCACGGCGCCTGACAAGCTGGTGGCCACCAAGTTCGCCCCGGGCACGAGCACGCCGGTGGCCCAGCGCCCGGTGTGCGAGTACCCCCAATTCCCGCGCTACAACGGCACGGGTGACCCGAGCAAGGCAGAGAGCTTTACCTGCTCAGCCACCTGAGCAACACATTGGATGCAAAAAGGCACGCCCTGGGGCGTGCCTTTTTTTGCGTCCAGTCATCCGTCAGGACGCCAGCGCGCGCATCTCCGCGATCAGGTCCGACTTGCCTTCAAAGCCGATGCCCGGCAGCGGCGGCAGCGTGACGTAGCCGTTATCCACCTTCACGCCATCCGGGAATCCGCCGTAAGGCTGGAACAGATCGGGGTAGCTCTCGTTGCCGCCCAGGCCCAGGCCTGCCGCGATCGCCAGCGACATCTGGTGGCCCCCGTGTGGAATGCAGCGGCTGGGGGACCAGCCGTATTCCTTGAGCATGTCGAGCGTGCGCAGGTACTCCACCAGGCCGTAGCTGAGCGCGCAGTCAAACTGCAGCCAGTCGCGGTCCTTGTGCATGCCGCCGTGGCGGATCAGGTTGCGCGCGTCCTGCATCGAGAACAGGTTCTCGCCCGTGGCCATCGGGCCCTTGTAAACCTCGCCCAGCCTCGCCTGCAGCTCGTAGTCCAGCGGGTCGCCCGCTTCTTCGTACCAGAACAGCGGGTACTGCGACAGGGCCTTGCCGTATTCGATGGCGGTCTTCAGGTCGAAGCGGCCGTTGGCGTCCACTGCCAGTTGCTGGCCCGGGCCCAGGATCTTGAGCACCGACTCGATGCGCTCGCAGTCTTCGGCCAGCGTGGCGCCGCCGATCTTCATCTTGACCACCGAATAGCCGCGCGCCAGGTAGCTTTCCATTTCCTTCTTGAGGCCGTCCAGGCCCTTGCCGGGGTAGTAGTAGCCGCCAGCGGCGTAGACGAACACGCGCGGGTTGGGTGTGCCGTTGCCATAGCGCTCGGCCAGCAGCTGGAACAGCGGCTTGCCCGCAATCTTGGCCGTGGCATCCCACACGGCCATGTCGATGGTGCCCACCGCCACCGAGCGCTCGCCGTGGCCGCCGGGTTTTTCGTTGATCATCATGCGGGCCCAGACCTTGTGCGGGTCCAGGTTCTCGCCAGTCTCATCCAGCAGGCTGTCAGGCTCGGCCTCCAGCACGCGCGGGATGAAACGGTCGCGCATCAGCGCGCCCTGGCCGTAGCGACCGTTGGAGTTGAAGCCGTAGCCGATCACCGGCTTGCCATCGCGGATCACGTCGGTGACCACGGCCACGAGGCTCAGCGTCATCTTCGAGAAGTCGATGTAGGCGTTGCGGATGTCCGACTTGATGGGACGGGTCGATTCGAGGATGTTGACGATCTTCATGGTGGTCGCGTTGGTTGGCAAAGAGGGAAAGGGGCGGGATCAAAAGGAAAGATCAGCGGGCGAGCGAAGAGCCCCCGCAGATCGCGATGTCCTGCCCCGTGATGGCGGCGGCAGATTCAGACAGAAGAAAGCCCACCAGTGCGGCAATCTCGGCAGGCTCGATCAGGCGGCCGATGGGCGGCAGGCGCGGCGCGCTGCCCTGGCGGGCGGGGTCGTTCAGCATGCCGGTGGCGGTGGCTGCGGGCGAGACGACATTCACCGTCACGCCCTGCGCGGCCACCTCGGCGGCCCAGCTGCGCGCCAGTGCAATCAGTGCGGCCTTGGTCGCGGCGTACTGACCACGCCCGGCCATGCCCTGCGCCACGCGGCTGCCAATGAACACCACGCGCCCCTGGCCGCGCTGGGCCATGCCGGGCACGATGGCATCGGCCAGCCGGGTGGCGGCATCCACATGCAGGCGCCACATCAGCTCGCCCCCCGCATGGTCGAGCTGGCCCAGCGGCCCCACGCGCAGCACGCCGGCCGCATGGACCAGCGCGTCCACGCCGGGCAGCGCAGCGGCCACGCGGGCGATGTCGGTGCCATCGGCCAGGTTGACCGGTGTATGGGTGAACGAGGGGTGAACGACCGTCGGCTGGGCCACATCCAGGCCCGTCACGCGCCAGCCGCCAGCCAGCAGCGACTCGGCGATGCTGCGGCCTATGCCGCTGCTGCTGCCGGTGACGACGGCGTGGCGGGCGTTACTCGACACGGATGTTCCCTTCGGTGACGATCTTCTGCGAGCGCTCCATGTCGCTGCGCTGGAACTTCGCAAAGTCCTCCACGCTGCCCGGTGTGGTCAGCAGCCCTTGCTCCTTGAGCTTGGGCGTCATCTCGGCCAGGGCCTTGTTCACCTCGGTGTTCAGCCGCTGGGTGATGTCCGCCGGCAGCTTGGCCGGGCCCCACAGGCCATACCAGCTGTAGAACTCGTAGCCCGGAATCGTCTCGCCCACCGTGGGCACGTCGGGCAAGCTCGCTGCGCGCTGGGCGGAGGTGACGGCCACCACGCGCAGCATGCCGCTCTTGTGGTACTGCAGAGACCCCAGGATCGGATCGATGAACCCGTCGATCTGTCCGCCGATCAGGTCCTGGAACGCAGGCGCCGTGCCCTTGTAGGGCACGATCAGGTAGTCAAGGTTGCCTGCGCGCTTGAGCAGTTCGGTCGAGAGGTGCCCGGCCGACCCGATGGAGCCCACGGCGAAAGTCATCTTGCCGGGGTTGGCTTTGGCGTAGGCCATCAGCGACTTGATGTCGGTGACCGGCAGGTTCTTGTTGATGGCCACCGACAGCGGGGCCTTGGCCACCAGCGCCACGGGCGTGAAGTCCTTGACCACGCCGTAGGGCACGGACTTCATGGTCATGGGCGCCGTGGTGAAGGTGGATGCGTTGAACAGCAGCGTGTAGCCGTCGGCCGGGGCCTTGGCCACCACGTCGCCGCCAATCACGCCATTGCCGCCCGCCTTGTTCTCGACGATGAAGTTCTGGCCCATCTGGTCGCCCAGCTTTTGCGCGAGCATGCGGCCCACGGTGTCGAGCGTGCCGCCTGGCGGAAAGGGGATGACCATCCGGATGGGCTTGGTGGGGTAAGCCTGCGCAAAGCTGCTGGCCGCCATCGCGAGCGTGGCTACACCCAGGGCGGCGCGGATGAAAAGGTGGCGTTGCATGGTGTCTTGTCTCCTTGTCGGTTTTCTTGTGTGCAATGAGGCGCGGGGGACTCAAAATCCCCAGAGCCTCGCAGGGACCGCTCAGCGCTTGAGCAGGCCGGCCTGCTTCACCGCAGCGCGCAGCGCTTCGACTTCCTTGGCATTCGGCGCCTCGGTCGGCGGGCGCACGGTGGCGTCGTCAATCACACCCGCCAGGTACATGCCGCCCTTCATGCGGGCGTGGGCCTCGCCCGTGGGCTCGCCGCCGCCATACACAGCGTCTTTCAGCGGTGTGATGACGGCCTGCACTTCCATGGCCTTTTTCAGGTCGCCGGCCTTCACCGCATTCCACAAATCGATGATGAGCTGCGGGATGAAGGTGGCAAAGCCCACCAGCGCGCCGTCCACGCCCTGCACCATCGAGGCCAGCAGGTATTCGTCGTGACAGGTCAGGATGGCCTTGGAGGCATCGGCCTCGCGGATCGCCTGGATGTCGCGGGCGTACTTGTTCATGTCGCGCTGGCCCACCTTGAAGGCCTGCAGGTAGGGCAGCTTCGCCAGGTCGGCCAGCAGCTGCGAGGAGTACGAAGCGCGCGTCCAGGCGGGGTAGACGTGGCAGACCAGGTCGGCGTTGGGGGCGGCCTGGTGGATGGCCTCGAAGTACTGCAGTGCATGGCCCGGCGTGAAGCCAAAGCGCAGCCAGTGGTGCGGGGGCATCACGTCGAGCGCCACGGCGCCGGCTTCGACCGCTGCACGGGCGTGGTCGGCCGCGTCCTTCAGGCCTTCGCAGACGATGGACGAGATGACGGGCATGCGGCCCTTGAGCTCGTCGGCCACGATGCGGGTGACCTCGGCGCGCTCGACCGGCGTGAGTGAGAAAACCTCGCCGGTGTGGCCGTTGGTCATGATGGCCACCACACCGTCATGGCCCGCCAGCCAGGACGCGAGCTTGCGCAGCGCGGGCTCGTCGATGTGGTGGTTGGGGGTGAAGGGGCACGAGATGGCGGGGATGATCCCGCGATAATTCGAGATGGCAGGCATGCTTTCTTGTCTCCGTTGGGAAAAGCTGGTGAACAACGGGGTGGATCATTTCCCACCCGGTGCCAGCGGTCCAATACTCGAATCGCATACAACTATCTATCGATCCATCGCGGAGACACATGGGACCCGGCAACCGACCCCTGGACCTGGAATGGCTGGAGGATTTCCTCGCCCTGGCCGAGACGGGCAACTTCTCGCGCGCGGCGGAGGCCCGCGCCATTGCCCAGCCCGCCTTCAGCCGCCATATCCGTGCCCTGGAAGACTGGGTGGGCGTGGAGCTGTTCGACCGCAGTGCCCACCCCGCCGCGCTCACGGCGGCGGGCCAGCGCTTTCTGCCGCTGCTGGAGACCATCCTCGCCAACCTGGAGGCCGCACGCATCAAGGCCCGCGCTGCGCATGACCTGGCCGCTGCCAGTCTGCGCTTTGCGGCCACGCATGTACTCTCGCTCACGTTCTTTCCGCGCTGGCTGGTGGGCATGGAGGCACGACTGCGGCTGGGGCCCATCCAGACCATGTCGGACAGCTCCCAGGCCTGCGAAGACCTGATGCTGCAGCGCCGTGTGCAGTTTGTGCTGTGCCATGGCCATGAGGGGGTGCCGGGACGCCTGGACGAGGCGCAGTACCCCATGTGCCGCCTGGCGGACGACCGGTTGCTGCCCGTCAGTGCGCCGCAGCCGGGGGGCGCTGCCGGCCAGCCGCTGCACGCGCTGGGCCAGTCGGCCCCGGTGCCCGTGCTGGCCTACAGCGAGGCGTCGGGGCTCGGCCGCATCATGCGGGCCCGCATGCGCGGGGTGTTTGCTGAAGGCACTGACGGCCCGGTGGCGGTGGTGTTCACCGCGCACCACGCGGTGTTGCTCAAGACCCTGGCCCAGGAAGGGCGGGGTGTGGCCTGGCTGCCCGAAAGCCTGATTGCCGACGAGCTGCGCACCGGCACGCTGGTGGCCGCCGGGGGCGCCGACTGGAACGTGCCGGTGCAGATCCGCCTGTACCGCCAGCGCGCCGAGATGTCGCCGGTGGCGGAGTCGTTGTGGGAACTGGCATTGGCGCAGGTGGCGTCGCAGCCCTGAGCGATTTCCGTTCCCCTGGCGGGCCGCCGATCCTCAAAGGCCCAGGTCGCTCAGCCCCGGATGGTCGTCCGGCCGGCGCCCCAGGGGCCAGAAGAACAGCCGGTCTGCGGCCTGGATGGGGCGGTCGTTGATGCTGGCGTGGCGCACGGCCATCAGACCATCGTCGTTGAACTCCCAGTTCTCATTGCCGTAGCTGCGGTACCACTGGCCTGAGTCGTCATGCCATTCGTAGGCAAACCGCACGGCGATGCGGTGGCCGCTGAACGCCCACAGCTCCTTGATGAGGCGGTAGTCCAGTTCGCGCGCCCACTTGCGCTCCAGCAGCTGCCGGGCGGCGTCGCGGCCCACGGGGAACTCGGCGCGGTTGCGCCAGCGTGTGTCCTCGGTGTAGGCCAGGGCCACGCGGGCCGGGTCGCGCGAGTTCCAGCCGTCTTCGGCCAGGCGCACCTTCTGGATGGCGGTGTGTTGTGTAAAGGGGGGCAAGGGCGGGCGTGTTTCCATGGGGACCTCGAAGGTGAAGGGTTGATGTAGACAGGTCTGTCTACTCTCCATCATAAGGCCATGTAGACAGGTTTGTCTACAATGAGCGAATGACCTTTGATCCCCTCCCTCCTGGCTGGCAAGACCTGCCTGCCCGAGACCGCCTGCTGCACACGGCCCATGCGCTGTTCTACCGGGACGGCATCCGTGCCACGGGCATCGACCGCGTGATCGCGGAGTCCGGCGTGACGAAGGTGACCTTCTACCGGCATTTCCCGAGCAAGAACGACCTGATCTGCGCGTACCTGGAGTACCGGCACACCGGCTGGACGGCCTGGTTTGGCGATGCGCTGCAGCGGCATGCGCACGCGTTGCCCGCAGGCACCGACCCCACGCGGGCCTTGGCGCCTGCCCTGGCGGAATGGTTGGGCAGCCAGCACTTTCGGGGCTGCGCCTTCATCAACAGCGTGAGCGAACTGGGAGACACCGTGCCCGAGGTGCTGGAGATTGCACAGCGCCACAAGCGCGACATGACGGCGTTGCTGGCGGGCTTGCTGCCTGCGTCTGCCCAGCGTGCGCAGATTGCACAGGCACTCACCCTGGTGGTGGAGGGCGCCATCGTGCGCGTGCAGATGGGCGAGCCCGTAGTCGATGTGGTGGCCGCGGTGTCCCGCCTGACGGATGGGCTGGTGGTAACGCCTCTACAACGCAAGCGCTAAGACCGCTGCTAGCCTCCGCCTGTGTGATCAGTCCAGCCGCGCGCCTTGTGTGGCCCCGTGGCGGGTGCGCTGGTCGTATTGCTTTTCGCGTGCCACATGGTCCTGCAGCAGCCGGTGGCCCAGGGCATTGGCCTCGCGCTCCAACGTGGCGCAATCGGACGCTGCAGGCATCTGCCGGATGCCCTGGTCGATGGCTTGCGCGGCATCGCGGCCGATCTGCACATGGCCCTGCTCGTGGTCGGACAGGGCCCGAAGGTACCGGTCAAAAGCCGCTTGTTGCTCGGGGCTTGCGGCTTGCAGTTCGGGCAGTTGCACCTCGGTGTGCAACCGGGTGGTGACCTCGGTGATCGCGCAGCGGCCCGAGGCTTCACGCCACCAACGGAAGGTCCAGCGCACGTTCCAGCGGGTATAGCCATGAAAGCGCTGCCCACCCACCGCAATGGGGGTGGCGGCATGCAGGGCCGCGCGCAGGCTCTCACCCGGCTGGGCGCGCACCACGTAGGGTCGCTGGGTGTTTTCTTCCTGCACCTCCGCGTGTACGCCGCAGGCGCCCAGCAGCCAAGCGATTGCACACGCCCGGCGTGCCCAGGCGCGGAGCGGCAGGGGTGCCAAGCCAGTCATTCGCCCCACGGCAGCATCAGCGTAAGCAGCGACAGCTGGTCAAACTCGGGTGCAAACGCGTCGATGATCTGCTGCGGCTCGGGGCACAAGGTGGTGTCGGTGATCAAGCCAAACTGCACGCCACCACCGTAGCTCAGGATGGAGACCCCCAGGCCAATGTCGCCCGACTGCGGCACCCAGAACATGCACTGCGTGACGCGCGATCCGCACAGCGTGAGCTGTTCCTTGGGGCCGGGCACGTTGGTCATCACGGCCGTGGTCTTGCGGCCGAACAGGTTGAGCAGCGCATCCTGTGCGGGCTTGATCATCAGCCCCGCCACCGCCAGCATGGCAAATGCCAGGATGGGTTGGGTGCTGCCCTTGAGCGCATTCATGCGCTTGCGCACTTCGTACACGCGCTCGATGGGGTTGGCCACGCCAATCGGCAGCACCAACGGCACCAGGCCAAAGCGGTTGCCCAGCTTCCAGGCCTCTTCCATGGGGCGCAGGTTCACGGGGATCATGGCGCGGATCTCCTGGCCCGTGGGGTCATCGCCCTGGCTGCGCAGGTAGCCGCCGATGGCGCCCGCCACGCACGACAGCAGCACATCGTTGATGGAGCAGTTCAGTGCCTTGCCGATGGCCTTGACTTCTTCGAGCGGGATCGGCGGGCACCAGGCCACGCGTTTGGCGCTACCGGGCTGGCCCTTGAGGCGGGTGGGCGAGTCGTCGGGCATCAACGCCAGCGCTGCGGCATCACTGACGAGCTGGTAGGCCACGCGGGCCATGTCGGCCGTGCCCGAGAGCCCATGCTGCATGGCCTTCTCCGGATCGCCCAGCATTTGCAACGACTTGGCCGCGCTGTCGCCTGCCAGGTCCAGCGCCTTCACGGTGAGGCCAGTGAAGGGCTTGATCAGGGCATCCGCAATCCAGTCCTCGGCGGTGGCGGCTTCCTTGCCCGTTCGCGCCTTGCGCTTGGGGGGCTCCGAGCCGCCATCCACCAGCGACATAGTCACCGAGATGAGGGCAATGCCGTCGGCAATGCAGTGGTGGATGCGCACGATGAGCGCGCTGCCTTGGGTGCCGTCGTCGCCCACAAAGTCTTCGATCAGGTGCATCTGCCACAGCGGGCGGCGGGTATCGAGCGGCTGCATGGCCAGTTCACCCACGCGGTCTTGCAGCGCACGCTGCATGCTGTGGCCTTTGCGGTGGGGCAGCTTTTCGCGCAGCACATGCGCAGCAATGTCGAAGTTGCGGTCCTCCACCCAGGTGGCGCCCGCCGCGTCTTCCACCACCCGCTGGCGAAAGCGCGGGTACTGCAGCAGGCGCTGCTGCACGCGTTCGCAGAGCGCCTCCCAGGTGATGCCGGGCGACAGGGTCCACACGCCGTTGATCATCATCAGGTTGCTGTGGGAGTCCATGCGCAGCCAGGCGGTATCGACCTTGCTCATGCGCTCGCCCGACAGGCCCAGCATGCCGGTGGCGGCGCGGCGCACGTTCTTCTGAACCACGGTGGCGGCTTTGCGGGCGGCGGGGGGCAGGGCCTGGGCCGCCTTGCGCGCCACGTCAGGCCCTTGGTCGCGCAGGGTGCGCAGGGGGCTTGTGCTGTGGCCGGGTGTGGCTTTGCGGGGGGCAGGAATGCGGGTCACCATCAGATGTACACCTATTGTTTGATTTTTGGGGGCTTGCCTCTATGGATTGAGCGGCCCCAGGCCATGCTCAGCCCGTAAGATACAACGCAGCAAACCCTTGCCGACACCGTTCTTTCCCTCCCCCATACATCCCAAGGAGCACACAGACATGGCCGACCTCAACGCCACCTTCGAAGCCGCCGTGGCCAATTCCAAGAACCTGAGCGAGCGTCCCGACAACGCCACGCTGCTCAAGATCTACGCGCTGTACAAGCAGGCCACCGCTGGCGACAACACCGAGAAGAAGCCCAGCTTCTCCGACATGGTGGGCCGTGCCAAGTGGGACGCCTGGGAAAAGCTCAAGGGCACCAGCGCCGACGAGGCCAAGCAGCAGTATGTGGACCTGATCACCTCGCTGAGCTGATACGGCAGTACCCCAAAGAAAAAGGCGACCGAGGTCGCCTTTTTCTTTGGTTGCCCCGGGGCTATGCCTTAGTCCACCCCTTGGGCAGCCCCGCCTCAGGCGTCATGCCGTAAATGGGCTCGCCCGGCAGCCCCGCCTGCAGCGGCGCGCGCGCGGCCATCAGGCGCTCCAGGTCCACCCCCGTGGTGATGCCCATGGCCTCAAACATGAACACCAGGTCTTCGGTCACCACATTGCCCGACGCGCCCGGCGCATAGGGGCAACCGCCCAGCCCGCCCAGCGACGCATCAAAGGTGCGCACCCCCACGTCGTAGGCCGCCAGGCAGTTGGCCAGGCCCAGGCCTCGGGTGTTGTGCATGTGGGCCGCCCCGGCCTTGGCACCCAGCTCGGCGCGCAAACGCGTGAACAGGCGGCGCACCTGGGCCGGGTTGGCCATGCCGGTGGTGTCCGACAAGCCCACCTCATCGGCGCCCGCCTCCGCACACAGGCCGGCGAGCCAGATCACATCGTCCTCGGGCACCGCGCCTTGCAGCGTGCAGCCAAAGGCGGTGGACAGCCCCACCTCCACCAGCACGCCAGGCGCCTGCGCGTCGCGCAGCTGTGCCACGGCGCGCACCTCTTCGACCATGGCCTCGCGCGTCTTGCGCACGTTGGCCAGCGAATGCGCGGCGCTGGCCGACACCGGCAGCGTGACCTTGTGCACGCCCGCCGCCAGCGCGGCTTCGGCCCCACGCAGGTTGGGCGCCAGCGCCATCACGGTGATGCCGGGGTGGGTGAGCGCGTGGCGCACCACCTCGGCCACATCGGCCATCTGGGGTAGCAGGCGGGCGGGCACGAACGAGCCGACCTCGATCTCCCGCAGGCCCGCCGCCACCAGCGCGTCGATCCAGCGCAGCTTGTGGGTGGTGGGCATGGTGGCCTGGACGGACTGCAGGCCGTCGCGCGGGCCGACTTCGCTGATGAGGATTTCTGGGGACGTCATGGTGCGGGGCAAATCAAGCGGCAGAGGATAGCGCGTGGGCTGCGCCAAACGCAGCCCTGGGCTTTTGAGCAAAGTGGCAATTTTGGCTGGCATACCGGCAAACCGCCCTGCAATAGGCGGCAGTTTGGGCGATTCCCATTGTTTTTGCGCTTCGGGACACTGGCTGCAGACGCATACATCGGCACCCGGAGACCCACACCATGGCTACCCCCCAGCACTTTTCCACCCTGTACCTCAGCGCCCCTGATGTGATCGCGCTGGTGCAGCGCAAGGGCATCGAGGCCTGCCTGCGCGGCATCTCCGACTACATCCATGATGACTTCTTGCGCTGGGGCGCCTTCGACAAATCCGCACGGGTAGCCAGCCACTCGCGCGACGGCGTGATCGAACTCATGCCCATTGCAGATGGGCAGACCTATGCATTCAAGTACGTCAACGGCCACCCCAAGAACACGCGCTGGGGCCTGTCCACGGTGATGGCGTTTGGCGTGCTGGCCGATGTGTCCACGGGCGCGCCGCTGCTGTTGAGCGAACTCACCCTCACCACCGCGCTGCGCACCGCCGCCATGTCGGCCGTGGCCGCACGGGCCTTGGCCCGCCCCGGTGCCCGCACCATGGCGCTGATTGGCAACGGTGCACAGAGCGAGTTCCAGGCGCTGGCCTTTCACCATCTGCTGGGTATCGACTCCCTGCGTTTATTCGACACCGATCCGGCTGCAACGGCCAAGCTGCAGGCCAACCTGCAAGGCACGGTGGGCCTGCGCCCCGTGGCCTGCACCAGCACGGCCGAGGCCGTGCGCGGCGCCGACATCGTGACCACGGTGACGGCCGACAAAACCAACGCCACCATCCTCACGCCCGACCTGCTGGCGCCCGGCATGCACATCAACGCGGTGGGCGGCGACTGCCCCGGCAAGACCGAGCTGCACGCCGACGTGCTGCGCCAGTCCCAGGTGTTTGTGGAATACGGGCCGCAGACGCGTATAGAAGGCGACATCCAGCAACTGCCGCCTGACTTTGCAGTGACCGAGCTGTGGCAAGTGTTGGCGGGCCAGCATGGCGGGCGCGCCAGCGATGCGGCGGTGACGGTGTTCGACTCGGTAGGCTTTGCGCTGGAGGACTTTTCTGCGCTGCGCTTCCTGCGCGACGCGGCGGCCGAGCTGGGCATGGGCCAGCCCATCGAACTCATCCCCCAGCTGTCCGACCCCAAGAACCTGTTTGGGTTGCTGCATACACGCAGTCCCCTGCTGCGCGTTGTGGCCTGACGCCCGTCAGGTCCCGCCTCTCGGCGTCTCAGTCCTTCCACTCCACGCTGCTGGCCGGGTCGGCGCGCGTGGTGCGGAAGTGATTGGCCGGGTGCGCCGGGTCTGCCATGCCGAAAGAGATGCCACAGACGATGCTGCGGTCCTCGCCAATACCCAGCACCTCACGCAGCACGCCGGGGTAGGAGGCCAGCGCGGCCTGCGCGATGGAGCCCACGCCCAGGCTGTGCGCGGCCAGCATGAAGTTGCTCACATACGCACCGCAGTCCACCGCGCCGTACACGCCCAGGGCCTCGTCGCTGCTGATGATGGCCACATGCGGTGCACCAAACATGGTGAAGTTCTGCGCCGCCTGGCGGGCCGAGGCTTCGCGGTCACCCTTGGCAATGCCCAGGGCTTCGTACAGGCCCCAGCCGCATTCGCGCCGCCGCTCCTGGTACACGCCCCGGTACTCGCGCGGCCAGGGCAGGTCGGGCTGGGGTGCCGCGGCGAGCATGTGGGATTGCAGGGCACTGCGCAGGCCCTCCAGCGTGGCACCGCTTGCGATGGTGAGTTGCCAGGGCTGCGCATTGCACCACGAGGCCGTGCGCTGCGCGGCGGCCAGGATGGCCTCGATGGTGCTGCGCGGGAGCGGCTCGGGCAGAAACGCGCGGCAGCTGTAGCGGGTGTGCAGCAGCGTGGAGAGGGTGTAAAACGCCGGGCTGTGGGCGCTGGCCTCGTTCGCGGTGGATGTCATGGCGGGGCCCTTGCGGCTAGGCCTTCTTGGCCTTGGCGGCAGGCTTGGCTGCTGCCTTGGGGGCTGGCTTGCCGGCATCCGTGTCTGCCGCCGCTTTCTTCTTGTCGGTGGCGGGCTTCTTGGCACTGGGGTGCGGTGCATTGAGCAGCGCATCCAGCTGTTCGCCAATCTCGGCCTCGATGCGGTCCTTGAAGGCGCCTAGCAAGAAGCCCAGCTGCGCTTTCATTTCGAACTGGTGGGCATCCACCAGCAGCGTGCCTTTGACGCCGGTGCGGGTGAAGGTGAGCAGGTCTTCCTTCTCGCCCTCTTCGTAGGTGCATTCCATGTCGAACTTTTCTTCGGCCTTCTCGGCCCAGGAGAAGGCGACCTTGCGGGCTTCCTTGAAACCCAGGTGGTGTTCGCGGTGGATATGAATGTCAGGCACCGGCTGTCTCCTTGAGGTGTTGCGGGTCAGGTAAAAGGGCGCGCAGGGCCTCGTGCCGCTCGGGCTGGGGCTGCTGCGTCAGTTGTCGTACGGCATCATAAAACCGGGGCCAGTTGCGGACCTCGCGTTCAAACAAGGCCTCGAATGCAGGCACCAGTTCGTCGTAGGCGGCCTGGGCCGCAAAGCTGGCGTTGTTGGCCTGGGCCACCCAGCGGTCGTAGCCGGCCACCTGGGCGGTTGTGGCCCGGGGCGGCGTGCCGCCGGGCGCGTCCAGCCAGCTTGCGCGCAGCGCGGCATAGTCGTCTCGGAAAGCCTTCATTGCTTCTGTTTTCATAGCATTCAGCGCATGATCCTCTACCGCTTGAAGCTCTTTTTGCTCATAAATGGCCGCCAGGCGGGTGCGTGTGGCCCGGGTGAGCGCGCGGAAGGCGCTGCGCCGCGCCTCGCTGGTGGCATAGGCCTCGCGCGCGGCGGGGGTGGATTGCGTAGCCAGCCACTGCGCCACGCCGATGCGCTCCACCGCTGTGGCAAAGGACTCGTTGAACAGGGTGTCGTTTTGGGCATAGACCACCTGGTGCGCCAGCTCGTGGAACAGCAGGCGCACAAAGTCGCCCTCGGGCCAGGCGATGAAGGTGGACAGCAGCGGGTCGCCCCCCGCCCAGTTCATGTAGCCCAGCGTGGAGTACGCGGGCACGCCGTACACCTCCACCTCCAGGCCCTGTGCGGCCAGCTCGGCGGCCTCGGCCTGCGCTGCGGCCTCGGTGAAATAGCCCCGGTAGCCGATGCAGCCCGTGACCGGAAAGCACCAGGTGTGCAGCGTCAGCGAATAGGGCGGAGCGGCGACTACGTTCCACACGGCGGCGGAGCGCTTCAGGTCAGCATAGCGGCGGTAGCTGGCGTTGTCGGGCAGGCCGAGTTCGGTGACCGCAAAGGCCCGCGCACGTTGCGCCAGCTGCAGCCGCTCGCGCAGGGCGGGCGAGATGTCCTTGCGCACTACCCAGTCGTCAATGGGTTCTGCGGCATGCATGATCTGCATGTGCCCGCGCAGCGATTGCCAGTAGTAGCCCCAAGCGTTGGAGGGGCCGGTGGTGCTGGCGCAGCCGCCCAGCACCAGGCAAAACATCAGGCTGACAGTGGCCCGCAGGCGGTTAAGTGGCTCGCGCATGCAGTGCAGTTTATGGGCAGATCGAGTCCTGTGTGCTTGCCCTGTCAGCAGCCTGGCTGCGGTGGTTTCTAGAATGCCGCGCATGACCCCCCCGACTGCTCAAGATCCTGCTCGCCCACCCGCACTGGCCGACGGCCTGTTTGCTGACGAAGCCGGTTGCCCGCGTTGCTCCTGGTGCCAGGCCACGCCGCTGTACCGCCACTACCACGACACCGAGTGGGGCTTCCCGGTGGCGGACGACCGCCGGCTGTTCGAGAAGATCTGCCTGGAGGGTTTTCAGTCGGGCCTGAGCTGGCTCACCATCCTGAACAAGCGCGAGGGCTTTCGCGCCGCGTTCGCCAACTTCGACGCCGAGCAGGTCGCGGCCTTCGGCCCGGCCGAGGTTGAGCGCCTGGTGCAGGACGCGGCCATCGTGCGCCACCGGGGCAAGATCGAGTCCACCATCAACAACGCGCGCCGGGTGCTGGAGCTGCGGCGCGAGTTCGGCTCGCTGGCGCACTACGCCTGGCGCTACGAGCCCGCCGCCACCGACCGGCCCGAGCGCCTCACGCGCGAAGTGGCGCGCACCCTGTCCACTTCGGCCGCATCCATCGCCATGTCCAAGGACCTGAAAAAGCGCGGCTGGAGTTTTGTGGGTCCGACCACGGTCTACGCCTTCATGCAGGCCATGGGGCTGGTGAATGACCACCTGGAGGGCTGCCATTCGCGCGCCGCAGCACTTGCGGCGCGGAAGGCGTTTGTGGTGCCGCGCGGTTGATCGATTGATTGATGGATCGTTCAGGCCCGCGCCACAGGCCGCAGCAGCCACAGCGCTCCCAACGCAGCCAGGCCCAGCAGTGTGGTGAGCCAGAGAGCGGCGGCGCCAGTGCGGTCCAGGGCCATGCCGAACAGAATGGGGGCAAACGCCTGCGCCACACGGGCGGGCACCATCATCAGGCCCTGGCGCGTGCCGTAGCCCGCAGGGCCAAACAGCACCAGCGGCAGCGTGCCCTTGGCAATGGTCAGGATGCCGTTGCCCGCGCCATGCAGCAGGGTGAACACCGCCGCCGCAGGCCCGCCCAGCACCATCAGCAGGCCCGCGCCCACGGGGTGTGCAGCGGCGGCCAGCTGGGCCGACAGCAGCGGGTGCAGGCGGCGCAGCAAGCCAAACTCCAGCAGGCGCGCTGCCACCTGGGCCGGGCCCACCAGCGCGGCCAGGGCCACTGCCGCCTGCAGCGAAGTGCCGCTGGCCTGCAGCAGGCGCGGCAGGTGGGCCGCCATGGCGGTGCTGGTGAACCAGGTGACGGCAAACACAAACGACAGCAGCACGGTGGTGCGCAGCGGGTGGGCGGCTGCGGACGTGGCGGGTGCCGCCGGTTCCGAGGCGGCCGCCGCAGGCTCATCCGCCGAAGGTGGAGGCGGTTTCTTAGCGGTGTCGGCACGGGGCAGCCAGCCGTTGAGCGGCACGCCCACCAGCAGGTGCAATGCCGCCCAGCCCGCACACGCCCCGCGCCAGCCCCACTGCGTCTCCATCCAGGCCGACAGCGGCCAGCCCACGGTGCTGGCAAACCCCGCAATCAGCGTGATGCCGGTGATGGCGCCGCGTGCGCCCTGGCCATACAGTCGCACCAGCGTGGCAAACGCAGCCTCGTACAGGCCCGAGCCCATGGCGATGCCCATCAACACCCACGCGGCAAACAGGACCACAGGACCTTGCGCCAAGGCCATGCCCGCCAGAGCAGCTGCAAACAACAGGTTGGTGCCCACCAGCACCGGGCGGCCGCCGTGGCGGTCGATGGTCCGGCCCGCGAAAGGCCCGAGCAGCGCCGACACGATGAGCGCCACCGAGAACGCCGCGAACACGGTGGATGTAGCCACGCCCAGGTCGTGCGCCATGGGCGCGGCCAGCATGGCGGGCAGGTAGTAGGACGAGGCCCAGGCCAGGGTCTGGGCCGTGCCCAGGCGCGCCACAGTCCAGCGTTGCGAGACTGCGCTCATGCCGCGCGGTGCGCTACGGCCTGGGTGTGTGCGGTTGCATCAGACACGCTGGCCCTGCGCGTTGATGACGACCTCGCCATCCTCCTTGGTGAAGGCACCTTGCTGCGGCGCAGGCAGGATGTCCAGCACCTTCTCGGACGGGCGACACAGCCGCGTGCCCAGGGGTGTGACCACGATGGGGCGGTTGATGAGGATGGGATGCTGCAGCATCGCATCGATGAGCTGGGCGTCGGTGACGCCCGGTGCGTCCAGCTGCAGCTCGGTGAAGATCGCTTCCTTGGTGCGCACGGCGTTGATCACTGGCTCGCCGGTCGCCGCAATCAGCGCCAGCAGTGTGGCACGGTCGGGTGGGGTTTTCAGGTATTCAATGACCTCGGGCTCCACGCCGCTGTTGCGGATCATGGCGAGGGTGTTGCGGGACGTGCCGCACTTGGGGTTGTGATAGATCGTGATGGTGGTCATGGCGTGCTGGAAAGGATGGGAGCAATGGGCGAAAGTTTGCCACTGCGCCGGGGCCAGCCCGGCAAATTTTCCAGCGCGTTCAGTAGCCGCTGGCCTGCATCGCCCAGCGCGCCGTCGTTGTGCACCTCCAGGCTGGCAGCACCCGGGGGCGGGGTATAGGCCAGCGCGCGCTGCACCCGGGCCTCCACCTCTTCGCGGGTCTCGCGGCCGCGCGACAGCAGGCGCTCGCGCAGCACCTGGGGGCTGGCGGTGATGTGTACAGCCACCAGGTCCGGGAACCGCGCCAGGGCCTCAGGCAGGTAGGCGCGTGAGCCATTGAGCAGCACCCAGTGGCCCTGCTCCAGCGGCGCCAGTTGCGCATGCCGCACGCCGTAACCCAAGCCGTTGGCCTGCCAGTGCAGGGCAAAGGCATGTTCGCTGCACAGCGCTCCAAACGCTTGGGGCGAAACGCTGTCGTGCGCTTCACCGCGGGAGGTCGCTGCACGGCTGATGGTGCGCTGCGCCCAGTGCACGGGGCAAGGCTGGGGCAGGTGCGTGCGTAGCCAGTCCAGCAGGCTGTCCTTGCCCGCTCCCGAGGGGCCCATGCAGTAGATCAGCCGACCGGTGGTCATGCGCCCATCTCCAGGTGGTCTAGCAGCACAAAATCCGCGCCGGGCGTGGGCTCTGCGAACAAGGCGAGGCTGTTGAACTTCAGGATGGGCAGGTCCGAGAAAAATTCCTGTGCGGCCTCGAATACCAGCGACTGCGTGGGTGCGTCTATCTCCGCCAGGCTACCGGTGAGCGACATGTGGAATCGGAACTCGTCCAGCACAAACGGGTAGCCCCATTGCTGCAGCAGCGCGTCCTGCCGGGCGGTGAGCCCCGCTGCACGGCGCCGGGCCAGGTCGTCGTTGGATAGGGGGGCGGCCAGGGGCTGCAGCGCCGTCACGCAGGTGGCGGCGGTCTTCTGAATCTGCGCATTGGCGGGGTGCAGCGCCGGGGGCACCAGCGCCAGAAAGTCGTCGATGCGTTGCACCTGCAGCGGTGGCAGCACAAAGGGTTGCAGCCCGCGTGCCACCTCCTGCACGGCCTGGTGCAGCGTGATCCAGTCGGTGCCGGGCGCCAGCGCAAACGGTGCCTTGAGCGTGGCGTGCCAGCCGTAGCGGCGGGGTGCTGCGGTCAGGCGGTGCAGCGTGTCGGCCGCCACGCCGTCGATGGCAAGCTGTTGCAGCGGCTGCAGCACCGCAGCGCAGCGCCCCAGCCAGTGGCTGCCGGCCAGCCAGCCCAGGCTGCCCGGGTTGGGTGCGAAATAGACTGCATAGCGGTGGTGGGTGGGTGGCATGTCAGGCGTGTTCATCGTGGTCAATGGTCAGTTTCACGCGGTCGCCCGCAAACCAGGCGCGGGCCCATTCGATGGGGGTGCCTTCCAGGTCCACGTTCAGGCTCTCCACCTGCAGCACGGGGCGTGACGTGGGCTGGCGCAGTTGGGCAGCCACTTCGGCGCTGGGCAGCTCGGCGGTGATGCGGCTTTCGCGGCGGGTGTAGTCGGCCACGCCATGGGCGGTGAAGCCTGCGGTGATGGAGCCCGTTTCGCGCACCACGGCCGCCAGGTTCTCAAAGCGGGGCAGGGGGAAGTAGCGCTCGCTGATGTGCAGGGGCTGGCCCTCGGCGTCGCCCCGCACGCGCAGCGCCAGCAGCGGGCTGCGCGCTGGCACTTGCAGCGCCTTGGCCAGCGCCACCGTGGCGCGCGTGGTCTGGGCCTGCAAGACCACCAGGCTGCCACGCAGCCCCGCCTGTGCCAGACCCTGCTGGTGGCGCGTGCGCTTGCCCAGCACCAGGTCCACCGCAAAGTCCTCCACATAGGTGCCGCTGCCCTGCGTGATGCGCACCAGCCCCTGGCTGCACAGGCTGGCGAGCGAGCGGCGGATGGTGTGCCGGTTCACGCCGAACTTCTCGGCCAGTGCGTGCTCCGAGGGCAGGCGCTGGCCCGGCGGGTAGACGCCGCTGCCAATGGCCTCGGCCAGCTCGGCGGCAATGCGCGTCCAGAAGCTGTCGCGCGCAGGGCGCAGTGGCGGTGCTTGCGGGACCTGCAACGGGGTCGTGAGAGAGGTGGTGCTGGCTGTCATGAAACCTACATGCGCGCTCTTTAAGCTGGCGCCAGTTGTTCAATTTGTCTATACAACTTTCAGGGTACCACTTCCATGTTTCAAGCCTTTGACAACCCGGGGCCGGACCGCCCCTTGGGCCGCGCGCAGTGGATGGCGCTGCTGGCCCGGGCACCGCTGGGGCTGCTCGAATCTGCCTTGCATGAGCATGCCACGCGCCCCGCGCGCTGGCTGCGTGCGCCCGAGACAGGTCTGATGATGGTGCAGGGCCGCGCCGGGGGCACGGGCGAGCGCTTCAACCTCGGCGAGGTCACCGTCACGCGCTGCGCTCTGCGCGTGGCTGATGCATCGGACGCGGCAGATGCCACCGTCGGCGTAGCGTACGTGCTGGGCCGCTCGCACCGCCAGGTGCAACTCGCGGCCCTGGCCGATGCGCTGCTGCAAGACCCTGCCCACCAACCGGTGCTGGACGCCCAGCTGCTGGAACCCATCCGCGCCCACCTGCGCACCACCCAGGCCGAGCGCCAGACGCGTGCCGCCAGCACCAAGGTGGACTTCTTCACCGTGGCGCGCGAGAGCGGTACCGACAACAACGAGGACACCGAATGAGCGCGACCCCGATGACCCCAGTGACCCCCTTGGCATCCCTGGGTGCCGGATTTTCGAACGAAGCCTTTGGCAGCCAGGCGGTGTTCCGTGCGGTGCTGCAGGCGCTGTCGCACCCCGGTCGCACGGTGGCCGTGGAACACGACGCGCAGACGCCCGCCGTGGGGCATGCCGCATCGGCGGCCGTGCTGCTGGCGCTGCTCGACAGCGACTGCACGCTGTGGCTCTCGCCAAGGCTTGCGGCCAGTGATGCAGGTGCCTGGCTGCGCTTTCACACGGGGTGCACGTTGGTGGCTGATGCCGCGCAGGCCCGCTTTGTGTGGGTGGCTCAGGGCGACGTAGTACCGCCCCTGGACATTCTCGCTCTGGGTACTGACATCTACCCCGACCAATCCGCGACCTGCGTGATCGATGTATCGCGTGCCGCCACTACGGAGGACGTGAGTGATGCATGGCACTTGCGCGGCCCCGGTATCCAGGACGTGGCGGCTTTGCAGGTGGATGGTTTGCCCGAGGACTTCGAGACTCACTGGGCAGCCAACCATGCAGTGTTTCCACGCGGTGTGGATCTGCTGCTGGCCACTCCAGACCACATCGTAGGCCTGCCACGCACCACGCGGGCAGCGCGCGGTGCCACTGCACTTCAGGAGGCCTGAGCATGTACGTAGCCGTCAAGGGCGGAGAAGCCGCCATTCTCAACAGCTACCAGTTGCTGGCCCGCCAGCGCCGGGGCGATGCGTCGCAGCCCGAACTCTCGGTAGCGCAGATCCGCCAGCAGCTCAAGCTGGCCGTGGACCGGGTGATGACCGAGGGCTCGGTGTACGACCCCGGGCTCGCGGCCCTGGCCATCAAGCAGGCCGCGGGTGACCTGGTGGAAGCCATCTTTCTGTTGCGCGCCTACCGTGCCACGCTGCCGCGCCTGGGTACCACCTGCCCGCTGGACACCAGCCGCATGGCACTGGACCGGCGTATCTCCGCCACCTTCAAGGACCTGCCCGGCGGCCAGGTGCTGGGCCCCACCTACGACTACACGCAGCGCCTGCTGGATTTCAAGCTGCTGGCCGAAGGCACGGTGATACCGGCTGCCGCTGCGGCCGCTGCGGTGCCATCCGGCCCCACGCCGCGTGTGGTGGACCTGCTCAACCAGGAAGGCCTGATCGAAACCCGCCCCGTGCCCCCGGGCGACCCCGCGCCCACGGACCTGACCCGCGAGCCGCTGCGCTTCCCCGCCAACCGGGCCACGCGCCTGCAAAACCTGGCGCGCGGCGACGAGGGCTTTTTGCTTGCCATGGCGTACTCCACGCAGCGCGGCTACTCGCACTCGCACCCGTTTGTGGGCGAGGTGCGCCTGGGCACGGTGGCGGTGGAGATCGAGCCCGAGGAGCTGGGCTTTGCCATCGACATCGGCGACATCGAGATCACCGAGTGCGAGATGGTGAACCAGTTTGCGGGCAGCAAGAGCCAGCCGCCGCAGTTCACGCGCGGCTACGGCCTGGCGTTTGGCCACAGCGAGCGCAAGGCGATGGCCATGAGCCTGGTCGACCGCGCCCTGCGCGCCGATGAGCTGGGCGAGCCGGTGGAGTCCCCCGCGCAGATGCAGGAGTTCGTGCTGGGCCACAGCGACAGCCTGGAGGCCTCGGGCTTCGTGCAGCACCTGAAGCTGCCGCACTACGTGGACTTTCAGTCCGAACTGGAGCTGGTGCGCAAGATGCGCGCCGCAGCCGCCCACCCCACCACCCCTGCCGAGGAGGACGCCACATGAACGCGCCCATGGAACCCGCCGTGATGGGCCTGCCCGCCGACGCCGCGCCGATGGACGGCCACTTCAACTTTGCCTACCTGGACGAGCGCACCAAGCGCATGGTCCGGCGCGCCATCCTCAAGGCCGTGGCCATCCCCGGCTACCAGGTACCGTTTGGCTCGCGCGAAATGCCCCTGCCCTACGGCTGGGGCACAGGCGGCATCCAGGTCACCGCGTCCATCATCGGCCCAGAGGACTGCCTCAAGGTCATCGACCAGGGCTCGGACGACACGGTCAACGCGGTCAACATCCGCCGCTTCTTCGAGCGCACCACGGCCGTGGCGACCACCACCCGCACGCGCGAGGCCACGCTGATCCAGACGCGCCACCGCATCCCCGAGACGCCGCTGGCCGAAGGCCAGGTCATCGTCTACCAGGTGCCGGTGCCCGAGCCCATGCAGCGCCTGGAGCCGCGTGAGACCGAAACGCGCACCCTGCACGGCCTGGCCGAGTACGGGCTCATGCACGTCAAGCTCTACGAAGACATTGCGCGCTACGGCCGTATCGCCACCACGTACGACTACCCGGTGCTGGTCAACGGCCGGTACGTGATGGCGCCATCGCCCATCCCCAAGTTCGACAACCCCAAGATGCACATGAACCCCGCGCTGCAGCTGTTTGGCGCGGGCCGCGAGAAACGCATCTACGCCGTGCCGCCCTACACGCCGGTGGAGAGTCTGGGGTTTGAGGACCACCCCTTTGAAGTGCAGCGCTGGGACGCCGCGTGCGCGCTGTGCGGCGCCACCGACAGCTTTCTGGACGAGGTCATCACCGACGACCAGGGCGGGCGCATGCATGTGTGTTCCGACTCGGACTACTGCCAGGAACGCCAGGCGCAGCAGGCTGAATCGGCGGTGGAACAAGGCGGCGCCGCATGAGCGCCGTGCAGATCCGCGAAGCCCGGCAGGCCGACCTGGAGAGCGTGCTGGCGCTGTATGCCGCCATTGAAGATAGCCCCGCCGACGTGCTGACGCTGGAAGAAGCCCAGGCCGTGTGGGCGCAGTTTGCGCGCTACCCCAGCTACCGCCTGTGGGTCGCTTGCGACCCCGCGCAGCATGGCGTGGTGGTGGGCACTTATGCGCTGCTGGTCATGCACAACCTGGCGCACCGGGGTACGCCCTCGGCCATCGTCGAAGACGTGGTGGTGGCGCAGGACCAGCAGGGCCGAGGCATTGGCCGCCAGATGATGGCCCATGCCATGCAGCAGGCGCGCGATGCGGGTTGCTACAAGCTCGCGCTCTCGTCCAACGCCCGCCGCAAGGGCGCGCATGCCTTCTACGAATCCCTGGGCTTTGCGCAGCATGGCCTGAGCTTTGTTGTCGAGAACCTCCCATGAACTACACCGACTTCGCTGCGCCGCTGCTGAGCGTGCGCAACGTTAGCAAGCGCTATGGCGACCGCGTCGCGCTGCAAGGCGCGTCCTTTGACCTGTGGCCCGGCGAGGTGCTGGCCGTGGTGGGCGAGTCGGGCTCTGGCAAGTCCACGCTGCTCAACGCCATTGCGGCGCGCAGCGCCCCAGACGAAGGCACCGTGCAGTTCCGCCAGCGCAGCGGCGAGCTGCAGGACATCTATGCCATGACCGAAGCCCAGCAGCGGCTGCTGGCCCGCACCGACTGGGGCTTTGTGCACCAGAACGCCGCCGACGGCCTGCGCATGGATGTATCTGCGGGTGCCAACGTGGGCGAGCGCCTGATGGGCCTGGGCGAGCGCCACTACGGCCGCCTGCGCGCCACAGCCATGGAATGGCTGCAGCGTGTGGAGATTGATGCGGCGCGCATCGACGATGCACCGCGCACCTTCTCGGGCGGCATGCGCCAGCGCCTGCAGATTGCACGCAACCTCGTCACGCAGCCCCGCCTGGTGTTTATGGACGAACCCACCTCGGGCCTCGATGTGTCGGTGCAAGCGCGCTTGCTGGACCTGCTGCGCCAGCTCACGCGGCAGATGCAGCTGGCGGCCATTGTGGTCACACACGACCTGGCCGTGGCGCGCCTGCTGGCCCACCGCATGGTGGTCATGCAACGCGGCCGCGTGGTCGAGGCGGGCCTGACCGACCAGGTGCTTGACGACCCGCAACACCCTTACACCCAGCTCCTCGTTTCTTCGGTACTGCAGCCATGAACCAGCGTCCTTCCATTGCGCCCATTCTCCAGATGCAAGGGGTGGCCAAGCGCTTCACCCTGCACCACCAGAACGGCATTGAACTGCCCGTGCTCGCCCAGGTGGACCTGGCCGTGCAGCCGGGCGAGTGCGTGGTGCTTGACGGTCCCTCGGGCATGGGCAAGAGCACGCTGCTCAAGATGATCTACGCCAACTACCGGGCCAATGCCGGCCGCATCACCGTGCGGTCGGCCGATGGCACCGTGGTGGACGTGACGCAGGCCACGCCGCGTGCGCTGGTGCAGCTGCGGCGCGACACCGTGGGCTATGTGAGCCAGTTCTTGCGGGTCATCCCGCGTGTGTCGGCCCTGGATGTGGTGGCCGAGCCGCTGGCCGAAGACGCGGGCGACGACCCAGCGGGCATCGAGGCCGCGCGCCAGGAAGCGCGCCGGTGGCTGACCCGCCTGCGCATCCCCGAGCGGCTGTGGCATCTGCCGCCCGCCACCTTCTCCGGCGGGGAGCAGCAGCGCATCAACATCGCCCGCAACATGATCAAGCCCAAGCCGCTGCTGCTGCTGGACGAGCCGACTGCATCGCTCGACGCGGCCAACACAGAGACCGTGATTGCCATGATCCGCGAGGCCGTGGCGCGCGGCGCGGCCCTGGTGGGCATCTTTCACGACGCGCAGGTGGGTGCCGCTGTGGCCACGCGCCGCGTGAATGTGGGTGACTTCCGGGGGGTATCGGCATGACCGCGACCGTGTTCAAAAACGCCCGCATGGTGCTGCCGGGCGAAGTGGTGTTGGGCAGCCTGCAGGTGGATGCTGGGCGCATCGCGTCGGTGGACGGCGGTGGCACATCGGCGTTGCAGGGCATTGACCTGGGCGGCGACTACCTGCTTCCGGGCCTGGTGGAAATTCACACCGACAACTTCGAGCGCCACCTCATGCCGCGCCCCAAGGTGCAATGGGCCGAGATGCCCGCGCTGCTGGCGCACGACGCCGAGATTGCGGCCGCAGGCATCACCACGGTTCTGGACGCGCTGGGCGTGGGTGAGGCCGATGTGGACAGCTTGCGCGGCAGCGCCTGGAATCGCGTGCTCGACACCATCGACACCTGCACCGAGCGCAACCTGCTGAGGGCCGACCACCACCTGCATGTGCGCTGCGAGCTGCCCGCACCCAATACCATCGACCTGTTCGAGCCGTTTCACGGGCACCCGCGCCTGTCGTTGATCTCGCTGATGGACCACACCCCGGGCCAGCGCCAGTGGGAGAACATCGAGCAGGCGCGCACCTACTACACCGGCAAGAAGGGCTGGAGCGCCGAGAAGTTCGAGCGCCAGGTGGCGCACGCGGCCACGCTGCAGGCGCAGTACGCCGAGCCGCACCGTGCGTACTTCGTGGACTATTGCCGTACGCACGGCATCTCGCTGGCCAGCCACGACGACACCACGGTGGCGCACGTGGAGCAGGCCCATGCCGAAGGGGCTGCGATGTCGGAGTTCCCGACCACGCTGGCTGCGGCCCAGGCTGCGCACGAGCGCGGCTTGCTCACCGTGATGGGCGGGCCCAACGTGGTGCGAGGCGGTTCGCACTCGGGCAATGTGGCGGCGGCCGACCTGGCGCGCAGGGGCTTGCTGGACATCCTCTCGTCCGACTATGTGCCCGGCAGCCTGCTGAGCGCCGTGATGCGGCTGGTACAGGACGACATCCTGCCCCTGCCACAGGCCGTGGCTACCGTCACCCGCAACCCGGCCAAGGCGGCGGGCATGCTGGACCGGGGCGCGCTGGCGCCCGGCCTGCGCGCCGACCTGGTGCAGGTGCACATGGCCGAGCTGCCCGATGGCGGTCGCCAGGCCGTGGTGCGTGGGGTGTGGCGTGAAGGGCAGCGGGTGCTGTAGAGCGCGTGCAAGTCTTTCCTGACATCCAAACTTCTCCCAACTGTCAAAGCACTGTCACGCCCGACCACCACACTCCGGTTGTCTAGACGACTTATTCCGTTTCCAAATCATCCGTGTCGTTGTTGCTTCGCCTTGCCGTGCTACAGCACTGTCTGCGGCTTCGCGCCTAGACACGAATGATTTGGAAACGGAATTAACCCCCTAAGGAGGCTGCCATGACTGCCGCACTGCACATCCACCAACTGAACAAGCATTTCGCCAACGGCAAACACGCCCTGCGCGACATCAACCTCACCGTGCAGCGCGGCGATATGGTGGCGCTGATTGGTGCTTCGGGCTCGGGCAAGTCCACCCTGCTGCGCCACGTGGCGGGCCTGGTGGTGGCCGATGCGTCCAGCGATTCGCTGATCGAGGTGGATGGCCGCTGCGTGCAGCAGGCGGGGCGCATTCACAGCGACATCCGCAAGGTGCGTTCGCAGGTGGGCTTTGTGTTCCAGCAGTTCAATCTGGTGGACCGCTTGCCCGTGCTGATGAACGTGCTGGTGGGCCTGCTGCACCGCACGCCCTGGTGGCGCGGCTGGCTGCGCATGTTCAAGCCGCACGAGCGCGCGCTGGCGCTCGAAGCGTTGCACCGCGTGGGCATTGCCGAGTGCCATGCGCAGCGCGCATCCACTCTGTCAGGCGGGCAACAGCAGGGCGCGGCCATTGCCCGCACGCTGGTGCAGGGCGCCAAGGTGGTGCTGGCCGATGAGCCCATTGCCTCGCTCGACCCCGAGTCCTCTCGCAAGGTCATGGACATCCTGGCGCGCATCAACCGCGAAGACCGTTGCACCGTCATTGTGTCTTTGCACCAGGTGGATGTGGCCATCAAGTATTGCCCGCGCGTGGTGGCTCTGCACCACGGGCAGGTGGTGTACGACGGCCCTTCGGCGGCCCTTACGCCCGCGTTGCTGCGTGGCCTTTACGGCGTGCAGGCCGATGAAATCCTCTCGGATGCATCCGGGGCCCACCCTGCACCTGCGCATGCCCCCATGCCTGCGCCGCAGTGGTCGCCCGCCATGGTGCAGGCCGCTTGATCGGTGATTCGGTTCCCTTCATTTCCTTTCTCTGGAGCTTTCAACATGTTCAAGAAACTGTGTGCTGCCCTGACACTCGGGCTGGGATTGACCACGGGCGCGTGGGCCCAGGACATCAACTTCGGCATGATCTCGACCGAGGCCACGCAAAACCTCAAGGCCGACTGGCAGCCCCTGCTGGACGACATGGCCAAGCAGACGGGCCTGAAGATCAACGCCTTCTTTGCGTCCGACTACGCGGGCCTGATCGAAGCCATGCGCTTCAACAAGATGCAGGTGGCCTGGCTGGGCAACAAGTCGGCCATGGAAGCCGTGGACCGCGCCAACGGCGAAGTCTTTGCACAGATGGTGAATGCCGACGGCACTCAGGGCTACTACTCGCACCTCATCGTGCACAAGGACAGCCCCCTGGCCAGCCTGGACGATGTGCTCAAGAACGGCAAGTCGCTGAGCTTTGGCAATGGCGACCCCAACTCCACCTCGGGCTTCCTGGTGCCCGGCTACTACGCCTTTGCGCAGAACAAGATCGATGCGAAGACGCACTTCAAGATCACGCGCAGCGCCAACCACGAGACCAACGCGCTGGCCGTGGCCAACAAGCAGGTGGATGTGGCCACCAACAACAGCGAGAACCTGGAAAAGATCAAGGAACGCCAGCCCGAGAAGTTCAAGGACATCAAGATCGTCTGGACCTCGCCCCTGATTCCGCTGGACCCGCTGGTGATGCGCAAGGACCTGCCCGAGGCCACCAAGACCAAGATCCGCAACTTCTTCTACAACTACGCCAAGACCGATGCGCGTGAGAAGGAGATCGTGATGAAGATCTCCAAGCTGTCGCGCTTCAAGCCCTCGACCAACGCCCAGCTCACGCCCATCCGTCAGCTCGACCTGTTCGGCAAGCGCAACAAGATCGAGGCCGACGCCACCTTGGCCGATGCCGACAAGAAGACCCGCCTGGCCGAGATCGACCAGCAGCTGGCGTCGCTCAAGTAATCCGCCGCTTGGTGGTTCTGGCCCGGGTGTCCCCATGTCCTCAACATTGAATCCATCTCTGGCCACGCTGGCCAGCACCACGTCGCCCAAGCGCAGCCTGGCCTGGTATCTGTCGTGGGGCATCCTGCTGGTGTTGCTGGCCGCGTCCTGGCAAGGTGCCGACATGCGCCCGCTGGCCCTGTGGAACGACTCGGGCAACATGGTCAGCTACGCAGCGGAGTTCTTTCCGCCCAATTTTGCGCAGTGGCAGATCTATGTGCAGGAGATGCTGGTCACGCTGCAGATCGCGCTGTGGGGCACGGCACTCGCCGTGATCACCGCCGTGCCGCTGGCGCTGCTGGCCTCGTCCAACATCGTGCCCTGGTGGGTGTATCAGCCGGTGCGCCGCGTGCTGGACGCGTGCCGCGCCATCAACGAAATGGTGTTTGCCATGCTGTTCGTGGTGGCCGTGGGCCTGGGGCCGTTTGCGGGCGTGCTGGCGCTGTGGATCCACACCTCGGGCACGCTGGCCAAGCTGTTTTCTGAAGCCGCGGAGGCGATTGACCCGCAGCCCGTGGAGGGCATCCGCTCCACCGGCGCGAGCGCGCTGCACGAGATCATCTACGGCGTGATCCCGCAGGTGATGCCGCTGTGGATCTCTTACACGCTGTACCGCTTTGAAGCCAACGTGCGTTCGGCCTCGGTCGTGGGCATGGTCGGCGCAGGCGGCATTGGCGTGGTGCTGTGGGAAATCATTCGCGGCTTTCAATACGCCGAGACCTGCGCGGTGATGCTCATCATCGTGGTGACGGTGAGCGTGATTGACCTGGTCTCTGCGCGTATTCGTAAAGCGTTGGTCTGACAAGGAAAGACGATGGCATTGAGCCTGGAAGACATTGCCCACCTGCTCGCCACCCGGGGCGTGAATCAATATGGCCGCGAGGCGGTCAGCCAGCTGGAGCATGCCTTGCAGTGCGCGCAGTGGGCCGAAAAGTCGGGCGAGACCCCCGCGACGGTCGCAGCGGCTTTGTTGCACGACCTGGGCCATTTGCTGGCACCCGGGGGCGACACGGCCGAGCAGGACGATCTGCACCAGTACATTGCCATCCCGTTCCTGCGGGGCCTGCTGCCCGACGCGGTGCTGGAGCCCATCCGCCTGCACGTGGATGCCAAGCGCTACCTGTGCACCATGGAGCCGGGGTATTGGGAGACGCTGTCACCCGCATCGCAGCACAGCCTGGTGCTGCAGGGCGGGCCCTTTACGCCCAAAGAGGCGATGCAGTTTGCGGCCCAGCCCTTTGCGCAAGAGGCCATCCGCCTGCGCCGGTATGACGATCATGCCAAGGTGCCGGGGCTCGCCACCCAGCCGCTTCGCTACTACATGGCCGGGTTGGAGCGGCTGGCCCTCGTTCCCGAGGCGGCCTTGGTGCATTGAACGCGCACCCTCAACGGGGGGGAACGTCCGCTTCGGTTTCTGAGCGCGTGCGGCTAGCGCTCAGGTCGGCTTGTTCGCAGGACGGCATTGCGCTGGCTCCAGCCCCAGGTGCTGCTGCATCGCACGGATCATGGTATCCACAGAGCCGAAACCGCTGCGCGCTGCGATCTTCTCCTGAGGCCAGTCGGTCTGGCGCAGCAGCGCCGCAGCGTGCTGCGCACGCACCTGGGCCACGAAGCGGGCAGGCGTGCAATGGGCCTGCGCCGCAAACGCACGAGCGAAGTTGCGGGGGCTCATGTGTGCACGCTGGGCCAAGGCATCTACCGACAGATCCTGGGTCAGATGCCCCTGAATCCAAGCCATCAGCTCGCGCATGCGGACCGATGCATCGGTCTGCGCCAGCAGTGCCGGGCTCAGCTGCGGTGTGGTGTCTGTGCGCAGCGTGAACACCGCCAGATCCCGGGCGATCTGCATGGCCACGGCGCGGCCCAGGTCTTCTTCGATCAGGGCCAGGGCCATGTCCAGCCCTGTGGTTACACCAGCCGACGTCCAGAGCGCGCCGTCGCGCACAAAAATTCGGTCACGCTGTACCTGTGTCCCAGGGCATAACTGGGCGAGCAGATCGCAGGCATTGATGTGGGTCGTCGCCTTGCACCCTTCCAGCAGCCCTGCAGCGGCCAGCGCAAAGGCGCCCGTGCAGACGCTGGCCACCCGCCGTGACCGCTGCGCAGCCTGGGCCAGCCACGCCCCCGCGCCGTCCTCGTAGATCGCGCGGCGCAGGGCGTCCTCCTCACCACCCGCCACGATCAGTGTGTCGATCGAACCGCCCATGGCCTGCATGGGGACGGTGTCGGCCACCGCAAATCCCGCACTGGTGCGCACGGCGCCTCCACGTGGTGAAGCCATGTGAACCCGGTAGGCCCCCGGCACAGCGAGGGTGGCTTTGCTGAATGCACTGGCGGGTGCCGCAATGTCGATGGCCTCCACCCCTTCAAAGGCCAGCAGGACCACTTCGCGGCAAGGGTCGTGGGCAGCGGCCTTGGCAGGAACTGCGGCGGATTTGGCATGGCGCGACATCGTGATGCAACCTAAGCTGGGGCCGGTGAACGTAGTGAATAGTGGATGTCAACAGGAGGCGGGGCGTGGCGATATTGTGGCGTTGGATGGAGGTGGTGAGCATGGGGCTGATCGCCATGGCGGCGTGGACCGCAGGTGCAACCTCGGGGTTCGCGCAGCCTATGGAGGCGCACCAGGGGGCCCAGACCTCTGCGCCGTTCGCGCTGGCCCTGCGCCCCCCGCCGGCCGGGGGCACCGCCCCCGTGATTGCCGTGCTGGCATTGAACGAGGGGACGGAAACCACAGACTTCCTGGTTCCCCATGCCGTGCTGCAGCTGGCCCAGGTGGGCGTGGTGGAGGCCGTGGCCCCACGCGCAGGCGCGGTCACCTTGATGCCCGCGCTGCAAGTGGAGGTGCCACGCAGCTTCGCGGCCTTTGATTCCGTGTATCCGCAGGGGGCAGACATCGTGGTGGTGCCTGCTCTGCATATCGAAGACGACCCGGCGGTACTGGCGTGGCTACAGGCCCAGGCGGCCAAAGGGGCTGTGGGGGTCGGTATCTGCAGCGGGGCCAGGGTGTTGGGCCGGGCGGGGTTGCTGGATGGACGCCGCTTTGCGGGGCACTGGTATGACCGCAGCACCTTGCTGCGGCGCCACGCGGGCGCGGTGCATGTACCCGGGCAGCGTTATGTGGCCGATGGGCCGGTGGTGACTACCACGGGGGTGTCCGCGTCTTTGCCCGTGTCGCTGGCTTTGGTCGAGACGCTGGCGGGTGCCGAGCGGGCGCGCGCCGTGGCGACCGCGCTGGGCATGCCATCCTGGGGCCTTGCACATCGCAGCGAACGGTTCGGCCTGTCGCTTGCGCATGTGGGGACCCTCTCGATCAACACCCTGCTGTTCTGGCGGCATGAGCGCATCGACATCCCCGTGATGGATGGGGTGGACGATGTGGCGCTGGCCCTGGCGGCAGATGCGTGGTCGCGCACCTACCGCTCTCGCGCTGAGGCGGTGAACGCCCTCGCCAGCCCCGTGCACCTGCGCAGCGGCTTGTTGCTGCGGGCTGCGCCGCCTGATGCGTCGGCGACCACGGTCTTGCTGGACAGTGGCATGCACCCTGCCTGTGCGCTGGACCACAGCCTGCAGATGATCGGTCAGCGTTACGGGGCGGCTACGCGCCAGTGGGTCGCCACACAACTGGAATACGAAGACCCCGTGGTGCGCTGTGGGACAGCGGGCCCGTCTCCGTGATTGACTACTCTCTACGCGCCTGGGGCTGGTGTACCCAGGCTACTGCGGTCGTCATCCGCCTTTGTCTGCGTTGACCCACCCCAGGTCCAGCGGCCGGTCCTCGAATTCGGTGTTCAGGACCACGGTGCTCGTGGTGCGCGCCACGCCGGGAATCGCCTTGATCTGGTAGAGCACGTCCTCCAGTCCGCGCGCGTGCGTGGTGCGGATCTTGGCCAGGAAGTCGTGCTCGCCAGCCACGCTGTGCAATTCTTCCACCTGAGGGATAGCGCGCAGGCGCGGCGCAATGTCACGGCAGTGCGCGCCGCCATCGTTGCGGATCGCCACAAACGCGGTGAAGTTCAGCCCGACACGCTCCGGGTCCACGCTGATCGAGAAGCGGCGGATCACGCCCTTGTCCAGCAGCTTCTTCACGCGCTCGTGCACGGCAGCAGTGGACAGTCCCACCTCGGCGCCTACATCGGCGTACGAACGTCGGCCATCCGCGCCCAGTGCCGAAATAATTCTGGCGTCCATGTCATCTGTCTGAATATTTGCTTGCATAGCCGCTTGTTTTTGGTAAAAATTCCGAAAACCTTGCGGTTTCCATAAATTATTCGGTCAGGTGGAGAATATGCCGACAATTTTCAATGCGCAAGCCCGCGCACAACGCAACGGGGCGGTGGCCATGGCACTGCTGCTGGTCTACATCGTCTGGGGCACTACCTATTTCGCCATTGGTATTGCGCTGCAGAGCATGCCGCCACTGCTGATGAATGCCATCCGTTTTTTGTGCGCCGGTAGCGTGATGCTGGTGATTGCGTTGTGGCAAGGCCATGCATTGCCCACGTGGGTGCAATGGCGCAACTCGGCGGTGGTGGGCGGCTGCATGGTGTTTTTGGCCATGAATCTGATGGGCTTTGCGCAAAAGCTTGGCATCGGCTCGGGCCTGATGGCCACGGTGGTCACCACCATGCCCATGTGGCTGGCTTTGTGGTCGCGCTGGGGCGGCGAGCGCGTGCCGTTCACCAGCTGGATCGGCCTGGCGCTGGGCGTGGTGGGAGCCCTGCTGCTGGCGCTGGAGGGCGATTTTTCAGCCACCTGGCTCGGTGCGCTGCTGGCCTTTGGCGCGCCGCTGTGCTGGAGCGTGGGCTCGTATGCCTCGCGCAAGCTGTCGCTGCCCGCGCCCGCCATGGCATCGGCCGCGCAGTGGTTTGCGGGGGGCGCCATGGGGCTGGTGGTGGCGTTGTGGTTCGAGCCTTTGAGCGCCCTGGGCCAGGTCACTGCCAAGTCGTGGGCGGCGTGGGTCTACCTGCTGGTGTTTGGCACGCTGGTAGCGCTCAATGCGTATCTGTGGCTGCTGCAGAACACCTCCGCAGCGCTGGCAGGCAGCTATTCGTTTGTAAACCCTGCAGTGGCTTTGCTGGTGGGCGTGGCGCTGGGGGGAGAATTGTTGACGGGCTGGGTGTTTGCCGCGCTGCCGTTGATTGGAGCAGCGCTGGCGTTCATTCTGTACGGGCAAGCGCTGCAGCGGTGGCTGGAAAAGCTCAGTCCGGGATTACAGCGGTTGCTTCAATCTCGATCTTCGCGCGCTCTTCCATAAGCCCTGCCACCTGCACACAGGCCATGGCCGGAAAGTTCTTGCCCAGCACCTCGCGGTAGACCGCGCCCAGCTCCTTCAGGCGGCTGTTGTATTCGTTGCGGTCCGTCACGTACCAGGTCAGCCGCACCAGATGCTCGGGGCCTGCGCCGCCGGCTTCGAGCACCGCGCGTACGTTCAGCAGTGTCTGCTTGGTCTGGGCAATGAAGTCGTCGCTCTCAAACTGCTGCTGCGCGTTCCAGCCGATCTGGCCGCCGGTAAAGACCATGGTGCCGCGTGCGGCCACGCCGTTGGCGTAACCCTTGGGGGTGACCCAGCCTTCGGGCTGCAAAAGGGTGTTTTTCATCGTCATGTCGTTGTTTTTGTGGGGGAGGGCGATGGCGAGGCGCCTGCACCCTGGCGCAGCTTGAAGCGCTGCAGCTTGCCGGTTTCGGTGCGGGGCAGTGCGGTCACAAACTCCACCACGCGTGGGTATTTGAACGGGGCGATGGTGGCCTTCACGTGGTCCTGCAAGGTCTTGACCATGGCGGCATCGCCCGTGTGCCCGGGCTTCAAGACGCAGATGGCCTTGACCACCATGCCGCGCTCTTCGTCGGGAACGCCGATCACGCCGCACTCGGCCACGGCCGGGTGGCGCAGCAGGGCGTCTTCGACCTCGGGGCCGCCCACGTTGTAGCCCGCGGTGATGATCATGTCGTCGTCGCGCGCCTGGTAGAAGAAGTAGCCGTCGGCGTCTTGCGTGAAGGCGTCGCCGGGGTAGTTCCAGCCGTCCTTCACGTACTTGGCCTGGCGGGGGTCGTCGAGGTACTTGCAACCCGTGGGGCCGATCACGGCCAGTTTGCCCACGGTGCCGCGCGGCAGCTCGTTGCCGTCGTCGTCTACTACCTTCGCGGTGTAGCCGGGCACCACCTTGCCGATGGCGCCGCGCCGGCTCTCACCGCCGGGCGAGGAAATGAAGATGTGGAACATCTCGGTCGCGCCGATGCCGTCCGTCATGTCGATGCCGGTCGCGTCCTTCCACAGCTGGCGCGTGGCGTCCGGCAGGCCCTCGCCCGCGCTCACGCTGATGCGCAGCTGCGGCAGGCCGATCTTCTTGGCGAACGGCGCCATCTGCCGGTAGAACGTGGGCGCGGTGTAGCAGATGGTCACGCCCGCGTCGCGCATCAGGGTGACCATGGTCTCGGGGGTGTAGGGCTGGTCCGGAAAGTACACGCTGGCGCCGGCCCACATGGGGAACACGAGCAGGCCACCCAGGCCGAAGGTGAAGGCCAGGGGCGGCGAGCCCGCCACGATGTCGTCGGGGGTGGCGCGCAGCACGTGGCGTGGCCAGGCCTCGCAGGCGGCCAACACGTCGCGGTGGGTGTGCACCGCCGCCTTGGGTGCGCCCGTAGTGCCCGAGGTGAAGGCCATGAGCGCGATGTCGTCGGCCGATGTGGGGCAGGGCGGCGTGGTGCCCGGCTTGGCCTGGGCGCGCTGGATCAGGTCGGCTGGATCGGGTGCGGTGTGGAACGGCACGATGCTCGCCAGCACCGGCTGTTGCGTCAGCGCAGCCTGCAGCTCGGCCAGCAGGCGGCCGTCGCACAGCGCCAGCGTGGGCTGGGCGCGTTCGATGATGCTGGCCAGTTCGCCCGCGCGCAGCAGCGGCATGGTGGCCACTGCCACCATGCCGGCATAGACAGTGCCCAGCCAGGCCAGCGCCATCTCCACCGTGTTGCCGCCGCGCAGCAGCACGCGGTTGCCGGGCACCAGGCCGTGGTCCTGCGTGAGCACCTCGGCAATGCGCGCGGCTTCGGTGCGGGCGTCGCGGTAGGTGTAGGTGCGGTGCGGGCCGCGCAGCAGGGGGCGGTCGATGTGGCCAGCGCGCTCGGCCTGGTCGAAGAGGGCGTGCACGAGGTTGGCCTGGTCTGCGATCTGCAGCTCGGGCAGGTCATAGCGCAGCGTGGGCCAGGCCTCAGGCGGTGGCAGACGGTCGCGCACGAAATGGTCGGGCTGGGCGGAGGGGGCTTTCATGCGTTTACTCCTGCAGAACGGCCTTGCCGATGATCAGTTGCTGCACCTCGGTCGCGCCTTCGTAGATGCGCAGCGAGCGGATGTCGCGGTACAGCGATTCGACCTTGCTACCCACCTCCACACCGCGCCCGCCGTGCAACTGCAGCGCCATGTCGATCACGCGCTGGGCGTTTTCGGTGGCGGTCATCTTGGCCATGGCTGCTTCTGCGGTGACGCGCGCCTGGCCGGTGTCGCGCAGCCATGCCGCGCGGTAGGTGAGCAGCGCGGCGCTGTCCACCAGTGCGGCCATTTCGCCGATCTTGGCCTGCGTGAGCTGAAAGTCCGCGAGCGTCTGGCCGAACATGCGGCGTTGGCGGGCGTGGTGCACGGCCTCGGCCAGCGCGCGGCGCGCCATGCCCAGCGCAGCGGCGGCGACCGACGCGCGGAAGATGTCCAGCGTGCGCATGGCCAGCTTGAAGCCGCCGTTTTCTTCGCCCAGCAGCGCCGCGGCAGGCACGTTGCAGTTGGTGAATTGCAGCGTCGCCAGCGGGTGCGGCGCCATCACATGGATGTGGCGCGAGGCATCCAGCCCTGGCGCGTTCGCATCGACGATGAAGGCGCTGATGCCGCGCGTGCCGCCGCTCGGGTTTGTCTTGGCGAACACGCAGTAGAAGTCGGCGATACCGCCGTTGCTGATCCAGGTTTTGGTCCCATTCAAGCAAAAAGTGCCTGTAGCGCCAGTGGAATCTGTGCTGGTAGCTATGGTTTGCATAGCGCCTACATCGGAGCCCGCCTCGGGCTCGCTGAGCGCAAACGCCGCAATCAGCTCGCCACGCGCCACACCTTGCAGGTAGTGCGCCTGCTGCGCAGGGCTGCCCGCCAGCGTGATCGCACCGCTGCCCAGCCCCTGCATCGCAAACGCAAAGTCCGCCAGCGGCGAGTGGTAGGCCAGGGTCTCGCGCAGCAGCACCAGCGCGCGCGAGTCCAGTGCGGGCAGCGCGCCACCGTGTGCTGCCGGCACGCAGTAGCGCAGCCAGCCGCCCGCGCCCAGGCGTTTCACCCAGTCGCGGCAAGCGGCGCGGTCATCGGTTTCATCGACCTCTTGCGCGGCCGCCCAGGGCACCAGGCCCTCGGTCAGCGCGCGGTGCGCGTCGTCGAAGAAGGGCAGGGCCAGGTGCGCCGTGGAGGGCGGGCAAGGGGCGGGGGGCGTGGCGACATGCATGCATCAATCTCCCTGGAACACGGGCTTTTGCTTGGCCGCAAACGCTTCGTAGGCACGGCGGAAGTCTTCGGTCTGCATGCAGATCGCCTGCGCTTGCGCCTCTGCCTCGATGGCCTGTTCGATGGTCATGCTCCATTCCTGGCTCAGCATGGTCTTGGTCATGCCATGGGCAAAGGTGGGGCCGTCGGCCAGCGCCCGCGCCGTGGCCTGCACATTGGCCAGCAGGTCGGCGCTTTCGTACAGATCATTGAAGAAGCCCCAGGCCAGGCCTTCGTGTGCCGTCATGGCGCGGCCGGTGAACAGCAGTTCGCTCGCGCGACCCTGGCCGATCATGCGGGGCAGTAGCGCGCAGGCACCCATGTCGGCCCCGGCCAGGCCCACGCGGGTGAACAGGAACGCGGTCTTGGTCGCCTCGGTGCCGTAGCGCATGTCGCAGGCCAGCGCCATCATCGCGCCCGCACCGGCGCAGATGCCGTCGATGGCGCCCAGCACGGCCTGCGGGCAGGCGCGCATGGCCTTCACCAGGTCGCCCGTCATGCGCGTGAACTCCAGCAGTTCGGGCATGGTCATGGTGGTCAGCGGGCCGATGATCTCGTGTACATCGCCGCCCGAGCAAAAGTTGCCGCCCGCGCCGGTGACCACGATGGCCTTCACATCGGTGGCAAAGCGCAGCGCGTAAAAGAAGTCGCGCAGCTCCGAATAGCTCTGGAAGGTGAGCGGGTTCTTGCGGTCTGGCCGGTTGAGCGTGACGGTGCCCACGCCATCGGCAAAGCTCCAGGCGAAGTGCTCAGCCACGTAGCTGGCCTGCGGGTTGAACTGCTCGCGCATGGGGTTGCTCGCCCCGATGAAGTGTTTCATTCGGCTGTCTCCAAAGAATTGTTTTGTGTGTGCTCTTTCACCTTGCCCAGCAGGCGGTACAAGGTGGCGATGTCGCGCTCGCCCAGCGTGGCGAAGGCTTCGACGATCCATTGCTCGTGCTGGCGCGCCATGGTGTTGAACTGCTCGCGGCCCTGCGGCGTCAGGCGCACCAGGTACGCACGGCGGTCGCCCTCCACGTCCATGCGCTCAACCAGCCCTTCGGCAACGAGCTGGTCGGTGATGCCGGTGATGTTGCCGCTCGTCACCATCATGCGGCGCGAGAGTTCTTTCATCTTCATGCCGTCCGGTGCACGCTCCAGCTGCGCCATCAGGTCAAAACGCGGCAAGGTGGTGTCGAACTGCGCGCGCAGGTGGCTGCGCACCTGCTTTTCGATGAGCTGGGTGCAGGTGAGCAGGCGCAGCCACAGGCGCAGGGCTTCTGGGTGTTCGCTGGGGGCGGCGCCGTGCAGGCGGGCTTCGAGGTCCATGGGGTTTACTCGATGGCTGCGGGTTTGCTGGATTCCTGCGCCGGTGCGGCCAGTGCAGCCATCTGCTTTTGCTTGGCAATCTCGCGCAGCATTTGGTCGCGGCCGCTGTGGTATTGCACCGGCCAGTCCGTGTGCGCTGCGGCCACGGGGCTCAATTGCGCGGCGGCGTGCAAGGTCCAGGCCGGGTCGGCCAGGTGGGGGCGGGCGATGGCGCACAGGTCAGCCCGACCGGCTGCAACGATGCTGTTGGCGTGGTCGGCCTCGGTGATCGCGCCCACGGCCATGGTGGCAATACCCACCTCGTTGCGGATGCGGTCGGCAAACGGCGTCTGGTACATGCGGCCGTACACCGGGCGGGAGTTGCGCGTGGTCTGGCCTGAGGACACGTCGATCAGGTCCGCGCCAGCGGCCTTGAACAGCCGTGCGATGGCAATCGCATCGTCGGCGGTGTTGCCCTGGCCTTCCTGCAGCCAGTCGTGGGCCGAGATGCGCACGGAGAGCGGCTTGTCGGCCGGCCACACGGCGCGCAGCGCGGTCAGCACCTCCAGCGGGTAGCGGCAGCGGTTCTCCAGGCTGCCGCCGTATTCGTCTGTGCGCTGGTTGGTGGCGGGGCTGATGAAGCTGGCCAGCAGGTAGCCGTGTGCGCAGTGCAGCTCCAGCCAATCAAAGCCGCAGGCCATGGCCCGGCGGGCGCTGTCCACAAATGCGGCGGCCACGCGGTCCATGTCGGCGCGGGTCATTGCTGCCGGTGTCTGGTTCTGCGCGCCGTAGGCGACGGGGCTGGCGGCCAGCAGGGGCCAGTTGCCGGCCTCCAGGGGCTCGTCGGTACCTTCCCAGCCGACACGCGTGGAGCCTTTGGGACCGCTGTGGCCCAGCTGCAGGCCGATCTTGGCCGTGCTGCTGCCGTGCACAAAATTCACGATGCGCGCGAACGCGGCTTGCTGCGCATCGTTCCACAGCCCGGGGCAGGCGGGCGTGATGCGGCCCTCGGGCGTGGGGCTGGTCATCTCCACCATCACCAGCGCGGCGCCGCCCAGCGCGCGCGCGCCCAGGTGGACCAGATGGAAGTCCTGCGGCACGCCTTCGGCCGCGCTGTAGGTGGCCATGGGCGAGACGACGATGCGGTTCTTGAGCGTGAGGCCTTTGAGCGTGAAAGGCGTGAGCATGGGCGGCATCGCCGCCTTGCCGCCTGCGAGCCAGGCCTCGTAGCCCTCCAGCCATGCCGCATCGCGCAGCCGCAGGTTCTCGTGGCTGATGCGCTGGCTGCGCGTGAGCAGCGAATACGTGAACTGCTCGATGGGCATGCCGGTGTAGCGCGCCACGTTTTCAAACCATTCGGTGCTGTTGCGTGCGGCGTTCTGGATCTTGAGCACCTCCACGCTGCGGCGCGCTTCATAGTGCTGAAGCACCTCATCGATGGGCAAGCCGGTCGCAAACTCATTGGCCAGGTCGATGGCATCTTCCAGCGCCAGCTTGGTGCCGCTGCCGATGGAGAAATGCGCCGTGTGCGCGGCATCGCCCATCAGCACGATAGGCACTTGCTTGCCGCCAATCGCTTCGCGGTGCACCCAGGTGTTGCAGATCACACGCGGAAAACGAATCCAGTTGGCAGAGCCGCGCAGGTGGGTGGCGTTACTGATGAGCGCGTTGCCGTCCAGGTACTTGGCAAACAGCTTCTCGCAGAAGGCAATCGCCTCGGGCTGCTCCATCTGGTCGAGACCGTGGGCTTTCCACACGGCCTCGGGCGTCTCGACAATGAAGGTGGAGGTGTCGGCGTCGAACTGGTAGGCGTGGGCCTGGAACCAGCCGTGCTCAGTCTGTTCGAACGCGAAGGTGAAGGCGTCGAACTTCTTCTTGGTGCCCAGCCACACGAAGCGGCACTGGCGCAGGTCGATGTCGGGTTGGTAAACGCTGGCGTAACGGGTGCGGATGCGGCTGTTGAGGCCGTCGCTGGCGATGACCAGGTCGGCGTGGTACTGCGCGGCGAGCGCCTGGTCGTCGGCCACGTCGGTCTCGAACACCAGCTCCACGCCCAGCTCCAGGCACCGGTCCTGCAGGATGTTGAGCAGCCGCTTGCGGCCGATGCCGCAAAAGCCGTGGCCGGTGGAGCGCACGCTGCGCCCCTTGAAGAACACCTCGATGTCGTCCCAGTGGTTGAACGCATCGCCGATGAGCGCGGCCGTGGGTGCGTCGGCGGCCTGCAGGTTGGCCAGCGTCTGGTCGGACAGCACCACGCCCCAGCCGAAGGTGTCGAACGGTCGGTTGCGCTCGACCACCGTGATGCGGTGGGCGGGGTTCTGCTGCTTCATCAGCAGGGCGAAATAGAGACCGGCGGGCCCGCCGCCAATGCAGAGGATGTTCATGTCAAAATAGTTTAGACCTAAACAAAATGCTGTCAATGGGGTTGCTCCCTGCCGCCAGAGCGTGCCGCCGCTGTAGGACAGACTCTGAAAAGCCGGGCTGCGTGTTGACGCGCTGCAGCATGACTTCAAGAATCCTTGGCATGAAGCATTTGCTGCATACCCTGGAGGGGCGGCTGGCGACCCTGCCGGTGCCCATGGCGGTGGAGCTGCCGGCGGGTCAGCACCTGGGCGCGCCCGACCCGGCGGTGGTGCTGCGCTTTCGGGACCGCATGGCGCTGGTCGCGCTGGCCTCTGGCGATATCGGTCATGTCGGGGCCGCCATCGTCGAGGGCCGCGTGGCGCTGGAGGGCGGCATGCGTGATCTGATGGCAGCAGCCACAGGCCTGCTGACGCACGACCCCGCACGCGACCAGCACCATGGCTGGTGGCGCAGGGTGCTGGGGCGCGCGCGGTCCATGGCAGCACACACGCTGGCGCATGACGCGCGGCAGGTGCAGTTCCACTACGACCTGTCGGATGACTTCTATGCGCTGTGGCTGGACCCGCGCCGCGTGTATTCGTGCGCCTACTACCGGTCACCCGAACTTACCCTGGCCCAGGCGCAGGAGGCCAAGCTCGACCACATCTGCCGCAAGCTGCAGCTGCAGCCGGGCGACCGGTTTCTGGACATTGGGGCGGGCTGGGGCGGCCTGCTGCTGTGGGCGGCCGAACACTACGGGGTGGATGCAACCGGCATCACGTTATCGCGCAACCAGCATGCGCATGTGCAGCGGCTCATCCACGAGCGAGGGCTAGGAGGACGGGTGCGCATGCAGTTGGTGGACTATCGCGAGTTGCACGTGGACCAGCCCTTTGACAAGATCGCCTCGGTGGGCATGTTCGAGCACGTGGGGCGTGCGCAGATGGGCCGCTACTTCAACACCGTGGCGCGCCTGCTGCGCCCGGGCGGACTGGTGCTGAACCATGGCATCACCGCCGGGGGCGTGGACAACGCGCAGCTGGGCGCCGGCATGGGCGACTTCATCGAGCAGTACATCTTCCCGGGCGGTGAGCTACTGCATGTGAGCACGGTGCTGCAGGACCTGGCCCGCGCGGGCCTGGAGATGGTGGATACCGAGAACCTGCGCCCGCATTACGCGCGCACGCTGTGGGCATGGTCCGATGGCCTCGAAGCCCGATTGCCGGCAGCCCGTGGGGTGCTGTCCGCTCAAGCGGGCGCCGAGCAGGCGGATAAGGTCTTGCGTGCCTACCGCTTGTACCTCGCAGGCAGTGCTCTCGGCTTTGAACGGGGCTGGATGGCGCTGCACCAGATGCTGGCCATCAAGCCGGATGGCGATACCGCCAAGGGCGCTGTACCCGGCGCACAATCGAGTTATCCCTTCACCCGCGACCATATGTACGCGGCCCGTAAGACCCGCTTTGAAACTCTCTCAAAAACCCTCTCTGACAACCTTTCTGACAGGCCTTTGACCATGCTCTACAAGTTCAAATCCCGCGCCACTGCCGACCTCATCATGCTCGAACCCCAGGGGCGCCAGATCGTGACCCTCATCGGCAAGACCCCCGGCACCAGCGGCATCGTGACCGCTGCGCAAATCCCTGCCGCCATCGCTGCGCTGGAGGCCGCCGTCATCGCCGACGAGGCCCAGCCCGAAGCCCAGGAAAACGATGAATCCGCCGCTGAGGAGCGCCACGACGTGGTGCGCCTGCGCCAGCGCGCAGCGCCCTTCATTGAAATGCTCAAGCGCAGTGCGGCGGCAGATGTGGACGTGGTGTGGGGCGTATGACCTGAGGGCAGGCGGGTTCGCAACTCACACAACGCGCAATGCGCACTTTGCGACGAAAGTGCGTTGTCAGTCCCATCCACCCACCCTCAGCAATCCGTCGCAGGCCACGCTGCGATCTTCGCCGTTGCAGTAGTGTCTGCCGTCAGTCCACCTTGGCGCCCGAGGTCTTTACCACCTGCGCCCACTTCTTGTGCTCGTTGTCGATGTGCTTGGCAAATTCTGCGGGCGTGTTGCCGCCGGGGATCGCACCCTGGGCCAGCAGCCGCTCCTTCATGGCAGGGGTGGCCAGTGACTTGGCGACTTCCTGCTGAATGCGGTTCACGATGTCGGGGGGCGTACCCGCTGGGGCCAGCAGGCCGAACCACGAACTGGCCTCGTAGCCCTTGAGCGTGGGGCCGCCTGCCTGTTCCACCGTAGGCACATCGGGCAAGGCGCCCGAGCGCTCGGAGCTGGTCACGGCCAGCGCGGTGAGTTTGCCGGCCTTGATCTGCGCCATGGACGAGGGCAGGTTGTCGAACATCACGTCCGCGTTGCCCGCCACCATGTCCATCAGTGCCGGGCCGGAGCCCCGGTAGGGCAGGTGCAGCATGAAGGTACCGGTCATGCTCTTGAACAGCTCGCCAGCCAGGTGGATCGACGTGCCGTTGCCGCTGGAGGCCATGTTCATCTTGCCGGGGTTGGCCTTGGCCACGCGGATGAAGTCCTGCACGTTGTGAATGCCCTGGGCCTTGGCCTTGTCGGCGTTCATCACCATCACGTTGGGTACGGCGGCTACCAGGGTGATAGGTACAAAGTCCTTGATGGGGTCGTAGGGCAGCTTGGCGTACAGCGCGCGGTTGATGCCGTGGGTGCCCACGGTGCCCATCAGCAGCGTGTAGCCGTCGCCGGGAGACTTGGCTACCAACTCTGCACCCACGTTGCCGCCCGCGCCCGCGCGGTTGTCCACGATGAACTGCTGCCCGAACGCTTTGGACAGCTCGGGCGCCATGGCGCGGGCCAGGATGTCGGTGGTGCCACCGGGCGCAAAGGGCACCACGATGCGTACCGGCTTGGTGGGCCATGCGACCTGGGCGCGCGCCATGGTGGGCAGCAGCGCCGCCGCGCAGGCCAGCGCAACGGTGCTGGCGGCCAGGGCCATCACCTGGCGACGGCGCGCGTGGAGTGGATGCGCAGCGGTTGCGGCATCCGATGAGCCGGATGAGCGAGTGGGTGCGTGGAGGGGAGTGCGTGCCATGGAGATCAATCCTTGATGTCGGGGAGAAGAGAAAGGTCTGCTGGGGTTCTACGCGCGTTGGCGCAGTGGGGGCAGATGGATAACCCCAATCCTGGTGGCGCAGGGCATCTGCAGCCCGCAATATCGCGCGCACGGTCCGTTCAACAGCCCACCCGCGCCCATGAAAAAAGCCGCAACACGTCGTGCGACGTGGCGGCTTTGGGGAGGTGCTGGCAGGGCTGCGTTCAGAGCCCTACCGGGTGCGAGAGGATCAGTCCGCGTAGGTGCCTGCGGCCTTGATGACGGCGCCCCACTTGTCGATCTCGGCGGCCACGAACTTCTTGTGCTCAGGGCCTTCAATGCGCTTGTCGGTGATGACCACGGCGCCCAGGGCTTCCTGCTTCTTGATGAACTCTGGGTCCTTCAGAGCGGCCTTGAGCGCTTCGTTGATCTTCTTTTGCACATCGGCTGGCGTGCCCTTGGGGGCGTACAGGCCGTGCCAGATGCTCACGTTGAAGTCCTTCAGACCCGATTCCGCCAGGGTGGGCAGGTCTTTGAGCGCAGGGGTGGTCAGGCGCTTGGAGGTGGTCACGGCATAGGCCTTGACCTTCTTGCCTTCGATCTGGCTGGTGGTGTTGGTGGTCTGGTCGCACAGCAGGTCGATCTGGCCGCCGATCAGGTCGGTGATGGCAGGGGCCGTGCCCTTGTAAGGCACATCCGTCATGTCCGTCTGCAGGGCGGACTTGAACATCAGTCCGCACAGGTGCGAGGCCGCGCCCAGACCCGCGTTGCCCAGGTTGATCTTGCCCTTGTTCTGCTGGATCCAGGCGGTCAACTCCTTGAAGTTGTTGGCGGGCATGGTGGGGCGAGCGATCAGCGTCATGGGCACTTCGTTGACCATGCCCAGGTATTCAAAGTCGTTGGGCACGCTGAACGACAGCTTGCGGTACAGCGCGGGCATGGTGGACATGCCGATGTGGTTGAGCAGCAAGGTGTAGCCATCGGGCGTTGCACGGGCCACGCGGGCGGCGCCAATGGAGCTGCCTGCACCGGCGGTGTTGTCCACCACCACGGTGGCGCCCAAAGGCTTGCGCAGCGCTTCGGCCAGGTCGCGGGCCACGCGGTCGGTGGGGCCACCGGCGGCGAAGGGCACCACGATGGTGACCGTCTTGTCCTTGGCGGGGAAGTCCTGCGCGTGGGCGCCAAAGGCAAGCACTGCAGCGGCAGCGACGAGGGCGAGTTTCAGCGTTGTTTTCATGGGTGCTCCTGTAAATGACGGGCCATGATAGCGAGGGGCATTTCCGCCAACATTGCGGATAGTACGTAGCACACAGGCCGCATGGTCTTTAAGCCAAATGGCCCGGTAGCACTGGTATTTATTGCCCTGAATGCTACTTAAAGAATAGCAAATGTTAGGGTAAACACTGCGGTGCCCCCGTGTGCGAAATGGCCTTGTTTTGCGCTGTCGCAAGGCCGGATGCACTGTCTGATCGATTGATGTGCACACACATCTTTTGCATGCCGCACGCACTCCGCCTTCGGAGTCCAGCGCTGCGCCCCGGCCTGCGCAGCGAGATCGTCAACAGGCGCCCAAGTCGCCTGCCAGTGCGCGCATGCGCACATTCAGGCGGGCGTAACTGTTGAAAGAGCTATTTGTAGCTGCGCGCGTCTTCAATCACCTTGCCGTCGTTGGGCAGTGTGCCAGGGGGCACCATCTGCACCTCGCCGCGCAGCTTGGTCACTTCGCGGATCGCGTCGCTTAGCTGGTGGGCCAGGCCCTCGGCGGTCTCGGTGGTTTCGACCTGCAGCACCATCTGGTCGTTGGCCATTTCGCCGCTGACCACAAGCCGGGCGCGCTGAACCTGCGGAAAGCGGCGCGCAATGGTGGCGATCTGCCCAGGGTGCACAAACATGCCGCGCACCTTGGTGGTCTGGTCGGCCCGGCCCATCCAGCCCTTGATGCGCGTATTGGTGCGACCGGTGGGGCACTGGCCGGGCAGCACGGCGGACAGGTCGCCGGTGCCAAAGCGGACCAGCGGATAGTCGGGGTTGAGCGTGGTGATGACCAGCTCGCCCACTTCGCCCTCGGGCACCGGGTCGCCGGTGCCGGGGCGCACGATCTCGACGATTACGCCTTCATCCAGCACCAGGCCTTCGCGTGCCGAGGTTTCATAGGCAATCAGGCCCAGGTCTGCCGTGGCATAGCACTGGTAGCCCGCGATGCCGCGCTCGGCAAACCAGTCGCGCAGCGAGGGCGGAAACGCCTCGCCCGACACCAGCGCTTTGGTGACGGTGGGCAGGGCCACGCCCATCTCGGCGGCCTTCTCGACAATGATTTTCAGAAAGCTGGGCGTGCCGATGTAGCCCGCCGGTTTCAGCTCGGCCATGGCCTGCACCTGCTGCTCGGTCTGGCCGGTGCCGCCGGGGAACACGGTGCAGCCCAGCGCGTGGGCGCCGGTCTCCATCATCGAACCTGCAGGTACAAAGTGGTAGCTGAAGCTGTTGTGGATCAGCTCGCCGCTGCGAAAGCCCGCCGCGTGGATCGCGCGCGCCATGCGCCAGTAGTCACGCCGCGTGCCCTCGGGCTCGTAGATGGTGCCAGGGCTGGCGAACACACGGGTCATGCCGGGCCCGAAGTTCAGCGCGCTGAAGCCGCCAAACACATTGGCCGCGCGGCCCGCCTGTTGCCGCTCCAGCAGCTCGTACTTGCGCGTGACGGGCAGTTGCGCCAGCGCCGCGCGGCTGGTGATGGTCGATGCATCCACGCCCGCCAGGATGCTGGCAAAGGCGGGCGACGCCTTCTGGGCATGGGCGATCTGCTGCGGCAGCGCCGCCATCAAGGCCGCTTCACGCTCGGCGGGGCTGCGCGTTTCCAGGGCGTCATAGAACGTGCTCATGCCTGGGTTCCTTGTGAGAAGGTGGTTTTGAATGAAATCAGCCTCTAGCGCTTATCCATAAAGCGCAAGCAGCTATGAAATTAAGAGTGAATTCGTTCAGCGTCTGAAAAGGATTACTGCCCTGGTCGCCCGCGCTGCCGAAGGCCAGCGCACCCGTGGAACTGGCTCTGCCAGGCCACCGGGTGCGTCCCCCTGAGGGGGAAGGCGCGCAGCGCCACAGGGGACATGTCAGGCCAACCAGCGCTTGCGCCGCTTGTAGCTCTTTACGTCCTTGAAACTCTTGCGCTCGCCGCCGCCCACGCCCAGGTAGAACTCCTTGACGTCCTCGTTGTTGGCCAGGTCGCTGGCAGCGCCGTCCATCACCACGCGGCCGCTTTCCATGATGTAGCCGTAGTCCGAATACTTCAGGGCCATGTTGGTGTTTTGCTCGGCCAGCAGGAAGGTGACCTTCTCCTTGGTGTTCAGGTCCTTCACAATGTTGAACACCTCCTCCACGATCTGCGGCGCCAGGCCCATCGAAGGCTCGTCCAGCAGCACCATGCTGGGGTTGGCCATGAGCGCACGGCCGATGGCGCACATCTGCTGCTCGCCGCCCGATGTGTAGGCGGCCTGCGAGGTGCGGCGCGTCTTGAGGCGTGGAAAGTAGTTGTAGACCTTCTCCAGATTGGCCGCGATCTCGGCCTTGCTGGTGCGGGTGTAGCTGCCCGTCATCAGGTTCTCTTCAATGGTCAGGTGGGCAAAGCAGTGTCGTCCCTCCATCACCTGCACCACACCGCGCTGCACCAGGTCGGCGGGCGAGAGGTTCTCGATGCGCTCGCCACGCAGCTCGATGCTGCCCTTGGTCACCTCGCCCCGCTCACCCTGCAGCAGGTTGGAGATGGCGCGCAAGGTCGTCGTCTTGCCCGCCCCGTTGCCCCCCAGGATGGCCACGATGGAGCCCTCGCGCACCTGCAGCGAGACGCCCTTGAGCACCAGGATCACGTGGTTGTAGATGACTTCGATGCCGTTGACGTTGAGAACGATGTTGCTGTTGGAGTCCATGGTCTTGCCTTCCTGTACCAATTCAAAAGGCTGTGGGTCAACCCTTTGGATTGGCGGCTGCCAAAAAAAGCAACCGCTGTTCACTGGCCGTAAAAACTGTCGCGGCCTTAGCGAGGAACGCCGCGCAAGGGCCGCCCCGCCGCGCTGGCGTTGTCCCCCTTCCCGCAGCGCGAAGCGCTAAGAGAGAAGGGGGAAGCGGCAAAGCCGCTCAGGGGGATGTACTTAGCTCTGGCAGTCCGCTGCGTCGCGGCGCGTCATCTTCTTGTCGGCCAGGTACTTGTCCGCGCCGGCCTTGACCATGGGCTTCAGGATCTGCTCATCGGCCTGGTACCAGTCGGACGAGAAGTTCCACTTGCTGCCGTCCCAGGTGTGCACGCGCGCCCAAGTGGAGCCCATGTGGTCGGCGCAGCTGGTGGACAGGGGGCGCATCACGCCGCCAAAGCCCAGAGCGTCCAGCTTCTTCTGGTCCAGGGCCAGGTTTTCCATGCCCCAGCGCACTTGCTCGCCGGTCATGACCTTGCCCTTGCCAAAACGCTCTTGGGCGCGGCGCACCGACTCGACGGCCAGCATCTGGATGATCACGCCGCGCGTGTACAGCACCGAGCCCACTTCGTCCTTGGGACCCGTGCCCTGGCCCTTGTCGTGCACGTGCTTCAGGATGTCCTGGATCACCTTGGGCTGCTGGCCCGAAGTGTTCAGCGCCAACGCGTTGTAGCCCTTGGCACCTTCGCCCACATCACGCACATCGGGCTCGGCACCGGCCCACCACACGCCGTACATCTTGTCGCGGGGGTAGCCAGTGGCTTGGGCTTCCTTCAGCGCGGTGGAGTTCATCACGCCCCAGCCCCACAGCAGCACGTAGTCGGGACGGCTCTGGCGCACTTGCAGCCAGGTGGCTTTTTGTTCCACGCCGGGGGCGGTCACGGGCAGCATCTGCAGCTCAAAGCCGTGCATCTTGGCGCGCTCCTGCAGCAGCGGGATGGGCTCCTTGCCGAACGGGCTGTCGTGGTACACCAGCGCGATCTTCTTGCCCTTGAGCTTGTCCAGGCCGCCATTGGCCTTGCCGATGTGCTGGATCAGGATGTCAGCGCCGGTCCAGTAGCTGCCCATGAACGGGAAGTTCCACTTGAACGCCTGACCGTCCTGCGCCACCGACAGGCCGTAGCCCAGCGTCATCAGCGGGATCTTGTCCACGGGGGCTTTTTCGGTCAGCGCAAAGGTGATGCCGGTGGCCTGGGGGTCGAACAGCGAGACGCCGGGGCGGCTCTTCAGGCGCTCGTAGCACTCCACGCCACGGTCGGTGGCGTAGCCCGTTTCGCATTCTTCAAAAGTCAGCTTCACACCGTTGATGCCGCCGTCGCGGGCGTTGATCATCTTGATGTAGTCCTGCTTGCCGTTGGCCCATGGCACACCGTTGGGGGCATAGGGGCCCGTGCGGTACGACAGCAGCGGGAAGAACTGCTCCTTGGCTTGTGCGAAGGCGTTCGTCGCGATGGACGAGGCACCGGCAGCAACCACCGCAGCGGCGATCACGATTTTCGAAAGCTTCATGGATGTCTCCTTTGGATGAATGTGTTGAAGCACGGGAAAAAACACGACAGACAGACAGTTAACGCGGCAATGCAACAGGCTCGTATCAGGACTTGCGAGTAAGGGGTTTCCTGCAGCGCGGTCTGATCAGTGCGGGAAGGGCCACAGGCGCAGCTTCTGCTTGGCGGTGGACCAGAGCTTGGCCAGGCCATGGGGCTCCACGATCAGGAACCACACGATCAGCGCACCGAAGATCATCAGCTCGGCATGCGACACGCCCGCCGTGGACACCTCGATGCCAAACAGTCCCATGAAGGCGGGCAGGAACTGGTTGAGCACGATGGGCAGCACCACGATGAAGGCCGCGCCAAAGAAGCCGCCCATGATGGAGCCCAGCCCGCCGATGATCACCATGAACAGCAGGCGGAAGGACACTTCCACCGAGAACGCCGCAGGTTCCCAGGCGCCCAGGTGTACAAAGGCCCACAACGCACCGGCCATGCCCACGATGAAGGAGCTGACGGCAAACGCGCTGAGCTTGGCGTACATGGGGCGGATGCCGATGACGGCTGCTGCCACGTCCATGTCGCGGATGGCCATCCACTCGCGGCCAATTGCGCCGCGCACCAGGTTCTTGGCCAGCAGGGCCACCACCACCAGAATGGCCAGGCAGAAGAGGTATTTGCTGGTGGCGCTTTCGATGGGCATGCCCAGCACCTGCAGGTTGGTCACCGACACCGAGCCCGAGTCGGAGTTGTTGGTGAACCACTTGATGCGCAGGAACATCCAGTCGCTGAAGAACTGAGCGGCCAGCGTCGCCACCGCCAGGTACAGGCCCTTGACGCGCAGGCTGGGCAGCCCGAACAGGATGCCGAAGAACGTGGCGCACAGCCCGCCCAGGATGAGCGCCGGAATCAGCGGCATGCCCGGAAAGCGCACAAAGAAGTTGTAGGCCCCGTAGGCCCCCACGGCCATGAAGGCGCCCGAGCCCAGCGAGATCTGCCCGCAGTAGCCCACCAGGATGTTCACCCCTAAGGCCGCCAGCGCCATGATGACGAAGGGGATCAGGATGGCGCGGAAGATGTAGTCGCTGGCCAGCATGGGCACGGCGATGAAGGCGATGGCCAGGATGATGCCGATGGCAAGGCGGTCCTGCGCGATCGGGAAGATCTGCTGGTCGGCGCGGTAGCTGGTCTTGAACTGGCCGTTTTCGCGGTAGAGCATGGTGTGTCTCCTGTGTTCTTGTTGTTATGAGTTAAGTGCGATCAAGGATCTTTTGCACGGGGGCGCACCTGCGGTGCCACGCGGAGCCTGCGGCACCGCTGACAACGCGCTGCGCGCGTTGTGCCTCCTTCGAAAAATTATTGGTCTCGTATTTCATACGCGATCAATAATTTTTTCCCCGAACAAGCCCTGAGGCCTGAAGAGAAGGAACACCAGCGCCAGCACATACGCAAACCAGATTTCGATGCCCCCGCCCACATAAGGGCCCAGGTACACCTCCGACAGCTTCTCGCCCACACCGATGATCAGCCCGCCGATGATGGCGCCGGGCACCGATGTCAGGCCGCCCAGGATCACCACCGGCAGCGCGCGCAGGGCCACGGTGGTCAGCGAGAACTGCACTCCCAGCTTGCTGCCCCAGATCATCCCGGCCACCAGGGCCACGACGCCCGCCACGCACCACACGATCACCCAGATGCGGTTGAGCGGGATACCGATGGACTGGGCCGCCTGGTGGTCGTCGGCCACGGCGCGCAGGGCGCGGCCGGTGGAGGTCTTCTGGAAAAACACCGACAGCAGGGCCACCAGCGCAGCGGCGATGGCGGCGGCGATCACGTCTTCCTTGTTGATCAGGATGCCGCCCTGGAACATGGACTCCAGCGCAAAGATCGGGTCCTTGGGCATGCCCACGTCGATCTTGTAGATGTTGCTGCCGAACAGCGTCTGGCCCAGGCCTTCCATGAAGTAGGTGATGCCCAGCGTGGCCATGAGCAGCGTGGCGCCCTCCTGGTTCACCAGATGGCGCAGCACCAGCTTTTCAATCAGCCAGGCCACCACGAACATGATGGCGCCGGCAATCACAAAGGCGGCCAGGTTGGCCACGATGGGGTTCGTGATGCCGGTCCACTGCGGAATCCATTCGGCAAAGCGGGCCATGGCCAGGGCTGCGAACAGCACCATGGCGCCCTGCGCAAAGTTGAACACGCCCGAAGCCTTGTAGATCAGCACAAAGCCCAGCGCCACCAGCGAATACAGCATGCCGGCCATGAGGCCGCCGATCAGTGTTTCGAGAAAGAATGCCATGAGTTGTTCTCCTGATCAGTGCGAGGTGCCGAGGTAGGCACTGATCACGTCTTCGTTGCTGCGCACTTCGTCGGGCGTGCCGTCGCCGATCTTCTTGCCGTAGTCCAGCACCACCACGCGGTCGCTGATGTCCATCACCACGCCCATGTCGTGCTCGATGAGCACGATGGTGGTGCCGAACTCGTCGTTCACGTCCAGGATGAAGCGGCACATGTCCTGCTTCTCTTCCACGTTCATGCCGGCCATGGGTTCATCGAGCAGCAGCACCTGTGGCTCCATGGCGAGGGCCCGGCCCAAGTCCACGCGCTTTTGCAGGCCGTAGGGCAGCTGGCCCACGGGGGTCTTGCGGTAGGCCTGGATTTCGAGGAAGTCGATGATGTGTTCGACGTATTCGCGGTGGCGGATTTCCTCGCGCTCGGCCGGGCCGATGCGCAGCGCCTGCATCAGCAGGTTGCTTTTGATCTTGAGGTTGCGGCCGGTCATGATGTTGTCGATCACGCTCATGCCCTTGAACAGCGCCAGGTTCTGGAACGTGCGCGCCACGCCCATCTCTGCCACTTGGCGGGAGTTCATGTGGTCAAAGGTCTTGCCCCGGAAAGTAATGGAGCCTTCGGACGGTGTGTACACGCCGTTGATGCAGTTGAGCATGGAGCTTTTGCCCGCGCCGTTGGGGCCGATGATGGCGCGGATCTCGTGCTCTTTCACATTGAAAGAGATGTCGGTGAGTGCCTTCACCCCGCCAAACCGGAGGCTGATGTTCTTGACGTCGAGGATGACGTCGCCGATCTTTTTGGTGGTCATGGTGGGGGGCTTCTCCAGCGGGTAGAGCGCGGGTTTCATGCGGCGGTCTTGACGGGGGTGAAGGTCTTTGCGTCCGAGATCTTGAGCGTGGCGCTCACGCTGCCGGTGCGGCCGTCCTCGAACTTGACCTGGGTCTCGATGTACTGCTCGGTGCGGCCTGCGTACAGCGCATCGACGAGCACGCCGTACTTCTCGGCGATGAAGCCCCGGCGGACCTTGTTGGTGCGGGTGAGTTCGCCGTCGTCGGCGTCCAGCTCCTTGTGCAGCACCAGGAAGCGGCTCACTTGGCTGCCAGCCAGCATGCTGTCGCCCGCCAGGTCGGCGTTCACCTTCTCGATGCATTCGCGGATCAGCTCGTAGACCTCGGGCTTTTGCGCCAGGTCGGTGTAGCCGGCGTAGGGCAGGTTGCGGCGCTCGGCCCAGTTGCCCACGGCGTCGAAGTCGATGTTGACCATCACGCACACCTTCTCGCGCTTGTCGCCCAGGGCCACCACTTCCTTGATGTGTGGGAAGAACTTGAGCTTGTTCTCCACGTACTTGGGCGCAAACATGGCACCGTCGTTGGCACCGCCCATGATGCGGCCTACGTCCTTGACGCGGTCGATGATCTTGAGGTGGCCGTGCGCGTCCAGAAAGCCCGCGTCGCTGGTGTGGTACCAGCCGTCCGCCGTCAGCACCTCGGCCGTGGCGGCAGGGTTCTTGTAGTACTCCTTGAGCAGCCCTGCCGACTTGACCATGATCTCGCCGTTGTCGGCCACTTTGATCTGCACGCCACGAATCGGCACGCCCACCGTGTCGGCGCGGGCCTGGTTGTCGGGCTGCAGGCACACGAACACGGCGGTCTCGGTGGAGCCGTACAGCTGCTTGAGGTTGATGCCGATGGAGCGGTAGAAAGTGAACAGGTCGGGGCCAATGGCCTCGCCCGCCGTGTAGGCCACCCGCACGCGGCTGAAACCCAGGTTGTTGCGCAGCGGGCCGTACACCAGCACGTTGCCCAGCGCGTACTTGATGCGGTCCAGCGTCCCCACGGGTTCGCCGTCCATGAGGGCCGGGCCCACGCGCTTGGCTACGCGCATGCAGGCCTCGAACATCTTGCGCTTCAAGGCGCCCGCGTCTTCCATGCGGATCATCACGCTGGTCAGCAGGCCTTCAAAAATGCGCGGCGGTGCAAAGTAGTAGGTGGGGCCCACTTCCTTGAGGTCGATGGTCACGGTGCTGGCCGACTCGGGGCAGTTGACCACGTAGCCGCAAGCCAGCCACTGCGCGTAGCTGAAGATGTTCTGGCCGATCCAGGCGGGTGGCAGGTAGGCCAGCACTTCTTCGCTGCTGGTGAGCTTGTCAAATTCGGCGCCCGCGCTGGCGCGGTCCAGCAGCGTGCTGTGGGTGTGCACCACGCCCTTGGGATTGCCCGTGGTGCCCGAGGTGAAGAACATCGCGGCCACGTCGCCGGGCTGGGCCTTGGCCACTTCGGCCTTGAACCAGCCGGGGTTCGTTGCCGCAAAGGCCTTGCCGGACTCGATCAGGGCGTCCAGCGAGGCCAGACCGGGCTCCGAATAGTTGCGCAGGCCGCGCGGGTCGTCAAAGTAGATGTTGGAAATCTGTGGGCACTGCTCGCGGATTTCGAGCAGCTTGTCCACCTGCTCCTGGTCTTCCACCAGACAAAAGCGCACCTCGGCGTTGTTCAGCGGGAAGATGCATTCGGCCGCCACCGCGTCCTGGTACAGGGGCACGGGGATGGCGCCCAGCGACTGCGCGGCCAGCATGGTGGCGTACAGGCGGGGGCGGTTGGCTCCCACCACCACCATGTGCTCGTGGCGCTTCAGGCCCGCCAGGTGCAGGCCGGCGGCCACCTGTTCCACCAGGCGCACCAGGTCTGCCCAGCTGTGGGTTTGCCAGATGCCATATTCTTTTTCGCGCAGGGCCGGGGCCTCGGGGCGCTCGGCGGCGTGCTTGAGCAGCAGTTGCGGGAACGTGGTCAACATTGCAGGTTCCTGAAAGTGAGAAGGTGTCAGCCCGGTGACTGCCGGGCGCGCAAGCTTGTGATTGCGCGATGGGGGAATGCTAGGACCCACTTTGACGCCATCTTGTCTTGCCGACGACAATTTAGGGGTAACTCCCGGGTGGGTAAAACCCTGCCCACGGGCGGGCGGTATCCTCCGGGGCATGTACGCCCCGTCCTTCGGCCTTCAGCACCCGCCGTTCTCCATTGCCCCTGACCCCCGCTACCTGTTCATGAGCGAGCGGCACCGCGAGGCGCTGGCGCACCTGCTGTATGGGCTGGATGCGGGCGGCGGTTTTGTGCTGCTGACGGGCGAGGTGGGTGCGGGCAAGACCACGGTGTGCCGCTGCTTTCTGGAGCAGATCCCGTCGCACTGCAACGTGGCCTACATCTTCAACCCCAAGCTCACGGTGGGCGAGTTGCTGCGCTCCATCTGCGATGAGTTTGGTGTGCCGCACCAGCCATCGGTGGCCGGGGTGGAAACGGTCAAGGATTACATCGACCCGCTCAATGCCTCGCTGCTCGCGGCGCATGGCGCCGGGCGCAACACGGTGCTGATCATTGACGAGGCGCAGAACCTGTCGGCCGACGTGCTGGAGCAGTTGCGCCTCTTGACCAACCTGGAAACCAGCGAGCGCAAGCTGCTGCAGATCATCCTCATCGGCCAGCCCGAACTGCGCACCATGGTGGCCAGCCCCGCGCTGGAGCAACTGGCCCAGCGCGTGATTGCGCGCTTTCACCTCGATGCGCTGAGCGCGCAGGAAACCCAGCAATACATCGCCCACCGCCTGGCTGTGGCGGGCCTGCAAGGGCCGCTGCCCTTCAGCCGCAGCGCCCTGCGGCGAGTGCATGCGCTGTCGCGCGGCATTCCCCGGCGCATCAACCTGCTGTGCGACCGGGCGCTGCTGGGCGCCTACGCGGCTGGGGTGCGCGAGGTCAGCGCCCGCATCGTCCAGCGTGCGGCGGCTGAGGTGTTTGACGCCCCCGCGTCGGCCGCTGCGGCGCGCAGCGCCCGGGGCCAGTGGCCCCGCTGGGCAGTCGCGGGCCTGGGCGTGGCGGCGGGTGCCGCGCTGGTGGCGGGCGGCTGGGCCCTGGGGACCTGGCCGCAATGGTCTCGGCAGGGCGTCGTGTCATCCACCGCGCCTGCGGGCGCCACGGCCAGCAAAACATCTGCCAGCGCGCCATTTAGCGCCCCACCCAGCAGTGCTGCCAGTGCGGCAGCGGTTACAACACCCACGGCGCCCGCGGCAGGGGCTTCGGCCCCGCGCGTCGCGGCGCCGGTGGCCATGTCGGACTTGCAGCAGTTTGTGGCCGCGCTGCCCGCCAGCGACACCGCCGCCTGGCAGGCGCTGGCATCGGCCTGGGGCGCCAGCGTGGCCGATGGCGCCGATGCCTGCGCCGCATTGCCGCGCGACGGCCTGCGTTGCTACCGCAACCGCCGCGCGGGCCTGAACCTGGTGCGGCAGATTGACCGCCCGGTGCTGCTCACGCTGTTCCCGTCTGAAGAGGGCGATGTGGCGGTGTCGGCCGTGCTGCGCCGTCTGGACGGCGACATGGCCACGCTCGAAGGCGCGGGCCGCACGGTGCGCGTGCCGGTGGCCGAGCTGGCGCAGGTGTGGCGTGGCGACATGGCCACGCTGTGGCGCACGCCGCCCGACATGCCCGACAAGGGCGACCTGGCGGAGACCGCTGCCGGCGCCGCCTGGCTGGACCAGCAGCTGGCGACGACTGCGGCCGGTGGCTCGCGCGCTGGCGCACCGGCTGCGGGCCGTACGACCACGCCGGCCCAGCGCCAGGCACGCATCCAGCGCTTCCAGCTGGCCCAGGGGGTGACCCCGGACGGCCGGGCGGGGCCCTTGACCCTCATGCTGCTCAACCGTGTCAACGGCGTGAGCGAACCGCGCTTGCGCACCGGAGGCTGAACCCAGTGTCTTACATCCTTGACGCGCTGCGGCGCGCAGAAGCCGAACGGGGCCGTGGCGCCGTGCCCGGCATCCATACCCCGGCGGTGCCTGTGCCGGGTGCCGTGCCGGTGGCCGGGCGGTCATTCATCAGCCCGGTGCTGGTGGCTGTGGCGGTGGTTGCTGTGGCCGCCGTAGCGGCTGGCGGCACCTGGTGGGTCTTGCAGCGGCCGGTGCCTGCGGGTGCCGTCGTGGTGGCTGCAGCGCCTGCTACTCCTGCGGCCGTGGCTCCGTCCATGCCGGCGGTAGCGTCCACGGCGCCACCCGCTGCCGTGGCCTCCCCGGAACCGGCCCCTGCCGTGGCGCCAGCGGTAACGCCCCCTCCGGCACCCGCGCCGCGCGCGGCGGCACCGCAGCGGGAGCGGCCTGCGCCCGCGCCCGCGCCCAGCCCCTCCGTAGCGCCGCGTTCCCCTGCCGCCGACCCCGAGCGGCCGCGCCCTGCTGCGCCCGCCCCGCGCGAGCGCACGTCCGCAGCCCCCGCGCCGCGTGCTGCAGACGTAGCCTTGGCCAACCCCGCTCCTGCTGCATCCCCGGCCGCGACCGGCACCGTGTTTGCGCAAGCCGATCTGCCCGAGGCCGTGCGGGCGCAGCTGCCGTCACTCAAGATTTCTGGGGTCACCTATTCCAGCAACCCGGTGTACCGCATGGCCATCGTCAACGGCCAGGTGCTGCACGAAGGAGACCCGGCCGGGCCGGGCCTGTTGCTGGAGAAGATCGAGCCCGGCCGCACCATCTGGTCGTTCAAGGGCTACCGGTACGGGCTGGCGTCGCAATAGCAGTATTTGGGCGAAATCGGCCAGTAGCGCTAGTGCAATATGCGCTGATAGCTATCTGATTTATAGCAATTGCATGGGCGGCCCCGCCGCAGCGCGCCCCTGTCATCAGCGTGCCACCGGCGGGCCCTTCGGGCTATCGCAAGAACCGCCCATCGCGTCCCACCAGCGTGAGTTCGACAAAGCGCGAGGCGTTGCGGTCCGGGGTGCTGGCGCTGATCTCGAACCCGCCCAGGTCCCACTTTTTCAGGTTCCAGGTGGCGTCGATGAAGGCTGCGCGGGTGGGGTTGCGGCCTGCGCGCTGCAAGGCCTCGGCAAACACGCGGGCGTTGATGTAGCCCTCCAGCGCCAGGTGCGAGGGCTCGGCCGTGGCTCCGGATGCCTTCCAGGCGGCCTGGAACTCGCGCACCACGGGCATCACCACATTGGAGGGCAGGGGCACCACCTGCGAGATCGCCATGCCAGTGGCGTCCGCGCCCAGGGCCTTGACGGTGGCCGGGGTGCCCATGACCGACAGCGCATACAGCGTCACGCCCCGCTTGAGCGCGCGGAATGCCTTCACAAACTCCAGCGTGGGCTTGCCTGCAAGGCCAATCACGATGGCCTCCAGGTTACCGCCCGCCAGCTTGGCGGCGGCGCTGCCCGCGTCCGAGGCATTGTTCTCCACGGTCACCGTGACGGCCTCGGGCAGCTTGAGCCGGTCCATCGACTGCTTGGCGGCGTTGAACACCTCTTTGCCGAACGAGTTGTTCTGGTAGACGATGCCAATGCGCTGGATGCCGATGGTGGACAGGTGCTGCACCAGCTTCTCGGCCTCGTCGGCATAGCTGGCGCGGATGTTGAACACGTTGCGAGCGTTCTTGGTGCGGCTGAGCTGCGCGCCGGTGAAGGGCGCAAAAAACGGGATACCACTCTCGATCACCTTGGGCAGCATGGCGTCGATCATCGGCGTGCCCATGCAGTTGAACAGCGCAAAGTACCCGGGGTCGGCCAGAAACTGCTCCACATTGGCCAGTGCCTTGGGCACGTCGTAGGTGTCGTCCTGGGTGACGAGTTCGATGGCCTTGCCGTGCACGCCGCCGCGCGCATTGATGCCCGCAAACGCGGCCTTGGCGCCCTGGTGCATGGCCGAGCCCAGATCGCCCAGCGGGCCGGTGAGGGCGGTGGATTGTGCGATCTTGATCGCGCCCTCCTGCGCGCGGGCCGCGCCGCTCCAGCCCAGCCCGGGCAGGCCTACGGCCGCTGCGGTGGCGGCCGCGGCAGCCAGCACCTGGCGGCGGGCCAAGGGGCGCGGCGCGGTGGGCGCGGGGTGGACGGTGCGTGCGGTGGTGGAAGATGGTTGGGTCATGGTGCTGGTCTCCTCGGGGCGCCCTCCGTAGGTGGCAGGGGCGCGAGGCGACATCATCCCGTCACGATTGGCATTTTTTTGTCGGTCTGACGACAATTGGGGTCGTGGTATTCCCGCATGCCCAGGCGGCTGCGGGGCGCCCTTTTTCGTGAGAACCTTTGCGCCATGGACCCACGCACCCACCAGGACTTGTCGCTGCACCAGCGGCGCCGTTCGCCCACGCCGCAGGAGCTGGAAGGCATTCCCTGGCTCCCCCTGCTGCTGCCCGCCGAGCGGGAGCGCGCGGTGGCCTCGCTGCTGGTGGGGGATGCCAAACCGGGCGACTATGTGTGCCGCGTCGGGCGCCCGGTGACCTACTGGTTTGGTGTGGTGGAGGGCCTGCTCAAGATGAGCACCGACAACGCCCAGGGGCAGACCATGACCTATGCAGGCCTGCCGCCCGGCGGATGGTTTGGCGAGGGCACGACCATCAAACGCGAGCCCTACCGCTACAACATCCAGGCCCTGCGCAAGAGCGTGGTGGCGGGGCTGCCCATCGACAGCTTTCACTGGCTGCTGGACCACTCCATCGGCTTCAACCGCTTCGTTATGAACCAGCTGAACGAGCGCCTGGGCCAGTTCATCGCAGCCCGCGAAATCGACCGCCTGAACAATCCCGATGTGCGCGTGGCCCGTAGCCTCGCCTCGCTGTTCAACCCGGTGCTGTACCCGGGCGTGGGCGAGGTGCTGCGCATCACGCAACAAGAGCTGGCCTACCTGGTGGGGCTGTCACGCCAGCGGGTGAACGAGGCGCTGTCTGCGCTGGAGGCGCAAGGCGCGATCCGTGTGGAGTACGGCGGCCTGCGCGTGCTGGACCTGGCCGCGCTGCGGTCCAGCGTGACCGCCCCCTGAGGCGCTGTGCGCTTTCCCTCTGGGAGCGTACGCCCGTGGGAGAGTCCCGTCAGCTGCGCGGCAGTGCAGGAGCGCGTGACGGGGCCGAGGCCAGTGGGCGTGGGGCTGTGGTGCGTGTGGGCGCCGGCACCGCCGCCGGTGCTGCGGCGGGGCTGGCGGTACCCCAGCTGTCTTCGTCGCCGCCGTCGTTGCGCGAGAGGCGGAAGGTGCCCACCATCTGCGTCAGGCGCCCGGCCTGGTCCTTGAGGCTGTCGGCAGCGGCCGCGCCTTCTTCCACCAGTGCGGCGTTCTGCTGGGTCATTTCTTCCAGCGCACCCACCGACTGGCTCACATGGCCGATGCGCTGGCTTTGCTCCTGCGTGGCGGCCGTGATCTCACCCATGATGTCGGACACGCGGCGCACCGACTGCACCAGTTCTTCAATGGTCTTGCCGGCGTGGTTGACGAGTGTGCTGCCTTCCTGCACCTGGTCCACGCTGGTGCCGATCAGGGCCTTGATCTCGCGCGCCGCCTGGGCCGAGCGGCCCGCCAGGTTGCGCACCTCGCCCGCCACCACAGCAAAGCCCCGGCCCTGCTCGCCGGCACGGGCGGCTTCCACGGCGGCGTTCAGCGCCAGGATGTTGGTCTGGAACGCGATGCCGTCGATCACGCTGATGATGTCGGCGATCTTGCGCGAGCTGGCGCTGATGGTGTCCATGGTGCGCACCACCTGGCCCACCACTTCGCCGCCGCGTGTGGCCGCATCGGACGCGGTGGACGCGAGCTGGTTGGCCTGACGGGCCGAGTCGGCGCTCTGCGACACCGTGCCGGTCAGGTCCACCAGCGAACTGGCCGCGCTTTGCAGGTTGTGCGAGGTCTGCTCGGTGCGCTGGCTCAGGTCCAGGTTGCCCGAGGCCACCTCGGAGCTGGCCACCAGGATGGAGTCGGCGGTCTGCCCGATTTCGCCCACCAGGGTGCGCAGGCGCTCCTGCATGGCGGCAATGGCTTCGAGCAGTCGGCCGGTTTCGTCGTGGATACGCACTTCGACCTGCGAGGTGAGGTCGCCGCGCGCAATGCGCTCGGCCACCACCACCGCACGGCCAATGGGGGCGGTGATGCTGGCCGTGATGCGCCAGGCGATCAGAGCGCCCAGGCCAATGGCCAGCAACACCAGCAGCCCGCCCACCACGCGGGCGCTGCTCTGGGTTTGTTCTGCCGAGCTTGTGGCTTCAGCATTCAGGGTGTTTTGCAGCTCGATCAGCTCGCGCAGCTTGGCGCGCCAGGCGGTTTCTGCGGGGGCCACGCGGGTCATCAGCGCCAGCGTGGCGCTCACGGTGTCGCCGTCGTCAGCGGCCTTGATGGCGCTGTCGAGTTCGGGGCGGGTCTTGCCGCCCAGGGCCTGCACCTCGCCCAGCAGCTTGAGCTCTGCGGGGGTGGCCTTGGCGGGCGTGAGCAGCTCGGACAGAGCGGCTTCTTGCGCGGCGTATTCCTTGAGCGTCTTGCCCACGGCCACGATCTGCTCGCGCGCCTGCTTGGGGTCGATGTCGTTGAGCATGGCGGCGGAGCGGCTCTGGATGCCGATGGCGCTTACGCTCTCCAGCATGCCGTTGACCAGCTTGGCCTTGTTGGCGCCCACGCCGGTGATCTGGGTCATCTGATCGTGCACCTTGCCCACGGAAAGCTGCCCCACTGCTGCCACGGCCACCAGCAGCACCAGCATGCAGCCAAACCCCAGGCTCAACCGGCTGGAGATCGACAGGGATTTGAGGGTGGAAGCAGCCGACATGGGAGTCCTTGGGTATCGAAAAGGATCAAAGCGTGATCAAGCGGGGGCCCTGGTGCAAAAGCAATAACGGTGCCCACCGGCCCCGTGGCGCCCGATGGGTGGGGCCGAGGTCGGTGCAGTGTAGGCAATAACAACAAAATGTGTCATGAGTGTTGAGGATGCTCCCATGCCTGATCTGCATAGCCGTTTTGTTACACATTCGCCCGCGCACGACTTTGGTGCGCTCGCGTCAAAGTGCAACAGAAGATGGCAGTGAAATCATCAGGAAAACCGCCAGAGGCGCTAATGGAACATGCCATTGTTGCTATCAAAAACAAAGCAATGGCGAGGCTCGGGGTTTGCCCTTGCATGCGCCACACGTGCGAACGATCAGGTATAAACCTGTAACACTTGCGAGGCCTTTCATGCATCCGTTTTTTCCCTCCTCCACGCTGCGTGCGGCCGTTGCCGCAGCGGCCTTGGCCGTGCTGGCCGGCTGTGCAGCGCCCCGGCCCGACACCGGTTTGCGCGAAACCCTGGTGGCGGTGACGGCCTCGCAGGAACTCATCACCTTCCAGGCAGCGCAGCCTGACCGCATCCTGGAGCGGCGCCCGGTGACGGGCCTGGCGCCCGGCGAGCGGCTGGTGGGCATCGACTTCCGCGTGGCCAAGGGCGTGCTCTATGCGCTTTCGCAAGCGGGCCGTCTGTACACGCTCGACATCCCCACCGGTGCGCTGCGCCCTGTCGGGCCCGCGCCTGCTGCGCTGGCGCTTCAGGGCACGGTGTTCGGCTTTGACTTCAACCCTGCGGCCGATCGCATCCGGGTGGTGTCCAACACGGGCCAGAACCTGCGCCTGCACCCCGACACCGGGGCGGTGGTCGATGGCGATGCCACCGTCGAAGGTGTGCAGCCTGATCCCAGCCTGCGCTACGCCTGGGGCGATGTGAACGCGCGCCGCAGGCCCGACATTGCCGGTGCTGCCTATACCTACAACCCCAACGACAGCAAGATCACCACCAACTACGCGATCGACCGCGCGCTGGGCGTGCTGGTGATGCAGGGCTCGCGCGAGGGCACCCAGCCGGTGGTGTCGCCCAACGCCGGGCAGCTGCGCACCGTGGGCCCGCTGGGGCTCGGGCCGCTCACGGATGTGAGCTTTGACATTGCCGACGTGGGCAACACCGCCCTCATTGCCGTGCGCACAGCCGCCGACACCCAGACCCGCCTGCACCAGGTGGACCTGGCCACTGGCGCCACCCGCCCTCTGGGCGTGGTGGGCGATGGCGCGCCTCTGGTGGGATTGGCGATCGAGCCATGAAAACAGACTGCCTGCTGACGCGGCTGTCTGTCGCGGGGCGCCATGTCTTGCGCAGCGCCTTGCTGACTATGCTGGCCGCAAGCGCGCAGGCGGGCACAGTACAGGTAGACGTGTCCGACGCTGCGGGCAAGCCGCTGGCCGATGCGGTGGTGTTTCTGGACTCCGTCGAGGCGCGCAAGCAGGTCAAGCCGCTGACCGGCGTGGAGATGGCGCAGGAGAAGCGGCAGTTTGTGCCTGGACTGCTGGTGGTGCCCGTGGGTACCGAGGTACGGTTTCCCAACCACGACACCGTGCGGCACCACGTGTACTCGTTTTCGCCCGCCAAGAAGTTCGAGCTCAAGCTCTACAGCGGCACGCCGTCCAACCCTGTGCTGTTTGAAAAGTCTGGCGTGGTCACGCTGGGCTGCAACATCCACGACCAGATGGTGGGCTGGGTGCTGGTGGTGGACACACCGTACTACACCCGCACCCCTGCGGCCACGGGCAAGGCGCAGCTCGACAACGTGCCGCCCGGCACCTACACGCTGCGCACCTGGCACGCCCGCCTGCCGGTGGGCGCCCCGGCCCTGGAGCAGGCGCTGACCGTGCCGGCCACGGGCACGGCCACGGCGGCGGTGCGCATGACGGGGTTGCAACCTTGACGCGGCTGCGCCTGGCCCGGCGCAGCCTGATCCTGCGGTTGGTGGGGTTGTCGTTGCTGCTGCTGCTCATCGTGCAGGCGGCGGGGTTTGCCGTGGTGCGGGCCTCCATCGACCGCAATGCACGCGCCCAGATCGCGCGCGCCCTCGACCTGGACGAAAACATCTGGCGCCGCCTGCTGGACCAGAACGCCGAGCAACTGCGCCAGGGCTCGGCCCTGCTGGCGGCGGACTACGGGTTTCGTTCGGCGGTCAACTCGGGCGACGAAGAAACCATCCAGTCGGTGCTGGAAAACCACGGCAGCCGCATCGGCGCGGCCGTGACGGCGCTGCTGGGCACCGACCTCACGCTGCGTGCGGTCAGCCTCACGGGCAGCATGGACCAGTTTCCGGCCACGCTGCAGCAGGTGGTGCCGCGCCTCGCGCAGCAGCCCCAGGGCAGCCAGATCGCGGTGATGGAAGGCATTCCCTACCAGTTCGTGATGGTGCCCATGCGGGCGCCGGTGGTCATTGGTTGGGTGTTGATGGGCTTTCGCATCGACCAGTCGCGTGCCGACGAAATGCGCCAGCTCTTGTCGGTGCATGTGGCCCTGATGGTCAAGGCCCCCGGGGGCGCGATGACCCTGCCGGTCAGCACCCTGCCTGCGGACGCGCAGGCCTTGCTGCTGGCCAGTGGGGGAGCAGCGGGCGAGCTGCAGACGGCCGAGGGCACCTTGCTAACGCGCTCCAGCCCGCTCGACAGCGTGGGGGGCGAGGTGCACTCGCTGCTGCTGCGGTCGGTGGACGAGGTGGTAGCCCCCTACCGGCAGCTGCAGGTGTTGCTGGCTATCATCACCGTGGCGGGTGTGCTGCTGTTTGCCGTGGGTACGGGCCTGGTGGCGCAACGGCTCGCCACGCCGCTGCGCTCCTTGCTGGCGGCCACGCAGCGGCTGTCGCGTGGTGAATACGACGTACCTTTGGAGCACACCGACCGCACGGACGAGATCGGCAACCTGGCGCGCTCGTTCGACCACATGCGCGTGGACATTGGCGCCCAGCAGACCGAGATCCGCCGCCTGGCCTACTGGGACCGCCTGACGGGCCTGCCCAATCGGGAGCGTTTTCGCGACGCCGTGGTACAGGCCATTGCCGCCAGTGCCAGCACGCCGCAGCCCCTGGCCGTGCTCACGCTGGACCTGGACCGCTTCAAGCATGTGAACGATGTGCTGGGCTATGCCTTTGGCGACCGCCTGCTGCAGGCCGTGGCCGAGCGCCTGAGCCAGCAGGTGCGCTCGCCCGACGATATGGTGGCGCGCCTGGGCGGCAATGAGTTCGCCATCCTGCTGCAGCGCGCCGATGCGGCGGACGCGCACGACGTGGCCCAGCGCATCAACCAGTCGTTCGAGCTACCGCTGGCCTTTGAGGACCAGACGGTGGACCTGAGCGCAGGCATTGGCTTTGCCTGCTGGCCGGGCGATGCGGGCGACGCCGACACGCTGCTCAGCCGTTCTGAAATTGCCATGTACGCCGCCAAGCGCCAACTCAGCGGGGCCCTGCAGTACGACGCGGCGTTTGACTCGTCCAGCGCGCAGACCCTGTCGCTGCTGACCGAGCTGCGCCACGCCGTGGAGCACCATGAGCTGCGTCTGTACCTGCAGCCCAAGGTGCCCTTGCACGGGCAGCCGGGCTTGGCGGCCGAGGCGCTGGTGCGCTGGCAGCACCCGCAGCGCGGGCTGGTGCCGCCCATGCAGTTCATCCCGTTTGCCGAGCAGACCGGGTTTGTGCGCCACCTCACGCTGTGGATGTTTGAAGAAGTCGCGCGCCTGCTGGCCGACCCACGCACCCAGGGCCTGCCGCTCAGGGTGTCGGTCAACCTCTCCACGCGCGACCTGCTCGACCCCGAGCTGAGCCACCGGCTGGCCGACATCCTGGTGCGCCATGGGGTGGCGGCCAGTGCCTTCTGCCTGGAGATCACCGAAAGCGCGATCATGGACGACCCCCAGCGCGCCGAGGCCATGCTCAACCGCCTGTCGGAGCAGGGCTTCAAGCTGTCCATCGACGATTTCGGCACGGGGTATTCGTCGTTGGCCTACCTCAAGCGCCTGCCGGTCGATGAACTCAAGATCGACAAATCGTTTGTGATGGGCATGGAAACGGGTGAGGACGACGCGATGATCGTGCGCTCCACCATCGACCTCGCGCACAACCTGGGGCTCACGGTGGTGGCCGAAGGCGTGGAGACTGCCGCCATCCTGGATCGCCTGCGTGCGCTGGCCTGCGACGAGGCGCAGGGGTACCACATCGCGCGGCCCCTGCCGGTGGATGATTTCCTCGCCTGGCAGGCGCGCCAGGCGTAGCTGGCAGCAGGCCGCCGCCTCTCTGTTTGGGGGCTAAGCAGTCCACAGGCGAAAATACCCGCAATGTCTTCCTCCTCCTCTCGCCCGCCTGCGGGCCCTGCCGCCGCTCCCGCCTCCGACGTTGGCGGCCCATCGTCTTCTGCGCCAGCCGCCGGTCGGCCCGTGCTGCGCCGCCCGACCCTGACGGCCAAGCCCGCCCCTGCACGGCCTGCTTCTGCACGGCCCGCGCCGCCGCCCCGGGCCCCACGGCCGTCCCGCGCCCCTGCACCCTCCAACTACCGCGTGGCCTCGGGCGCTTTTGTGGCCCCGGTGCGCCAGGTGCCTGCGCCGGCGACGGGCACCGTGGGCGGCTTGCCCACCTCGCGCTTGAACAAGCGCATGGCCGAGTTGGGCCTGTGCTCGCGCCGCGAGGCCGACGACTGGGTGGAGCAGGGCTGGGTCAAGGTCAACGGCGTGGTGGCCACCATGGGCCAGCAGGTCACGGCGGCCGACCGCATCGAGGTGGACAAGATTGCCCAGGGCTTCCAGGAGCAGCGCGTCACCATCCTGCTGAACAAGCCCATCGGCTACGTGAGCGGCCAGGCCGAAGACGGCCACACGCCCGCCGTGGCGCTGATCAACCCCCGCACCCACTGGCGCGAGGACCCCAGCCGAAACCGCTTCTCGCCGCCGCAGCTGCGGGGCCTGGCGCCCTGTGGGCGGCTCGATATCGACTCCGTAGGCCTCCTGGTGCTGACGCAGGACGGCCGCGTGGCCCGGCAGATCATTGGCGAGGACTCCGTGATGGAAAAGGAGTACCTGGTGCGCGTGGTCTACCAGGCCCCGGGCCAGGCGGCGCCCCGCCATCCCGGGGAGCGCTCCGCGCCGCTTCAAGAAATCAACGAGCGTGACCCCGTCAGCACCAATGTGCAGGCGGTGTTTCCCAAAGAGCTGCTGGAGCGCCTGCGCCACGGCCTGAGCCTGGACGGCGAGCCGCTCAAGCCCGCCAAGGTGGATTGGCAGAACCCCGAGCAACTGCGTTTTGTGCTCACCGAGGGCAAAAAGCGCCAGATCCGCCGCATGTGCGAGCTGGTGGGGCTCAAGGTGGTGGGCCTCAAGCGCATCCGCATCGGCCGCGTGACCCTGGGCAACCTGCCCGTGGGCCAGTGGCGTTACCTGTCGCCCAACGAGCGGTTCTGAGAGCCCCGGGCTCCTTGCGAATATTTTCTGAACGGAGTCCCTCTCATGCCCCTTCCTTCCGCACCTCGGCCACGCAAGCCTGCTCCCTCTACCCCTGCGGGCGACGGTACTAAAGCGGCGACGGCCAGCCCGCTGCGCCAGTTGCGCGCCTCCGACCTGCGCGCTGTGGCGCGCCTGGCCACGCAGGCCACTACCGGCATCAGCCGGGTGGCCGAGGGGGTGCACCAGTCGGTGCTGGACACGCTGGGGCTGCCAGGTGGTGCCGAGCCGGGTCGCACGCGGGGACTGACGGGGCTGGTGTACCAGAGCATTCGCGGGGTGACGCAGCTGGTGGATGCGGGTCTCCAGGCGGGGCTGGCGCGGCTGGAGCCGTTTTTTGCCCCGGCCACGTCGGCCGGTGAGGTGCACTGGGAGCGCGAGGCGGTCATTGCCGCGCTCAATGGCGTGATGGGCGATCGCTTGCAGCGCGACGGCAACCCGCTGTGCACACCAATGGGCTGGTACCAGCAGGGGCGGCCGCTCAACCTGCAGGCGCTGGCCGCCCCCGGCGCCGCCACCGGCAAGCTGCTGGTGCTGGTGCATGGCCTGTGCATGAACGACCTGCAGTGGCTGCGCCACGGCCATGACCATGGCGCCCGTCTGGCCGAGGCCCTGGGCTACACCCCCGTGTACCTGCGCTACAACACGGGCCAGCACACCTCCACCAACGGGGCCGAATTGTCGGCCCTGCTCACATCCCTGGTGGCTTCGTGGCCCGTGCCGGTGACGGAGCTGTCCATCCTGGCACACAGCATGGGCGGGCTGGTGGCGCGCAGCGCCTGCCACCATGCAGCCCAGGCATCAGCGGGCATCAGCGGGTGGCTGCCCCTGCTGCGCCACCTGGTCTTTCTGGGCACGCCACACCACGGCGCCCCCCTGGAGCGCGCGGGGCACTGGGTGGACGTGCTGCTGGGCAGCAATGCCTATTCGCGCCCGTTTGCGCGCCTGGCCCAGCTGCGCAGCGCGGGCATCACCGACCTGCGCTACGGCCATGTGCTGGAGTCCGACTGGCTGGGACGGGACCGCTTTCGCAAAAGCCCCGATCAGCGCACTCCCGTGCCGCTGCCTGCCGGAGTGGCATGCCACGCGGTGGCGGCCACCCTGGCGGCGCGGCGCAGCCCGGTGGGCGAGCGCTTGGTGGGGGACGGGTTGGTGCCCTTGCACAGTGCGCTGGGCATCCACGATGATCCTGCCAGGACGCTGGGGTTTGCCAAGGCCCGGCAGGCGGTGTTTTACCGCCTGGGCCACCTGGATCTGCTGGCAGACGCGGGCGTGGCCCGGCAACTGCAGGACTGGATGCAGAACCATTGACCAAGAGTCTGTTCAAAGAGTACCCCGACGGCCAGCTTTTTGACGCAAGCGGTGCTTGCCAGGGGCCCGGGCGCGGCTACCATGTCGCGGTGCGCCACATAACAAGGAGAATTGAGTGAGTGATGCGAAATACCGCCTGGTGACCCGCAGTGACTTTGACGGCCTGGTCTGCGCGGTGCTGCTCAATGAGCTGAATCTGATCGACGAGATCACTTTCGTCCACCCCAAGGACATGCAGGACGGCAAGGTGCCCATCACCAGCCGTGACATCACCACCAACCTGCCCTATGTGCCGGGTGCGCACCTGGTGTTCGACCACCACGAGTCCGAAACCATCCGCAACTCGGGCCGCCGCGACGAGAACCACATCATCGAGGCCCATGCCCCCTCGGCCGCGCGGGTGGTTTACAACTACTACGGCGGCAAGGCGGCCTTCCCCCGCATCACCGACGAGATGATGGCCGCCGTGGACCAGGCCGACTCGGCCCAGTACTCGCGCGAGGACATCCTCAACCCCCAGGGCTGGGTGCTGCTGAACTACCTCATGGACTCTCGCACGGGTCTGGGGCGTTTTCGGGAGTTCCGCATCAGCAATTACGCGTTGATGATGGACCTGATCCAGTACTGCCGCGACCACACCATCGACGAGATCCTGGCCCTGCCCGATGTGCAAGAGCGCGTGCAGCTCTACCGCGAGCACGCCCCCAAGGCCCAGGCCCAGCTGCAAAGCTGCGCCATCCGCATTGCCAACCTGGTAGTGCTGGACCTGCGCGACGAGGAAACGATCTGGGCCACCAACCGGTTCATGATCTACGCGCTGTTCCCCCAGTGCAACATCTCCATCCATGTGATGTGGGGGCTGCAAAAGCAGAACACGGTGTTTGCCACCGGCAAGTCCATCCTGGACCGCAGCAGCAAGACCCATGTGGGCAACCTGATGCTGGAGTTTGGCGGCGGCGGCCATGCGGCCGCGGGCACCTGCCAGGTCGCCAACGACAAGGCCGACGCCATGCTCAAGACGCTGATCGAGCGCATCACCACCGACGGTTGAAGCCGTCGCTCCCGGCGGGGTGGCGGTCCGCCGCCCACGCGGGGCCCTTGAAAACCGGGCGCATGCCCCTACATCACGCCTGCTGGTTCGGCAGGCGTGATTTTTTGTGCCGATTCCATTCGCATTCGTTCAGACCGATTTCCATAGAGAGAGAACCCCTCCATGAGCAAGCAAACCCTGTCCTTCCAGGCGGAAGTAGCCCAGCTGCTGCACCTGGTCACCCATTCGCTGTACTCCAACCAGGAAATCTTCCTGCGTGAGCTGATCTCCAACGCGTCGGACGCCTGCGACAAGCTGCGTTTTGAAGGCCTGAACAACGCCGCGCTGTTTGAAGACGCCCCCAACCTCGAAGTGCGCGTGACCTTCGACAAGGCCGCCAAGACGCTGACCATCACCGACAACGGCATCGGCATGAGCCAGCAAGAGGCCATCGACCACCTGGGCACCATCGCCAAGAGCGGCACCAAGGACTTCATGGGCAAGCTCAGCGGCGACCAGAAAGCGGACGCCCAACTCATCGGCCAGTTCGGCGTGGGCTTCTACTCGGGATTCATCGTGGCCGACAAGATCACCGTGGAATCGCGCCGCGCCGGCCTCAAGCCCGAAGAAGGCGTGCGCTGGATCAGCGGCGGCACGGGCGACTTCGAGGTCGAAACCATCACCCGCGCCCAGCGCGGCACCAGCATCATCCTGCATCTGCGCGACGACGCCGAGGAATACCTCAACGCCTGGAAGCTCAAGCAGGTCATCGCCAAATACTCCGACCACATCAGCCTGCCCATCCTGATGGAAAAGGAAGAGTGGAAAGATGGCGAGCTGATCAACCCCAACGATGAAAACGGTGGCCGCCAGCCCGGTGGCATGGTCAAGACGGGAGAGTGGGAAACCATCAACAAGGCCAGCGCCCTGTGGACGCGCCCCAAGAAGGACATCACCGACGAGCAGTACGCCGAGTTCTACAAGACCATCAGCCACGACCACGACGCGCCGCTGACCTGGGCGCACAACCGCGTGGAAGGCAACACCGAGTACACGCAGCTGTTGTACATCCCCGCCAAGGCCCCGTTTGACCTGTGGAACCGCGACAAGAAAGCGGGCGTGAAGCTGTACGTGAAGCGCGTCTTCATCATGGACGACGCCGAGGCGCTGATGCCCACCTACCTGCGCTTCGTCAAGGGCGTGATCGACTCGGCCGATCTGCCGCTGAACGTGAGCCGCGAGCTGCTGCAGGAAAGCCGCGACGTGCGCTCCATCCGCGAAGGCTCGACCAAGCGCGTGCTGAGCATGCTGGAAGACCTGGCCAAACACGACAAGCACGAAGCCGCAGCGGCTGAGGGCGCCGACGGCGTGACCGACGTGGTGAGCGAGGAAGACAAGGCCAAGGAAGGCAAGTACACCGCGTTCTACGCCGAGTTTGGCGCCGTGCTGAAGGAAGGCCTGGGCGAGGACTTTGCCAACCGCGAGCGCCTGGCCAAGCTGCTGCGCTTTGCCTCCACGCAGAGTGATGCCGTGACAGTCTCCTTTGCCGACTACAAGGCCCGCATGAAGGAGGGCCAGGAGGCGATTTACTACATCACCGCCGAGACGCTCGCCGCCGCCAAGAACAGCCCGCAGCTCGAAGTCTTCAAGAAGAAGGGCATCGAAGTGCTGCTGATGACCGACCGAGTGGACGAGTGGGCGCTGAACTACCTGCACGAGTTTGATGGCACCCCGCTGCAAAGCGTGGCCAAGGGTGCGGTGGACCTGGGCAAGCTGCAGGACGAGGCCGAGAAGAAGGCCGCCGAAGAGGCTGCCGAAGCCTTCAAGCCCGTGCTGGCCAAGCTCAAGGAAGCCCTCAAGGACAAGGCCGAAGACGTGCGCGTGACCACCCGCCTGGTCGACTCCCCCGCGTGCCTGGTGGTGCAGGACGACGGCATGAGCACGCAGCTGGCCCGCCTGCTCAAGCAGGCCGGCCAGCAGGCCCCCGCCACCAAGCCCGTGCTGGAGGTGAACGCCGAACACGCGCTGGTCAAGAAGCTGGACGGCAGCGTGCACTTTCACGACCTGGCGCACATCCTGTTCGACCAGGCCCTGCTGGCCGAAGGCGGCCTGCCGGAAGACCCGGCAGCCTACGTCAAGCGGGTGAATGCCTTGCTGGCCTGAGTTGGGTGCTTTTTGAGTAAAAACGACCGCAAGCGCTAGTGCCATAAGCGCTGGCTGCTATCAAAATAAGAAACCCCGGTGGTGCCTGGCGCCATCGGGGTTTCTTTATGGGGAGTGGAGGCTGGCGTGTGCTGTTATCCGGTTTTCCCGTCCTGCAGGGGTGTTCGGAGGTCCGGGACGACCCCTTACGCCTCCGGCTCTGCCTGCTCCAGGATGCGTGCGTGGACCTGGTTGCGCTCAGCCGGGTCGGCATCGATCAGGGCCTTGAGCGCGCCTTCGGGCAGTTGCATGCCCTTGCGCCGGTCGTCCTTGACCGGCATGTTTCGCCAGCCCGACAGCACCAGCCAGTCCCACAGCTCAGCGGGCAGCGGGTGCGTGACCAGCATCTTGACCGGCCCCCGCAGGATGAGTACCCCCACCGGAGGCAGCGAGCCCACCGGGGCGGGCCGGCGGGGCTGGCGGATGGACAGGGCGTTGCGAATCCAGTCTTTCATGGGGGCAGTGCAAAGGGTGGATGGCGGCAGGATAGCCCAGCGCCGCCCGCAATGCGATTGGATGGTTGCCCGTCGTGGGTGGATGTGGGGCGGGTCAGTCAGTGAGCGCGAGGGATTTTGGGTGGCGACAACGACTGCCCTTGCATTTTGCGTGCGTTCGCCACCACCACCGCAGATTTGCAGTGTGGGCAACCGCTGGTCCTTGGTCTGCAGCTCAGCGTGCGCCACGTCCCGGCAAGTAGTCAAAGATTGATGGTCCTGTCTCTTTTTCCACTTGCGCACAGCTGCTTCAGCGGCGCTGATGCAGGTGTATTGGACTGTGCTGGTGACTGGCCGGGCTCCAGGGGCACCAACCAGAGTGCACCGCATCGGCGGGGCGTGAAGTGCGTTCAGGTAGGGTAAGGCTTGAGACGGCTCTGCGGCAGGCCGCCACCGGCGAGGCCTGATGCATTGGGGTGCCGCCCCGTGCACTACAACGTCGGTAACAACGCCAGTACATGCGCGCGGGCGCGGTCAGCCTCCCCACATCAGCGACCGAACCAAATCTATGACCTCGGCCTGGCGGTGCAAGCCTGTCTTGCGCAGCAGGTTCTTGGCATGGGTGCGGGCCGTGTGCCAGGTACAGCCTTGCAGATCAGCGAAATCTCTGACGGACTGACCTTGTGCCAATGCCAGAGCCAGTCGCGCCTCTGCCTCTGTCAGGCCCAGCGCTATGGCCAGCTGTTCTGTGTGCGTTACCAGGCTACTCGGCGCCGTCCACACCAGCAACGCATGTGGCTCATTGCCATGCGCTGTGGCCAGCACGTGGGTGGTTGCCAGTGGCAGGACGTGCAGTCTGGTATGAGGAGGCGTGCCGCCCGTGGGTAGTTGCAAAACGCCTGCCTGCTGGGGGCCGGTCAGGCCGCAGGCCTTTGCCACATGGTGCAATAGCGCACTTTGAGCGGATGGGTCACTGCAGGCCAGTCGGCCGCCTTGAATGCCCAGGCTGACCAGCTTGTCCAGCGAAGAGCGTGCACTGCCATTCGCGTACCGTACGCGGCACGCGCCATCTACCAGCACCATGGCCTGTGGCATGGCCTCCAGCGCCGCAGTGCCCAAGCTGGCCTGCAACGCCAGCGCACCGGCACGGTGCCGCAGTCTATTGGCTCGACCTATGTGAGGTACCAGCTGTTCCAGCAGGGCCCGTTCATCGGCACTGAACGGAGCCATGTCCACGGGCCGTATGAGGCCCAGAAAGTCGCGCGAATGCACGCCGTCCCTCAGCGACAGGCTGGCGGTGTGGCGCATGCCCAAACTGGCCAGAAATTCCGTGTAGATGGGGGAATGCGTGATGGTCTGCTTGGGTATGTGCTCGTGATCCCGCCACAAACCACCCTCGGGCGTACTCTGGATGAGCGGCAGGCGAACATCCACCGCCGCGTAGTGCTGTTCGTAGGCTTGTACCTCCACAGGTGTGGCCTGGGGCGCGTCTTGAGAAACGGCAATCGTCCGTACCGTTGTGCCTTCAATCTCCACTTGATGAAAGCAGGTCGACTGCATCAGCTCGCGGAGGTCTTGAAGGGCCTGAGTCCATTGCCCAGGGTCCAGAATGCCCTCATAGAAAGCAGGTGTAAGCTGTTCGACGTTGAAGTGCGCTGGCATGCATCTATCTACAGAGAGGTAGCAGGGATTGCACCAGCCCGGCCAGATCTGCCTGCCGGTGCAAACCTGTCTTGCGAAGCAGGTTTCTCGAATGGGTGCGCGCTGTGTGCCAGGTGCAACCCTGAGCGGCAGCGAAATCCTTGACGGTTTGGCCACGTGCGAGCGCCAAGGCCAACCGGGCTTCGGTGTCTGTCAGGCCCAGCAGCATCGCCAACTGCTCTGCATGCAAAACCGCGTCGGCATTGGCAGCCCACACCAGTAGTGCGTAAGGTTGGGCATGGCAGGCCAGCGCCAGCACATGGGTGGCAGCCAGGGGCAACACGTGGACATGTGAAATGCCGTGGGCGCTACCGGTTTCCTGTGGCAGCCGCACTGTGGCACCTTGAACCGCCCGCCCCCTCTGCCCGGTCGCGCTGGCAATGCGGGTCTGCAAAACAGCCTGTGCTGCTGCGTCGCTGGCCTCAATGCAGCCGTGGCGCACACGCAGTTCCGGGTGGCTGCCAGGTACCTGGGGGGCTGCCAGGCTGCGCTGTGCGGCCGGGTTGAGATGCTGCACCCTGCCCGTAGCGCTCACCACAGCCAGGGCCTGCGGCAACGTATCCAGTGCGGCAAACCCCAGCGCCGCTTGCGCGGCAGTGCGCGCCATGTGTACGCGCAGGCGCGATGCGCGCACCAGATCCGGCATCAGCTGGTGCAGCCACTGCTGCGCCGCGTCACCAAAGGGCTGTTGGTCACGCTCGCGTATCAGGCACACCCATTCACGTACCTCGCCATCGTCATATACCGGCATACCCAGCGTGTGGCGGTAGCCCAGTGGCTCAAGCCAGTCCGCGTAAATAGCATTGCGCGACATGTCGCGCGCCGAGAAGTGGTGGTGATCCAGCAGCAAGCCACCCACGGGCAGGGTCATCACCAGCGGAATGCGGGGGTCGTGCGGGGCGTGATGTTGTTCGTACTCAAGCACCTTCTCAGGTGGCGGGGCGTCGTTCGCCAGGCCGCCCAATACGCACTGGGCGTGGTGATCCCACGCCACATGGTGAAAAACACCGCTGTCCGTGCCCGCACGCAAACCGTCCAGCGCCGAAAGCCAAGCCTCGGGCTGCAAAACGCCTTCGTACAAGTGGCCCAGCAGGCGGGCATGTTCTTCTCGCATGCGTATTCCTTATCCCAAGGCGGCCAGGATGAACTGGATTGGATGGCTCTTCTGCGATGTGCACGGCTCGCTGTAGCCTTTTGTAACCGCTTATCTCCATTCTCACAACAAAGAAATGCGAGGTAGTGCCTACCTCAATTGCGGTATGGCGCTTGGGCGCCTTCCTCGGCAGCATCGGCAGCTAATCGTTTCAAAGTGTAGAGGTACAGCCCGCGCACCTTGTGGCTGTTTTACGAATACGGTGCCGCCCCTCCCGTAGTCATGGACACCAAGATCCATGCAAACGTCAAGAAGAAGCTATGAATATGAGAGCATTTGCCGCAGATCCAGTGGTCGCTGGAGCCGAAAATCAATCGGAAATCCGCCCCTGGTGGCTGCGCTGGCTGGTGGCCTTGTGCCTGCTGTGGGGACTGGGTGGCACCACTGCGGCCTGGGCGGTGAATGCGTGGCAGCCCACGGGGCCCTGGGGCGGTAACGTTCGAGCCATGGCGCTGCACAACGACGGCCAGACGGTGTTTGCGGGCACGAATGGCGGTGGCGTATTCAAGAGCAGCGATGGTGGCGCGAATTGGGCAGCAGCCAGCACGGGGCTGGGCAGTCGGATCGTTTTTTCTCTGGCGCTGCACAGTGACGGCCAGACGGTGTTCGCGGGCACAGATGGCGGCGTCTTCAAAAGCAGCGACGGAGGGGCGAGCTGGGCAACGGCCAGCACGGGGCTGGGTGATCAGATCGTCTTGTCCCTGGCGCTGCACAGCGACGGCCAGACGGTGTTTGCGGGCACCTTTGGCGGCATTTTCAAGAGCAGCGATAGCGGCGCGAGCTGGGCGCTAGCCAGCACGGGGATCGGCAATGATGTGGTGTCGCTGGCGCTACACAGCGACGGCCAGACGGTGTTCGCGGGTACGGCTGGCGGCGGCGTTTTCAAGAGCAGCGATGGTGGCGCGAGCTGGGCGGCGGCCAGCACGGGGCTGGGTGATCAGATCGTCTTGTCCCTGGCGCTGCACAGCGACGGCCAGACGGTGTTCGCGGGCACCTCAATGGGCGTTTTCAAGAGCAGCGATGGTGGCGCGAGCTGGGCGGCGGCCAGCACAGGGATGGGCAATTGGTTTGTGAGGTCCCTGGCGCTGCACAACGACGGCCAGACGGTGTTTGCGGGCACGGATGGCGGTGGCGTTTTCAAGAGTAGCGACGGCGGCGCGAGCTGGGCGGCGGCCAGCACGGGGCTGGGCAGTCTGAGGGTGTACTCTCTGGCGCTGCACAGCGACGGCCAGACGGTGTTCGCGGGTACAGCAGGCGGCGTTTTCAAGAGCAGCGATGGTGGCGCGAGCTGGGCGGCGGCCAGCACGGGGCTGGGCAACCGGGCGGTGTGGTCCCTGGCGCTGCACAGCGACGGCCAGACGGTATTCGCGGGGACCGAGGGCGGCGGTGTTTTCAAGAGCAGCGATGGTGGCGCGAACTGGGCGGCGGCCGGCACGGGGCTGGGCAATCAGAATGTGTCGTCCGTGGCGCTGCACAACGACGGCCAGACGGTGTTTGCGGGCACGGATGGCGGTGGCGTATTCAAGAGCAGCGATGGCGGCGCGAACTGGGCGGCGGCCAGCACGGGGCTGGGCAATCTGAGCGTGTCCTCCCTGGCGCTGCACAGCGACGGCCAGACGGTGTTCGCGGGCACTTATACCGGCGTTTTCAAGAGTAGCGACGGCGGCGCGAGCTGGGCGGCGGCCAGCACGGGGCTGGGCAGTCTGAGGGTGTACTCCCTGGCGCTGCACAGCGACGGCCAGACGGTGTTTGCGGGTACAACAGGCGGCGTTTTCAAGAGCAGCGATGGCGGTGCGAGCTGGGCGGCGGCCAGCACGGGGATGGGCAATGATGTGGTGTCGCTGGCGCTGCACAGCAACGGCCAGACGGTGTTAGCGGGTACAGCAGGCGGCGGTGTTTTCAAGAGCAGCGATGGCGGCACGAGCTGGGCGGCGGCCAGCACGGGGCAGGGCAATCAGTTTGTGTACTCCCTGGCGCTGCACAGCGACGGCCAGACGGTGTTTGCTGGCACGAATGGTGGCGGCGTTTTCAAGAGCAGCGATGGCGGCGTGAACTGGGCGGCGGCCAGCGCGGGGCTGGGCAATCAGGATGTGCGGTCCCTGGCGCTGCACAGCGGTGGCCAGGCGGTGTTTGCGGGCACACAGTTCCGCAGCGCTTTCAAGAGCACCAATGGCGCTCTCTCCAGCGAATCGCGCCTGCGGGGCCTGGCGCTGGAGGCTGGCGGCCCCGTGACCCTGTCCCCTGCGTTCAGCAGCAGCACGTTGAGCTACACCGCCACGGTACCAGCCAGCAGCGCCACACTCACCCCCACGGCTTGGATCGGTGATGCGTCCATCGCCATCAATGGCACGCCGGTAGCCAGCGGCGCAGCATCTGCCGCGCTGCCCTTGAACCTGGGCAGCAACACGTTAAGCGTGGTGGTGACCTCGGGTGACGGAACCACCACCCAGACCTATACCGTGACGGTGACGCGCGTCGGACCGCCGGGCACCCCCACCGGCGTGAGCGCCACGCCCGGCGCTGCGGGCAGTGGCACGGCCACGGTGAGTTGGACAGCGCCTGCCAACAACGGCAGCGCCATCACTGGCTACACCGTGGCGCCCGCCGGCACGGGCGCTGCCTGCACGGCATCGCCGTGCATGGTCTCCGGTTTGGCCACTGCCATGCAGTACAGCTTTACCGTGGCTGCCACCAATGACGCAGGCCCCGGCACTGCCTCTGCCGCCAGCGCCCCGGTGTGGTTGCAAGGCACGCAGGCCATCAGCTTTGCACCGCCCGGGGCGCAGAACTTTGGCACTACGCCTGCCCTTTCGGCCACGGGTGGTGCCTCGGGCCAGGCGGTCACATTCACGGCCTCTGGCGTGTGCAGTGTGGTGGGCAATGTGCTCAGCTTTGCCAGCGCGGGTAACTGCACCGTCAACGCCGATCAGGCAGGCACCAGCGCCTATGCGGCGGCCAGCACCGTCAGCCACACCTTTGCCGTCAATGCGGTGGCACCGGGAGCCCCCGCGCTGGGGGCCGTGGTGGCGGGCAATGGCCAGGCCACGGTGAACTGGGCCGCGCCGATCAGCAATGGCGGCCGCGCCATCACCGGCTACCGTGCCGAGGTGGTGGGTGACAGCGGCAAGTTCTGCACCACGGCGGGCACCAGTTGCACCATCAATGGCCTTGCCAACGGCACGGCCTATGCCTTTGCCGTCACGGCCACCAATGGCATCACGGGCAGCGCGGCCATCACGGCCAGCCCGGTCACGCCGCAAGCGCCGCAGTCCATCGTTTTTGGCCCTCAGTCCAACCAGGGCTTGGGGGCCACGGTGCCTGCGCTGTCGGCCACCGCCACATCGAACCTGGGCGTGGCCTTTGCCAGCACCACGGCTGCTGTCTGCAGCGTATCGGGCAACGCGGTGACTCTGCTGGCTGTGGGTACGTGTTCCATCGAGGCCACGCAGGCGGGCAACGCCGCCTGGCTGGCCGCAGCACCGGTGGTGCAAAGCTTTGATGTGCTGGCAGTGGTGCCAGGCGCTCCCACCAGCGTGGTGGCGACGCCGGGCAATACCCAGGCCACGATCGCCTGGGTAGCTCCGGGCTTTGACGGCGGCAGCGCCATCACCGGCTACCGTGCCGAGGTAGTGGGTGATTCGGCCGGGCACTGCGCCCCGGCCGCGCCGACGACAGGCACCAGTTGCGTGATTTCTGGTTTGGCCAACGGCACGGCATACACCTTCCAGGTGTTTGCCATCAATGCGGTGGGGGACAGTGCTGCCTCTGCGGCCAGTGCCAGTGCCACGCCGCAGGCACCCACCCCGCCCCAGCCGCCTGGGCCTCCGCCCGTGACGCCACCCACAACGGGCAATGTCAATGTGGCCCCCGGCGCCTCTGGCAGCTTGACCGGCGCGGGGAGCGCCACGCTGGGCAGCGGCGCGACGCTGACAGTACAGACCGGCGCAGCAGGTAGCACGGTGACGCCGCCCACCGGAGGCAGCGCCACCGTAGTGCTGGGCGGCAGTGGAGGCAGTGTCACGCTGGGTTTGCCGGCCGGGACTCCCCCCGGCATGGCGGTGGTGTTGGCCCCCGTGCCAGGTCAGGGGACGCCCGTGCTCGGGCTGCAGTCTGGCAGCCTGGTGATCGGCAGCACCTTGCCTGGCCAGGTCCTGCTGGATATTGGGCCTGTGGGCGCAGGCGGTGTGGCCAGTGGCCAGCAAGTGGTCGCGGGGCCCGGGGGCGCGAGCATTCAGGTCCAGCATGGGGCTGGCGGAAGCGGCGGAACTACCGTGCTGGTGCTGCAAGGCAGCGCCACCTTGCCCTGCGGAGTGGTGTGTCCCGGCCCAAGGCCTGGAGAATCCGCGCCCTTGATTACCCTGCTGCAAGGTGAGCAAGCAGTGGTTGGCGCTCAGGGCCTGGTGCAGCGGGTTGCTGTTCAGCAGCTGTCTTTGTTGTCGCCCCCTGCATTGCCGGGGCTCATGCTGCCAACACCTTTGCCGGCTCTCGATGACACGCCTCCGGCGCGTACGCCCGGCCTGACCTTGCTGGCGCAGGCTCAGGCTGCCTTGCAGGCAGCGCTGGGGCCTGTCGCCAGCCAAGACTTGCAAACCCCAGGCAATGCCATCTGGTCTTGGGAGGGAGGGTTGGTTCTGGGCCTGCTGCCCTTGGGTCTGCCGCAGGTGGATCTGACCCTGCCCGAGGGCGCGAGCCTTCAGCCCGACGGAACGTTGCGCGTGGTGCATCAGGGGCTGGTGCAGCGCTTCGGTCCCGCTCCAGCCAGCCTGGAGGCTGCCACCCAGGCGCTGCGTGCGCTGTTGCCACAGGGCACTTTTCGGATTGCCGACACCGGTGTTTGGTGGTTAGAGTCCGCCAATGATGCGCCGCTGGTCGTGCGCCCAGACTGGGTGGCTGAGCGGGGAGTCCCGCAGCCGCCGTTGGTTCATCGGTTTGAAACCGATGCAACGGGGCGGGTGTGGTTGATGCAGGCCGACGGGCTGCGCATGATTCTGCATGCCGCGCTGGCGGAGCCTGGTGCGCTGCTGACCTTGCTGAACGCGGTGGATTCGCAGGCCACGGTGCAAGTGCAAGTGAATGGGCTGGTGCGTGTACGGCTGGCAGGGCAGAACTATTTGCTGACGCCCGTGCCCACCTTGCAGCCCGCATCTGCTCAGCAGGCGGGCCAGGCAGTCTGGCTGGATGTGGTGCAGGAGCAGTTGATGCTGCACATGCGGGTGGGGGATGGCCGCTGGGTGCAGTCGTTGGTGGTGTCGTGGGCACCCTGAGAGAGGGTGGGTTCTGTTTTTTAACCAGAAGGGAATGACATGATGAAGAAGCGGGTGGTAGTTCGTGCTGTCGTCTGTGCCGTGGGTATGTTGATGGGTTCGGCTTTCGCTGCGCCCCAGGCACCCACTGCCGTTGAACTGATGGACTGGGCGCAGGCCCAGCTGGCGGAATTTTTTCCTGGCAGGTTGCCCGACCAGGTGGGTGACGGTTTCGTATTCCGGGGGCCCTATGCCACGGGCAATTTCATGGGGGTCGCGGGTGGCACGGTCTATGTGCTGGGGCCCGCAACGGGTGGTCAGCTATTGCCCGTAGGTACGCTGGCGAGCCTGGCCTGTTCCGTCAAGCCTGCCAGTTGCCAGCCATCAGATGCGCAGGCTTTGGCGCAGGCGTATTTGGCCAAGGTCGATGCAGCACATGTGTCGGACGTCACTGGTGCCATGTTGGTGCCGTTGGCCGACGCCTGTTACTTGCATTCGGGGCGTACCCGCGCTTACGAGATGAATCTGCTCGACAACGATGAAGCCACGCGCACGGGCACCAACCTCAAGCGTGGCTCCTCACGGCGGGCTTTGCAGGTACTGGCGGAGCGATATCTCATCAATCCCGACGGTAGCGCTCGCCGTGAAATCGACGTGAAGTACGACCTGGTGTACTCCGATGGCACGGTGGTACCCCAGAACGAAACCCTTATCCAAGGTAGCTCTGCGGGCAGCCGGATGGCGGATGGCAGCGTCTGTACTACACCGCAGGTGTCGCAGGATCTGCGAGTGTTGGGCAATCGGCGTGTTGTCGAGACTTCTGTCACGTCGCTGAACATGACGCTTGACCGTTACAAGCTTTCCGACGGTACTCCGCTGACCACCAACGCCCGTCTTTATCGCAATGAGATCCGCTTCAATATCGTTGACCATGCCAACGTGGCGACTTATGCCACGATCAGTGGGCCAGGCATTGTGGGCTCGGCGTACAAGTTGATTTCACCCCGGCTGTTGCGCGCTGCGCCCGAGTTTGCTGGAAAGTATGGCAGTTTCGTGGATTGGAAGGATTCGGATGCCTTCATGGCATGCCGCATCGGACCCACCAACAACAACTATGCAGACGCCGAGCAGGCGGACTGCGTGACCCATGGTGCGGGCAGCAGAAGCTGGCGCTCAAACACCACTGTCGCAGCCGATGCGGATACACAGTTCGCGAGCTTCGGGTTCCGTGCAGGCGGCGTATACACCATCAAGGTCTACAACGATGATGGCTGGAAAACCGTGAATGGACAGCAGGGCAAAACGCCTATCGCTACGTACACCACAACTTTGAACCGTCTTCCCGCCAGTGCTGTGGCGCTGGACGCTGGCGGCAACTCGGCCTTCGGCAATTCAACTGTGATGGTGTCGAATCTTGCTGACGGGGGCAAGCGTTTGCAGGCAACGGAGATTCGCAAAGCCAAGATCGACGGCAAAGAGCTTCCTTTCACCGGTATCTACTTTTTTGCCCAGGGCCGAACTGCTCTGTCGACCAACACCAACTTCTATCCCGGTAGCCGGATGGATGTCAGCACTTCTCCCGCTATGGGAGGCAGTGCCGTGACCTTGGAAGTTCCTCCTCGGCCTGCAGCGATGACTGGCCTTACTTATTATGAGTACGGTACATCCTGGAACGACCTGAACGGGTACTCCGTGCGCCGTATCGTGTCGTTTGAGTAATGCGCAGTGACAGGGCATATTGCCCTGTCACTCAGGCGGTGAGAGGCTCTTCCTGCATGGCCTCGATCTGCTCGATCAGCATGTCCACCTGCCCGCGCCAGTAGTCGCTGCTGCCAAACCACGGAAAGTTCGCGGGGAAGATCGGGTCTTGCCAGCGGCGCGCCAGCCAGGCGCTGTAGTGGATGAGGCGCAAGGTGCGCAGCGGCTCGATGAGCGCCAGCTCGCGGCGGTCGAAGCTGCGGAACTGTTCGTAGCCGTCGATCAACACACCGAGCTGGTGGGTGCGCTGGCGCCGGTCGCCCGACAGCAGCATCCACAAATCCTGCACGGCCGGGCCCATGCGTGCGTCGTCCAGGTCCACAAAGTGCGGGCCACCCCGACCCCATTCATCCAGCGGGGTCCAGAGGATGTTGCCGGGGTGGCAGTCGCCGTGCAGGCGGATCTGCGTGGCATTATTCAAGCCAAATGTGCCTGTAGCGCTAGTGGAATATGCGCTGGTAGCTATCAAATCAAGAGCTTTGTCGCACTGTGTCTTCCAGGCGGCTTGCATGTCGAGCGGAATGATCTCGTTCATCAACAGCCAGTCGCGCGATGCGGTGCCAAAGGTGGCCAGGTCCAGCGTGGGCCGGTGGGCAAAGGGCTGGGCGGCGCCCACGGTGTGGATGCGGGCCAGAAAGCGGCCGATCCATTCCAGCACCTCGAAGTCGTCCAGCTCGGGCTGGCGTCCGCCGCGCCAGGGGCTGACGGAAAAGGCAAAGCCCTCGTGCTGGTGCAGGGTGGCGCCGTTCAGCACCAGCGGGCCCACGGCGGGCACCTCGGCCGCCATCAGCTCGGCGGCGAAGGCGTGTTCTTCGAGGATCTGCGCTTCGCTCCAGCGGCCCGGGCGGTAGAACTTGGCCACCACGCGCTGGCCGTCTTCCAGCGTGGCCTGGTACACCCGGTTTTCGTAGGACGACAGGGCCATGAGGCGGCCGTCGCCATACAGGCCCACGCTGGCCAGCGCGTCCAGCACCTGGTCGGGGGTGAGGCGGGCGTAGGGGTGTTGGTCGTTCGAGGCGTTGGCAGCGGTATCGGGGGGCAATGGGGTCATGCCCCATTGTCGCCGCCGCGCCCTTGCCGGCCGCGCATAGCGTTTCAGCCAGGCAGCAGGGTGGCGATATGCCCCGCTCGCGGGTCGCCGCTGCCTGCCAACACGGTGGCAAACAGGGCCTGCGTGGCCTGGGGCCCCGCATGGCGCTGCACCACCAGCCAGGGCTGCGGCCCGGCCGACACGGCGGTGCTGAACTGGTTCCAGGCCGCGACCAAGCGGTCGTTCAGGCCCTGCGCGCCCCAGTCGGTATGGCGCTTTTTGACCTGGGCGGGCGCAAAGAACATCACCGGGCGCGGGCCGGGCAGCTGGCCGACGCCGCCCAGATCGCTCACATGGCTTGCACCCACCGAGCAGCTGTAGGCCAGGCCGGTGAAGTGGGCGTGAATGCGCTGGCGCAGGCCCACGCTGCCCGCAAAGTCGATGTACACGCTGGGCGGGGCGCCGTCGAGGGTGTCCAGTGCGTCGTAGGTGACCACGCGGTGGTAGCAGCCCAGACTCTCGCAAAACGCCACATTGCCGGGCGAGGTGAGGCCAATGACCTCGATGCCCTCCCGCTGCGCAAGCTGGAAGGCCGTACCGTAGGCGGTCTTGCTCGACGCGCTGGACAGCAGCATGCGCTTGGCGCCATAGAACTGCTGGTCGGCCAGAAAGTCGTCGATGAGCCACGAGGTGATGAACAGCGGCCGCAGCAGCGCCTGCACGTCTTCGTTGTCGGCGCGGTATAGCCCGTCAGTGCTGGTGCGCAGGTAGTGGTTGTAGACCGCATGCAGGCCGGCGCGGTGCGGGGCGCCGTCGCTGAAGCCCGTGGGGTTGACGCGGTCTGGCGACAGCACGGCCTGGCTGGCCATGGGCCAGTAGCCATACAGCCGCTCGCCCACGGCCACGGCCGGGTGCAGCGACTGCACCACGGTGCCAAAGCCCCACACGGGCACGATGCCCCAGCCGGCCTCGCCGGTGGGGAAAAACTGCCAGTAGTTCAGCATGTCGCCCAGCGCGGCGTAGGTGATGTTGTTGGCCGTGAGGGCAAACGACTCGACCCGCACGCGGACCTGGCCTTCGGCCAGCGGGGTGTCGTCGGTGGTGATCAGGCTGGTGGTGGCCAGCTGGTCCTGGCGCACGAGGAGGGTGGTGGTGCTCATGCCGCGACGCTAAACCAAAGCGTGCGCGCGCTCAAGCGATGCGCGCCGCCTGGGCGACAGGTGCGCGGCGTGTCGGTGCGCCAGATTGCTAACGGGCTCAGTCCGCCGTGGGCTGCGCCAGTTGCTCGAAAGGCAGCGCCTGCTTGACCAGGATGACGGTGCAAGGCGCGTCGCGTGCCACGCGCATGGGCACGGTGGCAAAAAAGCGCTGGGTCTGCAGCCCGTGCGTGGCGGCGCCCAGGATCATCATGCTCACGTGGTTGCTGGCAGCGTAGCGCACCAGCGCCTGGGCCACGTCGCTGGCTTCGAGCACGTGGTAGCTCACGGCATGGCCGGTCAGGTCCAGCCCCTGGGCCCACTGGCGCAGGCGGGCCATGTGCTGGCGGTGCAGCGTGGTCTCGCTGCGCTCGCTGTCACTGGTGCTGCTGGCGCCGGGCGACACCACCGTCACGCAGGCCAGCCGTGCGCCGGGGCGAATGCCCAGCGACCGGGCCACGGCCTGGCGCAGCGAATACAGCGTGGCGTCCGTCACGTCGGCATGGGGCACGGCCACCATGAGGATGGGCGTGTCCTCGATCTGCTGTGAGGGCAGGGGGCTGGGCGTGTAGTGCATGCCCGCCGCGCGCAGCCAGCGGCGCAGGTGGGTGCGCAGCGGCGTGCGCTCGGTGCGCTCGCCGCGTTCGGTGATGAGCACCTGCTCGGGGTGGGACAGGTCGAAGGCCAGGTGCGCTGCCGAGGGGTAGCGGCTTGCGGCCTCGGGCTCCAGGCAGCGCAGGATGACCTCTTGCAGCCAGGGCGGAATGTCGGCGCGGTGCTTGCGCGGCGGCGCGGGCGTCATCCACAGGCGCTGGCGCATGCCGCCGCTGGTGGTGGGGGCGCCAAAGGGCAGCTCGCCCGTGGCCAGTTCGTACAGCATCACGCCGATGGCAAAGATATCGCTGCGCGGGTCGCCGCGCACGCCCACCACCTGTTCGGGCGCGATCCAGGCGGGCGAGCCCACGGCCTGGCGCATCTCCTCGGCCAGCAGGTCGGGGTAGTGGGCGTGGCACGAGAGGCCAAAGTCCAGCAGCACGGCCGTGCCGTCGTCCTTGATGAGCACGTTGGCGGGCTTGAGGTCCAGGTGGCACACGTTCTGCTGGTGCAGGCTGTGCGCCGCGTGGGCCGTGGCGGCGCCCAGGCGGGCTATGGTTGCGATATCGCAGCGCCCGGGCGCTTCGTCCAGCCAGTGCTGCAGTGTCTGGCCGGGGATGTACTCCATCACCAGGTAAGGCAGCCGCACCAGGTCGCCCGCCGCCACAAAACGCGGCACATGCGGGCCGCTGAGCACGGGCAGGATCTGCAGCTCGACCTCGAAGCTCACGATGTTCTCGGCCCCGTCGCCCGCCGTCATGCGCGGGATCTTCATCGCCATCGGAAAGCCCGGGCTGCGGTCGGTCTGGGCGTATTCCACCGCGTAGATGTGGGCCATGCCACCCGCGTGGATGCAGTCCACCACGCGGAAGCCGTCGATCTCGGTGCCGGGTTCAAGCAATTTCATGTCGGTTCTTCCTCGTGCTGCCTGCCGACCACGCCGCAAGAAACTGGCATACCCTGAGCGAGGGACGCCGCGCAAGGGCCGCCCCGCCGCGCTGGCGTCGTCCCCCTGCCCGCAGCGCGCAGCGATGTGAGAGCGGGGGGAAGCGGCGTAGCCGCTCAGGGGGGTGTCGCATCCCTACTGGCCCTTTTCCAAGCGGTCGGCATAGAAGCCGGGCAGGCCCGCCGCGCGGATGGCGGCGGCGGCGGCCAGGTGGTCGTAGGGCACGCGGTAGAAGGTGATCTGCCTGGCGGTGTCGTCAAACAGCGCGTACATGGCCCGCGCATCGCCATCGCGCGGCTGGCCCACCGAGCCCACGATGCCCAGCCACTGGCGGTGCGTCGGCACGGGCACGGGCACGCCGGGCTCGGGCGCAAAGCGCATCAGCTTGGCCGTGGGCGTGAGGAAGTACAGCACCTGCTCGTGCACATGGCCGCAGAACACATAGCGGATGGCGGGGTCGATGCCTTGCGCTGCGGTCATGCTGCGCTCGGCGGCGTTGGAGTCCTCCACATACCGCCACTGCGCGGGCATGTCGGCACTGGCGTGCACCAGCAAGGCGCTGCTGCCCAGCCGCGCCGTGAGCGGCAGCGACTGCAAAAAGGCGATGTGGCTGTTGCCGAGCTGGTCGTGCGTCCACTGTGCGCCCAGCTCGCTGCGGTTGCGTGGGTTGGCAGGCGGGGCCAGGGCCATGGCGTCATGGTTGCCCAGCACACACAGGGCACCTTGCTGGGCCAGGTCGCGCACCTGCTCCACCACGGCCACGGGCTCGCCGCCGTACCCCACCAGGTCGCCCAGCAGCGCAAATTGTTCGGCGCCCTGTGCGCGGGCGTGTTGCAGGCAGGCGTCCAGGGCCTGGCGGTTGGCGTGGATGTCGGACAGCAGGGCGATTTTCATGGTGTTGTCTCCAACCCCATCATCGCGCGTGTCGCTGAATGCCAGCTTGCAGGTGGCAGTGCCTGCGTGGTTTCAAAGCAAAAATAGCTGCCAGCGCTTGTTAATCAAGCGCTGGCAGCTATGGTTTTGGTAGCTCAGAGGCTACGCTGTGCGGTGGCTGGTTTGTCCAGCGCCAGCACTAGGCCCAGCGCAATGATCGCGGGCAGCGCCTGGCTGAAGAAGATCTTGGGCGCTGCGGTGGCGGCGCCAAACACCCCAGCCACGATCACGCAGGCCAGGAAGAAGATCTTGAACACCCGGTTGCCGGTGAGCAGCCCAAAGAACAGGCCCGCTGCCAGAAAACCGTTGTACAGCCCCTGGTTGGCCGCCAGCGTCGTGGTGGCGTCGGCGAACTCCTGGGTCAGGTTGAAGGTCTTCATGCCCTGTGGTTTGTTCCAGAAGAACATTTCGAGCACGAGGATGTACACATGCTCGATGGCCACCAGGGCCACCGCGATGCGGGGAAGCAGCTGGCGACCCATCGTCTTAGACGATCGTGATGGTCACGTCGATGTTGCCGCGCGTGGCGTTGGAGTAGGGGCAGACTTGGTGGGCTGCATCCACCAGCTTCTGGGCCGTGGCCTTGTCCATGCCGGGCAGGCTGATGGCCAGGCGCGCGGCGATGCCGTAGGCGTTCGGGATGGGGCCCAGGTCCACTTCGGCGTCGATGGACACGTCTTGCGGCACGGGGATGCCGATCTTGCCGCCCACAGCCTTCATCGCGCCGATGAAGCAGGCTGCGTAGCCGGAGGCAAACAGCTGCTCGGGGTTGGTGCCGGTGCCGGAGGCGCCGGGCGAGGACAGCTTGACGTCCAGGCGGCCGTCATCGGTCTTGGCGGCGCCATCGCGGCCACCGGTCACGTGCGACTTGGCGGTGTACAGGACTTTTTCGAGCTTGGTCATGGTGTCTTCCTTGCGGTTGTTGCCCACGGTGGGCGGTGGAGGGAATCGGTTCTGGCGGTGTCGTTGCGTATTTCTGCAGGCCGTCAGCGTTGCTCGCTGAGCCGGTCTCGCAACTGCTTGAGTTCAATGGTCAGGGCGGTCAGCTCGGCAATCGAGCATTGGCTGCTTTGCAGCACACACTGCGGAATGGCCTCGGCCTGGTCGCGCAGCGCGCGGCCCTCGGCCGTGAGGGTGATGCGCACGCGGCGCTCGTCCTGCACATCGCGCAGCCGGGCAATCTGGCTCTGCGCCTCCAGGCGCTTGAGCAGCGGCGTGAGCGTGCCGGAGTCGAGAAACAGGCGCTCGCCCAGCTCGGACACGGTCACGCCGTCCTGCTCCCACAGCACCAGCATCACGAGGTACTGCGGGTAGGTCAGGCCGATGCGGTCGAGCAGGGGCTTGTACAGCTTGGTCATTGCCAGCGAGGCGGAATACAGCGCAAAGCAGACCTGGTTGTCCAGCCGCAGGATGGCGGGGCTGGGAGTGAAGGGGGTGCTGGGGCTGGGCATGGGGTGAATTGTGGGTGAAAATTAAATTGCGTGCAATTGAATTGTGAAAAACTTTGTTAATTGATGGGATTGTGTGGGTGGGGGAGCGGCGCCGCGCCATCGGTGTTACTCGCGCGTCCCGCAGGCGCAGGCGGGGCGGTGTGCCCCCGTAACTTTCAAAAAAATGCTATCAATAGCGTAGCTGCTAGCGCTTTATAAATAAGCGCTAGCGGGAGATCTGGCCTGAAATTTGACGCAAGGTGGTTCGGCCGACGGCGAACCACCAGGACCTCAGCGCCCGCTGAACTGCGCGGGCCGGCGCTCGACAAACGCGCGCACGCCTTCGGCCGCGTCCTCGCTGTTGGCCAGCTGCTTTTGCACGGGGATGAAGTCCGCCACCGCCGCCGCCTGCCCCTGCTCGATAGCCTTGAGTACGTTGAGCCGCGTGGCCACCACGGCCAGCGGCGCCTGGGCTTCGATGCGCTGGGCAATCTGCAGCGCTTCCTGCAGCTCCTGGCCTGCGGGCACCACTTTCTGCACAAAGTTCAGCCGGTACGCCTCGGCGCTGCCGAACTCATCGGCCGTCAGCAGGTGCAGCAGCGCATTGCCCGTGCCCGCGCGCTCGGCCATGCGCAGCGTGGCGCCGCCCGTGGCCATGATGCCGCGCTGCACTTCCATCTGCGAGAAGCGGCAGTTGTCGGCCGCCACCACGATGTCGGCGCCCAGCATCAGCTCGATGCCCACGGTGAAGCAGATGCCCTTGACCGCCACCACCATGGGCTTGGTGCGGCGCCGGTAGCCAGGCAGGCCGTAGTCGTGCGGCTCCACCAGGCCTTCGGGGATGGCCTTTTCGCCGCGCTGCATGTAGGCGCTCACAGCGGGCAGGTCGAGCCCGGCGGTGAAATGGTCGCCAAACGCATGCAGCACGCCCACACGCAGGGCGGGGTCGTCGTCGAGTCGGGTGTAGGCCTCGGCCAGCTGGCGGAACATGGGGGGCGTCCAGCCATTGCGCTTGGCCGGCCGGTTGATGCCGATCAGCAGCACATGGCCGATGACCTGGGTGTCGATGTTGCCCTCGGGCGGGGGCGTGGTGGGGGTGATGTGTGTCATGGGCGCGGTCTCCTGGCCCATGATTGAAAACGTATCACGCACAGCGCGCCGTCTCAATTGAGACAGCACATTCCATTAGGGGTGCTGTTCAGCAGACGGACTGCGCAACTGGCGCAGCGCGATACCAGTGCCCCTGCGCAAGGGCCGCCCCGCCGCGCTGGGGGCGTCCCTCTGGGGGGAAGGCGCGAAGCGCCTCAGGGGGGGTTAATAGGAATACACGCCCTGGCCCGTCTTGCGGCCCAGGCGACCCGCAGCCACCATTTCCTTGAGCAGTGGGCAGGGGCGGTACTTGCTGTCGCCAAACTCGGTCAGGTACACATCCATCACGGCCAGGCACACATCCAGGCCGATCATGTCCGCCAGCGCCAGCGGGCCGATGGGCTGGTTGCAGCCCAGCTTCATGCCGGCGTCGATGTCCTCGGGCGTGGCCAAACCTTCGGCCAGCACGAAGAAGGCCTCGTTGATCATGGGCACCAGGATGCGGTTGACCACAAAGCCGGGCGCGTTTTTCACGGTGATGGGGCTCTTGCCCAGCGCCTCGGCCAGGGCCTTCACGGCGTCGTGGGTGGCGTCGCTGGTCTGCAGGCCGCGGATGATTTCCACCAGCGCCATCATGGGCACGGGGTTGAAGAAGTGCATGCCGATGAAGCGGTCGGCGCGGCTGGTGGCGGCGGCCAGCTTGGTGATGGAGATCGAAGAGGTGTTCGAGGCAATGATCACCTCGGGCGCCACGATGGCGTCCACCTGCTTGAGGATCTTGAGCTTGAGCTCGTAGTTCTCGGTGGCGGCCTCGATCACCAGTTGCGCGGCCTTGAGGTCGTCGTAGCTGGTGGAAGTCTTGATGCGCGCCAGGGCCGCAGCCTTGTCGGCTTCGCTGATCTTTTCCTTCTTGATCAGGCGGTCCAGGCTGCCAGCCACGGTGGCCAGGCCTTTTTGCACTGCAGCATCCGAGATGTCGACCATTACCACGTTGATGCCCGACACCGCACAGGCCTGTGCAATGCCGTTGCCCATGGTGCCTGCGCCGATGATGCCTACGGTCTGAATCGTCATATAGAGAGCCCTCTTCAAAGTGAAACGGATGGACGGAATGGTAAGGGGAATCGCACGACCGTTCGGTTATCGTGCGTCAAACCTGAACCAACAAGCCGCTGCGCAGCATGGCGGAGGAGACACCACAACATGTTCGACTACATCGTGATCGGCGGCGGCTCGGCAGGCTCCGTGCTGGCCGGCCGCCTGACTGAGAACCCCGCAGTGCGCGTGTGCCTGCTGGAGGCGGGGCCTGCCGACAACAGCGTGCTCATCCACTGCCCGGCCGGGCTGGCCGTGATGGCCAAGTTCGAGCTGAATGGCTGGGGCTTCAACACCACACCACAGGCGGCGCTGAACAACCGGCGCGGCTACCAGCCCCGTGGCAAGGTGCTGGGAGGCTCCAGCTCGATCAACGCCATGGTCTACATCCGAGGCCAGCATGCGGACTACGACCACTGGGCCGCGCAGGGCAACCCGGGCTGGGGTTGGGAGGATGTAAAGCCCTACTTTCTGCGCGCCGAGAACAACGAGCGCGGTGCCAACGACTGGCATGGCCGGGGCGGTCCCTTCAACGTGGCGGACCTGCGTGCGCCCAACAGGTTCAGCCAATACTTCACCGACGCCGGTGTGCAGGCCGGGCACCCGCACAACACCGACTTCAACGGCGCCACGCAGGAAGGCGTGGGCCTGTACCAGGTCACGCACAAGAACGGCGAGCGCCACAGCGCGGCCAAGGGCTACCTCACGCCCCACCTGGCGCGGCCCAACCTGCAGGTCATTACCGGTGCGCATGCCACGCGCATCCTGTTCGAGGGCACACGCGCCGTGGGTGTCGAATACCGCCAGGGCGGCGCCTTGAAGCAGGTGCGGGCGGGACGCGAGGTGCTGCTGAGTGCAGGCGCACTGCTGTCGCCGCAGCTGCTGATGTTGTCGGGCGTGGGGCCCGCGGCACACTTGCAGCAACACGGCATCCCGGTGCTGCACGACCTGCCGGGCGTGGGCCAGCACCTGCACGACCACCCCGACGTGGTGCAGGTGCTGGACGCACCCGAGCTCAAGGACCTGTTCGGCCTGTCACTGTCGGGCATGGCGCAGACGCTGCGCGGCATTGCCGAATGGCGCAAGCACCGCACGGGCATGTTGACCACCAACTTTGCCGAGGCGGGGGGCTTCATCAAGAGCGACCCGTCCGAGCCAGCGCCCGACCTGCAGCTGCACTTTGTGATCGGCAAGCTGGTGGACCACGGGCGCAAGACCGTGTTCGGTCATGGTTACTCGGCCCACGTGTGCCTGCTGCAGCCCAAGAGCCGGGGCTCGGTCACGCTGGCCAGCCGCGACCCCATGGCCTTGCCTTTGGTGGACCCGAACTTCCTGGCCGATCCCGATGACATGGCGCGCATGGTGCGTGGCTTCAAACGCACGCGGGAGATCCTCATGCAACCGGCGCTCGCGAAGTTCGGCGCCAAGGAGCTGGCGGCCTCGGCCAGTGCGCGCAGCGATGCGGAGATCGAGCAGTTCATCCGCCAGTACGCCGACACCATCTACCACCCCGTGGGCACCTGCCGCATGGGGCCCGGGCCGCTGGATGTGGTGGATGCCGAACTGCGTGTGCATGGCCTCGCGGGCCTGCGTGTGGTGGACGCGTCCATCATGCCGCGCATTGTGAGCGGCAACACCAATGCGCCCACGGTGATGATTGCTGAAAAAGCGGTGGACCTGCTGCGCGCTGCGCCGTGAACGATTTCACGTTTGGCGCCCGGAACGCGATTTTTAAGGTTTTCAAAGGGTCTGTTTAAGGAGTTTTTAACAGGCAAAAGCGCGGCGAATTTCTAGACTTCTTTGCATGGAAACGGGTGCATGGTGCACCCGGCCCAGCGCCCAAAAAAAGGCGCTGAAAGAGCCCACCGGGGCCATGAAAGAACGTGATGAAGATTGATGCCCGCGAAATTGCCGCACTGACACAAGCCCAGCCCGCCGCCCCCCGCATGGACATGTACGCCAGCATCCACAAGGCGCTGCGCGCCTTCATGGCCGACACGCTGCTGGGCCTGGGCCGCACGGATGTCGAGGACGACCTGGAGTTTGCCCACACCTGCGACCGCGTGATGCAGCTGCTGGACCTGTGCCGCGCCCACCTGCACCATGAGAACCAGTTTGTGCACGCCGCCATGGAGGCGCGCCAACCCGGATCCAGCCAGAGCATTGCCGGTGAACATGTGGAGCACGAACAGGCCATCGTCGCTTTGGCGGACGGTTTAAACCACCTGATGGCCTGTGCCAAGCCCGCACGCCCCGCCGCCACCCAGGCCCTGTACCGACAGCTGGCGCTGTTTGTGGCGCACAACTTTGAGCACATGCACGAGGAAGAGACTGCGCACAACCGCGTGCTCTGGCAGTGCTACACCGACGCAGAACTGGCGGGCGTGCACAACGCGCTGGTGGCCTCGATCCCGCCGCACGAAATGATGGTGGTGGCCCGCTGGATGGTGCCCTACATGTCACCCGCCGAGCGCACGGCCATGCTGTCGGACATGAAACAACATGCGCCTGCCCCTGTGCTGGCAGCGGTGCTGGCGCAAGTGCAGCCGCACCTCACGCAGCCTGAGTGGACCAAGCTGATGCGCAGCCTGGGCCTGCCGGTGGTGCCGGGTCTGGTGCACTGACTCTGAGAAATCAGTGGCGTGAAGGCGTCAGGCGTCTTCCAGCACCACCGGGCGCAGCACGCACAGTCGAAAGCGCCCGCGCCCCGTTTTTTCGATGTGGATGTGCGGGCAGTTCTCCTGCAGGCGGCGCTGCAGCAATAGCAGGCGGGCCTCCAGGTTGTCGGCCACATCGGGCAGGCGCAGTGCTGGGTCCAGCCGCAGTTCGCGGTTGGTGAAGTCCACGCGCCCGGTGTGCTGGTGGTCGCGCAGCAGCTTCCAGACAATGGCGCCCGCCACCCCCTTGATCAAATAGTCGTCGTTGATGAACACGCTGTCGTTGGCCGCAAAGTGGCGCACCCGCAGCGCGCTGCCGCTCACTGGCGGTGCCGCTATCGGAGTAGGCAGCGGCTCGGGCGCATCGGGCGCGGCCTGCAGCAGATCGATGGCGGCGGCCAGCTGGCCTGCAATGGCCACCAGCAGGTCTTCATCCTCGAAGCCAAAGCGCATGTCCTCGGGGCTCTCGGCAAACAGCACACCCAGCAGGCGCCCGGCCGACAGCAGCGGAACCGCCACCTGGCTGTGCGGCTCGGGCAGGCCGGGGTAGGGGATGTCCAGGCCGCGCAACGAGGGCGCATTGGGTGTTGCATGCGCGTCCATGCTGTCGCGGATGGCATGGCTGTACAGGGCGGCGTGCGTCATGTGGCTGATGCGCACCGGCGTGCGCTCGCGCGCAGCCATGCCGATCACTCCCTGGCCCAGCCGGATTTCGGAACCCACGCCCGATGTGGCATAGCCGCAGCTGGCCACCGTGTAGAGCTGCTGGGCGCTGGCGTCCAGCATCAGCACCATGGCGTGTTCGATGCCCAGCTTGTCCTGCAGGCCCTGCAGTGCGCCTTGCAGCAATTCGTCCAGCCCCGTGCAGCGTGCGATGCCTTCGCTGCACAGGCGAAGCGTGTGCAAGAGCCCGGCGCGCGGCGCGGGTGCCGGCAGGCCTTCGCCCGCCACCGATTCGATGTGCTCTACGGCGTAGATGTCGGCGCCCTTGAGCTCGAACACCTCGGCCATGCCCGAATGCGACGCAATGCCCGCCAGCTGCGCGCGCATGCTCTCGAACACCGGGCCGCTGTCCTCGGTGCGTTCGTACAGCAGGTGCAGGCGGTAGAAATGGGCGGTGAGCGGGTCCAGCACCAGCACGGACGCGCGCGGGTTACGCAGGATGTTCTGGCGGGTCTTGTTGAAGAACTGGAACGACAGCGCCACATGCGCCGCATCCACATAGACCACCTGCGAGATGTAGGCCACGTTGGGCGTGCCGTCGGGGTCGCAGGTGGCCATGATGGCGGGAATCGCACCCTCCAGGCAGGGGCGGATGCTGTGCAGGGACGGCGCGGCGGTGCTCATGGCTGCGGCGTAGATGGTGAGGGTGATGTGGGTGGCGAGCACAACTCCGCGCCGGCGCGCGGGCCCGGTGTCTGGTCGAACGCGCTGGTGGGGGTGAAGGTCACGGCCACCACATCCTGCAGCGGCGCTGCCAGCATGGCCGCTACATACTGCGGGCCGTAGCCGACCTGGCCCACCTCCTGCACCATGGACTGCAGATAAGCCTGCAACACGGGCAAGTCGCTGTCATGGGCCGGGCGCTGCGTGGCCCGGCGGGCCTTGAGCTGCAGCGTCTGGTGGGTGGACGGCACGCTGAAGACCACGGCAATCTCGCCGGTGTGCGCAATGTCCTGCAGCAACTGCTCGGACTGGCTGCGCCGCAGGTACACCGTGACCTCCTGCCCATCGCCGCTGATGTGACTGCCCACCGCCCGCATGATGCTCGGGCGCAGGGCCGCATCGCGGGACGCCACGATGGCCGACCCGCCCTTGGCCACCATGGCGATATGGCTGGGGCCGAGCAGCACGGTCATGCCTTGAAGCGCTTGCGGGTCAGGGCCAGCGCCACCCAAAAGGCCACCACCGTGGTCACCACCAGCACCAGGCCATGGCGCAGGGGGTGGGCGGGCCACTGGTCCATGAACAACGGGCGCACCAGCTCGACCGCGTTGGTCAGCGGCAGCCAGTCGGAGATGGCGCGCACGATGGGCGGCAGCTGCTCGCGCGGGAAGAAAACGCCCGAGAGAAACATCATCGGCGTGAGCACCAGCGTGAAGTAGTAGGTAAAAAAGTCATACCCCTTGGCCAGCGCATTGAAGATGAGCGCAATACTGGAGAACATGATGCCCACGAACAGCAGCACCGGCCAGGCCACCAGCAGCTTGGGGCTGTGGCTGATCCCTAGGGCCAGCATCACACCCAGGATGGCCGTCACGGTGAACAGCGCCTTGAACGCCGCCCAGAGCATCTCGGCCAGCACCACGTCGTCGAGGCTCACTGGCGCGTTCATGATGCCGTCCCAGGTCTTTTGCACATGCATGCGCGAGAAGGCCGAGTACAGCGCCTCAAAGCTGGCCGCGTTCATGGCGCTCATGCAGATCGAGCCACTGGCCAGGAACAGGATGTAGGGCACCTTGGTGTCGCCCGCCGCGCCGCCCACGCTCACTTGCCCCACCAGGGCCCCCATGCCGTAGCCAAAGGCCACCAGCCACATCAGCGGCTCGGCAATGTTGCCCACCAGGCTGGGGATGGCCAGCTTGCGCCAGACCAGCAGGTTGCGCATGAACACGGGCCACCAACGCACGGACAGGCTGGGCGGGCGCCACACCGACGGCGGGGGCGGGGCCACAGAGGCTACGGAGGACGGGGTAACGGTTTGCATCCGCTTATTGTGCGATGTTGGCGGGCGGACGCACAGCCCCTGGCGCGCCTGTCAGGACGGCGTCCCACCAGCTGGGCACGTCCATTGCTTGGGTGCTGCCATGTCCACCCATGTCCTGAACCTGCCCGCCGGTGCCAGCGCCCTCTGGCAAAACCGCCTCGGGCTGCTGCTGGAATCCACGGGGGAGGGGGTGTTTGGCATCGACCTGGCCGGCAACTGCGTATTCATCAACCGGGCGGGCGCACAAATGCTGGGCTTTGCCGCCGAAGAGGTGATGGGGCGCAACATGCACGCGCTCACCCACCACAGCCACCCTGACGGCAGCCCCTACGCCGACAGCGACTGCCCCATCTTCAACGCCTTTCGCCAGGGCCTGCCCTGCCGGGTGGACACCGAGGTGTTCTGGCGCCAGGACGGATCGGCGTTTGCCGTGGAGTATTCCAGCCACCCCATCCTCGAGGGCGATCAGGTGCACGGCGCCGTCATTGCGTTTGTGGACATCACCAGCCGCAGGCGCGCTGCCGACGAGCTGCAGCGCGCGCACGACGACCTGGCCCGCGCCAATGACGAGCTGGAGCGCCGCGTGGCCGCGCGCACCCAGGAGCTGTCGCAGGCGCTGGCGCAGCTGCGTGAGTTGTCTGCCTACTCCGAGCAGGTGCGGGAGGACGAGCGCACCCGCATCGCCCGCGAGGTGCACGATGAGCTGGGCAGCCTGCTGGTGGCGCTGAAGATGGATGTGAACTGGCTGCACAAGCGCCTGGGCGAGCAGGGCGAGCGCACGCCTGAGGCGGCGGGCGACATGCGCACCCAGATGCGGTGCAAATGCCAGAACATGAGCCGCCTGATCGAAAACGCCGTGGACAACGTGGGCCGCATCATCACCGACCTGCGCCCCAGCATCCTGGACCACCAGGGCCTGTGGGCGGCGCTGGAGTGGCAGGCGCAGGAGTTTGTGCAGTCGGCCGAGCTGGAGCTGACGTGGCACATGGACGTGCCCGCCACCCTGCACCTGCCCGAGCCCGCCGCCATCGCCGTGTTCCGCATCTTCCAGGAGATGCTGAGCAATGTGGGCCGCCACGCGCAGGCCAGCGCCATCGACATTGCGATTGACGTGCAGGACGTTGTGCTGCAACTGCGTGTGCGCGACAACGGCGTGGGCGCCACCCGCCAAGCGCTGGAGGCGCCCACCGCCTATGGCGTGATGGGCATGCGCGAGCGGGCGCGGCAGTTGGGAGGCCAGCTGAGCATCACCAGCGAGCCGGGGCAGGGCTCATGCCTGCAATTGCTGATTCCTCTGGAGCTGTCATGAATTCCGTGGTTCGCGTATTGATCGGAGACGACCACCGCATCGTGCGGGAGGGGCTCAAGCAGGTGCTGGGCGACCCCGCCAACGGGTCGCCCGAAATCACCGTGGTGGCCGAAGCCACCCAGGGCAGCGAGGTGCTGGAGCATGTCACGGCGCTGCAAGGGCCCACGGGCGCACCGGGACTGGACCTGGTGCTGCTGGACATTGCCATGCCTGGCATGGACGGCCTTGAAGTGCTGCAGGCGCTGCGCAAGGCCTGGCCCGCGCTGCCGGTGCTGATGCTCAGCACCTACCCCGAGCGGCAATATGCGGTGCGCTGCATCCAGATGGGCGCGGCGGGCTACCTGCACAAAAGCGCCGACCCCGACGACATGGTGGCTGCCGTGCGCAAGGTGGCGGCTGGCGGGCGCTACCTGACAGAGGCCACGGCCCAAGCCCTGGCGGGTGCGGTGGAGCGCACCGGCGTGGTGCGCGCCGCCCAGCAGGGCGCGCCTGCGGGGGTGGACGCGCTCTCGTATCGAGAGCACCAGGTGTTCCGGCTGCTCACGGCCGGGCAGAGCGTGAGCGAAATTGGTGCGCAGCTCAAGCTCGCGCCCAACACGGTGAGCACCTACCGCGCCCGCATCCTCGAAAAGACCGGCGCGCGCAACGACGTGGAGCTGGCGCTGCTGGCGCGCGGCACACCAGTAGATTGAATTCGGTGCGTTGCACGACCGATTTGTAGTGCTGGCCCTACACGCTGTAGACACCACACCCACGAATTCATCACAGCGGGCCGGTACCGGCAAAAACTGGCCCGCGCTTTGCGTAACGCCTGGCACCAACTTCTTCGAGGTGTGCCATGTCCGAATTCTTCTCGCCCTACGATGCCGACCGCCCGTTGATGCTGAAATGCAGCTGTGGCCGTGACCACACGGTGGCCGACCACCATGCCGAAGTCTCGGCCGATGCCGCTGCAGCCACCCTGCGCCATCGCAGCGAGACCCGCGAGTTTGAGCTGTACAGCAACGAGTTCATCGAGGCCACGCTGGTCAAGGCGCTGTTTCCGCAAGACGCAGTGCGCCGCCGTTTCATCAAGGCGGTGGGCAAGGGCACGGCCATGGCGGCCATTGCCAGCGTGTTGCCGGTGGCCAGCCTGCAAGCCATGGCGCAAGAGAAACAGGGCGCGCTGGAGAAGACCAACCTCAAGATCGGCTTCATCCCGATCACCTGCGCCACGCCGCTGATCATGGCCCACCCGCTGGGCTTCTACAGCAAGCAGGGCCTGAATGTGGAGGTGACCAAGACTGCAGGTTGGGCGCTGATCCGCGACAAGATGATCAATAAGGAGTACGACGCCACGCACTTCCTGAGCCCGATGCCGCTCGCGATCTCCATGGGCCTGGGCTCCAACGCCACACCCATGAATGTGGCCACCATCCAGAACGTGAACGGCCAGGCCATCACGCTCGCCCTCAAGCACAAGGACAACCGCGACCCGAAGAACTGGAAGGGTTTCAAGTTCGCGATTCCGTTCGAGTACAGCATGCACAACTTCCTGTTGCGCTACTACCTGGCCGAGGCGGGCCTGAACCCCGACACCGACGTGCAGCTGCGTGTGGTGCCTCCGGCTGAAATGGTGGCCAATCTGCGTGCGGGCAATATCGACGGCTTCCTGGGCCCTGATCCGTTCAACCAGCGCGCCGTGTTCGAGGAAGTCGGTTTCATCCACCTGCTCACCAAGGACCTGTGGAACGGCCACCCCTGCTGCGCCTTCGGCACCAGCACCGAGTTCATCCAGAAGAACCCCAACACTTTCGCCGCGCTGTACCGCGCGGTGCTCACCTCGGCCGCCATGGCGCGCGACCCCAAGAACCGCGAGCTGATCGCCAAGGTGATTGCGCCCCAGGCCTACCTGAACCAGCCCGAGGCCGTGATCAATCAGGTGCTCACCGGCAAGTTCGCCGATGGGCTGGGCAAGATCCAGAACGTGCCCGACCGCGCCGACTTCGACCCCATGCCCTGGCAAAGCATGGCCGTGTGGATGCTCACGCAGATGCAGCGCTGGGGCTACATCAAGGGCGATGTGGACTACAAGCAGATTGCCGAAAAGGTGTTCCTCATCACGGATGCGAAAAAGCAGATGAAGGCGTTGGACCAGAAGGTGCCCGACGGCGCGTACCCCAAGTTCAAGATCATGGGGCGCGAGTTCGATGCGGCGAAGGCGGCCGAGTACGCCAAGAGCTTCCCTATCCGCAAGGCGGCTTGACATGACCGCCGCCAAGAACCTTAACCTGCGCGCGGGCCTGTTGTCCGTGCTCATCTTCCTGACGCTGCTGGGCATCTGGTACGTGGCCACGTCTTCGTCGGGCGCCAGCGGCGCCACGGCAGGCATGACGGCTGAGCAGATCGAGTACGCCAAGATGATGGGCAAGGACCCGGGTGCGTCCAAGAGCGGTGGCTTCCCCACGCTGGGTGCGATGGGCAGCACCGTGTGGGGCCATCTGTCCAACCCGTTCTACGACAACGGCCCCAACGACAAGGGCATCGCCATCCAGCTGGCGCACTCGCTGGGCCGCGTGGCGCTGGGCTTTGGCCTGGCCTGCCTGGTCGCCATTCCGCTCGGTTTCATCATCGGCATGTCGCCGCTGCTGCGCCGGGCGTTCGACCCGTTCATCCAGGTGCTCAAGCCCATCAGCCCGCTGGCGTGGATGCCGCTCGCGCTCTACACCATCAAGGACTCATCCATCTCGGGCATCTTCGTGATCTTCATCTGCTCGGTGTGGCCCATGCTGGTGAACACGGCGTTTGGTGTGGCATCGGTCAAGCGCGACTGGCTCAACGTGTCTGCCACACTGGAAGTGAACCCGCTGCGCAAGGCCTTCCTGGTGATCCTGCCTGCCGCAGCGCCCACCATCCTCACGGGCATGCGCATCAGCATGGGCATTGCGTGGTTGGTGATCGTGGCGGCCGAGATGCTGGTGGGCGGCACGGGCATCGGCTACTTCGTGTGGAACGAGTGGAACAACCTGTCGCTCACCAACGTGATCTTCGCCATCCTGGTGATTGGCGTGGTGGGCATGTTGCTCGACCTGGCCTTTGGCCAGTTGCAGAAGGTGGTGACGTATGTGGAGTGATGTCGCCCAGCGCCCGGCTGTTTCAGCCCCTCTTTCCACTGACGCCGCTGACACACCGTACCGAAAGGCCTCTGCCGTGACCCAAGGCTTCCTTCAGATCGACCGGCTGAGCAAGGCCTTTGTGCCCGCCAAGCCCGTGTTTGCCGATGTGTCGTTCACGCTCGACAAGGGCGAATTCGTCTGCATCATCGGCCACTCGGGCTGCGGCAAGACCACCATCCTGAACGTGCTGGCGGGGCTCGATACCGCCACCTCGGGCACCGTCATCATGGACGGGCGCGAAGTGGCCGGGCCCAGCCTGGACCGGGGCGTGGTGTTTCAGAGCCATGCGCTCATGCCCTGGCTCACGGTGCGCCAGAACATCGCGTTCGCCGTGAAGTCGCGCTGGCCCGACTGGAAGAAGAGCCAGGTCGATGCGCATGTGGAGAAGTTCGTGGCGCTGGTAGGCCTGAGCCCTGCCATCGACAAGAAGCCTTCGCAACTCTCGGGCGGCATGAAGCAGCGCGTGGGTATTGCGCGCGCGTTCTCCATCCAGCCCAAGATGCTGCTGCTGGACGAGCCCTTTGGCGCACTCGATGCGCTCACACGCGGCACCATCCAGGACGAACTGATGACCATCGTGCGCCAGACGCAGCAGACGGTGTTCATGATCACGCACGATGTGGACGAGGCCATTTTGCTGGCTGACCGCATTCTGCTGATGAGCAACGGCAACGAGACGCCCGAGGGCTATCGCCCCGGTGGCATCGCCGAGGTGGTGGTGAACCCGCTACCGCGCGAGCGCACGCGCACCAGCCTGCACCACCTGGACGGCTACTACGCGCTGCGCAACCACATCGTGGACTTCCTGGTGACGCGCGCCAAAGCCCACTGATTTCCTGATTAACCAAGCCCTGACTTGTTACCCCTTGTGGGTGGCAGGGAGGGCTGCACCCTGAAGTTTTTGTTCCCCGTTCCAAAACCCATCCAACCAAAGGAGCCATCACCATGAACCGCAACGACGTTACCGAAAAGATCATCAGCACCAAGGTCGCCAAGGGCCTGCAATGGGAGGCCATTGCCAAGAAGGTCGGCCAGTCCAAGGAATGGACCACGGCCCTGTGCCTGGGCCAGATGACCGCCACCCCCGAGCAGGCCAAGATCGTCGGCAAGATCTTCGGCCTGACGGCCGAGGAGCAGAAGTGGCTGCAGGTAGTGCCCTACAAGGGCTCGCTGCCCACACCCGTGCCCACCGACCCGCTGATCTACCGCTGGTACGAGGTGGTGAGCGTGTACGGCACCACCATCAAAGAGCTGATCCATGAAGAGTTTGGCGACGGCATCATGAGCGCCATCGATTTCAGCATGGACATCCAGCGCGAAGCCAACCCCAATGGCGACCGCGTCAACGTAGTGTTATCCGGCAAGTTCCTGCCCTACAAGCAGTACTGAAATTGGGCCCAGGCCGTGTTCGTCACAGCACCTTGACGGCGCGGCCAATGAACTGGATCGGGCCAGTCGGTTTGCCAATCGGCGAGCCTGTCGGCGGCTCCAGCGTCAGCTCGAACAACTGGTTGGGCTGCAGCGGCGGCAGCTTGTCCAGCGGGATCTGCAGGGGCTGACCGGGCTGCACCAGGCCCAGCGACACGGGGCCGCTCCAGCCATCGGCCTTGGTCCAGAACTCCAGGGCCTTGTCGGCCGGCACTTCGGCCACGCCCAGCGGAATCAGGCTGATCTGCCGCGGCGAGCTGGCCTGCACCACCCAGCCGGGCGCCTTGTCTTGCGGCGCGACCAGCACCACCATGAACTGCGGCGGCGCAGCCACGGGTGCGGTGCGCGTGACAAGTACCGCCGCGAGCACCGCCGCCATCGCAAAGCCTGACCCTGCAAGGGCCCGCCAAAGGCCCAGGTGGTCCCACCAGCGGACGGACGGCTTGCGCTCGGTGTTGGCGCGGGGTGGCGTGGTAACGGGGGGCGCGGCCTGCTGTGCGCTGGCTGCTTGCAGCGATTGATCGATGCGCTCCCACAAGGCAGCGGGCGGCGTGATGGGCTCGGCCAGCTGGGTCAGCGGCAGCAGGCGGGCTTCCCATTCGGCCACCGCCTGCTGCAGTGCTCGGTCACCGGGCAGGCGTTGCTGCACGGCCTGGCGCTCGGCAGCGGGCAGGGTGCCCAGCACGTACTCGCCGGCCAGCACGCTCAGATCTTCCGGCGAGGGGGGGGACGGTGTGTTGCGCAGGTCGGTCATGCCATGCACTCCCGCAGCGATACGAGGCTGCGCCGGATCCACGCTTTCACGGTGCCCAGCGGGGCGCCCAGGCGCTCGGCAATTTCGCCGTGCGAGCAGCCGTCCACATAGGCGTGCAACACACAATTGCGTCGTGCCGGGTCCAGCCCCTCCAGACAATGCTGCAGGCGACCCAGGCTGGCGTTGAGTTCAAAGGTTTCCTCCACCTCGTGGTGGGCCTGCACAGACATGTCGGCCTCCAGGGCTTGGGTGGTGGTGTCGTCCACATCCACGTGGCGGCTGCCGTCGCGCACGGCGTTCAGGGCCAGGTTGCGCACCACGCTGTAGATCCAGCCGCGTGCGCTGCCCCGGCTCGCGTCGTAGCTGGCGGCGCGCGTCCAGATATTGACGCAGGCATCGTGCACGATGTCCTCGGCAAGAGCCCGCTGGCGCACGATGCGCAGCGCTACTCCCAGCAGCCGCGCACCTTCCTGTTCATAAAGGCGGTGCATGGCTTGCCGGTCGCCTGCTGCGCAGGCGGCCAAAGCGGCTTCGTAGTCAAAATCGCCAGGAATATGGGGCACGTTGTGCAGGCGGCGGGGCCTCGGCTGGATGGTGGGCGCATCGTAGCCGCAAACCCACCGCCTTCTGGCGGTAGCCCCCGCTGGGCAGGGGATTGGGTGTGCGTGGTTTACGCGGCCTTCCAGAAGATGTAGTCGGCCTGGTACTTCACGATCTGGCGCTCGCCCTTGTTGGCGGGGGTGCAGGCGGCAGCGGGTGCCACGCCGCCCTTCAAGGCCACGCGCTGGATGAAGGTCACGCCGGTCATGGCGCCGGTGCCCATGGCGGGGTTGGCCTTGACGAGTTGGTAGGGCAGGTTGCCCGTGCCCGATGGTGCCACGGCCAGCTGGGTGGCTGTCAGCTTGGAGCCGTCGTTCGATTCCCAGGTGGCGGGCGGGCCGTAGTAGGTGCCCACTTGTTTGCCGCTGCGGTCATTCAGCACGGCCTTGGGACCCACGAACACCCATTCGGTCTGGCCGGGCATGTTGGCCTTGTCGCGGCATTCGTAGGTGATCTCGCCCACGCCCACGGTTTCCATCGCCACCTTGTTGCCCGCCGGAACCTTGATGCTGTCGGGCAGGCTGTCCTGCGAATACATGGATTTGGAAGGCGACGACATCATCGAACCGCAGGCGCTCAGCAGCACGGCGGCGGCAACGGCGCCTGCCAGGGGCAGGAGGCGGGAGATGGGGGACGTGTGGATGGTCATGGCGTTTCTCTCTGGTCTATGGGTTGATAGGACAGCAGCAAGTTGCGCTGCTGTAGGTACTACCCACGAAAACGCCGTTTGGATGCAGGAGATGCAAAAATTTTTTCCGGTACCTGCCCGGGCAGGGCCACCGTTTGGACGGGGGGCTGTGTCAATGCAGGGTCAATGGCCGGCTGGTGGTCTTGACGCGCACCACGGCTGCCCGGTGCTCATAGGGGGCCGCCGGCTGGCCCAGGATGGCGTCCGCCAGCGTGCGCGCCTGCCGTGCAATCGGTTCGATGTAGCGGCTGCACTGCCCGTTGATGCTGATGCAATCGCCCAGCGCATGGATGCGAGGTACGCTGGTTTGCAGCGTGCCTGCGTCCACCGCAATGCCCTGGGCCCAATCGAGCCCTGCACTTTGCGCCAGGCGCTGGGGGGGCACAAGGCCCGCAGCCACCACCACTTCGTCGGCTGCAAAACGCCGCCCGCTGGTGGTGGTGACACGGTAGCGTGGGCCCACGCGTTCCACCTGCTCCACTTGCAGCCCACCTTCAAAGCGGATGGACAGGTCCTTCCAGGCGTCCAGCAGTTGAGGCCCCGCCTGCTGGTCATGCCAGCGCGCCAGCGGTTCGATAGCCGTGTCCAGCAGCGTGATGCGGTGGCCGCCCAGGGCCAGGTCGTTGGCCAGCTCGCTGCCGATCAGGCCGGCGCCGATGATGAGCACGTCCTTGGGCTGCTCGCCCAGGTGCTGGCGCAGGCGCTGGTAGGCGTCCAGGTGGTTGACGCGCCAGCACAGGCTGGCGGGCAACCCCGGCGGTAAGGCGGCCTGTGCACCGTGGGCCAGCACCAGGTGGCCGTAGCGCAGCACGCCCCGCGTGGTGCGCAGTTGGTGGGTGGCGGCGCAGATGCGCACAGCATGGGTGTGGGCCAGCAGGGTGACGCCCAGGCGGTGTGCCGCATCGCGACCGGTTTCGGACACCAGGGCCAGCGGGTCCAGCTGGCGCGCCATGGCCACCGACAGCAAAGGCTTGTCGTACCGGTCGCCCGCGCAGGCCGTCACCAGGGTGATGGGCAGCGTGGCGCTGTGTTGGCGCAGGGTTTCGGCCAGTTGCCAGCCTGCACGGCCCGCGCCGACGATGACCACGCCCGGCTCGCCACGCACGCGCAGGGAGGCGGCTGGCGCTGCGCTGGCCTGCGCCCGCAGCGCCTCCAGCGTGGGGGCTTCGTACGGCGAGAAATCGGCCTTGGTCACCCCGCACAGCGGGCAGGCCCAGTCGTCCGGAATGTCCGCCAGCCGGGTGCCCGGTGGCAGGCCGCCATCGGGGTCGCCGTCGGCCTCGTGGTAGACGTAGCCGCAGGCGTTGCAGATGTAGCTTTGCCAGGGCGCCTGGGTGGCCGTGTCGGCAAACGCATCGCACAGCGCCTGCGATGCCGCGCTCAACACGAACTCGGAGGCAACCGACGGCGTGGTGGCGGTGGGGAGGGCGGGTGTCATGCAGGCAGCTCCTCGGTGCTGAGCCGGGCGATCTCCTTGCGCAGGTGCTTGATGGCGGGCGTGACGATGGCCACAAAGTGCGACTCGCGCACGCGCCGCTGCACGTCCGAGCTCATGAGGTAGCCGCGTGCACCCTGGTGCATCAGGGCGGACTGGGCGGCGCGCAGGCACAGCTCCGCGCCGTGGGCACGGGCGTCCAGCACGTCAATGAAGAAATCAGTGCTTGTGTCGAACGGAGTCTGGGCCAGTCGCATGACGCGTGCAGTCAGTGCATCCAGCTCGGCCTGCAGCGCGTCGGGCCGGTCTTCCAGGAACTGGTTGACATGGCCCAGTTGGGCCTCCACCGCCCACATCGAGTCGATGGCGCCCTGGGTGATGCCCACGGCCATGCCACATTGCAGCATCACAAACGCAGCGCGGATGCGGGCGATGAAAGGCCGGGTGGGGTCGGCCATGGTGTCGGCCGTGCCGATGAAATGGTCCTTGAGCCGCAGCGCATAGGTGCCCGTGCCCTCCATGGCGGAGAAGCTGGGGCATTCGCGCATCTCCACGCCCGGTGCGTCGCAGCGCAGCAGGAACATCACCTCGCGCTGGCTGGCCGCACCGTCGGCCTCCACCACCGCCGCAATCGCGCCGCAGTAGTGGTCGGGCCCCAGGTTGCTCACCCAGGGCAGGGTGCCGTTGACGAGGTAGCCGCCCTCCACCGGCGTGGCCTTGAGCAGCAGGCCTTCGATCTGCGCGTAGCTCTTCATGGGGTTGGACAGCGCCGTGCCGCCCATGCCTGCGCCGCTGGCGTGGCGCTGCAGCACATCGCCCATCAGCGTGGGGTTGCCCGACTGCTGCAGGTACAGCCCACACACCGCCTGGCACCACATCATGAAGCCCGTGGCGCCGCATACGCGCGAGGCCTCGGCCATGGCGCGGATGGCCAAGCCGTAGTCGGCCGGGCCCGCCGTGCTGTCCAGGTGCGCGCTCATCGCGCCCACGGCGGCCAGCTGCTGCAGCTCGCCGCACGGGTAGTAGCCGGTGCAGTCAATCGCCTCCACCTGCGCGGCCAGCGGGCCCTGGGCAATCTCGCGCACGGCGGCCAGCAGCGCATCGCCCCGCAGGGCGCCGTCCAGGTGGAGTTGGGGTGGGAGGTCGGCGGGGTTCATGGGGCTCCTTGGGTGCGCGGGGAACGGTTGGTCAGGTAGGGGCGGCACACAAAACTCAGCGAAGCGGTTCTGGCTAGGCGCTGCGTCGCAGGCAGTACGAGTAGTACGACAAGACGCGGCAACGACGCCAGAAGAGTTTTGTGTGTCGACCTCAGTCCGCGAGGCTGATCTCGAACGGAATGGGGTTGCGCATGCTGTTGGCCACGGGCGAGTAGAAGTTGGCGTGCTGCACGATCTCGTCCAGCACCTCGCGCGGTGCATCGCCTTCCACCAGCACCTTCACGCGGATCGCCTGGAAGCCCATCTCCGGCGGCGTCTTCTGCAATGCACCACCCGCACCCCAGGCGGCGGGGTTGCCGATGTCGCCTTCCATGAACACCTCGATCTTGCTGAGCTTGACCTGCTTCCAGGTGGCCACCGCCGTGATCCCCACGGCCAGGCAGCCGCCCAGGCCTGACAGCACGATTTCGCCGGGCGCTGGCGCCGTGTCCTGGCCGAACAGGTGCAGCGGCTCGTCCACCACCACCGGCGCATGATTGCCCACATAGCTCAGCGAGCGGTACTGCCCTTCCATCACCGTGTGGACCTTGTTGGTGCCCCGGCTGGCGGGGTTGTTGCGGCCCTTGTCGGCAAAGGCCATCAGGCCGTCGCGGTCGATGGGGCGCAGGTGCGTGTGCACGGTGGTGACGGGAGCAGAGGGTTCCAGCAGATCGGTGGACATGGTGTTCCTTGAAGAAAGAGAAGGGAATGCAAAAAAGAAGGACAGGGTTCGCAGCGGGCCACACCCGCTGCAACAACGCACGGGACTCAGGCCGCCAGCGCCAGCGCAGGCTTTTTGGGGAACTTGACCAGCGGCAGACCGCTTTCGATCGGCAGCTTGTCGTCGCGCGACCATTCGTTCCACGAGCCGAAGTACATGCGCACATCGGCAAAGCCCGCCTGCTTGAGCGCCAGGAAGGTGTTGGACGCGCGTGCGCCCTTGAAGCAATACAGGTACACCGTGTCCGCCGGGCTGATGCCCGCCGTGGCGCATTCGGCGCGCACTTCGTCGGGCGACTTGAAGACGGGGCCCTGGGGCGAGGGCTTCATGAAGCGGTACCACTCCAGCCACTTGGCGCCGGGCAGGCGGCCCTTGCGGGGCGCAAAGTCCTTGCCGTAGGGGCTGGAGCTGTCGCCAATCCATTCGTCCACATCGCGCACGTCCAGCAGCACGGTGTCGGTGCCCAGGGCCTCGATCACGTCTTCCTTGGTCAGCATCACGTCGGTGGTGGCCAGGTTGGTGGGGAAGATGGCAGGGGTGGGCACCACGGCCTCGGTGGAGACGGGTAGCTCTGCCGCCTTCCAGGCCGAGTAGCCGCCATTCAATACCTTGACCTTGGGGTAGCCCAGCCAGGTCAGCAGGTAGTAGCCCCGGCAGGACTGACCGTAGCCGCTGTTGAGCGCATCTTCATAGAACACCGCCGTCTCCGCACCCGACAGGCCGATGGCGCCCAGGTGCGCGGCAAAGGTGTCTTTCAGCTCCTGCAGGCCTTGGGGCGTGGAGGTGGCGAGGTAGGTGAAGGTCTCGCGCAGGTTCACCGCGCCGGGGATGTGCCCCAGGGCATAGGTGTCGGCGTCGCGGGTGTCGATCAGCACCACAGGCTCTGCGGCTTGCAGGGCCAACAACTGGGTGGGCGAGATGAGGACGGCGTCGGAGGCGGTAGCGGTCACGGTGCTCATGGAAAACCTTTCGGTGCGGTGGTGGGCGGGATGCCTGCCCTCCTTATCGCAACAGGTGTGCCAGAGCGGTTGTGGATGAGGAGATTTGAATGGAAATGGCTGTATGCGCTAGTGGAATATGCGCTGATAGCTATTGATTTGATAGTGAATGGAGTTTTGCCACATACCGCTGGTCGGGGTGGACCAGACGGCCCTGGACACTGTGTCGACACATTGTCGACACATTGTCCGTCGTCACTTCAGACCCGCCTTGCGCAGCCGGTAGCTGAACTGCCGCAGCGTCAGCCCCAGGCTCTGCGCTGCACGCGACTGGTTGCCGTGGTGCTCGGCCAGTGCTGTCTGCAGCACCAACACGCTGTGCGACTGGGCCGGTGCGTAGTCACGCACCAGCGGCGCCGGGGCAATGGCTGGGCGTTCTGCTGCCGCGATGGCTGCAGGAGGCTGTGGTGCGGGAGGCGAAGGCAACGGCACGGACGCAGCCGGCAGAAACCGGTCCAGCTCCGCCCGCGCCACCAGCGTGTCATTGGTCAGCAGCACCAGGCGTTCGATCACATTGCCCAGCTCGCGGATGTTGCCGGGCCAGGGGTGTTCTTCCAGCCGCGCCAGCGCGTCGGGCGAGAGGTTCACGTTGCGCTGGTGCGCCTGGTTGGCGCGGCTCACAAAGTGCAACGCCAGCGCGCGGATGTCCTCGCGCCGCTCGGCCAGCGAGGGCAGATGGATCGGAATCACATGCAGGCGGTAGTACAGGTCCTGCCGAAAGCGCCCGGCCTCCACATCGGCCGCCAGGTCGCGGTGGGTGGCCGCCACCAGGCGCACGTTGACCTTGACCTCGCGCTGCCCGCCCAGGCGCACCAGCGTGCCCTCCTGCAGCGTGCGCAGCAGCTTGGACTGCAGGGCCAGCGGCAGCTCGCCAATCTCGTCCAGAAAGATGGTGCCGCTGTCGGCCTGCTCGAACCAGCCCGCGCGGGCTGTGCTGGCGCCGGTGAACGCGCCTTTTTCATAGCCAAACAGCTCGGATTCAAACAGCGCATCCGGGATGGCCGAGCAGTTGACCTTGATGAAGGGCCGGTCGCGCCGCCCGCTGGCCAGGTGCACGGCGCGTGCGAACAGCTCCTTGCCCGTGCCCGACTGGCCCAGCAGCAGCACGGTGGCCCGGGTTTGTGACACGCGTTCCAGCTCGCTCAAGGCCTGCAGCAGCGGTGGCGAGCTGCCAATGAGCCCGTAGCGCGCGCTTTTGGTGTTGAGCGCATTGGCCAGCACGGCGTTGCGCGCCTGCAGCTGCCGCGTCTGCTCGGCCACCAGGGCTTCCAGCTGCAGCAGCTGCCCCACCAACGTGGCCAGCACGCGCAGCACCGCCAGGTCGTCGTTCAGGTGGCGTTGGCGGCTGCGGATGCGGTGGCAGGCCAGCACGCCGATGGGCGCGTTGTTGACCTCGATGGGCAGGGCGATGAAAGCCACCGTCTCGGGCGGCAGCTGGCTGCGCGCCACCGCGCGGGCCAGGAACAGCGGTTCGGCATCGATGTCCTGCACGATGGCAGGCTGCCCCGTGGCCAGCACCCGGCCGGTGATGCCCTCGCCCCAGGCGTAGCACCCGCGCTGCACCTCGGCCTGGGTGAGGCCGTAGGCATGCTGGATGGAGGCGGTGCGCAGCGCGCCGGCCGGGGCGGTGGGCGCTGCGTCCACCAGCACGATGCGCCCCCGGTTCAGGCCCAGCAGCTCGCTCATCAGATGCAGCATTTCGCGCAGCACCAGGCCGGGCGCCAGGCTGCGGCCGATGAGGCGCATCACCTCGCGCATCAGCAGCAGCTCCTGCGCGTGCCAGTCGGTGGCGGGGCTGGGTGGGGAGTGCGGTGGCATGGGGGTACGCATGCCGGTGCGTCGCAAGTTTTGCGCCTGCTTCGCTCCGCCGGGCCGTCCTCCGCGTTGCCGAGCCTCGCGGGGGCGGCTCCCCGACTTTGTTGAGCGCTTGTGTCTGGCCTTGGGGCGTCGCCAACGCACCTTGCAAAAATGGCGTGTGCGGGCGCTAGCGTTTGCTGCCGGTGGGCACGGGCGGCAGGGCCTTGAGGTACAGGTACAGGGCGTCGGCGTCGGTCTGGCTCATGGACTTGAGCGAGCCGAAAGGCATGACGGTGCTGACCGCTGAGCCGTCGGGGCGTGTACCCGTGGTAAGCATCTGGCGGAATTGTTGTGCATTGAGGTAGCGGTGCATGGCGCCTTCCGGGGCCGATGTGAGGTTGGAGGCGGCCGGCCAGTCTGGGGGCGCTCCGGGAATCTTGCCTCCAGCCAGCTTTTCACCGTGGCAGCCCATGCACATATTGGCCACATAGGCGCCATGCGCCACATTGACGCCCTCGGCCACCGGCGTCTGTACAGGCAGCGTGTGGTCGATCTTCTCGTAGGCATCTTTCACGACCCCGGCGGCGTAGAGCAGCTTCACAAGCACCGGCAGCCGGACGATGCCGGGTTCGCCATCCACAGCGGGCAATTGCTGCACATAGGCCGCGAGCGCTGCGAGGTCCTGGTCTGTGAAGCGGTTGTAGTCCTCGCTGGGCATGATGAGGGCCGGGCGACCGTCGCGCTTGATGCCATGGCGCACCACGCGATCCCAGTCGGCGCTGCGGTAGCCCACCACCACGCTGTTTGCGCCAGGTGTCAGGTTGGGGCCGCGTACCAGCAGGCCGTTGGCATCGTCTATGAAGGTGCGGCCCGCACCGTTCGCCCCGTGGCAGTCCACACATCCACGGGAGGCAAACAGGTACCGGCCGCGCTCGATGCTGGCGGCGCCCTGCACGATGGCGGGCGAGGCGACTTCGAGCGCGAGCGGGCGATTCATCTTGCGCTCGGCCATCTTTGTGCCGCCAGCAATGAGGGCTGCAGCGGTAGCAGCCAGTGCGGCTCCCGCCCAGAGGGTTCGTCGCAACCAGCGCTTCATGATGTTGCTCCCGTAGCCGTGCCGGCGGCCTGGCTCGGTTGCCTGCGGCGCCCTCGGAAGCGCGACTTGATCAGCTCGCGTGCCATTTTGAGCTTCAGGCGCAGCCGCGGCTGGTGGCCCCAAGTGCTGGTCTCGTGGGTGTGCATGGTCTGCCAGCCCGTTGGGTCGATGGCTTGGGTCTGCGCTCCGATTTCAAACGCAAAACCGGAGGGTGTCTCTGCGTAAAACGAAAAGGTACCGTCCGGCTCTGGATGCTGTCCGAGGTCCAGGTCGATGGGCAGCCCCAGCGACTCGGCCCGCTCGAACGCCCGCCCCACATCGCGCAGGCTGCGCGCCTGCAGCATGAAATGGTGAATGCGGAACGAGGACGGCAGGTCAAACAGCGCGAGCGAGTGGTGGCGCTGGTTGCAATGCATGAATGTGCCACGGATGTGGACCGGGCCCACTTGCGTCTGGAGTCGCTCTGTCACGCCGAACCCCAGCAGTCCGCCATAAAACGCCTCCATCGCGGCCAGGTCCTGCGCGACCAGGACAACATGCCCCAGTCCCAGCGCGCCGGTTTCAAAGCCATCGGGAAAGGCTGCGCTGGCAAACGGTGTCGCCGCTTCGGCAAGGCCCACGCACAGCTCCACGCAACCCTGTTCGGGGTCGTTCACATGCCAGAGGTGCTGGACCTTGCGCTGGCTGCAAAGGGCGGCATCGCCTTGCTCGGCACGGTGCCCGGCTGCTTGCAAGCGTTGCACCAGCTGGCGCAGTTCGTGTTCATCGGCGCATTCCAGGCCCACGGCCGCCAGGTCGTCACGGGGACCTGGGGACACCACGAGGCGCTGGCTGGCGCCATCCACACGCCAGCCTGTGCTGCCGTCGGCATGGACGGTGGGCGCGGGAAGCCCCAGCATGTCTTTCATGAACCGCTCCCAGCGAGCGGGTTTGCGGGCTTCAAACACCAGATAGGCAAGGCGGAGGGAATTCAGCATGGCGGTATGCTCCTGAAATTGATTAAACAATTGAAAATTGAATTGACTGTTCAAAAATGAATTCTGAATCAATTTATAGTGCTCCGTCAATGCCCCCGCTGCCGGAGCCTTTGGCGCGGTTCCTGCTGCCGGGAGAAGGCGAGAGGCCGTCCAAGCGCGAACGCACGCGGCGGCAACTGCTGCATGCCACGGTGGAGGTGATCGCATCGCGGGGCGTGGCCGGCACCACCATCCAGGAGATCGCACGTGTGGCCGGCATGGCCCCGGGTACGGTCTACAACCACTTCAGCACGCGGGAGGAGATCTTTGAAGCGCTGGCTCTGGCGCTGTTCACCACGCTCAACGAGCGGGTGGTGCAGAGCTACCAGCACATTGAGGACGGGGCGCAGCGCATGAGCATCGGCATGCGGCGGTTCCTCTGGCTGGCAGAAGTGAGCGCACCCTGGGCCCTGCTGATGATTCAGCTGGCGATGGCCCACCCCCAGGCCATTGAACTGGTCAAGCCGTATTCCTTGGCCGATCTGCGGCGAGCGAAAGCGCAGGGGCGCTTTGATGTGGTGGATGAAGAGGCCGCCATCGACATGGTGTTCGGTACCTGCATCCGCGCGCAGGTGCGCATTGCGCAAGGGGAGGTGGCTGACTCTCCCGCGTTTGTGAACGCGCTGCTGCAGATGGTGCTGCGCGGGCTGGGAATGGCGGCGGTCGATGCAGCCGAGGTCATGGCGCGGCCGCTGCCAGCGTTCACCACGCAGGCTGCTGCTGGGGCCGTTAGCACGCGGCGAAAATCACCCCGCGCAGGCTCCTAGCAAGGCCATCGCAACGCTGCGGGTGGGTGGTGCCAGCGGCGCGATGGGGCAACCGGGGGCTGCCTGATTGGTCAGCGCCCAGATGCCGTAAAGTTGTGCTCGCGCCGTGGATTGCCCGCCTCTCCCACGGTGCTCTGGCCCATCCCCCAACGAAAGCACTACCACCATGACCACCCTCGGAACCCCCCTGTCCCACCACGCCACCAAAGTCATGCTGCTGGGCTCGGGCGAGCTGGGCAAGGAAGTGCTGATTGCGCTGCAGCGTCTCGGGGTCGAGACCATCGCCGTAGACCGCTACGACAACGCGCCCGGCCAGCAGGTGGCCCACCACGCGCGCACCATCACCATGAGCGACCCGGCCCAGCTCAAGGCGCTGATCGAAGCCGAGCGCCCGCACCTAGTGGTGCCCGAGATCGAAGCCATTGCCACCCCCATGCTCGAAGAGCTGGAAGCCGCGGGCACCGTGCGGGTGATCCCCACCGCCCGCGCCGCGCGCTTGACCATGGACCGCGAAGGCATCCGTGTGCTGGCTGCCGAGACGCTGGGCCTGCCCACCAGCCCTTACAAGTTCTGCAACTCGCTCGAAGAGCTGCAGGCCGCGATTGACGCGGGTATTGGCTACCCCTGCATCGTCAAGCCCGTGATGAGCAGCTCCGGCAAGGGCCAGAGCAAGATCGACGGCCCGGCCGACGTGCAAAAGGCCTGGGACTACGCCATGGCCGGGGGCCGCGTGAGCCACGGCCGCGTGATCGTCGAGGGCTTCATCGACTTCGACTACGAAATCACCCAGCTCACGGTGCGTTCAGTGGGGGCGGACGGCCAGATCGCCACCAGCTTTTGCGACCCCATCGGCCATGTGCAGGTCAGTGGCGACTATGTGGAAAGCTGGCAGCCCCACCCCATGCACCCGGCAGCGCTCGAAAAATCGCGCCAGATCGCCAAGGCCGTGACCGACAACCTGGGGGGCCAGGGTTTGTTTGGTGTAGAGCTGTTCGTGAAGGGCGAGAACGTGTGGTTCAGCGAAGTGAGCCCGCGCCCGCACGACACCGGCCTCGTGACGCTGTGCACCCAGCACCAGAGCGAGTTCGAGCTGCACGCCCGCGCCATCCTGGGCCTGCCGGTGGATACCAGCCTGCGCAACCCAGGCGCCAGTGCCGTCATCTATGGCGGTGTGGAAGCCCAGGGCATCGTGTTCGACGGTGTGGAAGACGCCCTGCGCGTGCCGGGTACCGACCTGCGCCTGTTTGGCAAGCCCGAGAGTTTTGTGAAGCGCCGCATGGGCGTTGCGCTGGCGCGCGCCGAGAATGTGGACAGCGCGCGGGCCAACGCCAAGCTGGCTGCGGGCAAGGTCAGGCCCCGCGCGGCCTGATGACCCAGGCCTGCAGCAGGTGCAGGCCGGTGCCATGGCGCTTGTGAAGGAGCAACCCTGTGAGCCTGAGTGCACGCATTCTGTGGCTGGTGCTGGCGGCCTCTTTGCTGCCGGTGCCAGCCCTTGTGTGGCTCTTGCTGGAGTTCCGCTCGGCCACCACCACCCAGGCGCGTGACCGCCTGGTGGCCCGGGCCAGCATCATCGCGAGCGATCTGGACGACAAGATTGCGGGCACGGGGCAGCTCTTGTTTGGCCTGGGGCGCGTGCCCCTGCTGGCAGCGGGCGACAAGGCGGCCTGCTCGGACTTTCTGGCGGATGTCCTCAAGGAGCATCCGCAGTACACCGGCATCCTCACCATCCAGCCCGACGGCTCCCTGTTCTGTGATTCCTTGCGCAGCGGCCGGGCGCTGGACTTGCGCGACCGCAGCTACTTCCAGCGGGCGCAGACGGCCACGGGCCCGGTGCTGGAGGCCGCCATTGGCCGCCTGACGGGCAAAGGCGTGCTGCAGGTGGCCTACCCGGTGCGCGATGCTGCGGGGGCTTTGCGCTTCATCCTGCTGGCGTCGCTGGACATGCAGGACTACGGCCAGACCATGGTGCATGCGCAGCGCTACGAGCGCATGAATCTGCAGGTGTGGAATGCCGATGGGTCGGTGGTGATGGATTTCCACCGGCCCGAGGTGCCGTCGTTGGCTGCGGGAGGGGTCGAGCGTGCCTTCATGCTGCAGCCCGCCGACGGGCATGCCCTGATGGAGGGCCGCGATGGCGTGCGGCGTGTGTGGGTGCGCGCCCCGCTGCCACGCACGCAAGGCGCCGACTTGCGCCTGGCCTTGGCGGTGCCCGAAGACGACTTGCGAGGCCCCGTGGAGCGCCAGTTCCGCCGTGCACTGATGGGGGTGCTGGCGCTGGCGGTGGTGGTGTTTGTGGCGGCCTGGCTGTTGGTGGAGTTTTCTGTCCGCCGCCATGCCATGCGTGCCATTCGCGCCATTGGCCGATTGGACGCTGGCAACTACGCTGAACCCATCGGCGCACCCTATCCCCCCGGCGAGCTGGGCCAGGTCGCCCGCGCGCTGGACCGCATGGCGGAGTCTCTGCTGCGCCAGCAGCAGTCCATCGCGCAGCACACCGAAACGCTGGAGCGCCAGGCGCGGCGCGACCCGCTGACGCACCTGGCCAACCGCTACAGCCTGACCGAACGGCTGGACGCGGCGCTGGAGCGGGCCCGGGAGCAGGCGCACTGCGTGGCGGTGCTGGCCATGGACCTGGACCGGTTCAAAGGGGTGAACGACAGCCTGGGCCATGCACGGGGCGATGCCTTGCTCCGGGAGGTGGCGGTCCGGCTGCAGGGCTGCGTGCGCCCTGGCGACGTGGTGGCGCGGCTGGGAGGGGATGAGTTTGTGGTGGTGCTGCCCGACCTGCCGGACGCAGCGGTGGTGGAGCCGACGGCGCGGCGCATCTTGCGGGCGCTGACGCTGCCCGTCGAGACCGGCACATCCAGCTGGTTGCTGGGCACCAGTCTGGGCATCGCCGTGTTCCCGCAGGATGGAGACTCCGGCGATCTGTTGCTGCGCAATGCTGACGTGGCCATGTACGACGCCAAGGACCTCGGCGGCAACCGGCTGGCTTTCTTCAGCCCGCACATGACCGAGGTGCTGACCGAGCGCTTGCGGGTGGAAGCCGGCCTGCGCCACGCCATCGAACACGGCGGGCTGCGCCTGCACTACCAGCCCATCATGGATGCGCGGACAGGCCAGGTGTCTTCGGTCGAAGCGCTGGTGCGCTGGGCAGACCCGGAGCGGGGGCTCGTGTCGCCACTGCAGTTCATCGGCATTGCCGAAGACACGGGGCTGATCGTGCCCCTGGGCGAATGGGTGCTGAATGAGGCCTGCGCGCAGGCGCGCCGGTGGCTGGATGCCGGATGGGGCGAAATACCGGTGGCGGTGAACCTGTCGGCGCGCCAGTTCCAGGAGCCCGATCTGGACCGGGTGGTGGACCGCGCCTTGCAGCGCACGGGGTGCCCGTCCCATCTGCTGCAACTGGAGATCACCGAAAGCTCCATCATGGAGCCCGTGGAGCAGGCCCTGCAGACCATGCAGCGCCTCACGGCGCTGGGCGTGCAGCTGGCCATTGACGACTTCGGCACCGGCTATTCATCACTCAGCCAGCTCAAGCGGTTTCCGGTGCGCAAGCTCAAGATCGACCGCTCTTTCGTCAACGACCTGGGGAGCAACGACCGGGGCGAAGCGCTGGTGGACGCCATTGTGGCCCTGGCGCAAAAGCTGGGCCTGCGCACGGTGGCTGAGGGGGTGGAAACCGAGCACCAGGCCCAGTGGCTGGCCCGGCTGGGCTGCGACGAACTGCAGGGCTACCTCTTTTCCCAGCCTTGTGCGCCACAAGACCTGGAAAACTGGTGGCAGGGCCGGGTGGCCGGCTCCCCCGTCGGTATCACTCGCGGATCTGCCGCCCCGTGAGCTTGAGGAACAGGTCTTCCAGGTTCGCGGGCCGGTGCAGCGTTCGCAGGTGGCCGTGCTGGCCCAGCGCCTGCAGCAGCGGCTGCGCATTCTGCGTGTAGAAAAACACGGTCTCGCCACTGATCTCCACGCGGGCGGCCAGGGTGCGCAGAGCGGCGTCTTCCGCCATCTGCACGGCGCCCACGCCGAACACCTCCACCACATCGGGCTCCAGGTGCTGGGCGATCAGCTCGCGCGGGCGGCCTTCGGCGATCTTGCGGCCATGGTCCAGCACCAGCAGGCGCGAGCACAGACGCTCGGCCTCGTCCATGAAGTGGGTGGTCAGCAGGATGGACTTGCCTTGCTGCAGCAGCAGTTGCAGCCGCTCCCACATCAGGTGGCGGGCCTGCGGGTCCAGGCCGGTGGTGGGCTCGTCCAGCAGCAGCAGGCGCGGGTTGTTGACCAGCGCGCGCGCCAGCGACAGGCGCCGCTTCATGCCGCCGGACAACTCACCCGGCTTGGCATTGGCCTTGTGGGTGAGGGCGGCAAACTCCAGCAACTGGGGCACACGCTCATCCATCACAGCGCCCTTCAGGCCGAAGTAGCGGCCGAATACGCGCAGGTTTTCGGCGCAGGTGAAGTCTGGGTCCAGTGTGTCGAACTGGGTGACCACGCCCAGCTGCGCCTTGATGGCCAGCGCATCGCGGGGCATCAGCAGCGGCGCGGTGCCCGGCTGCGGCGTGAAGTGCACTTCGCCACCATCGGGCGAGGCCAGGCCCAGGCACATGCGGATGGTGGTGGTCTTGCCCGCCCCGTTGGGGCCGATGACCCCGAGGCATTCGCCCGGAGCAATGGCGAAGGACACATCGTCCACCACCGTGGTCTCGCCATAACGTTTGCGCAGGTGCAGGGCTTCAAAAAGTGCGGTCATGGGGAGATTGTGTGCGACGAGCGTGCCCGTGGTGCCTGGGGCGAAATTTTTGCCAGAATCTGCCGCAGGCGCTAGTGGGTATTGCGCCGGATGCTATCAAATAAGGACTGATCGACTCATTCTGTCGCGACCAGCCGCCCCCGGCCTGCCGTCTTGGCTGCATAGAGGGCGCCATCGGCACGGGCCATCAGTTCTGCCAAGTCCGCCTCACCGGGCTGCAGGACGGCCATCCCGGCGCTGTAGTCCAGCGCAAAGCCCAGCTCGGCCACGCTGGCGGAATGCAGGCGCTTGCGCAGCCGCCGGTCCAGCGCCAGGCCGGCGGGCGCACTGTTGTGCAGCAGCAGCACGCCAAACTCCTCGCCCCCCAGGCGCCCCACCAGGTCGCCGCTGCGGCAGGTGTCGCCCAGCAGGCGGGCAAACAGCTGCAGGGCACGGTCTCCGGCCTCGTGGCCGTGGGTGTCGTTGACCTGCTTGAAGTGGTCCAGGTCCAGCATCAGCGCTGTCATGGGCAACTGGTGGCGTGCGGCATGTGCCAGCAGGCTGCTGCCTTGGGCGGTGAAGCCGCGCCGGTTGAGCACACCGGTCAGGCCATCGGTCATCGCCAGCGTGCGCAGCTTGTGTTCGGCCTCTGACCGCCATGCCACGAGCAGGGCGACGGTGCCCAGCACCAGGCTCACGTTGGTGGCTACGGCCGCTGCCAGGTTGACGGGGTGTGGTGTGCGAAAGCTCGGGTACTGGTCGGTGAAGGCCCCCAGCATGCCGCGCGCCAGCGTGAAAGCGGCCGACGTCAGCAGGCAACCCATCAGCAGGCTGCGCCAGCGCAGGTTGGCCTCCACCACGGGCGCCAGGGTGGCGCGCGCCACAATGCACAGGATGGTGGCCATCAAAAAGTTGGCCCAGCCCACGCGCCAGGCGTAGTGACCAAAGCCCAGCGTGTAGCCCAGCGGGGTGGCAATCACCAGCACCAGCAGCATGCGGCGCAAGGGGCGGGGGCCCAGCCATTCCTCCAGCGCGCGGTACAGCATCCACTGCGCGGCCGCATTGCAGGCGATCGACAGGGTGGAGAGGGCCTGGTCCCACAGCGAGGACGACGCGATGATGGCCGCCCAGGCCACCGCCTGCAGCAGCATGCTGGCCTGCATGTTGCGGGCTGCGCGGCTCACATCCCGGCCCATGATCAGCGGCAGCGCGGCCGAGATCATGAACAGGTTGGCCGCCATGACCGTCATGAGGGTGAGGAAATCCAGTGGCATGCGCAGCGGCCCCGGGCCTGTCGGTTACTGAAAAGCGACCTCGGCAAAGCTGCGCAGCTTGCGGCTGTGCAGGCGGTCCACGCCGCCATTGCGCAGGATCTCGATGGCGCGCATGCCGATGCGCAGGTGCTGGTCCACACGCTCGCGGTAGAAGTGGTTGGCCATGCCGGGCAGCTTGATCTCGCCGTGCAGGGGCTTGTCGCTCACACACAGCAGGGTGCCATAGGGTACGCGGAAGCGGAAGCCGTTGGCGGCGATGGTGGCGCTTTCCATGTCCAGCGCCACGGCGCGGCTCTGGCTGAAGCGGCGCTGGGGCGTGTTGTCGGGCAGCAGCTCCCAGTTGCGGTTGTCGGTGCTGGCCACAGTGCCGGTGCGCATCACGCGCTTCAGGTCCGCGCCGCTAATCTGCGTGACATCGGCCACCGCCTGCTGCAGCGCCAGCTGGATCTCGGCCAGCGCCGGGATGGGCACCCACAGCGGCAGGTCTTCGTCCAGCACATGGTCCTCGCGCACATAGGCGTGGGCCAGCACGTAGTCGCCCAGCTGCTGGCTGTTGCGCAGGCCCGCGCAGTGGCCCAGCATCATCCAGGCGTGGGGGCGCAGCACGGCGATGTGGTCGGTGATGGTCTTGGCATTGGCCGGGCCCACGCCGATGTTGACCATGGTGATGCCGCTCGCGTCCTTGCGCACCAGATGGTAGGCGGGCATCTGCGGCAGGCGGGGCGGGGCCGCGCCCAGCTCGTCGCCCGCCTCGGCACTCAGGCCCACGCGGCGCGTGACCACGTTGCCGGGTTCGATGAAGGCGATGTATTCGCTGTCGGGCTTGGCCATCTCGGCGTGGCCCAGGCGCACGAATTCGTCGATGTAGAACTGGTAGTTGGTGAACAGCACAAAGTTCTGGAACCACTCGGGCGCCGTACCTGTGTAGTGGCGCAGGCGGTGCAGCGAGTAGTCCACGCGCGGCGCGGTGAACAGCGACAGCGGCTGCGCCTCGCCTGGCGCGGCCTGCCAGGTGCCGTTGGCGATGCCGTCGTCCATGGCGGCCAGGTCGGGAAGGTCGAACACGTCGCGCATCAGCATGCGGCGGGCCGGGGTCAGCGTGCCTTCTATGTGATCGTGTTCGGCAAACGAGAAGTGGATGGGGATCGGGTGGGTGCTGGTGCCCACTTCCAGTTCCACGTTGTGCGCCGCGCGCAGCAGGCGGAACTGCTCGGCGTAGTAGTTGGCAAACAGGTCGGGTCGGGTCAGCGTCGTCTCATAGCGCCCGGGGCCCTCCACAAAACCGTAGGCCAGCTTGGTGTCGGCCCGCGCCACGGTGGTGGTGTGTACCCGCACAAACGGGTAGAAAGCCCGCACCGGACCCTCGGGCGTCTCGCCCGCCACAAAACGCTGCATGGCGTCGCGCAGGTGGCCGATTTGTTGCTGGTAAATACGCTGCACCTGGGCCAGGGCGTCGGCCGGGTCGGTGTGGCGGGTGGGGGCGATGAAGTCGGGGATGATGGGCATTCCCCTATTGTCCACAAGCCAGATGGCCGGGAAGGCAAGAAATGTGTTACCTGCGCAACCAGCGCTCTGTTGCCTCTGCGTCCAAAGGGGCTGACACCACAAACCCCTGGATCAAATCACACCCCAGCCCCGCCAGCAGGTCGATTTGCGCCTGCGTTTCCACTCCCTCGGCCACGGTTTGGAGCTGCAAGCTGCGGCCCATCTGGATGATGGCGGTGACGATGGCCACGTCGTCGGAGTGACCTGGTGTGTCGGCCACAAAGGAACGGTCGATCTTGAGCTTGTCGATGGGGTAGCGCTTGAGGTAGGCCAGCGATGAATACCCTGTGCCGAAATCGTCGATGGAGATGCCCACGCCCAGGGCCTTGAGTGCGTTGAGGGTATCCAGCACCTGGCCGGTCTGGTGCATGAGCACGGACTCCGTCAGTTCAATCTCGAGGTATTGCGGGGCGAGGCCGGTTTCGAGCAGCACGGCGGCGATCTCGGCGGCCACGTCCCGTTGGCGGAATTCAAGGGCCGAGAGGTTGACGGCCACGGGCACCGGGGCCAGGCCCTCGTCTTGCCAGGCCTTGAGCTGGCGACAGGCCTCGCGCATGACCCAGCGGCCGATGGGCGTGATGAGGCCGCGCGATTCAGAGAAGGTGATGAACTCATCCGGCCCGACCAGTCCCCGCTCGGGGTGGCGCCAGCGCACCAGCGCTTCCAGGCCTTGCAGCGTGCCGTCGGCCAGGCGTATCTGTGGTTGGTAGTGCAGCTCGAAGTCGTTGCGGGCGATGGCGTCGCGCAGCAGGCGCTCCTGGTGCAGCACATCGAGGGCGCTGGCGTCCATGCTGGCGGCGTAGAACTGGCGGTTGCCGCGCCCACTCTCTTTGGCGTGCTGCATGGCCGCATCGGCACAGCGCAGCAACACGTCGGCAATGGCGCCGTGGTCCGGAAACAGGCTGATGCCGATGGAGGGCGAGATGGTGAGCGGCAGGTGATCGACCGTGAACACGCCATGCATCGAGTCCAGCAGTTTGTCGGCCACCATGGCTGCGTCATCGGGCGTCTGGATGTCGGTCAGCACCACCACAAACTCGTCGCCACCCAGCCGGGCCACCACGTCGGCGTCGCGCACGCCGTTGCGCAGGCGTTCGGCCACGTTGCGCAGCAGCTGGTCGCCCGCGTGGTGGCCCAGCGAGTCGTTCACGGTCTTGAAATGGTCCAGGTTCACAAACAGCACAGCCGCACGGCCGTGGCGTCTGCGCGCGAGCGATAGCACCTGCGACAGCTGCTCCATCAGAAAGTGCCGGTTGGGCAGCTGCGTGAGGGTGTCGTGCAGCGCAATGAAGGCCTCGCGCTCCTGTGCCTGCTTGCGTGCGGTGATGTCGCGCACCACCACGATGCGGTAGTCCGCGTGGTGCAGGGGCATGGTCTTGCCGACGACCTCGACGGGGATCGCATGGCCGTCCTTGTGGCAGATGGTGACCTCGTAAGGGTCCTCCCGTCCGCTGCGGGTGTACTCCAGCGCCGTGGCGCGCCATTCGGGGCTGATGAAGTTGAAGATCGACAGGCCGGTGACTTCTTGCAGGCTGTAGCCGGTGAGCCGGGTGAGCGCCTCGTTGCCGTCGGTGATGAGGCCGTCGCGATGGAACACGATGGCCTCGTCTGTGGCCTCGGTGAACTTGCGCATGCGCTCTTCGCTCTGGCGCACCTCGCGCTCGGCGCGCCAGCGCTCGGTAATGTCGGTGATCAGCACAAAGGAGCCGAGCTGCCGTCTCGCGCCATCAAAGTGCGGAATCAGGTTGACCTCGATCATCCGCACCTCGCCATTGGGCAGGGTCTGCTCGCGGGTGTATTTCACGCGCTCACCGTGCGAGCAACGATCCACGTGCGGCTGAATGGCCTGCCAGGCCTTGTCGCCAATCGCCTCCTGCACCGTGAGGCCCAGGATGGATTCGGTGCTGTGGCCGTTGTAGGCGGCGTAGCCCTGGTTGGCAAACTGGCAGCGCAGGCCCGGCAGGTCGTAGTAGGCCATCAGGGCCGGGACCGAGTCGGCAATCAGGCGCAGCAAAGCGTCGCTGGAGCCGCTGGGGCCAGGGGCGGGGGCTGCGTGGGGGCTGTCTTGCATGGGCTGGCGCTGGTGGGATTCGTTATAGCCGATCCACCTGACTCCCAGCCTTGGGGCAATTCCGCATGTTCGCTGACCGGAGGCGCTGTGCGGCCGGTCTTTCTGTCACCATGCTGCGTTGCCGCAATCACGATCAACAGGAAAGGTGTGGGCGTCCCATGCAGGAGTTTGGCGGGTTTTCCAGCGCGCTGGCCGTATTGGCGAGCGCGGCGGGCTGTGGTTTGCTCATGGGCATCGAGCGCGAGCGCCGCAAGGGCGCCGGGCCCGACCGAGCGCTGGCCGGGGTGCGATCGTTCACGCTGGCCTCCCTGGCGGGCGCGGCGGCGGCGCTCACGGCCGTGCCTGCGCTGGTGGCGGTGGGGGCTGCGCTGGTGGCAGCACTGGCCGTGGTGGCTTATGCGCGCGACCGGTCCGGCGACCCGGGTGTGACCACCGAGATCGCCCTGCTGCTGGCCTATGTGATCGGGGTGACCTGCGCGCGCGACCAGTTGCTGGCCGCCGCCCTGGCGGTGGTGGTGACGGGGCTGCTGGCGCTGCGGGACGCGCTGCACCAATTCTCCAACCAGTGGCTGCAGCCCGGCGAGGTGCGCAGCGGGCTCATTCTGGCCGCGCTGGCCTTGCTGGTGTACCCGCTGGCCCCCAAAACGCCCCTGTGGCAAGGCGTGCTGAACCCCCAGGTGGTGGTGCGCCTGGTCATCGTGCTGCTGGTGATCCAGTCGCTGGCGCACCTGGCCAAGCGTCTGATGCAGGCGCGCCATGCGGTGGCGTCGTCGGCACTGGCGTCCGGCTTTGTGTCGAGCACTGCCACGATCGGCAGCCTGGGCATGGAGGTGCGCGCGGGCGGGGCCACGGCGCGCGCCAACGCAGGGGCTGCGGTGCTGTCGTGTGTGGCCACCATGGCACAGATATTGGTGGTGGCCGCCACGGTGCAGCCCCAGTGGCTGGCGCGGCTGTGGCTGCCCGCGCTGGCAGGCGGGTGCGTGGCGGCGGCTGTGGGCTGGTGGGGTGGGCGGGGCGCGGGGCCCCGTACGGCCGCGGTGGCAGATGCCGGGGTGGACGGGGCTTTGGCGGTCCCACCAGATACCCCCATGTTCAAGCTGCGCGATGCCTTGCTGATCGCAGCCCTGCTCACGGGCATCCAGGTCGGCGTGCAGGCGCTCACCGCTTGGCAGGGCGATGCAGGCATGCTGGCTGGCGCGTTGCTGGCGGCGCTGGCCGACGTGCACGCCGCCATCGCCGCTGTGCTGGTGCGCGGCGGTCCGGACAGCGCGTTCGCACCCGCCATCGCCCAGGCCCTGATGGCCGCGCTGCTGGTGCATGCGGGCAGCAAATGTGTGGTGGCCCTGGCCAGCGGGGGCTGGCGCTACGCCCTGGCGGTGGCGCCGGGCGTGTTGGCGCACACCCTGGCCTTTGTGGGGGTGCTGGCCCTGCAGGCATAGCAGCCTATGGAGGGCGGGCCGGATAATCGGCCCATGACCTCCAAAGAAAACCAAGCCCGCACTGATTTCAGTGCGCTGGCCCTCAGCCCCCCCATGCTGGCCAACCTGCAGCAACTGGGCTACACGCAAATGACTCCCATCCAGGCGGCCAGCCTGCCGCCCGCCCTGCTGGGCAAGGACCTGATCGCCCAGGCCAGCACCGGCAGCGGCAAGACGGCCGCGTTTGCCCTGGCTCTGCTGGCCAACCTCAACCCCCGCCGCTTTGCGGTGCAGGCCCTGGTGCTGTGCCCCACGCGCGAGCTGGCCGACCAGGTGACCACCGAGATCCGCCGCCTGGCGCGCGCCGAAGAAAACATCAAGGTCGTGACGCTGTGCGGCGGCGTGCCGCTGCGCGGCCAGATGCTGAGCCTGGAGCACGGCGCGCACATCGTGGTGGGCACGCCCGGCCGGGTGATGGACCACCTGGAGCGCCAGCACCTCACGCTGGAGGCGCTCAACACCCTGGTGCTGGACGAAGCCGACCGCATGCTCGACATGGGCTTCTTCGACGACATCGTGACTGTGGCGCGCCAGTGCCCGAAAGAGCGGCAGACCCTGCTGTTCTCGGCCACCTACCCCGAAGGCATCGCCAAGCTCAGCGCGCAGTTCATGAAGTCGCCCGAGCAGATCACGGTGCAGGCCCAGCATGCCGAAGGCAAGATCGAGCAGCGCTGGTATGAGGTGAAGAACAGCGAACGCCTGCACGCGGTGTCGCAGCTGCTCAACCACTTCCGGCCCGACTCGTCCATCGCGTTTTGCAACACCAAGCAGCAGTGCCGCGACCTGGTGGCCGTGCTGCAGGCGCAAGGCTTCAGCGCGCTGGCGCTGTTTGGCGAGCTGGAGCAGCGCGAGCGCGACCAGGTGCTGGTGCAGTTTGCCAACAAGAGCTGTTCGGTACTGGTGGCCACCGACGTGGCCGCGCGCGGCCTCGACATTGCCAACCTGGCCGCCGTGATCAACGTGGACGTGACGCCCGACCCCGAGGTGCACATCCACCGCATCGGCCGCACCGGCCGGGGCGACGCCGAGGGCCTGGCGTTGAATCTGGCGAGCCTGGACGAGATGGGCAGTGTGGGCAAAATCGAGCAGTTGCAGGGCCGCGAGTCGCGCTGGTTCCCGCTGGCCGACCTCACGCCCACGGGCAGCGGCCCGCTGGTGCCGCCCATGGTCACCCTCCAGATCATCGGCGGCCGCAAGGAGAAGATCCGTGCCGGCGATGTGCTGGGCGCGCTGACCGGCGACATGGGCTACACCCGCGAGCAGATCGGCAAGATCAACGTGAACGACTTCTCCACCTACGTGGCGGTGGACCGCGCGATTGGCGCCCAGGCGGTGCAGCGGCTCAATAGCGGGCGTGTCAAGGGCAAGAGCGTGAAGGCCCGCCTGGTGACTGGAAACCAGGCATTTGAATGAAATGGGCCGCTAGTGCTTATCTAATAAGCGCAAGCAGCTATCAATTTTGTACTGATGCAGCCGCTCAGCGCCACGCGGCGGCCGCCTCCAACATCCGCACCATCTCGCCATAGCCGCGCTGTCGCGCGAGCTGCAGGGGCGTGTTGCCTTGCCGGTCGGTCAGGGCCTGGCTGGCGCCGGCTTTGAGCAGTGCTCGCAGCGTGGCCTGGTGGCGCGGGCCGCCATTGCCCAGCACGATGGACTCGATGAGCGCCGTCCAGTGCAGATTGTTCACATGGTCCAGCGGCGCCCCGGCGGCGATCAGCTGGCGCACCACGCCGTCGTGCCCCAGGTGGGCGGCAGCGATCAGGGCCGTACCGTCGTAGCGACTGGTCACCTGTTTGGCGCTGGCGCCCAGTTGCAGCAGCAGGCGCAGCGTGGCCTCGTCGTCAGCCACGGCGGCGATGGTCACGGCGTCGTAGCGGTCGTTCTCTAGCGCGTTCAGGTCGGCACCCGCCTGGGCCAAGGCGCGGATTGATTCGGCCTGCCGGGCAAAGGTGGCCACATGCAGCGGCGTGCGGCCGTAGCCATCGCGGGCGTTCACATCGGCCCGCGTCGCGATCAGTTGGGTGAGCTTGGGCACATCGCCCCGCGCCGCAGCCGCATGCAGGCCCTGATAGGCCGCCGTTTCAGCCGCAGTGGGCGGCACCTGGGCCTGGGCCGGGGTGGCGCAGGCCAGTGCGGCGGCCAGGGCGAGGACAAGGTTCCAGGGTTTCATGGGTGCCTCCAGTGAATGCTGCGTTGCCTGTGGTCGGGCTGGCTTACTTCAGCAAATCCTGCACCTTGGCGATGCCCGCCACCGCGCATTGCTCGTCCAGGTGGCCGCCGGGCGCACCGCCCACGCCCACGGCGCCGATCACTTCGTTGCCCACCTTCACCGGTACGCCGCCGCCCAGCAGCAGGTAGCCGGGGATGTTGACCAGGTTGGCGGCAGCGGGGTTCTTCTGTGCGCCTTCCATCATGGCCAGCGTGGTGTTCTTGGCCGATGCCGAGGTGTAGGCCTTGAGGCGGCTTGCTTCCAGTGTGTGGGGGCCCGCGTTGTCGGCACGCTGCACGGCGCGCACGGTGCCTGCACGGTCCACCACGGTGGCGGTCACGGCGTAGCCGTTGGCGGTGCAGGTGGCCACGGTCTGGGCGGCGATCTGCGTGGCCAGGTCCAGCGACATGTTCTTCTCGGTGCGCACGCCTTCGGCGCTGGCAGCGGTGGCGATCAGGGACAGGGTGAGGGCGGCGATGGTGGCGAGGCGGTTTTGCATGGTGTTCTCCGGTGTTTTTGCGTCGGTGCCACCCTTTGTGGCGCCGTGGGAGAACTGTAGAAATGGCCGCCGTTTTCAGCCATTCGGGCGGCTACGCGCGAGCCTCCGTAGAACTACGGAAGGCCTTTGCCGACCGATTCAGGATGCGGCATCCACCAGCGCCGCATACCGCCGGATCAGCTGCGCCAGCGACTCGGCCCCCAGCTTGGCGAACAGGTTGGCGCGGTGTGTTTCCACCGTGCGGGGCGAGAGTTCCAGCGCCCGGCCGATTTCCTTGTTGGTGAGGCCCTCGACGATCAGCTCCAGCACCTCGCGCTCGCGGGCCGAGAGCTGCGCAAAACGCTCGCGCGCCTGCTGGTCGGCCTGGTGGCGCTCGCGCGAGCGCACATGCTGGCGCACGGCGTTTTGCAGGGCCTCGATCAGCACCTCGTCGTCCACCGGCTTTTCCAGAAACTCGGCCGCGCCGGTCTTGAACGCGCGGCGGCACATCTCCACCGTGCCGTGGCCGGTGAGCAGGATCACGGGCTGGTCCACACCCTGGGCCAGCAGCTGCTCCAGCACCGTGAGGCCGCTGATGCCGGGCATGCGCACATCCAGCACGATGGCGCCGATGCTGGCACGGTCGAACCCCGCCATGAACGACTGCGGATCGGCCCAGGTCTGCACCCGCAGGCCCACGGTGCTGATGAGCAGGGAAAGGCCCTCGCGCACGGCGGCATCGTCGTCCACCAGGTGGATCAGGGGCGAGAGGGAGGGGGCGCTATCGGTCATTGGTGGGCGGTGCGGCTTGCAGGGTCAGCACAAACTCGGCGCCCCGCTGGGCGTCGGACGGGGGCGTGGCCTCGGGCGCCAGGGCGAGCTGCGCACCCATGGCCTGCGCCAGGCTCTCGCACAGCGTGAGGCCCAGGCCCAGCCCGCCGGTGCGCGTGGTGTAGAAGGGCTCGAACAGGTGCTGGCGCGCCTCGGGCGGGATGCCGGGGCCGTGGTCGCGCACCGACAGGGTCACCTGCCCGCTTGCCGTGCGCGCCATGCTCAGGCGCAGCTGGCGCTCTGCGGACGGCACCTGCTCCAGCGCCTGCAGCGCATTCATCAGCAGGTTGTGGACGATCTGCTGCAGGGCCACGGGTTCGGCCAGCACCGGGGGCAGGTCTGCGGCGGCCAACACCTCGGGCGCCACACCGCGCTGCGACAGCTCGGGCTCCAGCAGGTGCAGCACGTCTTGCACGGCGGTGGCCAGTGCCAGGGGCTGGGCCTGGCCTGCCAGGTCGGGCCGCTCCACCAGGCGGCGCAGGCGGCCCACCACGGTGGATGCGCGGCGCGCCTGCTCTACGGCGCGGGCCATGGCAGTCTGAGCGGTGTCGAGGTCGGGCGGGTCGTCGGCCAGCAGGCGCTGGGCGGCCTGCGTGCTGGACAGAAGCGCCGTGAGCGGCTGGTTCAGCTCGTGTGCCATGCCGGCGGCCAGCTCGCCCAGCGTGTTCAGCCGCGCCACCTGGCCCAGGCGCAGCAGCTCTTCGGCCCGCTGGCGCGCCACGCGCTGGCGCCACAGGGCGCGGCCTGCGGCCCACAGCGCTGCGGTCAGCAGGCACCAGCCCAGCATGCGCCACCAGGGCAGTTCGTGCAGGCCCACGCTGCGGCGGGCCACCACGTCCAGCGGCTGGCTGGGGGCGGCCAGCAGTTTGTGAAAGTCGTAGCTGCGGATGCCGTTGCCCGGGGCGGTCTGGCCGGGCTGCACCACAAAGGCCGTGCCGCCGTGCTCCAGCGTCACGCGCACCGGGCTGGTGGCCATGTCCATAGGCCACTCGTCGGTGGGGATGGTGGTGCGCAGGTCGATGTGCAGCGCGTAGCTGGCGGGTGTACCGGCCAGCACCAGGTAGTAACGGCCTGCGGGCAGGTTCAGCCCCGCCATGGCTGCGTGTCCCGTGCGCCTTGAGGTGGCCTCGGCCGCTGCCAGCTCGGCCTGCAGCGCGGGCGGCCAGTCGCTGTGGGCCGAGCGCTGCAGCACGGCCAGGATTTGCGGGTACACCGACGGGAGGCGGGGCAGGGGCGATGCCGCGTTGTGCAGGCTGTCCGCCGCAGGATCTGGCTGCAGCAGCGCCAGCGTGGCCATGATGGCGTCGTGCTGCACCACTCGCTGGCTCAGCAGCCGGTGCACGATGCGCGCGTCGGTCTCGAAGGCCGCGTGCAGTTGCTGCAGGCGGTCCACCACCAGCCAGCCGCAACCCATGCAGGCCACCAGCACCCACAGCAGCAGGCTGGGCAGGTGCAGGGCGTGTCGGGGCAGAAGGCGGCGCCAGGCGGGGGGCATGCGCGGATTCTGGCATGGGGCTGCGTTGCATCAACGCTGGGTGCGCACCCTGGGCGCTCTGTTAAACGGAGCTTAAGGTGGCTCTGGTGTAATTTCTGACTCGCCTGTTCGCCATTGTTTCGGCTCCCTCGTTCATTCACCATGTCCGCACCACCTTCCGCATCCCACCCCTGGCTTTCACCCCGCAACCTGCTGTGGGCCTCGGTGGCCGTGGCGGTGGTCACCATCGCGCTCAAGACGCTGGCCTGGGTGGTCACGGGCTCGGTGGGTTTGCTGTCGGACGCGATGGAGTCGTTTGTGAACCTGGCCAGCGCCATGTTTGCGCTGGCCATGGTGACGGTGGCGCAACGCCCGGCCGATGACGACCACCCCTACGGCCACCACAAGGCCGAATACTTTTCGTCGGGGTTCGAGGGCATCCTCATCATGGGCGTGTCGGCAGGCATCCTGTGGGCAGCCGGGCACCGCTTGTTCGACCCGCAGCCCATCGAGCAGGTGGGCTGGGGCTTGGGCCTGTCGGTGCTCAGCTCGGCCCTGAACGGGCTGCTGGCCTGGGTGATGTTCCGCTCGGCGCGCGAGCACCGCTCCATCGCGCTGGAGGCCGATGCCCGCCACCTAGTCACCGATGTGTGGACCTCGGCCGGGGTGCTGGTGGGCATTGCGGGCGCGGCGTTGACGGGGTGGCTGTGGCTGGACGCGGTGGCGGCGATTGCGGTGGCACTGAACATTCTAAAAGAGGGCGTCGAGCTGGTCTGGCGGTCGTCCCAGGGCCTCATGGATTCAGCGGTGGAGCCCGAGGTGCAGTCCACCATCGACGCCACGCTGCAGCAGTTTGTGGCGGCCCAGGCGCCCGGTGCCGTGCGCTTCGACCATGTCTCTACCCGCCGCGCAGGCCAGCGCCAATTTGTGGACATGCACCTGCACATGCCCGCCGACTGGACCCTGCGCCACGCCGCCGAGCTGCGCGGCCAGGTCGAGCGCGCGTTGATGACGGCCGTGCCCGGCCTGCGTGCCACCATCGAACTGCTGCCCACCGATGTGGAGGCGCATTTCGACGACCCGCGTGACGATGTGAAGGATGCCGTGAAGTGATCAGCGTATTGCAACGTGTGCGCGAAGCGCGTGTGGATGTCGATGGGCAGACCGTGGGCGCCATCGGGGCGGGCCTGCTGGTGCTGGTGTGTGCCGAACGCGGCGACACTGAGGCCGAGGCCGACAAGCTGCTGGCCAAGATTCTCAAGCTGCGGATTTTTTCGGACGCAGCGGGCAAGATGAACCAGAGCGTGCAGGATATTGGTGGAGGCCTGCTGTTGGTCAGCCAGTTCACCCTGGCGGCCGACACCACCGGCGGCAACCGCCCGAGCTTTACCCAGGCGGCAGCGCCCGACGAAGGGCGGCGCCTGTACGACTACCTGGTGGCCCAGGCCCGCAAAGCCCACCCCGTGGTGGCCACCGGCCAGTTTGCGGCCGACATGCAGGTGCACCTGGTCAATGACGGGCCGGTGACGATCCCGCTGCGGATGCCGCCTGCCGTGGTGGCCGCCTGAGTGCTGCACAGAGCTGCCTGGGGTGTGCCTGCGCACGGTGAGGCGCTACGATGGGTTTTTAAGGGGAACTCTCATGTACGAAAAGATCCTGGTGCCTGTGGACGGCAGCCCCACTTCGCTCGCGGGCCTGAATGAGGCCATTGCCCTGGCGCGGGTGATGGGCTCCACCATCAAGCTGCTGCATGTGGTGGATGAAATTTCGCTGATGACGAGCTTTGAGGCCGCCATGGCGTTACCGCCCAACGTGTTCGATCTCTTGAAGGAAGCGGGTCAGCAGGTGCTATCGGATGCCGAGGCGCGGACGAAGGCTGCTGGCATTGCAGTGGAGGCCGAACTGTTCGAGAGTTATTCCGGGCGGGTCAGTGATCTGATCCTCACCAAAGCCAAGGAATGGAGCGCCCAGATCATCGTGTTGGGCACCCATGGCCGACGGGGTGTGGGGCGCATGCTGCTGGGCAGCGACGCCGAGCAGGTACTACGCCAGTCCCCTGTGCCTGTGCTTCTGGTGCGCGGCGGCTGAACTTAGTACTGGCGGCCGTCCTGACCACGGAGCAGGTCAGCCCGTCAGAGCCGCCAGAAAAGCACGGCGGCAATCAGCAGCCCAGTGGCCACGCCGCCCCGGCGCAGCACTTTGGCAGGCCATTGGTGCGCCACGCGGGCACCGCCGTAGCCGTCGGTCTTGATAGGCAGGCGCTTCAGGCTATTTGGGTTCTGGTGTCTGCGAAGAAACCAGTGGCGATACAGGCAAAAATCGAAACGCCGTCGACGCCAGCGCCAGCCAGGCCGCAATGGCCAGCATGACGGCCGTGTGGGCATCCCAGCCCAGACGCTGGGCGCCGGTGGCCACGATGCCAGTGAACCACTGCATCAGCGCCACGCCCAGGAACATCGCCATCGTGTAGGCTGACAGGGCCCGGCCCGTGAGCGCGGGCGGGTACGAGGCGCGCACATCGGCGTACTGCAGCACGCCGTAGCCCGACAGCAGCCCCATTAGCAGGATCAGCACCACGCTGGCTGCGGGGTGCACCCGTAAAAAGGCCAGCAGCATGAACAGCCCGGCCATCACCAGCGAGGCATTGCCAATCCAGCGCCGGCGGCGGCCAATGCCCGGGTCCAGTCGACCCGCCAGCCCGGGGGCGAACAGCGCAATCAGCGACAGCCCCAGCGCCACGTTGCCGCTGTCCACCAGCGTGAGGTGGTAGCGGTCCATCAGCAGCGGCGCCAGCCACAGGCCCCGCAGCGATAAAAACGCGGCGTAGCCCGACATGCCCAGCAGCAGGATGCCCCAGGTGTGCGGCATCGTGAGCAGCTGGCCAAAGCCCAGCAGCGCCTGGCCCCAGGTTTCGCGCTGCGCCGGGGGCGGCACCAGCGGGGCGGGCTCGTGCACCCGCAGCCAGATCAGCAGCCACGACAGCGCGCTGAGCACTGCCAGCACGGCATAGCCCGTGCGCCAGCCGCCGCCGTGCTGCACCAGCCAGGCCAGCGGCGTGCCCGTGAACAGCAGGCCCAGCCCACCCACCCCCATGGCCACGCCCGACAGGTAGGCAAACCGGTCTGCCGGAAAATGCCTTGCAATGAACAGTGTGCAAGCCAGAAACGCAGGCGAGCAGCCCACGCCGATCATCAACTGGCCCACCATCAGCCACGCGTAGCCGGGCGCTGCTGCGGAGAGCGCAGCCCCGCCAATCGCCAGCGGGAAGGCGGTGAGCACCGTGCGCCGCAGGCCCCACAGGTCCAGCCCCACGCCCATCAGCAATTGGGCCACGCCGAACGACAGGCCGAACAACCCGGCGAACGCCCCCAGAGACCCCGGCGACAGCCCGAACTCGGCAGTCAGCCCCTGGGCCAGGATGGCGGTGGTGGTGCGAAACGCCTGGCTCAGCGCAAACCCGCTGAGCAGCGTGAGCAGCATGGCCCACAGCACGCGGGTCGGCGGGCGGCCGCTGTCTGCCGTGGGTGTCGGCGCGGGTGCCGATGCCGCCGCAGGCGTGGACCTGGGCTTTGGTGACGGGGCAGAGGGACTGCTGCTCACTGCCGCCAGAAGAACACCGCCGCCATTACCAGCCCGGTGGCGACGATGCCCCAGCGCAGCACGTTGGCAGGCAGCTTGCGCGCCAAGCGCGCGCCGCCGTAGCCGCCTGCGGTGGCGGCCACCATCATCATCAGCGCCTGGGGCCACAGCACGATGCCGCCCGCTGCGTAGATGGCCACCGCAATCGCAGTGAGCAGGGCCGAGACCAGATTCTTCATGCCGTTCATGGCGTTGAGCTGGGTTTGCCCCAGCAGGCCAAACAGCGCCAGCAGCAAGATGCCCAGGCCACCATTGAAGTAGCCGCCATACCCCGCAACGGCCAGCATGCCCAAGGCCGCCTTCCACGGCGCGGCAGGGCCATGGGCCGACGCACCGGCCCACTGGCGCAGCCGGGGGCCCAGCGCAAACATTGCCGTGGCCGCCAGCAGCAGCCAGGGCACGACCTTGCGGAAGGTGGCGTCGGGCGTGATCAGCAGCAGCGCAGCCCCGGCCGAGCCGCCGATGAGGGCCAGCACCACCACAGCCCGCATGGACAGGCCGGGCGGCGGCTGCATGTCCTCCCGAAAGCCCCAGGCACCTGCCATGTAGCCCGGCAACAGCGCTACGGTGCCCGTGGCATTGGCCACCACGGGCGGCACGCCGGTGAAGACGAGGGCGGGCAGGGTCAGAAAGCTGCCGCCACCGGCGACGGCATTGAGGGCGCCGGCGACGAAGGCGGCAGCGACGAGAAGGGCGGTATCCAAAGTATCTCCTTGGCCACGGCGTAACGCGCGTGGCATTGCACCGATGTTAGGTGGAGATGTGGGGCTTTTGAGTCCGGATTGCGACTGTAAAAGGTGCGACTGCTTTGCCTGCAGCTGCGTTTTAAAACGACGTTTAAAAGTGGGTTGTCCGCCGAGTCGCGGGGGAGCCGTTCGGCCGATCAGGTCGCGTAGGGGTCTTCAAAGCCCAGCTCTTGCAGGATGTCGGTCTCGTACGCCTCCATCTCCTCGGCATCGGCCTCGCTCGTTTCATGGTCCCAGCCCTGGGCATGCAGCGTGCCATGCACCAGCATGTGGGCGTAGTGCTCTTCCAGGCTTTTGTTTTGTTCCTTGGCCTCCCGCTCGATCACGGGCGCGCACAGCACCAGGTCGGCGGTCACCACCGGCTCCTGGGTGTAGTCGAAGGTGAGCACGTTGGTGGCGTAGTCCTTCTTGCGGTACTCGCGGTTGAGCTGCTGACCCTCGTCAGCACCCACGATGCGCACCGTGATCTCGGCGTCGGTGGCCAGAGCGTGGCGAATCCAGCGCGTGACCTTGTGGCGGGGCAGCACGGCGCGGTGGGCGGCCACGCCGTCAAAGGTGCCGAACTGCAGCGACAGGGAGAGTTGGTTCAAAGACATTGGGATTGCTTTTGGCACTTGGCGCTTGATGAATCAGCGCAAGCAGCTATCAAATTAGAAGTTCAGTCGCGTGCACGCGCAGTGGCCGCGCGGCGGGGGGCGTCGTAGGCGTCCACGATGCGGGCGACCAGCGGGTGGCGCACCACGTCGGCGCTGGTGAAGTGGGTGACCGAGATACCCTTCACGCGCCTCAACACCCGTTCGGCATCGATCAGGCCGCTCAGCGTCCCTTTGGGCAGATCGATCTGGCTCACGTCGCCCGTCACCACGGCCTTGGCGCCAAAGCCAATGCGGGTGAGGAACATCTTCATCTGCTCGGGCGTGGTGTTCTGCGCTTCGTCCAAAATCACAAAGGCATTGTTCAGCGTGCGCCCGCGCATGAAAGCCAGCGGCGCGATCTCGATGGCGTTGCGCTCGAACGCCTTTTGCACCTTGTCATGCCCCATCAGCTCGTACAGCGCGTCGTACAGCGGGCGCAGGTACGGGTCCACCTTCTGCGCCAGGTCGCCAGGCAGAAAACCCAGGCGCTCGCCCGCCTCCACCGCCGGGCGGGTCAGCACGATGCGCTGTACGCTGCTGCGCTCCAGCGCATCCACCGCACTGGCCACGGCGAGATACGTCTTCCCGGTGCCTGCAGGGCCGATGCCGAAGGTAATGTCGTGCGTGGCGATGTTCTGCAGGTACAGGTTCTGCGTGGGGGTGCGCCCGCGCAGGTCGGCACGGCGGGTATTGAGGATGATGGCGTCGTCCGGGGCCTCCAGCAGCTCGCTGTCGCCCGCGAGCATCAGCTGGATATAGTCCTCGCCGATGGGCCGCTCGGCCATTTCATACAGGGCCTGCAGCAGCTCCATCGCCTGCGTGGCCTTGGCCTTGGGGCCGTCGACCTTGAATTGCTCGTGCCGGTGCGCAATGCTCACCTGCAGGGCCACCTCGATGGTGCGCAGGTGCGCATCGGCCGGGCCACACAGGTTCGTAAGCCGGGTGTTGTTGTGGGGGGTGAAGGTGTGGCGCAGGATCACGCGGATAATTCCAGTCAGGCAACGGAAAACGGCAAGAACGACGGCGCGGCATGTCACGCCCGCGTCGCCAAAGGACATCAATGATAGGCAAATTGACCGGCACCCTGCTGGAGAAGAATCCCCCCGAGGTGCTGCTGGACTGCCACGGCGTGGGCTACGAGGTGAATGTGCCCATGAGCACGTTCTACAACCTGCCCGCTGTGGGCGAGCGCGTGAGCCTGCTGACCCAGTTCATCGTGCGCGAGGATGCGCAGCTGCTGTACGGCTTTGCGACCGCCCCCGAGCGGCAGGCGTTTCGCGAGCTGATCAAGATTTCTGGCGTGGGGCCGCGCACGGCGTTGTCCATCCTGAGCGGTATGGGAGTGAGCGATCTGGCGCAGGCGATTTCGCTGCAGGAGGCGGGGCGGCTGGTCAAGGTGCCCGGCATCGGAAAGAAGACGGCCGAGCGCTTGCTGCTGGAACTCAAGGGCAAGCTGGGCGCGGACATCGGTGCTGTGCGCGGCGCCGCCAACAGCGATGCGCAAGCCGACATTTTGCAGGCGCTGTTGGCTTTGGGCTACAACGACAAGGAGGCGGCCGCGGCGCTCAAGGCGCTGCCTGCGGAGGTCGGGGTGAGTGAGGGGATCAAGATGGCGCTGAAGTCGCTGGCGAAGTGAGCGACTATTGGGCCTCGCGAACCAGGCGTCCGTTAGAGGCTTGCACCGGACGTGCGTTGGGCGGCGATACACGCTGCAGCATGCGCAGCTGTGCGAGTCCTACATTGACCGGGGTCTTCATCACAATGCGCAGTACGCCCTCGGTGCAGGGCGGCTGGGTGATAGAGCCTGCGTACTGGTAATAGCGGCGGTCCTGAGGTAGCAGCTCATCCACGGAAAGCACCGGCTGCGGCAGACGCACGCTGTCTTGCGCATCCAGGGGCATATGGGTCCAGATGTGGGTGATGAAGGCGTTGGTGCTTCCCAACTGCATGGGCACGCTCACCACCGCTGTTTGACCGTCAGGTCCCTGGTACACCAGATCGGTTGCCATCGGGTAGTTGTGCTGATGCACGCGCTCTTCAGCAGGGTGGCGAAACTGCAGGCGCACCAGGCGCCAGGGCATTCCGCGCAGGGTCAGGATGCTGTCGCCTTCCACTTTCAGTTCCAAGCCATGCCCGCTGTGCAACACCGTGCCTCCGAAGAACTGGTGGTTGAAAGGCAGAGGGGGCGCCGGACCGACCTCCACGTCTTGGGCTTTGATATGGATCGGCGACTGCCGCATGCCCCGGCTGCAGGTTGCGAAGTCCGGGTGAAGGCTGCCCCAGGCCTGGGGACCCCGGTCTCCGCTGTCGTAGTCCCAGTGCACCGTGCGCGGGTCTGGGGGCGGTGGAGGTGGCGCAACTGCCGCCAGTTCCGCTGCCCGTGTCTGGATATAGCGCCGACTGGCTTCGGGGTCCTGAACGGCAGGGCGGGCCAGGGCCTGTGGGATGGCCATGGTCTTGGCTGGTTTGCTGGGACGCTCGGTCGGGATACGCACTTCCACGCTGGGGATAGGCTCAGCCCGCCGACGCGCACCTGCCGACGTGGTGGGCGCGTTCTTCGTTTTAGCGCGCTGGATGGCTTCGTCGATCCGAGTGGCCAAGTCGGCCTTTTCCTGCGGGTTCTCAATACGGATGGAGCCGCTGGCGGACCGGGCTGGTGAGGGCGGGGGAGTCTGACCGGTCGCAGCGAGGGCGGTAGCGCCACAGGCAACCAACACAGCCAGCTGGTGGAGGAAAAGGGGCCGGGGCAGGCAAGGGGGCGCAGGCATCGTCTTGGTCATGGTCTGGTTCATCTATCGGCGCTGTTCCCGCTTACTTGACCCCCGGGGAATCCTTGGGCGATATAGTGGCAGATTGCATGCCAGCATGGCATTCGCCGCCCAGACATAACTGCCGTGACCATCCAGACCGACGACTTCTCCCCCGCCCCCGCCAAACGCGTCATCTCTGCCGCCCCTGCCTCTCCCCAAGAGGAGGCCATCGAACGCGCCTTGCGCCCCAAGCTCCTGCAGGAGTACGTGGGCCAGGCCAAGGCGCGGGAGCAGTTGGAGATCTTCATCGGCGCGGCGAGGAAGCGCGAGGAGGCCCTGGACCACGTGCTGCTGTTCGGCCCGCCGGGCCTGGGCAAGACCACGCTGTCGCACATCATCGCGGCCGAGTTGGGGGTGAACCTGCGCCAGACCAGCGGACCGGTGCTGGAAAAACCCAAGGACCTGGCGGCGCTGCTGACCAACCTGGAAAAGAACGACGTTCTCTTCATCGATGAGATCCACCGTCTGTCACCCGTGGTGGAGGAAATCCTCTACCCCGCGCTGGAGGACTACCAGATCGACATCATGATCGGCGAAGGCCCTGCGGCGCGTAGCATCAAGCTGGACCTGCAGCCCTTCACCCTGGTGGGCGCGACCACGCGCGCGGGCATGCTGACCAACCCGCTGCGCGACCGGTTTGGCATCGTGGCGCGGCTGGAGTTCTATACGGCCGAAGAGCTGGCGCGCATTGTCCAGCGCAGTGCCGGGTTGCTCAACGCACCCATGGACGAGGACGGCGGCTTCGAGATCGCCCGCCGCTCGCGTGGCACACCGCGCATTGCCAACCGCTTGTTGCGCCGCGTGCGCGACTATGCCGAGGTCAAGGGCAATGGCTGCATCACCAAGTCCATTGCCGACAAGGCGCTGGCCATGCTGGATGTGGACCCGCAGGGCTTTGACGTGATGGACCGCAAGCTGCTCGAAGCCGTGATCCACCGCTTTGACGGCGGGCCTGTGGGGCTCGACAACATCGCTGCCAGCATTGGGGAAGAGGCCGGCACCATCGAGGATGTGATCGAGCCCTACCTGATCCAGCAGGGCTTCCTGCAGCGCACGCCGCGCGGGCGCATTGCCACGCTGGCCGCGTTCCGCCATCTGGGGGTCACGCCGCCGAAGGCGAGCGGGCAAGATCTGTTTGGGGTGTGAGGGGCGCGGCAGAGCTGGGCTCCGCGCGGGCTGTGCCCCGCAGCATGCCCGCCACGATCAGCGCCTGCGCCGCGTAGTACGTCGCCAGCACCCACACTTGGGCCATGGGCAGGGGCGTCACGAAGCGGTTGGTGGCCAGCAGCGAGTCGCTGAGCATGAAGAACCCGGCGCCGATGGCGACACACAGCGAAGCGGCGTCGCGCAACACGGTGGCGCGGCCAATGGCCTGGGCCGCCATCAACGCAATCACCAGCACATAGGCCGCGACGGGGGCGCGGAGTGCAGGCGGCAGGCCGCCCGTCCACAGAAAGGCGTACATGGCCACGCCGATGCCCAGCGTGGCCGCCAGTGCACCCCGGTGCGGAAACCAGGTCTGCCCGCTTTTGAACAGCGCCACATAGAACAGGTGCGCCACCAGAAAGCTCACCAGACCGGGGATGAACAACCCCGGGAACATGAGGAACACATCCCCCGCCAAGGACCCGCTCAGGGCGGCCATCAGCAAGATCCAGGGCGTATTGGAGCCCGGTGTGCCCCTTGCGCTAGTCGAATATGCGCTGGTAGCTACCAAAATAATAGCGATTACCATGGTCAGTGGCTTGAACAGCCAATGCCACGCCGTGAGCCCCAGCGCACTGGTGGCCGTGGCCAGCGCCGCGCTTTGCAGCATCAGCGCCATCAGCATGCCGATGCGCCCCTGCATCACCGCGCCGAGGGACCATTGCACCGTCAGCAGCACGGCAAACCAGATAGCGTTGTGCGCCAACGGCGCCGCATCGGCCTGCCACAAAAAGGCTGCCACGCCTGTGAGCAGCAGCGCGAACTGCACCAGCGCAAACCACTGCACGGTACGCGACATGGGTGGGTGGTACAGCTGCATCTGCGCCATGCTGAAGGCAGGCTTTGGGAACAGCTCCGCCACATCCGCAGGCCGCCAGCCGGGCGGTTGGATCCAGACCTTGAGCTTGTCGAGCCAGCTGCGCGCGTGCCAGCTGTCGTGCGCCAGCCCGGCGTACACCTGGGCGTTGGCCCACAGCGGGTCCCAGCTGTTGAGCAGGCCGCGCGTGCCGTACACACATTTCTCCTGCGCGTCTTCATCCTTGAAGGTGCCGAACATTCGGTCCCACAGGATCAGGATGCCGCCGTAGTTTTTGTCCAGGTAGGCGTCGTTGACGGCATGGTGCACCCGGTGGTTGCTGGGGCTGCAGAACCAGCGGTCGAACCAGCCCAGGCGGCCCACCTGCTCGGTATGCACCCAGAACTGGTAGAGCAGGTCGATGAGCGCCACCACGCCAAACACCAGGGGTGGAACGCCGGCCAGCGCCATGGGCACATAAAAGACCCAGCCCAGCAGCGCGCCCGAACTGGTCTGGCGCAGCGCGGTGCTGAGGTTGTAGTCCTGGCTCTGGTGGTGCACCGCGTGCGCGGCCCAGAGCACGGCCGACTCGTGCCCCATGCGGTGCAGCCAGTAGTAGCAGAAGTCGTAGAACACCAACGCCAGCAGCCAACCGGGCAGGCTGGTCCAGAACGCATCGTTGCGCCACAGTGCCACATGCTCGAACAGGGCGGTGTAGATGCCGATGCGCAGCAGGCGCGTGAAGACTGCGCTGGTCTGGCTGAGCATGCCCAGGCTGATACTGCTCACCGCATCGGCCAGGCGGTAGGTGTTGCGCTGGCGCTTGAAGCCGACGGCCAGTTCAATGGCGATCAGCACAAAGAAGACGGGCGTCGCAAGGACGATGATCTGGCTGGGGCTCATGCTGCTGGATTGTGGTCCAGCAGCCAGCCCTCACTGGGGCAGGTGAACCCCTATAGCGCCCGTGTTTAGAGGGCCGCGCCTACGTCAGCGCTCCCCGCGCATCCACGCGGATGATCCGCTCCACCACCCCGTCCATCAGCCCGCCGCGCACGCCGATCAAAAAGTCGTACAGGTTGACGGTGGGATCGCAATGACCGGGGATGAGCCAGAGCATGTGCCCCAAACTGGGCAGGCGGGCATCGGGAGCGTCTGCGTAAAGCAAACCGTGTTCGTCGCCCCCGTTGGCGTAGCGCAGGGTGCGGTCGGCGGGCAGCAGGGCCACGGTGGGCAGGCCCGAGTCGATGGCATGGCTCTTGTGGCCTGCGTCGCACACCGCGTGGGTGTCGCGCACCGAAACCACCTGGGTCTTGACGTACAGCGCGTGCTCAAACGCGGGCTGGGCCGGGTCGCGTTCGTTGCGGGCGTAGTCGGCGTCCATGAACAAAAACGAGCCCGCCTGCAGCTCGCCAAACACGCCGCTGGCAGCCTCGTGCACCAGGGTGCCAGTGCCCGAGCCCGTGATCAGGGGCACGGCAAGGCCCTCTGCCTCGATGAGTTGGCGCGTGTGATAGGCCGCCTCCACCACCTTGGCGATGGCCTCGCGGCGGCCCACGCTGCTGGCCAGGTGCTGGGCTCGGCCATGGTACGCCTGCAGGCCCGCAAAGCGCAGCCGGGGGCTGCGCGACACGGCCAGTGCGAGGGGCACGGCGGCCTCGCCCGGTGGCACGCCGCAGCGGCCTTGGCCCACGTCGATCTCGACCAGCACATCGATGCCCGCATCGCTGCCGGATTGGGCCATGGCTTCGGCCAGGCGGGCGATGCCATCGGCATGGTCCACCGCCACCCCCAGGCGCCCGCCGCGTGCCGCCAGCTGCGCGGCCAGCCGCGCCACGCGGTGCAGCTTGGGCATGGCGATGACCTGGTTGGTGATGGTGATGTCATCGACGCCACCGGCAGCCAGCGCCTCGGCCTCGGCCACCTTCTGCACGCACACACCCTGGGCACCCGCGCGTTGCTGCAGCAGCGCGATTTCGGCGCTCTTGTGCAGCTTGGCATGAGGGCGCCAGCGCACCTGGTGCTTGCGCGCAAAGTCGGCCATGCGCTGGATGTTGCGGTCCATGGCGTCCAGGTCCACCACCAGGGCGGGGGTGTCGATCAGGTCCACGCGTTGGCCGACGGTGGTTTGCAAGGCTTCAGGCGTGGTTTTCATCGCGCACGACAATCTGGTCAAGGTGTTGGGTGTCCGCCCAGCCGACGAGGGTCAGGCCGTCAGGCGTCCACAGCAGGCGGTTGATGGCGGCGTTCGCGAGTTGCCAGGTGCGCGGCGCCTGGATGTCCTGGCGCGTGGCCAGGCGGTACAGCACGTCGAGCACGCCGCCATGCGCCACCATCACCACCTGCTCGCCCACATGCTGTTGTGCGAGCGCGGTCACGGTGCGTTCGATGCGGTCACGCAAGGTGACGAGGGACTCGCCGCCCTCGGGTGTGTAGTGCGGGTCGCGCTTGCGCCAGCGCAAGGCGTCCTCGGGCAGCTCGGCCTCGATCTCGGCAAACGTGCGGCCCTGAAAGTGCCCGAAGCTGCGTTCGCGCAATCCCGGCTCGGTCTTCAACGGGGCGCCTGTGGTGTGAGCCACGGCCTGGGCGGTGGCGTGCGCGCGTTGCAGGTCGCTGGAGTAGATGGCTGCAATCGGCTCGCCCACGAGGGCCTGCGCGACCTGGGCGGCCTGCCACAGGCCGGTGTCGTTGAGCGGGATGTCCAGGTGGCCCTGGATGCGGGTGTCCACGTTCCAGGCGGTTTCGCCGTGGCGGATGGCAACGATGCGGGTGGCGTGCATGCAATAGACAGGCGTATAGGGAATCAGTGTGAGGGCGGAACCAATGGCAGGCGTACTTGCCGTGGCCCCTCGGGCGGCTTCGGAAAGCCGTTGAGTGCGGCGTCGAACAGCACGCCATAGACGGCTGGATCGCTCACCCACACATCTTCGTGCACGGCGGAGGTTTCGTACACGACGGCCTGGGTGCTGGCGTCGCGCATCACGATGCTGACTGCGCGGCGGTGCAGGGGCGTGGGTTCGCCAAAGCGCCACACGCCATGCACGCCCCAGCCCCGCCCATACCAGCCGCCCATGCCCCAGGGGCCGGGCCCGTAAGGGCCATAGGGGCGGAAGGGGTCATAGCGCGGCACGGCATCGGCCTGCACACCCAGCTGCACCAGCAGGCGGGGCGCGGCATCATCGCGCTGCAGACCTGCGCGGGCCAGGGCCTGCTCGGCCAGCGTGGCAATCGCTTCGAACGAAGGGGCTTGCTGCGAGGGCAGGCGCTCAATCCGGTACGTGGCAGGGGCGGGCACGGCCGCCAGCGTTGAGAAGCTCTGCACCTGGCCTTCGACCACGCGGGTGGTGCTGCAGCCCGCGAGCAGGGTGACGGTGAGGCCCAGGAGCAGGGCGGGAAGCCATCGGCGTTGTGTCATGGTCAGAGTGTCCTGAAACAAGGATCTCCGTGAGAGTGCCGCTGACCCCGGCAGTTCACGACAGCTGCACCACCTGCACGCCCGGCAACGACGGCGATGGTGCCGCAAACTCTTCCTTGTCAAACGCCTTGTCGCCGTCTTCGCTGGCGATGCCCGTGGCCTTGGCGTTCTTGAAGTCGTACAGGCTGCCGTCCAGCAGGTGCGAGGGCACCACGTTCTGCAGGGCGTTGAACATGTTCTCCACGCGGCCGGGGAAGCGCTTTTCCCACTCGCGCAGCATCTCGCCCACCTGCTTGCGCTGCAGGTTCTCCTGGCTGCCGCACAGGTTGCACGGGATGATGGGGAAGTTGCGGTGCGCGGCCCAGCGGGCGGTGTCTTTCTCGGCCACGTAGGCCAGCGGGCGGATCACCACATGCTTGCCGTCGTCGCTCACCAGCTTGGGCGGCATGCTTTTCATCTTGCCGCCAAAGAACATGTTGAGCAGCAGCGTCTGCAAAATGTCGTCGCGGTGGTGGCCCAGCGCGATCTTGGTGCAGCCCAGTTCATCGGCCACGCGGTACAGAATGCCCCGGCGCAGGCGGCTGCACAGGCTGCAGGTGGTCTTGCCCTCGGGGATCAGCTTCTTGACGATGCTGTAGGTGTCCTCGTTCTCGATGTGGAAGGGCACGCCGGTGCTGGCCAGGTATTCGGGCAGCACATGCTCGGGGAAGCCGGGCTGCTTCTGGTCCAGGTTGACGGCCACCAGGTCAAAGTGGATGGGCGCGCGGGCCTTGAGCTTGAGCAGGATGTCCAGCAGGGCGTAGCTGTCCTTGCCGCCGGACATGCACACCATCACCTTGTCGCCTTCTTCGATCATGTTGAAGTCGACGATGGCCTTGCCGACTTCGCGGCACAGGCGCTTTTCCAGTTTGTGGGTTTCGCGCTCGATCTTCAAGCGGGCGGCGCCGCTGGCGGCGGCCTCTGCAGGCTCGTCGGTCCAGCCGGAGGGGGCGGAGAGGGCGGGGTTGGTGGGTGGGGCTTCGTTCACTACGGTGCTCATGGGGTCACCACTGTCCTGTCTCGACGCGAATGGCCACTTCGCAGTCGTCAAAAATTTCGAGTTTGGCAATCTTCACGCGCACGCCCAGCACGCCGGGCAACTGCATCAGGCGGTTGGCCAGCTTGCCGATCAGGCTCTCCAGCAGGTTCACATGCTCGGCTGTGCACTCGTCGATGATGATCTGGCGCACACGCCGGTAGTCCAGCACATGGCCGATGTCGTCGTCGCGCGGGGCCAGCGGCTGCACGCCCAGGCTCAGCTCAGCGTCTACCTGGATGGGCTGCGGGTCGGTCTTTTCGTGGTCGAGGATGCCCAGGTTGGCATCAAAGCGCAAACCGGTGAGCGTCAAGATCTGCGTGCCAGTCATCTGGGAAGGGGTCTGTGTCATGGGGTGGGTGCTCATTGGGTGCGCCGGCGTTGGGCTCACATCAACGAGAAATCGCGGTCAAACTTCATGAGGTGCTGGCCGCCATCGACCAGCAGCGTGGTGCCGGTGATGGAGCGGTTCTCCAGCGCAAACTTCACCGTGGCGGCCACGTCTTCGGGGGTGGACGAGCGGCCCAGGGGACTCAAGGCGTGCAGCTGGGCAAACTTTTCGTCGCTCAGCATGTGGCTGGTCAGCGTGAGTCCGGGCGCCACGCCCACCACGCGCACTCGCGGCGCCAGGGCCAGGGCCAGCATGGTGCCGGCGGCCTCCAGTGCCGCTTTCGACAGCGTGTAGCTCACAAAGTCGGGGTTCTGGTTCCAGAGCTTCTGGTCCAGCAGGTTGACCACGGCGCCCTGCGCGTCGGCCTCTCCCGCCGCCACACGGTCGGCCACATGCTGGTGCAGGGCCTGGGCCAGCAGCACGGGCGTCGCCGTGTTGCTGCGCAGGTGCTTTTCGAGTGCGGCAAAACTGAAGGTGGCGGCGTCATCGTGCTCGAACAGCGAGGCGCTGTTGACCACCGCGTCCACGCGGCCAAAGTGCGCCACCACGCGGGGCAACAGGCCGCGCACGGAGGCCTCGTCATCAAAATCGGCCTCAAAATGGGCGCTTGCACCAGTCAATCTTGTGCATTCAGCTACGGTATTGATAGCATCTTGCGCTGACGAGCGGTAGTGCACCGCCACCTGCCAGCCGCCAGCGGCCAGGGCCAGCGCAATGCTGCGGCCCAGGCGCTTGGCGGCGCCGGTCACCAGCACGGTGCGGGGGCGATGGGGGAGGGAAGGGGTGGACATGTGGGGGACAATGCGGGCCGTGACCCAAAGACCCGACAGTTTAACGACCGCCCTGCACCAGCACATCACCCAGGCCATTGCCGCCGAGGGCGGATGGCTGGGTTTTGACCGCTTCATGGCCCTGGCGTTGTATACGCCCGGCCTGGGCTATTACGCCAACGATTCCACCAAATTCGGTGCCATGCCCGAGTCGGGCAGCGACTTTGTGACCGCGCCCGAACTCACGCCCCTTTTCGGCCAGACGCTGGCCGTGCAGGTGGGCGAGGCGCTGGAGCGCACTGGCACCCATGAAGTTTGGGAGTTTGGCGCAGGCTCCGGCGCGCTGGCGCTGCAGTTGCTGGATGCGCTGGGCGACCAGGTGCAGCGCTACACCATCGTCGATCTGTCGGGCAGCTTGCGCGCCCGCCAGCAGGCCAAGCTGGTGGCCCACGCCCCCAAGCTGCGCTGGGTGGACGCACTGCCCGAGCACATCGAAGGCGCGGTGGTGGGCAACGAGGTGCTGGATGCCATGCCTGTGCAGCTGCTGGCGCGCCACGGCGGCCAGCAGGGCGGTGTGTGGCATGAGCGCGGTGTGGTGGTGGCCGAAGACGGCTGCTTTGCCTGGGCCGACCGCCCCACCGACCTGCGACCGCCCATCGCCATCGAAGGCCCGCAGGACTACCTGACCGAAATCCACGCCCAGGGCGAAGGCTTCATGCGGATGCTGGCCGACCGGCTCACGCGCGGCGCGGCCTTCTTGCTGGACTATGGGTTTGGCGAAGACGAGTACTACCACCCCCAGCGCCACATGGGCACGGTGATGTGCCACCAAGGCCACCTGGCCGATGGCGACCCGCTGGTGGAGGTGGGCCGCAAGGACATCACCGCCCACGTCAACTTCACCGCCATGGCGCTGGCCGCGCAGGAGTCGGGCCTGAACGTACTGGGGTACACCACGCAGGCGCATTTCCTCATCAACTGTGGATTGCTTCCAAAAATGGAGCAGCTACCTCAATCCCAGCGGGCGACAGCGGCCAAATTGATCATGGAGCACGAGATGGGCGAGCTGTTCAAGGTGCTGGCCGTGGGGGCTGGGGAGGCGTGGGAGCCGCTGGGGTTCAGCCACGGCGACCGTTCGCACCGGCTCTGACCGCCTGCTGCCGCGCTGCCCATGTTCCGCTGGCTCCTCGTCATCCTCCTGGCCCTGATGTTCATCAGCTGGCTGTCGCCGCTGCTGCGCCGCATGGGATTTGGGCGGTTGCCCGGGGACTTCCGGTTTCGGTGGCTGGGGCGGGACTGGGATGTGCCGCTGGCATCCACGCTGCTGCTGAGCTTTGTGGTCAGTCTGATCACCAAGCTGTTGTAGTGCAGCGGCCGCTGCTGCTGCCCTGGTATCTCAAATTAGCCCGCCGTCTGCAGCGCATCCAGAAACGCCTTGCGCCACCAGTGCACGTCGTGCTCCTTGATGCGCGCCATGAGCTTCTGGTGGCGCGCCTGTCGCTCGGCCAGCGGCATCTGCAGCGCCTGCTGAATGCTGTCGGCCATGCCCTGGGGGTCGTAGGGGTTGACCAGCAGCGCTTCTTTCAATTGCTCTGCCGCACCCGCAAAGCGTGACAGCACCAGCACGCCGGGGTTGTCCGGGTCTTGTGCCACCACATATTCCTTGGCCACCAGGTTCATGCCGTCGCGCAGCGGTGTGACCAGCCCCACGGCGGCGGCGCGGCACAGGCCCGGCACACGTTTGCGCGCCACCATGCGGTGGATATAGCGCACGGGCATCCAGTCCAGCTCGCCATAGTCGCCGTTGACCGAGCCGCACAGGCCCTCCAGCTCCTGGCGCAGGTCTGCATACGCGTGCACGTCGTCACGGCTGGGCGAGGCGATCATGATCATCGTCGCGCTGCCCCGGTTTTCGGGGTAGCGGTCCAGCAGCTCGCGGAAGGCCCGCACGCGGTGCGGGATGCCCTTGGAGTAGTCGAGCCGGTCGATGCCCAGCAGCAGGCGCCTGCGCGAATACTCGTCGCGCATGTTCTCGTAGGTCTCCACCGCGTCGGGGGCGTGCGTGAGGCGCGTGAACTCGTCCACGTCGATGCCGATGGGAAACGACTGCACCACTACCGTGGCCCCGAAGGCGCGCACGCGCTTTTCGTCCACTGCTTCGGCGCTGCCTTCGTTGCGCACATAGCGCGTGAAATGCGCCACATCGGCCTCGCTCTGCAGGCCCACCAGGTCGTAGGCGAATAGCGACCGCATCAGCCACTCGTGCTGCGGGATGGCCGCCATGATGAGCGGCGGCGGCATGGGGATGTGCAAAAAGAACCCGATGCGCTGCTTGCAGCCCATGGCGCGCAGCTCGGCAGCCAGCGGGATCAGGTGGTAGTCGTGCACCCAGATCACATCGTCGTCGCGCAGCAGCGGCAGCAGCTTGCGCGCAAACATCTGGTTCACGCGCCGGTAGCCTGCGATGTAGCTGGCATTGAAGTCGGCCAGGTCCAGCCGGTAATGGAACACCGGCCACAGCACGCTGTTGCTGTAGCCGTGGTAGTAGCTGTCGTGGTCTTCGCGGCACAGGTCTGCGGTGGCCAGGGTGACAGGGCCGGCCTGGCGGGTGTGCAGTTCGCCCTCGCCGGGCGTGCCGCCTTCGACCACGGTGCCGCTCCAGCCAAACCAGAGTCCTCCGGTCTGGTTCAGGGCCTCGCCCAAGGCGACGGCCAGGCCACCTGCAGCGGGTTTGCGGGGATCGGCAAGGCGGTTGGAGATGACGACAAGACGGCTCATGGGGGCAATCATCCGTGCAGACCGCCCCTGGCCGCTGTCGGACAGCGCCTCAAATCACGCTGTCCCAGGGCGCCGACAGGCGCACGGCGGCGTTGATCACGCCCACCATCGAATAGGTCTGCGGGAAGTTGCCCCACATCTCGCGGGTGTCGGGGTGGGTGTCTTCCGACAGCAGGCCCAGCGGGTTGCGGGCGGCCAGCATGGTCTCGAAGATGGCCCGCGCCTCGGCCTTGCGGCCGATGCGCGCCAGAGCGTCGATGCGCCAGAAGGTGCAGATGTTGAAGGCCGTTTCGGGCTTGCCGAAGTCGTCGGCCGCTTCATAGCGCCGCATATAGGGGCCATCGCAAAGGCTCTTTTCCATGGCCTCCACGGTGCTCACAAAACGCGGGTCTTGCGGGTCGATGAGACCCACCTCGGCCATCAGCAGCACGCTGGCGTCCAGCTCGTGCCCGCCAAAACTCTCGGCAAACGCCTGGCGTTCTTCACACCACGACTTGTCGATGATCTCGGCGCGCATGCGGTCGGCATGGTGCTGCCAGTGGCTGGCGCGGTCGGCCAGCTGCAGCGTGGCGGCGATCTTGGCCAGCCGGTCGCAGGCGGCCCAGCTCATCAGGGCCGACGAGGTGTGTACCCGGGCGCGCGTGCGCAGCTCCCACATGCCGGCGTCGGGCTGGCCGTACACGCGCACGGCGTTGTCGCCCACCTGTTCCAGCCGCTTGAATTCGGCCAGGCCCGCGCGGTGTAGCAGGCGGTGGTCGTGGAAGGCCTGGGCCGCGCCCAGCACGATGTTGCCGTACACGTCGTGCTGAAAATGCTCGGCCGCCTGGTTGCCCACGCGCACCGGGCCCATACCCCGGTAGCCCGCCAGCTGGGGTACGAAACTTTCGGGCAGGTCTTTCTCCAGCCCAATGCCATACAGCGGCTGGATGTGGCCGTCGCCGCCTTCGACCACCACGTTGCTCAGCCAGCGCAGGTAGTCCTCCATGGTGCCCACCTCAGAGATGCTGTTGAGCGCGCGCACCACGAAGAACGCATCGCGCAGCCAGCAGTAGCGATAGTCCCAGTTGCGGCCGCTGTGGGCGGACTCGGGGATGCTGGTGGTCATGGCGGCCACGATGGCGCCGGTTTCTTCGTACAACGACAGCTTGAGCGTGATGGCGGCGCGGATCACAGCGTCCTGCCACTCCAGCGGAATGGCCAGCGCGCGGCTCCAGCTGCGCCAGTAGGCCGTGGTCTCCTGCTCGAAGTGGCGGGCGGTGTCGGCAATGCCGTCCACCAGCGTCTCGTCGGCGCCCAGCAGAAAGTTGTGTTCGCGCGTGAGCACAAACGCCTGGCCCGACAGCACATGCGACACCGGTGCATCGGTGGACAGGCGCAGCGTCATGCTCTCGCCCACATAGCGGATGTGGTTGCTGCCGCGCGTGATCTCGGGCGTGGTCTGGCCCCAGTCGTAGCGCACCTTGAGCGCCACCCGGATGCGCGGCGACCCCTGGATGGGGCGCACCCGGCGCACCAGCGTCATGGGCCGGAAGTAGCGCGAGCGGCTGTAAAAGCGCGGCGCAAAGTCGGTGATCTCGATGCCGTGGCCCGCCTTGTCGAACAACTGCGTGCGCAGGATGGCGGTGTTGGGCTCGTACCACTGGTGGGCCGATGCCAGGTCTTCCAGCTCGATCGCGAAGTGGCTGCCCTCGTCGCCGGGCTGCAGCAGGGCGTTGAACACCGGATCGCCATCAAAGCGCGGCAGGCAGCACCACACCATGCGGGCGTGGTCGTCGATCAGTGCGCTGATGGCGCAGTTGCCGATCATCCCGAGGTTGAGCGAGCCAGTCTGGGGCTGTGTGGCGGCGGTGTTCATCGTTCGCGCTCCAGCGTTGTGCGTGCAGACGACAGCCAGCCCCGCAGTGCGGCCGACGTCATGCAGCGGTGTTGTGCCATGGTGGGCCCTTCGCCCACCTTGATGCCCCAGCCGCCCAGCGACTGCACAGCGGCAAAGCCGGCCTCGTCGGTGACGTCATCGCCCACAAAGACCGGCGTGCGGCCCTCAAAGGGGGGCTGCGTCATGAAATCGATGATGGCCTGGCCCTTGTGAACGCCACGGGGTTTCACTTCAAAGACACATTTGCCGCGCAGCAGTTCCACACCGTCCACCTCGCGCATGGCGTGTACCAGCGTGTCGTGGCACAGGGGTTCGAGGTGGGGGGCCAGGCGGTAGTGCAGGGCGACGCTCACGCGTTTGGTCTCGACCAACAGGCCCGGGTGGCGCGCTGCCAGGGCCTGGGCGGCCTGCAAAACGGGCTCCAGGGCGGGTGGTGCGGTGGCGGGCACCGAAGTGTCAAAGAGGCGATATTGGGCCCCATGTTCGCTCGCCAGTGGCAGGCGCAGCGGCGCCAGAAATCCGTCGATGTCGGCTTCGGGTCTGCCGGTCACGATGGCCAGCGCGCCACCCAACTGGGCGTGCAGCGATGACAGCGTGGGAATCAGGCCCGATGCGATGCGCACCGCCTCAGGGCGTGGTGCCAGCTCGGTGAGCGTGCCATCGAAATCGAGAAAAAGCGCATGGGCAGTTGTCAGTGTGGGGAGCAGCTGCATGCGCGAAACCATAGCAGACGCTGCAATGCAGCCACGGCCACGAGGGGGATTCAGGGCTGGTAAACGCGCGCAAGGTCTGCGACCGGTTGCAACTGGGGTGGCCGCAGATGGCAACGCGGAGCCTTGAAACGAAGCGCTTGCGGCGCCATGTGATCAGTATGGAATGTCCTGCATAACTCCCTGCAGTCTGTGATAGCGCGGTCTCGGGCCATCCGCTGCGTTGCTTTTTTGGCCCATAGCCCCGCTATGGGCTGCAAAAAGGCGCCTTGCGGCCTGTCCCGATCCGCACTACCACCGACCCGCGAGGGTTATGCAGGACATCCCAAGCTTTTTTGCCACCAACCCTTGCTGCGCCATGACCGAAGCCTTGCACATCGTCTGCCCCCATTGCCACACCACCAACCGCGTGCAGAGCGCCGACCTGGGCAGCGCGCCCGATTGCGGCCAATGCCATCGGCCCCTGTTTGCGGGGGCGCCGCTGGAGCTGGATGCGACCAGCTTTGACAAGCATGTGGCGCGCAGCCACATCCCGGTGCTGGTGGACTTCTGGGCCCCGTGGTGTGGTCCCTGCCGACAGATGGCGCCCGCCTTTGCGCAGGCCGCCCGCGAGCTGGAGCCCCGCGTGCGCCTGGCCAAGCTCAACACCGAAGACCAGCAGGCCATTGCGGCGCGCTATGCCATCCGCAGCATTCCGACCATGATCCTGTTCCAGCAAGGGCGTGAGGTGGCGCGTATTTCGGGCGCGCTGGGGGCGGCCGATATCGTGCGCTGGGTGCGCACCACCGCAGGTTGATGCGCAGCGGTCAGCGGATTCCCAGCACGCGGTCCATCGACACGCTCCCCGCACCGCGCCCCACCAGGTACAACATCAGCCCCGCCCATGACAGGTGGGTGGGCCATGCGTCCGGATAGACAAACAGTTGAATCGTCAGCGTCATGCCCAGCAGTGCCAGCGCCGACAGGCGCGTGAACAGGCCCAGCACCAGCAGCACCGGAAACAGGTGCTCCGCCACGGCGGCCATCTGCGCCGCCAGCTCGGGCGGCAGCAAGGGCAGCTTGTATTCGTCGCGGAACAGCGCGTAGGCGCTGTCGGAGATGGTGAACCAGCCCTCGACCTTGGTGCGTGCCGACATCCAGAAGATGCCCGCGATGGCCACCCGGTTGACCAGCGCCAGCAGGCTGTGCGGGGTGAGCCAGGCGGCGGTGTCGGCCAGGCGCGCCAAGAGCAAGCGTGGGCCTTTGGCAGGGGCCGAAGGGAAGTGTGTGCTGGTGGTCATGAAGGGCTCCTCAGCCTGGGCGTGAATCGGTGGGTAAATCGGTGGGTATCAATGCGCCTGCGTCCAGCAAGGTGCTGATCAGGGCAGCGAAGTCGGCGGTGGGTTCGGCATTCAGGGCCGACGTGGCGGCGGCCTCTAGCGTGCGGCCATCGGCGCAGGCGTCCAAAAAAGCCATGCCTGCCCGCGACAAGGGATGCCACACAACTTTGGCATGGGGCCGGGTCAGCAAGGCGCCATCGCCCGTCCACTCCAGTGCCTCATTGGCATGCAGACCTTCACGGTGGCTCTGCCACAGTGCATAAGCCGGATGCTCGTCGCACCAAGCCCAGCGTGCAGCGGGGTGGGGCCGCAGTGATGCTTGGGGCAGAGTGTCAGGGGTCTGCTGTGCCAGCCATTGGCGGTCCACGGCGGTGGCATCTGCCGCCAGGTGGCATTCGGTCCAGCAGCGGTCCAGGCGCGCCACGGCGCTCAGGTAGGGCAGCTCGGCGGCCGGGGCAAACCCGGCCAGAAAGTCGGCAAACCCTTCGCCATAGCTCACCAGCAGGCCGTTACGCGGCGGCTGGGTGCGGGCGAACACTGCTGCAGCGGCGCGGAACCAGTCGTCACCCACCAGCTGACCCACCGTGGGGTAGTTGGCCTGCAGCGCATCGATGCAGCCCTTGAGCACGGTGTTGCGGTACACGGCAAAGCCAGGTTGGGACTCCAGTGCAGACAGCCACTGCGCATCGGCCGCCGGGCCGAGCAGCGCGGCAGAAAAGCCGTTCTGGAAGGTGCTCAGCTGCATGTGGTCTCCTCGGGCTGCACGGCTGTGAGCGCGTGGTGGGCTTGGTCGCGTTCGGTCAGCAACTCGCTGAAAACGGGCAGGTTGTCATCGCGTTCGATGAGGGTGGGCACAGGGCCGGTGCGTGCGATCACCTGTGCGTACAGCGCCCACACGGCGGGTGCTACGGGCGCATCGTGGCTGTCGATGAGCAGCGTATCGCCATGCACCGGGTCCGCATGGTGGCCCGCCAGGTGGACTTCTGCCACGGCGTGCAGGGGGAAGGCGTCGAGGTAGGCCTGCGCGTCAAAACCCAGGTTGTTGGCGCTGATGTGCACGTTGTTCACGTCCAGCAGCAGTGCGCAGCCGGTGCGCCGCACTAGCTCGGCCAGAAACTCGGTCTCCAGCCAATCGTGGCCGTCGATGTGCAGGTAGTGCGTGGGGTTCTCGATGGCGATGGGGCGTTGCAGCACATCCTGCGTGCGGGCGATGTTGTCCGCGATGCGCTGCAAGGCGGCCTGTGTGCGCGGAAATGGCAGCAGGTCAGGCAGGTACTGCCCGCCCCAGGTAGACCAGGCCAGGTGCTCTGAAATGATGGCGGGCTCTACGCGCCTTGCGAGGGCAGTCAGCCGCGCCAAGTGGGCCGCGTCGGGCGGCGCGTCGGCCGCGAGTGACAGCGAGACGCCATGCAGGGCTACCGGGTGGCGCGCGCGGATGGCCTCGAGCCAGGCCAGGCGCGGGCCGCCATCGGCCAGATAGTTCTCGGGGTGCACCTCCCACCACAGGCCGGGGGCGGTGCACCGCAGCGCCTCGTCGTAGTGCTGGGGCTTGAGGCCCAGGCCGGCGGTGAGAGCGGGTGCCATGGTCAGCTCTTCATGGGCGTCAGCATGCCCATGCCCTTGGGCGTCTTGATCGTGGTGCAGGTGCCTGCGGGCACAAACTTCCAGGCGTTGCCCTGGTAGTCCATCTTGGACGTGCCTGCGCAGGTGGTGCCAGGGCCTGCGGCGCAGTCGTTCTTGCCGGCCATCGAGACGCCGTAGCACTTCTCCATGGCGGGCTTGGCGCCGTCCATGGGGGCGGCGCTGGTTTGGGCCATGGCGGCGCCAGAAGTCAGTGCAGCAAGTGCGAGGGCGCCGAGGCTGAGGGTGCGGGTGGTCATGGTGCGGTTCTCCAAGGGTTGATAAAGGTTGAATCCGACCGGGTGACAGCACAGCGGTTGCGCTGCGTGGCCCGATCTGCGTTGTAATTCGCGCTGTGCAGCCAGCGGGTTACAGCGCTGCGCAAAAAAATGGGGTGGCATGCACCACAAAATTTTTTTGCACGGCCTGTAACCCATTCGTCCCGGCATCCGAATTGCCTTCAGGGAGACACCATGGAGATAGTGGAAGAGCGCTTGCGCGGCTTGTTGTTGCAGGGCCTGGATGCCGATGCAGCCGCCTACCAGCGCTTTCTGAAGGAGTTGAGCGTCCACCTGCGGGCCTTCCTGCGCCGCCGCCTTGCGCAGCGGCCCGATGAGGTGGAAGACTTGGTGCAGGAGACGCTGCTGGCCGTGCACAACCAGCGCCACACGTACCGGCCCGAGATGCCTGTGACGGCCTGGGCGCATGCGATTGCGCGCTACAAGCTCATCGACTGGCTGCGCTCGCATGCCGCCAAGGAAGCGCGCAACGACCCGCTGGACGATGCGGACGAGCTGTTTGCCAGCAGCGACAGCGAGGCTGCCGAGGCGCGGCGCGATCTGGGACAGTTGCTGCAGACCCTGCCGGACAAGCAGCGCCTGCCAATTGAGTATGTGAAGCTGGAAGGGTTGTCGGTGGTCGAGACGGCGCGCCTCACGGGGCTGTCGGAGTCGGCCGTGAAAGTCGGCGTACACCGGGGGCTCAAGGCCCTGGCCGCAAAAATCAGGGGAATGGCATGAAAACCGATGAATTGATCCACCTGCTGGCGGCGGACGAGCGGCCTGTGCAGCGCACCGCCATCGAGCAGCGGTTTGCTGTGGCCAGCGCGGCGGGCATTGCCGGCGCCGGGGTCCTGATGCTGGCGCTGTTCGGCCTGCGGCCTGATCTGCTGGCGACCATGGCGCTGCCCATGTTCTGGGGCAAGCTGGTGTTTGCCGCTGCGCTGGCTGCCGCCGGCCTGGCGCTGCTGCGCCGCATGGCCCGCCCGGGCATGCCGCTGGGCCATGCGGTGCTGTGGCTGGCGGTGCCGCCGCTGGTGCTGTGGGCCATGGCGCTGGGGGCTTTGTGGCAGGTGCCTGCGGCCGAGCGTGTGCCGCTGATTCTGGGCAGCACCTGGCGGACTTGCCCGTTCAATATCGCAGCGCTGTCCGTGCCGGCGTTTGTTGCGGGCTTCTGGGCGCTGAAGGGCGCCGCCCCGACGCGACTGGCGTGGGCCGGTGCGAGCGCTGGCTTGCTGGCAGGTGCGCTGGGCGCATTGGTGTACGCCCTGCACTGCCCCGAGATGGCCACCCCGTTTTTGGCGGTGTGGTACGTGGTGGGCATGGCCATTCCGACCGCGCTGGGGGCAATCCTGGGGCCACGTTTGCTGCGCTGGTGAGGGCGACTGGCATCGCCAGGGGCACTGCGGTTCAGGGACTGATGCGTTTGTTATAGGCGCGAAACACCGTGTCCAGCGTCCAGCCCAGCGATTCGTAAAGTTTTTGCGCCGTGGTGTTGGTGTGGGCCGTGGTCAGGTCCATGCGCACCTTGCCGTGCGCGCGGGCGGTGGCTTCTGCTGCCAGCAGCAAGCTGCGACCGGCGCCTGTCTTGCGTGCGGACGGCGCCACGAACAGGTCGTACAGCGTGTAGATGGGCGCGACCTCTACCGAGCAGAACGTGGGGTAGAGCTGGCAAAAGCCCACGGCCGTCTGCGTCCCATCCAACGCCAGAAGGATCACGGACTCTTCCCGCTCCAACCGCTCAGCGATGAAGGCCCGCGCTCCGGCCAGGTCCGGCGCCTGCTCGTAGAACTGCCGGTAGGCGTCAAACAGCGGCGCGATGGTGTCGGCGTCGGCCGTGGTGGCGGGGCGGATGTGCATAGAGGTCATGGGGCGTCGTGATCGCAAGATAGCCAAAAGGCGCACCCTTCCCAGGGCGCGAGCGGACGCGGATTGTAGGGAGGGTTGGACCGATCTTTGCGACGCAGCGCACCGGGTCAGTTGGTTGCGCCGTGCGCCTGGGTTTGCAGCCACTGTGCCACGGCTTCGACCCGTGCCTGGTGGATCAGCGCACCCACCTGCGGACCGCTCTGGCTCCTGGCGGCGGCCTGCGCAGCAATCTCGCGCGTGATGACCGACTGGACGGCGGCCAGCACGGCCAGCAGGCGGGGGCGCTGCGGGTAGGCAGACTCTTCAAACCCCAGCCGCCCGCGCGCATCGCATTCGCAGGCCAGCAGGATTTCGGCAAACCGCTCGGGCTTGCGGATCGCGTCGCAGCGCTCCAGCAGGCGCACCAGCGCGGCGGCCGACAAATCGGTGCTGCGGTGGATGTGGCCGTGTTCACGCGCCACCACATCGGCGGTCTCGCGGCAGTCCACCGGCACGCGCAGGCGCTCGGCCACGTCTTTCAGCAGCTCGGCGCTGCGGGTTTCGTGGTCGATGTGGCGCGGCAGCACATCGGCGGGCGTGGTGCCCTTGCCCAGGTCGTGCGCCAGACAGGCAAAGCGCACGGTGAGCGGCGCCGAGAGCCGCGCGGCCATGTCCAGCACCATCATCAGGTGCACCCCGGTGTCCACCTCGGGGTGGTAGTCGGCCCGCTGGGGCACGCCCCACAGGCGCGCCACCTCGGGCAGCAGCACCTGCAGTGCGCCACATTCGCGCAGCACCTCGAACATGCGGGACGGCTTTTCTTCCATCAGCCCGCGCGCCAGCTCTTGCCACACGCGTTCGGGCACCAGATGGTTCACCTCGCCGTGCTCCACCATCTCGCGCATCAGCTGCATCGTCTTGGGCGCCACCGTGAAGTCGGTGAAGCGCGCCGCAAACCGCGCCACGCGCAGGATGCGCACGGGGTCTTCGCGGAAGGCATCGGTCACATGGCGCAGCACCCGCGCACGGAGGTCTTTTTCGCCATGGTAAGGATCAAACAGGCGGGTGGCGCCGGATTCATCTGTGCTGGATGCTATTGAATTAATAGTGAGGTCGCGGCGCGAAAGGTCTTCCTCCAGCGTCACATCGGGCGAGCTCTGCACCACAAAACCCCGGTAACCGCGCCCGCTCTTGCGCTCGGTGCGGGCCAGGGCGTATTCCTCGCGCGTCTCGGGGTGCAAAAAGACGGGGAAGTCGCGCCCCACGGGCAGGTAGCCCTGCGCCAGCATCTGTTCGGGCGTGGCGCCCACCACCACCCAGTCGTGGTCATTCACCGGCCGGCCCAGCAGCTTGTCGCGGACCGCGCCGCCCACCATGTAGATTTGCATCGGTGTAGTTTAGGACGAGGGTCGTATAGTCCCGCTACCATGTCCCTATCGTCTGATCTCACCATTGCCCAGCTCAACCCCGACGGCAGCGTGCCCGTGCCCCCGGCGCCTGACGCCGCCGCCAACGCGGCTGCCGAGGCCCTGCAGCGCGAAGCGCAGTTCGAGGCCCTGAAGGCCCGGGTGGAAGGCTTGCAGGAGATCCTGGCCAAGCCGCTCAACGACATCCTGGCTGAACACGATAAGTTCAAGGAGATGGCGGCCGCATGGGATTCGTTCGGTGCCATGTGGATGCTGTCGCAGCGCGCCATGCGCCGCGTGGCCATGGACCTGGCGGCCACGCAGGGCGTGAGCGAAGAGGAGGTGGTGGCCCGTGCGCTGGCCTATGCCAACCAGGTGCTCAACACCGAGGACGAAGACCTGGGCGGCACGATCGCCCCCGCCCAGCTGGCCCACATCGCGCGGCACAAGGCGTTTTTGCGCAAGCAGTTCCGTTAAAGGACCGCCTGTGCGCGGCTTCGCTCAGGCGAATACAGGCCTGAAGAAGCTCCGCTCATAGCTCACGATGCAGCCCGTCTCTTCGGCATAGCGGAAAGCCGCCTGGCAGTCCGCATCCTGCATCGACGCTTCGCGATAGCGCTCGTAGGCTGCAAGGCTCTCGAACGTGAACAGCGCCAGCGCAATGTTGTTGGCGCCCTCGCTGGGCATGAAGTAGCCGTGGTGCTGGCCGCCGAATTTCTCGACCAGCGGAATCCACAGTTTTCCGTAGTGTTCAAACTCTTTCAGCTTGCTGGTGTTGAGCACATAGCGCAGGTAGAGGGTGACGGCCATGGGGCTCAGCCTTCGGTATGGCGCAGGCGGTACGGTTCTTCGAAGTCCAGAAAGTCCTTCTCGGCCAGCGCCTCGTCGATCCAGGCCTTCACACCGGGCAGGGTGCGCACACGGTCCACATAGGCCTGGATGGGCGCAGGCACCGGCAGGGCATAGGTGTGCAGGCGCATGCACACGGGGGCGAAGTAGGCGTCGGCCACGGTGAAGTCGCCAAACAGCAGGGGGCCGCCGTGCTCCTGCAGCAGCGCACTCCACATCTCCACCAGGCGCTGCACGTCGGCGCGCACGCCCGCCTGGTCCCGCCAGATCAGGGCGCCGGTGTCGGCCAGCTGGGCTTCGATGTTCATGGGGCAGTGGCTGCGCAGGGCGGTGAAGCCGCTGTGCATCTCGGCGCAGACGCTGCGGGCGCGTGCGCGGGCTTTGGCGTCCGTGGGCCAGAGCTTTTTGTCGGGATGGGTTTCGGCCACGTATTCGGCAATCGCCAGCGTGTCCCACACCACCAGGTCGCCATCAATCAGCACGGGCACCTTGGCAGTCGGGCTCACGGCGCCGATGGTGCGTTTGAACTCCGATTGCGCGTCAAAGCTGTCAAAGCGCACGCGCACTTCTTCAAAGACGATGCCCGCCTGCTTGAGCAGCACCCAGGGGCGCATGGACCAGGACGAGTAGTTCTTGTTGCCGATGTAGAGCTTGAGCATGGTGGGCACCTGAAATGAAGAGTCAGCCTTCCATGCTAGCCGTTGCGGCGCGCGCCAGCGATGCGAAAAATCGGTCCGAATGATGCGCAGCAGGCATCACAGGCCTTCGTGCCGACCGGCAAGTGCCCGTGGGCGGTCTGCCGTGCGGCCGCCAGCGGGCACTGAGGGGATCAGACCGGCCAGACCACGCCGTTGTCGTTCAGGATGGCATCGAGCGGCAGGTCGAACTCCTCGGGCTCGAACTCGTCCAGGTAGCCGTTGGTGAAGCCCAGGCCCACCGTGAAGGGCTTGGGCTGCAGCGTGGCCAGCGTGCGGTCGTAAAAACCGCCGCCGTAGCCCAGCCGGTAGCCTCCGGCGGCGTAGCCCACACAGGGCACAAACAGCAGCGTGGGCACGATGACCTCGGTGTCCTTGGGCTTGGGGATGCCGTAGGCGTCTTCTTCCATGGGGCAGCCTGGGTACCACGCGTGGAAGGTCAGGGTCTTGTGCTGCTTGTTGACCACGGGCAGGCCGATGCGGCGGCGCAGGGGCTCGTCCAGCAGCTCGCCGTCTTCCTTCCAGCGGTGCAGGGCGGGCAGGGGGTCGAACTCGCCCTTGATGGGCCAGTAGGCGCCGATCACCGTGTCCGGCCGGTTCACCAGCCAGATGCGCATCACCTGCTGTAACAGGTCGGCCCGCTGTAGGCGGTCGGGCAGGTTGAGGCGTTCTTCTATCAATGTGCGCCGAAGGGCTGCTTTGTCCATCAGATAATTCCCCCATGCAATTTCTCAGAGCGATTCTGACACCCCTTGTGGCCGCCACCCTGCTGGCCGCCACCGCGCCGCTTGTCATGGCGCAAAACCGTGGTGACGATACCCTGCTGGAGATGCAGCAGGCGTTCCGCAAGGGCGACCGCAACAAACTCGCGCAGTTGCTGCCCGCCGCGCGCGGCCATGCGCTGGAGCCCTGGGCAGCCTACTGGGAGCTGCGGGTGCGCCTGGGCGAGGCGTCGCCGCAGGAGATCCAGTCATTCATGCAGCGCTACGCCGGCACCTACCAGGAAGACCGCCTGCGCAACGACTGGCTGCTGCTGCTGGGTCAGCGGCGCGACTGGAGCCAGTTTGCCGAGCAGCACCCCAGCTACCGCATGTCGGACGACCGCGAGGTGCGCTGCTACGCGCTGCTGATCGACCACATCAAGGGCACGGCGCCCGCCACGGTGGCGGACGACGTGCGCAGCAACTGGTACGCCATCCGCGACGCTGACGACGGCTGCAACCATGCGGCGGGCGAGCTGTACACCGCCAAGAAGCTCTCTGCCCTGGACATCTGGCGCAAGGCGCGGCTGGGCGTGGACGCCAACCGGCCCCGCGTGGTGCGCAATGCCGTCGAAATCGTGGCGCCCGATGCGCTGCCCCAGCTCAAGGAAGCGCTCGACACCCCTAGCAAATACCTGCTCGGCCGGGCTACGGCGCGGGGCAAGGTGCGCCAGGAGCTGATCGTGCTGGCACTGATCAAGCTTGCAGGCAGCGACCCGGACGGCGCAGCCCGCCAGCTCGACAGCAAATGGAGCGTGCACCTCTCGCCCGAGGAGCGTAACTGGGCCTGGGGCGTGATCGGCAAGGCGGCTGCGCAAAAGCTGTCCAGCGATGCCATGGGCTACTTTGGCAACATCACCAAGGACAGCGACCTCAACGACGATCTGCTGGGCTGGAAGGTGCGCGCCGCGCTGCGCGCCGGTCAGTGGAAGGCCGTGGCCAAGGCCGTCGACGCCATGGGCCCTGAAGGCCGCCAGGACAGCACCTGGGTGTACTGGAAGGCGCGTGCGCTGCTGGCCGGCAAGCCCAGCGATGCAGACCGTGCCGAGGCGCGCCAGCTGTTCGAAAGCATTGCCGGCACGCGCGGGTTCTATGAGCAGCTGGCGCTGGAGGAGCTGGGCCAGCGCATCAGCGTGCCGCCTGCGCCGGCCCCCCTCACCGCCGAAGAGAAGGCGGCTGCACGCGCCAACCCGGGGCTCAATCGCGCGCTCTACGCCATTTTGCTGGGGCTGCGCAGCGAAGGCGTGCGCGAGTGGAACTACACCACCAACCTGCACCAGCCCGGCGGCATGCCGGACCGCGAACTGCTGGCCGCTGCCGACTTTGCCTGCCAGCGCGAGGTGTGGGACCGGTGCATCAACACCAGCGAGCGCACCAAGGGCGTGATCGAGGTGAACCAGCGCTTCCCCATGCCGTTCCGCAGCACCGTGGTGGAGCGCGCGCAGGGCATCGGCATCGACCCGGCCTATGTGTACGGCCTGATCCGCCAGGAAAGCCGCTTTGTGATGGACGCCCGCTCGCACGTGGGTGCCTCGGGCCTCATGCAGGTGATGCCCGCCACCGCCCGCTGGACGGCCAAGAAGATCGGCCTTACCAACTTCACGCCCGACCAGATCACCGACCGCGACACCAACATCACCATCGGCACCGCCTACCTCAAGCTCGCGCTGGACGACTTTGCAGGCTCCATGCCCATGGCTGCTGCTGCCTACAACGCGGGCCCTGGCCGCCCACGCAGCTGGCGCAACGGCCCGGTGCTGGACGCCGCCATCTGGGCAGAAAACGTGCCCTTTGCCGAGACACGCGACTATGTGAAGAAGGTGCTGTCCAACACCACCAACTACGCAGCCATCCTCACCGGCCTGCCCCAGTCGCTCAAGAGCCGCCTGGGCACCATTGGCCCGCGCGACGCGAACCTGCCCGAGGTGAACAAAGACCTGCCTTGACACCCAGGTGCTCGCCACGCGGGGGCTGGTGGTATTCGATTTGCTATCAATGGAGGAGCTGAAGGCGCATATTCAACGAGCGCCTCAGCGGGTTTTTATTCAAAAAAGAGAGGGTGTGATGGGCAAACTGGCATGGATGGCCTGTGTGGCCACAATCGGCGCGGCCGTGGCGTGGAGCGCGGGCGCGCAAGCGCAGCCCGTGTACAAATGGGTGGATGCCGATGGCAAGACCCACTACGGATCGCAGCCCCCACCCGCCAAGCAGGACGCCGAGCCGCTGAAGCTGCAGAGCAACAACGGCACCAGCGGGGGCAGTGGCTCCTCCAGCAGCAAGGGCGCCAGCGCCAAGGCAGGCCAGCAGTACAACCCGGACGGCACCAAGAAGGTCTCCAAGGACGTCGAAGAGTTTGGCGAGGGTCTCAAAAAATCGCTGGGCACCGTGGACAGCAAGCAAGTCCCCCTGAACTGCGCCGTGGCCGTGGACAACATCCACTACCAGGCTGACCTGATGCTGGAGGTGGGCCAGAAGAACGTGCGGGACGGCTACATGACCCAGGCGGCTTTCGACGCCACGGCCCCCAAGATCCGCGAAGCCAAGGGCAAGTACAGCGTGTCCGACTGCCAGGGGTCATCGGGCAACAAGAAGTCGTTTTACCAGTGCATGTCCAGCAGCAAGAACCACGTGACGGGCTGCGATAAGCAATACAAACATTGAGGGCGTCGGGCCGACCTTCTCGGTCGGCTTGAGCCTGTGGCAGTGTGTTCAACCCCGCAGGTACGCAGGTGCAGGCACAACGCCTCACACGTTGTGCAGCACCTCGCCCTGGCGTACCGCAGCGCCTGACCGCACCAGTTCATCCGCCAGGCTCTGCAGCCATTCGGCCTCGGTCTGGGCTGCAAAGTGGCGCGCGCGCAGCATGCCGAAATACGGTGTGGCCTGCGCCCAGGCCGTGAGGTCGGGGATGCCGATCTGCTGCCATTCGAGCAGCTTGTACTTCAGCAGCACCTTGGCCGCGTAGAGCGCGTGTTTGCCCGGGTTGCGCACAAAGCCGTCCAGGCGGCGGCGGGCGCCGTCGATGGCGCGGGGCGCATCGGCAAACACGGGGCCGTGCCCCGGGATCACGACCTGCGGCGACAGCGTCTCAATCAGGTCCAGCGTGGCACCCACCTGGGCAAAGGCATCGTCGCCCTCCAGCTCGGGGAACACCACGCCAAAGCCGTTCTCCCACAGCGCATCGGCCGAGATCAGCACGCGGCCCTGGGGCTCGAACAGCACCACCGAATGGGGGTCGTGCCCGGGCGCGGCGTGCACCTGCCAGGGCTTGTCGCCCAGCAGCACACAAGAGCCCGGCACCAGCAGCGTGTCGGCCCGAAAGGGCGGACACTCCTGCCCGGTGGGCGTGTAGCTCAGCGCGTAGGCATCCCACTGGCGCACATGGTCGGCCTGGCCGGGCGGGATGGCGGTGATGACGCCCGGCCAAGCCTTTTGCAGCGCCGCGTTGCCTCCGCAGTGGTCGCTGTGCAGGTGGGTGTTGAGGATGCGGTCCAGCGCGCGGCCCTGCAGCGTGCCGCGCACCAGGTCCACGGTCTGATCGGCATGGCTGCAGTAGCCGGTGTCCACGATGGCCGTATCGTGCTGGCCGATGAAGAGGATGTTGTTGGCCGACAGCCAGCCGCGTTCGAGGACGGTGATTTCGGGGGGCAGGAGGTCGTGGGGCTCGGAGCTGGGCATGGGGCAGGCAATAGATGATGCCCCAGCGTACCCCAGGTGTGCCCTGCCAGACGTTCTCCAAAACCCGCAACGCCCGGCCTGCGGCGGGCCCGGCGGGTGTCACAACCTCAGAACCTCAGAAGGTCACGCCCGCCACCAGGATCACGTTGGCGTACGGTGTGCACTCGCCCGTGCGCACCATCACGCGGGCTTGCTGCGTCAGGCGCTTGAAGTCCTCGTGCGAAACCGCCTGGGGAGTGACTGGCAGTTGGCACCAGCTGGGCAACTGGCCGCCGTTACGTTCCACCGCCTCGGTGGCGATCACGGCCTTTTCGACCTGCATTTCTTCCAGCACTACGCGCAGCACATCGGCCACGGCGGGGATGCCGGGTGTGAGCGCCAGGTCGATACGGCGCGGGCCGGGGGGGATGGGCAGGCCCACGTCGCCAATCACCAGCATGTCGCCATGGCCCAGGGTGGCGATGGCGTGGGAGAGTTCGGCGTGCAGCAGGGCGGTGCGTTTCACAGGGGGCTCCAGGCGGGTGGTTGGGGGCTGTGCGCCACGGCGGCGCGGGTGGGGATGGAGGGCTGGGCGCCGGGCTGGGTGACGCACAGCGCCGATGCGCGGATGCCTTCGCGCACGGCGGCGTCCAGTGGCTCGCCGCGTGCCAGGGCCACGGCCAGCGCCCCCAAAAAGGTGTCGCCTGCGGCCGTCGTGTCCACAGCCTTCACGACGAGGCCAGGGTGGTAGCGGTTGCCTGCGGCATCGGCGGCCACGGCACCTGCTGCGCCCAGGGTCACCACCACCTGGGCGGGGCCCTTGGTGCGCAGGGCTTGTGCGGCCTGCGCGGCGTCGGCGGGCGTGGTCACGTTCTGGCCCGCCAGCGCAGCGGCTTCCACTTCGTTTACCACCAGCGTGTGCACCAGCGGCCACAGGGCTTCGGGCAGGGGCTGGATGGGCGAGGGGTTGAGCACCACCGGGCAGCCAGCGGCATGCGCCATCTCGGCGGCGGCCAGCACCTGGGGCAGGGGCGTTTCAAACTGCAGCACCAGGCCGCCTGCGCCTTGTAGCGCGGGGCCCAGAGCGGCAGCATCCAGCACAAAGCGGCCGTTGGCTCCGGGCACGACCACGATGCGGTTCTGCCCCGTCGCTTCTACCGTGATGGCGGCCACGCCGGTGGTGGTGTCGGTGTCAGTTTGCACGCCACTGTGGTCAATGCCGTCGGCGTCCAGCCCGGCGCGCAGCGTGTGGCCGTAGCCGTCGTCGCCCACGCGGCCAAACAGGGCCACCTGGGCGCCCTGGCGCGCGCAGGCCACGGCCTGGTTGCCGCCCTTGCCGCCGGGCACCAGGTGCAGGGCATCGGCCAGCACGGTTTCGCCGGGACCCGGTGCGTGTTGTACCTGCAGCACCAGGTCCATGTTCAGGCTGCCGACGACGGCAATGCGGGGCGCGTGGGGTGTTTGGGGCGTGCTCATGCCACACCTCCGGGCGCATGGGCGGTGGAGGCGCGCACGCGCAGCTCGGGCTGCAGCATGACCTTGCGCGCGTCCTGGCGCTTGCCGTCGATGCGCTCCAGCAGCATGTCCACGGCCAGCGCGCCGATGCGCTGCTTGGGCTGGGCCACAGTGGTGAGCGGGGGGCTGGTGAAGGCAGTGAGTTCGATGTCGTCAAAGCCGACGATGGACAGTGCCTCGGGCACGCGCAGGTCGCGTTCGTGCGCGGCGCACAGCGCGCCCATGGCCATGAGGTCGTTACAGACGAAGACGGCTGTGGGTGGCTCGGGTGCGCGCAGCACGGCGTGCATGGCTTCGTAGCCGCCCTGGCTGGTGAAGTTGCCGTGCCACAGCAGGCCCTCACCCGTGCCGCAGCCCGCGTCGGCCAGTGCCGTGCGCCAGCCGGCAATGCGCTGTTCACTGGGGGCAATGCCTTCGGGGCCGCCAATGCAGGCAATGCGGCGGTGGCCCAGCGACAGCAGGTGGCGCGTGGCCAGCAGGCCGCCCTGCATGTGGGCGGTTTCCACCAGGTCGCAGGGTTGTTGTTCGGCGATGTCGATTTCGCGGTCCACCAGCACGGTGGGGATGGACAGGCCTGCGAGCTGCGTGGCCAGCGTGGCGTCATGCCCGGTAGAGACCACGATCAGCCCGTCGATGCGCCGCTCGGCCAGCACCTGCAGGTAGGTGCCCTGGCGGTGCGCCTCGTCATTGGTGTTGCACAGGATGACGTTGTAGCCCGCGCCAAAGCAGCGGTCTTCCACGCTGTGCACGATCTCGGCAAAGTAGGGGTTGGAGCTGTTGGGGATCAGCATGCCCAGCGTGCGCGTGTTGTTGCTCTTGAGGCTGCGCGCGATGGCGCTGGGCACGTAGCCCAGAGCGCGGATGGCGGCCTCGACGCGCTCGCGGCCCTCGGGGCTCACGCGGCGCGTGCCGTTGACCACGTGCGACACCGTGGTGACCGACACCTCGGCGTGGCGCGCAACGTCCTTGATAGTAGCCATGCAAAAAGAAGAATGAGGTCGTGGGTGGTGGGGCGGCTGGATGCGGGGCTAGTCTTTCAGACCTTGGCGCGGCGCTGGCGCAGCGTGTCCACAATGACGGCCGCCACGATCACAAAACCCGTGATGATGCGCTTGCTGGGCTCGCTGGCGCCCACCTGGGCCAGGCCTGCTTCGAGCACCGCGATGATGAGCACGCCAAACGCGGTGTTCACCACCGAGCCGCGCCCGCCCATCAGGCTGGTGCCGCCAATCACCACGGCGGCAATCACCTGCAGCTCCATGCCCGTGCCCGCGTTGGGGTCCGCAGCTTCGAGCCGGGCCGACTGCATCAGGCCCGCCAGGCCTGCCAGCAGGCCGGTCATGGCAAACACGATCACGCGGATGGGGCGCGGGTCCACACCGGCCAGGCGCATGGCTTCTTCGTTGGTGCCAATGCCCACCACGCAGCGTCCAAACACCGTGCGCGACAGTACCAGCTGCGCCACCACCACCAGCACCACGGCCAGCAAGAAGGCGAACGAGATGCCGCCAAAAAAGGGCGCCGACAGCCACGAGATCGCATCGCCCACGTACTGGGTGCGCGAGTCGGTCACCACATACGCGCTGCCGCGCACGGCTTCGAGCATGCCCAGCGACACGATGAACGAGGGCAGCCGCCATGCGACGGAAATCATGCCGGTGATGGTGCCGCACACCAGGCCGGTGGCCAGCGCCAGCGCAGCGGCGGCGGGTACCGTCCAGCCCCACTGCAGGATGGCGGCGGCCGAGGTGGCGGCGGCCAGCGCCATCACCGAGCCCACCGACAGGTCGATGCCCGCGATGATGAGCACAAAGGTCATGCCCACGGCCATCACGGCCAGGGCCGGGATTTCGTTGGCGATGGTGATGAAGGTCTCGGCGCTCCAGAAGTATTCGGACAGCGACGAGAACAGCGCCACCATGCCCGCCAGCACGGCCATCAGGCCCAGGTAGGTGCCCAGCTGGCTGCGCCAGACCGAGGCGGAGGAAGGTGCCGCAGCGGGCGCGGCAGATGTGGTGGGGGCGTTCATGCGGTGACGGGGGAAGAAGTTGAAGGGTTTGTGCTGGTGCGCCCGCCGGGCTCGGAGAACGCGGCGGCCAGCAGTGATTGTTCGGACCACTCGCCGCGCTCGAACACGGCCACCAGGCGGCCCGCGCTCATCACGCCGATGCGGTCGGCCATGGCCATGAGTTCGCGCAGGTCCGACGACACCATGAGCAGCGCACGGCCCTCGGCGGCCATGCGGTCCAGCTCGCCATACAGCTCGGCGCGCGCGCCCACGTCCACGCCGCGCGTGGGTTCGTCGAGCAGCAGCACGCGGCCTTCGCGGTGCAGCCAGCGGGCGAACACCACCTTTTGCTGGTTGCCGCCGGACAGCTGGCCCACGGGCTGTTCCGGGCCGTGGCAGCGCACGCGCAGGGTGCGGATGAATCCCTGCACCAGACGGTTCTCAAGCCCGCGCTGCAGCCAGCCGCCGCGCGACACGGCCGACAGGTCGGACAGCGTGGCGTTGATGCGGATGGGCTGCGACAGCAGCAGGCCCTGGGATTTGCGGTCTTCGGTGACCAGGCCGACTCCGGCGGCAATGGCCTGCAGCGGCGACGTAAAGCCCCGCTGCCAGGTGCGGGGTACGGTGGGCGCCGGAGCGAGATGTTTTGCTATGTTTTGTGTAGCTGTTTGCGCATGATCTTCTAGCGCTTGGGGCTGTTTTTGCTCTGAAGTCGGGTGCAGCGTCACGCTGCCCCGGTCTGCCCGGTCGGCGCCAAACAGCAGGCGGACCAGCTCGGTGCGGCCCGATCCGACCAGCCCGGCAATGCCAAAAATTTCACCGGCCCGCAGCTCCAGGCTCACGTCCTGCACGGCGGTGCCCCGGCCCAGCTTGTCTGCGCTCATCACCACGGGGCCGACGGGGCGGCGCGGGCGGTGGTCCAGGTCGCTCACCACGCGGCCCACCATGCGCTGCACCAGGTCGTCTTCGCTCATGCCCGCCATGGGGCGCACGTCCACCAGGCGGCCATCGCGCAGCACGGCCACGCGGTCTGCAATGCGGCGCAGCTCTTCGAGCCGGTGCGACACGTAGATGATGGCCACGCCACGCGCGGTGAGGTGGGCGATCTGCTCAAACAGGTAATTGGTCTCGCGCGGCGTGAGCATGGCCGTGGGCTCGTCGAGCACCAGGATGCGCGTGTCGTCCTGCAGGTTGCGCGCAATCTCCACCATCTGCTGCTGGCCAATGCCCAGCTGCGAGACGGGTGTGCCGGGGTCGATGGTGTCGAGCCCGATCTTGGCCAGCTGCGCACGGGCGGCGGCGTGCAGCACATCGCGCTGCAGCCAGCCCAGCCGGTGCGGCAGGCGGCCCATCAACAAATTCTCGGCCACGGTGAGCGTGGGCACCAGGCCCAGCTCCTGCATCACCATGCGCACGCCGTGGCGCTCGGCATCGCGGCGCGACGAGGGGGCGTAGGCCTGCCCCGCCAGCTGCATGCCGCCGCGTGTGGGCTGTTCCAGCCCGCAGAGGATCTTGGACAGCGTGCTCTTGCCCGCGCCGTTCTCCCCGGTCAACGCCAGCACCTCGCCCGCAACCAGCTCCACGTTCACGCCATCGAGCACGGTGGTGGTGTAGTCCTTGCCCACGGCCTGGATGGCGAGCAGGGGTGTACGTGGTGAGTCAGGTGACGGGCTGGTGGGCATGGCAGTGTGTGCAGTTTTTAATTTTGCAGCGGTGAACAAAGCTCAGCGAAGCGGTTCTGGCTAGGCGCCGTGTCGCAGGCAGTACTGGAAGTACGACAAGACACGGCAACAACGCCAGAAGAGCTTTGTTCTCCGCGCCAGGGCTTACTTGCTGTCCTTGGTCACCAGCACCACATCCGTCTTCACCGTGGCAGGCAGCTGGTTTTGCGGCGTCTTGGCGGCCAGGGCCTTCTGCGCCAGTTCGATGCCGAACACGGCCTGCTTGGCGGCGTACTGGTCGGCGGTGGCCAGCACGCGGCCGTCGGCCAGCATGGGCTTGATGGCGCCGATGTTGTCGTAGCCCACCACTTGCACCTTGCCGGTCTTGCCTGCAGCCTTCACAGCGGCCACGGCGCCCAGAGCCATGCTGTCGTTGCCCGCCAGCAGGGCCACCAGGTCCGGGTGCTCACGCATCATGCCGGCGGCCACGGTGTTGCCCTTTTCAATCTCCCAGTTGCCGGACTGCACGCCCACCACGGTGATGTTGGCGGCCTTCATGGCGTCCTGGTAGCCCAGGGTGCGCTGCTGCGCATTGAAGGTGGTGGACACGCCTTCGATGATGCCGACCTTGTCTCCCGCCTTCAGCGTCTTGGCCAGATGGTCGCCCACCAGCTTGGCGCCCGCGCGGTTGTCGGGGCCCACGAAGGGCACGGTGATGTTCTTTTCCTTCAGCGCATCGGCATCGAGCTGGTTGTCGATGTTGACCACGATGATGCCCTTGTCGATGGCGGACTTGACCACGGGCACCAGCGCCTTCGAATCCGCCGGGGCCAGCACGATGGCGTTGACCTTTTGCGCCACGGCCTGTTCGATCATCTTGATCTGCGCTGCCGTGTCGGTCTCGTTCTTGATGCCGTTGGCCACCAGCGTGTATTCCTTGGCATGGGCCTTCTGGTGCGCCTTGGCGCCGTCTTCCATGGTGCGGAAGAACTCGTTGGCCAGCGACTTCATGATGAGCGCGATCTTGGGCTTGTCTTGCGCAAACGCAGGGCTGGCCAGCAGGCTGCCCACAACGGCGAGGGCGGCGGCGGTCTGAACGGAACGGCGGGTGAACTTCATGGGGGTTGTCTCCAGGTTGGAATGTGGATAAAGGCAACGCTGAACAAGCCTCTCGCGCCCGGCGCATCCCTGGCTCAGCACGGTCTGCAGCGTTGCAAATCCTCGCGATAGCTACGGCTATCGCTGTGGTTTGCGCCTTGCAGTCCATCCCGACCCAGGGCCCGCCGCATCGTGGAGGCTTATTCAGCGTCGCCCTCAGGCGACCGACAGCGCGGATAGAACCCCGGCATACCCCGCAAAAAGGAGCGGCTGCGGAGGCCCGGTGCCTTGTCACGATCGGGATGATAACGAAAGCAAACGTTTGCGCAAACGTTTGCTAATCAGTAATTACCCGGAGATGCCGACATCGGAGCACCTGGTGCGCGCGAGCGGTTCACAGTTTTTGCGCCCAAGAAAAAGGGCGCCGAAGCGCCCTGGGGGAGGTTGCCGGGTGCGGCGTTCGGGCCGCCGCGCCCATGAACAAGGTCAAGCCTTGCGCAATTCCCTGCGCAGGATCTTGCCCACATTGCTCTTGGGCAGCTCGTCGCGGAACTCGATGTACTTGGGGCGCTTGTAGCCGGTGAGGTTCTGGTGGCAGTAGTTGGCCACTTCGTCCTCGGTCAGGGCCGGGTCGCTCTTGATGATGAACACCTTGATGGCCTCGCCCTGTTTCTCGTCGGGCACGCCAATCGCCGCGCATTCGACCACGCCGGGGCACAGGCTGATGACCTGCTCCAGCTCGTTGGGGAACACGTTGAAGCCGCTCACCAGGATCATGTCCTTCTTGCGGTCGATGATGCGGGTGTAGCCCTGCGGGTCCATGATGCCGATATCGCCCGTGCGCATGAAACCATCGGGCGTGAAGGCCTTGGCGTTTTCTTCAGGCTGGTTGTAGTAACCCGTCATCACGTTGGGGCCGCGGATGCAGATCTCGCCCGACTCGCCCTGGGGCAGGCTGTTGCCTTCGTCGTCCTTGATGGCAATGTCGATGCCCGGCAGCGGCAGGCCGATGTTGCCGCTGAAGGTGGTGCTGATCACCGGGTTGTTGGTGCCGATGGCGCAGGTCTCGCTCATGCCCCAGCCTTCGATCATGGTGCTGCCGGTCACCTTCTGCCACTGCTTGGCCGTGCCCTCGCTGGCCGCCATGCCACCGGCCTGCGACACGCACAGGTGCGAGAAGTCCAGCGTCTTGAACTGAGGGTTTTGCAGCAGCGCGTTGAACAGCGTGTTCACCGCCGGCAGCATGTGGAAGGGACGCTTCTTCAGCTCGGCGATGAACTTGGGAATGTCGCGCGGGTTCGGGATCAGCGTGAGGCTGGAGCCCTGGCGGATGGCCAGCAGGCACAGCGTGAGCGCAAAGATGTGGTACAGCGGCAGCGCGGCAATGCTGTTGGCCTTGGAGAGGTCACCCACCTTGGACAGCGCGGGCGTGAACCAGGCCTCGGCCTGCAGCGTGGCGGCCACGATGTTGCGGTGGGTGAGCACCGCGCCTTTCGACAGGCCCGTGGTGCCACCGGTGTACTGCAGAAAGGCAATCGAATCCAGCGTGGCCTGGCTGGGTGCGAGCGACTTGTGCTCGCCCAGCGACAGCGCCTTCTTGAACGTAACCACCTTGCGCCCATTGGACAGCGGCAGGTCATACGCAGGCACCATCTTGGCCAGGTGGCGCACGGCAAAGGTGATCCATTTGCCAAACCAGAAGCCCAGCAGGTCGCCCATGGACGCCATCACCACATGCTTGACGGCGGTGTGGTCCACGACCTCGGCCAGCGTGTGGGCAAAGTTCTCCAGGATCACGATGGCCGTGGCGCCCGAGTCCTTGAGCTGGTGCTCCAGCTCGCGCGCGGTGTACAGCGGGTTTACGTTCACGCAGGTGTAGCCCGCGCGCAGCACGGCGGCCATGGTCACGCCAAACTGCGGGATGTTGGGCAGCATGATGGCCACGCGCGCGCCGGGCTCCAGCCCCAGGCTCTGCAGATAGGCGCCCAGCGCGGCCGAGCGGCGTTCCAGCTCGCCATAGGTCATCCACTGGTCCATGCAGACCGAGAACGGGCTGGATGCGTGTTTGCGGAACGACTCTTCCAGCAGGTGGGCCACAGAGCGGTATTGCTCGGGCTTCACGTCATGCGGGACGCCCGGGGGGTAGCTCTTGAGCCAGATCTTTTCCATGCGCGTGTTTCCTTGTGCTCGCCAAATGCCGTTGATAGGTGGGCACAGATTGTGGAAGGCGGGGGCGCAACGGGCTATCGGGCTTGTCCTAGTGTGTGGTTAAGCTGGGTCCCGCAGGTGACAGGATCGGCGTCGAAGAGCAAATCCATCAGCGCCCGCTCGCGTTGCTCGATGGTGGCCAGGAACTGCTCCACCCCGCCCCGCTGGCGCGCGAGCTGGCCGAAGGTGTCGAACCCGGCCTCCAGAAACTTCTGCAGCGCGCCCATGCCCGCCGCGTTGGCCGGGCCGCGCATCATGCGCAGCATCATCCGCAGGCCGGGTGTGCGGGTGAGGCGCGCCAGGTCGGTGCCCATGGCCAGCACGCGCTGCAGCTGCTGCTGGCGCGCATGGCGCTGGCCCACGGTGCGCCAGGCGGCGGTGTAGCGGGCGGCGTCGCTGGCTTCATCGGCACCTTCGTGCGCCAGCCACGCGCGGCCCATGTCCTGGTCCAGTTCTTCGGTCTGCCCGTGCAGCACGGCCAGGGCCACGGCAGTGTTCACAACCGGCTGGGGAAACATGGTCTGCAGCGTGCCCGCGATGCGGCCAAACTGCTGGTCTCGGTCGGTGTAGTCGGTGTCGCTGTACAGCTCTTCCAGAAAAAACCGGGCGGCGGGCCCGAACGCGGGTGACGCCATAAGGTCCGCATAGGTGCCGCGAAAGCGCCGCGCCTGAAAGGTCTTGACGCTGCCCACCGCCGCCCCCAACGCCGGGTCGCCCGTGCGGTGCAGGCGCAGGGCGGTCACATCGGCAATGGCATCGCGGATGGTCTGGGCGGCATCCATGGGGCGGGGTCCTTTCAGCGTTCTGCGGGGTGCGGTGTCAGGCTGTGGTCAGACCGCACAATGCGGCTGGTCCATTACAACATTTGCCCATCACCACCATCATGATGATCGCGCGCTGGCAACGAACCCTTCTTCTGAGCATCCTGCTGGCCATGGCCGCCTGGCTGGTGTGGCAATGGCCCCATTCACCCTGGCGCGCCGTGCTGGGGGCCTTGGTACCGCTGTGTCTGTACCTGGTGGTGATGGCGGTGGAGTTTGTGCTGATGCACATCACCAACTGCGCCGACGCCGCGCCGCGTGCTCGCCTGTCGCAGGTGGTGGGTGCCTGGTGGGCCGAGGTGTGGGTGGCGCTGCTGGTCTTCTGCTGGCGCCAGCCGTTTCGCCACCAGTCCGTGCCCGACTGGCTGCCTGCTCAGCCGACCGGGAGGCGCGGCGTGGTGCTGGTGCACGGCTTCATGTGCAACCGGGGGCTGTGGCTGCCGTGGTTTGCGCAGTTGCAGGCGCGGGGGCATGCCTATGTGGCGGTCAATCTGGAGCCGGTGATGGGCTCGATTGACGAGTACGCCGACATCATCGAAGACGCTGTGCGCAAGGTGACGGCGGCCACGGGGCAGGCGCCGGTGTTGTTGTGCCACAGCATGGGCGGGTTGGCGGCGCGGGCGTGGCTGCGGGCGCACCAGGCGGATGGGCGGGTGCACCGGGTGTTGACGCTGGGCACGCCGCATGGGGGTACGTGGTTGGGGCGTTTCAGTCGCGCGGTGAATGGGCGGCAGATGAGTTTGGCGGGGGACTGGGTGGTGGCGTTGCAGCGGGCGGAGCCTGCGGGGCGGGCGGCGTTGTTTACCTGTTGGTATTCGAACTGTGACAACATCGTGTTTCCGGCGACTACGGCGGCGTTAGCGGGGGCGGGGCACCGGTTGGTGGAAGGGGTTGCGCATGTGCAGATGGCGTTTGACCCTGGGGTGATGGGGGCTTGTCTGGAGGAGGTTGCTCGGGGGTGATGTTTTGGTTCTATTGGCTGGATGCGCTAGTGGGATATGCGCTGGTAGCTATTGATTTTGTAGTATTCGGTCGCGTGCGCTGATTGGGTGGCGTGCCTTTGTTGAGGGCGGAGGCCGGGAGTCGCCCCGGCGGGCGAGGTACTTTTCTTTGCTTCGCCAAAGAAAAGTACCCAAAAGAAAGGCGACCCCCAGTCTGCGACCCCTTCGCGTGGCGAAGGGGCAAACCTGCGTCGGGGCGGTTGCGGGGTGCGCCGTGGAACTCACTGCGCTGCGTTGCAGCTTCGTTCGGACATCCACGGCGAGTCAGTTCACGAAGCACGCGCGCTGCGGCGCGCGCGCCACCCCCCAACCGCCCCGCCGCAGGCGCAGCCAGCAGGGGTGGGACAGCCGAACAGCCGAACAGCCGAACAGCCAACATCCATCCGGGCCATTGCTGCGCTCGGCCTCGTTTTGCGGGCGCAAGCGCCACGCGCTGCGCAAGCTGGGCCGAGCGAAGCAAAGGCCCGTATGGATGTTTGGTTCCCCTTGCCCCTCTGGATGCGCCGAGGAGCGCAGGGTTTGGCGGATCAGGGCTCGCGATTGTCTGAGCGCAGCGAGTTCTAGCGAGACCCCGCGAAACCCGAGCACCGCAGGTTGCCCCGGCGCGCAGCGCAGGGGACGCAGACAGTGGGGTCGCCCTTTCTTTGGTTCCTTTCTTTTGGCGACGCGAAAGAAAGGGACTCGCATGCCGGGCGACTCCCGGCCTCCGCCCTTAACCCAGGCACAGAGCCCAATTCATCCACAAGCTCCAACAACCTCAGCCAGGTATTGCTGGATGCAGAAGAAATGCTATCAAATATGTAGCTAATAAGGCATGAATCACTAGCGCTAGCAGCCAATACCACCAAAAATCAAGCCGCCACAGCCTCCCGCTCGTCCGCCGCAAACTCCGGCAGCCCCCGTAGCCGCTCATAGATCGGCGCAAAGTCCGCTGCCGTCATCTCAAACAGCTGCTCAAAGCTGTCGATCACAAAATACGTCTGCTGGTACGTATCGATCTTGTAGCGCGTGCGCATGGTCCGCTCCAACTGCAGCGGAATGCGCTGCGGCTCCGTGCTCTGCACCGAATACGCCAGCTCCCCCGACGAACTCAAAATCCCCGCGCCATACGCCCGCAACTGACCGGCCTCGCGGATCAGACCGAACTCGATCGTGTACCAGTACAAGCGGCTCAGCATCTCGCACGACCCCAGCCCCTGCGCCTTCAGCCCGCCCTGGCCGTAGCGCTGCACATAGTCGGCAAACACCGGGTTGAACAGCAGCGGCACATGCCCGAACAGGTCATGAAAAATGTCGGGCTCGACGATGTATTCGAACTCTTCGGGCTTGCGGATCCAGTCCGTCACCGGGAATTTGCGGTTGGCCAGCAATGTGAAAAACGGCACCTCCGGGATCAGCCCGGGCACGCCCACCAGCTCCCAGCCGGTCGCTTTGTAGAGGCGCTCGTTGACCTCTTCAAAACGCGGGATGCGGTCGCTCGCGCCCAGCGAGGGCAGGGCGTCGATGAACGCCTGGCTCGCTAAGCCCGGCAGCAGGGCGCGCTGGCGTTCGTACAGGCGGCGGTAGGTGTCGTGGTCGGCGGCGGTGTAGGCCGCGTAGTCCTGCGGGCAGGTGTAGTCCGCGTTCGCACGCGAGTAGTCGCCACGCGGTGGGCGGGTGGATTGGCCATAGACGACAGGGGCTTGTCCCATTTTTTTCTCCTTTGCCGCGATGGTCGGCGCACCGCGACGGGGGTGCGCACCAGCCCACGCGGCTGCTAATCGATCTTGATCTTTGCGGCCCGGATCAGGAACTCGTACTTGCTGTTTTCCGAGCGCACAAACTGCGCAAATCCGTCGAGCGTCAGCTCTTCGGGCGTGATGCCCATCTTCTTGAACTTCTCCTTGCCGGCGGGCGAGTGCATCGCGGCGCTGAACGCGTTGGCATAGCGGCGAGCATCTGCATCGGGCAGCGAGGCGGGCGCGAACAGGCCGAACCAGGTGGACACGTTGAAGCCCTGCACGCTGTCGTTGATGCTGGGCACGTTGGGCAGCGCCTCGTTGCGGCTCAAAGTGGTCACGCCCAGCGCCAACAGCTTGCCCGACTGGATCTGCGGCAATGCCGAGGCCAGGTTGTCAAACACCATCAGCACCTGGCCGGACTCCAGCGCCGCCAGCGCGGGCTTGGAGCCCTGGAACGGCGTGTGGCCCATCTTGGTGTTGGTGAGCGACTTGAACATCTCGGCCGAGATGTGGCCGATGCTGCCGTTGCCGCCCGAGCCGTACTTGGCCTGGTCCGGGTTCTTTTTCAGGTACTGCACCAGGTCGGGCGTGGTCTTGATGCCCAGCTTGGCCGCCTGCTCCGCGTTCACCACCAGCACATTGGGCGTGCGGGCCACGAGGACGAGGGGTTTGAAGTCCTTGAGTGCGTTGTAGGGGAAGTTCTTGTACAGCCAGGGGTTCACCGCGTGCGTGGCCACGGCGCCCATCAGCACCTGGTTGCTGGTCTTGGGGGCCTTGGCGACCTGGTCGGCGCCGGTATTGCCGCCTGCCCCCGGTTTGTTCTCCACAGTGATGGAGCCCAACTGGGCTGCGGCACCGTCGGCCACGATGCGGGCCGAGGTGTCCAGCGGACCACCAGCGGGGTAGGGCACCACGATGGTGAGCGGGGCAGACGGGTTCTGCGCCAGCGCGACAGTGGCTGCGCCGGCCAGAAGGGTGCTGAACAGGGTGCTACGGAGCGACATCGGGATCCTTTTGAGTTCCGGGGAGCGCGCAGTATAGGCACCTGTGCAGGGTTAACCCTGGATGTCTGATGTCTTATGTGTTCAGCACACCACGGCGGATCTGGTCGCGTTCCAGCGACTCGAACAGCGCCTTGAAGTTGCCTTCGCCAAATCCGTCGCGGTAGTCGCCTTCGCGCTGGATGAATTCAAAGAACACCGGGCCCAGCATGGGCGTGGAGAAGATCTGCAGCAGCAGGCGGGGTGTGCCGTCGGCGGTGGTGCCGTCCAGCAAGATGCCGCGCGACTGCAGCTCGGGCACGGGCTGGCCGTGGCCGGGCAGGCGGGTGTCCAGCATCTCGTAGTACACGTCATTGGGCGCCGTGGCCAGCTGCACGCCGGCCATGCCCAGCTTGTCCACCACGTCCAGCAGGTTGTCGCAGATCAACGCAATGTGCTGGATGCCTTCGCCATTGAACTGCATCAAAAATTCTTCGATCTGGCCGCCACCCTGCTTGGACTCTTCGTTCAGCGGGATACGGATCTTGCCGTCGGGCGCGGTCATGGCCTTGGAGGTCAGGCCCGTGTATTCGCCCTGGATGTCGAAGTAGCGGATCTCGCGGAAGTTGAACAGCTTCTCGTAGAAGTTGGCCCAGAAGCCCATGCGGCCGCGGTACACGTTGTGCGTGAGGTGATCGATCTCGTTCAGCCCATGGCCCACGGGGCGGCGGTCTACGCCTTCGATGAATTCGAAGTCGATGTCGTAGATGGACTTGCCGTCTTCAAAGCGGTCGATCAAATACAGCGGCGCGCCGCCAATGCCCTTGATGGCGGGCAGGCGCAGCTCCATGGGGCCGGTGGGAATATCGATGGGCTGCGCGCCCAGTTCCAGCGCGCGGTTGTAGGCCTTGTGCGCATCCTTCACGCGAAAGGCGAGGCCGCAGGCCGAGGGGCCATGCTCGGCGCCAAAGTAGGCGGCCTGGCTGTGGGGCTCGCGGTTCAGGATGAAGTTGATGCCGTTCTGGCGGTACAGCACCACATCCTTGGAGCGGTGCTTGGCCACGAGCGTGAAGCCCAACTTTTCAAACACCGCCTCCAGCACGCCCGGCTGGGGCGAGGTGAATTCGACGAACTCGAAGCCCATCAGGCCCATGGGGTTGTCCCAGGCTTGGAGCTGGGCGGCGGTTTCTTGCGGCAGGGCGGCGTTCATGGGGTGTCTCCGGCATTCGTTGATGAATGTCATGGACTGTAGGCGCGGCCTGCCTCATGTTTCTGGCGAATTCAAGAGGCTTGGCCGCTTGATTTGCAGGAATCTTGTGAATGGTCAAAATTTTGCGCAGTATGGCGGCGCGCTGCCGCTGGATTGCCGCCCCGGGGCTGCGTCGGTATCAGAAGAGCTAGGGATGTCCTGAATAACTCCCTGCGGTCCGTGGTAGCACGGCCTCGGGCCATCCGCTGCGTTGCTTTTTTTGCCAATAGCCCGGCTATTGGCTGCAAAAAGACGCCTTGCGGCCTGTCCCGATCCGCACCACCACAGACCTGCGAGGGTTATCCAGGACATCCCTAGGAGCCCGAGGTGCCCGCGTTAAGCCGGCGCAGCGCCAGTGCGGCGTCGATGCGTTGTTGCTCCTCGGGCGAGAAAAGCTGCTGGCGCAACTGCTGCAGGCCAGGGCCTTCGCCCTGTTGCGTGCGGGCTTGGCTGTACTGGTCCAGGCGCTGGTTCCAGTGCTGTTCCTCCCGGTCCAGCTGGGCCATGGCCTGCGCGGCTGCCGGGCCGTATTGCGCGCTGCGGGCGGCGTAGCGGGTGCGTTCGTCGGCATTGCTGGCGTTGAACGCGGCCGTCTGCGCGGCGGCGGCCATGTGTTCGGTGGCGGCGCTGCGTTCGGCGCGGCGCTCGGCGGAGAGTTCGTTGTCTGCCTCCTGCAGCGCCTGGGCGCGCTGCTCGGGGCTGAGCTGGGTGTTGCGCTCAATCTCCAGGCGCGCCAGGGTGTAGCGGTCCAGGTCGGCCTCGCGGGCAAACAGGGCGTCGTATTCGGCGTCGTCAAAAAACTGCAGGCGTACCTTGTGGCGCGCCTCCAGGGCATCGCGCAAGGCGCGTGGGTCGGTCAAATCCTGTGGCGCTCGCAGGCTGCCCAGGGCCACACGGTAGTCCACATAGCGCTCGGCCAGGGCCAGTGCCCGCGTGGCGAGCGCGGCGGGGAAATGCTGGTTGACCAGTGCGGCCAGGCGCTGCTTGAGCGTGGCCGGATCGCTGGCGTCGCCCGCTTCCATCAGCAGGGCTTCCAGCGTGTCGCGCAGGCCGTGTACCAGCAGCGGGTCGGCCGGGCCGTCAGGGGTAATGGCGCGGCGGCGTGCAAAAAAGCTGTTGTCCGCGCCCTGTGCTGGCGATGGTTGTACCTGGGCACCGGCGGTGGCGGCGGCCGCCCCCACGGGTGGTTGATGCGTATCCCCCGCGCCCAACCCGGCAGGGCCTCCCAGCCACCAGACCACGGCGGCCGTGGTGAGGGCAAGGACTGCGGCGGCAACCGCCCAGGTGCGCGAGGGTTGGGCCATGGTTTACAGGCCTTGCTGCTTGAGGCGGTTGGCGTGTTGGCGGTACAGCGTCACCGGGTCGGTGGAGAACCAGTCGCGCAGGCCCAGCAGCTGGTTCACCTCGTCGAGGTGGTTCTGGCGGTAGTCGCCCAGGTGTTTGCCCAGGCGCGACGAGCAGGCCGACACCAAGCCGTCGTTGGCTTCGCCAAAGGTCAGACTCAGCGTGGCCAGCAGCGCGTCGCTGGCGTCGAGCACGTTGGTCAGGGGCAGGGTGCCGGTCCAGGAGTAGTAGCGCACGCCGTTCACCAGCTCCGCGCCGCTGCTGCAGCCGGAGGTGGGCACGCCTTGTGGGAAGCGGCTGTTGAACTTGGCCGAGCCAGCGGTGGTCAGCGAGTCCAGCGCCGCCGTGGGCATCTGGGGCAGGCCGGTGCCGCCAGAGGTCAGGTTGATCAGTCCCACCAGCGCCTTGGCGGCGGCACTGGCCACGGCCTCGGACACCGAACCTGCGGGCGCTACGCCGCGCAGGATGTCGGCCACACGCGAACCCCGGTTCACGCCGCCGATCGACGTGACCGATGCCACCAGCTGTGGCGCCACACCGGCCACATAGCGGGTGGTGGGGCCACCGTGCGAGTGGCCCACGAGGTTGACCTTGGACGCCCCGGTCAGCGCCAGGATGGTCTTGACCTGCGCCAGCAGTTGCTCGCCACGCACCTCAGTGCTGTTGGCGGCCGACACCTGGGCCACGTAGACCTTGGCGCCGCCCTGGCGCAGCGCGTCGGGGATGCCGTAGAAGTAGTCGATGCCCAGGGCCGAGTCAAAGCCGAACAGGCCGTGCACCAGAACGATGGGGTAGCGCGTCTGGGTGTAGCCCGTTTGCGCCTGCGCGCCCACGCCCAGCAGCAGCAACCCCGCTGTGGCTGCCAGCACCAGTCGCCGCAAAAAGCGGCTGAAAAATCCGGTCATGTGTTTGTCTCCGTTGGTATGGTTTCTTATGTCTGCAAAAACGAACGACCGTTCTTTTTTGCGAGATCAATTCTTGTATTCAGCCCCTGGAGTCACTATCGGGACATACCCGCGTGTGCGCCGCAGCATGCAGAAACTGTGCGGTTGTTCGTAAAATCCTGCGCCATGAAAGCCTTTGACGCACTCGACAAGCTGGACCGCGCCATCCTGCGCCGCCTGCAGGACAACGGCCGCGAGACGTACGACGTCATCGGAGAGCAGGTGGGTCTGTCGCCCAGCGCGGTGCTGCGCCGCGTCAAGCGGCTGGAGGACAGCGGCGTGATCCACCGCTACGTGGCCCTGGTGCAGCCCGAGGCGGTGGGGCTGGGACTCACGGCGTACCTGAACGTACGGCTGGAAAAGCACACCGAAAGCCACAAACGCAACCCCATGGACCTGTTCCGCGCCAGCGTGCAGACCTGGCCTGAGGTGGTGGAGTGCGCATCGCTGACCGGCGAAATGGACTACCTGTTGCGCGTGGTGGTGGCCGACATGGCGCACTACAGCCGCTTCATCATGGACACCCTGCTCAAGCACCCCAGCGTGCAGGACTGCAAGACCAGCTTTGTGCTCGACCGCGTGAAGGCGACCACGGCCGTGCCGGTGTAACCCGGCGCGGGCCTTGGCCACGGGACGCACCCGGGCAGGTCACAGGCGTGACTCGCTGTGGCGTCTATTGATGTGGCGGAGGTTGCCGTAGGACGGTCCGCGCTTTACGCTCTGCCTTGTGCAAAGAAGGCTTGGCGCAAATCAGAGTGCAGCTGCCCCAGCCGTCGCGTCTGCGACCCCTGCAGAGGAAATTGGGGGTACAGACACTCTTAAATTGATAGCTATTGAGGCATGATCTTCCAGCGCCTAGGGCCGATTTTTCGGTATTTTGAGTCGGATCACTATTTTGTTGCGGCGCAGCAATTTGGACTGGAAAAGATGAGGGAAAACCCTTATATTTGGCGACATGTTCGCAACCAAAGACTGGCTCAAGGCATCCTGGTACGCAGGCCGGGACATGCTGCGCCCGGTAACCGGCGGCTCTTCTGCCTCTGACATTCACATCCACCAGCAGGAGACGCCCGTGATGGTTCCTATCCGCTCCCTGGGCCCCTCCTATCGGGAGCGGATCACCCAGCACCTGCTGCAGCTGGAGCCTGCAGACCGCTACCTTCGCTTTGGCTATGCCGCCAACGACGAGCAGATCCGCCGCTACGCCGAGCAGCTCAACTTCGAGCGCGACGAAATTTTTGGCATTTACAACCGCCGCCTTGAGCTCATTGCCATGGCCCACTTGGCGTTCTCGGAAAACCCCGAACACAAGCCCTGTGCCGAGTTTGGTGTGTCCGTGCTCAAGCAGGCGCGGGGCCGTGGCTTTGGTGCGCGCCTGTTCGAGCGCGCCGTGATGCATGCGCGCAATGAGGGCGTGAACATGGTGTTCATCCATGCGCTGTCTGAAAACACCGCCATGCTCAAGATCGCGCGCAACGCCGGTGCCACGGTGCGCCGCGATGGGTCCGAGTCCGAGGCTTACCTGCAGATTCCGCCCGCCAGCCTCGACACGCGCATGACCGAAATGGTCGAGCAACAGTTCGCCGAGGTGGACTACCAGCTCAAGAAGCAGGCCAAGCAGTTCTGGGATTTCCTGGCCAGCGTGCAGGAAGTGCGCAGCGGCGTGCAGCACGCGCGCCATCAGTCGGCCGAGTGAGCGACCCGGGCCGCGCCGGGTCGTGAGATCGGCCGGTGTGGTCCTGTCACGGCAATCCGCTATCCTAGGGGCCTGATTCACTACCGCACGTCCTGCACTCCAGACAGTGTCTGACCCGCACCCCGCGCACCCCGGGCGACCGCCCGAGAGGGAAGACAAGCGCAGCTTCCTGCAGAAAGTGGCCGAGTTCATCCACCCCGGGCCGGATTCGACGGAAGAACTCATCGAAACCCTGGCCGAGGCCGAGGACAACGAGGTCATCGGCGCCGAATCGCGCGTGATGCTGGAGCGCGTGATCCGCATGGCCGACATGACGGCGGGCGACGTGATGGTGGCCGCTCCGCGCATGGACCTCGTCAACATCGATGCGCCTTTCGAAGAGCTGCTGCACCTGGTGATCAGCACCGCGCATTCACGGTTTCCGGTGTACCAGGGCGAGCGCGAGAACATCATCGGCATCCTGATGGCCAAGGACCTGCTCAAGCTGCAGCGCGCCCCTGAGCTCAACATCCGCGCGCTGCTGCGCCCCGCAGCCTTTGTGCCCGAAAGCAAGGGCTTGAACGACCTGCTGCGCGAGTTCCGGGGCAACCGCAACCACCTGGCCATCGTGATCGATGAGTTTGGGCGCATGGCCGGGCTCATCACCATCGAAGATGTGCTGGAGCAGATCGTGGGGGAGATCGAGGACGAGTTCGACATCCCCGAAGACCAGGGCGACATCTTTGGCCTGGCCGACCGTACCTACCGGGTGAGCGGCGACACGCCGATTGAACGCGTGGCCGAAGCCTTCGAGGTGGCCATTGCAGGCAGCGACCCGGACAAGCATTTCGACACCATCGGCGGCCTGATCGCCCACGAGATGGGCCACGTGCCCAAGCGCGGCGAGCACCTTCAGCTCAGCGGCCTGCACTTTGTGGTGCTGCACACCAAGGGCGGTGCGGTGCGCTGGTTCAAGGTGTCCCGGGTCGAAGCCACCGACGCCGCCGACTGATGTCGCGGCACTCTCGGACGGCGAGCGGGCCGCTGCTGCCGCAACTGCTGCTGGCGCTGGTTGCGGGCCTGGCCCAGGCCGCCTCGCTGGCCTGGCCGGGCAACGGCCAACCCCTGTGGTGGCTGCAACTGGTGTCGATGGCTGTGCTGGCCTGGCTGGTGCGACCTGCAGCAAGCGCAGGCTCAGGGCTCCGCACGGTGCGCTGGCAGCGGGGCGCAATCCTCGGTGGGGTGTTTGGCTCCGCTTGGCTGGCGGGTACATTCTGGTGGCTGTTCATCTCCATGCATTCGTATGGCGGCCTGCCCGCGCCGCTGGCGGTGGCTGCGGTTCTGGGTCTGGCAGCGTTTCTGGCCAGCTACTACGCAGCCGCTTTGGCACTCTTTTGCCGCTATGCGCCGGTACATCGTGGCGGAGGTGCTCTCTTTTTCGGAGCGCTCTGGTTGCTGGCCGAGCTGGCGCGGGGCATCTGGTGGACGGGGTTCCCGTGGGGCGCAGGCGGCTATGCGCATGTGGACGGTCCGCTGGCCGTGCTGGCCCGCCACATGGGGGTGTATGGCATCAGTGCCGTGGCCGCTGCGTTGGCAATGGGCCTGGTGCAAGTGCGCGCGGCCGACCTGCGCAGCGTGCGCTGGTGGGCGCTGCTGCTGGCCATGGGGGGACTGCTGGCCTGGGCCACGGTAGACCGGCATTGCGCCGTGGACCTGTGCCACACCCCGGCGCATCGCCGCCCGGCGCCCCTGAGCCTGGAGCTGCTCCAGGGCAATATCCCCCAGGACGAAAAATTCCAGCCCGGCAGCGGCGTGCCCGTGGCCCTGCAGTGGTATGCCGAGGCCTTGCGCAACGCCCAGGTCGACCTGGTGGTGGCGCCCGAGACGGCCATTCCGTTGTTACCGCAACAGCTCATTCCCGGATATCTGGAGGGCATCCAGCAACGCTATGCGCAAGGCAGCCAGGCCGCGATGGTGGGCATTCCGCTGGGGGATGAGGCCCAGGGCTATACCAATTCGGTACTGGGCATGAGTGCTGCCACGCAGGCCGAGCCGTACCGCTACGACAAACACCACCTGGTGCCGTTTGGCGAGTTCATCCCGCCGTTCTTCAAGTGGTTCACGGAGATGATGAACATCCCGCTGGGCGACTTCAACCGGGGTACGGTGGGCCAGGCCTCCTTTGCCGTGGCGGGGCAGCGCATTGCGCCCAACATCTGCTACGAAGACCTGTTTGGCGAGGAGCTGGGTGCGCGGTTCATCGACCCGGCCCAGGCGCCCACGGTGTTCGTCAACTTCAGCAACATTGGCTGGTTTGGCGACACCCTGGCGATTGACCAGCACCTGCACATCAGCCGCATGCGCGCGCTGGAGTTCGAGCGTCCTATGGTGCGCGCCACCAACACGGGCGCCACGGTCATCATCGACCACCGGGGCGTGGTCACGCACCAGCTGGCCCGCTACACGCGCGGCGTGCTCAAAGGCGCGGTGCACGGCCGGGGGCTGGACTCACAGAGTGGCTGGGCCATCACGCCTTACGCGTGGTGGGTGTCCCGTTGGGGGCTGTGGCCGCTGTGGGGCCTGGGGGCTCTGGCGCTGCTGGTTGCCATGGTCGCCGCCAGGGGCCGAAGGGCGCTTGGCGATTGATCCAGGTCAGGCATTACGCCGGCCTGCACAGGGGCCCGCGCAGGCCGGTGTTTAGAGGCGGCTCCCTATGCCTTGATAATAGAGCCCCGCAACCGGGGGCTGGTGTTGCGTAAAACGATGATTTGAGGCGGGCCACCCGCCGTTCTGGAGCACGACTGAACATGGCAGATTCCTTTTCCTACGAACAACTGATCGCTTCGGGCGAAGGCCGGCTGTTCGGCGCTGACAGCGGGCGACTGCCGCTGCCACCCATGCTGATGTTTGACCGCATCACGCACATCGACGGCGATGGTGGCGCGCACGGGCTGGGAAAGATCCGTGCCGAACTCGACGTCAAGCCCGACCTGTGGTTCTTTGCCTGCCACTTCCAGGGCGACCCGGTCATGCCCGGCTGCCTGGGGCTGGATGCCATGTGGCAGCTCATCGGCTTTTACCTGACCTGGCTGCAACTGCCCGGCCGGGGCCGCGCACTGGGCGCGGGTGAGGTCAAGTTCACCGGCGAAGTGGGTCCGGATGTGAAGCTGGTCACCTACGAAATCGACATCAAGCGCGTCATCAAGCGCAAGCTGGTCATGGCCATCGGCGACGCCCGCCTGCTGGCCGACGGCAAGGAAATCTATGTAGCCAACGACCTGCGCGTGGGGCTGTTCAAGCGCGAGGGTGACGACAAGGACGCAGCATGACCACCAAGAAGCGTGTAGTCATCACTGGCGCGGGCATCGTCTCGTGCATTGGTAACGACCTGGCCACCGTGGAGGCCTCGCTGCGTGCAGGCACCAGCGGCATCAAGGCCGTGGAAAAGTTCAAGGAGCTGGGCCTGCGCAGCCAGGTGGGCGGCGCTCCCGAGATCGACATTGAAGCGCGCATCGACCGCAAGCAGCTGCGCTTCATGGGCGACGCGGCGGCCTATGCGCAGATCGCGCTGGAAGACGCGATCCAGCAGGCGGGTCTCACCCCCGAACAGGTCAGCCACCCGCGCACCGGCCTCATCATGGGCTCGGGCGGTGGCTCGCCGGCCAACCAGATCGAAGCAGCCGACACGCTGCGCGAGAAGGGCATCCGCCGCGTGGGGCCGTACCAGGTCACGCGCTGCATGAGCTCTACGGTGTCCGCGTGCCTGGCCACCAACTTCAAGGTCAAGGGCATCAACTACTCCATCACCTCGGCGTGCTCGACGTCGGCGCACTGCATCGGCGCTGCTGCGCAGCAGATCGCCTGGGGCGTGCAGGACGTGATGTTCGCGGGCGGCGGTGAAGAGCTGAGCTGGGGCATGTCCCTGCTGTTCGACGGCATGGGTGCCATGTCCAGCAAGTACAACGAAACGCCCGAGAAAGCCTCACGCGCCTACGACGCGAACCGCGACGGCTTTGTGATCGCCGGCGGTGGCGGCGCCGTGGTGCTGGAGAGCCTGGACCATGCGCTGGCCCGCGGCGCGACCATCCTGGCCGAAGTGGTGGGCTTTGGTGCCACCAGCGATGGCGAAGACATGGTGGCCCCTTCCGGCGACGGCGCCATTGCCTGCATGCAGCAGGCCATGGAGGGGCTCGATGCCCCCATCGACTACATCAACACCCACGGCACGTCCACCCCGGTGGGCGACATGCAGGAAGTGCGTGCCATGCGCGCCCTGTTCGGCGACAAGGTGCCGCCGTTCTCGTCCACCAAGTCGCTCACCGGCCACTCGCTGGGTGCCACAGGCGTGCAAGAAGCCATCTACTGCATGATCATGCTGAACAAGGGCTTCATCGCTGGTTCGGCCAATGTCGAGACACCCGACCCGGCCCTGGGCGACATGCCCCTGGTCACCCAGACGCGCGATGCGCAGCTGACCACCGTGTTGTCCAACAGCTTCGGCTTTGGCGGCACCAACGCCAGCCTGGTGCTGCGCCGCTGGAACGACTGACCGCCTCGCTCCCTCGCGGAGCGATGGTTTGGCTTGCGCCACGGCCTGCCTGTCTTCGGACGGTCAGGCCGTTTTTCATGGCGTGAACGACCACGCTCAGCGCCTGGTGGCCTTGGGGTTGGGCTGTAGGGCCTCGTGCAGCAAGGCGGGCAGCATGCTCAGCATGCGCGTGGCCTGCAGGCCGGGCGGAAAGGCGCGCGCGTGGTAGCTGTACAGCGACATGGGCGCCAGCTCATGCAACTCCTGCGCCACCATCTGTGCCGGGTCCAGGCCCTTGGCGGTCAGAAAGTCCACCACCGTCCAGCCCATGCCCCGGCGCACCAGTTCCAGCGCCAGGCGCGATGTCTGCACCTGGATGCCGGGCCCTGCGGGCGAGCCGAGGCGGTGTGCGATGTCGTCAATCGCCTGACGCATGGGGTCGTCCCCCACCAGGCGGATCACGGGTACCTGCGCCAGCCGTGCGCCGGGGCTGGCCGCGCGGGGCGCCCGCGCCCACACGCTGGTTGCCACCGCCAGGTACAGGCGGCCACTCACCAGCAGGTCGCTCGCGATTTGTGGATGGGGGTGTTTGTAGAAGCCCAGGCAAAAGTCCACGCTGCGTGTGAGCAGGGCCTGGGTCATCTGGTCCTGGTGGATGGTGCGCACCTCCACGCCCACTTGGGGGTGCTGCTCCGCATGGTGCTGCAGCAGGCGCGGCAGAAACTCGTGGGTGATGGAAGGGATGGCGCCCAGCCGCACATCGCCCGAATCACTCGTCGCCAGGTTGCGCGCAGTGCGTTTGAGGGCATCCAGCTGCCGGTAGATGCCGGTGGACTCGGTGGCCAGCACCTGGGCCTCGGGGGTCGGGGTCAGGCCTGCCGGCGAGCGGTTGAACAGCCGGTAGCCCAGCTGCAGCTCGGTGTGTGCCACGGCCTTGCTGACGGCCGAAGGGGTGATGCACAGCAGGCGTGCCGCAACACTCATGTTGCCGGTTTGCAGCACGGCCTGAAAAACTTCCAGCTGTCGCAAGTTCATGGCGGATTCGTTTCGTGGCGTGGGCTGATGGGCCCTTGATGGTCGTCAAACGGCCCATTAAGGGTGTGAGTCCAATTCATAAGGGTGGGTCAATTATTCCGCATGACTGTGTTCTGGTTTCTCATAGGATGCGGCACCGCTTCACCGGCGGTTTTGAACAAAGCGGCGCAACAGGCGCTGCGACCCAAAAAAATCTGGAGACCTCTTCATGCGCATTGCTTCCTCCCCCACCGCCAGCCGCTGGCTCGCGGGTTTGCTGTTGTCCGCTGCCTCTGCCGTCGCCATGGCCCAGGCGGCCAAGCCCAATGTGGTGGTGCTGGCCACGGGCGGCACCATTGCCGGTGCGGGCGCTTCGGCCGCCAACAGCGCCACCTATGCCGCCGCCAAGGTGCCGGTGGACAAGCTGCTGGCAGGCCTGCCCGAGCTGGCCAACGTGGCCAAGGTGTCGGGGGAGCAGGTGTTCCAGATCGCCTCCGAGAGCTTCACCAACGAGCACCTGCTACGCCTGGGCCAGCGGGTTTCGGCCCTGGCCAAGCAGGCCGATGTGGACGGCATCGTGATCACCCATGGCACGGACACGCTGGAAGAAACCGCGTACTTCCTGAACCTCACGGTGCGCACCAACAAGCCCATCGTGGTGGTCGGCTCCATGCGCCCCGGCACGGCCCTGTCGGCCGACGGCGCACTTAACCTGTACGACGCCGTGACCGTGGCCGCCAGCAAGGATGCTGCCGGCAAAGGTGTGCTCGTCACGATGAACGACGAGATCCAGAGCGGTCGCGACGTGAGCAAGACCATCAACATCAAGACCGAGGCTTTCAAGAGCCAGTGGGGCCCGCTGGGCATGGTGGTGGAAGGCAAGAACTACTGGTTCCGCGCCCCGGTCAAGCGCCACACCACCAACTCCGAGTTCAACATCGATGACATCAAGGCCCTGCCTGCCGTGGACATCGTTTACGGCTACGGCAACATGAACACCACCGGCATCGACGCCTACGGCAAGGCCGGCGTCAAGGCGCTGATCCACGCCGGCACTGGCAATGGCTCTGTGGCTGCCCAAGCGGTCGATTCGCTCAAGGCCCTGCGCGCCTCGGGCGTGCAAATCATCCGTTCGGCCCGCGTGCCCGATGGTTTTGTGCTGCGCAATGCCGAGCAGCCCGACGACAAGTACGACTGGGTGGTGGCCCATGACCTGCGCCCCCAAAAGGCCCGCATCCTGGCCATGGTCGCTTTGACCAAGACCAACGACAGCAAGGAACTGCAGCGCATTTTCTGGGAGTACTGATCCCGGTTCTGAGGTTAGAACGCCATGCTTTGACGCGATGCATGCGTTGACGGCCACACCCGTGTGGCCACCGGTACGCACCGGCTTATAGCTCGCGTGACTGGTTGGGAAGGCTGGGGCTCCAAAAGGGCTCCGGCCTTTTTTCATGGTCGCGGGCCGGTGTTGCTGGCGCTGCCGCAGCGCGCGCGGCTGCGCGCCGTAAAATCACCGGTTTGCGCGCGCGATGCCCGTCCTGATTGCCTTGTGGGGCGACAGGCCTGGGGTTTGCTCACGCACCGCGTTTTCTTCCTTTCCCCTTACTTGCCCGGCCCTGGCTTGCCAGTGCCTCAGCCACAGACGCCATGTTGACATTCCAGCAAATCATTTTGAAGCTGCAGTCCTATTGGGACGCGCAGGGTTGCGCCCTTTTGCAACCCTATGACATGGAAGTGGGCGCCGGCACCTCGCACACCGCCACCTTCCTGCGCGCCATCGGCCCCGAGCCCTGGAAGGCCGCCTACGTGCAGCCCAGCCGCCGCCCCAAGGACGGCCGCTACGGCGAGAACCCCAACCGCCTGCAGCACTATTACCAGTACCAGGTGGTGCTCAAGCCCGCACCGGCCAACATCCTGGAGCTGTACCTGGGCAGCCTCGAAGCCCTGGGCTTCGACCTCAAGAAGAACGACATCCGCTTTGTGGAAGACGACTGGGAAAACCCCACGCTCGGCGCCTGGGGCCTGGGCTGGGAGGTGTGGCTCAACGGCATGGAAGTGACGCAGTTCACCTACTTCCAGCAGGTTGGCGGCATCGACTGCAAGCCCGCCACCGGCGAGATCACCTACGGCCTGGAGCGCCTGGCCATGTACCTGCAAGGCGTGGACAACGTCTACAACCTCAAGTGGACCGACACGCTGAGCTACGGCGACGTGTACAAGCAAAACGAGGTGGAGCAGTCCACCTACAACTTCGAGCACAGCGACGCGGACTTCTTGTTCACCGCCTTCAATGCGCACGAAAAGCAGGCCAAGTACCTGATGGAGCAGCAGCTGGCGCTGCCCGCGTACGAGCAGGTGCTCAAGGCCGCACACAGCTTCAACCTGCTGGATGCACGCGGCGCCATCAGCGTGACCGAACGCGCCGCCTACATCGGCCGCATCCGGAACCTGGCCCGCAGCGTGGCACAGAGCTACTACGAAAGCCGTGAGCGCCTGGGCTTCCCCATGGCGCCGCGCGAGTGGGTGGAACAGATGGTCAAAAAGGCCGCGTGAACGAGCGAAAGAACAAGAACATGACGACCCAAAACCTCCTCGTTGAACTGTTTGTCGAAGAACTGCCTCCCAAGGCGCTGCAGAAGCTGGGCGATGCCTTTGCCACCGTGCTGGGCGACCAGCTCAAGGCCCAGGGCCTGGCGACGGCCGCTTCGGTGGTCACGCCATTTGCCTCGCCCCGCCGCCTGGCTGCGCACGTGACCGTCGTGGCCGGCAAGGCCGCTGACAAGGCCGTGCAGCAAAAGCTCATGCCCGTGACCGTGGGCTTGGACAAGGACGGCAATGCCACGCCCGCGCTGCTGAAAAAGCTGCAGGCGCTGGGCGCTGATGTGTCCAACCCCGCAGCCGCCGTGGCCGCGCTCAAGCGCGCCCAGGACGGCAAGGCCGAGGCCCTGTTCTACGACAGCGTGGTGCCCGGTGCGACGTTGGCAGGTGGCCTGCAAAAGGCACTCGACGAAGCCATCGCCAAGCTCCCCATCCCCAAGGTGATGAGCTACCAGCTCGAAACCGACTGCGAGCTGCCCGGCTGGACCAGCGTGAACTTTGTGCGCCCCGCACACGGCCTGGTGGCGCTGCACGGCAGCACCGTAGTGCCCGTGAAGGCGCTGGGTCTGACGGCTGGCAACAGCACCACTGGCCACCGTTTTGAAGCCGCCGTGTCGCCCGTGGTGTTGAAGGACGCCGACAGCTACGCCGCCACGCTGCAAAAAGACGGCGCGGTGATCGCATCGTTTGCCGAGCGCAAAGCCGAGATCGCCCGCCAGCTCGCCGCTGCCGCCGCTAAGGTGGGCAACGGTGCCCGCCCCATTGAAGACGAAGCCCTGCTGGACGAAGTGACCGCGCTGGTCGAGCGTCCCAACGTTGTCATCTGCCAGTTTGAAGAGCAGTTCCTGGGCGTGCCGCAAGAGTGCCTCATCCTCACGATGAAGGCCAATCAGAAGTACTTCCCGCTGCTCGACGCCGCAGGCAAGCTCACCAACAAATTCCTGGTGGTCAGCAACATCAGCCCCGAAGACACCAGCTTTGTGACCGGCGGCAACGAGCGCGTGGTGCGCCCGCGCCTGGCCGACGCCAAGTTCTTCTTCGACCAGGACCGCAAGAAGACCCTGGCCTCGCGCGTCGAGGGTCTGGGCAAGGTCGTGTACCACAACAAGTTGGGCACCCAGGGTGAGCGCGTGGAGCGCGTGCGCGCCATCGCCAAGGCCATCGCACAGCAGCTGGGCGATGCACAACTGGTGCAAGACGCCGACCTGGCCGCGCAACTGGCCAAGACCGACCTCGTGACCGACATGGTGGGCGAGTTCCCCGAGTTGCAGGGCATCATGGGCGGCTACTACGCCCTGAATGACGGCCTGGGCGAGACCGTGGCAAACGCGATTGAAGACCACTACAAGCCACGCTTCGCGGGTGACACGCTGCCCCGCAACACGGCCGGTGTTGTGGTGGCCCTGGCCGACAAGCTCGAAACCCTGGTCGGCATGTTCGGCATCGGCAACCTGCCCACGGGCGACCGTGACCCCTTCGCGCTGCGCCGCCATGCGCTGGGCGTGATCCGCATGCTGGTCGAAAAAGACCTTCCGCTCGATTTGAACGCGCTGCTGGCCGGTGCAGTGCCTGCTTTTGGCGACAAGATCAGCGACGCCTCGGCGCAGCTCGCCGAATTCATCTACGACCGCCTCGCCGGCAGCCTGCGTGAGCAAGGCTACAGCGCGCAAGAGGTGGACGCCGTGCTGGCCCTGCGCCCGCAGCGTCTGGCCCTGGTCGAGAAGCAGCTGGCCGCAGTGCGAGCCTTCGCCGCGTTACCCGAAAGCCCGGCCCTGGCCGCCGCCAACAAGCGTGTGGGCAACATCCTGAAAAAGGCCGAGGTCGAAGGCCCTGTGGATGCCCACGTCAATCCCCAGCTGCTGCAGGAAAAGGCCGAGCAGGATCTGTTTGCCGCGCTGCAGCGCTTTGTGCCCGAGGCCAACGCCCAGTTCGAGGCCGGTGACTACACCGCCAGCCTGCAGACCTTGGCCGTGCTGCGCGCGCCCGTGGACGCGTTCTTTGACGACGTGATGGTGAACGCCGAGCAACTGGACCTGCGCCTGAACCGCCAGGGCCTGCTCAAGACGCTGCACGAAGCCATGAACCGCGTGGCCGATCTGTCCCGTCTGGCGGTCTGACCCCGGGTGCTGGTAGGCTGGTGGTTCTCACAAGGCAAACCCCTCCTATGAAACTCGCCATCCTCGACCGCGACGGCACCCTCAACCCGATGGGGGACGAATACATCACCTCGGCCGACGAATGGACGGCGGTGCCCGGCGCGCTCGAAGCCATTGCCCGCCTCAACCACGCGGGCTGGCATGTGGTGGTGGCCACCAACCAGCCGGGCCTGGGCCGGGGCCTGTTTGACGTGGTGGCGCTCAACGCCATCCACGCCAAGCTGCATCGGCAGGTGGCGGCGGTGGGTGGGCGCATCGATGCGGTGTTCTATTGCCCCCACGCGGCCGACGAGGACTGTAGTTGCCGCAAGCCCGCTCCGGGCCTGCTCGAGCAAATCTGCGACCGCTACGGCGTGGAGCGCAACGAGGTCCGCGTGGTTGGCAGCTGCGAGGCCCACTTGCAGGCGGGTGCCGCCCTGGGGGCCCAGTTGCACCTGGTGTGCACCGGCCAGTCGGCCGCGTTGCGGCCGGGCGGGGCATTGCCTGTGGGGTTGCCAGCGGGCACGCAAGTGCACGCCAGCCTCGCAGATTTTGTGGACCAGCTGCTGCCGGTGGTGCCTGGTGCTACAGGTGCTGTGGGCGCTTTGGGCGCAGCGCCCTTGCCGCAGTCGTGACAGGGCATCACAGGCGTGGCAACATCCTGATGCTATTTAATTGATAGCTGTTAGCGCATATTCCACTAGCGCTTGCGGCCTAAAAGACTTTCCAATGGCTCTTATCCGTTCCGTCATTCACCTTCTCTGGATGGGCATCACCGTGGTGCCCTACGCGCTGGCCATCATGCTGGGCACGCTGCTGGGCGTGCGCGGTGTGCCCCTGTACCGCATCGCGCGGGCCTGGCTGTCGCTGTGCATCAGCGGCGCGCGGGTGGTTCTGGGCATTCGCGCCGAGGTGACCGGCATGGAGAACCTGCCGCAGGGCGCCAACGAAGGCGCGATCCTGCTGGTCAAACACCAGTCCACGTACGAGACCTTCCTGATGCCGGTGATCATGCCGCACCCCCTGGCCTACGTGTTCAAGAAGGAGCTGCTGCACGTGCCCTTCTTCGGCTGGGCCATCGGGCGGCTGGACATGATCCACATCGACCGCAACCAGCGCACCCAGGCCTTCAACAAGGTGGTGCAGCAGGGCAAGGACCTGCTCGCCAAGGGCATCTGGATCATCATGTTCCCCGAGGGCACGCGGATCGAGCGGGGGCAGAAGGGCAACTACAAGACGGGGGGCACGCGCCTCGCCATCGACACGGGCGCACCCGTGATCCCGATCGCCGTGACCTCGGCCAAGGTGTGGCCGCGCAAGGCGTTCATCAAGCGCCCCGGCGTGGTGGATGTGTCGATCGGCAAACCCATCTCCAGCGTGGGGCGCCAGCCCGACGAACTGATGCGCGAGGTGGAGGCCTGGATCGAGGCCGAGATGCGCCGACTGGATCCCGATGCTTACAAGACAACCCCCTGAGGCGCTGCGCGCCTTCCCCCTTCTCTCGAATGGCTGCGCCATTCGGGAAGGGGGACGCCGCCAGCGCGGCGGGGCGGCCCTTGCGCGGCGGCCACTGGCTTGGGCCGTGCCAGTTGCAAAAACTGCGTGCGTTTTTGTGGACCCTCGGGGACTGTTGAGTTGATGCAGCGGCTTGTGCAACTGGCGCTGGACCTGTTCGACCCGCCGGGCGCGCCTGCAGCAGCCCCCAGCCCCATGGCTGCGGGTTTGAGGCCAAATCAGCCGCAAGCGCTAGTCGATCATGCGCCAGTAGCTCCTAAAACGATAGTGCAACGCCCAGCGGCACCCGCAGTGCCGCTGCCCTCGCTGTTGTCCCCCGCTGAATTCCGCCACCCCCAGGCCAACCGCGAGGTTTTGCTGGGCGATGCCGTGGTGGCCTACGCGCTGCAGCGTGCGCGCCGCCGCAGCATCGGCTTCTCGGTGGGGCCCGACGGCCTGTCGGTGCGGGCACCCAGCTGGGTCACGCTGGGCGCGGTGGATTCTGCACTGCGCGAAAAATCCGACTGGATCCTGCGCAAGCTGGGCGAAGCGCGCGAGCGCCAGCAGCGCATGGAAGGCGGCCGCATCGTGTGGGCCCATGGCGCGGTACTGCCCTACCTGGGCGAGCCCTTGACGGTGGTGCTGGACCCCAGCCACGGCTTTGCGGGCAAGGGCGGGGCGCTGGTCACTGCCACGGAACAACCCAGCCTGCACATCGGCCTGCCCCACAGCGCCAACCCCGCGCAGATCCGCGACGCTGTGCAGGCCTGGCTGATGCGCGACGCGCGCCGCCACTTCACCGAGCGGCTGGACCACTTTGCGCCGCTCCTGGGCGTGCGCTGGGCCAGCCTGCGCCTGTCGAGCGCCAACACCCGCTGGGGCAGCGCCAAGGCCGACGGCTCCATCCGCCTGAACTGGCGCCTGCTGCACTACCGCCCGGCCATCATCGACTACGTGGTGGCGCACGAATTGGCCCACCTGCGCGTGATGGACCACAGCCCGCGCTTCTGGGATACCGTGGCCACCGTGGTGCCCGACTACGCCCAGCTGCGCAGCCATCTCCGCGACGAACCTGCCCCTTTGTGGGACTGAAAGAAGGACCTTGAAGATGACCGAAGCCAAGATTTCTCCCGCCGACGGCTACGCCGGTGACGTGACGCCCCAGCAGGCCTGGCAATGGGTGCAGGCCGGGCAGGCCGTGCTGGTGGACGTGCGCAGCGACGCCGAACGCGAGTGGGTCGGCTACGTGCCTGGTGCTGCTGCCGTGGCCTGGAAACAATGGCCAGGCATGGCGATGAACGCCGATTTTGATGCCCAGATGCGCGCCGCCGTGCCTGAGGGCGCGCGGGCCGTGCTGCTGTGCCGCAGCGGCGTGCGCTCCATCGCCGCCGCGCGCCGCGCCACCGAGCTGGGCATCACTGCGTACAACATCCTCGAAGGGTTTGAGGGCGATGCGGACGCGCAAGGGCAGCGCGGCAAGAAGGGCGGCTGGCGCTTTCATGGCCTGCCGTGGAAGCAGGGCTGAATAGCTATCAAAAAAAGAGCTGCCAGCGCCTGATTTACAAGCGCTGGCCGCTCTTTGGTCTTGAGGCCGAGAAGGCTTACTTGGCTAGGGGCGGGATGCGCAGCTTCTGGCCGGGGTAGATCTTGTCGGGGTGGCTCAGCATGGGCTTGTTGGCTTCGAAGATCACGGGGTACTTGTTGGCGTCGCCGTAGAACTTCTTGGCAATGGCGCTGAGCGTGTCGCCGCGCACCACGTCGTGGTACTGGGCTTCGGGCTCGGGGTTGGTCACCTCCATCAGGTTCTCGACGCTGGTCACGCTGGCCACGTTGCCGCAGCACAGGGTGATCTTCTCTTTGGCGGCCTGGGTGGGGGCGGTGCCCTTCACCGTGACCTTGCCTTCGGGGCCCTGAAAGGCCACTTGCACATTGCTGGCGCCCAGGTTTTGCGCGGCGATGTAGGTCTCGATAGCCTTGCTCGCCTTGGCGTTGAGTTCATCCTGCGTGGGAGCGGCGGCGGTGGCAGCTTGCGCGTCCTTACCGCCAAACAGCTTTTCACCGGCTTCCTTGATGAAACTGAAAAGACCCATGTCGTACCTCCTGAGGTTGCAGAAAAAGGAGAGGCCACTGTAGCGGCAATGGAGGGCGCGCCCGTGTCAGACGAAGGGTGTGAAACGATTTTTCACATTCCCGCGCGGGCCGCTGTGGGGCTGTCTCGGCGGAATCAGCCCCGATGCCAAAACTCGGGATAATCCGCCGCATGACTTTTCTGGCCATCGACGTCGGTAACACCCGTCTCAAATGGGCGTTGTACGACGCTCCCCGCCCCGGGGCTGCGCTGATCGCGCATGGCGCCGAATTCCTCGACCACATCGACCGCCTGGCCGAAGGCAGCTGGGCATCGCTGCCGCACCCGGAGCGCATGTTGGGCTGCGTGGTGGCAGGAGATGCCGTCAAACGCCGCGTGCAGGAGCAAATGGAGCTGTGGGACGTCACCCCCTCGTGGGTGGTGTCATCGGCGCAGGAGGCGGGGCTGACCAATGGCTACGACCATCCCTCGCGCCTGGGCTCCGACCGCTGGGTGGCCATGATCGGCGCGCGCCACCATGTGCTGGCACGCGGCCCCGCACGGCCGCTGGTGGTGGTGATGGTGGGCACGGCCGTGACGGTGGAATGCATCGACACCGAAGGCCGCTTCATGGGCGGCCTGATCTTGCCCGGCCACGGCATCATGCTCCGAGCACTCGAATCGGGCACGGCCGGGCTGCATGTGCCCACCGGTGAAGTGCGCCCGTTCCCCACCAATACCAGCGATGCCCTGACCAGCGGTGGCACCTACGCCATCGCAGGGGCCGTGGAGCGCATGTACCAGCACCTGCTGCAACACTGCGGCCAGGAGCCAGCTTGCATCATGACCGGCGGCGCCGGCTGGAAGATGGCACCCAGCATGACGCGGCCGTTCGAGCTGGTGGACAACCTGATTTTTGATGGGCTGCTGGAGATTGCTGCGCGGCGGTTTGGGGGCTGAGGGCCTTGTAACGCCGTCGCTGCACCAGTGCGAAGCGGTTTTCTAGGATCATCGACCAGCAAAACTGGCGCTGCCCACGCCAGGGACACCGAGCAAGGGCCGCCCCGCAGCGAAGGTGTCGTCCTACTTCCCGAATGGCGTAGTCAGTCGAGAGAAGGGCGAAGGCGCGAAGCGCCTCAGGGGGATGTACCGAACTTATTCTTCTTCGAGTTCACTCCGCGCCATTTCCACATCCAGCCGCTCCATGGCATCCATGGGCTCGGCGGTGGCGGCTTTTTCGTAGAGCGCGGTGGCTTCCTTCATCTTCTTGTCGCCTTCCAGCATGACCAGTGCGTTGGCGTATTCGATCATCGCAATGGCTGAGCCTGGATTGAGCTTGAGCGCTTCCTGGAACAGCTTGAGGCCCGTGTCCTTCTTGGCGCCATAGGTCATGCCGCCAATCAGCGAACCCACCTTGTCGATCACCTCGGCATGGAAGGCGCCCAGAGCGATGCGTGCATCGGCATGTTTGGGTGACAGGGCAATGGCCTTTTCCAGCGACTCCTTCACCTTGCCGCCCAGCCCCTGCGCCAGCGCCTTGGCCACGCTGATGCCCTGGCTGTAGCGGCCCAGAGCATACGCATGCCAGTACCAGGCGTTGGCATTGTTCGGTTCTGCGGCGGCCTGGGCCTCGGCCCTTTCGGCCACTTGCATGAACAGGTCCAGGCGCGTCTTTTCCTTGGGCTCCAGGTAGTTGGCGTAGATGGAAGTGGCTTTGTTGGCCGCAGTGTTGCCTGCGCCACCGGCGGCCAGGCCTGCTGCTGCCGCCTTCTCGAAGTCTCCGTTATGGAACAGCGCCCACGCTTCCAGCACGGCTGCGTCCTTGGGGCAGGGTTCTGCATCACCGGCATGCAGTCGTGCCCAGTGCTTCTTGACGCTCGCAGCGTCGAACTGGTAGTCGCCGGCGTGGGGGAAGGGGGTCCATTTGGCCATGGTGTGTGTCTCCGGAAGTTCTTGTGGTGGGGTGTCTGTGATGGGCTGTCTCTGCATCAGCCTGGCACTGCGGCGTAGGCGCCGACCAGCTCCAGCAAGTGGGCGCGCTGGCCGCTTTCCAGGTACGGCATGAGCAGGTTCAGCACATGGTGGGCGCCGCGCAGCAGCGCGGCCTGGGCGCTTTCGGGCTCCAGCGCACGGCGCGGGTCGCGCACGTATTCAAAGCTGAGCCAGTAGGTGAGCACCACGACCATACTGGTGGCCGTGGCCTCCAGCTCGCGCGAGTCGATGTGCAGTGCGTCTGCGCGCGCCATGCCGTCCAGCATGGCGCGCACGGCGCGGGTCTTGTTCTTGAGGATGGCCTGGAAGTGGGTCTCCAGTCGCCGATTCTTGGACAGCAGGTCGTTGAGGTCGCGGTACAAAAAGCGGTACTGCCAGATCAGCTCGAACAGGGAGTGCATGAAGAACCAGGCGTCCTCCACATTGCGCACGCCGTCGGCGGCGGCCAGTAGCTCGGTGAGTGAGGCTTCGTAGCGATCAAACAGCGCGTTGATCAGCTCGTCCTTGGCGGGGTAGTGGTAGTACAGGTTGCCGGGGCTGATGCGCAGCTCGGCCGAAATCAGGGTGGTGGAGACGTTGGGTTCGCCGAACCGGTTGAACAGGTCCAGCGTCACTTCCAGAATGCGTTCTGCGGTGCGGCGTGGCGCTTTCTTCACCATGTGTGCGGGCCCTTCGCGTCGTTGTACTTCGTTGTTTCGGTGTCTCTGATGGCTACTCTAACCCACGCAGTCATGCTGCAGTGCGACATGAGCAAAGGGCGCGCGTGCAGCATCCAGGCTGCTTGTAGCGCACTTCATGGGTTTCACCAATAAAAGAAAAGCGGCCCAGGCGCTGTGGCGCGTGGACCGCTTGGTGCGGGCTGGGTGCTTGCCAGCGGCAAGCCTTTGATCAGCTGGCCGACGGCGTGCTGGTGCCGGTGTCGGCAGCGGCACGTGTTGCGGTCTTCTTGGTCGCAGCCTTCTTCGCGGGGGCCTTGGCAGCGGGCTTGGCCGCAGCCTTGGCAGGAGCGGCCTTCTTTGCGGCCGCTTTCTTGGCAGGAGCCTTGGCAGCGGGCTTGGCCGCAGCCTTGGCAGGAGCTGCTTTGCTGCCCTTGGCCAGCGCGTCCACACGGGCGCTCAGGGCTTCCAGGTCGCGGGCCGAGGGCACGCCCAGCTTTGCCAGTGCCTTGGCCACGCGGTCTTCGAAGATGTTTTCGAGCTTGTCCCACTGGCCCTGGGCCTTGGAGCCGATGTCGCTGGCCATCGTGGTCACGCGGCTGGTGGCTTCGGTGATCTTCTCTTCGGCCACGGCCTGGGTCTTGCGCTGAATGGTCAGGCCTTCCTTGACCAGGGCTTCAAACACCTTGCCGCCTTCTTCCTGTGCCTTGGAGAAGGCACCCAAGCCAGCCAGCCAGATCTGCTGGGCGGAGTCCTTGACGGTGCTGGACAGTTGGGCGTTGCTCTTCTTCTTGTCAGCGCTGAGTTTCTGCAGTTTCTTGACCATGAGGCCTCCGTGGTGCGGTTGGTTGGGGTTGCCGGGGCGATTTTGCCTTCGACGCATGGCCGCACTGTACGCCGCACGGTGCGCAAGGTGTAGGCACGCGCTCCTAAAAATGTAGAGCGTGCCACCTAGCGGGGGAGGGCGCTGGCCGCCTAGCATCGGCGCGGGTTTCTGCTGAATCGGGGTGCGCAGGCCTTGGGCAAGAATGAAGTTATCTCAGAGGAGTTATCCATGCAGTATTTCGTGACGGGGGCAACGGGGTTCATTGGCAAGCGGCTGGTCAAGAAGCTGCTGGAGCGCAAGGGGGCGGTGGTCCACTTCCTGATCCGCAAGGAGAGTGCCGACAAGGTGGCCGACCTGCGCAGCTTCTGGGGCGTGGGCCCTGCACGCGCCGTCCCTGTGTTTGGCGACCTCACCGCCAAAAAGCTAGGCGTGGCGTCCGAAGATGTGAAGAAGCTCAAGGGGCAGATCGACCATTTCTACCACCTGGCTGCGGTGTACGACCTGGCGGCCGATGAAGAGACCCAAGTGGCCGTGAACATCGAGGGCACGCGCAACACGGTGGACCTGGCCAAGGCCATCGATGCAGGGCACTTCCACCATGTCTCCTCCATCGCAGCCGCCGGCCTGTACGAAGGCGTGTTCCGCGAAGACATGTTCGACGAGGCCGAGGGCCTGGACCACCCGTACTTCCAGACCAAGCACGAGAGCGAAAAAATCGTGCGCCACGATTGCAAGGTGCCCTGGACGGTGTACCGCCCCGCGATGGTGGTGGGTGACAGCCAGACCGGCGAGATGGACAAGATCGACGGGCCCTACTACTTTTTCAAACTCATCCAGCGCCTGCGCCAGCTGCTGCCGCCCTGGATGCCCACCGTGGGGCTGGAGGGCGGGCGCGTGAACATCGTGCCCGTGGATTTTGTGGTGAACGCGCTCAACGTGATTAGCCACCAGAAAGACATCGGCAAGAAGTGCTTCCACCTGGTGGACCCGGTGGGCTACCGCGTGGGCGATGTGCTGGACATTTTCAGCCGCGCAGCCCATGCGCCGCGGATGAACCTGTTCGTCAACGCTGCGCTGCTGGGCTTTATCCCCAAGAGCGTGAAGAAGAGCCTGATGGCGCTGGCGCCCGTGCGCCGGGTGCGCAACGCGGTCATGAAGGACCTGGGCCTGCCCGAGGACATGCTCACCTTCGTGAACTACCCCACACGCTTTGACTGCCGCGAGACACTGGCGGCGCTCAAGGGCTCAGGCGTTTCGTGCCCCAACCTCAAGGACTACGCCTGGCGCCTGTGGGACTACTGGGAGCGCCACCTGGACCCCGAGCTGTTCATCGACCGCACGCTCAAGGGCACGGTGGCGGGCAAGGTGGTGCTGATCACGGGCGGGTCGTCCGGCATTGGCTTGGCGGCTGCGCACAAGTTTGCCGAGGCGGGCGCCACCACCATCATTTGCGGCCGAGACCAGGACAAGCTGGACGAGGCCTGTGCCGAGGCCAAAGCCAAGGGCTACCAGTTCATCGCCTATTCGGCCGACATTGCCGACATGGCCGATTGCGACCGCTTCGTGCAATTGCTCATCGACAACCATGGCGGCGTGGACTTTTTGATCAACAACGCGGGCCGCTCCATCCGCCGCGCCATCGAGTCGAGCTACGACCGCTTCCACGACTACGAGCGCACCATGCAGCTGAACTACTTCGGCTGCCTGCGGGTGACGATGGGCCTGTTGCCAGGCATGGTGGAAAAGCGCAAGGGGCATGTGGTCAACATCAGCTCCATCGGTGTGCTGACCAATGCGCCGCGCTTCTCGGCCTATGTGGCCAGCAAGGCGGCGCTGGACGCCTGGACGCGCTGCGCGTCGAGCGAGTTTGCCGACCAGGGCATCACCTTCACCACCATCAACATGCCGCTGGTGCGCACTCCCATGATCGCGCCCACCAAGATCTACAACAACGTACCCACCCTGGCACCGGAAGAGGCGGCCGACATGATTGCCCAGGCCTGCATCTTCAAGCCCGTGCGCATCGCCACGCGCCTGGGTATCACCGGGCAGTTGCTGCACGCACTGGTGCCGCGCGTGGCCCAGATCACCATGAACACCAGCTTCCGCATGTTCCCGGATTCCACGGCGGCCAAGGGCAGCAAGGACGCCAAACCGCAGCTGTCGGCCGAGGCCGTGGCCTTGCAGCAGATGATGCGCGGTATCCACTTTTGATGTTCCGTTGGCTCGTGCAGAAAGACCCTCGTTGAACTCTGTTACCCGGTAGCCGGGCGGGGTGGGATAATCGCGGGTTCTGCCGAGCAGGCATTTCACACAGCCCATCCCATGATTCTGGTTACCGGCGGCGCAGGTTTCATTGGCGCCAACTTCGTTCTTGACTGGCTTGCCGCGTCCAGCGAGCCCGTGGTCAACCTCGACAAGCTCACCTACGCGGGCAACCTGCACAACCTGGACAGCGTCCAGGGCGATCCCCGGCACATCTTTGTGCAGGGCGACATCGGCGACTCCGCACTGCTGGAACGCCTGCTGGCCGAGCACAAGCCGCGCGCCGTGGTCAACTTCGCCGCCGAATCCCATGTGGACCGCTCCATCCATGGGCCCGAGGACTTCATCCAGACCAACATCGTCGGCTCGTTCCGCCTGCTCGAAGCAGTGCGCGCCTACTGGAGCGCACTGCCTGAGGGCGAGCGTGCGGCCTTCCGCTTTCTGCACGTGTCCACCGACGAGGTGTACGGCTCACTCTCCCCCACCGACCCAGCTTTCACCGAAACCCGCGGCTTCGAGCCCAACAGCCCCTACAGCGCCAGCAAGGCTGCCAGCGACCACCTGGTGCGTGCCTGGCACCACACCTACGGCCTGCCGGTGCTCACCACCAACTGCAGCAACAACTACGGGCCCTACCACTTCCCCGAGAAGCTGATCCCGCTGATGATCGTCAACGCCTTGGCCGGCAAGAACCTGCCGGTGTACGGCGACGGCATGCAGGTGCGCGACTGGCTGTACGTGAAGGACCACTGCAGTGCCATCCGCCGTGTGCTGGAGGCGGGCACTCCCGGCCAGACCTACAACGTGGGCGGTTGGAACGAAAAGCCCAATATCGAGATCGTGAACATGGTCTGCAGCTTGCTCGACGAGCTGCGCCCCCGCGCCGACGGCCAGAGCTACAGGGCCCTGATCACCTATGTGAAGGACCGCCCCGGCCACGATCGTCGCTACGCCATCGACGCCCGAAAGATCGAGCGCGAGCTGGGTTGGAAGCCTGCCGAAACCTTCGATACCGGCATTCGCAAGACGGTGCAGTGGTACCTGGAGCATGCCGACTGGGTGGCTAACGTACAGACCGGTGCCTACCGCGAATGGGTGCAGACCCAGTATGCGCAGGAAACCTCCATTGGGAAACCCGAGGGCGTTGCTGCATGAATATCCTGCTTTTTGGTAAAGGTGGCCAGGTCGGCTGGGAGTTGCAGCGCAGCCTGTCATTGCTGGGCGCGGTCACCGCTTTGGATTTCGATAGCACCGACCACTGCGGTGATTTCTCGAACCCGGCTGGCGTGGCCGAGACGGTGCGCGCATTGCGCCCCGACATCATCGTCAATGCTGCAGCCCACACTGCGGTGGACAAGGCAGAGAGCGAGACTGATTTCGCCCGATTACTGAACGCTACCGCTCCTGGCGCCATCGCGCTGGAGGCCGTGAAACTCGGCGCCTGGCTGGTGCACTACAGCACTGATTACGTCTTCGATGGCAGCGGTGACCTTCCGTGGGTCGAGACCGATAAGACTGCGCCGTTGAGCGTATACGGTCGCACCAAACTCGAAGGCGAGCAACTCATCAAGGACGCTGGTGCCAAGCATTTGATCCTCCGTACTAGTTGGGTTTATGCCGCGCGGGGTGGTAATTTCGCCAAGACGATGCTTCGGCTTGCGCAAGAGCGTGAACAGCTGACAGTGATTGATGACCAATGGGGTGCTCCCACTGGAGCGGATCTGCTGGCTGACGTTACAGCTCACGTATTGCGCCATTTGCGGTTGTATCCCGAAGATGCCGGCATATACCATTGTGTTGCAGGTGGCGAAACTAGCTGGAACGAGTACGCACAGTTTGTTCTTGCGACGGCAAAAAGGCTCAAGCCTGCTCTCGAATTCAAAGCAGAGAAGGTGTTGCCAGTGCCTACCAGTGCGTTCCCGACACCCGCTGTGCGCCCGCATAACTCGCGCCTGAATGCGCAAAAGCTGCAATCTACTTTTGGCCTTGAATTGCCTCACTGGCAGGCCGGTGTGGCGCGCATGCTGGCTGAAATTCTCTAAACTGCTCTCTCTCCATGACGCAACGCAAAGGCATCATCCTTGCCGGAGGCTCGGGCACCCGCCTGCACCCCGCTACGTTGGCAATCAGTAAACAACTGCTGCCTGTTTACGATAAGCCCATGATTTATTACCCGTTGAGCACACTGATGCTCGCGGGAATAGTAGACATCCTCATTATCAGTACTCCGCAAGACACCCCTCGCTTTGAGCAACTGCTAGGTGACGGAAGCCAGTGGGGTATCAATCTGCAATACGCAGTTCAGGCAAGTCCTGATGGGCTAGCGCAGGCTTTCATCATCGGAGAGCACTTTGTGGGCAACTCTCCTAGTGCGCTGGTGCTCGGGGACAACATTTTCCACGGCCATGATTTCCAGAAACTGCTGGAATCGGCTGATCAGCAGACCTCGGGAGCTACCGTCTTCGCATACCATGTGCACGATCCTGAGCGCTATGGCGTGGTGTCATTCGATCGGACCGGAAAGGCTAGCAGCATCGAAGAAAAACCAGCGCAGCCCAAGAGCAGCTACGCTGTAACAGGTCTGTATTTCTATGACAACGAGGTAGTCGATATCGCCAAGGCGGTAAAACCCAGTTCACGTGGTGAACTTGAAATCACGACCGTGAATCGAGCCTATTTGGAGCGTGATCGCCTGAATGTTCAGATCATGCAGCGGGGCTACGCTTGGCTCGATACTGGTACGCACGATAGCCTGCTGGAGGCAGGGCAGTTTATTGCTACGTTGGAACACCGGCAGGGATTGAAGATTGCATGTCCTGAAGAAATTGCGTGGCGCAATGGACTTATAGGCAATGAGCAGCTGGAGAAGCTGGCCCAGCCGCTCGCCAAGAACGGGTATGGCAAGTACCTCCTGCAACTCATGAGTGAATCCAATCCATGCAAGTGACCGCCACATCAATTCCCGAAGTGCTGATCATCGAGCCCAAAGTATTCGGTGATGCGCGGGGTTTTTTTTATGAAAGCTTCAATCTTGAGGCGTTTCGCAAGGCCACCGGGCTGGTGCAGGTGGAGTTTGTACAAGACAACCATAGCCGAAGTGCCAAAGGGGTCTTGAGGGGCTTGCATTATCAAATCCGGCAGCCCCAGGGTAAATTGGTGCGGGTGGTTCGCGGTGCCGTTTTTGATGTGGCTGTTGATATCCGGAAGAGTTCACCCAACTGCGGTCGTTGGGTGGGAGTCGAACTGACTGAGGATAACCATCGCCAACTGTGGGTGCCACCTGGATTTGCACATGGCTTTATTGTGCTCAGTGAAAGTGCAGACTTTCTCTATAAAACTACGGATTACTACGCGCCAGCGTTCGAACGTAGTATTGTTTGGGATGATAAGAATTTGGCCATTGCTTGGCCGGAGGTGGGCGTTTCGCCCTCGCTTTCAGCAAAAGATGCACAAGGTGCCAAGTTTTTGAGTGCTGAGATTTTTGACTGATGAAAGTTGGAGGGCACGAGGGCTCAATGGTGCGCGAAGACCTTAGCACCAGATGACCGAATGCTAGGGCGTTTACTACGCAGGGTGCCCGAGGCGCACGCTTGGCCTTGGGCGGCCGTCCACCGGTTCCCATCGAGACCACACTGCGCATCCTTTGCCTGCAGCCATGGTGGAACCAGAGCCGTCCGGCCATGGAAGAAGAACTGCACTGGCGCCGCCGTATCGCCGTTTCGCCGGCCTAGGCGGCGCAGCACGCATTCCCGATGAAGCCACCACCCTGCGCTTCTTTCATCTGCTGGAGAAGTACCAGCTGGCTCCCCAGGTTCTGGCCGCCATCAACACCGGTCTGGCCCGGCGGGGCCTGATGCTCAAGACCGGCACCATTGTGGATGCCACCATCACGTTGTCGCGGCGCTCAGCGCGACCAAGAATAATGAGGGTGAGCGAGACCCCGAGATGTACCGGGCCAAGAAGGGCAACCAATGGCACTTCGGCATCAATGCACACATCAGCGTGGATGTTGACTCGGGACTGGTGCACACCGCCATCGGTACGGCCGCCAACTTCAACGATGTGGCGCATGCAGCAGTACTGCTGCATGGCAAGGAAAAGCATGCTGGGGCGATGCGGGCCACCGGGGCGCTGACGAGCGTCAGGAGATGCAAGGGAGCAACGCCAAGATCAAGTGGCACGTGGCCTTGCGCCCGGGCAAGTGCAAGGGGCTTGATTCAGGGAGAGAACTGCACAAACTGCTGGAGAAAGCCGAGCGGCTGCAAGCCAGCGTGCGGTCCAAGGTCGAGCACCCATTCCGCATGAACAAACAGCAGTTTGGCTATGCCAAGGTGCGCTACCGGGGGTGGGAAAGAACACGGTTCGCCTGACGATGCTGTCTGCGCTGGGCAATCTGTGGGTGGCTAGAATGCGGATCTTGGAGCCGCAGGGGCAGGTGCGTCTCGGGGTGCCGAGTTGGCACTACAAGGGCTGAAATGGGTCTGAAACCCGTGCCAATCCGACCCGCAAAATGCGGGTTGTGCAGGCAACTGGTGACGCTGCGCTCGGCATGGGGCCGTGCCGGTTCGGCGAATGGAGTTTTGCAGACCTTCCCCGGGTGAGATTCAGCGTAAGAGGCCTTAAATCACCCCCGGTTTTTGCATCCGATCAATACCAACCTGTTGCAGATGCCGCGGCTCGACAACACTTATGGCCCAGAGTTGCTGCGCTTCGGCGAAAGCCGCTAGCTTTTAGCCGAAGCGTGTTGTTGCATGTCTTGCACCTGGCCCGGACTGGGAAGTGTTGTCACAGCACTGGGTGAGGTCACTTACCACTCCCGGCTCGCTGTCAAGGGCCCGATTGCCCTAGAGTCCTCGCGCTCCCTCAGTTTCCCGGCCTAGTAGTCAGTACAGGAGCAACAATGCAAAATCAAATTTTTTTCGATTGAGTGCTGCTTGGCGTAGCTCACCCCTTACTTTTGCTCGCCAGTATCCGATCAGCTCATTGAATAGGATGCCCGGGGGTTGGTGCGAAAGGTTGATTGCGAGGAGCGTTGCGCACGCGGGTGTCTTCGCGAAGATTGGAGTTGGAATTGCTCTCCAGCAGGCCTCGCAACTTCTGCAAGCTATCTTGGAAAGATCCGACTACGCGGTCCCCATCTTCGCGACTAGCGACAATATACGGGGTAATAGTAATCAGCAGCTCTGTCTTATTTCGAGTTTTTCGCGTTGTGCCAAACAAAGCACCAAATACTGGTACGTCTTTGAGTCCAGGTACACCCGTGACAGTATCGTTGCCGCGGTCCTCGATTAGGCCGGCGAGCATAATGGTTTTCCCGTCTTCCACGGTCGCATCAGTAGTAACTTTGCGCTTCTGAAAGCTGGGGTATTCCGATCCACCTGCGGAAACTGGGTTTCCCACACTGCTAACTTCTTGCGAAATACTCAAGGTAACCTGTCCGGATGCCGTGATGCTTGGCTTAACCTCCAACAAAATACCAGTGGGACGGTACTGCACGGAGTTTGACGTTGAGAAAGTACTGCCGGTCGTGAGACCGCTCGTGGGTGTTGATACAGTTTGAGTGATGACAGGCACTTCGTTGCCTACTTCGATCTTGGCAATCTTCCCATCACTTGCAAGTACGTGAGGTGTTGAGAGTACATTCACATCGGTATCTTGGCCCAGTAAGTTCAGCATCCCGATCACTTGGCCAGCGCTTCCAAACACTGCGTAGTTCAGTCCAGTCGCAGTGCCAGTTACAGTAGGTGTTGCACCTGCAGCCGCAGAAGTGATTTTGGGTGCAATACCTCCGTCCAGTCCTACGAAGCCGGGCCAGCTCTTGCCGCCAGATGTCAAAGCGGATTTGAGCCACCATTCGACGCCATACTGAAGCGTATCGTTCAACGTAACTTCAGCTACCAGCACCTGCACCAACACCTGTCGAGGACGAGTGTCGAGGCGTTCGAGGACCTTGCGGATTTGCTGATAGTCCTGAGCGGATGCGCGAACTACCAACGTATTGGTGATTTCGTCCGCAATCACTTGCACGGAGCCACTCAAGCCCATGCTTGTAACCGCGGCGCTTTGTTGTGCCGAAGGTACGGTTCCTCGTTCAATGGTGCGCGTGGCAGCGTTGGTTTGGCCGCCTAAAGCGTTCATCCCTGCAGTAGACCCAGAGCCGGGGCTTCCTGTTGCTGAATTTGCAAATGAACTGCTGCCGGCAGAGGGGAGCGCGGAGGCTCCGGCATTTGAAGTGCCAGAGGCTGTTCCCCCAAAGATCTGAGTGACTAAATTGGCTAGATGTGCTGCGTTACTGTTAGCGACGGGGTACACATGAACATAGGTGCCTAAGCCGTTGCTTGGTTCTGCATCTAGTGTTTTGACCCATTGTTCGGCGGCCTTCATAACGGCGTCGTTACTTGTAGCAACCAGAAGCGCATTCATTCGCACTACAGGTAGGAAAAAGGCCTTGGTGGATTCAGTGCCTGTCCAGTTGAAAATGCCAGAGGTCTTAAATAGTCCATCGAGCTCTTTGGCCAATTCGGCCGCCTCTCCGTATTTGACGGGGATCAGTTTGATGTTCACCTGGTTTAGGTAATCGACGTCAAGCGTTTTGACCATGTCTATAATTTTCTCGACATTGGCGGCTCGGTCGACAACGATCAAATGTTTGTTTGTAGGGTCATTCGTAATTGCGGCCTGCGGTCCTACAAAATTACGAAGGGTGTTAACCAACTGGTTTGCCTGAACAAATTTCAAAGGAATGATTTGCATAACAACCGAAGCAGGACCTGAGCCTTGATTGGTCAATGCATCCCTTGTCGCCACGGCGTCGCGAGTGACTTTGTAAACTTTACCTTGGCGAATAATGGAAATATTGCTTGTGGATAATGCGGTTTCCAATGCGCTATAGATATCCGCCATGCTAATGGCGCCTGTGCTTTTTATTGTAACTCGACCCTGCACGGCAGGGTCAATCACATAGTCAAGCTTTAGAATATCACCTAAAACTACTTGGATGACATCGTAGATATCGGCGTTATCGAACTTAAGAGTAACACCTGGATTGGGTGTGTTGGTCAGTTGTACAGACGGGTTTGTAGAGCCCGACGGGACTGGTGATGATGTTGTCGTAGAAGTGACTGTCGGGCTAGACCCTGGAGTAGCCGCTGGAGTGCTCGTCCCAAGGGGAGGCAGTGATGTTGCAGCAGGCCCAGTTGGGGCCATTGGCGACGTCCCAGTGTTCCCTGACCCCGGGAGGGTTGCTGGTTCTCGCGCAGGTGCTGGAGTAGGGATTGGCATCCCCGTGAAGGGATTGACTATTGTTTGGGCAATGGCGTGGTTGACGACGGTAAGCGCCAATGTCGGTGCGAGCAGTCCGGCGACAGTGATCGTGCGGAGAGACAAAGGGGTGATGTTTTTCATATTGAATTTCGGTAAGGCAAGGCCTTACTGCCGGACGTCGGTTGTCTTCGATGCGTTGCTGGCGGAAATGTAATCAGGAACTTGTTTCATGTGCATCCCTGCAAACCGAGCTTTCACAGCAAGTTGTTTACCGCCGCGTTGGAGGTCTTCAACCACATTGATCTCCAGATTGTCGATTGCTAACATTTTGGAAGATTGTGCAAGGGCCTTTTGAAGTCTAGGCAGTTGCTGTGGCACGCCAGTAAAGCGCACACTCATAGCGATACGAGACACGTTATTTTGGCGGGCATCGGAATAATCTGAAAATTCCACATTGTCAAAGTAGAGCGACTGAAGCAATTTGCGAACTTCTTCTTGCATCGCATTTACTGAGACGGAAATGTCTTGTCCTATGAAAAATTGCTGTTGCAAAGATGTAAAATCTGGATCCAATTCATCGAAGTTGCGCTTAATCTTCTCATTCAAATCAAGAATGTTGCGATTGGTTTCCAGGCGCGTCGTTAGGTCCGCAGCTTCTTCGCGGTTGGAAATGTAGCCTTCTAGTCGTTGATCTGCGAGCGCTGCGAGCATAAGTAGAACGATGGCAGGGAACGCAAAATATTTGATACCATGTTCCTTGTAAACCCTTTTGAGATCACGTTTCATTGTGCAACGGTCCTTGATGCGGCGCCTGCAGTAGAAGAGGCTGCGCTATTGGTCGCAGGATTATCAGGCGTTGATTTGTGGGTTTTAAAGTGAATGACAGGATGGCTGCTCTCTAAAAAATCGGGAGTCACCCAGTCTTCTAAAGGTTCATAGCCAGGAAAGCTTCTTTCCTTAAGCCATTTCACGCTTTCATCGCTGCCCAATCCGGCGAACGCGATCGTTTTTTCATCTGTACGGACATAGATGAGTGTCGCTGGCGCGGGCGGAAAGTTGGCCAAAACTAGAGTAAATGCGGCCATCGCCTCATCTTTTTCACGAAAGTTCTTCGCTGCGCTAACCGCCTCAGCCATCAAAAGAGTTCGCGCCTTGAGATTCTTAGCTGTCTCGACGTTAGGTAGATCCTTACGTACCTGATTTCTGCCCTCATCAATCTTTTGCTCTAATTTTTCGTTATGCCAGGCCATAAACCCAATGCCAATAAGGCCAACGACCGCTAATCCCACACTTAGCAATACCATATCCCTCACCACTGTCCCGTGAGTGGGGCGAATGACAATTCCTTCAAGATCAGAGCGCCAAAGTTTTTCAATCAGTTCGTCTTCAATTGAGCTCTTCAGAGAATGAACGTCAAAATTGGACCAAGAGGCAGCCTTGTTGACCAATTCAGCCGAGGTGAACAAACAGATCGAGGGTGTATTCCCACTCTCGGTTTTTGAGTCCAGACCCGCGATCTCTGCTTGAAGCACTGAGTGAAGTGCAGCCACTTCCGAACTCTCCAGTACTCTTGTGCGGAGTACCATTCCACCGGTGTTAAAAATGTGCAAAAAGTGTACGTTGGTGACTTGCTCAACGACGATCTTCAGTCGCCCCGGTAGCTTTTCCACATGGTTCTGAAACAGCTGCGCGCGCGAAAAAATTTCAGCCAATTGCAAGTGGCACTGAGCACTGATTCTCTCGATTTCAGCGACCCAGTCCTTATGCATCCACATGAGCGAAAACGGCTGACAGCCAGTAAAAGTGTCCGGCTGAGTGCGAGTGTCGCTTGCGCTGAATGGCAAGGCTGCCGAAGCGCTCACTTCACCATGCCCGGGTGGGATTACACCAAGAATGTCACCGGCCAATATCCAATATGCAAAAGTCCCAGAGGGTAATTTCCACTCCAGAAAGCACTGGGCTATCGAATTTTGGATTTGACTTAAATATTCGTCACCTTCTAGTAAATTCAACGTTTTTGCATGCACACGCTTCCATCCCATCACTCCACGTTGGAAATGCAGAAGGCTCAAACTGTGAGGTGAAAGTGACAGAACAAGCCGGTGTTTCTGGCCAGCAGAGAGTGTACGGATGCGCATGAAATAAGGCTCAATTTTTGCAGATCGGACAAGTTGAGTGGTGGCGCTCAAGAGCCTGCCTCACCTTTCTCAATCCGTTGGTCGATCACTGAATACTCGCCATTTTCGCCAGTGATGACGGCTATCAAGGACAGCCCATTGGGTTTGGAGGAAGCCATTCTCAGGCGTGCTTGGACCGCGGTGGGGGGTGTATCGGTGGCTAAGGCGGTCAAACCTGTGCCTTGCAGCCATTGCTGGGCTTGGACAGAAGTGATGTTGCCGGACTGCCTGAGTGTAGCGAGTCGTCGAAGATGTTCGTTGGTCACGGTGCCAAGAACTTGAAGCAGGGGGAGCGGTGTCAGTTTCAGGTCGACTTTTTTGTTCATGGTCCCCACCACCACTACGTCTTGCAGTCTGAGCTGGGACTTCTCATTGTTTCTGCCAGTCTCCAACTTGGAAATTTCCCTCCATTGGAGAAGTTCTTCTAGGCTCGAAAAGCCCGCCGTTTTGCGGGTAAGAGCGAGTTGCTCTCGCAGCTCGACCACTTTTTTTGCAAGCAATTTCGCAGACTCTGGGGTGTTAGAGCCGATCAGAACAAAAATCCGCTCCCATTCCTGAAGCGTTAGAAGATTGGCATCCGGCAGACCACTAATGTCGTCAAGCTCCACCAAGACATTGGTGGAGCCAATAGTCGTGTTGTAGGTCTGCCCTTTGGGGGTCCATAGTGTCCATGCGCTCAGAGACTCCTTCGTCAACGGAGGCCTGAGCGCTGTTACAGCGGATGTAATGCTCAGTTGAGCAGCGGTGAACTGTGCGGCGCCTCGCAGTAAATACTCTTCTTGCACAATTGCTTTTTCTCGGGCGAGCAATTGCGCATCTAGGCGTAGAGTCACCGTTACGCTAAGAACAAGCGTGCCAACCACTGCCAACAGCCCCAGGGCGAATAGTAGAACGTAGCCCTTTTCTCGTCGATGGATGAATTCGGCCGGGCGACCGCTCGAGTGCGCTCCTTGCGTAGAGCGATAAATCATCGTCAGCGCTCCCCAGTGCGGCTTTTATAAACCACTGGTGGCAGATCAACGGCAACACCAGACAGGGCAAGGCGCATCAAGTTGGGCGCTGGAGTTTGTTTATCCCAGGTTGTGAGCCATCGAGGCTGTGGTTTTCCTTGGGAGTCGGGAGCCGTTCCCAGAAATGAAAACGCACATGTCTGCAAACGCGAAATCAGCACTCGAGTCTCTACGTAGACAGGATTATTCTTGGTACTTTGCCGTGTACTTGCTTGGGTGGGTGGCAGGACGCTGATTCTGTGGGTGAGTGCTAGCCCCTCTTCTGTCGTGGCCTCACAGGCATATCTCACATGAGCCATGGTCAAATCTAGCGAACTCTGCTTTGTCACGGGATGCAATGTGTCGAATTCCAGCACAGCCCCGTCGGAGCGCACCTCAATGCCGCGCGTTGCCCATTCGTGTCGCAATGTGCGTTCTACTGCTCGAGCATCTTCACGCGCAGCACTTCGATGGGCGTTACGTTGGTAAAAATCGAGGGCCGTGGACATGGCCGCCGCTCCCATGACGGCGACCAGTGACGATATGGCCAGGGCAACGATCAGCTCGAGGAGCGTGAATCCAGTTTGCGCTCTCCGCGTGTTCTTCATGGCCGATTCGACTCTGATTGTGCAGCGAGTTTGGGCTGAGAAGGGGCGATACGGTAGCTGCTTAGCGAGTAGACTTGCTGGGCGTCTTTCGGGCCCCAAAAGACATCAATGTCGATGCGTTCCAGCTTGGTGTTGAATGAGCGAATCTGGTTTTGCTGTTCAGGAGTGAGCAACGTAACTGGACGCAATTGGATTCTGTAGCCAAAGTCCATTCCCGCGAATCGATCTTCGCCCCGGTCATTGGCCACTGCGAATTTAGGTGAAGCGAGAGTTTCATCTAGCTTTGAGCGTGCCAATGCCATTGCCGCAAAATGTCCTGACATCTTTTCATCCAGTCGTGCCGTACCGGAGACGGCTGTAAAAGCTACAGCAAGACCGAACCCGATGAGGGCCATGGCTACGAGTACTTCCAGCAGGGTAAAACCCCGCTGCGAGCTGGCTTGTAAATATGCGTTTTCACTGGGGCGAAACAACATTGCGCCTTTCTATGCGTCCAGTGACCCTCTCCAGGTAAAACTCTTCGCGCAAGGCGCTGGGGGTAATCACGCCAAAATGGGCCTCCTGCATAGTCCCATCTGGAAAAAATAACAAGTCTACTTGCTTGGCAGGTCGAGAGATCCCGGGTGATTGACGCTCCTCCGGAGCGTACAAGCGGTAGCCATCTGGCAGTTTCAAGGGAGGGGCAGAGCTGGTTGAAATTGTGCCCTCATCAAAACGAACGATTGCACGGATGGGTAACCCTCCCAGCACGGCCCTGTTGCGCAAGCGCCGCAGTTCTTGTTGAGTTCGGTCCAGCCAGCGCCGCTCGTCGACACGACCAGCGAGCTTATCCACGGACACTATCGCCAGACCTGAGCCGACGCCAATCAACACCAGCACTAGCAGCAGTTCGATCAGCGTGAATCCTGATATCTTGTTCATGAGGCGAACCAGTTGCTGTCGCCTTTACTCCCAGCTATGAATATCAGCGTCGTTGCCGCTACCACCCTCTTTGCCGTCTGCGCCGAGTGAAGACAATTCGTAGTCAGACTTAGCTCCAGGTGTCTTGTAGACATAGCTGTTTCCCCAGGGGTCTTTGTCGACTCGCTTTTTTAGATAGGGGCCGCGCCACAAGGCTGCTTGTGCGGGATCAGCCGGCTTTTCTGTCAACGCAGCAATTCCTTGCTCGGTCGTTGGATACCTCGACATATCAAGCCGATATGTGTCAAGGGCCGCCCCCACCATTTCGATCTGGGTTCTGGCAGCCTTAATTTTAGAGGAATCCAACTGACCAAATAGTCGCGGACCTACTAATGATGCCAGTAGGCCAAGAATGACCATGACAATCAGCAGTTCGATCAGCGTGAAGCCTTGGGAGTATTTTCGGGCTATTCTTTGAATTGGCATATATTTTTAATCTCCACTCACAGTGGCATATCATTGATGGAAAAAATGGCGGTAAGCATGGACACGACGATGGCCCCGATCAATCCCCCCATCACCAGAATCATGACTGGTTCAAATAGAGCGACTAAGTTGCGAGTGGCCTTCTGTATATCTTTTTCATATTGATCTGCAACTTTAATCAACATGGCATCCAAAGCCCCTGATTCTTCTCCAACAGAGGCCAATTGGCCCAGCAGCTTGGGGAAAAATGGGTCCGCTCGTACCGGATCCGATACTCCGCGTCCTTCTTGAACTGCTCTCACCAAGCGATCCAGTGCCTTGCGCAACGGTATGTGATCGGTCAGTTCACGCACGATCCGCATGCCGGTGAGTATCGGAACACCGCTTGCCAGCAGAGTTCCCCAAGTTCGGCAAACGTGGGCCAATTGAGTTTTGAGTATCAGCGGCCCAAGCACGGGTAGGCGCAGGAGGGCTATTTGCCAGCGTTCTCTCCACCGCTCATCACGAAGTGCATAGACGAACATGCCCACGCTTATTGCAATTCCTATCAAGAAGAAGGCTCCATATGCCTTCATAAAGTCCCCGACACTGATCAGCACGGCAGCAGGCAGTGGAAGGGCTTGGTTCATGTCATGAAAAATTTGACCGAACTTCGGCAGCACGAAGATAGTTAGTCCCAGGAGGGCACTGATTCCGAAAGTAAAAAGCAGTACCGGATAGATCGAAGAAGTGACCAAAAATGCTCGGAATTCCATGCTGCGTGTGTAAAACTCCACTAAGCGCTGCATCACTACGGGCAACACTCCTCCCTCTTCGCCTGCGCGTACCATGTTGACGTACAAACGGGGGAAGACGCCGGGATGTCGCATGAATGAATCTGCCAGGGTATTGCCCTTTTCAACATCCACAACAACGCTTTGCATCACCGATCGAAAGTACGGATGCTCCAAGCTTCCTTGGCAGATGTGAAGCGCTCGATCTAGTGGAAGGCCCGCATCCAGCAATGTAAGCAATTGCTCTGTCATGGAGAGAACATGCTTCACCCCCACGCGTCTTCCTGGTCCGAGACTCCAGGACTGCGACGCGCGAGGCTCAGCATCGCGTTGCATTGCAATGCCAGAAGGGGTTTGCCGCTCGGTTTGTGGGAGTTCTGTTGGGGGCTGTCGCCATTCTCCCGCAGCCTTTGGACGTGGTCTCACGTTAGTTCCTGGCGGGTCACGCGGGCGAGTTCTTCGAGTGTGGTTACGCCCGCGAGTACCTTTCTGATGCCATCGGCGCGCATTGTTCGAACGCCTTCTTCTCCAGCGCGTCGTCGAACTCCTTCTGCGGGAAGCTTCTTGATGATGGCTTCCTTGATAGCTGTCGTCATGGGCAGCAGTTCATAGATGCCTGTTCGTCCAATGTACCCGGACTGTCCGCAGTGGTGGCAACCGTGTCCATGAAAAAGTTGAGCTACTTCGTGGGGTTGAAACCCTTCTTCTGCTAAGAATAGTAGATCTGCCTCGGTCGGCTTGGTGGCGGCTTTGCAGTGTGGACAGATTACGCGAACAAGTCGTTGCGCAACTATCAACACTACAGATGAAGCTATGAGGTAACTTTCGACTCCCATGTCCATCAGTCGGTGGGGGGCGCCGAAAGAATCATTGGTATGCAGAGTCGAGAACACGAGGTGCCCGGTCAATGCTGATTGAATCGAAATTTCGGCGGTCTCGCGGTCACGAATTTCCCCGACCATGATGATGTCTGGATCTTGCCGGACGATCGATCGCAAAGCACTTGCGAAGGTGAGGTCGATCTGCGGTTTGACCTGAATTTGGTTGATGCCGTCGATTTGGTATTCAACGGGATCTTCCACGGTGATGATCTTGTTCTCGGGTAGATTGACCTGTCCAAGGGCTGCATAAAGGGTGCTTGTCTTGCCGCTACCTGTGGGGCCAGTCACCAAAATCATGCCGTGCGGCTGTTGGATAGCAGCCTCAAGCGTTGCAAGATGGTCTGCGTCCAGCCCGAGCGATTCCAGCCCCATCAACCCGGGCCCCTGGTCCAAAAGCCGAATCACCATGCTCTCGCCGTAAACCGTGGGTACTGTGGAGACGCGCATGTCGACTTGGCGCGCTGCAACCTCCATTTTCATGCGCCCGTCCTGAGGAAGACGACGCTCTGCAATGTTCATTTTCGCACGTAGTTTCAGGTGCGATATGGACGGCATGTACATTCTTCGAGGTGGAGATTCCGCATCGAAAAGTACGCCGTCAATGCGATATCGCACTCGGAATTTTTGCTGAGATACCTCGAGATGCAGGTCGGAGGCTCGACTTTCCACAGCCTTCAGCAGCAGGCTCTGCACGAGTCGTACTACAGGGGCATCTTCGGCAAGGGCTTTAAGCGTTTCAAGATCGTCATCCTGACTTTCAGAGCCGTTGGCAGGTAGATCTTCAAAGGAGGGGGCGCCCATGGGGTCTGATCGATAGACCTGATCCAGGCCCGACTGAATCCACTGCTGAGGCGCGAGTTCAAGCTGTATTGGGACGCTGAAGAACTGCTTCAGAGCATCCAATGCTGCCATTCTGACCGGTACTGCCGCGACCACCAGAGCGCGCTCTTCAGTGACCGATAACGGCAGAAAATTGTTGGTACGAAGGAAGGCTGGTGAAAGGCCTGCAATAGGCAAGACGTCTTGAAGACCCCTAGTCGCCGTGTTGAGCACGGGCACTTTTAGATTGACGGAGAACTCAGCCAGCAAGTCGGCTTCTTGATCTATCACTTCGGTGCCCATTTGGAGACTGCTTGTGGTGAGGTTGGTAGCAAAACGGCGCAAAGGTGGGGACTCAGTGCCCCGTGAGTCGTCTCGAAAGCAATTGATTGGCACAGGGCGAAACACGCTGCCGTACTGCAACTCCCCGTTGTATTGTAGCTAGCGATGATTCTGTGACCCCAGAGTTAGGGCTCACCATCGCGGGACGGCCCCAATCGATGCCATCCTGACCACTTGGAGCAAACGCTAGAATCTTCGGTTTTGCTGCGCCAAGTTGCATTGACTGAGATTTCGGTGAGGTCAAGGGCATTTGCTCGGGACGTTTGGCGTTCGGCAGAGGGCGCGGAGTTTCTGGGGTTGTCTCAGAGGCCTGCTATGGCTGGCTTCCGCAACGGCGTTGTAGGTGGCTGATCTCCGGAGCGCAGGCCCTCCACACTTTCCACATTGAAATGAATGCGAGCCATGCACATTAGCGAGGCAGAGATTAGTCCATACCATGCATCCATAGTTCCGGAGGCGCGCAACGTACTTGTATTTGCACCGCACCCAGATGATGAGATTTTTGGTTGTGGGGGGGCGATCATTCATCATGTTCGGGCCGGGCACTCGGTGCATGTCATATTGTTGACTTCTGGGGAGTTTGGATCTCTGGATGATGTTGGCAACGATTACGCGTTGACTAGGCAGAACGAGAGCGCATATGCAGCCCAGCTGCTTGGCTTGCCCCCCCCTCGTTGCTGGGGGCTCGCAGACCGCGAGTTGACATACGACGAAGATCTCGTCCAGAGAATGGTGGAGGTTGTTGAGCAAGTTGGTGCTGACGTTATTTATGCGCCTTCACCTTGGGAGTTGCATCCTGATCATCGGGCGACGGCGATGGCTGCGGTGGAGTGCGTCCGTCGATCCCCTGGGTCAATAAAACTCTATCTCTATGAGGTCAGCGCGCCGCTTCGCCCGAACGTATTAGTCGATGTCACGTCAGTTTGGGAGCTTAAGCAGCAGGCAATGCGGGCCTTTGCGAGTCAGGAAAAGAAGCTGCCGTACTCGAGCTTCATTGCCGCATTGAACCGATTTCGAGCCTTAACTCTGGCGCCTACCGTGGAGTACGCCGAGGCATTCGAGATGTATGCATCTGACGATTTGCGTGCCGGTGGTCCGATGCTGATTGAAGGAGAGCGAGAGCGGCTTTTAAAGCGCGGGATTGCCGTCGTACCGCAAGATGCGCCATTGGTTTCGGTTATTGTCCGGACGATGGGGCGGTCAACATTGTCGAAGGCCCTTAGCTCTATCGCCTTCCAGACATATGCGCATCTGGAAATTGTTCTAGTGGATGCTACGGGTCAGGGGTTGTCTGAGGCTCAATTCGCAAGTGCGCGCGTACCGAGTCGTTTAATTTCGACGGGTAGCAAGTTGGGGCGCGCGCATGCCGCAAACGCCGGTCTGAATGCGGCGCGTGGCGAGTATCTGATATTCCTCGACGACGACGATTGGTTCTACCCGGATCACATCGCCAAGCTGGTGTTTGCGATCCGGCAAAGTAGCGATGTGAGAGCGGTGCACACTGAGGTGGAGTGTGTCAACGAGGCTGGTGCGCTACAGGGGGAAATTTTCGACTTCCCTTACGCGACTGGAGAGTTGCGCTACGGCAACTTTATGCCCATCCACTCGGTATTGTTTCATCGCAGCATTCGCGACGACGGCTGTCGGTTTGATCCCGAATTTGACCTCTACGAAGACTGGGACTTCTGGCTCCAAGTGGAGACTATGACTTCCTTTGGATTTGTCGACGGAGTCTCTGCTGCCTACAGAATCCATCCTGGCGCAGGAGAGGGTGTGCAGGCTGAGCGCTCAAGAGCGCACGAAGCCACGGCGTATCTCTATTCCAAATGGGACGTGCTTCAGTCGGAGCAGACTTTCAACGAACTCGTGTCGCGCGCGCTTTCCCGGCGAAGCGCCTTGCGCCAGTTGAAGTACCAGTTCAAAGAGTCCCAAAGACTGGCCGGTGAGTTGGTGGTGCAACAGCAGCAGGCCATGGTCGCGCAAAAGGAGGCTGATGCTGCGCGTCAAGATGCCCATCAAATGCGCACTGCTCATGACGAGGCGTGCGTTGCGCGTGATGAGTTGATGGCGGCCCATGACCAAGCGTGCGCGGCACGCGACGAGGTCGCCCGCGAGCGAGATGAGTTCGCTGCGCAGCTTTCTTCTGTTCGCTCAGATTGGATTGATGAGCATGCTCGCCGTGTCGTGGCTGATGCTAGCGTGAAGCATCTGGGGGAAGAGGTGCAGAGGCTGAGTGCCGAGTTGCTGCTCACCCGTGACCATGTGACTAACGTTCAGCAGTCAATGCACGTGACTCAGGTGGCGTTAGAGGAATCGCGACGCCAGGTCGGAGAGCTTCTATCGAGTACGTCGTGGCGTATTTCGAAGCCCGTGCGTGTGACTGGCAGGGTCATGCGCAACATTCGTCAAGTTTTTAGTGTTATCAAGGCGGCCCGCCAGCGCGGCTTGGGGTTGGGGCACCTGGCACGACGCACAGGTGAAGTGCTTGGTCAAGAAGGATGGACTGGCGTGCGTGAACGTGCACGGCGTATGCTGAATGTCCAGCGTGTCGCAGAAAATGGAGAGATGGCGGCCGCTAGTGGGGTTGTTGATAACTCCGCGAATAGTTCCAGTTATGCCAACTGGGTTGCCATCTATGACAATTCGGGCGAAAAGCAACGATCCAACTGGCGCGAGCGGCTGCGAATGCTGCGAGTGTCACCTCTCGTTTCATTGATCATGCCGGTCTATAACCCGGATGCAGATGATTTGCAGAGAGCAATCGCATCCGTTCAGGCACAAATTTACCCGAACTGGGAATTGTGTATTTGCGACGATGCTTCACCGAGCCCGGAAACACGGTTGTTTCTAGAGTCTGCTGCGCGTAGTGATCCGCGAATTCGACTGACCTTTCACGATAAAAATAGACATATCTCTCATGCCACTAATACAGCTATTAGTCTCGCGCATGGAGATTATTTGGCTTTTCTCGATCACGATGATGAGTTGCGCCCTCATGCACTGTTATGTGCGGTCGAGATGTTTGTAAGTAACCCTGACCTGAAGGTTTTGTACTCGGACGAAGACAAAATCAATCAATCTGGGACAAGGCTAGATCCATATTTCAAGCCCGACTTCAATCTGGGGTTATTGCGTTCGCACAATTACATGTGTCATTTCGCGGTATACGAGCGGCGGTTGATGGAGCAACTGGGCGGCCTGCGTCCCGGGTACGAGGGCGCACAAGACTATGACTTGGCATTGCGTGCGGTGGACACGGTGTCCCGGCAGGCTATCGGCCATATTCCCCAAGTGCTCTATCACTGGCGTACTGCCTCGGGCAGCACTGCATCTGGACACGCAAACAAGTCATATGCATTCGAGGCGGGTCGGCGCGCATTGGCTGAGCATCTCCAACGCAGAGGGGTCATTGGTGAGGTGGTGGAGGCGAAGGAGGCTCGCGGCATGTATCGCATTCTGTGGCAGCGCCCAGACCCTGCGCCCCTCGTGAGCATCATCATTCCAACCCGTAATGGGCAGGACATCTTGCGTCAATGTCTTGACAGCTTGGAGCAGACCAGCTACCCGAATTACGAGGTGATTGTGATTGACAATGGCAGCGATGATCCCGTTGCGCTGGGCCTATTGGCTGAGCGTGAGCGCTGTGGCCAGATCAGGGTGCTTCGTGATGACAGTCCGTTCAATTTTTCAGCACTCAACAATAGGGCAGTCAGTGAGGCGGCGCGGGGGGAGTTTGTGCTGCTGATGAACAATGACATTGAGATTACGCACCCTGAGTGGCTTGATGAAATGGTGGGGCCTGCGATGGAGCAAGGCGTTGGTTGCGTTGGGGCCCGTTTGTGGTACCCAGATGGCCGCCTGCAGCACGCAGGCGTGATACTCGTGTGCGGGGTTGCGGGCCACGCCCACAAATTTCTACAGCGAGGCCAGCACGGCTATATGGGGCGCGCAGTGTTGGCGCAAGATTTCGTGGCTGTCACTGCAGCCTGTTTGTTGGTTCGTAAGAGTATTTATGACGAGGTTGACGGGTTGGATCCAGCACTGGCTGTGGCTTTCAATGATGTCGACTTCTGCCTGCGTGTTCATCAAGCGGGATATCGAAATCATTGGACTCCCTATGCGGAGCTGATACATCACGAATCGATTTCACGGGGCTACGAAGACACTCCAGAGAAGCAGCGGCGCTTCAAAGGTGAAATTGACATTTTGCAGTCTCGCTGGTCCGCATTGTTGGAGAGGGATCCTTGCTACAACCCCAATTTGACCGCCGACGCTGAAGATTTTTCTCTGGCATTTCCTCCACGAGTGCGGCTGACAACTGCGAGCGCGCAATGACAACCAATCCAATTACGCAACAGGCCGACAGACTCGCCGCGATTACCCCTTTGCTTGCCTGCCCATCTTGCGGTGGGCGCCTGAAATCGTTGTCCCCGACATTCCTCGGGTGTGTCAGCTGTGAACGAAAGTACCCGGTGCGAGCGGGTGTGCCCATTTTGCTTCCCGAGAGCATGTCCGAGCCAGGTGTCGGCACCGTGTCGGCGGATGATCCGGTATCGCGTCATCCCTATAGTCCGGCGGCATTGGAAATAATTGCCAACCATCGTGATGGCTGGGTGTTGGACCTCGGTGCCGGGGGCAAGCTCCAGCGATGGGACAATGTCATTCAGATAGACATCTTCCGATATCCGATGACCGATGTGGTGGCTACGGCCGATAGGTTGCCATTTCGGGATAACACGTTCAAGGCAGTCATTAGTCAAGCCGTCTTCGAGCACCTTCAATATCCCGAGTGGGCTGCGGCGGAGATTCGCCGTGTGCTGCAACCTGGTGGTGTGGCCAAGATTGATACAGCATTTCTTCAGCCAGAGCACGGCTATCCGCACCATTTCTACAACGCCACTGAAACTGGGCTCCGGCATTGGTTTCGTGACTTTGATATTCGTTGGAGTGGTGTAGAGGCTTATCAGCATCCGAAGTGGTCGCTGACGTGGTTTCTTGGTGTGTACCTCGACCGTTTGGAGGCGGCTGAGGCGTCTACGTTGCGAGCCACAACGCTAGAGCAATTGTTGGGAGCGCTTGATCGGAGTGGGAGGGGGCTCTCTGAGCCCGGGGATGCCCCAATTCTTGCGGCGCTGGATTCGTTACCTGCGCACGTAATACGTTCGCTGGCTGCGGGCGTGTCTGTGAATCTGGTGAACCCAGTTAAAGAGCATCACTCGACTTCCGAGATTTCCGTCGACGACGGGCATCGGGTCCAACTACAGGGCGTCGATGACGTGCGGAAGCTGATTGCCGCTCGAGAAGAAATCGCTTCACTGCATGATGAGCTGAAAGTGATGCAGGAGCAACACGTGATTGCGATGGATCGGACCCGGTATCTGAACCGATATTATCCAGGGCACTCGTCCGTCGAACACCTCGTGTTGCCTCGTTGGAGGCCTTTTGGGGCGCTCGCTTCGATGCGAAAGGTGCTACCGCATCGGACTTGGTTCAAGCTTCGGCACGCGCTCATGCGTATGCAGCCTCGTCCTTTTATTGCGCCAGGTCTTCCGGGAGCACTGCCAGCGCCGTTTGTCTCTGTGATCGTGGAGCCAGAAGATTCGCTTGCCCTGATCAGTACTTTCTTCTCTTTGGTGAGGCAAACGTACACGGGGTGGGAACTGATACTCATAGAGACTTCACGGCAATCCGACGCGATCCGGCAGGCTATTGATGACTTGAGTAGTCTCGATGAGCGAGTTCACATCGTGAGCGGAATCTCGGATCCCGCTAGACGCCTTCAACAGGCTGAGAAGTGTGCCCAAGGTGAATATTGCATGAATGTCCCGGACGGAACGACCCTCGCATTCGATGCCATACGCCATTTTGTGACGCTCGCTCGTGATCGTCCGGGGGTAACTTTCATTGGCGCCGACTTGGTGCAAGGTGATCCGGAAAGTGCCCCTCTGATGCGCTGCTATAACTCTGTGGAGGCCGCCGTTGCTTGCCGAGATGAGGGGCTACCCCCCTTGTTCACGTTGGTGCGCCACCCGCTGCGGCCCTCTCAGGGCGGGGAACTTAGAGAAGCCTTGCGCACTCAGGAAGCCGATTCGGTTGCGCTTATCCCTAAAGTGTTGTTTCGACACGTCGGAAAGCCTTTCACCTTAAATAACTAGACAGTCCCATGCTCCATATCAAATTTCCTATTTTTCAACGCGGTGCGCTGTGTTGTATGGCTGCCACTCTGTTTTTGGGGGGATGTGCTGTCAATGTGAATCCGCCATCTGCGAGCTTGACCCCGCCCCCGACCACACGTGAATCCGTGCTCATCAACTACTCGGACGGACAGATTCAGTCTAGGTTGGTGGAGCTTGATCTCCTCAGGCCATTCAACGACTACTGGAGTGCTCACGCCGCTCGTGACTGGGCTCGCTTGCATGCATTCGAAGTCGCTGAGGCGCCGATCAGTGCTACGTTCTATGTTCCGTATCACGCGCGTGCGTGGCAAGTTACTCATGTTGATGTTTTGAGTCTGGAGCAGAGTGACGCTGAGGCGCGCATGACCTTGTCCATGAAGTTCAGGGATCCTGACAGTGGTAAGGTGCGAGCCATACATCGTCAGGACAAGTGGGTGCGGATGGATGGTGTCTGGCGTCACTGGGTCACTGACCCGATGCTGACGGGTAATCGCTGACCCGGTCGACGCAGGCGGGGAGGGGGGCTTGTTGTGATTCAGCCACAATCGCAGATTCAAGTTGTGTCGTTGATCACAAGTTTTTGAGTCGGGCATTGTGGGGGCATGATGGTTTCGGTACCATCGGTCAACAGTCCATGCTTTTTTGCATGTTCGAGCCGAAACGGCTGGATTGTTTTTTCTGGTGTAGACTTGTTACTTTGTTAGCTAGCTGACATCGGTCTTTGTGTCGGTACTTCGTTTAAATCTGTTAGGAGAATAACGTGATGGTAAAAAAATCTCTTGCCGTGGCACTGGGTGCAATGCTCGTGGCTGGCTCCGCCGCTGCGGTTGAGGTGAACCCTGGTGCAAAAGGCGATCTGCTGATTGCTCCCCTGTTCATGACCAAGGGTGGCTGGCAGTCTGAGTTCAAGGTGATCAACACCAGCGTGACGGACTCGGCAGTGGCCAAGGTGGTTTTCCACGCTCCTGGCCGTAGCGATGAAGTTCTTGACTTTTTGATCTTCCTGAGCCCTGGCGACGTGTGGACTGGCAGTGTGGTCGAAAATGCTGACGGTTCCGTTGGCGTTTCTAGCACTGACGCTTCCTCCATCACGGTGGCTAACTCCGGCGCTTGCCCTGCTGCAACCGGTACGCCTGGTTTTAACCCCATGCAGGCTAAGTTCACGCTGCCAGTGGCAACGGGTTATGCAAACATTTTCCAAGCTCGCATGATCCGCGGCATCGCTCCTGAAGCCGATGGCACTGTGAGCAAGGCAAAGATTCTGGCTGCTTACTCCGCTGCTTGCGTTGCCAACACGCCTATCACCGCTGCAGATACCGACAACGTTCTGACCGGTTCTGTGACGATGTCTAACCCTCTGAACGGCAACAAGCTGTCGTTGGGTATGACTGCTCTGGCAAACTACGACAACCTGGCTTACTTGAGCGTTGGTGGTCTGACTTCCTTTGCAACCAACATTGCAAACAGCTCGAAGCAACAAGTTGAAGACGCTCTGTGGTCTTCCAACTACACCGTGCCTTACAACGTGTCTGCCGGCAACGCCAGCTACGCTACCGTGACGTTCCCCACAAAGGAAACGTTCAACCTGAGCGCCGGCTCGCAGTACGCTCCGTTCTTCCCTGCTGTGAATAACGTGGCCGCCGACATCGGTACTGCTGTTCCAGTTGGCTACGACATCCGTGACGAAGAAGAGCACAAAGTGGGTACGGTTGGTTGCAGCTTCTCGCCATGCCGCCCTGACCAAACGGTTTCTCTGCCACGTGAAGTGAACGTGATCGCTTTCGTTCCTGGCTCCGGTTCTAGCAACGCTGGTCTGGTTTATACCAGCGGCTTCAGCAAGGGCTGGGCTAACGTGGCTATCGCTACCGATGTGTCGGATACCCGTAGCACTGTGAACTACAACAACTTCGGTCAAGCTGGTTCTCCTGCTCTGGTCACGTACATTCACTGGGACGTGACCGGTGGTAGCCTGCAAGGCACTTGGCAATATGCCGCCAAGACAGCTACGCCTGCTGCTAACTGATCGACTTTAGTCTTCTGACAGAAAGTGCCGCCAAGTTCTCTTGGCGGCATTTTGCCATTTGAAATATGTAACTGAATCTCACGCTAATGGATGATCATGTCATGTCACCGCTAAAAGTTGGCTTTCTCCGGCGAGTTCTCGCAGGTACGGTTTTTATGTTCGCGGCCACCGTTGCCTTTGCACAAAGTGCCAGCGAATACACGCCCTTGGTCGGAGCGGGCACCTTTGTGAGCTTCAAGCAGCAGAATGTTCCTGGCAGTGCGGCTGTGGTTGGTGTGGCGGGTGTGGCCACGCTGAGAACCAAACATGACGGTCTGACGTTGCAGAAAATCAAGCTTTTCGTTCCGCCTGGAGCGAAGCGACTGGGCATCAGTTTGACGACGTATGCGGCAGATCAGGACGCACGTGCCGCAGCGAAGTTTGGGACACCCCCTGTGAGCGGTTTTGGTGACGTTCTCCCTGAAACTTCAGTAAGCGATACTCGGCCTACTTTGAAACGCCTGCTTGCGGGTGAGGAACTGAAGTTCTACTCGCCAGCGCGCAGTGGTGTACTGATGATGGCCAATTCCGAAAGTACGGATACCTTTGTAGGTACCACGGGTGGCTATATATACTTCAACATGCTGAGCATTCCTGCCAGCCAAATTCTCAGCCTCTCCACACGGCTAGAGGTTGATGAGACGTGCTACGCAAACTGGTATGCCAATGCTAGTTGGGATGAGAGTGGCAACCCGCTCGAAGGTGCAGCGCATACCTGCAGCGGCAGTACCGGTGGAAATCCAGGCGGAGGTGGTACAGGCGGTGGCACGAATTCCGGTGCATTTAGTTTTTCTCCGGCTGAGTTGGTAATCGGTAGTACGGAAACTTCGACCATAGTGCCGAATCCAGTGAATGCGACACTTGGCACTTGCTCAACCACGTCCTCCTACCTGAGTATCGTTGGGCGACAGGTATATTTGTCTGCTTTGGGGCGGTATTTGCGAGTGGCTACCCCAGCAACCGTCACGTGCGGTACTGAGTCAAAGACAATTAATATCGTCCCCGCATCAACTGGTGCCGTGACGCTTACAGGGGTATCCCTGAGCGCCAGTTCTTTGGTGGTTGGTGGTCCTGCGACATCGGTGACTGTGCAACCTGTACCGTCAAATGCGGTTCTTCCGCAATGTACTGTCGCGTCGACTGGGTACTTGTCTATCACTGGTGCGGTAGTGACCCTTAAGAGCACTGCGAGCTCTTTGACTACCGCGCAGGACGAGACGATCACATGTGGCGGGTTTACGAAAACACTGACCGTGAAGCCGGCTGGATCTGTGGCATCAGTTGTTCCCGAAGTGTTAACCGCTTCGGATGGGAAAATTACGCTACGACTGACACTCAATCAGCCCGCCGCAGATGTTGCAACTGCGGGTTTGACTACCAACGTCTGGATTGCTGCGCATTTGCCTGCAGGGGCAGTATTCTTCAACGAAGATGTATGGTTCTTTAAAACCTCTACCGTGTGGCGCGAGATCGACAGTATTGATATCAACTCGTATGCCTTTGCACGCAATCAACCGGCTGCAACAAAGCAAGTGTTTGACGTTCCACTTGGTCTTACTGCTGCTGACTTGAGGCCGTTCAGCGTGGAAATTTTCTTCGGCTACGCTAATAGCAATGGAACATTTGTTAACCTCGGAAAAGTTTGGTAGGTTGATAATTAACTAGAAAAAGGCCTCCTCTGGAGGCTTTTTTTTTGGAAGAAATGTAAGCTATGTCTCGCGATGTTGTTGCCGGATTGATAGTGATCTTTAACCCTTGCTACGACAAGCTTGAAGCACTAATTGCAAGTCTCGAGAATGAGATATCTGAGATAGTTCTGGTAAACAATGGTGAGCGCAATCTCTTGTACGAACAGAAAAAGATCAGCCTGGAAGCCAAAGGCGTAACGTTCGTGGAGATGAATGGGAATGTTGGGGTTGCCACCGCGCTCAATGTTGGCGTCCAAAGACTAGGAGCGGCTGGATATGAGTATTGTTGGCTATTTGACCAAGATAGCGTTCCAAAAGTGGGTTCGGCCAACACATTGCTAAGAAATTTTAGCTCGCAGAAAAATGACGACTCACTTGTGGCTGCTGCAGTACCAGTGATTGTGGATTCGATTGGTCAACAAAACCTTCCCATGCTGGTAGAAGGTCAGGGGCGCAAGGTGCGAGAGGTTCTGATAACCAAGAGGCGCGAGGTAGCAGCAGCCATAACTTCAGGCATGATGGTTAAAACCAAAATATGGCTTCAAACAGGTGGAGCCAGGGAGAGATATTTCATCGACTTTGTCGATACAGAATGGTGCTTTCGTGTCAGATCCGCAGGATACAAAATAATATGTGACCCCGAATCAACACTGTTTCACATTCTGGGTGACGCAAGTCCTCACAAGTTCAAAAACTCCAAATGGGTGCTGAGACAAAGGCCCCCGATGCGGACATATCACTTTATAAGAAATGCATTTTTTTTGGCAAGCGAGCCATACGCGCCTGAAAATTGGCGCAATTACGTAACCAAAAAAATCTTAAAAATTGCGTTGATCGGAATCGTATTTGGGCCCCGTAGACTCGCGCAGTGTGGCGCAATCATCACTGCGATCAAGCATATTGTGCGTGCTCGATGGGGGGGCAATGACAAAATTTAAATACAAAAATGCAATATTGATGTCGGCGTATGGCCCGTCACCATATTTTAAGGAGCAAGTGGCCACCATCGTCGCACAAATGAATGATGGAGATATTCTGATCATAGTTGATGACGGATCCCGGCAGGTGAAATGGGATTCACTGCGAGAGGTGCCAGCAAAATTTATATTTTGGACTAGATTGGAGAGGTTAGGTGCATCGGCAAGTTTCCTGCAACTTGTCGTTGAAGCGGGGATAGATGCTGAATATTACTACCTGTCAGATCAGGATGACTTGTGGATGCCTGACAAGTTGAGTGTGCAAGCTAAAGATGCACGAAATAAACCGCATGAAATTAATGCCACCATACATGCTTGGCTAGATCTGAAGTCCGGGGAGGCGGGGGGCGAATATAAACCGGAATTTTCCCCTCTGAAAAAGCTATCAGCGGCGCACTATTGCTTCGAGACGCCGGCTCCAGGCATGACAATGAGCTTTAATCATGAGTGCCAACGCATGTTTTTGAAAAATGCTGAACTTATAAAAAGGTTTAGCAATCAATTACCACATGACAGAATTCTTATGGCGTTGGCGGGAATGTATGGGGCGGTGCGCATAATATCGAAGCCGCTAGTGCAATACAGGCAGCACGCCCACAACGTTGTCGGGGCCCCAGGTAAAGGGTTGCTAGAAATTTGGGCAAAGCGCATTAGGTCGCCCTTCAGAACATGGAGAACCGTAACTCAGGGGCGAGCCCTTTACCTTGCACTCATCGACCATAACAAAAACGCTACCAATGATGTGAAAAATCATCATTCATTGGGTAGGATGCGATTGCGAACTGACCCCTTTGAAGATTGGATCATTCGACGGTTTGTCATTTTTTTAGGGTTTGTCGATAGAATTTTTAGTAAATAAATTCCAAATGAAACGCCGAGTTTACGCATTAATCCAAGCGCGGTGTAAACGAGGCGGAGTTCAGCTGGTCATTTACTTATATCGTGAATATTAAATTAAAAGACATAGATCGGCATCACTCAAGGTTTCTGCATGAAAGGGTTTAGCGAAGACGGTCCGGAAGGTCGGTTCGAGGCATTTGCTCTAGCAGCTGCGAGGGCGGCCGCTAAGCTGTTTTGGATATCGACAGGAGGCGGCGATGCGGTACCGTTGCCACTTGTTGGAGATGCCGGCGTTTCACCCGCAGGGGGGGCTTGATTCCTTCCGGCGTTTGCAATCAATGCGCCTGTAGCTGACGGTGCTTCACCCGAACTGGCCTGCAAACCACCAGCTGCCCTTTGCTGCGTCTCGGTAGCCGATGCGGCGGGTTCGGTTGCACTTTGAATCGGTGCTTGTGCAGGCGCTGCAGAAGCGACAGGATTTCCGGTGCCACGGTCGGACTTCTTCGTGAAATAAACCTGCTGGCGTCCACCGGGGGCAGACAGAGTCAAATAGGTGGGGGAAATTTCAGCTACGGTAAATTCACCTAAAAGCTGACCCTCGACGAGATTAGCAAAGGCTCGGCCGGGTGTTGCGGCATTTGCAAAGCGCGGCCCCATTTTGACAGTCGCTCGCTTGACCTGACCAACAATCACCACGCCGTACAACTGCAGGTCAGCATCGGTAACAGGAGTGGGCGGTGGTGGCGGTGGCGGAGGTGGTGGGGGCGGTACCCTATCAGGCCAAATCTTTCGCTGGCTGTCGAAAACGTTCGAAATCTCTAGTGAAGGTGCAACTGGGCTGGCCTTCTCCACAATGGAAGTACTGCCAGTCCGACTTTCTCCAACCTTCAATGCAGGAGCAGCGGGATTGGGGGCCTGACCAACGGAGCGTGGGGTGGACGCGAGCGGTTGCGTAGTCATTGGCAGTGTCGGAAGGGCACTCTGTGCGTGACTATTTAGCGCCGTAGCTATAGCTGTCAGCAGCACCGAGCCTGACAATATACGACGTGCAATAAAAATGTTCATTAATTCGTCCTTTGCGTTATATGGCTCGCCCATTGGTGCAAAGTAAATTTTCGAAAATTACGCAGCAGTTCACCAATACCGTCCTAAACTACAGAATCTGCTCGAGATAGAAGGTAAATGCACAACTACAATAGCAGAAGGTTTGGCACAGATGAGCATTTGTGAATCGCAACTGTAAAATAACATCCATTTACTGATCAGGTCCAACGTTCCAATGGAAAAAATGGCTTTCATCAAGGTCATCTGAGGCGGAGTTGGAGTGCAAACGCCCAAAAACTGGAAAAGACTCAAAATGCGCCAATACGTTGACCGGCTCGTAAATATGCGCATCTCTGCCGGTCATCGACACCGACGGTTCGACGAGTGGACTGGGGCTTAGTTCCAATATCCATCCTTCAGTCCAGTGAGAAGGACGCGGAATTCCAAAAGGTGGAAATTTCCGAAACGCATACGGTGCGCGGTGAGGTGCGTTTGCCATGGCACGACATTTAGACAGCCACGGGTCATCAGAAGGATAAAACTTATCGAAATAGACTTGAGAACCCCCTGACATCAACGCTGCCTTATGGGGCTGATTCCGCCACGCGTGAACGGCCCGAGCTGCAGGAACCATTGCCAAACTCAGACCCTGCCGGCGCAAGCGCATGCACAGATCAGTGTCCTCAAAATACATAAAATACCGTGGGTCAAACATTGACTCATCTGGCCGTATCGCGGATCGACGAATCATCATGGCCCCGCCTGACAGCGCTCGTTGATGGATGGGCTGAGTCGCTCTCCAAAAGCGACGGTTTTCTGCATCTTTTGCCTTTCGAAGCCGGACGGCAACCGATGGTTCACGCATCGCGCGCTCAGTCGCCCACGCTCTCAAGGCGGTTGGCAGCCAACTAGATGGAAGCTGCCAGTGACACGCTTCATCGAGAAACTGGCGCGGAGACACTGCGCCGAGTGTGAGGTCTGTCAAGAGCGCGTCGAGCAGCGCTTCGGTGCAACCTGGCAAAAGCCTCACATCCGGATTAACCAAGAACACAAAAGGCGCGTCGGTATGCTCCAGCGCGAGATTGCAACCTCGGCCGAAACCGATATTTCCAGGCGCACGGACCCTGCAAACCGACGGAGGTAACAGTCTCCGAAGCTGTTCCCATTCCAGTGCATCGTCACTGTTGTCAACGACCACGATATCGGTATTCTGCCTGTCTGCGAGAATAGAATGAACGGCCTGCGTTATTTCACGCGCCCCGTGGTAGTTCACAAGTACTGCGCACACTTTCATCGCGCGCCCTTGTGTTCAACTGGATGAGCGCGTATCAAAAAAGCGTAGTTGTCCCAACTTTTCGGCATCGACTGCAGGCCGGGGGACTGAATCCAGTGCGCAGACCAATCTGGCGGGCAAGGGACTTTGACGTACTCAATGCAGTCAACCTCATACCCTTGCTGTTCGAACAGCTCACGTACAGAATGCTCGGTGAAAAAACGCAAGTGGGTCACGCAATGTATGCCAACCGGGCAATAGTCCCATCGACCCTCAAGCAGATCGGCGATCACGCCCCAATGCCCCACGTTGGGAATCGACGCTACCACCGAACCACCAGGTGCGAGAAGCCCACGCGCCCGATCAAGCCAATGATGAGGATCGCTGGTGTGCTCCAGCACGTCCAAGAAGGTAATGCAGTCAAAGGTCGAAGCGGCTACCTGTGGCGAGACGGAAAAGGTCTGCGTGAAAAAATCGCCCTGCCATACATGGTCTACGTGAGGGGCCGCTTTCAGGCAGGCATCGGGAGAGAACTCCGCCAAATGTGTCTCGCAATTCAAAGATTGCTTTGCTGCACGCAAGAAGCCACCTTCCCCCCCTCCTACATCTAGCAAGCGACGGGTATCTTTGGGTAGAAGGGGCAGCACTTCCTCGCGGCGGCCCTGGTGGTAATTCGAAAAGTCATGGACATAGGCACCCGGAATCCATTCCGCTCGGTCGAAAACAAGTCCTTTGCGCACAGCGCCAAGCGTGGTCAGCGTAACGAGCGCATCGCGTTTGCCATCATCTGGCTGAGCCGCAAAGTGCGAAGTGGCGAGCTTTTGGACGAAACGTTCCATACCCCGTAAGGTGCAATAGTCTGGGGGCTGTGGAGGAGGGTGGCCTGAGTCGAACGCATGAACTGCGGTGGGGCCTGGCACCGCCTTGAGAGCACGGTCCAGTTGCGCGAGCGCTCCCCGGGTAAGTAGCAAGTGCCCGTGAGCGAGCAACAGCACCCGCGCACTGTCGGGCAGAGTTGCAGCGACAGGGCTGGAAAGCACGCCACAAAGCAAGCCTTCAGCACGAGCCTGCGCAACCTCCACCCAAGGCACGTCTGTGGCTATCGTAGCCCGCAGGCGGTGCCAGCCATGAGCGAACTCCGAAGAGGCCAAGGGGCTCGATGCCGTGCAAACGGCCACAAGATCAATCGGGGTCATGTTTTGTATCGCGGTGATCAAGCTTGGATGAATGTATTTGCGAATGCCTGGATGTCACCGGGCCGTGAAACATCAAAGCATGGTGTGGACACCGGCAATCTGTGCTGCCACTTAGTTTCAAACACCCCGCCGCTGGCTGCAACACGCCTAGCAAGCGACGCTGACACCTGTCCGTCCGTGGGTGTGTCTGACCAATGCTCACAGCATGCATCGACAACGACGGACGTGAGGCCCGCAGTCTGAGCCTGTAGGACCAAGTCGGTCGCGTAAAGATCGAATCCCAACGCAGGATCGAGGCGCAAAGATGTATCTCCGCGAACCGCAAATAGCAGTTCATCCATACTGTCCACAGCGCAAGGTGTCTCGTACGGCTCTTTCAATGGGTTGCCACGGTCAATAACATGTCCGACGCGGCGCGCGTTAGATCCGGCACCCACAACTCCATAGACTCCCACAACCGCAAGCTGGCTCCATCGCGCCTGCGCTCGTTCAATTGCTGCCAAGAACAATGAGTCCCATCCGAGCGGCAAGCGAACATCCTGATGCACCCAGACCACCCAGCGCTGCGCGGGTTTGGAGTCTAGAACAGCATTGAACGCATCAGCAGCGCTTCGTGCATTCCATCGCATGATCAAAGGTCTGCCGCCACTCTGCAGGCACGGGGATGCCAGCAGGCAATCGCGAGCGACATCCAGTCGGCTGATACCACTGACGAAAAGGAGATCATCGCCTGAAGATGTCATTGCTTGCCGAAAAAATTAGCATGATGTAAACAGAGGCAAGAGGTGGGATGCCCACCATCGGCCAGGCCTCATTCGAATGTGTTGCTCCATAAAAGCAAACGCTTGTGCGTAGCAGTCTTGAGGGTCATCTCTGGGATCTGTCAGGGCCGACAATTCGACATGGTGGTGTCGAGCATGATCAGCATGGCAAGCAAATGCTGCCAACATGCTGTTGCTCTGCGTCGCCAGACGTAACGCGCCTTGCGCGACCAAACGCGAAACACCCATCCATGGGACACACACGCCGGGCCCACCCGGGGGGGCAGGAGCATCTGCGAGCACTACGACTATGTCGCCTTGCTTAAGTACCCTGTAAAAATACCGCATAGATGTTTCGGCATCCGCGAGACGTCCACCATTCAAATGGCGTTCAAGACCTGCGTACTTCAGGCGGAAATGGGCGCGTACTGATGATGCTACACGGGGGTCCTCTGAAACGCTCGACATGACAGGGTGAATGCGCTCTCCGGTACAGGCCAGCGCCGCAATACCCAGCACAAACGTTTCCAGATGAGCCGTCACCAATACCAGTCCGCGATCTCTAGGGCGCTGGGCCAGTGCTGCGAGCGCGTCCGCCGCATCCACCCGGAAGTGCTCTAACCCATGCAGTTGGAGCGCACGCGACTCCATCTCTTCGCGCGCGACCGTTTCAAACCGCTCCACCAGCGCGGCTTGCACTTGCTCAGCAGGCAAAAATTGTGAGAATCCCTGCTGCGCCAAAGCGGCTACATGCCGGTGGCCAAGGCTCAAGGACACCCAGTCGCGGTCCCATCGTGCATTCCATCGGCCGCGCCAACGTGAGATGGGGTAACTGATTCCGTCTGGCATGTGCGCCAGGGCTGGCAGCAGCCAGGCGTACTCAGGGCCCTGCGCTCGAAGGCTCCAGGGTGGGTGTGCAACGGGCGATTGCATCATCGTCAACGAAAATCGGTGTCACCACCCGTCAGCCACCAAGGCTGGGTAGTAACGACATCCGCCCATTCCGGAGACCTCTGCCGTGTCACGCAGTGTGGACATGCCACTTGCGATGCAGCGATGGAGCCTAAGTCTTGGTTGCGCACGATATCGGCCACCGCATCACTGAACCAGCCCGTCAACCGATCTGCCGCGCCTTGCTGGGCCAGCAAGCGCGCGGCACAAAGCATTGCGTGCCAGTGTTTCGTGGGGCCGAGCAAGTCCAGAATTTCCCAGTTGGCACCAGGCTGCCCGCCCGGTCTGAGCGCAATGGCCCCCAATAGGCGACGCGACCAGCGCCCATGCACCCACCAACAGCGGTACGGTCCTTCAGGATGGTTGGCAAACCGGTGGCGCCACCAAGGTGCGTCTCTCCGAGGAATCACGAAGCCGCGAGCATCCTGACTCAGGGCACGCCACAGGCCATTGAGCAGATTGTCAGTGCGGGCATCACTCCAGTCCAGCGGGGTGCTATGACTATCCGCACCGAAGAACAAAGAGGTGCTGGTTTTCTCGCACGTCCAGCTCAGCTCCTGCACGTTCCCCAAAGCGTTGTACAAGCCAAGCTTCTCGCCCAAGCGGGTGTGTCGCTGATTGGGAAATCCAAAACCCAATGCATACCCGCCAGGCGAACCTATGTGGTGCTGCAAAAAAGCGGTAGCCGCCGTGGCAAATGGCCCGCGCCGGGACAGGATACCGCGTGCCTGAGCCGCCACCATGACATCACCCAACTGGACGGCATTTACAGCCACTCCATTGATTTGCAAGGCACGTGCCGTTCCTCCGTAGTGCGCCAGCAATCGGCCTTGTTCATCACGTGTTCCCGTGGCGATGCCGCGCCCGGCATCGTACTTCCAGCGCCACAGCGCGTCGCTCATGGAGTGTCCAAACACCTGGGCAAACAATGTTCGGATCTCCGGCATCTCTGCAATGCCAAGATCAACGGCATGCCATTGGAGAACGGTCATTGCGCAGGTCCCGACTGCCACTGGTGCGGCAAACTCACCATCCCCTGCTCCAGCCCCGTCTGCACTACCCTCAGCGTGGCTGCTCGTTCCACGATTTCGTAAACATGCAACCCACGTTCGCACGCCAGAATCACAGACACCGTGTAGTCGCCTTTGAGCAGTGGCAGGCGCGGCAGCGTTAATCGTGTAAACCCTGCGCCTTGAGCGTTGCGGTTCAGCTGGACGCCGTCATTGGCGCTACCTGCGCTGGCCACCACGGTCCCACTCGCGTGCGCAATGCCGATGGCGACTGAAGGGCAGGGCAGGGCAGGGTCGCTGGCAAACTGCACCTGCAGCTCCAGTGTTGTTTGGCCAGAATGAATCGCCAACTCGCGCGCGACCACTCCGTCCGCCCAAAAATTGATACCCGTTATTACCGCCGTGCCATCCGGTGCTTTGCGAACCTGTGCACCTTGGGCTGAAAAATCAGCTTCGAATTGGGCCTCAGGGCTTGCTGGTAAATCGCCGCCTGCTATTATTTTTTTGGGCTCGGAGAGTGGTTCCTTGGTGGGCACATCCATCACCAGAGAGGTTTCATATGCCGCGGTGATTTTGGGAGCTGGGCCCCACATGCGAACGCGCCCGTTTTCCAGCCAAAGTGCGCGAGAGCACAAGGCCTGAACGTGATACATGGCGTGCGAGCAAAAAAGGATTGTGGCGCCGCGATCTTTCAGCTCCATGATCCGGTCAAAAGACTTGCGCGCAAATGCGCCATCGCCCACAGATAATGCTTCGTCGATGACCAATATGTCGGGTTCCACACTCGTGGCGACAGCGAAGGCCAAGCGGACAAACATGCCGCTGGAGTACGTCTTCACGGGCTGATGGATAAACTGACCGATATCAGCAAACGCCAGAATGCTGTCCAGTCTCGTGTCGACTTGGGCGCGGCTCAGGCCGAGAATGGCCGCATTCATGTACACATTTTCCAGTCCGCTGAATTCGGGGCTGAATCCCGCGCCCAGCTCAAGCAGCGCAGCGACGCGCCCACGCACCGCCAGGGTGCCGACGGTGGGGGCCAACGTGCCACACACCAGCTGCAGCAACGTGGATTTGCCCGCGCCATTGCGGCCCACCAGTCCCACCACTTCGCCTCGCCGGATGTCGAAACTGACTTCCTGCAATGCCCAAAAGTCCCGGCTGTATTGCTTGTAGCGACCCCAAAGGAGTTGTTTGAGCCTGTCGCTGGGCTTTTCAAACAATGAAAACCGTTTGCCCAGTCGGCGGGCCTCAATGGCAAGCTCTCCTGAGGTCGATTGCACATCAAACGACATCAGAAAACCCCCCCCGCACCTTGCGGAAAAATACAGCACCCAGTACCGCCACCAGGGTGCAAGCCACAAAGAGCAATGACAAATCCCACCAGTCTGGCCATTGGCCCATCAAAAGCACTTCTCGTGTGCCTGTCATCACCCAGGCCAGCGGGTTGAGCAGCATCACCCCTCGCACCGACTCGGGCAATGCCTCCACGGGAAAAAAAATCGGACTGAGGAACATCAGAGCGCTCACCACCATGCCCAACAATTGGCTCACATCACGCACATATGTGCCAACCCCCGCTAGCAACCACCCTAGTCCCAATACCAAAGGCATCAAAGGCATCCATACCAGCGGCAAAGCAATAGCCGTGAGAGGCAAACCCTGTGGCCCCAAGGCCAACAAAGTCATCATTAGTATTCCCGAAACTGCCAGCCCGACGCATGCACTGACAGCGCCAGCCCAGGGCAAAATTTCAAGCGGGAAAACAACCTTCTTCACCAAATGCGGCTGTTCCAGCACCAATGTGGGCGCACGGTTGACGCATTCTGCAAAAAAGTTGAATACCGCCAGACCCGCATAGATTCGCAGCGCGAACGCTAGATTGCTCTCTTCCAACCCATACCAACGGACTCGCATCACATGTCGGAACACCAGTGTGTATACACCGAGCATCATCAAAGGTGTCAGCACCACCCATACCAACCCCAGCCAGGATTGGCGGTAACGCGCATGCACCTCCCGGCGTGCCAGTTGCGCTATCAAGCCTCGATGACGCCAAGGCCAAAGGTAGGAAAAAAGAAAAGTCAAAAAATTCTTCAAGAAAGGTCATCCATTTATCAGTAGGTTGCCACCGCGCTGCTTTTCTTGCGGGGCTGCAATCGATTCGACAGGTGTCTGCCCAACGCCTGTGATGGGCGCTCTACCCATCGCCAGCACAATTCAGCGCCCATGACTATGAGAGATGCAGCCAGGAACGCGCCAGCGCCCCCTTCCCAGTGCAGATACTTAAATACGGCCACCAAAATCGGGGCATGGATGAGGTACAGCGAATACGACACCTTCGCCAGCCAGCGGGTCAGTCCATCGCCATATCCACCACGTAGTACCCATACAAACATCGCCGCCATTCCCAGGCCGGTCAGTGGGTTGGGATGCAAATCAAGGATCAGGCTCCATTGCGGGACAAACATCAAAATACCCACAGCCACGAGCCATAAGGCGGCGGAGGGAACCCGCTCCAACTCTGCACGGAACACATGTATGCATGCACCCATGACAAAAAACATCAATTGTGCCGGTGGCGCGTTATCAATGACTCCATGGCGCAATGCGTCTGACAGGGGAATGCCCGCCTTGGAAAACATGCCCTCGTAGAGCCAGTTGAGTTCGCCGCGAGAGGCCGTAAATACCCAGAGGCATGCCGTGAGCACGCTGACAAGCAAAAGACCCATCCAGCGCACCTTGGCGTTGGAGCCATGGCAGCCCCACCACGCCGCCAAAGGTGCAAGCGCATACCAGCATAGTTCTACCGTTAGCGACCAGCCCACATGCAAAGGATCCAGCAGTAGGACTGATACAGGATGCAAGAACTGCAGATTGGCAATATTCAGTAAGAAATATGGTGCGAAAGCATCCATGGTTTGCCGATAGTCAGGAACCAGCAGATAGTAGGTTCCTGCACTCGCCAGCAAAGCTGCCAGGTAAGGGGGGAAGATTCTAAAAAATCGGTGTAAAGCAAAGACACTTAGCGAGTATTTTTGTGCACTCTGGACTATCAAATAGCCCGAGATGATGAAAAAGAGCTGTACGCCCAAAAGCCCGCCATTGCGGTCCAGGTAGGGGAAACTGAAACCACCGTAGGCGAATACATGGTGAATCAAGACCCCAGTGATCGCCAGCGCACGTAGCGTGTCAATCGCATGAATCTCTGTGTTTGCTGACTGCGGCATTGGCTGGGCTGGCGGTGAATGGAGGTGGGATGCCACACGTCAGGCCTTAGGCGGGTCCGCGCGCCCCTCCGCAATGTCTTTGAGGAGTGCCGGCTGCACCAGCTTGAGTGAGTTGCCTTCGCGTATCAGCACCCTATTAAGGAACAGGATCTGAAAGGCCCGTGTCACCGTTTCGCGACTGGCATTGATCATGATGGCCAGTTCCTGATGGGTCGGCGCCTGATCAACTTCTACCGTACCGTCGACCGAACGCTGCGGCAATTGTAAAAGCAACACGCACAGTCGCTGGAAAGGGTTGGGCAAGCTCAACAAAGTGCGCTGGGCCATCACTGCACGCACGCGCTGTGCAAGCCTCGCCATCACCGCTTGCGCCAGTTCGGGATGACCCAAAATCAGTTCGCGCGCGGCATTGGCGTCCAAGAATGCCACTGTCGATTTGACGGCGGCAACTACAAATTCTGATGGGGCCTTCCCGTCTACCAGCGACAGTTCGCCGAAGTAATCGCCCGGGTCCACAAAATACATTCCTACGCTTCGCCCATCCACCGTGAAATCTACTCCTTGCAGGCGACCCTCCACCAGGAAGCCAAGTTCCTGTACTGGACTGTCTTTGGACATCACCATGGCGCGGCGTGCAAATTGGCGCAAGCTCATGCGACTGGATAGTGGCTCCAGTGCTTCCCGCGGCAAAGGTTTGAGCAGCGTGAATTGCGACAGTAACTGCAGAGAGACGGGCATAGTGTTACTTGACCCGCTGAAGGTTCTGTCGCCCCTTCAGCAGCAAGGCAACAAGGCGCAAGCGCAGAGGGGTTTCAAACCAGCGATACACCAGTATGGATAGCATCACCAGCCCGCTGATTCCTAACGACACACCCAGCAGTGAGGGGGCTGAATCGTCCAGCCACCACAAAGCTATACCCAAGGGTAGCCAGTGCAGTAGATACAGTGCATAGCTGGAATTCCCCAGCAGCACTAACAGAGGGCTACTGAGCCATTGAGCTATTGGGCCGCTATCCAACACAAGGGACACAATCAAAAACGCGAATAGAGGTACGTACAGCAGATGTGAGGCCAGCAGCAGTGCGAGGTGGGGGGCCTCTCGGGGTGCCCACTTGTCAATGGCCCAAGCTACCGCGATGAGGAGGGTCACGGCCAGCAGGGTCAGCGCCCCTTGGTGGGGTCGCATGTGCCGACTGTGGCGTAGCAAGCGGCAGCACAATATCCCCATTACAAAAGGCCAGAGCCCGAGCACTGGTAAGCGCGCTGCAAACGCCAACCCCATAGCGTCCCAATGGCCACTAACCTGCAAAATCCACAAATACAAGCCCAAGAAGGCCGAGAATATCGCCATTGCTAGCACAAAAGACCGTATCGAACCGGACAGCCAGCGCAAACGTAGCAGCCAGGGAAAACAAAAATAAAAAAACATTTCAGCAGAAATGCTCCAACCAGGGGCATTCCAGAACTGTTGTACATGCTCGCTGGGTGCCCATGCTTGCAGGGCCAGTGCGTTCAAAACCAATCCGCCCAGCCCCTCCGCCGTGGAGGGCGGACGCGTGCTCATTGCGACCCCGGTGCCAAACACCCCATAAGCGACCAAGACCATGGTCAGCGTCAGCCAATAGACGGGGGCAATACGCGCAAACCGCACCGCAGCAAATGCCCCAAGATCAATCTGCGGCACTGCTGAAACTTTTGTTAGGCCTATCGCTTGATCGGGGGCATCGTAACGCCACGTCAGAACAAATCCGCTCAAAACAAAAAACAGCGTAACGCCGTGTCCGCCCAAATCAAACAGGAATTTGGGTCCTAAATGAGGGGTCAACACATAGAAGTGACAGAGCAAAACTCCCAGCGCAGCAAAAAACCGTAAGCCGGTCAACTGCTCTACGCGCGCTGCGTTCAACATTTTCGAATGGATGGTAATAAAGATGCAACTTAAGAGTATCGCCCATACCGCAGCTTGACTGTCTCATTTGCTTGCCATCTGCAGATCCCTCCTGTGACGTGGCTCACACCTGTCGCGCCACAACTGCGAGAAAATATACCTTTGGTCAATGGGTGTGATGCGCCTGTGTCTACGCGAACCACCCATCAGGAATTGAAAGGCAAACCATGAAACACCACCACCTGCATGCTCGAACCTTGCTGGCTATTGCTTGCTGGAGTGCCTGTAGTTGGGCGGGTGCCCAAGCTATCGTGGGTGAAGCCACCATGGTCATCGGTAGCGCCACTGCCATCGATGCATGGGGCGTGAGCCGTGTGGTTGAGCGTGGTGCCGCTATCCGTGTGGGTGATCGCATTGAAACTCAGGCGGGAGGGCATGTGCTTCTGCGTTTTGTGGATGGTGGGCGCTTGAGCCTGCGGCCTGCCAGTCGCCTGCAAATAGAGAGCTACAGCCATACCGCAGAGCAGCCTCAATTGGGTGCCATCAAATTCCGTCTCGACGAAGGTGTGGTTCGCTCAATCACTGGTAGTTGGGGTGAAGCTGCGCGTGAGCGTTTTCGTCTCAATACTCCGGTGGCTGCGATAGGTGTTAAGGGCACCGATTTCATCGTTCGCTCCCATGCTGGCACTACTGCGGCGACCGTCTACACTGGCGCCATCATGGTCACCCCGCTCGCCGGCAGTTGCAGCACGAGCGTTGGCCCTTGTCTGAACGGAAACGAAAAGACCCTTACGGCTGACATGAGGGGGCAAATGCTGGAGCTTGCGCGTAGTCAAAGTACGCCAACCCTGGTCACTGTCGCTGAGCCCATCGTCCGCCCGCCGGTCGCTGCAACTGTGGTTGCGCAGTCAGATGCGGCTACGTCGCCTGGTAAGCCCCGCGAGGTTGCCCTGGCCGATGGCGCTAACGCCAAAAATCTTAGCAACGAAGCGCTGGGCGTTACAGTTGCAGCGTACGTGCCACCGCCTCCACCGCCTCCACCGCCTCCACCGGCACCTGTGCCTGCCCCGCCGCCAGCACCTGTGCCTCCGCCAGTGCCTGTACCCCCACCCGTAGTTTCTGAGCCTGAACTTCCGCCGGTGGTGGCGCCGCCGCAGGTCAATCAGCTGGCATGGGTTCGTTATTCGTGGATCAATCGGCCTGATAGTGATACCTTCAGCCGCAGTCTGGAGCAGGCCTTGGCGGCTGGGCTTGAGAAGGTTTCCAGCAACAGTGGCTATGCGCTTTATCGTGCGCCCGCTGCTCCTGTGGGGGGGGCTGCTACGCTCGCCTCGCAAAATATGACTGAACCCGTGGTCAACTTCCGTTTGGCCGAGGCAACCGCTCATTTGTGGCGGGGTACCTTTTTGCCGGCTGAAAACGTCAATGTGCACAAAGGCGCCCTGACAGTTGACTTCGCGCGCAGCACGTTTGCCACTCGTCTGGATGTGAGCAACCCCAGTATGGGGGCTGACAATATCAGTGCGAGTGGTGCGGTGCTGCCCTCGGGTGCACTAAGGGCCGACGTTAGCAACGCGGCGATTGCGGGGGGGCTCAGCACGGATGGCCGCGAGGCGGGCTACGCATTTGAAAAGACCCTTGGAAGCGGCGTGCTGCGTGGCATCACCCTCTGGGGTCGTTAATTGCGCCGCCATGGCGTATTTGGGGTGGGGCTGGCGCTCGCCGGCCTGACGGCGTTTTTGCTGCACCTGCTCGCAGGCAACTGGTTGACTGCGTTGGAGGACCGCTCGGGTGACTGGGTGTGGGCTGCAACGGCAGAGCGCACGGATGAGCGCCGCATTATTGTTGTCGACATTGATGAGCGCAGTCTGGCTGAGGTAGGCCCTTGGCCATGGCCACGTGCCACACAAGCCCGATTGATTAACCAACTCGCGCAGGCGGGGGCTCGCCAGCAAGTGCTCGATATCGTGTTTACCAACGAGCGCTCAGACGACGCCGCTTTGGCCCTGGCCATTGCGCAGCACCGACCTGTGCTTGCGCAAGTGTTTGCTCTTGAGCAGGGGGGAAGCCCGTCGGTGGGACAGTTGGCTGGTGCTCTTGAATGGCCCACATGCCCCGCTCCTTTTGGTCAAGCACGGGGATATTTGGCAAATGCCGTTTCCCTACTCCCGGCGTCCTACGGTGCTGGGGGAGGGGCGCGGGTCAATAGTGCGACTGCCGCTCCTTCTGCGCCGTTGCATGTGGGGCACATCACCCCTCGTATTGCCGATGATGGAGTCATGCGGCACCAACCTGCTGTTATATGCTTGGGGGCTCGTAGCTATCCGGCGCTGGGCTTGGCGGCAATGATGCAGGGAAGTGGCGACGGGGCTCTGACCTTGCAGCGCGGTGGCTGGCTGCAAGCTCCTTGGTTGTTGGGGGCCAGCGCTGCGTCGGGTAGCGTGCCCTTGAGCGAGCAAGGCGATCTGCGTATACCTTGGCGGCTTCATCCTGATAGTTTCGTTAGCCTGTCGGCGGCCGATGTCATTGCAGGCCGTATCCCTCAGGGCTTGGTGGAGGGGGCGTGGGTGTTGGTTGGTAGCAGCGCCTTTGGTTTGAATGACACTATTGCCACGCCATTCGGCGGTGCTGCCTCAGGCATGCAAGCGCATGCGCAAATTATCGCTGCGCTGATTGATGGGCGCATTCCTGTCACGCCTCGCATTGCGCCTCTGGTCCAAGCGCTAGCCATTCTGTTGGGTGTGGGGCTGCTCTATGCATTGGCGCATGCCGCACCTGCGGCGCAGCCAGGGCGGGTGCGTCACTTGCGCAGCCCCGTTTACCTGTTGCCGCTTGCCGGTTTGGTGGTGGGTCTTGCGCTCTGGCTGGTACATGGCTTGCTACAAGTATTGGCGTCGCTTTGGCTCGGTTGGACCGTGCCAGTCTTGTTTGTGGTGTTGGCCGGGCTGTATTTGGGGGTCCTGACGCACGCGCAGAGCCGCATTGACCGTGATCGTCTCTACGCCCATCTGTCCAGCTATTTGCCTGCTCCCGTGGCTGCGGCGCTTGCACTTCAGTCGCCCAGCAGTGCAATACAGGCGCAAACTCGCCAAGTCAGTGTGTTGTTTGCTGATATACGCAACTTCTCTGCCTACTGTGAGGCACGGCCTCCGGAAGAGGCCGCAGCTGTGTTGCATGCATTTTTCTCCACTGCCACCAGGGTAGTACAGGCGCACGGGGGGGTTATCGAGGCCTTCCAGGGGGACGCCATCATTGCCGTTTGGAACGGTGAGTTGCAGGAATCTATCACCGCTGCCAGCACCAACCATGCGCGGCAAGCCTTGCAAGCCGCAATTGATTTGCAGGTGGCCATACGCGGAGTGCTCCCTGATCCTGCTCCCGATGGGCTAGAGCCTCTCAGTCTGGGCGTGGGGGTGGAAACTGGCCCGGCCATGGCGGGAAGCTTCGGTTTGGCCAGCCGCCGTACCCACATGGTGATGGGGCGTACCGTCACCATTGCCAGCCGACTGGTCGAGATGACGTCCGACTTGTCTCACCCCATACTTGTGGGTGAGGGGCTGGCTGGCCAGATAGGCGGTGCGGGGCTTCAATCCATGGGCACCTTTCTGCTTGACGGCATGCGTGTGCCCCATCACGTTTACGCCCATCCTCTCGATGCAGCACTCCGCATCGACTGATCCAGCCATCTCGCAACGCACCTTTCAGCGCCCGCGGTTGCCGCGCGTTGCGCCCTCGGGGGGTGTATCCACTCGCGTCGTAGTGACGGCTGTCTGCATGACGCTGTGGATGAGCTCCGCGCTTGCGCAGCAACCCGCTTGTGACGATCCCGCTGCGCTTTCGCAAACGGCAGATACCCTGCGCCAAAGCTTGCAGCACTGCCAGAACAACGCCAGTTACCTCGCTCGTTTGGGTCGTCTCTACATTCAGGAGCAGCGTTATGCCGAAGCCGCTGACCACCTTGAGCGTGCTTTGCTGTTCGATCCGGAAAATCCGGAAACCCAGCTCGATTACGCGTTAGCCCTGGCGGGCAGTGGGGACGCGGCCTCGGCCCTCAATCTGGTATTCGCCTTGGGGCAACGCCCAGATCTGCCGGACGCCCTGCGCCAAAGCTTGCGCTTGGCTGGAGAGCAATGGGTGCAGGCTGCTGGTGGCGCCGCGAGCAATTCACTCACCCAAGCCACGCGTATGAGTACCGGCATGCGCACCGGCTATGACAGCAACCTGCTCGGTGCTCCGCAATTGCGCAGCCTCACTCTTACCCTGCCGGGGGAAAACATCACTTTGCCGGTGGATGGCAGTAGCCAGCCGCGTCCCGGGCTGTATGCGCGTACTGATCTGCGCCTGGAGCACTCCCGCTTGCAGCCCGGTGGTCATCGGTGGGACCTGCAAGCGGCTGTGTTGCAGCGCAATAGCCCCCGTGTGGTGGACGCCAGCAGTACCCAGGCCGAACTGCAACTTGAGCACACCCTCAGCCCTGCCAAGCCGGGAGACTGGGGGCACTACGCTAGCGTAGCCTTCACAGCTCTGCACACCCACGCTGGCACCCGTTACAGCAGCCAGGGTTTGGCGGCCGGCCTGGAGTGGGCGCTTCCTGGCACTGGTGCGCCTTCCACGTCGTCGCCCTGCACGCTGCGCGCCGGTGCGGAATGGCAGAATCGCCAGTTGCGGAGCAATTCGGTGTTGTCTGGGCGCTACACCGGTTTGAGCGGGCAATGGGGTTGCAACCTGCCGGGAGGGCGGCAGTGGCAACTGTCTGCGAGGGCTGGACGTGACCGCCCAGTCGACCTTGCCCGGCCCGGTGCCGCGCAAGACCAATACAGCCTGCGCGCTTATGCACGTACGCCGATGGGAGGCAATGGTGCCTGGCTGTTCGATACGGAGGCCAGCCATAGCCGCGACGCGGTGGGGTACAGCCCGCTACTGGATAGCGGACGGCGACGCACCATCGCTCGCCTTACCTTCCGTGTCGAGTACCAGCACAACCTAGCGCCTGGCCTGCAAGCTCTGGGCGGGATTGAGGGAGTCGCGCAAAATGCCAGCCTGCCATTGTTCACCTTGCGCAGCCGCGGGGTATATGCTGGCCTGCGGGCCAGTTGGTGAATGGGGGCGACGGTGACCCGGCGCCGCACACAAGCTGTGACGCTGATCACGCCCAGGCCAGTCGCGCCAGCGCTACACTTGCTCCCAAGTTCGCTTATTGGGGCTTGTTAGACGCTAGGCAAATCTGCACTGCGTGTGATAATCATCCGGCAAACTTGTATAGGGTGGGGTTCTGCTACGTGCGGCATTCAGGTGCTGCTATAAAGTCTGGCCCTCTTTAGCAACTTGTTTTCATCCGAAACTACGTAAAGGAAGACCTCATGTCTCAAACCGTCTTTGGCGCACAAGCAGTCGTCACCATGTTGAACCGTGCGTTCAACAACGGATCGCCCGGTAACGCCGTGTTCAACAACCAAGTGGCTACCGCTGGTACTACCGAAGCAAGCTGGGCGGCTTTTGCGAACCAGTTTGGTAACAACTTTGCTGGTCTGACCAACGCAGAAATGTCCACGCGCGTTCTGGGTAACCTGGGTGTTCTGCCCAACGCAGAACTTGAAGCTGCCGTGACGCAATACTTTGCAGACAATGGCTTGGCCAACCGTGGCCTGGTGGTTCTGCAATTGGCCCAGATCCTGTCTACGCTGGAAACCGCTCCAGCTCCTCAGAACATCTTCAACGCAGCTGCAATCGCTTGGAACAAGGAAGTGGAACGCGGCTTCCTGTACTCCAGCGACGTGGACAACACCGTTGCTCAACAAGGCGACTTCACCACCAGCGCTTCCACGCTGACACGTGAAACGGACGTGCTGACTGGCCCTCTGTTCAACGGCTACCTGGACTACAACAAGTTCACCGGTAACGACGAACAAACGCTGACCAACAGCGACCGCCTGACCGGTACGGCTGCTGACAACGACGTCTTGTTTGCACAGCTGCTGAACGCCGCCAACACCCGCCCACGTCTGGACGGCATTGAGATCATCTCTGCTGAACTGAAGGGCGCTACAGGTACGCTGGACCTGACCGACACCAAGGGTGCCAAGCAAGTTGTGAACCAAGGCTCTGCTGAAACTGCAGCCCTGACCTTCAACAACATCGGTAACATCGTTGATGTGGTGGTGCGTAACACGACCTCTGACACCACTGCTGCGTGGCTGCCTTCCGTGATGGCCGGTAGCTCTGACGCTGTGAACCTGGTGCTGGAAGGCGCTGGCACGAAGATCGATCGCTCCGCTGTCACGCTGACTCCCGGCGCTGGTACTGCCATCGAAACTATCAACGTGAAGGCGGCTACTACAGCCAGCGTGCTGTCTACCGTGACCAGCGCTGGCGTCAAGACCGTCAACGTGACGGCCGATGTGGCTCTGACCATTGGCGACAAGACCAACGGCAGCGGCTTCACCAGCACCGAAGTCGCTACGCTGGACGCATCGGCTGCTACGGCTGGCGTGTTCCTGAACGTGAGCGCTGCTGGTGGCAAGGACCAGACCATCACTCTGGGTGCTGGCAACGACACCGTGGTGGTGTCTGGTCTGACCGCCAAGGACACGATCACTGGCGGTAACGGCGTGGACCGCATGGTTCTGGCCACCGGCGACACCGGCACCAACGAAGCCACCAAGATGGTGGGTGTTGAACAGATCGAAGTGCGCGCTGCTGGCTCTAACCTGAACCTGATCGCCGCCACCGATGTGAACCTGATCGCCGTTGCCGAAGTGGCAGGCACTGCCAGCATCAACAACGTGACCGCTGTGAAGTCGGGTCTGACGTTTGCCTTCGAAGGCGAAGGTGCTGCCGCTGCTGTGAACGGTGCTAACGCTGTGTTCGGCGACGTCAAGTACAACCTGGCCAACGCCACGGGTACTACTGACGTGATCAACTTTGCGTTCAACAATGGTGGTGTGGCCATGGCTGCAAACTCCACGGTGACCATCGGCACGCTGACCAACTCGGGTAACAACGTCGAAACGCTGAACTTCAACTTCGCCGACCTGGGCGCCACCAACACCGTGACGGTCGCTGACATCAACGTGGGTACAGCACTCAAGGCCCTGAACGTCACGTCTGACAGCAAGGTCACGCTCAACAACGTGAATGACCTGCTGAAGCTGACGTCGGTGGATGCTACGGGTGTGAAGGCTGGCTTCACCGCTGTGTTCGGCGCGCTGGGCGATGCCGCCAACGCTTCCGTCAAGGTGGGTGGTGCTGGCAAGAACGCTGTGACGGTGGACAAGGCAGAAAACCTGACCAACGCAGCAACGACTAACCTGACGCTGACGCTGGACGGCTCGGCCGGTACGGGCGATCAGACCTTCACGGTCAAGAACAACGACATCAACCAGACCCTTAACAACACCAGCGCTGGTGTGGTGGTGATCGGTGGCACTGGTGGCGATACCATCTCCGTGAACACCATTGTTGATGCACGCAGCTCCATCCAGGGCGGTGCAGGCACCGACAACATCACCCTGTCGGGTGCTGGTGTGGACGTTCTGGTGCTGTCGCTGGGCGACACGGGTTCCACTGTGGCAACGGGCGACCAAGTGACTGGCTTTGTCGCAACGGGCCAAGACCTGATCGATCTGCGTAATTTCGGTTTCGACGTGAGCCTGCAAGGCGTGACTGCAGCTGCTGGACTGCTCAACGGTACCGCCAACGAATTCGGTGGCAAGGCTGCGGCTGTGGCCAACAACGGCGGCAATGCCGTGGTCTACATCGACACCAACAGCGACAACAAGCTGGGTGCTGGTGACTTGGTGCTGACGCTGGTGGGTGTGGCTATTGCTGACGTCGGCACCGCTGACATCATCTGGTCTTAATGGCCCGATGCAGCCTGCCGTGAAGGTAGGCTGCACATTTCTTAAAAACCCAGCAACCGGGCCCGGTTGCTGGGTTTTTTCTTTATAAGAGGTTGACCGACCTCAAGCACAAATGGCGTGCCAGCACCGTCGTGTGGTATAGGCGGCAGAGTCGTTCGAGTGCGGGTGGCTTCAACAAACAACACAAGGAAGGCAACAGGCATGGCAGGCTGGGACGAGGGATATGTGTCCGACGTGGGTTACACCATGGGTTATTACGGCGAAATGAATCCGTTGCGCATGCGCATGGCGCTGATCGGTGCGGGCTGGGAGGCGCCGCGGGTGGTCAATGCCTGTGAACTGGGGTACGGCCAAGGCTTGAGCATCAATTTGCACGCAGCCGCTTCGCCCGTGGCGTGGTGGGGCACGGATTTCGCTCCCGCACAGGCCAGCTTTGCGCGCGGACTAGGAAGTGCGTCGGGTGCTGACGTGCATTTGTTCGATGACTCGTTCGCCGAGTTCACCAACCGTCCCGATATGCCCGAGTTTGACTTCATCGCCTTGCATGGCATCTGGAGTTGGGTGAGTGAGAAGAACCGCTCGCTGATCGTGGATTTCATTCGCCGCAAGCTCAAGGTGGGGGGAGTCGCCTACGTCAGCTACAACGTGCAGCCCGGCTGGTCCACCTTTGCACCCATGCGTGACCTGATGGCGTTGCACGGTGCGCTGCTGGGTGCGCCAGGGCAGGGCTCGCTGCGTCGCGCAAGCTCCGCGCTGGAGTTTGCGGAGCGCCTGTTGGCGGTTGATCCGATGTATGCCCGCGCCAATCCGGTGGTCCAAAAGCGCATTGGAGACTTGCGCACCAAGCCTGCAGAGTACATTGCGCACGAATATCTCAACCGCGACTGGCATCCGATGTTGTTATCGGCAATCGCGGACTGCCTAGAACCTGCCAAGCTGCAGTTTGCCTGCTCCGCCAGGCCGCTCGATCATGTTGATGGTCTTCATTTGACGGAGGGGCAGCAACAAATGCTGGATGAACTGCCTGCGGGGGGGGCGCGTGAGACGTTGCGCGACTTCATGGTGAATCAGCAATTCCGTGCGGACTACTGGATCAAAGGCGGCCGTCGGCTGTCGGCGCGCGAGCGTGCCATGCAGCTGGGTGCCATGCGCATTGTGCTGACCGATAGGCCCAGCACGGTGCTGGAGGGAAAGGTGCGTGGCACTTTGGGCGAGGGAGCCCTCAAGGCCGAAGTTTACGGGCCGGTGCTGGACGCGCTGGCCGACCACCTGCCTCACACCTACGCCGCCGTGGTGGAGCATGCCGTGCAACGTGGCGTGACCGCCTCAGCCGCTGAGCAGGCGGTATGGGTGCTGATGGGTTGCGCGCGCGTTTGGCCGGTGGCAGAGGAGGGTGCTATCGAGCAGGCTCGCGTTCACGCCGCGCAACTGAATGCGCATGTCCTTGCGCGCCGCGAAGCGGATGCAGGCCTGCCTTATCTCGCCAGCCCAGTCTTGGGCGGAGGTTATGCGGTCAATGAATTCGCGCAATGGCTGCTGCTCGCAATGCGTGAGAGTGGCAAAGGGAGCCAGTCTGAAGACCTGGCGCGCAAAGTGTCTGCTCAGATGGAAAGCCGGGGGCGGCGCCCGGTGAAGAATGGTCAGGAACTGTCCGGCTCGGCGCAAGGGTTGGAGGCATTGACGCAACTTACACAGGAGTTTGTCCTCCACGAGTTACCGATACTGCAAAAGCTGGGAATCGCCGCATAGCCTGCAGGCAGCCTTTGGGGCACGGGCTTTGGCTGTCGACTTGGCGGACACACAGCCTGTTCGATATATCCATCCGATGGTGCCCCAGGGCATGGCACCCATGTTCCGGTGAATCTCGCGGGGGGGAGGTTGGCGCATACTCTGCCCCTGCGAGCCAACCCGGCTGATGCAACCAAGTCATATGGTTTTTAATGTTGAAGTTGTTTCATGACCTTCCCGGATTTCCAGCGAGCGATACCGTGGAGGGTGCCGGTGGCGAACGGGTGGAGTTGTCTCCGCCGGAGGGGCGCTTCCCGGCGATGGTTTCAGTTCAGGTTTGGGATGCTGTATGGCTGGCTCCCAACGCCGCGCTGTTGCAGAGTCATCAGTCCCCTTCCGAAGGCGAGCCGCTGGTGATTGAGGTGGTCGGGGTTGCTGACTACGGAAGCTGGGCGGGGGCGGTCTTGATGCTTGATTGAATGTCCGCGCGATTGCGGCCTTCCAACGGCTAGGCTCAGGTGCCACCGTTTTGGTGGGAACTGGGCTTTCTAAGTCCTCCGTTCGGCCTTTGAATCGCCCCGGATTCACTTTGCAGAGGCTGGCGTGCTAGAGTCTCAGCCATGACTAACACGCAAAACTCTACAAACCTTGGTGATACCTCTGCAGCAGCGAAGCCTCCCTCGGATGGTTCATCTGTAGCGCCAACACAGCTGCCAGACATTGCAAAAATGCGCGCCGAGTTGGAGCGCCTCATGGGCAAGCCTGATGCCCCTGACACTGAAAAACAGCAAAGTACAAAGCCCCAGAAGTGAGCCTCCCTGGCCAGTTGCGGTGTTCCTGTTTCATCGCGTGCACCACATTAGGGTGTCATTCATCGCGAGGGTTAGCTCGGTGTAGGTTCTCGAAGGTTGGTGCGTTGCTGCGGGGCGGGGATGTTTTCCGGCCAGTCAGTGCTGCACCAGTGAAGCATCTAGCGTTTCCATTCTTCGCTGCATAGGGCGTCGGCTTTGGTACATAGTTTCACTACTTCGGGCTGATCCGCCGAGCTGGATATGGGCAGCCTATGGCTGAGCTGTGGGGTGTATGCAGAGACGGCCTTGGGATAGGGCCGTGCCCACCTTGTACAAGATTCAGTCGCAACTGCCCCTGTGTAAACAACGTGAGTCCGGGTTTCTTTGGCGAGTGACTGAAGGTGCCCGCAAAGGCATGATCCATTGCAGGCCAAAGCGGTATCGGGTTTGCGGACGGAGCACTATGCACCGCTTCGCGATGGCTTGAACGGCTGCTTGGCACAACAGCCGGACGGCAGCCTCATGGTGCGCCGCCACAATGCAACGCGTGCTGTGTTGAGAATGCTCGAAGCGATCAGTCGAAGGAGTGGGGGGATGCAGGTATCTGCTTCGGCGCATACAGTCGTTGGGTCCCAGGATGGCGCTACACAGTGGCCTATCGAGGGATTGCGCGGCTTGGCTGCGTTCATGGTGATGTGGTGGCATTTTCGCCACTGGGTGACCGAAGTGCGCGGCGTGGATGCGTTCGGGTACACCGGTGTCGATCTGTTCTTCGTACTCAGTGGTTTTGTTTTCGCACCATATGTATTTGGCAAGCCCTTGGCGCTGGGGCCTTTTTATGTGCGGCGTGTGCTCCGCATTTATCCCCTGTACCTGGTAAGCCTGCTGATTTACGTGGTGCTGCGCCAACTGCAGGGGGCTGAACCCTGGCGCTACTTTTGGCAGCATGTGCTCATGCTGCATACCACTGTTTCTCAGGAGATGGCGGCTTACTACAACGGCGCCTACTGGAGTCTCCCTGTAGAAGTGGAGTTTTATGCTTTGCTGCCACTACTGGCGTGTTTGGTTGGCCGAAGAAGGCATTGGTTTGGCGTAATGCTGATCGGCGCCGTAGTGCTGCATCTGGCATTGTCGCGATGGGCTTTGCCTGGCCAAGCGCCTATGCCGATGGTGCTGGCCAATGTGCATTGGCCGGGGCTGTGGGGGGAGTTTCTGTTGGGGTGTCTCGCTTGGCGGGTTGGACGTCTGCCGGTGGCGGGGCGCTGGGTGCCTTGGCTGCTGGGCGCGGCAGGCGCCTTGTGGTTGTCGGCCGCAATGGTTTGGGTCGCAGTTGGGGATTCTGGCGTGTTGGCGCATCCATTGCTGCGCGGGAACATGGGTTACTGGGCTGCGACGGCGTATGCGCTCCTGATGTGCGCGGTGAGTGCGCGGGCTGCAGAAGTTAACAGTGCGGCCAGCAATGCAACGACATACAAGCTTTGGCTGGCGCGTCTGTCAATGTTGGGTGGCCAGCTGAGTTATGGTGTTTATCTGCTGCACAACGCTGGGCAGGAAGTATCCGGCATGCTATGGCCAGGCTTGGGCGGCTGGCCGCGTGTATGGGCTGCTGCAGGGCTTACAGTGACTGCGGCTTGGGTGCTGCATCGTGCGGTGGAGGCGCCAGCGCGGGCTTGGGGGCGAGGCTGGATGCCGACGGTGGCCCGCAAGTGACGCCCAGCTCAATTCGGTGACTCCGGTATGGCGAGTGGCGGACTTGGCACGCTTTGCGCCGGTACGTCAAAATGTTCAGTTGTTCTGAGGTTTGCGGAGGATTCATGGCGGCAAGAGTATCGGACTTGACGACGGTGGTGTACTCGGGTGACTACCGCGCGGATGCATTGCTCGACAATGTAGCTCCCTGGAACTTCTGGCCAGATGGTCGCAATGTGCTGTACTTCACGTTCGATGTCAGCGCGGGTAGTGTTATCGACATGGAAACCTCTGCGCCGGTAATTCGGTTTAACGCGCAGCAGCAGCAGGCAACCCGTGCGATCCTCCAGTACGCAGCGACCGTCACAGGCCTGGCGTTTGTTGAGGTGTCTAGCAGTGCTCTTGCGGATGTGCATTTTGGCGCCACTGATCTTCAAGGCGCCTCCGTGGCGGGGCTTGCATCGTCCTACTGGCGGTATTCGAGCACGCAAGACGGGATGATTGCAAGCCTGGAGGCGGAGTCGCTCATCTACCTTGATAACGTGGAGCAGGCTGGAATTAATTCCCAGCCCGTTGCCGGCAGTATTGGCTATGAGGTTTTGTTGCATGAAGTAGGCCACATGCTTGGGCTGTCGCACCCCTTTGCTCCGGAATCCCCGCGTCCTTTGCCGGTAGCAGAGGATCACACCGGCAATACGGTGATGTCGTACACGGACCGCGGTGCACCGAAATCGCAGTTCCAGTCTTACGATCTTCTAGCGCTTGACTGGATTTATGGTCGAGATGGAGTTGGGGGAGCGTGGGGTTACAACTCTGTCAACGGCCCCTCTTTGGCGTTCAGCCCTCCCCCAGCGCGCATCGTAGGGACTTCAAAGGCAGATGTCTTTCGAAGCACCAGTGCCAATGAAACCTTTGATGGACAGGCAGGCACAGACACTCTGATGCTGCAAGGATTGCGGGCTGGTTACACATTGGCGGGCAATGGATCTTCGTGGCAGGTTGCAGATCGCACGGCTGGGCGTGATGGTACCGACACCGTGCTGCAGACAGAAAGGTTGCAATTCTCCGACTTCAATGTGGCTCTGGACTTGAACGGAATCGCCGGAGCGACCGCAAGAGTTTTGGGGGCTGTGTTGGGCGAGGCAGCGGTTGGTCGCCGAGAATGGGTGGGAATAGGTCTGCGATTGGCGGATGACGGTGTCAGTATGGCTGATCTGTCTCGTCTGGCATTGAAGGTGATGCTCGGGCCGGCGTATACCAACGAGCAGGTGGTCAATCTCGTGTACGCCAATCTGTTTCATGCCAGCCCTGATGCTGCCACACGCGCGGCACTTACCGGATTGCTTGATTCGGGTGCCTATTCGGTAGATGTGTTGGTGGCAGTTGCAGCGGCTTCTGATGTCAATGCCGCCAACATTGGATTGGTCGGTCTGCAAGCACACGGTTTGGAATACTTGCCGGCCTGAAAGTGGGGGCATCGAAAAGTGATGCTCCCATTTTTTTCAAAAAAATTCATATAGGAACTGATACAATTCTTCCTATATGAATTCCTTGTTGCGCATTCCTTTGCATGCTTCGCCCGATCAAGTGGAGCGCCTCGAAGCGCTCCAGAAGGGCTTTGCGCAGGTGTGCAACGCGCTTGCGCCGTTGGTGCAGCAGACGCGGGTGTGGAACCGGGTGGCTCTCCATCACTTGGCCTACCGGCAACTGCGGGAGCAGTTTCCCGAGATGGGTTCGCAGATGGTCTGCAATGCTATTTACTCGGTGTCGAGGACCTGCCGCCTCGTATTTCAGCAACCTGGAAGTCCTTTTTTCTTGGGTACTTGGGGAAATCGGTCATTGCCGTTGCTGCGGTTTGCTGACACCTGCCCCGTCTATTTTGATCGCCACACACTCAGTATCAAGGCCGGCCAGTTATCGATGTTCACCTTGGACGGGCGTATGCGCTTTCAGCTCGAATTGAGAGAGCAAGATGAGTTGGCTTTTCATTCGCGCAAGTTGCGTGAGGTCGTGCTAGCGCGCAGAACGGGCGGTATTTTTGAGTTGTCTTTTCTGCTCGGAGACGTGGATGGCAAAGATGGTGATTCCGCGTCGAGCGCCAATGATTCCATGGCGGAAATTCCTGAATATGTGGTGGTGGAAGAAACAGTATGAATCCAAATAATTCCCAATCTGAGTTGCGAGCAGCCATGCTCGGGCTCCGTCCCTATTTCGTGAAGGCGGGTTGGTTCAGTCTGCTGTCCAGCATTTTGGTTCTGGCGCCATCATGGTACATGCTGGAGGTATATGACAGAGTAGTGAATAGCCGCAATCACCTCACTTTGGCTATGTTGACGCTATTGGTGGTCGGGGTGTACGTCGTGATGGAAGTTCTCGAGTGGGCGCGCAGTGAAGTGATGCGTGCGGCAAGCCTGGAGTTGGATGCGAAGCTGAGTCAGCGGATTTTTAATGCCATTTTTGAGGCGAATCTCAAACGATTACCTGGGGGTACCCAGCAACCGCTCCAAGACTTCAAACAAATACGTGAGTTCTTGTATTCACCCGCCTTGCTTGCCTTGATGGAGATCCCTGTATCAATTGTGTGTTTGGTTCTGCTTTTTCTTATCAGCCCTGTGCTTGGATGGACATCTATTGTTTTCTCGATCGCACTTACCGTCATTGGATGGCTGAATGAACGCAGTACCAAGCCGGTATTGGGTTCCGCCAATCGCATGGCGGTGGCGGCACAGCAGTATGCAGATGGGTCGTTGCGCAATGCGCAGGTGATTGAGTCGATGGGAATGTTGAAGAACATTCACGCGCGCTGGATGGTTAAGCAGCGGGAATTTCTTAACCTCCAAGCCAAAGCTTCTGAAAATGCAGGTGGTTATCAGGCTGTATCGAAATTTTTCCAGCAGGTCTTGAGTTCGGCGCTGCTGGGTCTGGCTTGCTGGTTGCTCTTGCACAACAGTCTAAATGGCGGTGGTGGAATGCTGGTCGTGGGTTCCATTTTGGGGGGGCGCGTACTGTCGCCGCTGGTCCAAACGGTCGCGCAATGGCAAACGGTAATCAATGTAAGAGATTCGTGGGCTCGATTGAATCAGTTGCTGGCAGCGATTCCTGCCAAGGCAGACAGTATGCGCTTGCCCATACCTCGGGGAACTGTTCAGGTCGATCATTTGATGGCAACAGCTCCCGCTGGTACCTCCAGTATTCTCCGTGGTGTCAGCTTTGCGCTGAACCCGGGAGAGGTTCTTGCTGTGGTGGGGCCGTCAGCTTCAGGAAAAACAACGCTCGCTCGTTTGTTGGTCGGATTGTGGCCCGCGACAGTCGGCAAGGTTCGGCTGGACGGCGCTGATGTGTACGTGTGGAATAAATCTGAGTTGGGGCCTTATGTGGGGTACCTGCCCCAGGGGGTGGAGCTTTTTGACGGTACCTTGGCAGAGAACATTGCCCGTTTTGGTGACGTCGATATGCAGAAAGTGCAGGCCGCAGCTACTGCCGTAGGCCTGCATGAGTACATCCTGGCATTGCCTAAAGGCTACGACAGTCCCGTAGGCCAAGATGGTGCGATGCTCTCCGGCGGTCAGCGTCAACGCGTGGGGCTTGCCCGCGCAATCTATGGGCGCCCAGCTTTTGTTGTGTTGGATGAGCCAAACTCTAGTCTGGATGAAGAGGGGGATGTGGCGCTGGCGCGGGCCATTGCCAATCTCAAGGCGCAAGGCACTACTTTTGTGGTGATGACGCACCGCACTAGCGTTCTCGCTGTGGCGGACAAGATGCTGGTCTTGCGCGAAGGGCAAATGCATGCATTTGGCCCTCGCGACGAAGTATTGAACGCGCTGCAACGTGCCGTACAGCAGGGGCAATCTCAGTCGGCAAACTCTACGCATGCCAATGCGGCTCAGTTGGCATCAAGCTGATGCAATACGCAGGCAAATCAATATGAAGTCTCTGTCCTTTTTTGATCGAAGTGAGCTGGCGCGAGCTCTGTGGACGTTTCGCCGCGAGTTCTTGATGGTTGCGGTTTTCAGCATGATTGCCAATGTGCTCATGCTATCGCCAACACTTTACATGCTGCAGGTTTTCGATCGCGTTATGGTCAGTATGAGTGAGCTCACGCTGCTGGCCATGTCTTTGATAACGCTGTTTTTATTTGCAGTGATGGCTTTTGCCGAGTGGATGCGTTCGCGGGTGTTGGTTCGGGCGGGGGTGCGGCTAGACGCCATGCTGGGCACTCGTGTTTTCAATTCCAGTTTTGAGGCTCATCTTGGGCAATCGAGCGAGACAACGGCGCGTGCTTTCAATGACCTCATTCAAGTGCGTCAGTTCCTGACGGGTAACGGGATTTTTGCCTTCTTCGATGCTCCGTGGACCCCGATTTACCTCGCGGTTTTGTTTTTCTTGCACCCCGTACTTGGCTGGGTTGCGATTGCATTTGCCCTCGTTCAAGCAGCCCTGGCTTGGTTTGGGCATCGGCAAACTGTTGCACCTAGCGAGGCTGCGGCGCAGGCGGCATCGGCGTCGGGTACTTATTTGCACAGCAAACTGCGCAACGCAGAGGTTCTGGAGTCGATGGGAATGGTGCACAACTTGTTGCCCCGCTGGCTTGAGCGCCATCGCATATCCCTCGCGTTGCAGTCATCCTCCGTGTCGATGGGAAATCGGATTTCGGCATGGAGTAAATTTATTCGCTATTCGCAGCAGTCATTGGCTCTGGGGGTGGGCGCGCTGCTGGTGATTGATGGGCAGTTGTCGCCGGGGGGGATGATTGCTGCCAATGTCCTCATGACGCGTGCACTGTCACCGATCGACATGTTGGTTGGGATGTGGCGCGTCTTCACGAGTGCTCGATTTTCGTTTCTTCGGCTGGAGGCGCTGCTCAATGAGTATCCTGAGCGCGATCCTGCTATTTCGCGTGTCGCGCCCAAGGGAAGCTTGGAACTGATTGGTGTTACGGCTACCGCGCCTGGTCGCCCTACCCCCATTCTGAAAGGGGTGTCCATCACGCTGCAGGCAGGCTCAGTGACCGTAGTTCTGGGAGCTTCGGGTTCGGGCAAATCCACGCTGGCGCGTTGCATGGTCGGCATATGGCCGAATGTCAGTGGTGAGGTATTGCTCGATGGGCTGCCTATTGACGGGTGGGACCGAACTGAGCTGGGCCCGCACATCGGCTATCTCCCGCAGGACATCGAACTCTTTGAGGGCTCTATCGCGGAAAACATTGCCCGGTTTGGTGCGGTTGAGTCGGAGAGGGTGATTGAGGCTGCCCGGAGCGCAGGCTTGCACGACATGATTCTTCGATTCCCGAGGGGTTATGACACGCCCATTGGTGAAGCCGGCGGATTGTTGTCGGGAGGGCAGCGCCAGCGCATTGGCCTTGCACGTGCGATCTATGGCAATCCGATTCTGGTTGTGTTGGATGAGCCGAATGCGAACTTGGACGATGTGGGCGAAAGCGCGCTGGTGCATGCGGTCAAAGTTCTGAAGGATGCAGGCCGAACGGTGGTACTCATCACGCATCGCCCTGGCATTTTGGGGGTCGCTGACCGCCTCATCGTTTTGCGCGATGGGGTTGTGCAGGCAAATGGTCCCCGTGATCAGGTCATCGCGGCGCTGCGGACTGCCCAGGAGTCAGTGTCACGTGCAAGTCTGGACACCGCCAGCGGCGTCAGTCCTGCGATTCCCAATCCAGCGTAAACCGACTGGACATATTTTCAGATTTTTTGCCTGGTTTTGACATGGCTACATCTTCAATGAATTCATCGAACTCGGCTTCCCCAATGGGAAGTAATCCCGACTCTGGTCGTGATGTTGTTGCTACGACCCCGGCCGCTGCCGAGGCCCGGCGCGTCGGTCGCGTGGGACTGCTTACTTTGATTGTCGGTTTCGGCGGATTTTTGTTATGGGCTGGGCTTGCGCCTCTGGATGAAGGGGTGCCAGGTCACGGGGTTGTCGCGATCGACACAAAGCGCAAGCCTGTTCAGCATCTAACAGGGGGGATTGTCAAAGAGGTCCTGGTAGGAGAGGGGACCGTCGTGCATGAAGGGCAACTGCTCGTTAGGTTGGATGAAGCTGTGGCGCGCGCGAACTTTGAGGCCGCCCGTCAGCGGTATCTGGGGCTTCGGGCCGTGCAAGGGCGACTGCTTGCTGAACAGGCAGGCCTCAATACAGTGACCTTTCACCCCGATCTGGTGAAGGAGAGTGCAGATCCGTTGATCCGCCAACAGATGCTGAATCAAGAGCAATTGTTCATGACACGCAGAAACCTGCTTCGTTCTGATCTGCAGTCCTTTGAAGAGAGTATTCAAGGGCAGCAGGGGTTGCTACAGGCATATGCCGGAATGCTGGACAGCCGACGCTCGCAGTTGGCGTTGATCAACGATGAGCTCGGGAGTTTGCGTGGTCTCGTGAAAGAGGGATACGCACCCCGCAACCGGCAGCTGGAAATGGAGCGCATGGTCGCGGATGCGAATACCTCCATTGCTGATCTTCAGGGAAACACCATTCGTGCGCAACGCGCAATCGGAGATCTACGCCAACGCGTTATCTCGCGTCAGCAGGAATACCGCAAGGAAGTCGAAACCCAACTGGCAGACGTTAGTCGGGAAGTGTTGGCGGAAGAGCAGAAATACCGTGCAGTTTCGAATGATCTCGAGCGGACCGAAGTCAAAGCCCCGGTTTCCGGGCAAGTTGTGAGCCTTGCGGTCCAAGCGGTTGGCGGCGTGGTACAGCCCGGCCAGAAGCTTATGGACATCGTGCCAGAGGATGAGGCGTTGCTCCTGGAAGCGAAAGTGCCGCCGCATCTGATCGATCGGGTACGTGCAGAAATGCCAGTTGACGTCCGTTTCTCGTCGTTCGCTCACTCGCCCCAGCTCGTAGTAGAGGGAAAGGTGGTCTCGGTATCTGGGGATCTACTCACAGAGCAACAAACTGGCGCTGGCTACTATCTTGCTCGTGTTCGCGTGACGCCTGAGGGGCTTAAAACATTGGGCAAACGCCAGTTACAACCGGGGATGCCCGTAGAGGTCGTCTTCAAGACCGGTGAGCGTTCTTTGCTGACCTATCTGCTGCATCCGCTGGCTAAGCGCGTTTCTGCCGCGATGAAGGAGGAGTAAAGCCATGCAGTCGAAAAAATCAACATCTGCTGCGGGCTCGAAATGGGTAGGACTGGTTCTGTTGGGTGCTATTGGTCCGTTTTGTTCGGCTGCTTGGGGGCTTGATCTCAAACAGGTGTATGACGCGTCCGTAGCCAACGATGCTCAGGTGAGAGCCTCTCGTGCTTCTGCCGAGGCTGTGCGTGAAAAGATTCCGCAGGCCAATGCGCAGTTGATGCCTAACGTGGCGCTTTCCGCTGGGCGAAACTACAACGACCTTACCAGCACAACTCCCAACATATTGGGCCAGGAGACTACCCGCCAAACCCACTATTTCTCTGGGAGTCAGACACTGACAGTGAAGCAACCTCTTTACCGTCCCTATCAATTGGCACTCCTTCGCCAGGCGGAGGCGCAGGTGGGTGATGCGGAGGCCGCCCTTCAACGTGATGAGCAAAGTCTGGTTGTGCGGGCGGGGGAGGCCTACTTTGAAGCTTTGCTCGCGGAAGAGCAGCTGAAATTGATTGCTTCTCAAAAATCTACTTATTTGACCCAGCTTGACGCTGCACGTAAGCGTGTAAAGGCTGGGTCTGGAACCCGAACGGACATCGATGAGGCGCAGGCTCGACTTGATTTGGTTGTCGCTCAGGAATTGGAAGCGAAGCAGAACAAGGACTACACGCTGCATCGAATTGAGGTTCTCACGGGGCAGTCGGTTCCGAGCTTGGCGCAACTCGATGTCGTGCGTTTTGTAGCGAAGGCGCCAATACCTGCAGATCTTGAAGCTTGGATGGCACGCGCTGAAAACGGAAGTCCGGAGCTGCAATCACTGCAGTCACAGATAGAAATTGCACGCCAGGAAATAGAAAAATCAAAGGCTGGACATTTGCCTACTTTGGATGCAGTCGCACAATGGTCACGCACCAACAGCGATAGCGTCACGAGTGTGAACTACAAATACGATAACAAGATGATTGGTCTGCAGTTATCAATCCCTATTTTTTCGGGGGGCTACGTGAGTTCTACAGTGCGTCAGGCCGTGGCGTCTGAAACACGTGCTCGTGAAATGCTGGAGGCGACGCGTCGTGATTTGCGTGTGCGCGTTCATCGGGAGTTCCGTGGTGTGACAGAAGGAGTCCTGAAAATCGCAGCACTGGAGCAAGCTGTGCGGTCGGCTGAAACTGCCCTCGAGTCCAACCAGAGATCATTTGAGGCGGGTATTCGCACCACATTGGATGTGCTGAATGCGGAGCAACAGAAAACAACGGCGCTGCGCGACCTCGCACAGGCCCGTTATTTGTACCTGGTCTCTCTGATGCGCTTGCGGTCGCTCGCAGGGGATGATCGCGAACTTAACGTGTCCGAGGCAAATAGCTGGTTGATGCAGTAGCACGCGATGGACTTGGATCCAAGATGCGCTTCAGCAAGTCTTTGCAGTAAAGAGGCTGAGAGCTTGGTTATATCCATCGTGAGCCATGGTCATGGCAAATTGGTCCAGTCCATCCTGGAAGAACTCACGCGGTACTGCGCGTCTTCTGTAACACGAGTCATTCTCACGCTGAATATTCCAGAAGAGGTGCCTTGCGCACCCGTTGGCGGTTGGCCTTTTAAAATGGATTTCATCCACAACACTAGGCCTCATGGATTCGGTTTCAATCACAATCAAGCTCTGCGTGATGCGACCGAATCCTTGGTGTGTGTGCTCAACCCCGATGTCGGGCTATTGGGTAGCGACCCCTTTGTAGCTCTCAAGCAAGTTGCTTTGCAACAGGGTGTGGGTTGCTCCTATCCAGAACAAGTGGATAGCACGGGAATACTTCAGGATTTTGAACGGTCATTGCCAACGCCTGCGGCGTTGTTCGCACGCCGGGTGTTAGGAAGATCCGACTCTCGAGTTGACTGGGTCAATGCCGCATGTTTAGTAATGCAGCGCGCTGTGTGGGACAGCTTGGATGGATTTGATATCCGGTACTTTATGTACTGTGAGGATGTCGATTTTTCACTGAGATTGCGCCTGAGAGGATGGGTTCTCGCCCGTGCTCCGGTTCGCGTGGTTCATGCTGGACAACGGGCGAGCAGTTGCAACCCCCGACACCTTTTTTGGCATCTCTTTAGCCTTTTTCGATTGTGGCGCTCCCCTGTCTACAAATCGAGTCTGCACATGGTTACTGCAACGAACGAATCCAAGGTTACGATCGACCCTTCATGATTTCGCTGTCTCTGCTTGGATTTGTTGTGGCTACTTTGGTGGCGGGATTCATTGTGCAGTGGGTCAGGGGCCATGCATCACGGTATGGAGATGGCATGCCGCAGCGGTTTCACGTGGGAGACGTGCCAAGGTTGGGGGGGGTCGCCCTGCTTTTGGGCATTGTTACCAGTTGGGCGCTCGGCTGGATCCAGTCAATATTTGGCGACCCGGGGTCTCTGCGGTTTGGCTCGTGGGTGGGATGCTGGATGCTCACCTTGATTCCTGCGGCTATTGGCGGTATCGCAGAGGATATGACTCAGCGCCTCACAGTGAGATACCGTCTTGGCCTCACGGCTATCTCGGGAGGCTTGGCCGTTTGGTTGCTTGGCCTTACCGTCCCGAGGTTTGATATACCTTGGCTGGACATGCTGCTGCCGATAGCTCCATGGCTTGGGCTCTGCTTCGTGGTGCTCGCTGTGGCCGGTCTTCCACATGCTTTCAATATTATTGATGGCTATAACGGGTTGGCGGGAATGGTGGCCGTTATCGTGTGTCTCGCACTAGCCCATGTAGCCTTGCAAGTAGGGGACAGGGCTATCGCTGCCATTTTGGTATCCACTGCCGCAGCTACCGGCGGTTTCTTGGTCTGGAACTACCCGCGGGGCATGTTGTTTGCCGGTGATGGCGGGGCCTATGTGTGGGGCGTGGTGATCGCCATGGCCAGCATCTCGCTGGTACAGCGCAACGCAGACGTATCGCCCTGGTTCCCCATGCTCCTGCTGATTTACCCGGTGTGGGAGACGGTTTTTTCCATATACCGCAAGGCGGTGCGGGGGGTTTCTCCGGGAGTGGCCGATGCTCTGCATTTCCACCAGCTCATTTACCGCCGCATTGTGCGCGGGGTGTTTCACGATGATGAGTCTCGCCGGGTGCTCATGCGCAACAACCGCACGTCACCTTATCTGTGGGGTTTCACGCTCTTGACCGTGGTGCCGGCGGTGCTGTTCTGGAACAACACCCCCTTGCTCATGGCGTTTTGCGGGTTGTTTGTAGTCAGCTATGTGATGGCCTACCTGGCCATCGTGCGGTTCAAAGTACCAAACTGGCTGCGGCACTGACGTCTTCTTGTGTTCGCGCGCCCGGCGAATGCGGCACAATTTGTGCCTCACTGTTTTCTCCGGATGGCCCGCCTCCATGACCGACCTTCTTTCGATTGCCCCGCGCGACAAGGCTGAAATCCTGGCCCAGGCGCTGCCCTACATCCGCAAGTTCCATGGCAAGACCATGGTCATCAAGTACGGCGGCAACGCCATGACCGACCCCGCCCTGCAGGCGGACTTTGCCGAGGACGTGGTTCTGCTCAAACTGGTGGGCATGAACCCTGTAGTGGTGCACGGTGGCGGCCCGCAGATTGAGACGGCGCTCAACCGCCTGGGCAAGAAGGGCGAGTTCATCCAGGGCATGCGGGTGACCGATGCCGAGACCATGGAAGTGGTCGAATGGGTGCTGGCGGGCGAGGTGCAGCAGGACATCGTGGGTCTGATCAACCAGGCCGGTGGCAAGGCCGTGGGCTTGACTGGCCGGGACGGCGGCATGATCCGCGCGCAAAAGCTCAAGATGGTGGATAGCAAGGACCCCACCATCGAACACGACGTGGGGCAGGTGGGCGACATCGTCTCCATTGACCCCAGCGTGGTGAAGGCGCTGCAGGACGATGCGTTCATTCCCGTCATCAGCCCGATTGGTTTTGGCGAGAACAACGAGAGCTACAACATCAACGCGGATGTGGTGGCCAGCAAGCTGGCCACGGTGTTGCGGGCTGAAAAGCTGATGCTCCTGACCAACACGCCCGGTGTTCTCGACAAAGCCGGCAACCTGCTGACCGACCTGACGGCCCGCCGTATCGACGAGCTGTTTGCCGACGGCACGATCTCGGGCGGCATGCTGCCCAAGATTGCCGGTGCACTGGATGCTGCCAAAGCCGGGGTTAATGCCGTTCACATCATTGACGGACGTGTGCCCCATGCCATGCTGCTGGAGATCCTGACCGACCAGGCCTACGGCACCATGATCCGGTCCCACTGATCTCCCCGCGTGAGGGCACCATGCGCCTGCTGTTGGTCGAAGACGATGTGATGGTGGCCAGCGGCATCAAGCTGGGGCTCACCGACGCGGGTTACGCAGTGGACTGGGTGGGCAGCGGCGAGCGGGCCGAGGAGGTGCTGCGCGCCGAGTCGTTTGATGCCGCCATCATCGACATCGGGCTGCCCGCCATGGACGGCCTGGAGCTGACACGCCGCCTGCGCCGCCCGGACATGGCAAGCCCTGCGATGCCTGTGTTGATCCTGACAGCGCGAGACGCGCTGCATGACAGGGTGCAGGGGCTGGACCTGGGGGCGGACGACTACATGGTCAAGCCGTTTGAGCTGCCCGAGCTGCTGGCGCGCCTGCGGGCACTGCTGCGCCGCTCCCAGGCTGCGACCACGGCCGTGCTAAGTTTTGGCCCGCTGGAGCTGGACACGGCCGGGCGCCGAGCCAGCATGCGCACGCCGGCGGGCGAACAGGTCATCGAACTGGGGCCCCGCGAGTGGACGGTGCTTGAATACCTGCTCATCAACGCGCCCAAGCCTGCGAGCAAAGACAAGCTGCTGCAGGCGCTGACGGGCTGGGACAAGGAGATCACCCCCAACGCGGTGGAGGTCTATGTGTCGCGCCTGCGGGGCAAGCTGGAGCCCCATGGCGTGGCGCTGCGGTCCATCCGGGGCTTTGGGTACCGCCTCGAACTGCAGGCCCCCTGAGCGGCAACTATCCCCCCCCGATCTTTCGGCCGCCTCGCCATGCTTTGGAAGAAGAACTCCTCCCGGCGGCCCGGTTTGCGTGCGATGACGTCGGATCTGCGCACCCGGCTCTTGCTGATGCTGGTGATGCCCCTGTGCGTGCTGGCGCTGGTGGGGGTCTGGCTGGACTACCGCTCGGCCGACGAGGCGGCTGGCCAGCACGACCAGCGGCTGGTGCGGCTGCTGCCGGCATTGGCCGATTCGGTGCTGGCGCCACCTATTCACGACAACGACCCGCCGTTGCTCCTGCTCGCGCCGCCCATTGAAGATTTTCTGCGCCAGAACGCCGGCTTTGCTGCCTACAGCGTGCGTGACACCTCCGGCCGCCTGCTGCTGGGCGAGGGCTGGGTGCATGGCGCCGTGCCCACCACCCAGGCCCCGGAGTTCCACAGCGTGGAATTCGGCGGGGTGACGTACCGGGTGGCGGCACAGCGCGGGCGCACAGGGGCGGGCGAGCTGGTGGTGGCTCTGGCCGACGGGTCAGACCCGCGCCAGAAATGGGCGCAACAACTGCTGCTGCGCGTGTTGTTGCCCAACCTGGTGCTGCTGGTAGCGGCGGGTTTTGCGATCCACTGGGCGGTGCGGCAAGCCTTCAAGCCCCTGGTGGGTTTGGCCGAGGCGGTGGAGCGCCGCTCGCCGCGGGACCTCAGCCCCATCGACGAGGCCGCATCGCCCGACGAGGTGCGCCCCCTGGTGCACTCGCTCAACCGCCTGTTTGCGCTGGTCAACGCGCAGGCGGAGGGGCAGCGGCGCTTTGTGGCCGACGCGGCGCACCAGCTGCGTACGCCCCTCGCAGGCCTGCAGGCCCAGGTCGAGGCCTGGGCCATGATGGCCAAGGCGGCAGCGCCACCCCGCACCTCTTTCCCGGATTTCGACCGAAAAATGCCGCTAGCGCATGAGGATCGTGCCCAGGGCGCTATTGTTTTAGGAGTCGATCAGATCGAGAAGCTGCGCAATGCCACGCGCCGCACCTCGCAGCTGGCGCACCAGCTGCTGGCGCTGTCCCGGGCCGATGCCCGCAGCCTGGATGCGCAACCGCCGCAGCGGGTGGACCTCAAGGACCTGTGCGAATCGCTGCTCGAAAACTTTCTGGACGCCGCCACCGGCAAGGGCCTGGATTTGGGGCTCGATGTGCAGCTGGTGCATGTCACAGGCCACGGCTGGCTGTTGCGCGAGCTGTTGTCCAACCTGGTGGACAACGCCATCAAGTACACCCCGCCGGGGGGCGTGGTCACCATCCGCTGCGGACTGCGCCAGGGCCGTCTGGGCCCCCCGCGCCCCTACATGGAGGTGGAGGACGACGGCCCGGGGGTGCCGGAGAGTGAGCGCACCCGCGTGCTGCAGCGCTTCTACCGCGTGCCCGGTGCGGGCGGCGAGGGCACTGGCCTGGGGCTGGCGATTGCGGACGAGATTGCCCGCGTGCACCGCGCCGCACTGACGCTGGGCACTGGCCCCCAGGGGCGGGGGCTCGTGGTGGCCGTGGTGTTCCCGCTGTAGTGGTGCGTGTCCTGCGGCCTGCCGGGGCCGGCGGGGATCGCTCAGGGGCCTGTGCGAGAATCATTTCCACACACGATTGACTTGTGCAAACAGGTGGCGCCCCGGCTCCTCCTGGCTGTGGCAAGACGTGACATCGTGATCCACGCCCTGCCGTGATCCGACCATGCCCGGTGGCATGTGTTCCGGGCGCGGGGCCCACCGGAGTCCCTGTCCTGCATGTCTGAAATCTCGCCCCTCCCCGAGTCCGCCAGTACCGCCGAAGCGGGTGATGTTGCGGCTGCCCGCAAGCGGCCCAAGCCCGGGGAGCGGCGCATCCAGATCCTGCAGGCCCTGGCCGCCATGCTGGAGCAGCCGGGGGCTGAACGCATCACCACCGCCGCGTTGGCCGCACGCCTGTCCGTCAGCGAGGCCGCGCTGTACCGCCACTTCGCCAGCAAGGCGCAGATGTTCGAGGGCTTGATCGATTTCATCGAGCAGTCGGTGTTCACGCTGGTGCAGCAGATCACTGGGCGCGACGTGCCAGACCCCGCGCAGCCTGCCGACGCGGGCGCGCGCCAGGCTGCCCGCATCGTGGCTCTGGTACTGCAGTTTGGCGAACGCAACCCGGGCATGGTGCGGGTGATGGTGGGCGACGCGCTGGTGTTCGAGCACGAGCGCCTGCAGCAACGCATGAACCAGTTTTTTGACCGCATCGAATCCACCCTGCGCCAGTGTCTGCGCTCGACCACGGCCGCGTCCAGCACGCCCACGGTGGACGCCCAGGTGACGGCCAGTGTGCTGACGGCCTTTGTGGTCGGGCGGCTGCAGGGTTATGCCCGCTCGGGGTTTCGGCGCTTGCCCACCGAGCACCTAGACGCCAGTCTGGCGCTGATGCTGTAGCCAGCAGACGGCTGAGGCAGCGTTACCCAGCAAAGGTGGCGCTGCTGCAACGGGTGGTTTGGGTGCGTCTCCCTATTTTTTCCGGGGGCTTGGGGTGTGCGGGTAAATTGCTGCAGAATAGAACGAACGTTCGTTTTTATTCGTGCCCATGTCCTCCACCCCCGAATCCCGCCAAGTCACCCGCATTCCGCGCGCTCGCAGCGGTACGGGCCGTGCACTGCAAAAGGGCCAACAGACCAAGGCGGCCATCGTCGAGGCGGCGCTGGGCCTGGCCACCCACATCGGGCTGGAGGGCCTCTCCATCGGGGCGCTGGCCGACGTCACGGGCATGAGCAAGTCGGGCGTGTTCGCCCACTTTGGCTCGCGCGAAGAGCTGCAGATCTCCGTGATCCGCGAATACCACACCCGCTTCGAGCAGGAAGTGTTCTACCCCGCCATGTCCGCACCGCGCGGCGTGGCGCGTTTGTCGGCGCTGTTCGACAACTGGATGAAGCGCACCTCCATCGAAATCGACTCGGGCTGCATCTACATCAGCGGCGCGGTCGAGTTTGACGACCGCACCGGCCCCGTGCGCGACGCGCTGGCCAGCTCGGTGCTGACCTGGCATGCCGCCATGCGCCGCGCCATCGAGCAGTGCAAGGAGCTGGGCGAGCTGCGGGCCGACACCAAGGAAGAGCAGATGCTCTTCGAGATCCACGGCCTCATCCTCGCGCTGCACTACGAAGCGCGGTTCCTGCAGACCCCGGGCTCTATCGACAGAGCCGTCGTGGGCTTTCACAACATCCTGGCGCGTTACAGCGCCACCGCGGCCGCCGCCAAGGCACCCACGGTGGCGCGCCGCAAAGTTTCCAACCAAACCACCCCATCCAAGGAGTAAACCCATGCCTACCTATACGCCGCCCCTGCGCGACATGCAATTCGTCATGCACGAAGTGCTCAAGGTGAGTGATGAATTCAAGGCGATGCCCCCCCACGCCGAAGTGGATGTGGACACCATCAACGCCGTGATCGAAGAGGCCGGCAAGTTTGCTGCCGAAGTCGCGTTCCCGCTCAACATCAGCGGCGACACCGAAGGCTGCGTGCTGAACAAGACCACGCACGAAGTGAAGACCCCCACCGGCTTCAAGGACGCGTACGCCAAGTACGTGGAAGGCGGCTGGGCGGCGCTGAGCTGCGATCCGGCCTATGGCGGCCAGGGCCTGCCCTTTGTGCTGAACCAGTGCCTGTACGAGATGCTGAACTCGGCCAACCAGGCCTGGACGATGTACCCCGGCCTGTCGCACGGCGCGTACGAAGCCCTGCACGCCCACGGCACCGACGCCCAGAAGGCCCTGTACCTGCCCAAGCTCACCAGCGGCGAATGGACCGGCACCATGTGCCTGACCGAACCCCACTGCGGTACCGACCTGGGCCTGATGCGCACCAAGGCCGAACCCCAGGCCGATGGCACCTACAAGATCACCGGCAACAAGATCTTCATCAGTGCCGGTGAGCACGACATGGCCGCCAACATTGTTCACCTGGTGCTGGCTCGCCTGCCCGATGCGCCCAAGGGCAGCAAGGGCATCAGTCTGTTTGTGGTGCCCAAGTTCAATGTCAATGCCGACGGCTCCCTGGGCGAGCGCAACCCGATCTTTTGCACGGGCCTGGAGCACAAGATGGGCATCCACGGCAACGCCACCGCGCAGATCGCGCTGGACGGCGCCATCGGCACCATGGTGGGCCAGCCCAACAAGGGCTTGGCTGCCATGTTTGTGATGATGAATGCCGCCCGTCTGGGCGTGGGCAACCAGTCGCTGGGCCTGACCGAAGTGGCCTACCAGAACGCCCTGGCCTACGCCAAGGACCGCATCCAGTCGCGCAGCCTGTCGGGCCCCAAGGCCAAGGACAAGGACGCCGACCCCATCATCGTGCACCCCGATGTGCGCAAGATGCTGCTCACCGCCAAGGCCTATGCCGAAGGTGGCCGCGCGCTGCAGATCTTCTGCACGCTGCTGTTGGACAAGGTGCACAGCCACCCCGATGAAAAGGTGCGCAAGGACTCCGAAGAACTCGTGGCTTTGCTGACTCCCATCGTGAAGGCCTTCATCACCGACAACGGCCACATCAGCACCAACGCCTGCATGCAGGTCTTCGGCGGCCATGGCTTCATCAAGGAATGGGGCATGGAGCAGTACGTGCGGGACAACCGCATCAACATGATCTATGAAGGCACCAACACCATCCAGTCGCTGGACCTGCTGGGCCGCAAGGTGCTGGGCAACAACGGCGCCACGCTGAAAAAGCTGGGCAAGCTGATTGGCCAGCTGGTGGAAGAAGAGGGCGTGAACGAGCGCATGGCCGAGTTCATCAACCCCGTGGCCATGCTGGGTGACCAGATGACCAAGTTCACCACCGAGATCGGCTTCAAGGGCATGCAAAACCCCGACGAAGTGGGCGCCGCCGCCGTGGACTACCTGCGCGTGGCCGGCCACCTGGTGTTCGGCTACCTGTTCGCCCGCATGGCCCAGGTGGCCCTGCGCGAGATCGCTGCCGGCAACACCGACCCGTTTTATGGCGCCAAGCTGCAGACCGCGCGCTTCTACTTTGCCAAGCTGTTCCCCGAAACGGCGACGCTGATGCGCACCGCCCGTGCCGGCAGCAAGGTGCTGATGGACACCGATCTGGCCCTGGCCTGATCGGCGCCGGATGCGGATTTCAAGCCTTTTTGCCAGGGAGCGCAGATGTTCAAAGCGGTAGCAGCTATTGTTTTGGTAGCGGGCGCGCTACCGGCCTGGGCGCAGATGACGCCCGAAGGCCTGTGGCGCAACATCGATGACAAGACCGGCGAGGCCAAGGCCGAGATCCGCATCCGCGACATTGGCGGCGGCGTGCTGCACGGAGCGCTGGAAAAGCGCCTGTCCAAGGACGCCAAGCCCGATGAGGTCTGCGACGAGTGCTCGGATGATCGCAAGGGCAAGCCCATCCTCGGGCTGGAGATCATCCGTGGCGCCAAAAAGGCCGACGGCAAAGAAGTGTGGGAGGGCGGCAAGATTCTCGACCCCGAGAACGGTCGCAACTACACCCTGCGCATGACCCCCATCGAGGGCGGCAAGAAGCTCGAAGTGCGCGGTTCGATCGGCCCGTTTGGCCGCACGCAAACCTGGATCCGCGTCCAGTAAACCCCATTCCCGTGGCCGCGCGCACCCCAGCGGTGTCGCGCAGCGCCCCAACCAGGAACCCAACCCATGTCCCGATTTCAAGTGAAAAAAGTTGCCGTGCTCGGCGCAGGCGTGATGGGCGCGCAGATTGCCGCCCACCTCGTCAACGTGAAGGTGCCCGTGGTGCTGTTCGACCTGCCTGCGAAGGAAGGCCCCAAGAACGGCATCGTCACCAAGGCCGTCGAAGGCCTGAAGAAGCTCAAGCCTTCGCCCCTGGGCGTGGCCGACGACGCCGCGCTGATCCAGCAGGCCAACTACGAAGAGCACATGCACCTGCTCAAGGAATGCGACCTCGTGATCGAGGCCATTGCCGAGCGCATGGACTGGAAGCTCGACCTGTACACCAAGATCGCGCCCCATGTGGCCAAGCATGCCATCCTGGCGTCCAACACCTCGGGCCTGTCGATCACCAAATTGAGCGAAGTGCTGCCCGAGAGCATCAAGCCCCGCTTCTGCGGCATCCACTTCTTCAACCCCCCGCGCTACATGACGCTGGTGGAGCTGATCAACACTCCCACCACCCAGCCCGAAGTGCTGGACCAGCTCGAAGCCTTCGTCACCAGTGGCCTGGGCAAGGGCGTGGTGCGCGCGCACGACACGCCCAACTTCGTGGCCAACCGCGTGGGTATTGCGGGCATGCTGGCCACCATGAAGGAAGTCGAGAACTTCGGCCTGACCTACGACGTGGTGGACGACCTCACGGGCAAGAAGCTGGGCCGTGCATCGAGCGGTACCTTCCGCACCGCCGACGTGGTGGGCCTGGACACCATGGCCCACGTCATCAAGACGCTGCAGGACAACCTGAGCATCGAGACCGATCCGTTCTACGAAAGCTTCGGCACGCCCGCTGTGCTGAAGAAGCTGCTGGAACTGGGCAACCTGGGCCAGAAGACCAAGGCCGGTTTCTTCAAGAAGGTTGGTCGCGACGTGATGCGCTTTGAGCTCGAAAGCGAAGAGTACGTGCCCGCCGGCCAGAAGGCCGACGAGGTGTACGCCCGCATGCTCAAGAAGCCTGCGGCCGAGCGCCTGCGCCTGCTGCGCAACGCCGAAGGTGCGCCCGGCCAATTCCTGTGGGCCATCCTGCGCAACAGCTTCCACTACGCCGCCGTGCACCTTTCAACAATAGCCGACAACGCCCGCGACGTGGACCAGGCCATGCGCTGGGGCTTTGGCATGAAGCAGGGCCCCTTCGAGCTGTGGCAAGAAGCCGGTTGGCTGGAAGTGGCGAAGATGATTCAGGAAGACATCGACGCTGGCAAGGCGCTGTGCAAGGCACCGCTGCCCGAGTGGGTGTTCAAGGGCCCCGTGGCCGAAGCCGGTGGCGTGCACACAGCCCAGGGTTCGTGGAGCGCATCGCGCGGCCAATTCGTGCCACGCCGCCAGCTGCCCGTGTACGAGCGCCAAATCTTCCCCGAGGCTCTGCTGGGCGAAACCAGCCTGCCTGATTGGCGCACCGCTGGCACCACCATTGCCGAATCGAAGGCCCTGCGCACCTGGACGCTGGACGGCAAGGTTCTGATTGCTAGCATCAAGAACAAGATGCACGCCATCAGCCCTGAAGTGATGGAAGGTCTGGCTGAAGCCGTGGAGCTGGCCGAGCGCGAATACGACGGCATGGTCATCTGGTCGGGCGATGCGCCCTTCAGCGTGGGCGCCGACCTGGAAGCCACCATGCCCGCCTTTGCCGTGGGCGGCCCCGACGCGGTGGAAAGCATCGAGCAGGAGCTGCAGAACCTGATGCTGCGCATCCGCTACGCCCAGGTGCCCGTGGTGGCTGCCATCCATGGCATGGCGCTGGGCGGTGGCTGCGAGCTGGCCGTGTATTCGGCCAAGCGCGTGGCGCACATGGAAAGCTACATCGGCCTGGTCGAAGTGGGCGTGGGCCTGGTGCCCGGCGCTGGTGGCCTGACCTACATCGCCCGCCGCGCGGCCGAGAACATGGCAGCTTCCACATCCAAGGACATCCTGCCCTTCCTGACCGAAGGCTTCACCGCCGCCGCCATGGCCAAGGTGGGCACTAGCGCGCTCGAATCGCGCAAGCTGGGCTACCTGCTGGACAGCGACGTGATCGTGCCCCACAAAGACGAGCTGCTGTTCGTCGCCATCAACGAAGCCAAGTCCATGGCTGCGAGCGGATGGCGTGCACCGCACAAGCGCCTGTTCCCCGTGGCGGGCCGCAGCGGCCTGGCCACCATCAAGGCCCAGCTGGTGAACATGCGCGACGGCGGCTTCATCAGCGCCTACGACTTCAAGATCGGCGCGATGATCGCCGAGGTGGTCTGTGGCGGCGATGTGGATGCGGGCTCGATGGTGAGCGAGGAATACCTGCTCACGCTGGAGCGCAAGGTGTTCTGCCACCTGATTGCCCAGCCCAAGACGCACGAGCGCATTCTCGGAATGCTCTCCACGGGCAAGCCTGTCCGCAATTGACCGGCATCACCATGACGAGCCAAGCCCCCAACAAACTCCAGCGCTCGCTGATGCGCCTGGACGAGGCGCCCGCCTTCATGCGCGGCTTCGTGCAGAACATCATCCTGCGCCGGGCCGTGCCCTTCACCGGCACGGCCGGGGTGCGGTTCGTGTCGCTCACGCCCGAGCGTGTCGAGGTGCACCTTGCCAACGAGCGCCGCGTGCAAAACCACATCGGTGGCGTGCACGCCTCGGCCATGAACCTGCTGGCCGAAACGGCCACCGGCATGGTCGTGGGCATGAACGTGCGCGACGACTGCCTGCCGCTGGCCAAGGAGCTGAGCATGGCGTTCAAGAAGCGCGCCACGGGCGGCCTCAAGGCCGTGGCCACGCTCACCGCCGAGCAGCGCGCCGCCATGTTGGCCAGCGACAAGGGCGAGGTGCAGGTGAAAGTCACCGTGACCGACGAAGCCGGCGTGGAGCCGGTCGAATGTGTATTTACGTGGGCCTGGGTTCCTTCCAGCCGCCCCCCCAAGAATTGAAGGAGTTTCACCATGGCTCAAAAACAAGTCCAGGACGCCTACATCGTCGCCGCCACGCGCACGCCCATCGGGCGCTCGGGCCGCGGCTATTTCAAGAACACCCGGCCTGACGACCTGCTGGTCGCCGCCATCAAGAGCGCCATGCTGCAGGTGCCCACGCTGGACCCCAAGGCGATTGAAGACGCCATCATTGGCTGCTCCTTCCCTGAAGGCGAGCAGGGCATGAACATGGCCCGCATCGCCGTGGGCCTGGCGTTCGACCACCCCGTGGGCGGCGTGACGGTGAACCGCTTCTGTGCATCGGGCATCACCGCGCTGCAGATGGCCGCCGACCGCATCCGCGTGGGCGAGGCCGACGTGCTGATCGCCGGTGGCGCCGAGTCCATGAGCCTGGTGCCCATGGGCGGCAACAAGCCCTCGTTCAACGCCGAGATCTTTGCGAAGGACGAGAACGTGGGTATCGCCTACGGCATGGGCCTGACCGCAGAAAAGGTCGCCCAGCAGTGGAAGGTGAGCCGCGAAATGCAGGACGCGTTTGCCCTCGAATCCCACCTGCGCGCGATCAAGGCGCAAAAGGCCGGTGAGTTCACCGACGAAATCACGCCCATCGAAATCGTGGAGCGCTCGCCCAACCTCACCACCGGTGAAGTGGTGGAAAAGCGCCGCACCGTGAGCCTGGACGAAGGTCCACGCCCCGACACGTCCCTGGAAGGCCTGGCCAAGCTCAAGCCCGTGTTCGCAGCACGCGGCAGCGTTACGGCGGGCAACAGCTCGCAGACCAGCGACGGCGCGGGTGCGCTCATCGTGGCCAGCGAAAAGGCGGTGAAGCAGTTTGGCCTGACGCCCCTGGCGCGTTTTGTGAGCTATGCCGCGCGTGGCGTGCCGCCCGAGATCATGGGCATCGGCCCGATCGAGGCGATTCCGGCCGCGCTGCGCTATGCGGGCTTGAAGAGTGACGACATTGGCTGGTACGAGCTGAACGAAGCCTTTGCGGCGCAGTCGCTGGCCGTGATCAACACGCTGGGCCTGAACCCTGTGAACGTGAACCCGATGGGCGGCGCGATTGCTCTGGGGCATCCGCTGGGTGCTACCGGTGCGATTCGCGCGGCGACGGTGGTGCACGCGCTGCGTCGGCACAAGCTGAAGTACGGCATGGTCACGATGTGCGTAGGGACAGGCCAAGGCGCCGCCGGCATCATCGAGGCGTTGTAACTGGCTACTGCGCGGGTCATCTGCGTCGTTGGGCGGTGCTCGGAATCCTCACGTACTAGGCAAGTACGTTCCGGTTCCTGTGCTCCGTCCGCCTAGCAGCTGATCCCGCTCGCTACGCCCTGGAGGGTGGGGTGTAAGGCAGGGGGAAAGTGCACTGCCTGTTTTTGTTTTCCATTCAAGCCGGCGCAGATCAGCATTGAGCTAAGGAGACAGACATGAACAAGCAAACCTTGCAGGTCAACGGGGCGGTGTCTTTGGCACTGCGTGTCTACGAACCCGAGGGCGCGCCACGCGCCAGCGTCGTGATCGGCGGCGCGATGGGGGTGCGGCAGTCATATTACGAGGCCTTTGCGTTGTGGATGGCGCAGCAGGGGTTTCGTGTCACCACGTTTGATTACCGCGGCCATGGCGATTCGCTGCAGGGCGCGATGCGCGATGTGAAGGCGGATTTGTTTGACTGGGCGCAGGACTACGAGGCGGTGATCACAGCCGCCAAGGCCGCGTTGCCGTCGCAGCCGCTGTATTTGCTGGGGCACAGCCTGGGCGCACAGTTGCCGGGCTTGCTGAAAAAGCCCGAGCAGGTGGCGGGCCTGCTGAGCGTGGCCGCAGGCAGCGGTTACTGGCGTGACAACGCGCCTCAGCTCAAGCGCATCGTTCCGTATTTCTGGTGGGTGCTGGTACCGCTGGCCACGCGGCTATGCGGGTACTTTCCGGGTCGCACGCTCAAGAAGGTGGGTGACCTGCCGGCAGGCGTGATCCTGCAGTGGCGGCGCTGGTGTCTGGACCCGGCGTACAGCGTGGGCGCCGAGGGGCCTGCGGTGGCGCAGAGTTATGGTGCGGTGCGGTTCCCGGTGCTGGCGCTGTCGATGGCGGACGACGAGCTGATGACCTTGCGCGGCACGCACAACCTTGTCAACCTGTACGCCAACACCGAACGCCGCGTGGAGAGCATCACGCCCGCCGATGTGAAGGTGCGGCGCATCGGGCACTTCGGCTTCTTTCGCGACCAGTTCCGTCAGAGTCTGTGGCCGCGCGCCGCAGCGGCGCTGGCGGCCTTGGGCGGCGGTGTATCGCACGCCGAAGTCTCCGGCACGACGGCCTGAGCGGCTGTTTCGCGGCACACTCGCAGCATGACTTCTTCCTCCCATTCTTCCACTGCGTCCGATGCCCACCCGCTGGACGAGGCAGTGCAGTTGACGGCCTCGTCTTCTTCTGCGCCGGGCCAGTACGAAGGGCAGACCCACCCTGGCTACTGGAACATGGTCGGCCCGTTCGGCGGCGTCACCGCAGCCACGCTGCTGCAGGCCATCTTGCAGCACCCGGACCGGCTGGGCGATCCGCTGTCGCTCACCGTCAACTACGCGGGCGCTTTGACCGCTGGTGCGTTCACCGTGCAGGCCACGCCCGTGCGCACCAACCGCTCGACCCAGCACTGGACGCTGTCGATCCTGCAGGCGGGTGATGATGGCGCCCAGGTGGTCACCACCACGGCCACGGCCGTCACCGCCGTGCGGCGCGAGACCTGGAGCGTGGGCGACGTGCCCAAGCCCGAAGTGCCTGCACCATCGGCACAGCCCGCCATTCCCCCGGGCTTTGGCGTGGAATGGCTCAACCGCTACGAGATGCGCCCCGTCACCGGCGCCATTCCGCGCGAGTGGGACGGCAGTGGCGACCACAGCCTGACCCAGCTGTGGATGCGCGATGCGCCACCCCGTCCGCTGGACTTTGTGGCGCTCGCGGCCCTGGCCGATGTGTTCTTTCCCCGCGTCTGGCTGCGCCGTGCGCGCCATGTGCCGGCAGGCACGGTGTCGATCACGGTCTACTTCCATGCCAGCGCCGCACAACTGCAGGCCACGGGCACGGGTTATCTTCTCGGCCAGGCGCGCGGGCAGGAGTTCCGCAACGGCTTTTTTGACCAGACCGTGCAGCTGTGGAACGAAGCGGGCACCATGCTCGCCACCAGCCACCAGATCGTTTACTACAAGGAGTAGGGAGTCGGCCTGTTGCCCTGCGCCGTGCACCATTCCTCTCGTTCACATCCATCAGACCCCGGAACCTTCACCACCATGACCGAAGCCACCCAAGACATCCTCGTCCATTCTGAAGCGGGCGTGACCACCATCACGTTTAATCGCGTGGACAAGAAGAACTCGATCACGCGCGACATGTATGCCGCCATGGCCGACGCGCTGGACGCCGCCAAGGCCGACGCCAGCGTGCGCGTGGTGGTGTTCCAGGGCGACATCGCCATCTTCAGCGCGGGCAACGACATTGGCGACTTTCTGCAGCAGCCGCCTGCCACGCAGGACTCGCCGGTGTTCCGCTTTCTGCGCGGCATCGCCACCTTCCCCAAGCCCGTGATCGCGTCGGTCTGCGGCCCGGCCGTGGGCATTGGCACGACGATGCTGTTCCATTGCGACCTGGTTTATGCGGGCGACAACGCGGCATTCTCGATGCCTTTTGTGAATCTGGGCCTGTGCCCCGAGGCGGCATCGAGCCTGCTGGTGCCGCAGATGCTGGGGTATCACCGTGCTGCGGAGGCTTTGCTGTTGGGCGAGCCCTTCATGGCCGAGGCGGCGCTGGAAGTCGGCCTGGTGAACCGCGTGGTGCCGCCGACGGAGTGCAATGCCTATGCCCAGGCGCAGGCCAAAAAGCTGGCGGCCAAGCCGTTGTCGTCGCTCATCGAAACCAAGCGGTTGATGAAGGGTGGGCAGACGGCGAAGGTGCTGGAGGTGATGGCGGAAGAGGGCGAGAGCTTTGGGCGCATGTTGCGCGAGCCGGCGGCGCGGGAAGCTTTCTCGGCTTTCATGGAGAAGCGTAAGCCGGATTTCAGCAAGAGCTGAAATCTGGCCACCGCGATAGCGGTGCAGACCGCGTAGCGGGCTGAACGATCTTTCGGTAAAAGAGAAGGCCAGATTTCAGCGCGGTTTGAGTCACCGAATTTGAAGGTTTTTTGGCTGCAGGCGCTTATGCAGAAAGCGCTGGCAGCTATTGTTTTTATAGTTTTTTCTCGTCCTTTCCGTTCGGGTTGGGCCTGTCGAGGCTTCTGTGCGGCGGCTACCGCATGCCCGTTTTGAGTGCGGGAGCCGGGAGTCGCCCGGCGTGCGAGTGACTTTCTTTTGCTTCGCCAAAAGAAAGTCACCAAAGAAAAGGCGACCCCCAGTCTGCGACCCCTGCGCTTCGCTACGGGGCAAACCTGCGGCGGGGCGGTTGCGGGGTGCGCCGTGGAACTCGCTTTGCGCTGCGCGCGCCGCTCGGACAGCCACGGCGAGTCAGAGTACGAAGCATGGGCGCTTCGACGCCCATGCCCACCCCGCAACCGCCCCGCCGCAGGCGCAGGCGCAGCCAGCAGGGGATGGACAGCCGAACAGCCGGACAGCCACACGGGCCATCGCTGCGCTCGGCTCAGTGTCCGCAGCGCGTGGCGCTTGCGCCCGCGAGACGGGGCCGAGCGCAGCGCAGCGAAGCAATGGCCCGTGTGGATGTCCGTTTTTGGGTTCCCTTCTGCGCGTGCCGAGAAGCGCAGGGCAGGGGGTGCGTGCGTGTGCCGAAGGACACACGCACTTCGTGCACTGACTTGCCGCAGTTGTTTGAACGGAGCGCGTAGCGCGCAGTGAGTTCTGCGGCGCACCCCCTGTCCGAGCATCGCAGGTTGCCCGTAGCGCAGTGAAGGGACGCGCGCAGTAGGGTCGCCCTTTCTTTGGTGACTTTCTTTCGGCGACGCGAAAGAAAGTTACTCGCATGCCGGGCGACTCCCGGCCTCCGCTCTTCGCATAGGCATGCCATCTGCTTCCAAATAAATAGCAAATCAGGCAATAGATAAAGCGCTTCACCTCAAATAGCATTCCACAGCAATCAGGACCAGACAAGTCATCTATTTTTACAAAGCGCTTGCTTGCTAAAAATAATCAGGTTTGCTATCGTGCCAGCATGGATTCACCCGTGCCGCGCACCAGCGCCATCGCCCCCGCTCCCAAGAAACCCCCGGCCCGCCCCCGCAGCAAGGCCGCAGCCTCCTCCAGCGCCAATTCCACACCCAACGCAAACCTTTCCGCCGAAGAGCCCACCCGCCGCCCCCGCGGCCGCCCCCGTAAAACCGCCGAAGAACTCGACGACGGCAACCGCCGCCGCAAGCTCATGGATGGCGCTGCCAAACTCTTCCGCACCCAGGGCTTCGCCGCCACCAGCACGCGCGACATTGCGGCGGCCGCAGGCATGCACAGCGGCTCGCCCTTCTACCACTTTGAAAGCAAAAGCGCGCTGCTCTACGCCGTGATGAGCGAGGGCATGACCATGGCCGCGCAAAGCCAGCAGCAGGCACTCGATGCACTGCCAGCTCAGGCCACCCCGCGCGAGCAACTGCACACGCTCATTCGTCACCATTTTGAAATCCTGCTCGGGCCGCGCAGTAGCTTCATCCCAGTGATGCTTTACGAGTGGCGTTCGCTCACGCCTGCGCAGCGCAAGGGCATTGCCCGCATCAAGGACAGCTACGAGGCCACCTGGATGCCTGTGCTGGAAGCGCTGGCAAAGCAGGGTGCGCTGCAGGCCGAGCCCGGTGTGGCGCGGCTGTTCATCTTTGGGGCGCTCAACTGGGCGGTGCAATGGTTCTCGCCCAAGAAGGGCAAGTCGCTCGACGCGCTCACCGATGAGGCACTCGCCTTGTTTATCCGTTCATAACAACCCCATCAAGGCAGAGTCACCATGGCCCCCACCGCGCGCAACGCCTACCAGTCTGTGTTTGCTCCGGGCCTGTTCCAGGGCCAGGTGGTGGTGGTCACCGGCGGCGGCTCCGGCATTGGCCGGTGCACGGCACACGAGCTGGCGCAACTGGGCGCGCATGTGGTGCTGGTGGGGCGCAAGCCAGAAAAGCTGCTGGCCGTGGCCGAAGAGATCACTGCCGATGGCGGCCGTGTGTCCTGCGAGGTGTGCGACATCCGATCCGAAGAAGGCGTGGTGGCGCTGGTGCAGCAGATCCTTGCTGCGCAGGGCCACATCGATGCGCTGGTCAACAACGCGGGCGGGCAGTTCATGTCGCCGCTTGAATCCATCAGCGCCAAGGGCTGGGAGGCGGTGCTGAACACCAACCTCACCGGCGGCTTTTTGATGGCGCGAGAGTGCTATCGGCAGTGGATGGCGCAGCACGGCGGCTCCATCGTCAACATCGTGGCCGACATGTGGGGCTCCATGCCGGGCATGGGGCACAGCGGGGCTGCGCGCGCGGGCATGGTCAGCTTCACCGAAACCGCTGCGCTGGAATGGGCACACAGCGGTGTGCGCGTGAACGCCGTGGCGCCGGGCTACATCGCCTCCAGCGGCATGGACAACTACCCGCCCGAGGCGGGCGACATGCTGCGCGCCATGCCGCGCACGGTGCCGCTCGGCCGCTTTGGCAACGAGGCCGAGGTGTCGGCGGCCATCACCTTTTTGCTCAGCCCGGCAGCCAGCTTCATCAGCGGCACCACGTTGCGGGTGGACGGCGCACGGCCCCAGGTGCGCATGGGCTGGCCGCAGCGCCCGCCTGGTGCCACCGCCGCTGCACACCCGGCCGTGCGGCCATTTGACGGCTTTCACCGCGCGCAGGTGCCGCAGGTGTTTGCCCCTTCCCACACCCCCAAGACCGAGGCCGCATGACTGCCGTCTTCACTTCCCGATTCAACCCAGGCAGTGCCGAGGCCACCCAGCGCCGCGCGGCGCTGCAGGCCCGCCTTCATGCCCTGCGCGCGCTGGAAGAGCGTGCCGCCACCGCCTCGGCCCGGTCGCTGCCCCAGTTTGAAAAACGCGGCCAGCTGCTGCCGCGCCAGCGCGTGGCGCTGCTGCTGGATGCGGGGGCGCCCTGGCTGCCGCTGTGCACGCTGGCGGGCTACCTGCAGGATGTGAAAGACCCCGAGAAGTCCGTGCCCGGTGGCGGCATGGTTGCGGGCATCGGCTTTGTCAGTGGCGTGCGCTGCATGGTGGTGGCCAGCGATTCGGGCATCGAGGCCGGAGCCATCCAGCCCATGGGCCTGGAAAAGATCTTGCGCGTGCAGGAGATCGCGCTGCAAAACCGCTTGCCGTTCATCCACCTGGTGGAGAGCGCAGGCGCCAACCTCATGCGCTACCGGGTGGAGGGCTTCGTGCACGGCGGCACGCTGTTCCGCAACCTCGCGCGGCTGTCGGCGGCAGGCATTCCGGTCATCACCGTGCAGCACGGCTCGGGCACCGCAGGCGGCGCCTACATGCCGGGGCTGTCGGACGTGGTCATCATGGTGCAGGGCCGCTCGCGCGCCTTTCTGGCCGGGCCGCCGCTGCTCATGGCCGCCACGGGCGAAATTGCGACGGAAGAAGAACTGGGCGGTGCTGAGATGCACACCGCCGTCTCGGGCCTGGGTGAATACCTGGCGCAGGACGACCGCGAGGCCATTGGCCTGGCGCGCGATGTGGTCGCGCAGCTGGGCTGGCACATGCCCCGACGACCCAGCGCGCCCGCACCTCTGTTGCCGACAGACGACCTGCTGTCCCTGATGTCTGCCGACCTGCGCCAACCCGTGGACATGCGCGAGGTGATGGCGCGGCTGGTCGACGGCTCGGAACTGCTCGAATTCAAGGCCCGCTACGGCATGGCCACCGTGTGCGCACAGGGCCACATCCAGGGCCATGCGGTGGGCTTCATCAGCAACAACGGCCCCATCGACGTGGCGGGCGCCAACAAGGCCACGCACTTCATCCAGTGGATGTGCCAGCTGGGCCACCCCATCATCTACCTGCAGAACACCACGGGCTACATGGTGGGCAAGGACAGCGAGCAGGGCGGCATGATCAAGCACGGCAGCAAGATGATCCAGGCCGTGACCAACGCCACCGTGCCGCAGATCACCATCCAGTGCGGCGCCAGCTTTGGCGCGGGCAACTACGGCATGTGCGGGCGCGGCTATGCGCCGCGCTTCCTGTTCAGCTGGCCCGGTGCCAAGACGGCTGTGATGGGCGGCGAGCAGGCTGCGCGCACCATGCAGATCGTGACCGAGGCGGCGCTCGCGCGCAAAGGCATCACGCCCGACCCGGCCGAATCGCAGGCCCAGTTCGACAAGATTGTCGCCATGTTCGAGGCCCAGGCCGATGCGTTCTACACCAGCGGCCTGCTGCTGGACGACGGCGTGATCGACCCGCGCGACACACGGGCCGTGCTGGCGTTTTGCCTGGACACCTGCGCCGAGGCACAGGCCCGCACGCTGCGGCCCCTGAGTTTTGGCGTGGCGCGGATGTAAGCGCTTCGCACGCAATCTCCCCGATGGCCGAGCCTCTCAAACACCTGCTCAATGATTCCGTGCCGCCGCGCATCGCTGCCATGGTGCGGCGCGCGTGGCGCAAGTTCGATACCACTGCATTTCTGCAGCAGGTAGAGCCCGGCTACGAATCGCTGGAGCTGATGGCACGCGGCCAGCGCATTGCGCAGGCCCTGCAGGCCCACCTGCCGCAAGACGTGCCGCGCGCGCTGGGTGTGCTGGTCGATTCGATGGACCCGCCGATGGGCATCGATGCCGCCGGTGAGCCCGACGCGGGTGACCGCCCCTACAGCGCCTTCCTGTACCTGCCCCACAGCATCTACATCGGCACACACGGTCTGCCGCATTTCGAGGCGGCCATGGCCGCGCAGCACGCGCTCACCCAGCGCTTTACCGCCGAGTTCAGCATCCGCCCCTACCTGCTGCACCACCAGGGCGCCACGCTTGCGCGGCTGCGCGACTGGGCGCAGGACGACAACGCCCATGTGCGCCGTCTGGTGAGCGAAGGCACGCGGCCCCGCCTGCCCTGGGCGCCGCGCTTGCCCGCGTTCCAAAAGGACCCGCAGCTGGCCCTGCCGTTGCTCGACGCGCTCAAGGACGACCCATCGTCCTACGTGCGCCGCTCGGTCGCCAACCACCTGGGCGATATCGCCAAGGACCACCCCGACCTCGCCGTAGGCACCGCGCGCACCTGGCTGCAGGGCGCACCCGCACCGCGTGAAGCCCTGGTGCGCCACGGCCTGCGTTTTCTTATCAAACGCGGCGACGCCGCTGCGCTCGATGCCCTGGGCGTGGGCCATGCCGTGGCGCTGGATGTGCGGGCCGCGCGCGTGCTGCCCGCCCGTGCGCGCATCGGCGACAAGGTGCGCATCGAAGCCGAGCTGCACAACCCCACACCCCAGCCCCAGCGCGTGCTGGCCGACCTCAAAGTGCATTACGTCAAGGCCCACGGCGGCACGGCGCCCAAGGTGTTCAAGCTGCAAACGCTGGACATAGCCCCTGGTGCCACGTTGGCGGTGGGCAAGACACTGTCGCTGCAGCAGATGACCACACGCACCCACTACCCCGGCGCGCACCAGGTGGAGCTGGTGCTCAACGGGCGGCCCCAGCCGCTGGGGCAGTTTCAGCTTTCGTGATCGAGGTTTGCAGGCACACAAACATACAAACGCAACAGCAGGAGACAAGCACCATGCAGTTCACGCACGAGCACCGCGAGATCCAGAAGACCCTCAAGCGTTTCATCGACGAGGAGATCAACCCCCACGTGGACGAGTGGGAGGCGGCCGAGATCTTCCCCGCGCACGAGGTCTTCAAGAAGATGGGCAACCTGGGCCTGCTGGGCCTGTGCAAGCCCGAGGAATACGGCGGCCAGGGGCTGGACTACTCGTACAGCCTGGCCATGGCCGAGGCGCTGGGTCACATCCACTGCGGCGGCGTGCCCATGGCCATTGGCGTGCAGACCGACATGTGCACCCCGGCACTGGCGCGCTACGGCAGCGAAGAACTCAAGCGCAACTTTCTCGCCCCCGCCGTTGCGGGCGACATGGTGGGTTGCATCGGCGTGAGCGAGCCGGCGGCGGGCAGCGATGTGTCGGGCATCAAGAGCGTGGCGCGCAAGGATGGTGACGACTACGTGATCACCGGCCAGAAGATGTGGATCACCAACAGCTTGCAGGCCGACTGGATGTGCATGCTGGTGAACACGGGCGAAGGCCCTGTGCACAAGAACAAAAGCCTGGTGATGGTGCCCATGCGTGACGGGCCCGGCGGCAAGCTCACCAAGGGCATCGAAGTAGCGCAAAAGATCCGCAAGATCGGCATGCACAGCAGCGACACCGGCCTGATCTACTTTGACGAGGTGCGCGTGCCGCAGCGCTACCGCATCGGTGCCGAAGGGCAGGGCTTTATCTACCAGATGCAGCAGTTCCAGGAAGAGCGCCTGTGGTGCGCCGCCAGCACGCTCGAATCGCTGAACCACTGCATCCAGTGGACCATCGACTACGCACAGGAGCGCAAGCTGTTTGGCAGCACGCTGGCCGACCAGCAGTGGGTGCAGTTCAAGCTGGCCGAGCTCAAGACCGAGGTCGAAGCGCTGCGTGCACTCACCTACCGCGCCTGCGACCTGTATGTGAACGGGCAGGACGTGCTGGAGCTGGCCAGCATGGCCAAGCTCAAGGCCGGCCGCCTGAACCGCGAGGTGCCCGACACCTGTCTGCAGTTCTGGGGCGGCATGGGCTTCACGCTCGAGAACAAGGTCTCGCGCATGTACCGCGACGGGCGGCTGGCGTCCATCGGCGGGGGCGCGGATGAAGTGATGCTGGGCATCCTGTCCAAGCTCATGGGCATCGCCAAGAGATGAGCAACACCCCCCTGAGCGACTTCGTCGCTTCCCCCCGCTCTCGCATTGCTGCGCAATGCGGGCAGGGGGACGCAGCCCTCGCTGCGGGGCGGCCCTTGCTAGGCTGCCCTGGCACTGGGCCGCGCCAGTTTCGTATGTCGTGCGTAGCGCGCAGCACGGTGGAGACCTGACATGCCTTTGCAGATAACCCGCGCGTCGCTGGCCAGCGGCTGTGTGGAGACCTGGACGCTCAACGACCCGGCCAGCCGCAATGCGCTGTCCGAGGCGATGGTGGACGCCCTGCTGGCCGCGTGCGAGCGCGCTGCCACAGATGCCGACCTGCGCGGCGTGGTGCTGCGGGGTGCCGGTGGGCACTTCTGCGCGGGGGGCAGCCTGGGCGGTTTCGCCAAGACCATTGGCCAGCCTCTGGCTGCGGGCGAGGCGGACCCGCTGGTGCCGCTGAACCGCCGCTTTGGCGCGCTGCTGCAGGCCCTGTGTGCACTGCCGCAGTGGCTTATCGTGGCGGTTGAAGGTGCTGCGATGGGTGGTGGCTTTGGCCTGGTGTGCTGTGCCGATCATGTGCTGGCCCACACCAGCGCACAGTTCGCCACGCCCGAGGTCACGCTGGGCATCGTGCCCGCGCAGATCGCGCCGTTTGTTGTGCGGCGCCTGGGCCCCGCCGCAGCGCGGCGTTGCCTGCTGACAGGCGAGCGCTGGGATGCTGCGGCCGCCCAACGCGCGGGGCTGGTCGATGACGTGGTGGAGGGCGACATGGACGCTGCCGTGCAAGCCGCCATCGCACGCCATGCCGCCGCAGCGCCGCAGGCCGTGGCCGCTACCAAACGTCTGTTGCTGGCCCAGCCTGAAACACCGTTGCCCGCGCTGCTGGATGAAGCGACCGTGGCTTTTGCAAAAGCGTTGCGCGGACCCGAAGCTCCGCAAGGATTGGCAGCATTTGCTGCGCGCAAGGCCCCGCCGTGGAGTGCGAACTCATGAAGAAAATCCTCATTGCCAATCGGGCTGTTCATGCCGAAGGCATGGCGAAGCAGATTGCCCGTGCACGCGCAGCGTGCAGGCGGGCGATGGAGTCGCGAGGGCATAGCCTATGAAAAAGATCCTCATCGCCAATCGCGGCGAGATCGCCCGCCGCATCATCCACACCGCCCACCGCATGGGCATAGAAACGGTGGCCGTCTACTCCGACCCCGACGCCAACGCCCTGCACGTGCGCGAAGCCACCCAGGCCGTGGCCCTGGGCGGCGCCGCCAGTGCGGACACCTACCTGCACACCGACAAGCTGCTGGCCGCTGCGCGTGCCACCGGCGCCGACGCGGTGCACCCCGGCTATGGATTCCTCAGCGAGAACGCCGACTTTGCCCAGGCCGTGGTGGATGCGGGGTTGACCTGGATGGGGCCGCCGCCTGCCGCCATCCGTGCACTGGGCAGCAAGTCGGAGGCCAAGGCCCTGGCCCATGCGCACGGCGTGCCCTGCTTGCCCGGGTACTCCGGCGCCGATCAAAGTGACGAGCGCTTTGCCACCGAGGCCGCGCGCATCGGCACCCCCCTCATGGTCAAGGCCGTGGCGGGGGGCGGCGGGCGCGGCATGCGCCTGGTGACCGACATGGCGCAGTTGCCTGCCGCTCTGGCCAGTGCCCGGTCGGAGGCGCTGGCGGGCTTCGGCTGTGGCGATCTGCTCATCGAGCGTGCATTGCTGCAGCCCCGGCATGTGGAGGTGCAGATCTTTGCCGACGCCCACGGCGCGTGCATCCACCTGGGCGAGCGCGATTGCTCTGTGCAGCGCCGCCACCAGAAGATCATCGAGGAGTCCCCCAGCCCCGCCGTGGACGCAGCGCTGCGTGAGCGCATGGGTGCCTGCGCCGTGGCGCTGGCACAGGCCGCTGGCTATGTGGGTGCGGGCACGGTGGAATTCCTTCTGGATGGGGCTGAATTCTTCTTGATGGAGATGAACACCCGCCTGCAGGTGGAGCACCCGGTGACAGAAGCGCTCACCGGGCTGGACCTGGTGGAGTGGCAAATGCGCGTGGCGCGGGGCGAACCGCTGCCGCTCACGCAAGACCAGGTGCACCTGCAAGGCCACGCCATCGAGGTGCGCCTGTGTGCCGAAGACGCGCACTTCCGCCCCCACACGGGCCGCGTGCTGCAGTTCGGCGCGCCACCAGCCACCGCGTTTGAACGCGCCGCGCCCGGCGCGCTGCGCTTTGACCACGCGCTGGAGGAGGGCGCCGAGGTCACCCCCCACTACGACGCCATGCTGGGCAAGCTCATCGTGCACGCGCCCACGCGGCCCGAGGCGATTGCCGCGCTGGTGCGCGCGCTGCACAGCACCCGAGTGCTGGGCCTGCCCACCAACCGCGCGTTTCTGGCGGCCTGCCTGCAGCACCCGGTGTTTGCCAGCGGGCAGGCGCTGGTGCCATTCTTGTCCGAACATGCTGCAGATTTGCAAGATTTGCTATTAAAAAGTGAGCTTAAAGCGCTTGCCCACTGCGCGGTAGAGGCTGTTTTTTCTTCAGAAATTTCGTCTGACTTGCCCTGTGCGCTCGCCCGTCCGATGCGCCTGCGCCACCAGGGCCAGGTACATCTCGTGGTCGTGCGCGAGCTGGGCGGTGGGCGCCTGCTGGTAGAGCAGGCAGGGGCAGAGCCTGTGACTTTGCAACTGCCCCAGCGCGGTGTGAACTGCGTGGCAGTGGGCCCGAGGCGCTGGCACTGGCAAACCGGCGGCGTGGACGGCTGGGTCGAAGACGCATCGTGGGAGCCCGCCGCGCGCGCGGGTGCGGCGGGCGGTGCGACGGAGCTGCGCGCGCCCTTCAACGGCAAGGTGGTCGCGCTGCCTGTGTCCGCAGGCCAGGCGCTGGCGGCGGGCGACACCGTGGTGGTCATCGAATCCATGAAGCTCGAACACAGCCTGGCCAGCCCCGCAGCCGCCACGGTGGCCGAGCTGCTGGTAGCGCCCGGCCAGCAGGTGTCGCCCGGCCAGGTGCTGGCCCGCTTTGCACCCGCCACGCAAGGAGCGCCCGCATGACCGCCACATCCGACGCAACCCCTGTGAGCGACGAAGACCGCACCGCCCTCACCGACACCGTCACCCGCTTTGCCCGCACCGAGATCGCGCCGCATGTGGGTGCGTGGGATGCCGCCGGTGAATTCCCCCGCAGCCTGTACCGCCGCGCGGCCGACCTGGGCCTGCTGGGCCTGGGCTACCCCGAGCGGTACGGCGGCACGCCTGCCAGCTACGCCTTGCGCTTGCCGCTGTGGCGCGCGCTCAGCCGCCACGGCGCCAGCGGCGGTGTGCTGGCCAGCCTGCTGTCGCACAACATCGGCCTGCCGCCCGTGCTGGCGCATGGCAGCGATGCGGTGCGTGCTGAGGTCATCCCGCCCGTGCTGGCGGGCGAGCAGATTGCCGCGCTGGCGATCACCGAACCCGGGGGCGGGTCCGACGTGGCACAGCTCAAGACCACCGCGCGGCGCGAGGGCGATGAGTACATCGTCAGCGGTGAAAAGGTGTTCATCACCTCCGGCATGCGCGCTGACTGGATCACGGTAGCTGTCAGAACGGGAGAAGCTGGAAGCAAAGGCAGAGCAGGCATCTCCATGCTGCTCATCCCCGGCCACAGCCCGGGCCTGTCGCGCAGCAAGCTCGACAAGATGGGCTGGCTCTGCTCCGACACCGCCCACCTGCGGTTTGACAACGTGCGCGTGCCCGCCCGCTACCTGCTGGGCGAAGAGGGCGCGGGCTTTCGCATCATCATGGCCAACTTCAATGGCGAGCGCTTTGGCCTCGCCGCATCGGCCCTGGGCTTTGCCGAGGCCTGCTACGACGAAGCCCTGGCCTGGGCCCGCCAGCGCAAGACCTTTGGCGCAGCGCTGGTCGAGCACCAGGTCATCCGCCACAAGCTGGTGGACATGCAGATGCGCATCCAGTCCACCGCCGCGTGGTGCGAGTCCGTGGCCGCGCAGGCCGACGCGGGCCGCACCGGGCCGGAATGGGTGGCCAACATCTGCATGCTGAAGAACCACGCCACCCAAACCATGCAGTTCTGCGCCGACCAGTCCGTGCAGATCCTGGGCGGCATGGGCTTCATGCGCGGCACCGTCAGCGAGCGCATCTACCGCGAGGTCAAGGTCATGATGATCGGCGGTGGCGCGGAAGAAATCATGAAAGACCTGGCTGCCAAGCAGTTGGGCATTTGAAGGAGACAGCCTCCATGCACGGCACCGACCACGGCAACAAAGCCATCATCACCTGCGCCATCACCGGCGTGCTGACCGACCCCGGCCAACACCATGTGCCCGTCACGCCCGAGCAACTGGCCAAAGAAGCCCGCCGCGCCTACGACGCAGGCGCCGCCGTGGTCCACGTGCACTTTCGCAACCAGGAGCCCGGCAAGGGCCACCTGCCCAGCTGGGACCCGCAGGTGGCGCGCGACTGCGTGCAAGCCATGCGCGAGGCCTGCCCGGGCCTGATCATCAACCAGACCACCGGCGTGGTCGGCCCCCATTACCAGGGCCCGCTGGATTGCCTGCGCGCCACCCGCCCCGAGATGGCAGCGTGCAACGCCGGCTCGCTCAACTACCTGAAGGTGCGCAGCAACGGCACCTGGGCCTGGCCGCCCATGTTGTTCGACAACCAACCCGCCAAGGTCAAGGACTTCATCGACGTGATGCTGGAGACTGGCACGCTGCCCGAGTTTGAATGCTTCGACGTGGGCATTGTGCGCTGCGTGGAGATGTATGTGCAGACGGGTATGTACACCGAACGCCTGCCCGAATACAACTTTGTGATGGGCGTCGAATCCGGCATGCCTGCCGACCCCGACCTGCTGCCCGTCTTGCTCAAGCTAAAAATCAAGGACGCCCCCTGGCAAGCCACCGTCATCGGCCGCGCCGAGATCTGGCCCGTGCACCAGCGCGTGGCCGAGCTGGGCGGGCATCTGCGCACAGGGCTGGAAGACACGTTCTATCTGCCGGACGGGACCAAGGCAGATTCGAACGGGCCGTTGATCGAGAAGCTGGCGGAGTACGCGCGCAACGCGGGGCGGGAGGTGGCTTCGCCGCAGGAGGCGCGGGGGATGTTGGGGTTGCAAGCGCGCTAGCTTGTGGCTGGTGGGCAATCGCTCACTTCGGTCGTTCATCGTGGAGGGATCAACACCGCGCATGGGCACATCATTTATTTAACATGACGGCCCATTCATGTTAGAAAAATCGTGTTTTTTTAACGCATCATGGCGCTCATGTGCGGTTTTTGCGTGAATCCAGACACGACCAGAATGACTCCATGACCTTGCAGCCCAGTTATTCCATCCCCAAGCTTCCTCCGCTGGGTGTCGATTTTCAGACACCAGAACTGCTCAAGGCATTGGTTGCGGCCCATCGTTATCTGGCGGAACTCAAGGGCTGCGCCGCCAGCATTCCCAACCAGGCCATTCTGATCAACACCTTGGCACTGCAGGAGGCCAAGGCGAGTTCGGAAGTGGAAAGCTATGTCACCACGCAGGACGAGTTGTTTCAGGCGGATTTGCACATCGCCGAATGGGTGTCGCCCGCCGCCAAGGAGGTGTCGCGCTACCGGGAGGCGTTGAGGCACGGATTCGACCGCATGCGAGAGCAACAAGGCATCCTGGGCAATGGCACGCTGATTGCGCTGTTCCAGTTGCTGAAGAACAGCAGCGAGACATTCCGTACCGGTGGGGGCACGGTGCTCAAAAATGAGAAAACCGGTGCAACCGTCTTCGTGCCACCGCAAGACAGCTCGCAGGTGCAAACCCACATGCAGGCGCTGGAACAATTCATCAACGATGACCTGGCCAGCGACCTGGACCCGATCATCAAGATGGCGCTGATTCACCACCAGTTCGAAAGCATCCACCCTTTCAGTGATGGCAACGGTCGCATCGGGCGGATTCTGTGTGTGCTGTATCTGGTGCGCACCGGCTTGCTGGACACGCCCGTGCTGTACCTATCTCGCTACATCAATCAGTACAAGGGTGACTACTACCGTTTGCTGCAGGAGGTGCGCGATGCGGAAGGCGACCCGGCTGCCAGTGCAGCAAGCTGGCAGGCTTGGGTGGTCTTCATGCTCAATGCCGTGGCGCAGACGGCGCGCCAAGCCGTCCAACTGGTGGGTGGCATGCGCGACCTGATGGCCGAAACCAAGCGCCGCATGCGAACCGACACCCCCAAGCTGTATTCGCAGGATCTGCTCAACAACCTGTTTCGCCACCCCTACACGCGCATCGAATTTGTGCAGAACGACCTGGGCATCACGCGCCAAACGGCAGCGCGCTACTTACGACAACTGGCCCAAGCGGGGCTGGTGCAGGAGCACAGCCAAGGCAAACACTTGTATTTCATCAATGCGTCGTTGGTGGAGTTGTTGGTGCGTGGGGAGCGTGGATAAAAGGCCTCGGATGGGGGCGTGTACGCCGCGAATGCAACTTTGTGATGGGCGTCGAATCCGGCATGCCTGCCGACCCGGACCTGCTGCCCATCTTGCTCAAGCTCAAGATCAAGGACGCCCCCTGGCAAGCCACCGTCATCGGCCGCAGCGAGATCTGGCGCGAGCACCAGCGCGTGGCTGAGCTGGGCGGGCATTTGCGCACGGGGCTGGAGGACACGTTCTATCTGCCGGATGGGACCAAGGCGGATTCGAAGGGGCCGTTGATTGAGAAGCTGGCGGAGTACGCGAGGAAAGCGGGGCGTGAGGTGGTTTCGCCGCATGAGGCGCGGGAGATGCTGGGGTTGAAGGTGGGTATTCAGTGAAAGGTGGTGGCGCCCAGGGCCGCAGATCGGGTTAGCTGGTGGCGCTAGCTGACACTCTGCCCTGCGATGGAGGGGCGTCGGGTTGCGCTGCGTTAACTCGACGAAGGTTTTTGGAACACCCGCGGGGCTGTTATGCCAGGTCTACTCGTCGCACAAGAAACCAGGCCACCACAAGGCTCACAGCTGCCGATAGCAAGAATCCGTAAATCCCCACCATCCGGGCAAAGCGATGCTTTCCCCAATGCGCGTCTTCGTTGTATCGAATGAAGCGCTTGTATTCGTTCAATTCTGTGATCTGCGCAGGAGTCAACCGGTCGCGGTACACATAACTTCTGTCGATGCTTTCGACAATCCCCACGGTGTCCATCTTGATCATGGGAGAGTGAAACACCATGAACACAGCCGCTACACAGAAACAGAGAACTGCTTGGCCAATGAGTACGTAAACGAGCTTCTTCAGTACTTGTGGTGTCATCTCTGCAGAGCATTTAGGGTGGCTGAGTACGCAGGGCCGTATCGAGCCCGTTCAATCTGAATAGTTCACATGAACGTCTACTACAGCTGGTGAAGGGGAAATTCTGTGGCGCAGTCCTCATTGGACCTCAAGGTATTCGCCGCGCTGTCGTATCGTGACCCAGCGGTAGTTCTGCGTGAACTCCGCCAGATCGAGGCTCAAATGGTAGGCGCAAACTTGTCCCCACAAGTCCGCAATCTACGAACCAACGGCTTGAAGCACATACGCGAGTTTCGCCATGCTGCGCTTTTTTGCCATGGCATGTCCCTGCGTCTGGGGCACCAGGTTTTGTTTTCCCCCGTGGAATCAAGTGACTATGACTTCGTTGCCACATGGCGGACTGCTGATGCTCAGCACTTTGCGCGAGTGCAACTCAAGGAGTTAGTGCCCGCGCATTTGAACGAAGGCGCAACTGTCCAGGCATTGGTCGATGGTTTGAGCAAATATTCCGGCGATGACCTGATAGTTGCCATCTTTCTCAACAGAGAGGGCCGTTTCTCTCTGGAGGAGGTTGTGTTTCCCGCCCTGCACATTGCAGAGTTGTGGTTCGTGTTCGCGACAACTCCAGACCTACATATGTGGCAGTTGGTCGGGGATGCATTGCGGGAGCCCGAAGTGAGCTCCTTCAGGTACCCGACTTGAAGGGCCCAGGTTCAGTCAATGGCGTGGCTGAAATTCGCGGATGGCATCTCGGACTTTTGTTTCTAACGTGAATCCCGAGCCGTATTTCGCCGCCAGCTCATCCGCGCGCTTTAGGAACGTCTCAACATCCGTTCCATAAATGAACTGCATCGCCCCCCCCGTCCACGCCGGAAACCCAATCCCAAAAATCGACCCAATGTTCGCGTCATGCACGCTGGTCAACACACCCTCGGCCAGGCAACGCGCAGTCTCGATGGCCTGGCGGTAGAGCAGGCGGTCCTGGATCTCCTGCACGCTCCATTCCACGCCGGGCTTCTCGAACAGCGCTTTCAGCTCCGGCCACAGGTGCTTCCTAGCGCCTGCGGGGTAGTCGTAAAAGCCGCCGCCACCGGCGCGGCCTGGGCGCTTCAGTTCCTTGACCATGCGTTCCACCAGCAACTCTCCAGGCGTGGCGGTGTAGGTCTTGCCCTCGGCTGCGTAGTCGGCGCGGGTCTGGTCGAGCACATGCACGCTCAGGGTCAGCGCGGTTTCGTCCAGCACGGCCAGCGGGCCCACGGGCAGGCCGGCCTGCATGGCGGCGTTTTCAATGGCGGCGGCGGGGATGCCTTCGCCCAGCATGGCGGCGCCTTCCATCACAAAGGTGCCGAACGTGCGGCTGGTGTAGAAGCCGCGTGAGTCGTTGACCACGATGGGCACCTTGCCCAGGGCCTGCACGTAGTCGAATGCGCGGGCCACGGTTTCGTCATCGGTCTGCTTGCCCCGGATGATCTCGACCAGCTTCATCTTGTCCACGGGGCTGAAGAAGTGGATGCCGACAAACTTCTCCGGCCGGCTGCTGGCCGTGGCCAGGCCGCTGATGGGCAGGGTGGAGGTGTTGCTGGCAAAGAAGCCGCCGGGTGCCAATTGCGGCTCGGCCTCTTGTGTGACTTTGGCCTTGAGGTCGCGGCTTTCGAACACGGCTTCGATGATGAGGTCGCAGCCCGCCAGGTCGGCCGCGCTGGCGGTGGGTGTGATGCGGGCCAGCAGGGCTTGCTGCGCATCGGCGGTCATGCGGCCTTTGTCCACGCGGGCCTGGGTGAGCTTGGCGCTGTAGGCCTTGCCAGCTTCGGCCTTCTCCGTGCTCACGTCCTTGAGCACGGTGGCAATGCCCCGGCTGGCCTGGGCCCAGGCGATGCCCGCGCCCATCATGCCCGCGCCCAGGATGCCGACCTTTTGTGGCTTGTAGCGTGGGGCCGAGCCTGGGCGCGACTTGCCGCTCTTGATCGCGTTCATGTCGAAGAAGAACGTGTTGATCATGTTGCGCGCCACGGGGCCGGTCATCAGGCGGGCGAGGTAGCGGCTTTCGATGCGCAGGGCGGTGTCGTAGTCCACCATGGCGCCTTCGACCATGGCGGCCAGCGCGGCCTCGGGCGCGGGGTAGCGGCCGCGCGTGGTCTTCTTGAGCATGGCGGGCGCAACGGTGAGGGCGCCTGCAATCTTGGGGTTGGCAGGCGTGCCGCCGGGCATTTTGTAGTTCTTGTCATCCCACGGCTGCACGGCGTGCGGGTGGGTGGCGATGTGGGCCAGCGCGGCGGGCAGCAGTTGCTCGCGCGTGGCGACCAGCTCGTGCACCAGTTGCAGCTCCAGTGCCTCGGCGGGGTTGAAGAGCTTACCCTCCAGGATGTAGGGCTGCGCGCCCATCAGGCCCAGCAGGCGCGTCATCTTGGTCACGCCGGTGGCGCCAGGCATCAGGCCCAGCGTCACCTCGGGCAGGCCAAACTGGATCTTGGGGTCGGCCACGGCAATGCGGTAGTGGGCGACCAGCGCCACCTCCCAGCCGCCACCCAGCGCGGCGCCGTTGAGGCAGGTCACCACGGGGATGCCTAGCGTTTCGAGCGTGCGAAAGTGCTTCTTCATGCGCTCGATTTCGCCAAACACGGCGGGCGCATCGGCAGGTGTGAGGCGCATGGTGGCCTTGAGGTCGGCACCGGCAAAGAAGCTGGTCTTGGCGGATGCCAGCACGATGCCCTTGAGCGCGGCGCCCAGGCGTTCGCGGTCGCCTGCTACCCGCGTCGTGACCTCGCCCAGCTCTTGCTGCCACTGGCGGCACATGGTGTTGACGGGGGAATTGGTTTCGTCAAACGTGATGACGGCCACTTCGCCGTCGGTGCCCTGAGCGGGGATGAGTTCGTAGCGGATGGTTTGCATGATGTTCTTGTCTCCTGCCCGTTCAGATACGTTCAACGATGGTGGCAATGCCCATGCCGCCGCCCACGCACAGCGTGGCCAGGCCATAGCGCTGGCCCCGGCGGTGCAGTTCGTCAATCAGGGTGCCGAGGATCATGGCGCCCGTGGCGCCCAGCGGGTGGCCCATGGCGATGGCGCCGCCGTTCACGTTGACCTTGTCGTGCGGTACGCCCAGCTCGCGCATGAAGCGCATGGGCACGGCGGCAAAGGCCTCGTTCACTTCGAACAGGTCGATCTGGTCAATGGTCATGCCCGCGCGGGCCAGCGCCTTTTTGGCAGCGGGCACGGGGCCGGTGAGCATGATGGTGGGGTCGGCGCCGCTGAGCGCCGTGGCCACGATGCGCGCGCGGGGCGTAAGGCCGTGGGCCTTGGCGGCGGCCTCGTTACCGATCAGCACGGCGGCGGCGCCGTCCACAATGCCTGACGAGTTGCCCGCGTGGTGCACATGGTGGATGCGCTCTACCTGCGGGTAGCGCTGCAGCGCCACGGCGTCAAAGCCCATGCCGCCCAGTTGCTCGAACGATGGCTTGAGCGCGCCCAGGCCCTCCAGCGTGGTCTTGGGTTTGATGAATTCGTCTTCGGCCAGGATGGTCTGGCCGATGAAGTCGCGCACGGGAACGACGGAATTCTTGAAGTAGCCCGCCGCGCGCGCGGCGGTGGCGCGGCGCTGCGATTCGACGGCGAAGGCGTCCACATCGGCGCGGGTGTAGCCGTCCAGCGTGGCGATCAGGTCGGCGCCGATGCCCTGGGGTACGAACAGCGTCTCAGAATTGGTGGCGGGGTCTTGCGCCCAGGCGCCCCCGTCGGAGCCAATGGGCACGCGGCTCATGCTCTCCACGCCGCCCGCCACCACCAGATCCTCCCAGCCGCTGCGCACCTTTTGCGCGGCCAGGTTCACGGCTTCGAGGCCCGAGGCGCAGAAACGGTTGACCTGCACACCCGCACAGCGAAAGTCCCACCCTGCCTTGAGCGCGGCCACCTTCGGCAGCACCGAGCCCTGCTCGCCCACGGGCGAGACGATGCCCATGACCACGTCGTCCACCGCCGCCGTGTCAAAGCGGTGGCGCGCTTGCAGCTCGGTCAGCAGGCCCACCAGCAGGTCGATGGGCTTGACCTCGTGCAGGGTGCCGTCCTTCTTGCCCTTGCCGCGCGGGGTGCGCAGCGCGTCGAATACATAGGCTTCGGTCATGAATGGTCTCCGGTGGTTTCTCTAAACTTCAAGCGGGTATTGTGGTGAAGCAGCTGGGCTGGCCCACGCCGCTACAAGGTGCTTTCTGACGAGGGTGCAGTGGTTTTTGCACTATCTTTCGGCGGTTGCTATCTACATTTCTGGCTATGGAACGAAATACATCCCCTGCTTTGCAGCGCATCGCGCGCAGCGCCATCGAATACGACGACACGCGCGAAGGGTTTGCGCTGGAGCACCATGTCGTGCTGGCGGCGTCCAGCGCGCTGGCGGTGGCGGCCTTCATGGCCCCTAGCCGCAGCTCGGCGGCCATACGCGGCATTGGCGCAGGCTTGCTGCTGATGCGCGCGCTGAGCGGCAGCCAGGGTGTGCGCTCATGGCTGAATGTGACCGACCGCCGCCCCGGTGCGCCACTCAGCCCTGAGGAAGCGCGCGCCGCCTGGTATCTGTAACGGCATTCGGCGCCCATTGGCGCGTTATGACGGGCGCTGTGCGGAGCATCGTGCACTGCGTGGCTCATGGCGCGGTGCATACGGCTATTTGCCCAGGCCCATGGCACGTGCAATCACTTCTTTCATGATCTCGTTGGTGCCGCCGTAAATGCGCTGCACCCGGGCGTCAGCATAGGCGCGGGTGATGGGGTATTCCCACATGTAGCCGTAGCCGCCAAACAGCTGCACGCATTCGTCCATCACCTTGCACTGCAGGTCCGTCGTCCAGTACTTGGCCATGCTGGCCGTCTCGGTGTCGAGCTGGTCCTTCACGATGAGTTCGCAGCACTTGTCCACAAACACGCGTGCCACCTGCACCTGCGTTTGCAGCTCGGCCAGTGTGTGGCGGGTGTTCTGAAATGACGCCACGCTTTGGCCAAAGACCTTGCGCTGCTTGACGTAGTCCAGCGTCCAGTCGATGGCCGCCTGGGCGGCAGCCACGGCGGTGATGGCGATCTGCAGGCGCTCCCAGGGCAACTGCTCCATCAGGCAGATGAAGCCGCGCCCTTCCATGGCGGGGCCACCCAGCAGATTCTCTGCGGGCACCTTTACGTCGTTGAAGAACAGCTCGGACGTATCCTGCGCCTTCATGCCCATCTTCTTGAGACGCTGGCCTTTTTCGAAGCCGGGCATGCCGCGCTCGACCAGGAGAAGGCTGGTGCCCTTGGCTCCCGCCGCCGGGTTGGTCTTGGCGACGACGATCACCAGGTCGGCATGCCAGCCGTTGGTGATGAAAGTCTTGCTGCCGTTCAGCACATAGTGACTGCCGTCGGCGCTCTTGATGGCGGTGGTCTTGATGCCTTGCAGATCACTGCCTGCGGCGGGCTCGCTCATGGCGATGGCGCCCACCATGGCGCCGCTGGCCATCTGGGGCAGGTACTTTTGTTTTTGCGCCTCAGTGCCGTAGTGCAGGATGTACGGCGCCACGATCTCGCTGTGCAGGCCAAAGCCGATGCCGGTGGTGCCCGCGCGCGCCAGTTCTTCCATCTGCGCTACCGAGTACAGCTTGTCGGCTCCGGCGCCGCCGTATTCCTCGGGCAGGCTCATGCACAAAAAGCCGTTGGCGCCTGCCTGGCTCCACACCTCGCGCGCCACGTAGCCCTGGTCTTCCCAGTCGGCATGGAGGGGCGTGACCTCTTTCTCAATAAAGCGGCGGAAGCTGTCGGCAAAGGCCTGGTGGTCGGGCTGGAAGAGGGTGCGTTCGATCATGGTGGGGCAACCAGGTTATTTATGCAAAGTTACTGCTTGGTTAAATTCTGCCACTGACTGGGCCCGGATGCACCCCCTGAAACGCAAAAGCCGCCCGAAGGCGGCTTGACGGAAGCGGTTCAGGCGCTCATGGCTTGACGTAGTCGGAGACCACCTTCCACTTGCCGTCCTGGATCTGCGACAGGCGCGAGAGGTCGCTGCCCAGGCGCTTTTGCGGGCCAAAGGTGCCCTCAGCGCTGCCGAACATGTCGGGCGGGATCACCATGGTGTCCATGGCCTTGATGAAGCTGTCGGTGCTCAGGTTGGGGCCTGCTTTCTGGGCGGCCTTGATGAAGGCATCGATGGCGTTGTAGCCGTAGACCGAGAAGACGGTGGGGTCTTCATTGAACTTGGTCTTGTACTTGTTGGCCCAGAAGCGGATGGGCTGGCTGGCCTCGTCCAGGTAGGGGTGTTGCACCGTCATCGTGGCGTACAGGCCGTCCATGGGCTTGCCGCCCAGCTTATGGATGAGGTCGGTGTACGCCGCGCTGGAGCCGAGGAAGGTGGGGCTGAAACCGGTCTTGCGCGCCTCGGCAATGGTGCCAATCGTCTCGCGGATGATGGTGCCCAGGATCACGAAGTCGCATTCGGACGACTTCATCTTGGCGACCTGTGACGAGAAGTCGGTGGCGCCGCGTTTGTAGGAAGTCTTCTCGGTGAAGTCCATGCCGATGGACTTGAGCGCTGCCTCGCCGCCGCGCATCACCTCCAGGCCAAACTCATCGTCCTGGTAGATGGTGCAGATCTTCTTGGCGCCCTTTTCCTTGATGAGCTTGGGCGCGGCCAGGCGGATTTGGTCGTAGTAAGTGGCGGCGAACGAATATTTGAGCTTGTGGAAGGGCTCGTACATTTCCCGCGCGGCCGTCACCGGGAAGAAGTTGATCACGTTCTTGCTGAACTGCACGGGCATGGCGGCCAGGTTCTGCGCCGTGCCGATGTGCGCGATCATCATGAAGATCTTGTCCTGGTTGACAAGCTTCTGCGCGGCCAGCACGGCTTTCTTGGGGTCGTAGCCCGAGTCTTCCACTTTCAGGTCCAGCTTGCGGCCGTTCACGCCGCCTTGCTCGTTGGCCTCGTCCACGCGCAGCATCATGCCCAGCCGCACCTGCTTGCCAAACCCCGCCAGCGGGCCCGAAAGATCCTGGATGGAGCCCAGCGTGATGGTGTCCTTGCTCACGCCCTGGCTGGGCTGCGCCTGGGCGGAGGCACCGGCCATGGCCACGAGGGCCAGCGCGGCGATGTGATGAAACTTCATGGCACGTCTCCTTCGGTTGGATCGAAACAAAAACGATCGCTCGTTATAGAACGATGCCCGGGGTGGGGCACCAGCACTTTCCCTATCCTGATGGGCGTGGCCTGTGGTTGCTTGCCGCGCGCGCCTACCGGTACATGGCCTCGATCTGGGGGGCGTACTTCTGCTGCACCAGCTTGCGCTTGAGCTTCATGGTGGGTGTCAGCTCTTCATCCTCGGCCGTGAGCTGGGTGTCGAGCAGGAAGAACTTTTTGATCTGCTCCACGCGGGCGAACTTGGTGTTGACGCGGTCGATCTCACCCTGGATCAGTTCCTGCACCTCGCGCGTACGAGTCAGGCTGGCGTAGTTGGAGAAAGGCACGTCGTTGTCCTGCGCGTACTTCTCCACGTTCTCCTGGTCGATCATGATGATGACTGTGAGGTAGGGCAGCTTGTCTCCAATCACCACCGCGTCGGTGATGTAGGGGCTGAACTTGAGTTCGTTCTCCAGCTCGCTGGGCGTGATGTTCTTGCCACCCGCCGTGATGATGATGTCCTTCATGCGGTCGGTGATGCGCAGGTAGCCGTCCGCATCGACCAGCCCCACATCGCCCGTGTGCAGCCATCCGTCGGGGTCGATGGTTTCAGCCGTCTTCTCGGGCTGGTTGAGGTAGCCCTTGAACACATTGGGGCCGCGCACCAGGATCTCGCCGGTGGCGGGGTCGATGCGCACCTCGTTGTAGCTGGCTGCCGGGCCGATGGAGCCAGGCTTGATGCGGGTAGCGGGCACGCCCGTGGCCGCGCCGCAGGTCTCGGTCATGCCCCACACCTCCAGCATGGGCACGCCCAGGGCCAGGTACCACTTCACCAGCTCGGGCGAGATGGGGGCTGCCCCCGTGACGAGGAAGCGGGCGCGGTGGATGCCGATGAGCTTGCGCACATTGTTCAGCGCAAGAAAGCGCGCGAGCATGAACTGCGCCTTCAGCAGGCCACCCACTGGCTTGCCCGCCAGCACGCGGTCTGCAATGCGCGTGCCCACACCAATCGACCAGGCATAGGCCGCCTGCTGCAGCCGCGTGGATTCCTTCAGGGCAATCATCACACCCGAATAGAACTTCTCCCACACCCGCGGCACGGCGGTGAACACCGTAGGTGCAATCTCGCGCACGTTCTCGGGCACGGTGTCCGGGTTCTCCACAAAGTTCAGGCGTGCGCCGGTGTAGAGCGAGAAGTACTCGCCGCCCATGCGCTCGGCGATGTGGCACAGCGGCAGAAAACACATGGTCTCATCCGCCTCGCTGCGCGAGATGAGCGTGTTGTAGCCACGCACGGTGTAGGTCAGTGCGCCGTGTGTGTGCATGGCGCCCTTGGGCTTGCCGGTGGTGCCGGAGGTGTAGACCAGAATGGCCAGGTCGTCGGGGCGGCAGGCCTTGACGCGCTGCATCAGTGCGTCGGGGTGTTGTGTGTTCCACGCGCGGCCCAACTCGCGCAGGTTCGCAAGGCTCAACACATCGGGGTCGTTCAGGCTGCGCAGGCCTTCCATGTCGAACACCACCACCTTGCGCAGCAGGGGCAGGTTGTTGCGCACTTCCAGCGCCTTGTCGAGCTGCTCGTCGTCTTCCACAAACAGCACGGTGGTGCGCGAGTCTTCACACAGGTAGTGCACCTGCGCGGCTGCGTCGGTGGGGTAGATGCCGTTGGCCACGCCGCCGCAGCTGAGCACGGCCAGGTCGGCCAGCACCCATTCGATGTTGGTGTTGGAAAGGATGGACGCGCACTCACCCGGCGCAAAGCCCAGCGACATCAGGCCGCCGGCAATTTCCCGCACGGCCTCGGCCGTCTGGTCCCAGGTCCAGCTCTTCCAGATGCCCAGCTCCTTCTGGCGCATCCACACGCGCGGGCCGCGCTCGGCCACAGCGTTCCAGAACATGGCGGCGATGGTGTCGCCCGCCAGCACGTCGGTGCCTGCGGGCTGGATGTGATCGAGGTCCCAGAGATTGCTCATGTTGTCCTCACCGCCATGTCTTCTTCTTTTTCCACCGCCGCTCGCCCCGCACTCCTTCGTCCTTCATGCCGAGGTAGAACTCCTTGATGTCGTCCTTTTCGCGCAGGCGCTCGCAGCTGTCTTCCATCACGATGCGGCCGTTCTCCAGCACATAGCCGTAGTCCGATGCGTTTAGCGCCATGTTGGCGTTCTGCTCCACCAGCAGGATGGTGGTGCCGCGCTCGCGGTTGATGCGTACGACGATCTCGAAGATCTCCTTGGTGAGCTTGGGGGAGAGGCCCAGGCTGGGCTCGTCCAGCAGGATGAGTTCGGGGTTGGCCATGAGCGCGCGTGAGATGGCCAGCATTTGCTGCTGGCCGCCCGAGAGCAGGCCCGCATCCTGCGCGGCGCGCTCCTTCAGGATGGGGAAGTAGCCGAACACTGTCTCGATGTCGCGCGCTACTGCGTCCTTGTCGGCACGCGTGTAGGCGCCCATCAGCAGGTTGTCGCGCACGGACAGCAGCGGGAACACCTCGCGCCCCTCGGGCACATGCATCAGGCCCCGTCGCACGATGGCGGCTGGGTCGTTGGCGGTGATGTCGGCTCCCTGGAATTCGATGGAGCCCTTGCGGGGGTCGATGATGCCGCTGATGGTCTTGAGGATGGTGGTCTTGCCCGCCCCGTTACTCCCCAGCACGGCAGCGATCTCGCCGCGCCGCACCTGCAGACTCACGCCCCGGATGGCCTTGATGGGGCCGTAGGCGCTCTCCACGTTCTGCAGGCGCAGCAGCGGCTGGTCGGCGGCGCTGGCTGCCTGGCTGGTGGCGGGGGGGGGCAGCACGGCGCTCATGTGCGGACTCCCATGCTGGAACCCGCAGGCCGGCGCAGGTTGCTCACGTCGTCGATGGTGCCCAGGTACGCCTCGATCACCCCAGGATGCGTTTGTACTTCGCGCGGCGTGCCCATGGCCACCACCTCGCCCTGGTTCATGGCCAGCACACGGTCGGACACCTTGGACACCAGCGACATGTCGTGTTCCACCATCAGCACCGTGATGCCCAGCTCGTGCTGGATGTCCTGGATCCAGAAGGCCATGTCGTCGGTCTCCTCCACGTTCAGGCCCGACGAAGGCTCGTCGAGCAACAGCAGCTGCGGCTCGGTGCACAGCGCGCGGGCCAGTTCCACCACCTTGCGCACACCGTAGGGCAGGCCGGCCACCATGGTGTCGCGGTAGTGCTGCAGGTCGAGAAAGTCGATGACCTGCTCGGCCTTCTCGCGCGCCTGAACTTCGCCCTCACGCACCTTGCGCGTGAAGAACATCTCGGCCCACAGGCTGCTGTGCTGCCGGGTGTGGCGGCCGATCAGCAGGTTGTGCAGGACGCTCGCGTGCTCGAAGAGTTCGATGTTCTGGAAGGTGCGCGCAATGCCCAGGCCCGCCACCTTGTGGGGCGGCTGGTCGGTGAGCGGCAGCATGGCGCCGCCGGGGCCCGCATAGGCAATGGTGCCGGTGGTGGGCGTGTAGATGCGGCTGATGAGGTTGAACACCGTGGTCTTGCCCGCGCCGTTGGGGCCGATGAGGGTGAACACCTCGCCGCGCCGCACGTCAAAGCTCACGTTGTTGACGGCTAGCACGCCGCCAAAGCGGACGCTGAGGTTCTGAGCCGAAAGCAGAACGTCTTGGTTCATGGTGGTCGCCGCGCTCATTTCAAGCGATCCGATTTCTGGAACGACTTCTGCCGCTTGAACAGGCCCTTGCGGTAGAACGGGAACATCTGCAGCCAGGTGCGCACCTTGAGCCAGCGGCCATACAAGCCCATGGGCTCAAACAGCACAAACGCAATCAGCACGACGCCGTACACCACCGCCTGCAGGCCAGGCGACTGACCGATGGAGTCTGGCAACCAGTCCTTGCCCAGGGAGATGAGCTGCGGCATGGAGATCAGGAAGATCGCGCCCAGGAAGGCGCCGTGCACCGAGCCCAGCCCACCGATCACGATCATGAGCAGCAGGTCGATGGACTGCAGGATGTTGAACTGGTCGGGCGAGATGAACTGCAGCTTGTGGGCGTACAGCGCGCCGCCGATGCCCGCCAGCGCGGCCGACAGCGAGAACGACAGCGTCTTGTAGCGCGCGAGGTGAATGCCCATGCTCTGCGCCGATATCTCTGAATCGCGGATGGCAACAAACGCGCGCCCTGTGGGAGAACGCAGCAGGTTCAGGATGGCCAGCGTGCAGACCACGGTGATGACGAGGCACAAGAAGTAGAACGACTCCGTGGTCTCGAACGCATAGCCGCCGATCTGCGGTGGCACCAGGTGCTTGCCCGAGTTGCCACCCGTCACCGACTCCCAGCGTGCAAACACCTCTTCGACGATGAAGCCAAAAGACAGCGTGGCCATGCCGAGGTAGATGCCTTTCACGCGCAGCGCGGGCAGGCCCACCACCACACCCACGGCAGCCGACAGCCCCGCTGCGCAGGCCAGCGACAGCGCAAACGGCCAGCCCATGCCGGTGAGTACCGCCTGCGTGTACGCCCCTACTCCCAGGAAGGCCGCATGCCCAAGCGAGAACAGCCCCGTGAAACCCGCCAGCAGCATCAGCCCCAGGCCCACGATGGAATAGATGAGCACAAAAGTGAGCTGCGCCAGCCAGTATTCAGGCGCCAACCATGGCGCGGCGAGCAGCGCCAGGCCTAGCAGGCTGTACCAGAACACATGGCCGCCATGTTTGGCCAGGCGGATGTCTTGCGCGTAGCTGGTTTTGAAAAGAAAGCGCATGGTCAGACTTTCTTTCTCAGTTTTTCGCCGAAGAGGCCATTCGGTTTGACCATCAGCATGATCAGCACCACGATGTAGGCGGCCGTGTCCTTGAACCCATCGGGCAGGTAAAAGCCCGAGAGCGATTCGACGATGCCAATCACCAGCCCGCCGACGATGGCACCCGGCAGGCTGCCAAAGCCCCCCACCACGGCAGCCGGAAACGCCTTGAGCCCGATGAAACCCATGTTGGCGTGCACAAACGTGATGGGTGCCAGCAGCAGCCCCGCCACCGCCGCCACCACGGCCGCCAGCCCCCAGGCCAGGCCGTTGAGCCGCTGCACCGGGATGCCCATGTAGTAGGCCGCCAGCTGGTTTTGCGAGGCGGCCTGCATCGCAATGCCCAGCTTGCTGTAGCGGAACATCGCAAACAGCAGCACGCACAGCACGCCCGTGGCACCGATCACCACCAGCTGCTCGGCGCTGACCACCAGCTCGCCCAGCCGCAGGGACTGGTCCTTGTAGGGCACGGGCAGCGTGTGCGTGTCGGTGCCGATGTTGGGGATCATGGTGACCAGGCCGCGCATCACATACCCGATGCCGATGGTGAGCATGACGATGGAGAACGCAGGCTGGCCAAGGATGGGGCGGATCACCGCGCGCTCGACCAGCACGCCGAACAGCCCCATGGCCACCACGCTGGCCAGCACTGCCACCCAGAAGGGAAAGCCCAGCACGGTCATCAGCGCCAGGCCGCAGAAGGCGCCGAGCATCATGAGTTCGCCCTGCGCAAAACTCACGGTTTCGGTGGCTTTGTAGATGAGGACAAAACCCAGCGCGATCAGCCCGTAGATGCACCCCTGGGAGACACCGCTGATCAACAGTTGCACAAATTGCACCCTGGCTCTCCAGAAGATTTTTACAAAGCGATTGCTTTGCATAAATAATGCTGCCTGCGACCGCTGCTTACCGCACTCGGGGCTAACCCTGATGGGGGCGTGATCGGGTAGCGGCGGATATTGACCCAGCACCAAACCCTGCGCAATAGGAGTTACGTCGGGTGCACACGACCCGCCCACAGGAGAGCACCATGTCCGTAGAGGTGGAAACGCAAGGCCGTGTCACGCTGGTGACACTGCGCAGGCCCGATGTGCGCAATGCGGTGGACGCCAACACAGCGCAGGCCTTGCACGCCGCATTTGTCGCGTTCGACCAGGACGCGCAGGCAGACGTGGCCGTGTTCCACGGAGCAGGCGGGCATTTCTGTGCGGGCTGGGATCTGCAGTCGGGCGCGCGTTTGCTGGCCGACGGTGTGGCGCCCGAGGCGCTGGCGCAATCGCTCGATTTCGCCCCCGATGCGGTCCACCCGCCGGGGCCGATGGGCCCGAGCCGTTTGCAGCTGACCAAGCCCGTGATCGCTGCGATTGAAGGTGCGGCGGTGGCGGGCGGCATGGAGCTGGCGCTGTGGTGCGACCTGCGCGTGATGGCCGAGGATGCGTACATGGGCGTGTTCTGCCGCCGTTTTGGCGTGCCCCTGATCGACGGCGGCACTGTGCGGCTGCCGCGCCTGGTGGGCCTGTCGCACGCGCTGGACCTGATCCTGACCGGCCGCAAGGTCGAAGCCGACGAGGCCTTGCGCATGGGCCTGTGCAACCGCGTGGTGCCAGCGGGCCAGGCGCTGCAGGCGGCGCTGGCGCTGGCACACACGCTGACCGCCTTTCCGCAGGCCACCCTGCGCGCCGACCGCGCGAGTGCGCTGGCGGGCGAGGGCCTGCCGCTGCAGCAGGCACTGCTGCAGGAGTGGGCCGGTGGGCGCGAATGCCTGGCCGAAGCGCTGCGCGGGGCCACCCGGTTTGCCGACGGGGAAGGGCGCCACGGCAAGTTTTAGATAAAAATGGCCATTTGCGCCTGTCCATCATGTGCTGATAGCTACAAAATCAGGAGCATTCGGAGCTGTGCCCCTTGTTCCTTGCACCACATCCATCCCAGGAGACCCATGAGAAAATCCGAGCCCCCCGCCCCGCAAGCCTTCGAGCCCGCCTTCATCGCCGGGCTCAAGGCCATCTTTGAAGAGAAGATCGTGTTCAACCAGGTGCTGGGCCTCAAGATCACGTCGCTGGCGCCCGATGGCGTGGTGGGGCGCATTGACATGAAGCCCGACCTAGTGGGCCACTACGCCTACAACCGCATCCATGGCGGCGTGATCAGCGCGGGGCTCGATGCCATGGGCGGCCTGGCCGTGATGGCCGCGATTGGCGCCAAACACCTGGACGAGCCGCCCGAGCAGCGCCTGCACCGCTTTGCCAAATTGGGCACCATCGACCTGCGCATCGACTACCTGCGCCCCGGCATCGGCAGCCACTTCGAGCTGCGCGCCCAGGTGCTGCGTCTGGGATCGCGGGTCGCCACCACGCGCATGGAGTTTCTCGGGCCAGACGGGCAGATCATGTCGGCAGGCGCCGCTGCATACATCGTGTCTTGACGCGTGCGCCGCAGGATGTAAGAGCCTGTTGACGATCTCGCAGGGGACCCCTGGGAGATCGTCAACAGGCTCTTACGGATGTGTGATCCCGCAAGCCCTGCAAGCGCATGCAACCATCGAACCGTTTGGTTACGGTTCTTGCGTAACGAGGGCATTTTTTTGCGTGCCGCAAACCTAGCATGGCCTCTTTTCAAGGAGATCTGATGGCCGTGCAAAACCCCTTCTTTGGCAAGCGTGAACCCGAATCGTTTCAACCCCGCAGCAGCACCAACTCAGGCTCCGTATTGGGGAGCAGTGCGGTGAACAACAGTGCCGCATCGGCACAGCCGGTGCCCCCAGCGGCAGCCCCCAAGCCCAGCAGCGCCAGCGACAGCTCGGGCAGCAAGCTCACGGTGGGTCCCAACATCAAGCTCAAGGGCGTGGAGATCACCGACTGCGACACCCTCGTGGTCGAGGGCACCGTCGAGGCCACGATGGACTCGCGCGTGATCCAGATTTCGGAGAACGGGGCTTTCAAGGGCTCGGCCGAGATCGACATTGCCGAGATCCACGGCGAGTTCAACGGCACGCTCACCGTACGCCAGAAGCTGGTGATCTACAGCTCGGGCAAAGTCAACGGCAAGATCCGCTACGGCAAGCTCGTGGTGGAAGAGGGCGGCCAGCTGGCGGGCGAGATCGAGGCGGGATTTTCTTCCTCCTCGTCCAGCAGTCCACAGCGTGCCGCAGCGCCATTGAGGGCAGAGCCCGCCGCGCTGGCGGCTTGATCCAAGCCCTGGGTCGTTGCGCGGGCGGGCGCCGCCCGGCGCGGCCCATCCACCTGGGCTGCTACTAATTAATCCGCTCACGCAGGCGCGTTGTGCTTGGGCACCGGGCGCGGCCTGCCCTGGTGGTCAATGGCCACGTACGTCAGGCGCGCCTCCGTCACTTTCACATACTGCCCCTGGGCGGAAAAACGCTCGGCATACACCTCCACCTCCACGGTGACCGAGGTGTTGCCCACCCGCGTGATGGCCGAGAAGAACGACAGGATGTCGCCCACGCGCACGGGCTGCTTGAAGATGAATTCGTTGACCGCCACCGTGGCCATGCGGCCCTGGATGTAGCGCGCGGGCAGCACGGAGCCCGCCAAGTCCACCTGCGCCATCACCCATCCGCCAAAGATGTCGCCATTGCCGTTGGTGTCGGCGGGCATGGGGATGACCTTGAGCACCAGTTCCTTGTCGGTGGGCAATGCGGCGGGTGGTGGGCTGAAAACAGCAGACATGGGCACAATCTCGGTTGGGGCTGAGCCAATCCTTGGGGAAACCGGTGGTTTCCGCAGGCCTTGCGCCCCGAGAAAAACCACCTGGGCATCAGCCAGGTCGGTAAAAACAACAACCGGAATTGTCCCCCATGCGCCACCACGGCGAAACTGCCCCCACCGCTGCCGGTGCCACTGCCAGTGGCATGGCCGCCAGCCCCGCGCCGGTCCAGTCGGACTGGGCCACCCTGCACCGATTGCTGCCCTACCTGTGGCAATACAAGTGGCGCGTGATCGCCGCCATCGTCTTCATGGTGGGCGCCAAGTTCGCCAACGTGGGCGTACCCATCCTGCTCAAGACGCTGGTCGATGCCATGAGCCTCAAACCGGGCGACCCCACCGCGCTGCTGGTGGTGCCCGTGGGGCTGCTGGTGGCCTACGGCGCGCTGCGGCTGTCCACCTCGCTGTTCACCGAGTTGCGCGAGCTGGTGTTTGCCAAGGCCACGCAGGGCGCGGCGCGCTCGATTGCGCTGCAGACCTTTGAACACCTGCATGCCCTGAGCCTGCGGTTTCACCTGGAGCGGCAGACCGGCGGCATGACGCGCGACATCGAGCGCGGTGTGCGCGGCATCGAGTCGCTGATCTCCTTCACCCTGTTCAACGTGGTCGCCACGCTGGTCGAGGTGGTGCTGGTGCTGTCGGTGCTGGCCATCAAGTTCGACGCCTGGTTTGCGTGGATCACGCTGGCGGCGCTGGCGCTGTACATCCTCTTCACGGTGCTGGTGACCGAGTGGCGGACTAAATTTCGCCGCGAGGCCAACGAGTTCGACTCGGCCGCGCACTCCAAGGCCGTGGACTCGCTGCTCAACTACGAGACGGTGAAGTACTTCAACAACGAAGGCTTTGAGGCCCGCCGCTACGACGAAAGCCTGGAGCGCCTGCGCCGAGCGCGCCTGAAGAGCCAGACCACGCTGTCCATGCTCAACACCGGCCAGCAGCTCATCATTGCCGTGGGCCTGGTGGCCATGCTGTGGCGCGCCACGCAGGGCGTGGTCGACGGCCGCATGACGCTGGGCGATTTGGTCATGGTCAACGCGTTCATGATCCAGCTCTACATCCCGCTCAACTTCCTGGGCGTGATCTACCGCGAAATCAAGCAAAGCCTCACCGACCTGGACAAAATGTTCACGCTGATGGACAAGGAGCGCGAGGTGGCCGATGCCCCCGGCGCCCAGCCGCTGGCAGGGTTAGACCAGCCCACCGTGCGCTTCGAGGACGTGGTGTTTGCGTATGACCCCAAGGGCGGGCGCACCATCCTGCAGGGCATCAGCTTCGAGATTCCGGCGGGCAAGACGGTGGCAGTGGTCGGGCCCTCGGGCTCGGGCAAAAGCACCCTGGCACGGCTGCTGTTCCGCTTCTATGACATCCAGCAGGGCCGCATCACCATTGCGGGGCAGGAGATCCGCGGCGTGACGCAGGCCAGCGTGCGCCAGGAGATCGGCATCGTGCCGCAGGACACCGTGCTCTTCAACGACACCGTGGCCTACAACATTGCCTACGGCCGCCCCGGAGCGACGCAGGAGGAGATCGAAGCCGCCGCCCGCGCTGCGCGCATCCACGACTTCATCGCCAGCACGCCCAAGGGCTACGCCACCATGGTGGGCGAGCGCGGGCTCAAGCTCTCGGGCGGCGAAAAGCAGCGCGTGGCGATTGCGCGCACGTTGCTCAAGAACCCGCCCATCCTGATCTTTGACGAAGCCACCAGCGCGCTGGACTCCGCCAACGAGCGCGCCATCCAGGCCGAGCTGCAGGGCGTGGCGCAGAACAAGACCACGCTGGTGATTGCCCACCGCCTGTCCACGGTGGTGGACGCGCACGAGATCCTGGTCATGGACGCGGGCCGCATCATCGAACGCGGCACGCACGCGCAGCTGCTGGCCCTGGGTGGCCGCTACGCCAGCATGTGGTCGCTCCAGCAAAGTGATGCCGCCGCCTGAGCAGCGTCTTTCTCTCATTCATTTGTTTCGCGATTTGTCATCCATGAAGCCCGTCCTTCTCGCCCTCATGTTTTTGTCTGAAGAGCACATCGCCCAGATGGCCCAGACCTTTGAAGTGATCTACGCGCCTGACGCGCCGCAGGCCGCAGCCGCCATCGCGCAGCACGGCAGCCGTGTGCGGGTGGTGTTGACCATCGGCTCGGTGGGCCTGAGCCCGGCGCAGATCGATGCGCTGCCCACGCTCACCCTCATTTGCGCGCTGGGCGCAGGTTACGAGAACGTGGCGGTGCACTACGCCAAGGCCCGGGGCATCGTGGTGGCTACGGGTGCGGGCACCAACGACGACTGTGTGGCCGACCACACCTGGGGTCTGCTGATCGCGGCGCAGCGCCGCATCCTGCCGCTGGACAAGGCCACCCGCGCTGGCATCTGGCGCACCGCTTTGCCGCTGCCACCTAACGTGTCGCACAAACGCCTGGGCATCATCGGCCTGGGCACCATCGGCAAGAAGATTGCGCAGCGCGCCCTGGGCTTCGAGATCGAGGTCGGCTACCACAACCGCAGTGAGCGCACCGATGTGCCTTACCGCTACTTTGCCGATGTGGCGGCGCTGGCCGAGTGGGCAGACTTTCTTGTCATCGCCACGCCCGGCGGCGCGGGCACCAAGCATCTGGTCAACGCTGCGGTGCTCAACACGCTCGGCTCGCGCGGCGTGGTGGTCAACATTGCACGTGGCAGCGTGATCGACACCGCCGCCCTGGCCGCCGCGCTGCGCGAAGGCCGCATTGCCGCTGCGGGCCTGGATGTGTACGAGAGCGAGCCCGCGCCCCCGGCCGAGCTGCTGGACCTGGACAACGTGGTGCTCACACCCCATGTGGCGGGCTGGTCGCCCGAGGCCGTGCAGGCCTCGGTGGACCGGTTCATGGAGAACGCCCGGCGCCACCTGGCGGGCGAGGTACCGGTCACGCCGGTGTGATGGGTTTCAGGTATTTCAGGCCGCTAGCGCATGTTGAATATGCGCTGGTAGCTATTGAATCAGGAGCAATGGAATGTCTGTCGATCTGACGGCGCTGCAGGCCCGGTTGCGCACATTTGCGGCAGAGCGGCAGTGGCAGCCGTTCCACACGCCCAAGAACCTGGCGATGGCGCTGATGGTGGAGGCGGCCGAGCTGGCGGAGATCTTTCAGTGGATGACGCCGGAGCAGTCGCTCGCGGTGCGTGAGGACCCGGCGCTGAAAGAGCCCATTGCCGATGAGGTGGCCGACGTGCTGCTGTACCTGCTGCAGCTGGCGGACCACGCGGGCGTGGACCTGGCCGAGGCGGTGGAGCACAAGCTGCGCAAAAACGCGGTCAAGCACCCGGTTCCCGATGATTTGAAGTAAAAGTGGCGGGTAGCGCCAGTGCAATATGCCTTGAATGCTATTAAATAGATAGCGACATTGCAGGCACGTCACCCGCAGTTGCCTTTGTGCCCGCTCAGCAAAAAGCCCCGCCATGGCGGGGCTTGGGCAGACACCGGGCGACTGCCACGCACCGGTGCCAGGTCCGCTGAAGGATTACTTCTTGCGGGCGGCAATGGCCTTCTCTGCGGCGCCCACCAGGTCGGCGCCAATCTGGCCCTTCCACTTTTCGTACACGGGGCGCGTGGCCTTCACGAACGCGTCGCGCTCGGCGGCGGACAGCTGCGTGACGGTCACGCCGTTGGCCGCGATTTCCTTGAGCAGGGGCTTGTCGGCCTCGACCATGCCTTTGCGGGCAATAGCGATTTCTTCCTTGCCGGCGTCGATGGCGGCCTGCTTCACGATCTCGCGGTCCGCTGGGGTCCACGACGCCCAGATGTCCTTGTTCACCACAAACACCAGCGGGTCGTTCACGTAGCCCCACATGGTGATGTGTTTCTGGGCCACGGTGTGCAGCTTGGCGGCCTGGTACACGGCAATGGGGTTCTCCTGGCCGTCCACGGCGCCGCTGGCAAACGCCGGCTGTGCGTCGGCCCAGCTCATCTGCGTGGGGTTGGCGCCCAGCGCGGTGAAGGTGTCCAGGAACAGGGGCGAGCCCACCACACGGATCTTCAGGCCCTTGAGGTCGGCAGGGCTCTTGATGGCCAGCTTGGAGTTGGAGATTTCGCGGTAGCCGTTTTCACCCCAGGCGAGGGGCACGACGCCTGCCTTCTCCAGCGTGGTGAAGATCTGTTTGCCCACGTCGCCTTGCGTCACTGCATCAACGGCCGCGTAGTCAGGGAACAGGAAGGGCAGCGAGAACAGGTTGAGCTGCTTGACCTGGGGCGACCAGTTGATGGTGGAGCCCACGGCCATGTCGATCACGCCCTGGCGCAGCGCGCTGAACTCGCGCGTCTGGTCGCCCTGGATCAGCGATACGCCGGGGTACAGCTTGATGTTGATGCGGCCGTTGGTGCGCTCGCGCACCTTGTTGGCCCACAGCTCACCGCCCTTGCCCCAGGGGAAGGCCGTGCCCAGCACCAGCGACATGCGGTATTCGCTCTTGTACGCGGTTTGCGCGATGGCGGCAGGTGCGGTGAAGGCGAGGGCAGCGGCAGCGGCCACGGCCGAAGTGAGGAAGGTGCGCAGTTTCATGGGTTGTCTCCTTGTTGGATGGATGGGTGAGAGTAGAAATCAGTAGCCCAGCTGCTGCGGCAGCCAGAGCGCAATCGACGGGAACACGACGACCAGCAGCATGGCCAGTGTCATGGCCAGCACCAGCCAGATGACCCAGCGCGTGGTCTGCTCCATGCGCACGTTGGCGATCTTGCTGGACACCATCAGGTTCACCGCCATGGGCGGGGTGAACTGGCCGATGGCCACGGTGAGTGTGAGCACCACGCCAAACCAGACCACGTCCCACTGGTAGTGCTGCATGATGGGCATGAGCAAGGGCACAAAGATCAGGAAGATGGAGATGCCATCCAGGAACATGCCGGCGATCAGCAGCAAGACGATCAGCGCACCGAGCACCCCCTGTTCGCTCAGCCCGGACTGCACGATGGCGCGTGTGATGGGGTCGATGACTCCCAGGGTGGACAGCGAGAACGCAAAGATGCCTGCCAGCGACACCACCACGAGGATCACAGCGGACAGCTCGCCCGCCTCCCGCAAGATGGTGAACAGGTCGCGCACACGAATCGTGCGGTGGATGCACATGCCCACAAACAGCCCGTAAAAGACGGCCACCACCGCAGCCTCGGTGGGGGTGAACCATCCCGCACGCATGCCCCCAAGGATCACCACGGGCGCGGCCAGTCCCCAGGACGCCTCGCGCAGGCTGCGCCAGAAAGGCGGGCGCGGCATGTCGGCCTCTGCGGCGCCCATCTTGTGGCGGCGGGCCAGCCACACGGCAGGCACGATCAACGCAAGGCCCGCCAGGATGCCGGGGAACATGCCTGCGGCGAAGAGTGCAGGCACCGAGGCGCCCGGCACCAGCACCGAGTACACGATGAACGCGACCGATGGCGGAATGAGAATGTCGGTGGCTGCGGCACCGGCCACCACGCTGGCCGAGTAGGCAGCGGGATACCCGGCGCGTGCCATGGCTGCGATCATTACCCCACCTACTGCCGCTGCGGTCGCGGGGCCCGAGCCCGAGATGCCGCCCAGGAACATGGCCACGGCAATCGCCACCAGCGGCAGCATGCCAGGCCCCCGGCCCACGATGGACACGGCAAAGTTCACCAGCCGCAGTGCCACGCCCGAGCGGTCGAAGATCGAGCCCACCAGCACAAACATCGGGATGGCGAGCAGCGGGTATTTGCCCAAGCCGGCGTAAAAGTTCTGTGGCACCGCCAGCAGACCGAACCAGGGCGCCTCCGCATTGGCGATGGCGATGGCGGTAGCACCCGCCAGGCCCAGTGCCGCGCCAATCGGCACGCCCAGAAACATCATGCCCAGAAAGGCGACAAACAGCAGGGTCGCGATCATGGGCGGGCTCCCTGTTCCGCCGATGCGCGCCGCAGCCGGGCGAACAGTTGCAAGGCCCTTGCCGTGGTCAGTGCGCACAGCACCGGCAGCCAGACCGAGTACCACCACTGCGGCACGCCGATGCCGGGGGAGGTTTCTTCAAACCGGTAGTCGTCCCACACCACGCGGATGCTGAGCACCGTGATGAGTGCAAACAGCAGGGCCACCATCAAGGCGCCGAACTGCGCCAGCACCTGGCGTCGGCGCTCGGAGCCGCCATCGGCAAAAAACTCGATACGGATGTGCAACTGCCGCGCCACGGCGGCGGAACCGCCGACCATGGCCAGCACGATCATCAGGAACACCGAAATTTCTTCGGTCCAGGCAAACGATGCATCGGTGAAATAGCGCACCACCACGTTCACGAAGGTGATGAGCGCCAGGGCGGCCATGGTCAGGACGATGAGCCAGTCTTCCAGGCGCAGGGAACGGGGTTCGTCGAGGGGGGCACTGGGCGCCGCAGCAGGCACTGGGGGCGCAGCAGATGGCCCTTCAGGAGTGGAGGTGGACATGAACGCGGGGAGTCAGAAGAACAGAGGGCCGATGCCGATCTTGCTGCCCGGCGGCGTTGTGCACCTGGGGCGTTGACCGATGATGAGGCGGGGTAGACGCGCTGGGTATTATGCGTCGCTTGCTATGCATGCACAGCATTGGTGCGGTGCCGCAAACGCGGGCGCGGCCTGCGTCGATGCGCCGCGCGCTCTGTAGAAACCCTCATGCCGGCGGCCAGCAGGCTCCAGCCCGCGCGCGGATAATGCGCCGATGGAAACCAAGTGGCTTGAAGATTTCGTCAGTCTTGCGGAAACCCGCAGCTTCAGCCGGTCAGCGCAGCTGCGGCATGTGACCCAGCCCGCGTTCTCGCGGCGGATCCAGGCGCTGGAGGCCTGGGCCGGCACCGATCTGGTGGACCGCAGCTCCTACCCCACCCGGCTGACCCCGGCCGGCAAAACCCTCTACGACCAGGCCCTGGAGATGCTCCAGTCGCTGCAGAACACGCGCGCCATGCTGCGTGCGCACACCAGCGCGGGCAAGGACATGATCGAGTTTGCTGTGCCCCACACGCTGGCGTTCACGTTCTTTCCGGCCTGGGTGTCCAGCCTGCACGACAAGTTCGGCCCGTTCAAAAGCCGCCTGATTGCGCTGAATGTGCACGACGCCGTGATGCGGCTGGTGGAGGGCGGTTGCGATTTGCTGATTGCCTACCACCACCCTTCGCAGCCGTTTCAGCTCGATGCCGACCGCTATGAAATGGTCAGCCTGGGGCAGGAGGTGCTGTCGCCCTACAGCAAGGCCGACGCTGACGGCCAGCCCGTGCACCGCCTGCCGGGCCGCGCGGGGCAGCCGCTGCCCTACCTGGGCTACGCGCCCGGTGCTTACCTCGGGCGGGTGACCGAACTCATCCTCAAGCAGTCGCAGACACCCATCCACCTGGAGCGCGTGTACGAGACCGACATGGCCGAGGGCCTCAAGGCCATGGCGCTGGAAGGGCACGGCGTGGCCTTTTTGCCCCACAGCGCCGTGAAGAAGGAACTGCGCTCGCGCCGCCTCGTCAGTGCCGCGCCCCCGGACGCTGAAGGCTTGCAAATGACCATGGATGTGCGCGCCTACCGCGAAAAGCCCAATGGCAAGGACACCCCCAAAGGCACCGCGCAGGCGCTGTGGAGCTACCTGCAGGCCCAAGCGGCTTCATGCTAAGGGTAAATACGGACATAAACAGTTTGCATAGTTGTGCGCGCAAACGGCATTGGAATTTCACCGTAACGACACGTACAGTCTGCGCCATCGCCGGATCGGTGGACAGCAGCGTGTGCCTTGGCAGGGCCCCACGGTGGCACGAAGATTGCAAACCCGGTTCATTCCTTCACAGAGGCATCGTATGAAAGTTCAGCATTGGGGATTGGCCTGGGGCCTCGCAGCACTGTGCTGTGCTGTCGGTGCGTCTGCGCAGGCCAGCGTGCTGGAGCGCGTGGCTGGCGGTGGCAAGCTGGTCATCGCCTACCGCGAATCCTCGGTGCCTTTCTCTTATGTCGACAGCCAGTCGGGCAAGCCGGTGGGCTACGCGCTGGACCTGTGCCTGCGCATGGCCGAGCTGGTGCGCAAGAAGACCGGCAAGAAGGACATGGAGGTCGAGATGGTGCCCGTCACCCCGGCCAACCGCATCGCCATGATCGAGCAGGGCAAGGCCGACATGGAGTGTGGCTCCACAACCAACAACGCCGAGCGGCGCCAGAAGGTGGCCTTCACCATCCCCCATTTCATCACCGGCGCGCGTCTCCTGGTCAAGGCCGCCAGCCCCATCGACAAGGTGGAGGACCTCAACGGCAAGAAGCTGGTGTCCACCAAAGGCACCACGCCCCTGAAGGCGGCCGACCAGGCCAACCGCGAACGGCTGATGGGCATCACCATCGTGGAGGCGCCCGACCATGCCAAGGCCGTGGAGATGGTGGAAAAGGGCGAGGCCGACGCGTTTGTGATGGACGATGTGCTGCTGTACGGCCTGGCTGCAGGGCGGCCCGACCCCAAGGCGCTCAAGGTGGTGGGCCGGTTCATGACGACCGAGCCGCTGGCCATCATGCTGCCCAAGAATGACCCCGAGTTCAAAAAGCTGGTGGACGAGGAAATGCGCCGCCTGATCACCAGCCGCGAGATTTATCCGATTTACGACAAGTGGTTCAACAAACCCATCCCGCCCAACAACACGGTGCTGAACCTGCCGGTCAGTTACTTGTTGCGCGACTTCTGGAAATACCCTACCGACCAGGTCCCGTTCTGACTAATATCCCTGGTTGCGAGTTACCCCTTTTTGGAGTGCGGTCCTGACCGGAGACCCCGGGAAGGCCCCTGTCTCTAAAATCCCCCCCTTTTTCGTTTTCAACACAAGGAGATCCCTATGAAGAAACATTTGCTCGCGGTTGCCGTGACCGCCTTGGCTGCTGGCAGCGTATTTGCCCAGGCCAATGACACTCTGGCCAAGATCAAGGCCTCCGGCAGCGTGACGCTCGGCGTGCGCGAGTCTTCGGGTCTTTCGTACACGCTGGGCAACGGCAAGTACGTGGGTTTCCACACCGAAATGGGTGAAATCGTCCTGCACGACATCCAGAAGCAGCTGGGCCTGGCCAAGCTGGACATCAAGTACCAGCCCGTTACCTCGCAGAACCGCATCCCCCTGGTGACCAACGGCACCGTGGATCTGGAGTGCGGCTCCACCACGAACAACGCCGCCCGCCAGAAGGACGTGGCTTTTGCCGTGACCACCTACGTGGAAGAAGTGCGCACCGTGGTGAAGGCCAATTCGGGCATCAACTCCATCAAGGACCTGAACGGCAAGACCGTGGCCACCACCACCGGCACCACCTCCGTGCAGACCCTGCGCAAGCACGAACGTGCAGGCGGCATCGACTTCAAGGAAGTGTTCGGCAAGGACCACGCTGACAGCTTCCTGATGCTGGAAACCGGCCGCGCTGACGCGTTCGTGATGGACGGCTCCATCCTGGCTGCCAACATCTCCAAGTCCAAGAACCCCGCCGACTACAAGATCGTTGGTGAAGTTCTGAGCGTGGAACCCATCGCCTGCATGCTGCGCAAGGACGACCCTGCCTTCAAGAAGGCCGTGGACGACTCCATCAAGCGCCAGATCGCCGACGGCTCGCTGGCCAAGCTGTACGACAAGTGGTTCATGCAACCCGTGCCACCGACCAACACCAAGATCGGTCTGCCCATGTCTGAAGCCACCAAGGCAGCCTGGGCCAACCCCAACGACAAGCCCATGGAAGACTACGCCAAGAAGTAATCTTCGCAACGCTTGTGCCCCTTCGGCCAACCGGTTTGAAGGGGCTTTTTTGTTGGGTGGGCCAAGGGTGGCGCCCAACGCATAACCAAAATTTGAAGGGGTGCTCCTATGAGTTGGGATTGGCAGGTGTTCTGCCAGGACACCATGGACCGGGAAGTCGTGCAAAGCTGCTTTGGCAAGGGCGGCGACATCACGTACCTGGACTGGATGCTGTCGGCCTGGGGCTGGACCGTGTCCGTTTCGCTGCTGGCGCTGCTGCTGGCACTTGTGCTGGGTTCCATCATCGGTACGCTGCGCACGTTGCAGGACCGTCCGATGATCGTTCGGCTGGGTAATGCCTGGGTCGAGCTGTTTCGCAATATTCCGCTGCTGGTGCAGATTTTCCTCTGGTACCACGTGCTGCCTACCCTGTTTCCGGTGCTGCGCGGCGTACCCGGTTTTGCACTGGTGGTGCTGGCGTTGGGCTTCTTTACCTCGGCGCGTATCGCCGAGCAGGTGCGCTCGGGCATTCAGGCCCTGCCACGCGGCCAGCGTTACGCCGGCATGGCCATGGGGTTCACCACGTTCCAGACTTACCGCTATGTGCTGCTGCCCATGGCGTTTCGCATCATCATTCCGCCGCTGACCAGCGAGACGATGAACATCTTCAAGAACTCGTCCGTGGCGTTTGCCGTGTCGGTGGCCGAGCTCACGATGTTCGCCATGCAGGCGCAGGAAGAAACCTCGCGCGGCATCGAGGTGTACCTGGCGGTGACCACGCTGTACATCCTCTCGGCGTTTGCCATCAACCGCATCATGGCCTTCATTGAAAAGCGTGCACGCATCCCGGGCATGGTCGTGAGTGGCGCGGCCGGAGGGGGGCATTGATATGAATCTCGATTTCTCCTTCTACAACTGGGACCTGATCTCCAACTTCGTGCTCAAGGGGCTGTATTTCAGCCTGATCCTTACGCTGGTGGCGACCGTAGGCGGCGTGCTGTTCGGCACCGTGCTGGCGCTCATGCGCCTATCGGGCAAGAAGTGGCTGGATGTGCCCGCCACCATCTACGTCAACGGCATGCGCTCCATCCCGCTGGTGATGGTGATCCTGTGGTTCTTCCTGCTGGTGCCGGCCATCATCGGCCGCCCCATCGGCGCAGAAGTGTCTGCCGTCATCACCTTCATCGCCTTCGAGGCGGCGTACTTCAGCGAAATCATGCGCGCGGGCATCCAGTCCATCCCGCGCGGCCAGGTGTATGCAGGCCAGGCGCTGGGCATGACCTACGGCCAGAACATGAAGCTGGTGGTGCTGCCCCAGGCGTTCCGCAACATGCTGCCCGTGCTGCTCACGCAGACCATCATCCTGTTCCAGGACACGTCGCTGGTCTATGCCATTGGTGCCTACGACATGCTCAAGGGCTTTGAAGTGGCGGGCAAGAACTTTGGCCGTCCGATCGAGGCGTACCTGGCGGCTGCGGTTCTGTACTTCGTGATGTGCTACGCGCTGTCCTGGATGGTCAAGCGCCTGCACCAGAAGATCGCGATCATCCGCTGATCGACGCTGGTGCAAAAGAGATTGGATTGAGGAAAAAGAAATGATCGAACTCAAGAACGTATCCAAGTGGTATGGCCCGGTGCAGGTGCTCAACGAGTGCTCGGCCACCATCAACAAGGGTGAAGTGGTGGTGGTGTGCGGCCCGTCGGGCTCGGGCAAGTCCACGCTCATCAAGACCATCAATGCGCTCGAACCCTTCCAGAAGGGCGAGATCACGGTCGATGGCGTGAAGCTGCACGACCCCAGCACCAACCTGCCCAAGCTGCGCAGCCGCGTGGGCATGGTGTTCCAGCACTTCGAGCTGTTCCCCCACCTGTCGGTGACAGACAACCTGACGATCGCGCAGATCAAGGTGCTGGGCCGCAGCGCGGACGACGCCAAGAAGCGCGGTCTCAAAATGCTGGAGCGCGTGGGCTTGATTGCGCACAAGGACAAGTTCCCCGGCCAGCTCTCGGGCGGCCAGCAGCAGCGTGTGGCCATTGCGCGCGCTCTCTCCATGGACCCCATCGTGATGCTGTTCGACGAACCCACGTCGGCGCTCGACCCCGAAATGGTCGGCGAAGTGCTGGACGTGATGGTGGGCCTGGCCAACGAAGGCATGACCATGATGTGCGTGACCCACGAAATGGGCTTTGCGCGCAAGGTGAGCAACCGCGTGATCTTCATGGACGTGGGCGGCAAGATCCTGGAAGACTGCTCGAAGGACGAGTTCTTCAACAACCCCGATGCGCGCCAGCCCCGTACCAAGGACTTTCTCAACAAGATCCTGCAGCACTGAACGCTGCCTTGCACTCCGCGTCGCACGGCGCGGTGCCAATAAAAAAGCGCTCCTCGGAGCGCTTTTTTCATGGCCCCACGGTTGCCGGAGACGCGTGCTGCGTGGGCTAGCGCTTGCTCCTTCGACCGGCGGGCGAAGGGCCTTCCACGATGAGCTGGGACTCAAAATCCGTCCACAGGTCGTCGCGCCGTTTCAGCGCTTCGGACACCGCCTTGTGCCGCAGCTGCGCCACGGCCGACACCAGCGCATTGCACAGGAAGAACGCAGCGGTGTAAGAGTCGAACGGCGACGCATTGGACGTGCGCACCTGCAGCCGGTGGTGGGCCACGGCGGCCAGGGGCGCTGCAGCGCTGTCGGTGATGGCCAGCACCTGGGCGCCCGCGTCGCGAAAGCGCTGCGCCACTTTCACCGGCCCGCTCGCGTAGCGGCGAATGCTGAAGACCAGCAGGGCGTCCTCAGGCTGAATCCACAGCAGCTGGTCGGTGGCGTCCACCGCGCCAGCCCCCAGTTCATGCACGCCGGGGCGGCACATGTTCAGGTGCAGCGCCAGCCAGGCTGCCACCGGGGCGCTGTTGATCTGCGCCAGCACAAAAATGCGGCCCTTGCCCTGCGCGATGCGCGCCACCATGGCCTCGAAGGCCGCCATGTCCAGCCCATCGCGTGTGGTGGTGAGGTTGTGCTGGTCGTGCAGCAGCGCATCGTCCACGCACTGCTGCAGGCTGCGCCGGGTGCCAATGGTGACGGGGGCACGCTGCCCGGCCGTTTGCAGCAGGGCGGTGACCTCGGCCCGCGCCTCGCGCTGCGCCTCGGCATAGCTGCCGTAGCCCAGCTTGGCAAACAGCCGCACCACGGTCGACGCACTGGTGCCTGTGCGGGCCGCGAGGGCCGTGGCGGACTCCAGCAGGGCATGGGGGTAGTCACGCCCCAGCGCCTCGGCCAACGCACGTTCGCTGGCGGTCAGGTCGGCGTCCTGGCGGGCCAGCCGCTCGGTCAGCAAGGCGGTGGATTCCTGCAATGATGATTTCATAAAATACTCAATCGTGCAAAATACGTTGCAAAACCCGGAGTCGCATGCAACACTGCGACCCAAATTTTGCCCCCACCCGGGCATTGCCCAAGGACAAGGATGCTCAATACCACGAACGAAACCCGACTGCCGGTGCATGCTCAGGTGCTGGACTGGCTGGCCCGGCAGCAGCAGGCCATGCAAGACCTGTTGCAAAAAGTGGTCAACATCGAGAGCTGCAGCCGCAATGAAGCGGGCGTGACGGCGGTGGCGCATGCTTTGGCCGAGCGCCTGCAGGCGGCCAGTGTGCCCGTGCAGTTCGAGCCCGTGCCCGGCTATGGCGTGCTGCTGCACGCGCAGGTCAACCCTGCGGAAGGTACGGACACCGGCGGCGCCCCCATCATCCTCATGGGGCACATGGACACGGTGTTTCCCGATGGCACGGTGGCCAAACGTCCCTACCGCGAAGAAGCGGGGCGCGCCTATGGCCCCGGCGTGGCCGACATGAAGTCGGGCCTGGTGCTCAACGTGTTTGTCGCCGAGGCCTTTGCACGCTGCGGCGGGCTGAAGGCGCCGCTGCACCTGTTCTTCTCGTGCGACGAAGAGGTCGGCTCGCCCGCCACGCGCGACCTCATCATGGCCCGCGTGCGGGGCGCGCGTGCAGTGTTCAATGCCGAGCCCGGCCGCGTGAGCGGCAACGTGGTCACGAGTCGCAAGGGCTCGATGGTGGTGGAGTTCGAGGTGCAGGGCGTGGCCGCACATGCGGGCATCAACCACGCCGCAGGCGCCAGCGCCATTGACGCCCTGGCGCGCAAGACGCTGGCGCTGCACGCGCTGACCGACACTGCCACGGGCATCACCTGCAATGTGGGCGTGGTGCAGGGCGGCATCGTGCCCAACATGGTGGCCCCTCACGCGCGCGCCGAGGTGGACTTGCGCTTCACGGCCGACACCAACCCCGACGACCTGCTGGAGCGCGTGCGCGCCATCGTCGAAGAAGAGTCCGTGCCCCGCACCCAGGGCCGCATCACCACCACGCGCCGCTCCCTGCCCATGAAGCCCACGCCCGACTACCTGCTGGCGCTGTACCAGCAGGGCGCCCGTTCACTGGGCTTTGAGGTGCAAGGTGAGTTCACCGGCGGCGCGGCCGACAGCGGCCTCACCGCCTCGGTGGGCGTGCCCACCCTGTGCGCCACCGGCCCCGTGGGCGGCCACCCGCACACCGAACGCGAGTACTGCGAGCTATCCACCTTCGTGCCCCGCGCACAAGCCGTGGCACTGGCCGTGCTGGCACACCCCTGATTCTTTCCGTCCCTGTGGGACCTGCTGGACCTGTTTTGACCCGTTTTCTGAGTTCCTTGACTGCCATGACCGCCACCACTTCCCGCCGCCATCTTCTGACCACTGGCCTGGGCCTCGCAGGCCTTGCTGCATTGCCCGCCCTGGCGCAGGACAAATTCCCGTCGCGTCCCATCACGCTGGTGGTGCCGTTCCCGCCCGGCGGGTCGGTGGACATCATGGCGCGCCAGTATTCCGAGCCGCTGTCGCGCGTGCTGGGCGTGCCCATCGTGGTGGAAAACCGCGCGGGCGCCGGGGGCTCGGTGGGCGCGCAGTATGTGGCGCGCTCCAAGGCCGACGGCTACACCCTGGTGGTCTCGTCGCAAAGCAGCCACCTGGCCAACCCGCTCACCCAGCCCAAGATCGGCTACGACCCCATCAAGGACTTTGAAAACATTGCCATCCTGGGCCGCCAGCCCAATGCCCTGGTGGTGCACAGCAGCCTGCCGTTCAAGACCTTCAAGGAGTTCATCGACTACGCCAAGAAGAACCCCGGCAAGCTCAACTACGGCAGCGGCGGCGTGGGCAGCATGGGCCAGCTCAATGTGGAAATGCTCAAGGTCTCCACGGGCGTGTTCACCACGCACATTCCCTACCGTGGGGGCACGCCGCTGATCACGGGTGTGCTGGGCAACGAGGTGCAGTTCATCCTCGACAACCTGGTCATCATGCTGCCGCACATCCAGGCGGGCAAGGTGCGCGCCCTGGCCGTGGCCGCCGACCAGCGGCTGCCGCAGCTGCCCGACGTGCCCACCATGGCCGAGGTGGGCCACCCCGAGCTGAACCTTACCTCCTGGACGGGCCTTGCTGCGCCTGCAGGTACACCCGAGGCTGTGGTGCAGACCCTGTACAAGGCCGTGCGCCAGGTGGCCACGTCGCCCGCCATGGTGGCCAACCTCAAGGACCGGGGCGTGATCGTGCCGGAAGAGATGCCACCCGCTGCGTTCGAAAAGATGATGGCCGACCGCATGGTGAAGTTCGGCGCAGTCGTCAAACGCGCGGGCATCACCGCCGAATAAACCGGTCCACCTGCCCGTAGCGCGCCGGTTTTGAGCGATTTTGCTCGGTAGCGCTACGTTCATATGCCTCGAAAGCTATGAAAATGAGAGCGTTTGGGAGTCTCTTGCCCACAATGGGACAATCACACCCATGACTGCAGCCCCCCAAACCCTCACCATCACCCGCCCCGACGACTGGCACCTGCATGTGCGCGACGGCGAGCCTCTGCACACCGTCGTGCCGCACACTGCCGCCCAGTTCGGCCGCGCGATCATCATGCCCAACCTGCGCCCACCGGTCACCACGGCCGAGCAGGCCCTGGCGTACAAGCAGCGCATCCTGGCCGCCGTGCCCGCTGGTATGAGCTTCGAGCCGCTGATGACGCTGTACCTCACCGACAACCTGCCGCCCGAAGAAATCGTGCGCGCCAAGGCCGCCGGCGTGGTGGCCTGCAAGCTCTACCCCGCAGGCGCTACCACCAACAGCGATGCGGGCGTGACCGACATCCGCAAGACCTATAAAACGCTCGAAGCCATGCAGAAGGCCGGCATGCTCCTGCTGGTGCATGGCGAGGTGACCAGCAGCGACATCGACCTGTTCGACCGCGAGGCCGTGTTCATCGAGCAGCAGCTCATCCCGCTGCGCCGCGACTTCCCCGAGCTGAAGATCGTCTTCGAGCACATCACCACCAAGGACGCGGCCGACTACGTGATGCAGGCCGACCGCTTCACGGCCGCCACCATCACCGCGCACCACCTGCTGTACAACCGCAACGCCATCTTCATCGGCGGCGTGCGGCCCCACTACTACTGCCTGCCCGTGCTCAAACGCGAAACGCACCGCGTGGCCCTGGTGCAGGCCGCCACCAGCGGCAGCAGCAAGTTCTTTCTGGGCACCGACAGCGCACCGCACCCCGCGCACCTCAAGGAGCACGCCACCGGCTGCGCGGGCTGCTACACCGCCCACGCCGCCATCGAGATGTATGCCGAGGCATTCGACAACGCCGGTGCGCTCGACCAGCTCGAAGGTTTTGCCAGCTTCCACGGACCGGACTTCTACAGCCTGCCGCGCAACACCGGCACCATCACCTTGCGCCGCGAGTCGTGGACACCGCCCGACAGCTTTGCGTTTGGCGAAGCCGAACTCAAGCCCCTGCGTGCCGGTGAAGCCCTGCCGTGGCGGATGATGCAATGACCTTGCCGCAGGAGCCGCACAAGGTTAGGACGGCCAGGAACATGGCCGTCTTCATCGACGCGGACAACCTGAATGATGCGACGGCCTTGGACCACGTTCTGATGGATTTGCGTCATCGTGCTGAACGCGTGCTTTACAAGCGCGCTTACGGCCGGGTGGATAGCCTTAAAGGCATCGAATCTGTACTGTGGCGCCACGGTGTTCGCCCGGTCAGCAACATGATCGTGAACAAGGTCACTACGGACAGCGCCTTGGTGATTGATGCGGTAGAGGCGGTTTGCACTCAAGACATCGACACAGTGGCGATCTGTTCGGGCGACGCGGACTTTGTTCCCTTAGCGACCTGGGTCAGAGAGCGCGGTTGCCATGTTCTTTGTTTTAGCCTGTCCAACAAAATTTTTGCGAACCCCGAGAGCTTTTATGACGAAGTGATCTTGCTGGAGGTGGTGGAAAAGCCGCAGAGCCCGGTCATTTCAAAGATAGTGGAGCCAGAGGTCTCAGTAGCTACCGATCTGAATTTTTCTTTGATTGCCGAGGCTCAATCCTCTGGCGGCCAGATTCGTCCGGTTGTTGAAGCGGCCTCTGAGTCCACCGCTTTAGTTCAGCAGTCCTTAACCCAAAAAGATCTTGTCGAGCAGGTGCTTCAGGCTGTGCCATCACTGCGCAATGGCCAAAGCCAGCACCTAAGCCAAGTGGTAGCCGCGTTGCGTCAGCGGGGTGTGTTGGGGAAGACCACGAAGACCTCGGTGTGGTTCGCGCAGTGTGGCGGCCGCTTTCAGCTGCAACCTTTGCAGCAGCCGAACCAGATCGCCTACATCTCTGATGCTAAGGCGAAGCAAGTAGCCAAAGCCTCTAGAGATACTGCTTCGGCTTCGCCTGCAATGCCTTCTTCTGAGATGGTTCAGCGAGTGTTGAAGGCTGTGCCGGATTTGAGGCTCGGGCCGCAGATGCTTAGCCAGGTCGTCCCAGTATTACGTCAGAAAGCCATCATAGGGAAAACGACCAAGTCGACTGCCTTTTTTGGACAGTTTCCTTCCCATTTCAAGCTTTCTCCCAAAGGGCAGCCTACACAAGTCACCTACATTGAGCCCTGCGCGCCCCACGTGGCCAAAAATATTCCTCAACGACGTGCTGCTGCGAATGGAAAGGATTGATTGGGGCGCGCCTTGGCTAGGCGCAGTTCGCGATCTGGGCGTCCGTGTTCAGCGTGAAGTGTTCGAGGGAAAGCCGGTAGCTGAGGCGCTGAATGTACTTTCCACGGTCTCTTTCCGTTTTGTCCCCCAGTCCGACCTGCCCGAAGGCACCGCCTACGAGCAATACATCTGGGACACCCGCCGCGTGCCCACGCGCGACAACCTGCACGACTTCTTCAACGGCCTCGTTTGGCTGCAGTTTCCGCGCACCAAGCGGCGCCTGAACCAGCTGCAGGCCCAAGCCATCGCCGCCGATGGCGTGCAAGCCGTGCGCGGGCCGCTGCGCGATGCCGTCACGGTTTTCGATGAAAACGGCGCACTGCTGCAGGCGCCCGATGCCCTGTGGGATGCGCTCCGGGCGCGGGACTGGCAGCGCCTGTTCATCGACCTGCGCCCACTGTGGGCCGAGGCCCGGCTGGTGCTGTTCGGCCACGCACTGCTCGAAAAGCTGGTTTCTCCACGAAAACCCATGGTGGCGCACGTATTTCATGTGCCAGTAGCTATGAATTCAATAGCGGATATGGATGGCTGGCTGGCCGATCAGGTGGACGCCTCGGCATGGTCCACCAAGCCCTTCACGCCGCTGCCGGTGCTGGGCGTGCCCGGCTGGGGGCCTTCCAACGAGGCGCCGGGCTTCTATGACGACGCCCAGGTGTTCCGGCCCTTGCGGGCAGCGCCTGTGCCGTAATTCCCGCCAAGCCTTGTGTGATAAGGCCCTGGCCGGGGTTTGCACCTACCATAGCGCGATGCAATCGCGGCCATGGGGCGGGTGCCGTTGTCACCCAGGGTGGCGGCGCTTGAAGCGCAGCCCCCGGCCCCCATCTAAGCCAGCAAACACTCGTTGTTGTTTACCCCACGGAGAAACCATTCCATGAAGCGGATCCTTTTGTTTGTGATGACCAACCTGGCCGTCGTTGTCGTGCTGGGGGTGGTGGCCAGCCTGCTGGGCGTCAACCGCTACCTCACGGCCAACGGCCTGAACCTGGGCGCGCTGCTGGGCTTCGCGCTCATCATGGGTTTTGGCGGCGCGATCATCTCGCTGCTCATCAGCAAGCCCATGGCCAAGTGGACCTCGGGCGTGCGTGTGATCGACGGCTCCGGCTCGCCCGACGAGCGCTGGATCGTCGAGACCGTGCGCAAGTTCGCCGACCAGGCCCAGATCGGCATGCCCGAAGTCGGCATCTTTGAAGGCGACCCCAATGCGTTCGCCACGGGCGCGTTCAAGAACTCGGCGCTGGTGGCCGTGTCCACCGGCCTGCTGCAGGGCATGACGCGCGAAGAGGTCGAGGCCGTGATCGGCCATGAAGTGGCCCACATCGCCAACGGCGACATGGTGACCATGACGCTGATCCAGGGCGTGATGAACACCTTTGTGGTGTTCCTGTCGCGTGTCATCGGCTATGCGGTGGACAGCTTCCTGCGCAAGAACGACGAGAACAGCTCGGGCCCTGGCATCGGCTACTACGTGACCACCATCGTGCTCGACATCGTGCTGGGCTTCGTTGCGGCCATGATCGTGGCCTGGTTCAGCCGCCAGCGCGAGTTCCGCGCCGACGCAGGCGCCGCCCAGCTGATGGGCCGCCGCCAGCCCATGATCAACGCGCTGGCCCGCCTGGGCGGCATGCACCCCGGCGAGCTGCCCAAGAGCGTGGCCGCCATGGGCATTGCCGGTGGCATTGGCAAGCTGTTCAGCACCCACCCGCCCATCGAAGAGCGCATTGCTGCGCTGCAAAACGCTCAGCAGCAGCAATAACCCGCTGCAGGCGCTGCGCCTGACCGACCCGAGGGCCGCCACAGTCTTGCACTGTGGCGGCTTTTTTTGTGGGTGTGCGGGCGGCTGTTGGGCGGCTGTTGCTTTGGCGCTCCGGCAGGGTGGGGCCTGTTGTGGGCCGGCTCAAGGACTTGTAACCTTTTGTCGATACATTCCCAACGCCTGCCACCCTGAACGGTAGGCCCGCGTTGTCCCATTCACCCTCACGAGAGCCTCCCATGTCCATCTCCCACGCACGTGTTGCCGTCCGCCTGGCCCTGGCCTTTGGTGTGGTCTGCCTCGTCATGTCCCTGTCGGCGGCGGTGGGCATCTGGCGGCTGGCCGGGCTGCAGGACATTGCGGACGACCTGGGCGGTGCGTCGTCCGAGCGCGCGCTGCTGGCGCGGGAGCTGCACGCCATCGTGGTGCTCAGCTCCGCCCGCGCCGAAACGCTGCTGGAGATCGACAACAACCCCGACTACGCGGCGCGCATCGACGCCGACCGCAAGACCACGTCAGCCCGCTCGTCCGAAGTGCGCAAGCGCCTGGACGAGCTGGCGGCAGACCCGGAATCCCAGGCCTTGTTCGATGCCATCGACAAGGCCGGCAACGGCTTTCGCACGGTGCGGGACGACCTCGTCAAGCGCCGCAAGGCGGGAGAGGCTTTGCCGCCCGACGCCATTGCCAAGCAGCTGCGTCCTGCGGCAGACGCCTACGCCGCTGCCGTGGACAAGCTGGCCGAATACCAGCGCCAGCGTGTGGCCGAAGCGCGTGCCGCTGCCGCCCGCAGCGAAAGCCAGGGCATCACGCTGCTGGCGGCGGGCTCGTTGGTAGGCTTGCTGCTGAGCCTGGCCTGTGCCTGGCTGCTGTCGCGCTCCATCCTGCAGCCCCTGGCCCATGCGTCCGAGGTGACCGACCGCATTGCCGAAGGCGATCTCACTTCCCCCGTGCCCGCGCCGCAGGCGGGCAACCGCGACGAGCTGCAGGCCCTGCTGGCGCGCCTGGGGGGCATGCAGGCGCGGCTGGCCGAGCTGGTGGTGGGCATGCGCCAGGCCAGCACGTCGGTGGCCGGGGCCAGCAGCGAGATCGCGGCGGGCAACAGCGACCTGTCGGCCCGCACCGAGCAGACGGCCTCCAACCTCGAAGAGATCGCCGCCAGCATGGAAGAACTGCTGGCCACCGTGCGCCACAGCGCCGACGCCGCTGCGCAGGCCAGCACCCTGGCCGCCGGTGCCAGCAGCGTGGCCCAGCGCGGGCGCGAGGCGGTGGACCGCGTGGTGGGCACCATGGACGGCATTGCCCTGTCGTCGCGCCGCATTGCCGACATCACCAGCGTGATCGATGGCATCGCCTTCCAGACCAACATCCTGGCACTGAATGCGGCCGTAGAAGCCGCCCGTGCGGGCGAGCAGGGCCGGGGCTTTGCGGTGGTGGCCAGCGAAGTGCGCAGCCTGGCCCAGCGCTCGGCCACGGCGGCCAAGGAGATCGGCGGGCTGATCAGCGACAGCGTGCGGCAGGTGGACGAGGGCACGCAGCTGGTCCACGCCGCTGGGGGCACCATGGGCGAGATCGTGCAGTCCGTGCAGCAGGTGGCCACCATCATTGGCGAGATCAGCACCGCCGCCCGCGAGCAGACCACGGGCCTGAGCCAGGTGGGCGAGGCGGTCTCGCAGCTCGACCAGATGACCCAGCAGAACGCCGCGCTGGTGGAAGAGTCGTCCGCCGCTGCGCAAGGCCTGCGCGTGCAGGCGCAGCAATTGGCCGAGCTGGTGGAGGCCTTCCGCCTGCCTGCAGCCGCTGGGGGCCAGAAGGCGCTACGGTAAGCCTGCCGGTCAGGTGCGGGTCACCATCAGCCCCAGCCAAGGCCAGTAGGTCAGCGCAAAGACCACCAGCAGGATCACCCCGGTCAGCGTGATCACGATGCCGGTGCGCACGAAGTCGTGCGCGTCAAAGGTGTCGGTGCCGTAGGCGATCATGTTCTGCGGCGCGTTCACCGGCAGGATGAAGCCAAAGCTCACCACGAACTGCAGGATCATCGTCATGCCCACGATGTTGATGCCAGGCGTCTGCACGGTGGACAGCACGCTGATGACGATGGGAATCATGGTGGACGCCAGCGCCGTGGCGCTGGCAAAGCCCAGGTGAATGACGATCAGGAACGCGGACAGCAGCATCAGGATGGCAAAGGCCGATGCCATCTGCAGGCCCAGGTGGCCCACGATGAGCTGGGCCAGCCATCCCGCCGCCTTGGTCTGCAGCAGCGCAGAGCCCACGCTGATGCCCACCGCGAACAGCACTACCGTGCCCCACGGGAACCCCTTTTGCGACTGCTTCCAGTCCATCACGCCGATGCGCGGAAACAGCATCAGCGCCACGGCCGCAAGGGTAGTGGAGGTGGTGTCAAAGTCGTGCAGCACCTTCTCGGTGGACCAGAACCCCAGCAGCACCAGCACCACGGCCAGCAGCTTCCACTGGTTCAGCGTCATCGGGCCCAGTTCGGCCAGCTGCTGCCGAATGGTCTCCTGCCCGCCCGCAATTTCCTTCATCTCGGGCTTCATCATGCGCGTCATGATGAAGAACAGCGCGACCGTCATCAGGGCTGCAAACGGGGCGGCTGCCACAAACCATTCGCCCCAGGTGATCTGCGCACCGAGCTGCTTTTCGATGAACCCGATGGCCACCATGTTCTGCGCGGCGGCGGTCTTGACGCCCACGTTCCAGATGCTGGCCGTCTGCGCCGTGGTGATGACCAGCAGCGCGGCAAAGCGGCTCTTGCGGTCTACCTTGAAGGCCAGCACAAAGCCCATCATGATTGGCATCAGGCAGGCCACGCGCGCCGTGGTGCTGGGCACGATGAACGACAGCAGAAAGCCCACCACCATGGCCCCGATCACGATGTGATGGGTCTGGGCGCCGACCTTGGACAGCACCGTGAGCGCGATGCGCCGGTCGAGCCCCGTGGCGGTCATCGCCGACGCAATGAAACACGCGGCAGCGACCAGCGCCACGGCGCTGTTGGCAAAGCCCGAGAGTGCGAGGTTCAGCGCCGCGCCCGTGCCCATGTCCGCGCCATCGGGTTTGGCCACGCTGGGTGTGTAGGCCAGCAAGAACACCATCAGCGCGGCGATCACCACCGCACTCACCGAGTATTCGAGCGCTTCGGTCATCCAGACGATCACCGCGAACGCGAGGATGGCCAGCATGGTCTGCCCCGCTACGGGCAAGCCGGCCGGGGTGGGCAAGGCCAGCACGGCCAGCAGCGCCACCAGGGCGCCGAGCAGGCCGAGCCGCTTGGCGAGGCTCGCCGATGCAGGGGCAGGGGCCGGGGATGTGGTCGGTGCGGCAGTGGACATGGGGTGGCTCCGGTGAAGGCGCGCTGGGCGCGAACCCTTGCGCCGCGCGTGCGAATGCATGGCCGGCCCAAGGGCTTCCAGTGTTGCGCGCTGTCCGCTGCGGGTGTTGATTCAGGTCAAGGAGGAACGGTGGTGGGGCCGCGTTCGCAGCGGGGCGGAGAGGCTGCTGCGTCTCATGCCCCCACATCCACCCGCCAGCGCCTGCGCGGCGCGCGCAAGGCGTGGCGCTTGCGGTACTCCCCCGGTGCCATGCCGGTGTAGCGCACAAAGATGCGGCGGAACGCGGCGGGGTCGCTGTAGCCGCAGGCCACCGCAATGCTGGGCACACTCTCCAGCGTCACCTCCAGCAGCACTTTGGCGCGTGCACAGCGCAGGCTGTGCAGGTGGTCCAGCGGCGACTGCGACAGCTCCTGCTGAAAGTGCCGCAGCAAGGTGCGCGGGCTCACCGCCGCCGCTTCGGCCAATCGGGCCAGCGAGTACGGCTCGTCCAGATGGTTCTCCATCCAGGCCATGGCGCGGGCCAGGGTGCTGTCGCGTGTGGCGGGGATGTGTTGCTGCGCGTTGGCCTGCAGGGCGGCCCGGGCGCGGTCGTGGTCGGGCCGCAGCACGCTGGCGCAGGTCTGGGCCAGCGCATCGCCCAGCGCATGGCGCACCAGGGCAATCGCCATCTCACCCAGGCTGTGGGGCAGCGCGCAGCTGAGCCAGGGGCCGTCATCGCTCAGGTCGTGACCTGCGTCCAGCACCACCTCGGGAAAGTCCCGCTCAAACCCGGCCAGGTAGAACCACGGCAGGCAGCCGCGCCGGCCCTGCAGGCGCCCGCTCTGCGCTGTCAGCCAGGCACCATTGCCCACGGTAAGCACCTTGTGCCCGGCATCCAGCGCAATGCCGATCTGGCGTGAGAGGGCGCGGTGGCGCGCCGCCACATCGCGGATGGCCGGGATGTCGGCCGCGTGGAACGAGGGGATGAACCAGGCCTGTGCGGGGCCGTCGGCCGGCGCCGCCGTGGGCTGCGTGTAGGCCGCCAGCGGGCCCGGCTGGTGCGGCAGGGGCTGGCCCTGGGCATCCAGCAGCCGCCAGGCCAGGCGGGGCGAGCCTGCACCGCCCCGCAGGCCGGCCAGCAGGTTGGCGCCCCGCAAGAGGTCGATGAACTGCAGTGCGTTGCCCACCGCTGATTCGGGCAGCAGCGGGATGTCGATGCGAAAAACCGAGGCCGTCGCAGACAGGACAGAAGAACGGGGCATGGCGATATTGGCTCTGTGGATGGCCATTTTCGCTTGTCTGCGGCGCGGGGTGGGCCCGTAGCATGAACGTGCGTCTTTTTACTGCGTTCCCTTTTGTTTTCACTTCCTGCACGGATCTGCCTCATGCACAAACCCCTCTCTGCCATCTCGCTGGCCACCGGCCTGCTTCTCAGCGGGCTCACGTTCGCATCGTCCGCCCATGCCCAGGCCCTGGACGCCGCCGGCCTGCAGGCCATCGACGCCGCCGTGACGGCCGTGGCACCCAAGATGGTCAACTGGCGCCGCGACATCCATTCCCACCCCGAACTCTCGGGCCAGGAAGTGCGCACCGCCAAGCTGGTGGCCGAGCACCTGAAGAAGCTGGGCATGGAGGTGCAGACCGGCGTGGGCGGCACCGGCGTGGTGGGCACGCTCAAGGGTGGCCTGCCCGGCAAGGTGGTGGCCCTGCGCGCCGACATGGACGCGCTGCCCGTGCTGGAGAACACCGGCCTGCCGTTTGCCAGCAAGGCCAAGGCCAACTATCTGGGTAAGGAAGTGCCCGTGATGCATGCCTGCGGCCACGACGCCCACACCGCCATGCTGATGGGCGCGGCCGAGGTGTTGGCGGGCATGAAGGCCCAGCTGCCCGGCACGATCAAGTTCATCTTCCAGCCCGCCGAAGAGGGCGCGCCGGTGGAGCCCGACGCCAGCGGCAAGGTGCCCAGCTTCGGCGCCAAGGCCATGATCGAAGCCGGTGCGCTCAAGGACGTGCAGGCCATCTACGGCCTGCACATCACCTCCAACCTGCCTGGTGGCGTGGTGGGCTACCGCAGCGGCCCGCTGATGGCCGGGTCGGACAACATCACCATCCATGTGGAAGGGCGCGGCGGTCATGGCTCGTCGCCCTGGGCCACCATCGACCCCATCGTTGCCGCCAGCCAGGTGGTGATGGGCCTGCAGACCGTGGTGAGCCGCCAGCTCAACATCAGCCAGGAACCGGCCGTGGTCACCATCGGCCAGATTCAGGGCGGCACGCGCTACAACATCATCCCCGACAAGGTGGAGATGTTGGGCACGCTGCGCACGTTTGACGAAGACATGCGCCAGGAAGCGCTTAAGCGCATCACCACCACGGCCGAGTCGATTGCTGCTGCCAGCGGCGCCAAGGCCAGCGTGCGTTTTGGCCCCGTGGCCTACCCCGTGACCACCAACCCCGCGCAGCTCACGCAGGCCTCGCTGCCCGCGCTGAACCTGGCCATGGGCGGCAAGACCATGGTGATCCCCAAGGTCGCTGGGTCGGAGGACTTCTCGGAGTTCCAGAAGGTCGTGCCGGGCTTCTTCTACTTCCTGGGCGCGCCGCCCAAGGGCAAGGAATTTGCCAAGGCCCCGCCCAACCACTCTGCGCTGTTCGACATCGACGAAGACCAGCTGCCCACCGGCGCACGCAGCCTGGCCGCGCTGGCCGTGGACTTTTTGCAGCGCAAGTAAAAAGAAGCGGAAAGAAGACGGGCGCCGTGCGGCTCAGGCCGCGCGGCGGTGCGTTGCCAGCTGGCGGCCGATGAGCAGGCGAAACGGCAGCAGCAGCGCCACCCCCAGCCCCAGCTTCACGCCCAGGTCCCCCAGCGCCCAGGTGATCCACGGGTCGCTAGTGCCTGCAAACGCAATGCTCCAGAACACGGCGGTGTCCAGCACCGCCGCGAGCAGTGTGGCCACCAGCGGCGCGCGCCACCAGGTGCCATGTCGCAGACGGTCAAACACGCTGATGTCCAGCCACTGCGAGAGCAAAAACGCCGTGCCCGACGCGATGGCAATGCGCACTGGCGCCAGCACCAGCGAGGCCGCCACGGCCACCGCAAAGCCCACCCACGCCACCCGCCGCGCCTGCTGCGGGCCGTGGGCGCGGTTCACCAGCTCGCTGACCAGAAAAGCCACCGGGTAGGTGATGGCACCCCAGGTGAGCCAGTCATTGAGGGGGAACTGGACCAGGATGTTGGACGCCAGCACCACGGCGGCCATGGCCAGGGCCGCCGCTGCAAACTGCGGCAGGCTGGGCGCCCGCATCATGCGGCCGCACCGAGCAGGCTGCGCGCCACGGCTTCACCGACCTTGATGCCATCTACACCGGCCGACAGAATGCCGCCCGCGTAGCTGGCGCCTTCGCCCGCCGCGTACAGGCCCGGCGTGTTCAGGCTTTGCAGGTTCTCGCCCCGCCCGATCTTCAGGGGCGATGAGGTGCGTGTCTCCACGCCGGTCAGCACCGCGTCGTGCATGTCAAAGCCCTTGATCTTGCGGCCGAACACGGGCAGCGCCTCGCGCAGCGCCTCGATGGCGTAGCCGGGCAGGGCGGCGTGCAGGTCGCCCAGGGCCACGCCAGGTTTGTACGACGGCTCCACGCTGCCCAGCTGGGTCGATGGCTTGCCGGCAATGAACTCGCCCACCAGCTGGCCCGGCGCGCTGTAGTCACGCCCGCCCAGCACAAAGGCGTTGGATTCCAGCTGGCGCTGCAGCACGCTGCCCGATAGCGGGTGGAACTGCCCGGCCGGCAGTGCCTCCACGCCATAGGTCTGGCCCAGGTGGGTTTCAAACGCTTGCGCGTCCTGCGGGTAGTCGCGCGGGTCGATGCCCACCACCATGCCCGCGTTGGCATTGCGCTCGTTGCGCGAATACTGGCTCATGCCGTTGGTCACCACGCGGTTGGGCTCGCTGGTGGCGGCCACCACGGTGCCGCCGGGGCACATGCAAAAGCTGTACACCGCACGTCCATTCGCGGCGTGGTGCACCAGCTTGTAGTCGGCCGCGCCCAGCAGCGGGTGGCCCGCGTGGCGGCCCCAGCGGGCACGGTCGATCACGCCCTGCGGATGCTCGATGCGAAAACCGATGGAAAACGGCTTGGCCTCCATGGCCACGCCGCGCTGGTATAGCATGGCAAAGGTATCGCGCGAGCTGTGGCCCAGTGCCATCACCACATGGTCGGCGCGCAGCTCAGTGGTCTCGCCCGTGGCCTGGTTCAGCACCTTGAGGCCGCGCAGGTGGCGTTTATCGCCAGTGCCTTCCACGATCACGTCCGTCACGCGCTGCTCGAAGCGGATCTCGCCGCCCAGGGCAATGATTTGCTCGCGCAGGTTCTCCACCACCTTCACCAGCTTGAAGGTGCCGATGTGCGGGTGGGCCACGTAGAGAATTTCCTCGGGTGCGCCGGCCTTGACGAACTCGTTCATCACCTTGCGGCCCAGGTGGCGCGGGTCCTTGATCTGGCTGTAGAGCTTGCCGTCGCTGAACGTACCAGCGCCGCCCTCGCCAAACTGCACGTTGCTTTCGGCATGCAGCTCGCGCTTGCGCCACAGGCCCCAGGTGTCCTTGGTACGTTCGCGCACGGTCTTGCCGCGCTCCAGCACGATGGGCTTGAAGCCCATCTGGGCCAGCACCAGCGCAGCAAAGATGCCGCAAGGGCCAAAGCCCACCACCACGGGCCGCAGGGGCAGCTCGGCGGGCGCCTGGCCCACGGGGTGCCAGGCCATGTCGGGCGTGGGCTGGATGTGCGGGTTGCCAGAAAACTTGGCGAGCAGCGCGGCTTCGCGTTCAGGCTGGGCCAGCGTGATGTCTACGATGTACACCGCCAGCAGATCCACCTTGCGCGCGTCAAAGCTGCGCTTGAAGACGTGCAGGTGGGCGATGTCGGCGTCGGAGATGCCCAGGATTTGGGTGACAGCGGCGCGCAGGGGCGCCTCGGGGGCTTCGGCAGCGGTGAACGGCAGCCGGATTTCAGAGAGTCGGATCATGGTCTTGCAGGCCCGTGTCGATCGGGCGAAAAGCAATGGCGTGGGGCCGGGATGATACGGGGTCTGCGCAGCGGGCGGAACCCCGTCGGCCTACGCGACCGGGGTGTAGGAGGCGCTATCTAAGTAAAAATGATAGCAATCAAGGCATGTTGCACTAGCCCATCCGGCGGTTTTTGCTGAATTTTTGTTGTCAGGACGTGTTTAGGCGTCCTGGGCAGGCCGCTGGCGCCAGCGCAGCTCGGCCACGCCCAGTGCCGCGGCCGCCAGCACCAGCGGCCCAAAGTAGTACAGCGCCCGGTAGGCCAGCAGGGCCGCCAGCACCTGTTCCTGTCCCAATGCGTCGGTGGCCAGCAGCGCCACGCCCACGGCCTCCAGCACGCCCAGGCCTGCAGGCACGCGCAGCACCAGCCCGGCCACGGCCCCCAGTAGCACGGTGGCCAGGGCGGCGGGGTAGGGCACCTGGTGTTGCAGCACCGTCCACAGTGCGGCGCCCATCAGCATCCAGTTGGTGGCCGATGCCGCGATTTGCCACAGCGCCACGGGCCAGCGCGGCAGTGGAAAAGCGTGGCCCCGCAGCGTGATTGCACGGCCTCTGCGCACCGCGCACAGTGCCAGGTAAACCAGCGGCAAGCAGCCAAGCACCGTGCCGCCCAGGCGCCACTGCCAGGGCGTCACCGCCCACCCGGCCACCGCTGGCGGCTGCCAAATCCACGCCAACACCCCGGCCAGCAGCAGGTAGCCCACCCAGTTGGTCACGATGCTAGTGCCCACCACTTGGCCGATGGTGCCGGGGTCCACGCCGCGCCGGTCGTACAGCCGGTAGCGCACGCCCACGCCGCCAATCAGCGAGCCCAGATTGAGCGTGAACGGGTAGCTCGTCATGGCGATGGCCAGCGTGGTACCACGCGGCAGGCGGTGACCGCTGCAATGGCGGCCCACCCAGTCAAAGCTGCCGTAGGTGAAGTGGCTCAGCAGCGCCAGTGCGCCGCCCAGCGCCAGTGCGGCGGTGGGTAGGTCGCGCAGCGCCTGCAGCACGGCGGGCCAGTCCACCGTGCGCGCCTGCCGAAAGATCAGCGCGGCCACCACCGCAAAGAAGGCGATGGCGACCCCCCGCGTGAGCCAGGGCCACCAGGCCTGCTGTGACCAGTGGCGCCAGCCCCTGGTGGTGTGCCGGTTGCGGCCCACCTGGGTGTCCGCGTGCAGCGTGGGGGTGGCCATGGGGTGTGCCCGCCAGTTCAGGTGGCGGGGCTGCCTGCGGGCGCTGCGGCACCCGGGTTGGCGAGCGTAATGTGGGGCTCGTGCCGGGGCAGCCAGCCCGCCCAGGCGGGGAACCAGCGCAGCAGATGGAACACCGCATAGCTGCGCAGCAGGCGCAGGCCGTTCCAGCGGCTGGGCGCGGTGGCTTCCACCTGCTTGCAGCTGTGCTCCATCAGGTGCGACAGGCGCCGGTGCAGGTGGGCGTTGAAGGCGCGGTCCTGGATGATCACATTGGCCTCCAGGTTCAGCGACAGGCTCAGCGGGTCGAGGTTGCTGGAGCCCACGGTGGACCAGTCCTCGTCCACCAGCGCCACCTTGCCGTGCAAAGGGCGGTCGCAGTATTCGTACACCCGCACCCCTGCGCGCTGCAGGTGGTCGTACAGCAGGCTGGCGGCCGTCTTGACGATGGGCATGTCGGGCTGGCCTTGCAGAATGATGCGCACATCCACCCCCCGTTTTGCGGCGCGCCGCATCTCGCGGATGAAGCGGTAGCCGGGGAAGAAGTAGGCATTCGCAATCACGACCCGGCTGCGCGCTGCGCGCAGGGCCACGCGGTAGTGGCGCTCGATGTCGTTGGTGTGCTGCTGGTTGTCGCGTGTCACAAACATCGCGTGCGCCGTGCCCGCGTGCGGGCGCCCGGTGATGCCGGCGGCCTGATGGCGCTTGCGCTCCTGGCGGCTGAGCACCGCCTCGCGGGTGAAGTGGTGCATCTGCGCCACGATGGGGCCGCGCACCTGCACGGCGTAGTCCTGCTTGGCCTCGGGGCCAAAGTCGGCCACATGGTCGGCCGAGTAGTTGATGCCGCCGATGAACCCCAGGTGCCCGTCCACCACCACGATCTTGCGGTGCATGCGGCGCAACATATTCAGCCGCTGGCCCAGGAAGCGGCGGCCGGGGTCAAAGATGCGAAAGTGCACGCCCGCCTCCACCAGGCTGCCGACAAACCGGTCCGACAGGTCGGGCGAGCCAAAGCCGTCCACCAGCACGTGAACCTCCACACCCCGTTGGGCGGCCGCCAGCAGCACCGCGTGCAGCTGCTGGCCGATCTTGTCCTCGAACAGGATGAAGGTCTCCAGCATCACCTCGCGCCGGGCTTCAGCAATGGCCTGGAACACGCGGGGAAAGAACTCCTCGCCGTTTTCCAGCAACTCGAAATGGTTGCCGGGCACCCATCGCGAGGACCGGGGCGCGCGCAGGGCGCGGGGCGTGCTGAAGGCAGGGCGTTTCATAGCAGGATCTCCGCAGCCAGGGGCGCATGGTCCGAGAGCTTGTCCCAAGGCTTCTTGGGCAGCGCCAGCGGCGAGTGCACGGTGGCGTTGCGCACATAAATGCGGTCGAGCGCCAGCAGCGGCATGGCGGCCGGAAACGTGCGCACCGCCCGGCCAAAGGCCTGCACAAACACTTCCTGCAAGCCCGCATCGCGGTGCAGGAAGTCGTGTGCGCGGTGGCGCCAGTCATTGAAATCCCCAGCCAGCACCACAGCCTCATTGGCGGGAAAGCTGTTGACCAGATCGCACACGCGGCGCAGCTGGTGCTGCCGGTGCGACTCTTGCAGGCCCAGGTGCACGCACACGGCATGCACGGGCAGATGGTGCCCAGGCGGCTGCAGCACACAGTGCAGCATGCCGCGCCGTTCGGGCCCGCTCACCGAGATGTCGTGGTTTTCGTAGTGCGTGATGGGAAACTTGGACAACAGCGCATTGCCATGGTGGCCGTTGTCGTACACCGCATTGCGCCCGTAGGCGTACTGCGACCAGATGGTGTCGGCCAGAAACTCGTAGTGCGGCACCTGGGGAAAGTTGGCCAGACGGCTGGCGTGCCGGTGGTGCGTGCCCAGCACTTCCTGCAAGAACACCAGGTCCGCCGCCACGTCGCGCACGGCCTCGCGCAGCTCATGCAGCATGAAGCGCCGGTTGAAGGTGGTGAAGCCCTTGTGCACGTTCACGGTGAGCACCTTGAACGCAATAGGCTGAGAGTCTGTCGCGGAGTTCGGGGCCATGGGCAGTTGCAATCGTTGGAAGGGGCTCCGGCGAAGCCACCGCAAAGGTGGGCCGGTGCGAGCCTTGATTGTTCTGGCCCGAGCGCGTTGCCGCTGTAGGACGGCTGGCCGTAGCCTTGTGCTGCGCAGCCCAAAAAAAAGGGCCCCGAAGGGCCCTGGTGTCAGCGCGGTGCGCGTGGGAGGCCATCAGGCCGGCAGGAAGCCTTCCACCGACAGGTAGCGCTCGCCAGTGTCGTAGTTGAAGCCCAGCACCTTGGCGCCTGCGGGCAGCTCGGGCAGCTTCTGGGCAATGGCGGCCAAGGTGGCGCCGGACGAGATGCCGACCAGCAGGCCCTCTTCGCGCGCAGAGCGGCGGGCGTATTCGCGGGCGGGCTCGGCATCGACCTGGATCACGCCGTCGAGCACACTGGTGTCCAGATTCTTGGGGATGAAGCCCGCGCCAATGCCCTGGATGGGGTGGGGCGAGGGCGCGCCGCCCGAGATGACGGGCGAGGCCGTGGGCTCCACCGCAAACACCTTGAGCTGCGGAAATTTCGCCTTGAGCACGCGCGCAGTACCCGTCAGGTGGCCGCCGGTGCCCACGCCGGTGATGATGGCGTCCAGCCCGTCAGGGAAGTCGGCCAGGATCTCTTGCGCCGTGGTGCGCACATGGATGTCGATATTGGCGGGGTTCTCGAACTGCTGCGGAATCCACGCGCCGGGTGTCTGCGCCTGCAGCTCTTGGGCACGGGCAATCGCGCCCTTCATGCCCTTTTCGCGCGGCGTCAGGTCAAACTGTGCGCCATAGGCCAGCATCAGGCGGCGGCGCTCGATGCTCATGCTGTCGGGCATCACCAGAATCAGCTTGTAGCCCTTGACAGCCGCCACCAGCGCCAGGCCGATGCCGGTGTTGCCGCTGGTGGGCTCGATGATGGTGCCGCCGGGTTTGAGCGCGCCAGACTTTTCCGCGTCTTCCACCATCGCCAGCGCAATGCGGTCCTTGATGGAGCCGCCAGGGTTGCTGCGCTCCGACTTCACCCACACGTTGGCGCCAGGGCCAAACAGGCGGTTGATGCGCACGTGGGGCGTTTTGCCGATGGTTTGCAGAATGTTGTCAACTTTCATGGCGTCTCCTGTGAAGCGTTGGGTTGGACACAAAGTGGAAGGTCTGTGACGCGCATTCTGAACCACTTGTTCTACGGCTCTGGCCATATGGATATAGCCAGGGTATGGGGCGGCCGCTGCAGCGCCTGTCACGGCAGGGGTGATACCTCCAAGCGCATGGCGCCCGCTGCGGGCGTGATCTGCACCCGCACCGGCAGGCCTATCGCAATGGTCTGCGCGTTGGTGGCCGTGTGCTGCGTCACCTCGCTGCAGGTGTAGCTGGCGGCCTGCCCGCTGCGCCACACCGCCAGGGCCAGCGGCAGCATCCACTGGTCCGCCAGGTGCGGGCCCAGCGCGCCGGTGCTGCGCTGGTAGGCGCGCACTTCGTCCATCAGCCGCTTGGCAACCTGCTCGGCCGACAGGCTGCGCTCGCCCAACTGGTAGAACACCTCGGTTACCTGCGCATACTCCAGCGTGGCGATCAGCGCATTGCCCGGCCCTTCGTTCTGGCGCGTGGGCGGCTGGCGCAATTGTCCGCCCTCAAAAGTCCAGCCCATGCGCTGGCCCAGCGCCTCCAGCTCCCGCGTGGCAATGTGGCGCGCCAGGCCGGGTGCCAGAGCCTCGCCCCAGCCGTTGTGCAACGGGCCGCGCTCCAGCACATCCACCGGTGACAGAGGTCGGGTGGATGGGGCGGGCGTGATGTGCGCCACCAGCTCGCCGCCCCCGGCGGGGTAAAAGCCCCGCCGCTGCAGTTGCAGCTCCAGCCCCACACCCAGCCGCCGCACGAGCGGCGCAAAGGCGCGCTCCAGAAAATCAAACGGCGGCGCCATCGGGTTGTGCGTGCCGCCCGCCAGTTCGACCTTGCTCGGCCCGTCGGCCAGCATCAGCGCGGGCAGCACCGTCTGCAGCACCAGCAGGCAGCTGCCTGCGGTGGCGATCTGAAAACGGTAGTCGCCCGATCGCACTTCGCCGGGCGTGAACACCAGCGTCTGCGAGTTCAGCTCCGCGCCCTCGGCCTGCCCGCCGCACACGGCCACCGCCGCCTGCACGCAGGCCAAGTGCTGCCGCATCAGTCCTGGCTTGGGCCGCCCGGCGCGGACGCGCGTGATGTGCAGCGGCCGGCCGGTGACCATCGCCAGCGCCAGGCCCGTGCGCAGGATTTGCCCGCCGCCTTCGCCGGTAGAGCCGTCGAGAACGAGGGGTGCAGAAGTGATTTTCTCCAGATTATTTTTGTGCATAAAAAGCAGCTGCTGCGCCCAATGGAAAAGCGCAAGCAGCTATCAAATTGATAGTTACAAAGGGTGTCACCCCTTCACACACACCACCTGCTTGAGCGTGTACACCACCTCCACCAGGTCTTGCTGCGCCGCCATCACCGCGTCGATGTCCTTGTAGGCCATCGGAATCTCGTCGATCACATCCGCATCCTTTCGGCATTCCACGCCTTCGGTCGCCTTGATCTGGTCTTCCACGGTGAACAGCTTCTTGGCTTTGGTGCGGCTCATGGTTCGCCCTGCGCCGTGGCTGCAGCTGTTGAAGCTCTCTGGGTTGCCCTTTCCGCGCACGATGAAGCTCTTGGCCCCCATGCTTCCCGGGATGATCCCCAGCTTGCCTTGCTCGGCACTCACCGCGCCCTTGCGGGTCACGAACACGTCTTGCCCGAAGTGCGTCTCGCGCTGCACGTAGTTGTGGTGGCAGTTCACCGCCTCAATGTGCGTCTCGAATGGCTTGGTGATCACCTTGCGTAGCGCGGAAATCACGCGGCCCATCATCACCTCGCGGTTGGCGGCGGCAAACTTTTGTGCCCACCCCACGGCCTTCACGTAGTCGCCAAAGTACTGCGCGCCTTCTTCAAAGTACGCCAGGTCTTTATCGGGCAGGTTGCGCTGGTTCATCTCGGCGTCCTTCTTGGCCAGCTCGATGAAGTGGGTGCCGATGGCGTTCCCCACTCCGCGCGAACCGGAGTGCAGCATCACCCAAACGCTCTGGTGTTCGTCCAGGCAGATCTCGATGAAGTGGTTCCCCGTTCCGAGCGTTCCCAGGTGCTTGTAGTTGTTGGTCTTCTCGATGCGCGGGTGCGCTTCACAGATTTCCTTGAACTCATCCACCAGCCCCGCCCAGGCGCGATCGGTTTCAGCGGGTGGCGTATCCCAACTCCCCTTGTCGTGGCCAAAGTGCTTGGGCGTCAGGCCCACGGGCACGGCGCGCTCAATGGCGGCGCGAATGCCAGACAGGTTATCGGGCAGGTCGCTCGCAGTCAGCGTGGTCTTGCACGCCATCATTCCGCACCCCAGGTCCACCCCCACCGCAGCGGGGATGATGGCCTTGAGGGTGGGCACCACCGAGCCGATGGTCGCGCCGATCCCCAGATGCACGTCGGGCATCACCGCCACGTGCTTGAATACGATGGGCAGGCGCGCAATGTTGCGCAGCTGGTTCTTGGCGTCTTCTTCCACGGGCACGCCGTTCGTCCACATCTTCACGGGCACGCCGTTCGGGATTTCGAGTTGTTCGTAGTTCATGGTTCTTTTCTCGTTGTTTCTTCGTTGTATTTCTTTTTTGTGGCGATGTTCGTCATGCAGCCATTGCGTCAAAGACCGCGGTGATCCGCTCCGGGAGCGGGTAGCAATGGTGGTCCACGGCCCCCGCTGGCAACCAGGAACTGGCAGGGCCCGCATCCACCAGCCGCATGAGCTTTTCTGTCCAACGCGCTTTGGTGGCTGGCCTGTTCAGCCATTCCTCCATGGTGTGTTTGTATTCGACCTCATCCGTGGCAAACGCATTGCCCATCTGGTTGGCATTCCACACATAGTCCCAATAGCACGCGTCCACAAAGTTCAGGGTCGATGCGTCGCTTTCGCATTCCAGCCAGTGTTGCAGCAGGGGCTCCAGCGGCACGCGGGCATAGGCCCACATGAGCAGGATGGAGAAGGCGTTATCGCCCTGGAAGAGCGAATCGCTGGCTGCAGGCCATTGCTCCAACCCTTGCGCAAAGTACGCCAGCGCAAAGCCCTGCAGCGCAGCCTGCTCTGTCGCTGAAAACGAACCGGGCTCACATCGCCCCAGCCGGTCCAGGTACAGCTCGGTGGAGTGGTGTAGCCGGGCACCTTCGGCCAGCAGTTCCAGCAGCCGTGGGGCCAAGTATTTGATTTCATCCGCGGGCTGCACCTGGCTCTTGGCTGAATCGTTGTACTCGTAGAAATGCCTCTGGGTCAGTTGGCGCAGAGGAAGGTGTCGCATCTCGCGCTCCAGCTCGGCATTCATGCAGCAGGCGGTACACACGTCCAGCAGGTGATCCGGTGCTTGGTAATGCGCAAACGCTTTGTAGGCCGCTTGTGTCGCGGCTTCCAGCGCATTGCTTGGCGTGTATTCCAATACTGCGTTGGCTTCGGTTTTCTTCTTTTTCATGGCAGTTCTCTTTTCTGCTTTGTCTGGTGGACGCGACGGGATTCGAACCCGCATCAATACAGCGACCAGGGTGCTTGAATCCACTGGCCCGGTGAACGGTTGGAAACGCGCGCCAGTGGCAGACCCGTCATCGGAGCCAGCACCTGCATCCTCAACCTTGCCCGTTCACCGACTCTCCCGCTGTACTCGGTGTTACCCGAGCTGCCGGCAATAACAACATTTTTGGCAGTGGCGCTCCCTTCTATGCCAGCGCGCCCATATCCTTTTCACCCGTGGCTCAGCGCATCTTCACCAGGCCATTCAGCACCTGGTCCAGGCCGCCAAACACCGAGATCTTGTCGATGCGCTCGGCCACGCGCTCCAGCGTCTCCAGCTCCTTCATGCGCAGGGCGACGGGGTTGTCCTCCATCACCTTGGCAGTGTTGAGCAGCGAGCGCGTGGCGGCGGTTTCTTCGCGGCGGCGGATCACGTTGGCCTCGGCCTGCTTCTGTGCTTGCACCACCTGGGTCAAGATGGTTTTCATCTCGCCGGGCAGCACGATGTCCTTCACGCCCACGCTCTCCAGTTGCATGCCATAGGGCAACAGCTTGGGGGCCATGTGTGCGGTCACCACCTCGTCGATCACCGTCTTGTTCTCCAGCAGCTCATCGAGCGTGCGGGTGCCCACGGCGGCGCGCAGCGCAAACTGCAGTTCGCGGTACAGGTAGTCGGCAGGCTTTTGCAACTGGGCAAAGGCGCGCAGCACATCGGTGTAGCGGTAGGTGGCGCACAGGTTCAGGCGCAGGCTCACCTTGTCGCGGGTCATGATGTCCTGGCCCGATACCTCCACGGCTTGCAGGCGCAAATCCACCATCTCCACGGCCACGGTGCGGCCATACTTCCAGAAGGCGTAGGTGCCCGTGGTCAGCAGGCGTACCACCTTGCCGTCCACCGTCAGCAGGCCGCACTGGCCCTCGGGCACTTGCACCTGCAGCACACCGGCCAATCCGGTCACGCTGCGCTGGCGCAGCTGGGTTTGCGTCAATCGCGCCACCAGTGCGGCGGGCAGTTCAGCGCCTGCTTGCAAGTCCACCACTTGCACGCTCACATCCACCAAGCCTTTCCAATAGAGACGGCGGGTGCCAGGGGGCAGGATCTCGACCAGCACACCGTTTTCACTGCGCAGGCCCACTTCGGTTTCCGACAGGCTCACCTGCACAAACTCGGCCGCCACCACGGCAGGCTCTTGCGCCATCAGGTACTCGGCCAGGCCGTGGGTGAAGGCGGGTTGTTCGAGGGCGAAGGTCTCCACGCGCAGCGCGTCGGTGCCCGCAAACAGCCAGTAGGTGCCGCTGTGCAGCACGCGGTCAAAGCTGCCATTGCGCAGCAGCAGGGCGCGTTCGTTGTTCTTCACGGTGGCGCGTTGGAACATCTTCATCAGCATCTCTTTTTCCTCTTTCTTTCTTCTTCGTTGTCGTCACTCGTCACATATCGGGTTGCCGTTACAGCGATGGCGGGGTGCCAGGGGGCGCAGCCTGGGCCGTGCAGTGCGCCGTGGTGGCTGCCCCCATCCCCAGCGGGAAGGGCGGCAGCGCGGCTGGCTGCGGGCGCGGGCTGTGCCGGGTGCTGGCACAAACCGCCACCGGCTGACGGGGTGAATCCCTTGCGGTTGCAGCGCAACCTGGGGGCTTCTCCCCGCGTTCGGCGGGTGGTCTTTCGACCGGTACTTCCAATCAAGGTCTTGCGACCGTGGGCAGGAATCGAACCTGCGACAACCGCCTTTCGGCGGGGCTCTACCAGACTGAGCTACCAGTGGTGGCACGCCTGGAGTCGAACCAGGCAGTTCCTTTCGGAGTGGTCACCACGACCGTGCCGTCGTTACCCAGCGTTTGCGATGTGCGGCATGCAGAACGTCAACAGAACCCGAAGGCCCCGGATGCCCGGCACCGGTGGGGCGAACGTTGGTCCTAACCCCGACCTGTGAGCGGTCACCGCTTGCGCTGGATGCATCTTCTATTGCCAGATGCATGCCAGCTTGCAATGCAGGGCGTTAATGCGTTCAAGTTGTTGATTTGTATGGGGTGTTTTCCTTTCGGCGAAATTGATTGGGTGTTTAGATGCCAAGATAATTAGAATGAAAGCTAGTTAAATAGATAAGAAAATATGCGCAAAAACAAGGTGGTCATCGGCTTCCTGGGCACCCAGCTGGACTCTGGCAAGGGCGCTGGCCGGTGGGAGAAATGGCGCCCCACCGTGTCCCTGGTGCAGCACGAAGACGTGGTGATCGAGCGGCTGGAACTGCTCTACACCCCGCCGCACCGCGAGCTGGCCCACCAGGTGTGCACGGACATGGCCACCGCCTCGCCCGAAACCACGGTCAACCTGGTGCCGCTGCCCGTTGCCGACCCCTGGGACTTTGGTGAGGTCTATGCCCAGCTGTACGACTGGACGCAGGTCTACCGCTTTGACACCGAGCGCGAGGAATACTGGACGCACATCACCACCGGCACGCATGTCGCGCAGATCTGCCTGTTTTTGCTGGTGGAGTCGCGCCGCATTCCGGGTGTGCTGGTGCAAACCTCGCCCCCCAAGCGCCAGCGCCTTGGCGACCCGGGCAGCTACACCCTGATCGACCTGGACCTGTCGCGCTACGACGTGATCGCGCAGCGCTTTGGCGCCGAGCAGCGCGACGCCGTGCAGTTTTTGAAGAGCGGCATTGCCACGCGCAACGCGCGTTTCAATGCGCTGATTGACGAGGTGGAGCGCGTGGCAGTGCGCTCGCGCGCGCCCATTCTGTTCACCGGGCCCACGGGCGCGGGCAAGTCGCATCTGGCGCGGCGCATGTACGAATTGAAGAAGGCGCGCCACCAGGTCATAGGCGAATTTGTGGAGGTGAACTGCGCCACGCTGCATGGTGACGGTGCGGCGTCCACGCTGTTCGGCCACAAGAAGGGTTCGTTCACCGGCGCGGCGGCCGACCGCGCGGGCCTGCTGCGCACGGCGCACAAGGGCGTGCTGTTCCTCGACGAGATCGGCGAGCTGGGCGCAGACGAGCAAGCCATGCTGCTCAAGGCCGTGGAAGAAAAGCGCTTCTACCCCCTGGGCAGCGACCGCGAGGTGGAGAGTGACTTTCAACTGGTGGCCGGCACCAACCGCGACCTGCGCACCGAGGTGGCGGCTGGGCGCTTTCGTGAAGACCTGTTTGCCCGCATCAACCTGTGGAGCTATGTGCTGCCCGGCCTGGCCCAGCGGCCCGAGGACATTGAGCCCAATGTGGACCACCTGCTGCAGCGAGCGGGCGAAGAGCTGGGCCGCAGCGTGCGCTTTTCCAACGAGGCGCGCGCCGCCTACCTGCGCTACGCCCAGTCGCCCGAAGCGCTGTGGACGGGCAACTTCCGCGACCTGTCGGCCAGCGTGACGCGCCTGGCTACCCTGGCAGATAGCGGACGCATCGGTCTGCCGCTGGTGGAGGCCGAGATCGCCCGCCTGCGCTGGCTGTGGCAGCCCGCAAGCGACGCGCGCCATGGCCTGGCTCCCGTCGCAGGTGCGGTAGGGCGCGATGAACTCGAGGCTTTGCTGGGTGACGAGGTGGTGGAGTCCATGGACCTCTTCGACCAGTTGCAATTGGCCGCTGTGCTGCAGGTCTGCCGGCAGTCGCGCACCTTGTCGGATGCAGGGCGCGTGCTGTTCCAGGCCTCGCGTACGCAGCGCACCGTGGTCAATGACGCAGACCGGCTGCGCAAGTACCTGGCGCGGTTTGGGCTGGATTGGGAGCGGGCATCGGGTGCTGGGCGATAATCACGCCCGTGAAGCACGCCAGACCGCCGCTGGTGCAATCTGGGAAACCAGGCACTGGAGGAACGTCCGGACTGCACAGGACAGCGTAGCAGCTAACGGCTGCCCACCGTGAGGTGAGGATCAGAGCAACAGAGACGAGTCCCGGGGGAGTGCCGCAAGGCAAACCACCGGGGGTGAAACGGGCAATCTCTACGCGCAGCAATACCAAGTAGGCCAGCGTTGATGTGGTTCCGCAGAGCTGGCGGGTAGGTAGCACCGAGCCGTGGTGGCGACACCCGGCCCAGATTAATGGCGGTCACACTGCGGGCAACCGTGGTGCACAGAATCCGGCTTATCGGCGTGCTTCACACTTTATTTTTTGTCCCGCGCTGGCACGCGGGTGCGGTGCCAGCCCTGGGCGCCGCTTCCAACTATTCATTCAGCTTTTGGCGCAGTGTGGCGCATGCCCCTGCTCCAGCTCGGTGGCGCGCTTCATCGTCTCGGGGTGGCTGCTGAGCAGCGACCAGACCGGGTGGGATTCGGCCTCCTGGCCCAGCTTGCGTTTGCGTGTGGCGTCGGGTGCGCTGGCGGCGGATTGGGGCGTTGGGGCGTGGGCAGCATCGGCTGGGTTGTCGTCGGCCGCTTTTTTGTCCTTGTCGCTGCCCTTGTCCTCTTCCTTTTCCTCGGCCCGCGCAATGGCCAGCAGCAGCTTGCCCATGGGCGCCGTGGACAGCGCGGTATGGCGCATGAGGGCGATGGCGTAGCAGTCGGCCTCGCGCTCGTGGCTGCGGCTGTAGGCCAAGCCCGTCATCACCGAGGCACCGGTGGAGACGATCGCTGACACATCTCCCAGTGCCAAGCCCAGGCCGACGTTGAGCACGCCTTGCTCCACCACCAAGCGGGTGGTGTGGCGGTGCACGACATGGCCGATCTCGTGGGCCAGCACGCCCACCAAGGCGTCGTCGGGCAGGCCATTGTCGGCGGCGGCTTTCACGATGCCGTCGGTCATCACGATCTTGCCACCGGGCAGGGCAAAAGCGTTGGCGCCCATGCCCGAGCGGAACTCCAGCGACAGGGGCGGGTTGTATTGTGCGTAGCGGTGCAGTGTGGCGGGCGCCTGTTGCACCAACGTGTTGAAACGTGCCTGGAGTTGCTGCTGCCGCTCCTTAGGGAGCTTGCTGGGCTTGAGCGTGCCTTCATCCATCTGTTTGAGCACGTTCTCCGCCACACTGGTTTCCCAGCCCAGGGGCACAAACCGCGTGAGTTGCGTGGCGGCCCAGGGTGTGCCGTAGCGGTAAAACAGCGTGAGGCCGATGACGGCGGCGGCCGTCACGCCCAGCAGCACGGGCCAGCGGGTCTGCATGCGTTGTGCGATGCCGGGGCGCTCGCCCGCAGCGGCCAGGGCCGCGCGCCACTCGGTCACTGCGTCGATCTCCACGCTGCCATGGTCGCGCAGATCGACGACCACGCGGGGCTGCGGCTTGCGCTCGTTCCAGGCCTCCGGCCAGCCCACCTGCTTCCAGGTAAAAACCACCGGTTCAGCACCTGGCTGCGAAAGCGGATGCAGCACCAGCGATGGGCCTTGTGGCGTGGGCCGCAGGCTCACCACCACCGGACGGGCCTTGCTGCTCTGGCCGTCAAACCAGCGCCCGGGGACCAGGGCAGGGTGCTCGGGCGTCGACATGGTCAACCGATGAGGTCGAGGCCAGCGGCATCCGCCAGCGCATCGCCCAGGCCACCCTGCTGCTGGCGCACCATGGCGCCGGTCACCTGCTCCACGCCACCCTTGACGTGCAGGGTGACGGACTCGCACTTCATACGGTACTCACTCACCCGCGCAAACGGGCGGTACAGCCCCAGCGTCAGCAGGGTGAGCAGCATGTTCTTGATGCGCAGCCACACGTACTGGCCGCTTTTCAGGTGGCACTTGAAACGGGCCACATGGCTCACGCCGATGTTGTTCCACATCAGCTGGAACATGCGCGCCTCGCGGTACGCGCGTGCGGGGGCCGACGCCAGGATCAGCATGAAGATGCCGGCGATGATGGACACGATGATCACCACAAACATCCACAGGCCCAGCCGATTGCTCTGGCTGGCCACCAGGGCGATGGAACTGCCCGCCAGGATGCCGATCAGTGCCGAGAAGCCCACCACGCACAGAATGAAAACGGCCACGGTGGCCATCCACACCTTGACGAAGTCCATGTACACGGGCTTCCAGCGGCCTTTTTCGGCGCCGACCTGGGCCTTGAGCACCAGCAGGCTCTTGAAGTTGTACTCCATGCGGATCACGCACAGCACCGACAGCACCAGGCCCAGCAGCACCAGGCCGCCCATGGCGGGGGTGAACGAGGGCATGGGTTGCTTCTTGCCTTCTTCCTCGATGGTCTCCAGCGCCTGGGCGAGGTCGGGCGACAGCAGCTGCAGGCCATAGAACACCCCAAACCACACCAGCGCCAGCGCAAACACGGGCCAGCTGGCGAGGTAGACCTCTTTCCAGCTCGCCGTGAACTGCAGTCGCAGCCCGCGCCAGCGTGTGGCCCCCAGGCGGAACCGCATGGCGCTGGCCCAGATGAAGGGCGCCAGCGCTGCGCCCGCCAGCAGGAACAGGCCCACGGCCGTGTCCTGCCCGGTGTTGGCGGCCAGGTTGTAGGCAATGGTCAGCAGCATCAGCAGCACAAAGCCCATCACCATCTTGCGCTGCTGCGCGGTGAATTCGAGGGGGCTGCCGGCCACCAGCGTGTGGCTGTAGAAATACTGGGCGGTGCGGCGGCGTGCCCAGGGGGTGTAGATGCCCAGCGTGACGATGGACAGCAGCACGTTGACGATCCAGACCCGGAAATACTCGCCACCGTTGCCTGTGAACTCGAGCGGGTGGGCATCGATGTTCATCGGCATGAAGGTGGACATCGGCCCCGCAGCGCCGCCTGACGATTGGTTTGTGTTCATGAACTCCCTCCAGAGTGCTGCGCAGTGTAGCAGCGGTGTGGATCGAGGGAATTCAAATGGAAAAGGCCTGAAGCGCTTGTTGTAAAAGCGCTGATAGCTATGTTTTCAGGAGCATATGTGCGTCACCTGTCCCTTGCGCATCGGCAGTGCGCCGCTGGGCCCGTAAGCGCTTAGAGCAGATTCTTAGAACTTCTCCCACGGCTGCAGGTAGCGCCATTGCCCCTCGGGCACCTTGGCCAGCGGCACGCGGCCGATGCGGATGCGCTTGATGCCCACCACCGTCAGGCCCACCGCCTCGCACATGGCCGGGATTTGGCCGGGGCGGATGCCCTTGAGTGCAAAGCGCAGCTTGGTCTCGTTCTGCCAGCTCACCTTGATGGGGGGCAGGGGGCGGCCGTTGAACGTGAGGCCATGGCACAGGCGCTGCAGGCCGTTGGGGGCGATGTCGCCCTTGACCTCGACGATGCATTCCTGCTCCAGCACCTCGATGTCTTCGGCCAGCTTGCGCGCGATGCGTTTGTCCTGCGTGTACACCACTAGGCCGCTGGCCTCGGTGGGCAGGGGGGGGAAGCATTCGAGCTGCTTGAAGTGGCGCTGCAGCACGCGGATGCCCGACGCGTCTTCCGGCAGGTGGGACGCCGCGCTGAGCAGCGTGAGCGCCTGCTGCGCACCCTGGCTGCGGCTGGCGTGGGCTGCCTGCCCTGTGGGTGCGCCCGGCAGGCCCAGGCCGGCTTCAAACCCTGCGGGCTTGTGCAGCAGCAAGGTCACTGGGGTCAGCTCCAGCAGGCTGGCATCGGGTGCGACCGCCACGGTCTGATCGGGGCGCACGCGCGCGCCGGGGGCTTCCTCGATCTGGCCGTCCACGCTCACAAAGCCGCCCTCGATGAATTGCTCGGCCGTGCTGCGCGAGCAGCTCAGCTGTTCGGCCACGCGTTTGGCCAGGCGGATGTGGGTGGAGTCAGGGTTCTTGTCGGTCATTGAATGAAGGCGGTCTTGGTGTTCTTGTGGTTCAGTCATTGCCGGGCTGCAGAGAGCGAATGCGCTCCACATGCGCCAGCAGCGAGCGCTGGGCCACGGGCCACATGCGCTGCGGTACGTCGTCATAGGCGTGGCGCACCCAGTCGTCCATGCTGCCCTGGGGCAGCGCCTGCATGGCGGCCAGTACCTTGGCCTCGCGCGCCAGGCGGTGGGCCCTGAGCTTGGCGATGGCATTGCGGGCACCGAGGACCGGGCCCCCCAGCACGTAGCCATGCGCGGGCAGGATGAACTCCACGCTGTGCTCGGTGCACGCCGCATCCAGCCGGTCCAGCGAATCCAGGTAGTCGGCCATGTTGCCGTCCGGCGGGTCGATCACGGTGGTGCTGCCGTTCAGGATGTGGTCACCACTGAACAGCAGCGCGTCTTCCACCAGCAGCAGGCACAGGTGGTTGGCCGCATGGCCTGGGGTGTGGATCACCTGCAGGGTATGGGTGATTTTGCCTTCAGGTGCTAGTCCCTCAAGCACAAGCAGCTCATTATTTTGTAGCGCCCGGTCGGGGGTGAACTGGCTGGCCGCGCGGGCCGTGGGGGCCGACGGCAGGCCCAGAACGGGCGGGCGCGCCTTGCCGGCCTGCACACACATCGCCTGCAGCGGCGCCGCGCCGGGAGAATGGTCGGCGTGCGAGTGGGTGCACACAATCATGCGGATGTCGCCCCCCGCTGCACGCCAGAGCTTGTCCAGGTGCTCGGCGTCGGCCGGGCCAGGGTCGATGGCGATGAAGCCCGTGGCCGGGTCGCCCACCAGATAGCTGTTGGTGCCAGGGCCGGTCATCACGCCGGGGTTGGGGGCGGTCAGGCGCATCACGTTGCGCAGCAGCGGCACGGGGCGCTCAGTCTGCCAGTCCAGTGGGTGCACGATCTGCCCGTCGGGGCAGACCAGCGCCAGCTCGCCAAACGGCATGTCGTCCTCCATGTAGCGCGCTTCCTTGCCTGCCAGCAGGCCGGCGCGCGGGCAGCTGACCCACAGGGGCTGCTCGTGCGCCACGGCGTCCAGCACCGCCTGGGTGCTGGCAAATTGGGCCAGGCGCTGCAGCGTGCGGATGGTCGGGAAGATCATGAAGAACTGCCCCGCCTCGTGCCGCGCCAGCGCATCGGCCGGGCGCACCCACACGGGCTCGAACTGCTCGGCCTCGTCGGCCACGGGCTCCTGGCCATCGGGCATACGGGCCACCAGAAAAGGCACTTCAAAGCGGCGTGCCAGGTCGCGGTCGGCCGTCCAGTGTGCCAGCAGGTACACCCCATCGGCCGCCAGGCGCAGTCCGCGTGCGGTGCACTGCGCAGCAAAGGGCTGGTGGCGGTCGATGGTGGCAATGTCCTGCGCATCGGCCATCTGCCCCTGGCGGGGGCCCTCGGCATGGCGCGCCAGCAGCACGCCCAGTTCTTCAAAACTCTCGCGGATGGCTGCAATCGCCTGGGTGAGATGCAGGTCGCTCTGGGTAGGGCGGCGGTCCGCAGCGGCGTGGGTGGCGGGGGCGGCATCCAGCGCATCAATGCCTCCGCCGGGGAAGACATAGGCGCCGGGCGCAAAGCTGGCTGTGGCCGAGCGCCGGGTCATGAGGACTTCGAGCCCGCCGCCGTCAGGGACATCGCGCAGCAGCAGCACGGTGGCGGCGGGGCGGGTGGCGACGGGTTCGCGGTGGGGGTGGAGTTGTTGGCTGGAGCGGGGCATCAGCCCATTATCGAGGCGCGCTGGACTCCGTGCACTCCTGCCAGCGCACAGGCTGCAGCGGGTAGCCCATGGCGCGTGCCCCTTTGCGTGAGGGGCACGGCACGGTCAGTGCCCCACGGGCACAGGGCCGCTGGCGCTCACGGGGATGCCGCTGCGCCGGTCCAGCACACCGCTCCAGTGCGTGAGGGCCAGCGACACCAGCACCACCAGCGCACCGATCCACGGCGTGTGCTGCAGGCCCAGGTGCGTCACGATCAGGCCTCCGGCCCACGCGGCGCCGGCGATACCCAGGTTGAACGCTGCGATGTTCAGGCCCGAGGCCACGTCCACCGCCTGCGGGGTGAAGCGCTCGGCCTGTTTGACCACGTACACCTGCAACCCCGGCACATTGCCGAACGCCACAGCGCCCCACAGCAGCACGGTGCCCACTGCCAGCCAGGGATGGGGAGCCGTGAATTGCAGCACCAGCAGCACGGCCGCCAGCAGCGCAAAGATGATGCGCAGTGCCGGGATGGGCCCCAGCCGGTCGGCCAGTTTGCCGCCCCAGAGGTTGCCCACGGCCACGGACACGCCGTAGACCAGCATCACCCAGCCCACGGCACTGGCGCTGAAGCCCGAGATGTCGGTGAGGATGGACGCGAGAAAGGTGAACGGAATGAAGGTGCCGCCGTAGCCAATGGCCGTCTTGGCGTACACCAGCAGCAGGCGGGGCTCGACCAGCACCTGGGCTTGTTGCGCCAGCGAAGCGGGGGGCGTGTGGGCGATGTGGCGGGGTACAAAGACCGCACTGCCGATGAAGGCCACCACCCCCAGGACCGACACGGCCAGAAAGGTCTCACGCCAGCCGAAATGCTGGCCGATGAACGTGCCCAGCGGCACACCGGTGACCAGGGCCACCGTGAGGCCGGTGAACATGATGGCAATCGCGCTCGCGGCCTTTTCGCGCGGCACCAGGCCGGTGGCGATGGTGGAGCCGATCGAGAAGAACACGCCATGCGCCAGCCCGGTCAGGATGCGCGCCGCGACCAGGGTCTCGTAGCGGGGCGCCTGCCAGGCCAGCAGGTTGCCTACAGTGAACAGTGCCATCAGCGCCAGCAGCAGCGCCTTGCGCGGCAGCTTGCCGGTGAGTGCGGTGAGCACCGGGGCACCAATGGCGACCCCCAGGGCGTACAGGCTGACCAGCAGGCCCGCCGAGGGGATGCTTATGGAAAGGTCTGCCGCCACGGTGGGCAGCAGGCCCACGATCACGAACTCGGTCGTGCCGATGGCGAATGCGCTGAGCGTCAGCGCGAGCAAGGCAATGGGCATGGGAACACTCCAGGTTTCAGGCTTTCGGGCTGTGGAGTGTGGGTGTTTCAGTCTTGCTGAAAAAGATCGCTAAGCGCCATTGATAATTGATTTAAAGTCAACAATATCGCGGCAGGAGAACCCATGAAAACCACGCTGGAAGAACTGCAGGCCTTTGTGGCGGTGGTGGACGGCGGTTCGATCACGGCCGCAGCCGACACGCTGGGCCAAACCGTCTCGGGCATCAGCCGGGCGCTGGCGCGGCTGGAGAAAAAGCTGGACACCACGCTGCTGCGCCGCACCACACGCCGCACCGAGCTGACGGAGGAGGGCCGGGCCTTTTTGCAGCGCACGCGCGCCATCCTGGCCTCGATCGACGACGCCGAGGAGCACATTGCCGCGCGCCGCCAGCAGCCCGCCGGCCGCCTGCGGGTGAATGCGGCCACGCCCTTCATGCTGCACGCCGTGGTGCCCCTGGTGCCTGCGTTTCGCAAGGCCTATCCACAGATCACGCTGCAGCTGGACACGGACGAGACATACATCGACCTGCTGGAGCGGCGCACGGACGTGGCCATTCGCATCGGGCAGCTACCGGATTCCACCCTGCATGCGCGCCCGCTGTGCACCAGCCGCTTGCGGGTGCTGGCCAGCCCCGACTACCTGGCGCGCACGGGCAAGCCCAAAAGTGTGGCCGACCTGGCCCGGCACACGCTGCTGGGCTTCAACCAGCCCGAGTCGCTCAACCAGTGGCCGCTGCGCGGCGCGCATGGAGACGCCTGGCCCATCGTGCCCGGCCTCACCGCATCGAGCGGCGAGACACTGCGCCATCTAGCGCTGCAAGGGGTGGGCATCGTGTGCCTGTCGGACTTCATGACGGCCGCTGACCGCGCGCGCGGCGACCTGGTGCAGGTGCTGGTCAAGGACACGGTGGAGGTGCGCCAGCCCATCAGTGCGGTGTACTACCGCAACACGCAACTGGCGGCACGTATCGCGTGTTTTCTGGATTTCTTACAGGAGCGTCTGGGCTGAGCAGGCCTGCCTTGCAGGCCCGCCGTCAGCGCAGCGCGCGCAGTTGCTGCAGGCGCTGCAGCACGGCGTCGATGACGGCGTTGGCGCCCTCCACATCGCAGCTCCACAGCATTTCCAGCAACTCGATCAGCGCGATGGCGTTGGTTTCCTGCAGCGCCGCGCGGGCGGCGGCCTGGAGGTCGTGCAGGTCCAGATCCTGAAGAACATTAACGGTCAATCCCATGGGGTGCTCCCTGTTTTTTTGAGGAGGCCCATGGTAGGTGCGTGGCGCCCGGGTGCCGGGCTGCGCGGCATGATCAAGATCAAGGGCGGATGAGAAACCCGGCGCCCTAGCCGTCAGCCGCGCGCCGGAATCGCCAGCCCCCGGGCCACCGCCGGACGCGCCACGAAGGCTGCGAGCACGCGCTGCACCTCCTTGAACTGGTCAAACTCGACCAGGTCACCCGCGCCGTAAAAGCCCACCAGGTTGCGCACCCACGGCAGGATGGCGATGTCGGCGATGGTGTACTGGTCGCCCATCACCCACTGGCGGCCCGCCAAGCGCTCGTCCAGCACCTTGAGCAGGCGCTTCGATTCAGCGACATACCGGTCGCGCGGGCGCTTGTCTTCGTAGTCCTTGCCTGCAAACTTGTGGAAGAACCCGAGCTGGCCAAACATGGGGCCCACACCGCCCATCTGCCACATCACCCACTGCAGGGTTTCGTAGCGCCCGGCGGTGTCCTGCGGCAGCAGCTGGCCCGTCTTGCTGGCCAGGTACACCAGGATGGCGCCAGACTCGAACAGTGCCAGCGGCTGGCCGTCCGGCCCGTTCGGGTCCAGGATGGCCGGGATCTTGTTGTTGGGGTTGAGCGAGAGGAATTCGGGCGTGGTCTGGTCGTTGGTCTCAAAGCTCACCAGGTGGGGCTCGTAGGGCAGGCCCAGTTCTTCCAGCGCAATCGACACCTTCACGCCGTTGGGCGTGGGCAGTGAATACAGCTGGATGCGGTCCGGGTGTCGGGCGGGCCACTTGCGGGTGATGGCAAAAGCGGAAAGATCGGTCATGCGAGGTTCCTGAAAAGCCGGTGGAATCGAGAGAAGCTGCCAAGCGTAAGCCCCTGCGCGGTTTGGCGCAGGGGCGGGGCCATAATCCCGTCCCATGAAGATTCGCTTCACCAAAATGCAGGGCGCGGGCAACGATTTTGTGGTGCTCGACGAAACCCAGGGCCGCCTGGGGCTCAGCGCCGCCCAATACCGCTTCCTGGCCGACCGCCATTTCGGCGTCGGCGCCGATCAGATCCTCACCGTGCGCCCCTCGCCGGGGGAGGGCATTGACTTTGAATACGTGATCCACAACGCCGATGGCGGCGAGGTGGAGCAGTGCGGCAACGGTGCGCGCTGTTTTGCTCGCTTTGTGCACGACCGGGGGCTGTCGGGCAAGGACACCATCCGCGTACAGACCAAAAGCGGTGTGATTGCCCCCCGCCTCACGGGCGACGGCCGCGTCACGGTGGACATGGGCCGGCCCGAGTTCGACCCCGCCAAGGTGCCGTTCAACACCACCGGTCTTACGCCCGTGCAGCAGGGTTCAGGGCAAAAATGGCCGGTAGCGCTAGAGGAATATGCCTCGGGCGCTTCTGTTTTGGTAGCGGTGGCCTCCATGGGCAACCCGCATGCGGTGCAACTGGTGGACAACGTGGACACGGCGCCTGTCGCGCAGACCGGGCCGCTGATCGAGCGCCATGCGCGCTTCCCCCAGCGGGTGAACGCGGGCTACCTGCAGATCGTGGACCGCTCCCATGTGCGCCTGCGGGTGTTCGAGCGCGGCGCGGGCGAGACGCTGGCCTGCGGCACCGGCGCCTGCGCGGCCGTGGCCAGCGGCATCCGGCTGGGGCTGCTCGACCCCGAGGTGCAGGTGGACACGCGCGGCGGCCGCCTCACCATCGCCTGGAGCGGCCAGGAGGCTGATTCCGTTTTCATGACCGGCCCGGCCACCACGGTGTTCGAAGGCCAGATCGACATTCCCGACACGCTCGTATGACTACCCACATCCCACCGATCACCGAAGACGACATCGCCCAGTTCCTCACCAACACGCCGGGTTTCTTCGAGCGCCATGCCGAGGTGCTGGCCAGCGTGCAGATCACCAGCCCGCACGGTGCGCGCGCCGTGAGCCTGCAGGAGCGCCAGGCCGAGATGCTGCGCGAGAAGATCAAGGGCCTGGAGCATCGGATCATGGAAATGGTGCGCAACAGCACCGAAAACGCCGCCATCGCCCACAAGGTGCACCAATGGACCGGGAGCCTGCTGCAGGTGCGCGACCCGTTTGACCTGCCCCAGGCCGTGGTCGATGGCGTGCGCACCCTGTTCGATGTGCCCCAGGCGGCCGTGCGGGTGTGGGCAGTGGCCGCTCCGTACATCGACGCCGACTTCACACAGGGCGCCAGCGAAGACGCGCGGGCGTTTGCTTCGTCGCTGACCATGCCCTTCTGCGGCCCCAACCTGGGCTTCGAGCCTGCAGGCTGGCTGGCGCAGGAAGGCGGCGAGCCCGCCCAGTCCCTGGCCCTGCTGCCGCTGCGTGCCGGTGCCATCGACAGCGCCACGCCAGCGTTTGGCCTGCTGGTGCTGGGCTCGCACGATCCGCAGCGGTTCGATGCCACGATGGGCACCGACTTCTTGTCGCGCATGGCAGAGCTGGCCAGCGCAGCACTGTTGCGGCTTCAGTAGCCCGCCTTCTGGCAGCCCGTGCCAACCTAGCGGCGTCTCGGCGACGGCACCATGTCTGAAACGCCCATCGCCCCCACCACGCTCGACCCCCACGTCCTGCGCTATCTGGAGCATGTGCGCGTCGAAAAGCGGCTGGCCGCCCGCACGCTCACGCTCTACACCCTGGACCTTGAAAAGCTGGCGCAGTTTGCGGCTGGCGTGAACGTGCCGCTGCTGCAGTTGCAGACGGCACACATTCGCCGCTTTGTGGCACAGATGCACAGCGGCGGGCGCAGCGGGCGGGGCATTGCGCTCATCCTCTCGGGCTGGCGCGGCTTCTTCATCTGGGCCGGGCGGCAGGGGCTGATTCCGCACAACCCGGTGCAGGACGTGCGCGCCCCCAAGGCCCCCAAGCCCTTGCCCAAGGCGCTGGGCGTGGACGACGCCGTGCGGCTGGCCGAATTCGACAACACCGGCGCCGACCCCTGGCTGGAGGCGCGCGATGCGGCGATGGTGGAGCTGCTGTACGGCTGCGGCCTGCGCGTGGGCGAACTGGCGGGGCTCGATGCCATCCCCAACGCCGACACCCAGCGCCAGCGCCAGGGCCGTGGCTGGGTGGACCTGCAAGCGGGCGAAGCCCATGTGTTCGGCAAGGGCAGCAAGCGCCGCAGCGTGCCGGTGGGCGCCGCCGCTACGGCCGCGCTGCAGGCCTGGTTGCAGCTGCGGGCCACACCGTTTGGTGGCGAAGGCTCTGCACGGCTCGATACCGCCCTGTTCGTAGGCCAGCGCGGCAAACGCCTCACCGCCCAGTCGATCTGGCTGCGCCTGCGCCAGCGCAGCCAGCAGGCGGGGCTGACCACGCCGGTGCACCCGCACATGCTGCGCCACTCGTTTGCCAGCCATCTGCTGCAAAGCAGCGGCGACCTGCGCGCGGTGCAGGAGCTGCTGGGCCACGCCAACATCACCACCACACAGGTCTACACGCGTCTCGACTTTCAGCACCTGGCCAAGGTGTATGACGCCGCCCACCCGCGTGCGCGGAAGAAGCCCCCCTGAGCCGCCGCGCGGGCCTCCGCGAAAGCGAAACAACCGCCCGCCCGCCGCGCGGAACCAAGTGGCCCCGTGGCGCCTCCGATCAAATTGCCGCCCGCCGTGGGCGCTCTGGAGTTGTCGTGATGCTGTTGAACTGGATCCAATCGAACCTTAAATCGAACCGGTGGTTCATTGTGCTGCTGTTGTGCTTTGGTGTCTTTCGCACTGCCGTGGCCGACTGGAACCCCATTCCCTCGGGCTCGATGCGGCCTACGCTGCTGGAGGGGGATGTGGTACTGGTCAACCGCCTGGCCTACGACCTCAAGCTTCCGCTCACTGACGTGATCCTGGCGCACATCGACGACCCGCAGCGCGGCGATGTGGTCACCTTCTCGTCCCCGCTGGACGGCACCCGCTTGATCAAACGCATTGCCGCCTTGCCCGGCGACACGGTGGAGATGCGCAACGAGGTGCTCTACATCAACGGCCAAGCCGCCGAATACGAGAGGCCCGATTCTGTGCAGGAGGCGGTGCTGCCGGGCCGCACGCTCACCGCCACGCGCTGGACGGAGCGCCTGCTGGGGCATGAGCGCCGCGTGCAGTGGCTGCAGGGCGTGACAGCGCGCAGCAGCTTCGATCCGGTGCAGGTGTCCGAGGGCGAATACCTGGTGCTGGGTGATAACCGGGACAACAGTGCGGACTCGCGCTACATCGGCCTGGTGCCGCGCCATCTGCTCATCGGGCAGGCGCACCGCGTGCTGCTGTCGGCCGATGTGCTGGGCCACTGGGCGCCGCGCCTGGAGCGCTTTGGCAAGGCGCTGTAGTCTGGTTCATCCACAGCGTGACCTGCCGCTCTAAGCCGCTCAGGCTGCCGCCATCGGCAGATGGGCCTGGCCGAGCAAGGGGCGGCGTACGGGTCGGTGTTGCAAGACAGCGCGTGGCTCCTGCACGGAAGCCTGGGCTTGCTCCTGGCCATCGGGCAGCTTGAAGGTGGCAACCGTCTGAACCAGTTCGCCCGCCTGCTGGTTCAGACTGGCAGCGGCAGCGGCCATTTCTTCCACCAGGGCAGCGTTTTGTTGTGTGGCGTGGTCCATCTGCGTCACCGCTTCGTTGATCTGGTCCACGCCCTGGCTTTGCTCGGTGCTGGCGGCACTGATCTCGCCCATGATGTCGGTGACGCGGCGGATGGAGGCAACGACCTCGCTCATCGTTTGACCGGCGCGGTCCACCAGGGCCGATCCGGCTTCCACGCGCTCCACGCTGTTCCCGATCAGGCCCTTGATCTCGCGGGACGCCTCGGCCGAGCGGCTCGCCAACACGCGCACCTCGGTGGCCACCACGGCAAAGCCACGGCCCTGGTCGCCTGCACGGGCGGCCTCCACGGCAGCGTTCAGCGCCAGGATGTTGGTCTGGAACGCGATGGAGTCGATGACGCCAATGATCTCTGAGATCTTGTTGCTGCTGTCGTTGATGTCCTTCATGGTGCGCACCACGTCGGCCACCACGTCGCCCCCTTGCACGGCAATCGCTGTGGCCGCCTGGGCCAGCTGGTTGGCCTGGCGGGAGTTTTCGGCGTTCTGGCGCACGGTGGCGTTCAGCTGCTCCATGGAGGCAGCGGTTTCCTGCAGTGCACTGGCCTGCTGCTCTGTGCGCGCTGACAGATCGTTGTTGCCCTGGGCGATTTCGGCCGACGCGTAGGAGACGCTGTCACTGTTGGTCCGCACCTGGCCGACCAGATGCACCAGTGACTGTTGCATCTCCTGCAGGGCCTGCAGCAGTTGTGCGGTTTCGTTGGTGCCACAGTAGGTGATGGGCAGGCTCAGGTCCCCGGCCGCCACGGCGCGGGCGGCATCCACTGCGCGGCGCAGGGGAGCCGTGGTGGAGCGCACGATGCCAAAACCAATCGCCGCACCGGCCACCAGGGCCAGCCCTGTGAGCGCCAGCACCGACACGTTCAGCGTGGACACCGCCGCCACGGCATCGGCCTGAGCCGTTTTCGCCAGCGACTCCTGGAATTCGATCAGGCCGTCGAGGGCATCAAAGTACGCCTTGCGCGGCGCCGCCATGGACCCTGTCAGCACAGCCCGTGCATCGTCCAGGCGCCCGGCGGTCAGCAGTTCAGAGTAGCGTGACAACTGCGCCGCGTACTCACCGCGTGCGCGCAAGGTTTCGGCCAGTGCGGCTTTGCCTTGGGGCGTGGTGATCTGCTGTGCGAGGGCTTCGAACAGCTGCGTGATCTGTTGACGCTTGGCGTTGATGGTGGCCTGGTGCCGTTGTACGTTTTCGGGGCTGGTATCCAGCAGCATCTGCGTGAGGGCCAGTTCGACCCCCGTCACGTCTTCCTTGGCCACATGCAGGTGCAGCACCTTGGGGAAGCGGTCATCGATGATGGAGTGGAACGCTTTGTCCGCGCGGCTTGCCAGCACCACCGACAGCGTGCCCATGAGGCCGATGAGCAGCGCCATCAAGCCAAAGCCCAGCGTGAGCCGGGTCGAAATCTTCAGGTCATTGAATTTCATGGTGTGTCCAGTTCTTGGGGGAGGGGGTGGCCGTTTAGTGGGTGGCGGCAAGGGCTTCGCCCGCCACAGGCCGGGCAAGGAATTTCTCGATGTCGAGCAGGATCAGCATCCGTGGACCCACCGAGCCGATGGCCAGCAGGTGTTCGGGCTTGACGTTGCCGCGCAGGGCGGGCACGGGGCGCAGCTGTTCGCGCTCCAGAGTGAGTACATCGGAGACCCCGTCCACCACTACGCCCACCGTGCGCTGGCCGATGTGCAGCACGATTACCACCTTCAGGTGGTCGTATTGCACGGCGGTCTGCCCCAGCTTCAGGCGCAGGTCGATGATGGGCACGATCACGCCGCGTAGGTTCATCACGCCCAGCAACTCGCCCGTGGCGTTGGCAATGGTGGTGGGCTTCTCGTACGTCCGGATCTCCTGCACCCGCAGGATGTCCACCCCGTATTCCTCGTTGCCGATCTTGAAGGCCAGAAATTCGCGCAGGTCGGTCATCACGGCCTGGGCCGTGCCGGGCGCGGGGGCGAGGCGGGTGGTGCTGGGGCGTGTGGCTGAGGTAGTCATCGGAGTGTTTTGATAAAAATGCTAATTTCCGTAATTTTATCGATTGAAAATCATATTTGTCAAATATGCGGTTTCGAGAGAGTGACTCGGCCGGGTGTTTGCCGGGCGAAGAGGGGCGTGCGGCGCGTGTCAGACCAAGGCGTGATCAGTCGCAGTGCCGGCTTCTGCGCGCGTTTTGCGTCGGTGGGGTCCGCTACCGTGGCCTTCAGGCCGCACAATCCGGGGCATGAAAACCCTTCGACTCCGCGCAGGCAAAGAGCGCTCGCTACTGCGCCGCCATCCCTGGATCTTTGAATCGGCCATCGCCAAGGGCGGCGGCGACAGCGGCGAGACCGTGCGCGTGGAATCGCACGAAGGCCAGTTCCTCGCCTGGGCGGCCTACAGCCCCAGCTCGCGCATCCGCGCGCGGGTGTGGAGCTTTGACGAGGCGCAGCGCATTGATGCTCCATTTTTTATAGCTGCTTGCGCACGTTCCATCATCGCCAGAGCCCGTTTTGATGTGCAAAGCGATGGCGTGCGCCTGGTGCATGGTGAGTCCGACGGTCTGCCGGGGCTCATCGTGGACCGCTATGGCGATACCCTGGTGGCGCAGTTCACCAGCGCAGGCACCGAGCGCTGGAAGGGCGTGATTGCCGATGCGTTGCTGCGCGAGACGGGGCTGACCAAGCTGTACGAGCGCTCGGACGCCAGCGTGCGTTCGCTGGAAGGTCTGGAGCCCGCCACCGGCTGGCTGCGTGGCGGGCCGACGGGCGCTGCGGGCGATGGCGAGGGGCCGCCGCTGGAGCTGACGATCCGCGAGCACCAGTGGCGCCTGACCCTCAACATTGCCGAGGGCCACAAGACGGGCTTTTATCTGGACCAGCGCGACAGCCGCAAGCGGTTTGCCGACTACACCCAGCGCCTGGGCTTCAAGCATGTGCTCAACTGCTTTTGCTACACCGGCGGTTTCAGCGTGGCGGCGCTGGCGGGCATGCGTGCGGCAGGCAACGTGGCCGATGGGCACGTGACTTCCATCGATTCTTCAGGCCCGGCCCTGGAGCGCGCCCGCGCCCACGTGGCACTCAATGGGTTCGATCCGAACCGCGCCACCTTCCTCGATGCCGACGTGAACGCCTCGCTGCGCCAGTTCCTCAAGGAAGGCCAACGCTTCGACGCCATCATCCTGGACCCGCCGAAGTTTGCGCCCACTGCGGCGCACGCCGAGCGCGCCGCACGCGCCTACAAGGACATCAACCGGCTGGCGCTGCAGTTGCTGTCGCCCGGTGGCGTGTTGTTCACCTTCTCGTGCTCAGGCGGCATCAGCGCCGACCTGTTCCACAAGATCGTGGCGTCGGCCGGAGCGGATGCGGGCGTGGACGGCTTCATCCTGGAGCGCCTGGGCGGCGCGCCCGACCACCCGATGACGCTGGAGTTTCCGGAAGGGGAGTACCTCAAGGGCCTGGTCGTGATGCGAAAAGGGTGAACGAGGCGGCTCCCGGCAAGGGGTTGACAGCCTCGGTACACTGAAAAATTGGCCCCACGGGGCACTGAGATATGCGGCGGCCACGCCGCCGCGCAAGTAGTTGATCCCTAGAAAGACAGATTTATGGCACTGATCCCCGTCACCATCCTCACCGGCTTCCTGGGCTCGGGCAAAACGACGTTGCTCAAGCGCCTCTTGAGCGAAGCCCATGGCCAGAAGATCGCCGTGATCGAGAACGAATTCGGCGAAGAAAACATCGACAACGACATCCTGGTGACCGAGTCCAAGGAGCAGATCGTGCAGATGAGCAATGGCTGCATCTGCTGCACCATCCGCGAAGACCTGCGCGAGACGCTGCAACTGCTGGCCGCCAAGAAGCGCAAGAACCTGCTCGACTTTGACCGCATCGTGATCGAGACCACCGGCGTGGCCGACCCGGGCCCCGTGGCGCAGACCTTCTTCATGGACGAAGAGATCGCCGAGACTTACCTCATCGACTCGATCATCACCCTGGTGGACGCTAAGCACGCGCCCCAGCAGCTCAACGACCGCCAGGAAGCGCGCCGCCAGGTGGGATTTGCGGACCAGATCTTCCTGTCCAAGACCGACCTGGTGTCCCAGGACGAAACCGATGCGCTGATCCACCGCCTCAAGCACATGAACCCCCGAGCGCCCATCAAGGCCGTGCATTTTGGCGAAGTGCCGCTCAAGGAGGTGCTGGACCTGCGCGGCTTCAACCTCAATGCCAAGCTGGACATCGACCCGGACTTTCTCAAGGAAGAGGAGCACAGCCATGACCACCACGACCATGAGCATGGCGAGCACTGCAACCACCCGTCGCACCAGCATGGCCATGAGCACGGGCACCACCATCACCACGACGATGATGTGAAGAGTTTTGTGTACCGCTCGGACCGCCCGTTCGATCCGGCCAAGCTCGAAGACTTCCTCGGCGCCATCGTCAACATTTACGGCCCGCGCATGCTGCGCTACAAAGGGGTGCTGAATATGAAAGGCACGGAGCGCAAGGTGATCTTCCAGGGCGTGCATCAGCTCATGGGCAGCGACCTGGGCCCCCAGTGGGCCGAGGGCGAGCTGCGCACCAGCAAGATGGTTTTCATTGGCATTGACCTGCCCAAGGACATCTTCTTGCAGGGGCTGGAGCAAAGCCTGGTCTGACCTGCGCACGGGGTTTGAGGGGGCGATGGCGCCCGATTTGTGTTGTATCCGCAACGTTTCCGTTTGCGTCAGCCCAGGTCGATACAATCGCGCCCCGGTAAAACCACCCAAGGCTTGCCACCAGTCCCGGGCCGTGAGAGCGGCCAAGGGCCCGCCCGTACTGCGAGGAGACCAGGAAGTGAAAGCCGACACCAGCAAATCCAAGGGGGCCACCAAGGCAACCCCTGCCGCGGCGAAAAGCGCCGCCGCCCCAGCAGCACCCAAGGTGGCTGCGAAGGCCGCTGCCAAGGCTGCTGCGGCACCCAAGGTGGCCGCGCCCCCCGCCGTGGCGGTAGCCGCTGCGGCGCCTGCGCTGCAGGCGGGCTCGCAGGTACCCGTGCGCACAACCCGGCCTTCTTCCCGATTGGCCCAATTGACCGTACCATCCATGGCACAGACGGTGGCCTCAACGGCCGCCAAAGCCAGTTATCAACACACCATGCCCACGACCGCGCAAGCGCAGCCTACTTTCACGGCTGCCAAAAAAGACCCCAAGCTGGCGAACAACTGGAAGACCAAGTCCGTCGCCGAGCTGACCGACGCTGAAGTCATGGCCATGCCCGACAGCGAGTACATGAACGAGAAACAGATGGCGTTCTTCCGCCTCAAGCTCGTTCAGCTCAAGCAGGACATCCACAACAGCGCCGGCGAAACCACCGAGCACCTGCGTGAAGACACCGTGGTGGTGCCCGACCCGGCCGACCGCGCCACCATCGAAGAAGAGCACGCACTGGAACTGCGCACCCGCGACCGCGAGCGCAAGCTGCTCAAGAAAATCGAGCAATCCATCGCCCGCATTGATGCCGGTGACTACGGCTACTGCGACGAAACCGGTGAACCCATCGGTGTCGGCCGCCTGATCGCTCGCCCCACTGCCACGCTGTCGCTCGAAGCGCAGCAACGCCGCGAACTCAAGCAGAAGATGTTTGGGGATTGAGCAGGCAGCGGCCTGTCAATCAACGCGCGCACTCTGCACCCTGAGCAATGAGCAAGGAAGAATCCACCCCCGGCGGCCTGCTATCGAAGGTGGTGCGGTTCGTGAAGAATCCGACCGTCAACTGGACAGAGCTGGATTCCCTTCAGGACGACCGGGAGAGCCAGTACAGCAAGCAGATGCTCAAGGAGATGATCGAGCGCAAGCGCCGCAACGACTTTGTGCGGCGCCGCGAATTCGATCAGCTGCGCAAGTTGCGCCAGCGCGAGGTCTTGCACGGCCAGCGGGTGGAAGACGCTGCTGGGCGGCCCTCGTTCTTCCAGAGCAGCATGGCATCGCCCGACGAGCGGGCCGTCACGCTCAAGAAGATCGACGAGATTGAAGCGCAGATGTCCCAGCAGTGGTGGAAGAGCAAGCAGGGCGCCGACGCCCCCACCCAGCCTGGGGTGATGCCGGACTCCAGCACGGAGGCCTCTTCGGAGGAGCAGGCCCGTGCCTATGCGCCCACGGTGCCCGGAAGCCTGTCTGCCCCCTTGGACACCAAGCCTGCCGTCCAGCCCCTGTTTGCCGATGACAGCATGGCCATTGGCCGTTTTGGTGGCACGGACGCCACCATGCTGCCGGGCAGCACCCCACACGTCGAAGCATCCTTCAGCCCTGCGGCTCCCACGGCTGCGCCCGCGCCCGCATTCGAACCGGAGGAATTCGTGCACGAACCCGATCTTGAAGAAGCCGCCATCCGGTTTGCCAATGGTGACCATGCAGGGGCCGAGTCTGGTCTGCTGGAGGTGCTGGCCCAGCACCAGCAGGACGATCCAGCGCAGCAGCTGGAAATCTGGATGACGCTGTTTGACCTGTACCGGGCCACCGGGCAGCACGACCGTTTTGATACCCTGGCCATCGACTTTGCCGCGCAGTACGGCCGTTCTGCGCCGCTGTGGTTCTCCATTCCGGCGCAGCTGGGTCTGGCCGCAGAGGCCGCACCGGCTGCCGAGCCCGCCGTCGCCATGCGCCGCGATTTCAGCTGGAACGCACCACCCACCGTCGCTGTCTCTTCGGTGGCGGCCCTGCAGGCCTCCCTGGTGCGTGCCGCATCGCCCTGGACCTTGTCCTGGTCGCGCCTCACTTCCATCGACGAGGCTGCGGTGCCCCTGCTGGCCGACCAGTTCAGCCAGTGGGCTGACCGTGATGGGCAGATCGTGTTTTCGGGTGTGGAAAAGCTCCATGCCTTGCTGGATGCCAAGACCCAGTCGGGCGACCGCTCCAACAGCCCTGAGTGGTGGCGCCTGCGCATGGCCGCCATGCGCCTCATGGGCAAGCCCGACGAATTTGAACTGGTGGCCCTGGACTACTGCGTGACCTATGAGGTCTCGCCGCCGTCCTGGGTGTCGCCGCGCTGCGGATACTCGGACAACGAAGGGGTTTCGTCTGGTTCCGCCCCGCTGGCGGCGGACAGCGACTTCATGGCCTCCGACCTGGGCGAGCTGTCGGCACCGGCCCCGCTGGATGCGGGCCCGGTGGCAGAGCTGAAGGGCCACATCGATGGCGATGCCACGCCCCTGTTGCAGCCGTTCGAGGCGCACTTCAAGCCCGGTGTGCCGCTGACCATTGCCTGCGACAAGCTGATCCGGGTGGACTTTGCGGCCGCAGGCTCGGTGCTCAACTGGGCCGCCGAGCAACAAGGCCATGGCCATGTGATCCAGTTCCACAACCTGCAGCGGCTGGTGGCGATCTTCTTCAACGTGATCGGCATCAACGAGCACGCCTGGGTGGTTCCCCGCAAGAACTGAGCTGACTTGGCAGTGCGGCGGTCGGCTGGCGCGCCTCTCTGTTTCTTGTTTTCTAGGGTTGTCGGTGAAGTCGGCTTCTGTCGTGGGCGCGAGTGGCGTGCTCCACAGGTATTCGCGTCGGATGGCTGCCTTGCAAAATGGGCTGCCGCCCCCATCTGCCGCAGCTATGGATTCATCACAAGACAACCATCCGGTGTTCCACGGCACCACCATTCTTAGCGTGCGTCGCCAGACGCCCTCCGGCATTCAGGTCGCCATCGGCGGCGACGGGCAGGTCACGCTGGGCAACATTGTGGTCAAGGGCACGGCGCGCAAGGTGCGCAAGCTCTATCACGGCAAGGTGCTGGCGGGCTTTGCCGGGGCCACGGCCGATGCTTTCACGCTGTTCGAGCGCTTCGAGGCCAAGCTGGAAAAGCACCAGGGCCACCTAACGCGCGCGGCCATCGAACTCACCAAGGACTGGCGCACCGACCGCGTTCTGCGCCGCCTCGAAGCCATGCTGGCCGTGGCCGATGCCAGCGCGTCGCTCATCATCACCGGCAATGGGGACGTGCTGGAGCCCGAGCAAGGCATCGTGGCGATCGGCTCCGGGGGCGCCTATGCGCACTCGGCGGCCAAGGCGCTGCTGGTGAACACCGAGTTGTCCGCCGAAGAGATCGTGAAGAAGTCGCTCGAAATCGCGGGCGAACTCTGCATCTACACCAACATGAACCACACCATCGAGACGCTCTGAGCGTACGGCGGTGGAACCGGCCCCAGGCTGGCCGCACGGTCAGCCTCTGATGGGCAATTGCTCTGTTTTTTATAGCTGCTAGCGCATGATCCACTAGCGCTACCGCCCCATTTGATACCAGGAAGACCTGTATGTCGTCCATGACCCCCCAGGAAATCGTCTCCGAGCTGGACAACCACATCGTGGGCCAGGCCAGCGCTAAGCGCGCCGTGGCCATCGCCCTGCGCAACCGCTGGCGCCGCCAGCAGGTGGAAGGCAGCCTGCGCCAGGAGATCACGCCCAAGAACATCCTCATGATTGGCCCCACTGGTGTGGGCAAGACCGAGATCGCGCGCCGCCTGGCCAAGCTGGCCGATGCGCCCTTCATCAAGGTCGAGGCCACCAAGTTCACCGAGGTGGGCTATGTCGGCAAGGATGTGGATTCGATCATCCGCGACCTGGCCGAGATGGCCGTCAAGCAGACGCGCGAGGCCGAGATGAAGAAGGTGCGCACCCGCGCCGAAGATGCGGCCGAGGAGCGCATTCTCGACGTGCTGATCCCTCCGGCCCGTGCTGCAGCAGGCAGCGAGCCCGCCGCTGACAACACCGCCCGCCAGGTCTTTCGCAAAAAGCTGCGCGAAGGCAGTCTGGACGACAAGGAGGTCGAGATCGACGTGGCCGAAGGCCGCCCCCAGCTCGAAATCATGGGCCCCCAGGGCATGGAGGAAATGACGGAGCAACTGCGCGGCATGTTCAGCCAGCTGGGGCAGGATAAGCGCAAGACCCGCAAGCTCAAGATCGCGGAAGCCTTGAAGCTGATCACCGACGAAGAGGCGGCCAAGCTGGTCAACGAAGAGGAGATCAAGACCCGCGCCGTGCAGAACGCCGAGCAAAACGGCATCGTCTTCATCGACGAGATCGACAAGGTGGCCGCGCGGCAGGAAAGCAGTGGTGCGGACGTGTCGCGCCAGGGCGTGCAGCGCGACCTGCTGCCGCTGGTGGAGGGCACCACGGTGTCCACCAAGTACGGCATGATCAAGACGGACCACATCCTGTTCATCGCGTCGGGCGCTTTCCACCTGTCCAAGCCCAGCGACCTGATTCCGGAGCTGCAGGGGCGTTTTCCGATCCGGGTGGAGCTGGAGTCGCTGTCGGTCAAGGACTTCGAGGCCATCCTCACGCAGACCCATGCGTCGCTGGTCAAGCAGTACCAGGCCTTGCTGGCCACGGAAGGCGTCACGCTGGAGTTTGCCCCCGAGGGCATCACACGCCTGGCGCACATCGCCTTTGAGGTGAACGAGCGCACCGAGAACATCGGTGCGCGCCGCCTTTCCACGGTGATGGAGCGCCTGCTGGACGAGGTGAGTTTTGACGCCACGCGCCTGTCCGGCCAGACCATCACCATCGACGCCGCCTACGTCGATGCGCGCCTGCAGACCCTGAGCCAGGACGAGGACCTGTCGCGCTACATCCTGTGACCACTCGGTCAAGCCTTGAGAGGTCACTTTCATAGGCCTCTCTAAGTACTTCTTTTTCAACGACTTTTGGCGTTTTGGTAGCTGAAAAAACGCATCTAAGTCGTTGATTTCATTGAAAAGTTTGTGGGACACCCCCCTTGTTCGGTGTGCTTTTCCTGCTACAGTGCAAAAAAGTGCAATTAAGTGGTGAAAAGTGCCCTCAAGGTCCCCTTCGGGACCTCCGAGGCGCAAAACCGAACTGGGAATCTGTCCGTGTTTCAAGGTGCCTCGTCGCTGAGTCTCGATGCGAAGGGTCGGCTGTCCGTGCCGACCCGGCATCGTGACGTCCTCGCGGCCACGGCATCCGGTCAGCTCACCATCACCAAGCACCCGCACGGCTGCCTCATGGTCTTTCCCCGTCCTGAATGGGAGAAGTTCCGCGAGCGCATTGCCCAGCTGCCCATGTCCGCCCAGTGGTGGAAGCGCATCTTTCTGGGCAACGCCATGGACGTGGACATGGACGCCACCGGCCGTGTGCTGATCTCCCCGGAGCTGCGCGAAGCCGCCGGTATCTCCAAAGACACCATGCTGCTGGGCATGGGCAACCATTTCGAGCTCTGGGACAAGGCCACCTACGACGAGCAGGAGGCCAAGGCCATGCAGGGCGAGATGCCGGATGTCTTCAAGGACTTTTCCTTCTGAGGCGCGCTGTGACATCTCCCTTGCAACACACCACCGTCCTGCTGAATGAGGCTGTGGACTCTCTCTTGGGCGGCGCAGGCCCGGAGCCTTCCGGCACCTGGGTCGATGCGACCTTCGGGCGCGGCGGGCACTCCCGCCTCATCCTGCTCCGGCTGGGCCCCCAGGGGCGCTTGGTGGCCTTTGACAAGGACCCCGAGGCCATCGCCGAAGCAACGCGCATCACCGATGCGCGTTTTTCCATTCGGCACGAAGGTTTTCGCCATCTGGCCGACCTGCCGCCTGCCAGCGCTGCGGGCGTGCTGATGGACCTGGGTGTGAGCTCGCCCCAGATCGACAGCCCCGAGCGGGGCTTCAGTTTCCGTTTTGACGGCCCGCTGGACATGCGCATGGACACCACGCGCGGCGAAAGCGTGGCCGATTGGTTGGCCACGGCCGAAGTCGGTCAGATTGCGGAGGTGATACGTGACTACGGTGAAGAACGGTTTGCTGGCCCCATTGCAAAGGCGATTGTTGCTCGGCGCGAAGAACGGGGTCCTCTTGCAACCACCGCAGAACTGGCCGACCTCGTGGCTGGCGCGGTCAAAACCCGCGAGCCGGGCCAGAACCCTGCAACGCGCACATTTCAAGCTCTTCGGATTTTCATCAACGCCGAGCTTGAAGAGCTGCAACAGGCGCTAGAGGCCAGCCTCTCGGTGCTGCAGCCCGGCGGGCGGCTGGTGGTCATCAGCTTCCACTCGCTCGAAGACCGTATCGTCAAACAATTCATCGCGAAACACTCCAAGGAGGTCTACGACCGCCGCGCACCGTTTGCCGCGCCGCAGGCCATGAGGCTCATCGCGCTCGACCGCATCAAGCCCAGTGCGGCCGAGGTCGAGTCCAATCCCCGCTCGCGCAGCGCCATCATGCGCGTGGCCGAGCGCACGGCAGTCGTCTGACATGACGCGGCTGAACGTGGTCCTTTTGCTGGCGGTGCTTGCCAGCGCGATCTACCTGGTGCACACCCAGTACGAATCGCGCCGCCTGTTCACCGAGCTGGACCGCGCGGTGGCCGAGGCGCGCCGTCTGGAGACGGAGCACCAGCGCCTGCAGGTGGAAAAGCGCGCCCAGGCCACGCCGCTGCGGGTGGAAAGGATCGCGCGTGCGCAGCTGAACATGCGCACCGCCACGCCAGCCATCACGCAGTACGTGTCTGACCCACAGGGTGTCGCAACTGCCAATGCAGCAGCGGCAGCCGCCGCTTCGCAACCTGCGGGGGCGCAGCCATGAGCCGCAGTGTGCTCTACACCTCAAGCCCTCTGCTGGCCAGCAAGACACCGGTCTGGCGCAGCAAGTTCATCGTGGCGGTGATTGCGCTGGGTTTTCTGGGGCTGGCTGGGCGGGCGGCCTATGTGCAGGTGTTTGGCAACGCGTTCTTCCAGCGCCAGGGTGAGGTGCGGTTTGCGCGCACGCTGGAGCTGCCTGCCAACCGCGGCAAGATCGTGGACCGCAATGGCCTGATCCTCGCATCCAGCGTGCCAGCTGCGAGCATCTGGGCCATTCCTGAAGACGTGGACCAGGACAAGCCCGAGGTCCGCGCCAAGCTCAAGCAGCTGGCCAAGCTGCTGGACATGCCGCAGGCCGATCTACTGAAGAAGCTGGCGGACGAGGACAAGACCTTTGTCTGGATCAAGCGCCAGCTCGACTGGGATGTGGGCCAGCAGATTGCAGCTCTGGACATCAAGGGCATCTACCAGCGCAAGGAATACAAGCGCCAATACCCCGAGGGCGAAGCCGCCGCGCACGTGGTGGGCTTCACCAACGTGGAAGACCATGGCCAGGAGGGCATGGAGCTGGCGTTCGACAAGGAGCTGGCGGGCAAGCCCGGTTCGCGCCGCGTGATCAAGGACCGCCTGGGTCGCGTGGTGGAAAGCGTGGGCGAAACCGTGCCCCCGGTCGACGGCAAGGACATGCAGCTGTCCATCGACAGCAAGGTGCAGTTCTTTGCGTACCAGAAGCTGCGCGACCAGGTGGCCGCGCACAAGGCCAAGGCGGGCAGCGTGGTGGTGCTCGATGCCCACACCGGCGAGCTGTTGGCGCTGGCCAACTACCCCAGCTACGTGCCCGACAAGCGCCAGAACCTCACCGGCGAGCAGCTGCGCAACCGCGCGCTCACCGACGTGTTCGAGCCCGGCTCCACCATGAAGCCGTTCACCATTGGCCTCGCGCTGGAGACGGGCCGCGTGCGCCCCGAGACCATCGTGGATACCAACCCCGGGCGCATCACCATCACCGGCTCCACGATCTCGGACACGCACAACTATGGCGTGCTCACGGTGGAAGGCGTGATCCAGAAGTCCAGCAACGTGGGCACCACCAAGCTGGCCATGCAGATGCCCGCGCGCGAGATGTGGGAGACCTTCTCGGCGGCCGGTTTTGGCCAGAAGCCGCAACTGCACTTCCCGGGTGTGGTGACGGGGCGCCTGCGCCCTTACAAGAGCTGGCGCCCGGTGGAGCAGGCCACCATGTCCTACGGCTACGGTCTGTCGGCCAGCCTGTTCCAGATGGCGCGGTCGTACACCGTGTTTGCCAATGGCGGCCGGGTCATTCCCGCCACCATGCTCAAGACCAGCGAGCCCGCCGTGGGCGTGCCCGTGTTTTCTGAGCGCACGGCCGACCAGGTGCGCAAGATGCTGCAGATGGCCGCAGGCCCCGGCGGCACAGGCCAGAAGGCGCAGACCGTGGGCTACTCGGTGGGCGGCAAGTCGGGCACCGCGCGCAAGCAGGTGGGCAAGAACTACGCCTCGGGCAAGTACCGTGCGTGGTTCACCGGCATGGCGCCCATCGACAAGCCCCGCATCATCGTGGCCGTGATGATCGACGAGCCCAGCAACGGCGTGTTCTACGGCGGCGCTGTGGCCGCGCCGGTGTTCAGCGAGGTGGTGCAGCAAACCCTGCGCATGATGGGCGTGCAGCCCGACATGGCGGTCAAGCCGCAGATCGTGGCCAATGCGGTGGAGGAGTCGCTGTGATGCCAGCGCCGCTCCACACCCTGCAGACCGCGGGCGAGGCCGTGCAATGGCTGCGCACGCGCGTCACCGGCACCCTGCACACCGACAGCCGCCAGATCACGCCCGGCGACGGCTTCATTGCCTGGCCCGGCGCCGCCACCGACGGCCGAGCGCATGTGGCCGATGCCATGGTCCGCGGTGCCACGGCTTGCCTGGTCGAACAGGCGGGGGTCGAGGCTTTCGCTTTCGAGGGCGACCACATGGCTGCGCTGCCAGGCCTCAAGGCCGCCACAGGGCCCATTGCCGCTGAATGGTTTGCACAACCCACGCAGCAGCTGAAGGTGCTGGCCGTGACCGGAACCAACGGCAAGACCAGCACGGCCTGGTGGCTGGCGGGTGCGCTGAATGCGCTATCGAATGAGGAGCGATCGGGGCAAGATCAATGTGCGCTGGTGGGCACTTTGGGCATGGGAGTGCCTCCCGCGCTGGCCTCCACCGGCATGACCACGCCCGACCCGGTGCGGTTGCAGCGCGCGTTTGCCCAGTTTGTGGCGCAGGGCCTTGGTGCTTGTGCCATCGAGGCCTCGTCGATTGGACTGGCCGAGGCCCGGCTCGATGGCACGCAGATCCACACCGCCATCTTCACCAACTTCACGCAGGACCACCTGGACTACCACGGCAGCATGGCCGACTACTGGCTGGCCAAGCGCGCGCTGTTCGACTGGCCCGGCCTGCAGGCCGCCATCGTCAATGTGGACGACCCCGCAGGCGCCCAACTGCATGGCGAGCTGAAAGGCAGTGCGCTGGATCGGTGGAGCGTCTCGGCCCAGGCACCTGCGCGTCTGACGGCACAAGACATCGCCCTGGGTGACCAGGGCCTGCGCTTCACGGTGGTGGAGGGCAATGACCGTCATCTGCTGCAAACCCGCGTGATCGGCCAATACAACGTGCTCAACCTGCTGGGTGTGCTGGCCACGCTGCGCAGCCTGGGTGTGCCGCTGGACCGCGCCGTGCGTGCCTGCGCCAGCCTGCAGCCCGTGCCGGGGCGCATGCAGCGGCTGGTGGCGGTGGGCCAACCCCTGGTGGCGGTGGACTACGCCCACACCCCCGATGCTTTGGACAAGGCCCTGCAAGCCCTTCGCCCCCTGGTGGCCGAGCGTGGCGGGCGGCTGTGGTGCGTGTTCGGCTGCGGCGGCGACCGTGATGCGGGCAAGCGCCCGCTGATGGGCGCCGTGGCCCAGCAGCAGGCCGACCAAGTGGTGGTGACCAGCGACAACCCCCGCAGCGAAGACCCGGCTGCCATCCTGCACCAGATCCTGCAGGGCACGATTGCCGGTGGCACGGTGCGAGCCGAGCCCGACCGTGCCGTCGCCATCGCCCAGGCCATTGCCGAGGCCGCGCCCGCCGATGTGGTGCTGATTGCCGGCAAGGGTCACGAAGACACCCAGGAGGCGGCAGGCGTGCGTGTGCCGTTCTCCGACATGGCCCACGCGCAGGCTGCGCTGCAGGCCCGAGGAGCCCACACATGGGCATGAACAGTTTTGAACCCGTCATGACCCTGCAGCAAGCCTGGGCACTGCTGCAGCCCAGTATCCCTGCCGCCCGTCTGGTGGGCGATGGCGCCACCCCGCTGGCGCGCGTGCACACCGACACGCGCACGTTGCAGCCAGGCGATTTGTTTGTGGCCCTCAAGGGCGAGCGCTTTGATGCCAACTCCTTCTTGGCCGACGCCCGGGCTGGCGGCGCTGCGGCCGCCATCGCACACGGTGGTCTGGAAGCCGCAGGCTTGCCCGGCATCGAAGTGCCCAACAGCCTGGCGGCGTTGGGCGCGCTGGCCACCGGCTGGCGCACGCAATTTCACCTGCCGCTGATCGGCGTGACGGGCAGCAACGGCAAGACCACGGTGACGCAGATGATTGCGTCCATTCTGCGTGCCTGGCAGGGCGAGGCTGCGTTTGCCACGCAGGGTAATTTCAACAACGACATCGGTGTGCCGCTGATGCTGATGCGCCTGCGCGCCAGCCACCGCGCCGCCGTGATTGAGATGGGCATGAACCACCCTGGCGAGATCGCCACACTGGCGGCCATGGCCCAGCCCACGGTCGCCTTGGTCAACAACGCGCAGCGCGAGCATCTGGAATTCATGCACACCGTGGAGGCCGTGGCCCGCGAGAACGGTTCGGTGTTTGCCAGCCTGCCGGCCGATGGTGTGGCCGTATTCCCGGCAGGGGATGCGTACACGAGCCTGTGGCAATCGCTTGCCATGGAGCGGCCCGGCCGCCGCACGGTGACCTTTGGCGATGGCGGCGATGTCCGCTGTGCACAGGCCACCTGGGAGCGCGGCGCCTGGGCGGTCACCCTGGCCACGCCACGCGGCGAGATCACCACCCGTCTCCACATCGCAGGCCGCCACAACGTGACGAACGCACTGGCGGCCACGGCGTGCACGCTGGCAGCGGGTGCACCGGTTGCGGCCGTGGCCCAGGGGTTGCGCGACTTCACCCCGGTCAAGGGGCGTTCGCGCGCGTTCAGCGTGTCCGTTGCGGGCCGCGACATCACAGTGGTGGATGACACCTACAACGCCAACCCCGATTCCATGCACGCTGCCATCCAGGTGCTGGCCGAACTGCCGGGCCCTCAACTGCTGGTGATGGGCGACATGGGCGAGGTGGGCGACCAGGGCCCGCAGTTCCATGCCGAGGCGGGCGCACTGGCCCGTGAGGCGGGCATCCCCACGATGTTTGTTCTGGGTGCGCAGTCGGTGCATGCTGCTTCGGCCTATGGCGATGGGGCCCGACATTTCAACGAGATGGCCGCCCTGCAGGATGCCGTGCGCCAGGCTCTGCCCACGGTGGGCAGCGTTCTGGTCAAGGGATCGCGATTCATGAAGATGGAACAGGTGGTCGAGGCGATCAGCGCCGCCGCACTGCCCGCAGAACAACAACAAAAGCCGATCAACCCACGGGAGGGACACCATGGCGCAACGCATTGATATTGCCCGCACGGTGCCAGCCTGCGCCGGAGGTGCCACATGCTGCTGATGCTGTCGCAATGGCTGCAAGGGCTGTCGCCCGAGTTCGGCTTTTTCCGGGTGTTCCAGTACCTCACGTTCCGTGCGGTGATGGCTGCCATGACGGCGCTGCTCATCGGGCTGGTGGCCGGCCCCAAGGTGATCCGTATCCTCACCTCGCTCAAGATCGGCCAGCCCATTCGGGGCTATGCAATGCAGTCGCACCTGTCCAAGAGCGGCACGCCCACCATGGGCGGTGTGCTGATCCTGTTGTCGATCGCCATTTCCACCCTGCTGTGGTTTGACCTGTCCAACCGCTTTGTGTGGATTGTGCTCATCGTCACGCTTGGTTTTGGCGCCATCGGCTGGGTGGACGACTGGCGCAAGGTGGTCAACAAAGACCCCGAGGGCATGCGTTCGCGCGAGAAGTACTTCTGGCAGTCGGTGATCGGCCTCATGGCCGCGCTGTACCTGGTGTTCAGCATTTCTGAAAGCTCCAACGCCAAGGTGTGGGAGCTGTTTGTGGGCTGGGTGCAGTCGGGCTTTTCGCTCGACCTGCCGCCCAAGGCGGGCCTGCAGTTGCCGTTCTTCAAAGAGGTGAGCTACCCCCTGGGCGTGCTCGGTTTCGTGATCCTCACCTACCTCGTCATCGTGGGTTCGAGCAATGCGGTGAACCTGACCGATGGTCTGGACGGCCTGGCCATCATGCCCGTGGTGATGGTGGGTTCGGCTCTGGGTGTGTTTGCCTACGTCACCGGTAGCTCGGTGTACTCCAAGTACCTGTTCTTTCCGCACATTCCGGGGTCGGGCGAACTGCTGATCTTCTGCGCAGCCATGGCGGGCGCAGGCTTGGCGTTTTTGTGGTTCAACGCGCACCCTGCCCAGGTCTTCATGGGTGACGTGGGTGCGCTCGCGCTGGGCGGTGCCCTGGGCACCATCGCCATCATCGTGCGCCAGGAAATCGTGCTCGCCATCATGGGTGGCATCTTTGTGGTCGAGGCCCTGTCGGTGATGCTGCAGGTGGCCTGGTTCAAGTTCACCAAGAAGCGCTACGGTGAAGGCCGCCGCCTGCTCAAGATGGCGCCGCTGCACCACCACTTTGAGAAGAGCGGCTGGAAGGAAACGCAGGTGGTTGTGCGCTTCTGGATCATCACCATGCTGCTGTGCCTGATTGGGCTGTCCACGCTGAAACTGCGATGAACCCGAACGATCCTCTTGTCCCTGACCCCCTCGGTACGCCCGAGGCCATGCCCCCGTTGGCAGGGGCCTGGGTGGGTGCGGACGGCACTCCCGAAGGCGATCCTGGCATGCAGGCCCCTTTGCCCGTAGCGCCCGCAGAGCCCGCAGTGCCTGAGGCGAATCCTGAGCAGGTTGTTGCCGCGACAGGCAGGGAGGCCACAGACGCTGCGCCCGCAGCCAAAAGCACCAGTACCGCCTGGAACCCCGAGGCCGTGCCCGCCGTCTCCGCCGCGAAGGCAGCGGCGGACTTTGTGGCGCAGATTTTTGCCGAGGTGACTGCCCCCGAGCCGGGCGCTGCGGACAGCGCGGACGTTGCCGAGACCGCTGAGGCCGACGAGTCCACCACGCCCGATGTGCCTGCAGGCCCGGCGCGCGAAGGCGTGGCGAACCTGCTGCAAGACCAGCACATCCTGATCCTGGGCCTGGGCGCCTCGGGCATGGCGATGGCACGCTGGTGTGTGCGTTGTGGTGCGCGGGTCACCGTGGCCGATACGCGCGCTGCCCCGCCGCAACTTCCCGCGCTGCAGCAGGAGCTGCCCCGGGTGCGTTTTGTGTCGGGCGCATTCGATACCAGTCTGGTGCAGGGGCAGAACTTGCGCGCGGTCTATCGTTCGCCAGGGCTGAGCCCCGAGGCAGTGGCTCCTGTTTTGGAAGCGGCTCGCGCAAGCAACATCAGCGCTGGCGGTGAGTTGAGCCTGTATGCCACGGCCTTGGCTGCGCTGCGTGCATCGCACGCGTATGCCCCCGCCGTGCTGGCCATCACCGGTACCAACGGCAAGACCACTGTGACCTCGCTCACCGGCCAACTGGTGGAACGCTCGGGCAAACGCGTGGCCGTGGCCGGCAACATCGGTCCGACCCTGCTCGACACACTGGCAGAACACCTGGACTCCGACACCTTGCCCGATGTGTGGGTGCTGGAGCTGTCGAGTTTTCAGCTGGATGGCGTGCATGGGGGTGAAGGCGGCTTCGAGCCCACAGCCGCCACGGTGCTCAACATCACGCAGGACCACCTGGACTGGCACGGCAGCATCGAGGCCTACGCTGCGGCCAAGGCACGCATCTTTGGCCAGACGGGCTTGATGATCCTGAACCGCGAAGACCCTGCGGTGATGGGCATGCTGCCACCGCCCGTCAAGGTCAAGCTACAAAAGCCGCAGGCGCGCGCACACATCACCTTTGGTGGCGACATGCCCCGGCGTCCGGGCGACTTCGGCATTGAGGTGGTCAGCGGTATGCCCTGGCTGGTGCGTGCCATGGATGCCGACGAAACCCGCAAGCGTGGCCGCAACGAGGTCGAAGAGGACCTGCACATCCAGCGGCTCATGCCGGCGGATGCGCTGCACATCCGGGGGCGCCACAACGCCACCAACGCCTTGGCGGCGCTGGCGCTGGCCACGGCAGCGGGTTGCCCGCTGGCGCCCATGCTGTATGGCCTGCGTGAATACCGGGGTGAGCCGCACCGCGTGGAACCCGTGGCCATCATCCATGGCGTGGAATATTTTGACGACAGCAAGGGAACCAACGTAGGCGCCACGGCGGCAGCGCTGGTGGGGTTGGGCACGGAGCGGCGTCTGGTGGTCATTTTGGGCGGAGAAGGCAAAGGGCAGGACTTTGCGCCCCTGGCAGCCCCCGTCGCGCGCTATGCACGTGCGGTGGTGCTGATCGGCCGCGACGCACCGCTGATCCGCACGGCGCTGCAGGACACAGGCGTACCACTGCTCGATGCGGGCACCTTGCCTGAGGCCGTCGCACTGGCAGCGCAGCGCGCCCATTCTGGCGACGCAGTGCTGATGTCGCCTGCCTGTGCCAGCTTCGACATGTTCAAGGACTACGAGCACCGCGCCCACGTCTTTTGCGAGACCGTGCGGGCGATGGTCGACGATGCGGGCCAGTCGGCGGAGGGAATGCAATGACAGCACCCGCCAGCACCCTGCTCCAACGCGTGACCGGCTGGTTCGGCGGCCTGCCCAGCAAGGCGGCCGACGTGTTGCCCGTGCGCGTGGGCGGCACCGAGTACCGACAGTCGTCCAGCACGCCCGCGAGCGTGCTGGGCTTTGACCAGGCCCTGCTCTGGGTGGTGGTGGCGCTGCTGGCCTGGGGGCTGGTGATGGTCTATTCGGCGTCGATTGCCATGCCGGACAACCCGCGCTTTGCCAACTATGCGTCCACCCATTTTCTGACCCGCCACATGATGTACTTGGTGGTGGGTTTTGTGGCGGCGCTGCTGGCGTTCCAGGTGCCCATGGCGCTGTGGGAGCGCGTGGCGCCTTGGTTGTTCATTGTGGCCCTGCTCATGCTGGTGGCGGTGCTGATTCCTGGCGTGGGCAAAGTGGTCAACGGCGCGCGCCGTTGGCTGTCCATCGGGCCGGTGGGCTTCCAGCCGTCCGAGGTGGCCAAGTTTGCGGTGCTGATCTATGCCGCCGACTACATGGTGCGCAAGATGGAGGTGAAGGAGCGCTTCTTCCGTGCCGTGCTGCCCATGGGCGCTGCGGTGGCCATCGTCGGCGTGCTGCTGCTGGCCGAGCCCGATATGGGCGCCTTCATGGTGGTGGCCGTGATTGCCATGGGCATCCTGTTCCTCGGCGGTGTGAATGCCCGCATGTTCTTCTTGATCGCAGGGGTACTGGTAGGTGCCTTTGCGTTGATGATCGCCAGCTCCCCTTGGCGCCGCGAGCGCGTGTTTGCCTACCTCGACCCTTTCAGCGAACAGCATGCGCTGGGCAAGGGCTACCAGCTGTCGCACTCGCTGATCGCCATCGGGCGGGGCGAGGTGTTTGGCGTGGGGCTAGGCGGCAGCGTGGAGAAGTTGCACTGGCTGCCCGAGGCGCACACCGACTTCCTGATGGCCGTGATCGGCGAGGAGTTTGGCCTTGTGGGTGTGGTGGCGCTCATCATCCTGTTCCTCTGGATGACCCGCCGCATCATGCACATCGGCCGACAGGCCATCGCGCTGGACCGGGTGTTCTCCGGCCTTGTCGCGCAGGGCGTGGCGATCTGGATCGGCTTCCAGGCCTTTATCAACATGGGCGTGAACCTGGGCGCGCTGCCGACCAAGGGGCTCACGCTGCCGCTGATGAGTTTTGGCGGGTCGGCGATCCTGATGAACCTGGTGGCGCTGGCGGTGGTGCTGCGCGTGGACTATGAAAACAAGCTGCTCATGCGCGGAGGCCGCGTATGAGCAAGCAAAAGACCGCACTCATCATGGCCGGTGGCACCGGTGGCCACATCTTCCCCGGCTTGGCTGTGGCCGAAGAGCTGCGTACGCGTGGCTGGCGCGTGCATTGGCTGGGCGCGCCCGGCAGCATGGAGTCGCGCATCGTGCCGCAGCACGGCTTTGCGCTGGAACTCATCGATTTCTCTGGCGTGCGCGGCAAGGGGCTCGTCACGCTGGCCCTGCTGCCGCTGCGCCTGTTGCGTGCGTTCTGGCAGGCGCTGCAGGTCGTGCGCCGTGTGAAGCCCGATGTGGTGGTGGGCCTGGGCGGCTACATCACCTTTCCGGGCGGGATGATGGGCGTGCTCGCGGGCAAGCCTCTGGTGCTGCACGAGCAGAACTCCGTGGCGGGCATGGCGAACAAGGTGCTGGCCGGTGTGGCCGACCGGGTGTTCACCGCCTTCCCCAACGTGTTCAAAAAGGGGCAGTGGGTGGGCAACCCGCTGCGTACCGCCTTCACACAGCAGCCCGGCCCGGCAGAACGGTTTGCGGGCCGCAGCGGCCCGCTGCGTCTGCTGGTGGTGGGCGGCAGCCTGGGCGCGCGTGCGCTCAACGAGATCGTGCCCCAGGCCATTGCGCTGATGCCTGCCGACCAGCGCCCCACCGTAGTCCACCAAAGCGGTGCGGCGCAGATCGATGCGCTGCGAGCCAACTATGCCGTCGCGGGTGTTGAGGCAGAGCTGACGCCTTTCATCGACGACACCGCCAGCGCGTTCGCAGCGGCCGACATCATCGTCTGCCGCGCGGGTGCGAGCACCGTCACCGAGATCGCGGCCGTGGGCGCTGCGTCCATCTTCGTGCCCTTCCCGTCGGCCGTGGACGACCACCAGACCACCAACGCGCAGTTCCTGGTGAATGCGGGCGGCGGCTGGCTGGTGCAGCAGCGCGACCTGACGCCGCAAGGGTTGTCTGAAATGCTATTGAAATTGGAGCGGTCCACGCTTGTGGATGTAGCGCTCAAGGCCAAAAACATGCAAAAAATCAACGCCACCCGCGAAGTGGTGACTGCCTGCGAGGAGTTGGCATGAAACACGCGATTCGCCACATCCACTTCGTCGGCCTGGGCGGCGCCGGCATGAGCGGCATTGCTGAAGTGCTGTTCAACCTGGGCTACCGCATCTCGGGCTCGGACCTGGCCGACAGCGCCACGCTGCGCCGCCTGGCCGACCTGGGCATCAAAACCTGCCTCGGCCACGCGGCCGCGCACATCGATGGTGCCGACGCCGTGGTCACGTCCACAGCAGTCACATCGGACAACCCCGAAGTGCTGGCCGCACGCGAAAAGAAAATCCCCGTGGTGCCGCGCGCGCTGATGCTGGCCGAGCTGATGCGCCTCAAGCAGGGCATTGCCATTGCTGGCACGCACGGCAAGACCACCACCACCAGCTTAGTGACCAGCGTGCTGGCCGAGGCGGGACTGGACCCGACTTTTGTGATCGGCGGCAAGCTCAACAGCGCGGGCGCCAATGCCAAACTGGGCAGCGGCGACTACATCGTGGTCGAGGCCGATGAGTCCGATGCGTCGTTCCTGAACCTGCTGCCCGTGATGGCGGTGGTGACCAACATCGACGCCGACCACATGGAAACCTACGGGCACGACTTCGGCCGGCTCAAGGGCGCGTTTGTGGACTTTCTGCACCGCATGCCGTTCTATGGCACGGCCATCCTGTGTGTGGACAGCCCGGCCGTGCGCGACATCCTGCAAAGCGTGACCTGCCCCATCACCAGCTACGGCTTCTCGGAAGACGCCCAGGTGCGTGCCATCAACGTGCGCGCCGAGGCGGGCCAGATGCGCTTCACGGTGCAGCGGCGCAACGGCGTCACGCTGCCCGACATGGAAGTCGTGCTCAACCTCGCGGGGGAACACAACGTGCTCAACGCGCTGTCGGCCATTGCCGTGGCGGTGGAGCTGAACATCCCCGATGAGGCCGTGCAACGCGCGCTGGCGGGCTTCAAGGGCGTAGGTAGGCGCTTCCAGCGCTATGGCGATCTGCCCGCGAAGGACGGCGGCACCTTCACCGTCATCGACGACTACGGCCACCACCCGGTGGAAATGGCTGCCACGCTGGCAGCCGCACGTGGCGCGTTTCCCGGGCGGCGCCTGGTGCTGGCCTTCCAGCCGCACCGCTACACGCGTACGCGCGATTGCTTCGAAGACTTCGTCAAGGTGATCGGCCATGCCGACGCGGTACTGCTCACCGAGGTGTATGCCGCAGGCGAGGCGCCGGTCGTGGCTGCCGATGGCCGCTCGCTGGCCCGTGCCTTGCGTGTAGCGGGGCGCGTGGAGCCTGTGTTTGTGGACAACGTGGCCGATCTGCCCCAAGCCATTGCCGACAACGCACGCGCGGGCGATGTGGTGATGTGCATGGGCGCCGGTTCCATCGGTGCCGTGCCCGGCAAGGTGGTTGAGATGCTACAAAATAATGAGCTGAAAGCGCGTGAAGGGAGCGCACCATGACCCTTCCTGAATCGAATATCGACGTGAAATCGCTGGGCAAGGTCGCCGTCCTGATGGGCGGAGACTCGGCCGAGCGCGAGGTGTCGCTGATGTCGGGCAGCGGCGTGCTGCAGGCGCTGCGCTCCCGTGGCGTCGATGCCCATGCGTTTGACCCTGCGCAGAACGCGCTGGGTGATTTGAAGCGCGACGGCTATGCGCGCTGCTTCATCGCACTGCATGGTCGCCATGGCGAAGACGGCACGGTGCAGGGCGCGCTGGAGCTGCTGCGCATTCCGTACACCGGCCCTGGCGTGATGGCGTCGGCGATTGCCATGGACAAGGTCATGACCAAGCGGGTGTGGCTGGCCGAGGGCCTGCCCACGCCGCGCTATGTGTGGCTGGCCCCTGACCGCCAGCAGCGCGAAGTGGTGCGCACCGTGCCCGACGAGCTGGGTCTGCCCCTCATCGTCAAGCCGCCGCGCGAAGGTTCGTCCATCGGCGTGACCAAGGTGCGCGGCTATTCCGACATGCAGGAGGCCGTGCAGCTGTCGGCCCAGTACGACCCCGACGTGCTGTGCGAAGAATTCATCGAGGGCGAAGAGGTGACCTGCCCCGTGCTGGGCCAGGGCGCCAATGCCCGCGCGTTGCCGGTGATCCGCATCGTGGCGCCTGATGGTGCCTACGACTACCAGAACAAGTACTTCACCGACGATGTGAAGTACCAGTGCCCGAGCGGCCTGCCTGAGGCCGAAGAGCGCGAGATCCAGCGCATCGTGCTGGAGGCCTACCGCACCCTGGGCTGCCGTGGCTGGGGCCGTGCCGACCTGATGATCCGTGCGAGTGACCGCAAGCCCTTCCTGCTGGAGATGAACACGTCCCCCGGCATGACAGGCCATTCGCTCGTGCCCATGTCGGCCCGGGCCTCAGGCATCAGCTACGAAGAGCTGTGCCTGCGCATCCTTGCGGATGCGGCACTGGACACGCCCGCAAAGCCAAAGGCTGCCTGATGAATCAGACGCTGCCCGCACCCCTGGACGTCAAGCTCATGAACCTGACCGCGTCGGTCCTGTTCGTGGGCTGCGCCATGGCCGTGCTGGCGGCGGGCGCGTGGTGGGTGCTGCGCTACCCCGGCTTTGCCATTGCACGCATCGTGGTGCAGGGCGAACTGGTGCACAACAACGCGGTGACGCTGCGGGCCAACGTGGCGCCGCACCTGGTGGGCAACTTCTTCACGGTGGACCTGCGCGCGGCGCGCGAGGCCTTTGAGCAGGTGCCCTGGGTTCGCCGCGCGCAGGTGCGGCGGGTCTACCCCGGCAGCCTGCGTGTGGAGCTGCAGGAGCACGACGCCGTGGCGTACTGGGGCCCGGACACCGGCTCGGCGCTGGTCAACAGCCAGGGCGAGGTCTTCGAGGCGAATGTGGGCGATGTGGAGCAGGAAGGCCTGCCGCGCCTGCAGGGGCCAGCGGGCAGCTCGGCCGAGGTGCTGCAGATGTACGGGCTGCTGGAGCCGGTGTTCCAACCGCTTGGGCTGGATGTGGAAGAGCTGGAGCTGACAGGGCGGGGCGGCTGGCGCGCCACCCTCGACAGCGAGGCTGTGGTGGAGCTAGGCGGCGGCACGCCGCAGGAAGTGGTGCAGCGCACGCAGCGGTTTGTGCGAACCCTCACCCAGGTGGCCGCGCAGTACGGCCGCCGCGTGGATGCGCTGGAGTCGGCAGACCTGCGCCACGCCGGGGGCTACGCGCTGCGCCTGCGGGGCGTGACCACGGTGAGTGCAGACGCAACCGGCGCCACGGCCGTGCGCAAGAGGTGATGGCATGAGGAACAACAGGACTGGACGCAGCATGCTGCAGGCCCCGAGAGGGCGGTGTGAGGGCTTGGTGGGACAGCGGGACAGAACCGAGAAGGGCATAGACTGATATGGCAAGAGAATACAAAGACGTCGTCGTGGGGCTGGACATTGGCACCGCCAAGGTCATGGCCGTGGTGGCCGAGGTTCTGCCCAATGGCGAGCTGAAGCTCGCAGGCTTGGGCGTGGCCCCGAGCAATGGTCTCAAGCGGGGCGTGGTGGTCAACATCGACGCCACGGTCCAGAGCATCCAGCAGGCCCTGAAAGAGGCCGAGCTGATGGCGGACTGCAAGATCCAGCGCGTCTACACCGGCATCACCGGCAGCCACATCCGCGGTCTCAACTCCAGCGGCATGGTGGCCGTGAAGGACAAGGAAGTCACCTCGGCCGATGTGGCGCGGGTGGTGGAGACGGCCAAGGCCATCAACATCAGCAGCGACCAGCGCTTGTTGCTGGTGGAGCCGCAAGAGTTTGTGATCGACGGGCAGGATGTGAAGGAGCCCATTGGCATGAGCGGCATCCGCCTCGAAGCCAAGATCCACATCGTGACCGGCGCACAGAGCGCGGCCGAGAACATCATCAAGTGCGTGCGCCGCTGCGGCCTGGAGGTCGAGCAGCTCATGCTGAACCCGCTGGCCAGCAGCCAGGCCGTGCTGACCGACGACGAGCGCGAGCTGGGCGTGGTGGTGGTGGACATCGGCGCAGGTACGACGGATGTGGCCATCTTCACGGGTGGTGCGATCCGTCACACGGCGGTGATCCCGATTGCGGGCGACCTCATCACCAGCGACATCGCGATGGCGCTGCGCACCCCTACGAAGGACGCCGAAGACATCAAGGTTGAAAGCGGCTACGCCAAGCAGCTGCTGGCCGACCCCGAGGCGCAGGTGGAAGTGCCCGGCCTGGGCGACCGCAGCCCGCGCATGCTGAGCAAGCAGGCGCTGGCTGGTGTGATCGAGCCGCGCGTTGAAGAAATCTTCTCGCTCGTACAGCAGGTGGTGCGCGAGTCGGGTTACGAAGAGGTGTTGTCCTCGGGCATCGTGCTCACGGGCGGCAGCTCGGTGATGCCCGGCATGATTGAACTGGGCGAAGACATCTTCCTCAAGCCCGTGCGGCGCGGCATCCCCAAGTATTCCAGCGCTCTGGCGGACATGGTGGCCCAGCCCCGTGCCGCCACGGTGATGGGCCTGCTTGAAGAAGCCCGGCTGGCGCGCCTGCGCGGCTTCAAGGTGGCTCAGAAGAGTGGGTCCATGAAAACCGCGTTCGGACGCTTCAAAGATTTCATCGTGGGGAATTTCTGACCATGAAATATCCCCTGTGGCTAGCGCGTGGGAGCCCTCACCCGATACCGCGCGAGCGATGGCGATGTACAGGGCCGCCACGCACTACAAGAAAAATGATCCCATCTCTCAATTGGCAATTGCATACGAATTTAGAACCAGGAGCTCCAAGATGACCATCGAAATGATCGAAGCCGAAGAATTCAACCAGGGCACCCAGATCAAGGTGATCGGTGTGGGCGGCGGCGGCAGCAATGCCGTCGAGCACATGATTGCCCGCAGCGTGCAGGGCGTGGAGTTTGTCAGCGCCAACACCGACGCGCAGGCGCTCACGCGCAGCTCGGCCCACCGTGTCATCCAGCTGGGCAACAGCGGGCTGGGCGCAGGGGGCAAGCCCGAGAAGGCCCGCGACGCGGCCGAGGCAGCGGTGGCCGATATCCGTGAAGCCATTTCCGGCGCCCACATGCTGTTCATCACGGCGGGCATGGGCGGCGGTACGGGCACGGGCGCTGCGCCCGTGATCGCGCGCGTGGCCAAGGAGATGGGCATCCTGACCGTGGGCGTGGTGACCAAGCCTTTCGACTGGGAGGGTGGTCGCCGCATGAAGAATGCGGACGATGGCCTGGCCGAACTGGAAGCCAACGTGGACTCGCTGATCGTGGTGCTCAACGAGAAGCTGCTCGACGTGCTGGGTGACGACATCACCCAGGACGAGGCCTTTGCGCACGCCAATGACGTGCTCAAGAACGCCGTGGGCGGTATCGCTGAAATCATCAACGAATACGGCCAGGTGAACGTGGACTTTGAAGACGTGCGCACCGTGATGGGCGAGCCCGGCAAGGCCATGATGGGCACGGCCACGGCGAGCGGCCCAGACCGTGCACGCATCGCTGCCGAGCAGGCCATTGCCTGCCCGCTGCTCGAAGGCATCGACCTGTCGGGCGCCAAGGGCGTTCTGGTGCTGGTCACGGCCAGCAAGGGCAGCCTCAAGCTGTCCGAGTCGCGCCAGGCCATGAACACCATCAACGCCTACGCATCCACCGATGCGCATGTGATCTTCGGCGCCGCCTACGACGAAAGCCTGGGCGATGAGATCCGCGTGACGGTGGTGGCCACGGGCCTGTCGCGTGCCAATGCACGCCGCCAGCCCATCTCGGTGGTGCAAGGTGGTCTGCGCACGGGCACGGACAACATGGCCTACCAGATGCCCGTCGCCGGTGTGGGCACGCTGGGTACCGCTGTGGGCGTGCCTGGCGGCCATGCGGGCAGTGCCCAGGCCGACTACGGCAGCATGTCGGTGCCCAGCGTGTGGCGCACCAACCGCACGCAGGCGGCAGCCCGCGTGGATGCCCTGTCGTCCGGCGGCATGGATGACCTGGAGATCCCCGCCTTCCTGCGCAAGCAGGCGGACTGACAGCCCCGCTGATCGCACTCCGCCGCCCCTTGATGGGGGTGTAAAACAAAAAGCCCTGCCAGCGCAAGCTGGCAGGGCTTTTTTACTGATGTAGCGTGCTTCAGCGCGCGTTCAGGCCTGGGTGGCCCCAGGCCTCTCAGCGATCAGAAAGACTCCCAGTCATCGTTGTTGTCTGCCGCAGTCTTGGGGCTGCTGGCCTTGGGGGGCAATGCCGCCGCTGGGGCGGGTGAAGGCGCCGCAGGGCGAGGGGCTGCCGGCGCCTTGGCCAGGGCTGGGCGGGGTGTTGCGGCGCGCACTGCAGGAGCCACGGCGGGGCGTGGCGCGGCTGCGGGCCGGCTGGCCGGGGCGGGCGCGGAGGTGCTGCCGTTCACACGGAAGAGCGCCACCACCTGGGTGAGCTTCATGGCTTGCTCGCGCAGACTGTCGGCGGCGGCGGTGGATTCTTCCACCAGCGCCGAGTTTTGCTGGGTCATCTGGTCCAGCTGGTTCATGGCGGTGTTGACCTGCGCAATGCCCTGGCTCTGCTCCGACGTGGCCGCACGGATCTCGCCAATGATGTCGGTCACGCGCTGCACGCTGGCCACGATCTCCGTCATGGTGGCGCCCGCATTGCCCACCAGGGCGGTGCCGGACTCCACCTTCTCGACCGACGCGCCGATCAGCGACTTGATCTCCTTGGCGGCTTCGGCGCTGCGCTGCGCCAGGCTGCGCACCTCGCCGGCCACCACGGCAAAGCCCCGGCCCTGTTCGCCGGCACGGGCGGCTTCCACGGCAGCATTGAGCGCCAGGATGTTGGTCTGGAACGCGATGCCGTCGATGACACCGATGATGTCGCTGATCTTCTTGCTGCTGGCGTTGATGTCCTGCATGGTGGACACCACCTGCGACACCACCTCGCCCCCGCGTGCTGCCACTTCGGCGGCGGACGTGGCCATCTGGTTGGCGGTCTGTGCGGAGTCGGAGGTCTGCTTCACCGTGCTGGTCAGCTCCTCCATGCTGCTGGCTGTGGTCTGCAGGTTGCTGGCCGTGTCTTCGGTGCGGTGGGCCAGGTCGTTGTTGCCTTGCGCAATTTCGCTGGACGCGGTGGCGATGCTGTCGGTGGCCGAGCGCACTTCGGTCACCAGCTTGCGCAGCGAGGTCACCATGTGGGCGAGGCCGTCGAGCATGGAGCCCGGTGGGGCGGCCGGAATCTGCGCGTCCAGGTTGCCTTCGGCCACCTCGGACATGATGGCAATGGCGTGGGTGGGCTCGCCGCCGATCTGGCGCAACACCGAGCGCGACACCAGCAGTCCGATCACCCCCACCGCCACAAACACCGCCAGCACCAGCGCCAGGCTCGACCACAGGGCCTGGCGCAGCATCACATCCACGTCGTCTGTGTACAGCCCGGAGCCGACCATCCAGTTCCAGCCATCCACCTTGACGATGTACTGCAGCTTGGGCACGGGCGTCTGCTGGCCGGGGCGCGCAAACATGGTGGGCACAAAGGCCTTGCCGTCCTTGCTGTTGCGCATGCCGTTGACCAGCAGGCCGATGATGTCCACGCCCGAACCGTCCTTGACCTTGCCGAGCATGTCCTGCCCGTCCCATTCGGTCTTGAAGGGGTGCATCACGCCCACGCCCTCCGTGGTCCAGATGTAGAAATATTCGGTCTTGCCCTCGGGGCCGCCGTAACGTGCAATGCGCAGGGCGTCCTTGGCCGCTTTCTGCGCGTCTTCCACCGACATGGCGCCGCTGGCGGCCTTGGCCTGGTAGCCGACCACGATGCTGTGGGCGGATTGGACGGCGGTGGTCAGCATGTCCTTGCGGGACTCGGTGATCAGCCGTCGCTCCTGGAGGAGGGACAGGATGGCCATGATCAGCAGCGCCGTGAGCGCGGTGCCGATCATGAGCATGACCTTCATCTTGAAACTGAGTTTGCTCATGGGAGTCTCCTGCGGGGCGAGTGTCGTGAGTTCATGTTGTGGTTTCTAAGGCCCTCTGTACCAAATTGTGCGGCGAACAATGGTGCCTGCACAGTAGGTGAAAACGCGGCGGTAGCTCTACGTACGCGTCTCTGGAAAGCCGACAAGACATCGGCGCATGCGGGGCGGCGGCGCAGAAACTAAAATGCGCGGATGCTCCAGCAACGCACCCTCAAGACCCTGACCCGCGCCGTAGGTGTGGGTCTGCACAGCGGCCAGCGGGTCGAGTTGACCCTGCGGCCCGCGCAGCCGGACACGGGCATCGTGTTCCGGCGGGTGGACCTGCCACAGCCGGTAGACATTCCCATCCGTGCCGAGGCGGTGACGGACACGCGGCTGGCGTCTACCATCGCGGTGGGCAATGCCAAGGTGCACACCGTGGAGCACCTGATGTCGGCCTGCGCGGGGCTGGGCATTGACAACCTCTACGTGGACATCACGGCCGAAGAGGTCCCCATCCTCGACGGGTCTTCGGCCTCGTTCGTGTTCCTGCTGCAGAGCGCCGGGGTGGAGCTGCAGAACGCCCCCAAACGCTTCATCCGCGTCACCCGCCCCGTGGAGGTGCGCGAGGGCGAAGGCGCCAACGCCAAGTGGGCGCGCCTCACGCCGTACCACGGCTACAAGCTCAGTTTTGAAATCGACTTTGACCACCCCGCCGTGGACTCCACCGGCCAGCGCGTGGAGTTTGACCTGGGGCAAGGCAACTACAGCCGCGACATTGCTCGCGCGCGCACCTTTGGCTTCACCCGTGATGTCGAAATGATGCGCTCCAACGGCCTGGCGCTGGGCGGCGGGCTGGACAACGCCATCGTCATGGACGACTACAAGGTGCTCAACAGCGACGGCCTGCGCTACGACGACGAGTTCGTGAAGCACAAGATACTGGATGCCATGGGCGACCTGTACCTCATTGGCAAGCCGCTGCTGGCCGACTACAGCGCCTTCCGCTCGGGCCATGCCATGAACAACCTGCTGCTGCGCGAGCTGCTGGCCCAGCGCGATGCCTGGGAGGTGGTCACGTTCGAGGATGAACGCCAGGCCCCCACCGGCTTTGCGCAGCCCGCGCGCGCCTGGTAGGGCCCGCTGACCATGTTGATCTTTCGCTGGCTGGCCATGCTGCTGCTCTTGGCGGCGGCCGTGTCGTTCGCGTTTTATGCCGGCACCGGGCAGCCGCGCTACAAGCGCCTGGGGCTCGTCATTCTCAAGTGGACGGTGATTGCCGCTGTGTTCTTCTTTGCGGTGATTCTCATCGGCCGCCTGGCCTGATGTATCGGCTGATTCGCGGGCTCTGCGGGCCCGTTTTTCCTCTGCCCTATACTCGCGCCTGCTCCGGGGTGTGCTGATGCGCTGAGATGCAAGGGTCCTGAAGGAATTCAGGCGAGCTTGCGAACCCGACGAACTTGATCCGGTTCATACCGGCGGAAGAAGAGCCGACCTCCTTGTCCCCGTGCCCGCAGTCCCTGTGGGCACGCCTTGCCTCAGGGGCTGCCATGCGCAGCCGCCCGAGGGGCGCACAGGTCCATTCCGGAGCAGACCCACCGCCACCGGAACCAGGAGACCTGCCCATGAACGCCCCCGACCCTCACACCCCACTGGCCAGCGCTGAAAAGTTTGCCGAGCTGCTCGCCCGCACCCGCGAACCCTTCCCCGCATCGCGCAAGGCCTATATCCCCGGCCAGTTGCACGCCGACCTGCGCGTGCCCGTGCGTGACATCGCGCTCACCAACGGCGAGCTGGTCAGCGTGTACGACACCTCGGGCCCCTACACCGACCCGAACGCCGTGATCGATGTGCGCCAAGGCCTGGCCAGCGTGCGTGGCGGCTGGATCACCGGCCGTGGCGATGTGGCGCACTACGAAGGCCGCGCGCCCGTGGCGCTGGACGACGGGCAAAAGAGCGAAGACGCGACCCGCCTGGCCCAGCTGCGTGCCGAAGCCGCCGCCCTGCAGCGCAAGCCCCTGCGTGCCAAGGCAGGCGCCAACGTCACCCAGATGCACTACGCCAAGAAGGGCATCATCACGCCCGAGATGGAATACGTGGCCATTCGCGAAAACGGCAAGCGCGAGTGGATGGAGCAGTACATGGCTGATGCAGGCCGTGAGAAGCGTCTGATGGGCAACCCCATGGGCGCCAGCATTCCGCGCATCATCACGCCCGAATTCGTGCGCGACGAAGTGGCCCGGGGCCGCGCCATCATCCCCGCCAACATCAACCACCCCGAGGTGGAGCCGATGGCGATTGGCCGCAACTTCCTGGTCAAGATCAACGCCAACATTGGCAACTCGGCCGTCACGTCCAGCATTGAAGAAGAAGTGGAAAAGCTTGTGTGGGCCATCCGCTGGGGCGCCGACAACGTGATGGACCTGTCCACCGGCAAGAACATTCACACCACGCGCGACTGGATCGTGCGCAATTCGCCCGTGCCGATTGGCACGGTGCCCATCTACCAGGCGCTGGAAAAGGTGGGCGGCGTGGCCGACGACCTGACCTGGGCCATCTTCCGCGACACGCTGATCGAGCAGGCTGAGCAGGGCGTGGACTACTTCACCATCCACGCGGGCGTGCGTCTGGCCTACATCCACCTCACGGCGCAGCGCCGCACGGGCATCGTCTCGCGCGGCGGCTCCATCATGGCCAAGTGGTGCATGGCCCACCACCGCGAGAGCTTCCTGTACGAGCACTTCGAGGACATCTGCGACATCATGAAGGCGTACGACGTGTCGTTCAGCCTGGGTGATGGCCTGCGCCCTGGCTGCGCATCGGACGCGAATGACGAAGCGCAGTTTGCCGAGCTGCGCACCCTGGGCGAGCTGACCCAGGTGGCCTGGAAGCACGACGTGCAGACCATGATCGAAGGCCCCGGCCACGTGCCCATGCACATGATCCAGGCCAACATGACCGAGCAGCTCAAGACCTGCCACGAGGCGCCGTTCTACACCCTGGGCCCGCTGACCATCGACATCGCGCCGGGCTATGACCACATCGCCAGCGCGATTGGCGCGGCCATGATCGGCTGGATGGGCACGGCCATGCTGTGCTACGTGACGCCCAAGGAGCACCTGGGCTTGCCCGACCGTGACGACGTGAAGCAAGGGATCATTGCCTACAAGATTGCCGCCCACGCGGCCGACGTGGCCAAGGGCCACCCCGGCGCCCGCTCGCGCGACGATGCGCTCAGCCAGGCGCGCTTCGACTTCCGCTGGCAGGACCAGTTCAACCTGGGCCTGGACCCGGAGACGGCCAAGGAATACCACGACGAGACCCTGCCCAAGGACTCGGCCAAGGTGGCGCATTTCTGCTCGATGTGTGGGCCCAAGTTCTGCTCGATGAAGATCACCCAGGAAGTGCGCGACTTTGCCGCGCAAAAGGGCGTGGCCGAGGCCGAAGCCCTGGCCCAGGGCATGCAGGCCAAGGCGGCCGAGTTCCAGCAGGGTGGTGGCGAGTTGTACATCCCGCTCAAGCCGGTGTAACGACGGGGCAATAAGCACAGCTACTGGCCCCGAGGTTTCCCTGAAAGAGCTTATGGGGGCCGTGCTTACCCTGTGCGGCAGGCGGCCCTGCCCGGCATATAGTCGCGCCCACTCCCGGCCCAGAAGGTAGGGTGTGTGCGTGGCACCAAATTTGCTATGCTGGACTATCTGTTAAAAAATGTAAGGAAGAGCCATGAATGCTCTCGGCCGCTTCTCCATCCGCACGCGTCTCTACTTCGGAACCGTCTTTTCCCTGATCCTTCTGGTCGTCATCGGTGCCATGGGCTATGTGGCCCTGGACCGCACGCGCGGCACCCTGCAGGTGCTGTTTTCAGAGCGCGTGCAGACGCTGACCGACATGTCCGAGCTGCGCACCACCCTGGGTGACCTGCGCCGGACCGAAAAAGACATCATCATCAACTTCAACAACTCGGTCGAGGTCTCTGCCCTGCGCGAGTCCTGGGCCAAGACCCTGACCTCCCTGCGCAAGCGCCTGGCCGATGTGCGCCAGGTGCAGTCGGGCGATGCCGATTTTGTGGCCTCCATCGACAAATCGCTGGACGAGATCAAGCAGTACGAAACCGGCATTTCGCCCATCTTCGAGAAGATCGAAGGCGCGCAGCTGGACGGCGCGGGTGGCGGCGCCTACGCCGATCGCCTGAAGGTCCACATGGAGGCCACCGACAAGCTGTTCTCCAGCCTCGCGGACTCGGCCCGTGCGCAGATGGACGAGGCCCGTGCGGGCGTCGAATCACGCACCTCCACCATGGCCGCGCTGATCGGTGTAGGCCTGGTGCTGGCGCTGGCGGTTCTGATTCCGCTCACGTTCTTCAGCGTGCGCTCCATCACCAAATCCCTCGGACAGGCGCAGGAGCTGGCCGAACGCATTGCCAGCGGCGACCTGTCGCGCGATGTGGCGGCCATGAACCAGGACGAAGTGGGCCAGCTGGTGGGCGCCATGGGCCGCATGCAGGACTCGTTGCGTGACCTGGTGCGCCAGGTGCAGGACGCGGCGGGCAACATCTCCACCGCCAGCTCCGAGATCGCCAGCGGCAACCACGATCTGAGCCACCGCACCGAGCAGACGGCGGCCAACCTGGAAGAGACGGCCTCGTCGATGGAAGTGCTGACCAGCACCGTGCAGCAAAGCGCCCAGGCCTCGCGCCAGGCCAGCGACTTCGCGTCGACCGCTGCCGAGGTGGCCGCACGCGGCGGCGCCGTGGTGTCGCAGGTGGTGACCACCATGGACCAGATCACCACCAGCTCGCGCAAGATTGCCGACATCACGGGCGTGATCGATTCGATTGCGTTCCAGACCAACATCCTGGCGCTCAACGCCGCCGTGGAAGCTGCCCGTGCCGGTGAGCAAGGCCGCGGCTTTGCAGTGGTGGCCAGCGAGGTGCGCAACCTCGCGCAGCGCAGCGCCGAAGCGGCCAAGGAGATCAAGGGCCTGATCGGTTCGTCGGTGGAGCGGGTGGAAGACGGCTCGCGTCTGGTGAGCCAGGCCGGCCAGACCATGACGGAGATCGTGAGCAGCGTGCGGCGTGTGTCCGACATCATTGCGGAGATCACCGCCTCGTCGGCCGAGCAGAGCGACAACATCGGCCAGATCAGCCAGTCGGTCACTCAGCTGGACCAGATGACGCAGCAGAACGCGGCGTTGGTGGAGGAGTCCACCGCAGCGTCCGAGTCGCTGCGCGAGCAGGCCCACCACCTCAACAGCGCGGTCAGCCAGTTCAAGCTGCAGGATGGCGCATCGCCCTCGGCCACGTTCAACACCCCCGTTGCCGCAGCACCCGCCGTCGCCCAGGTGGCGCGCCGACCTGCGTTGCAGATCCGGTAATTTCAGGTGTTTTTGGCTGATAGCGCTAGTGCTTCATGTGCTAGCAGCTATCAGATGTATAGCAAATCAGTCCCGCGTCACCCGCAGCACTTCTTCGCGGCTGGTGATGCCGGCGGCAATCAGGCGTTCGCCGTCTTCGCGCATCAGTGCCATGCCATCGGCCATGGCGGCGGCGCGGATGTCGGCCTCTGACGCCTGGGCGTGGATTTGCGCGCGGATCGCGTCCGTGGTCACCAGCAGCTCGAACACGCCTGTGCGGCCGGTGTAGCCGGTCTGGCCGCAGTGCTCGCAGCCCGCGCCGTGGCAGTGGCTGCAGAACTTGCGCACCAGGCGCTGGGCCAGAACACCGAGCAATGACGACGACAACAGGAACGGCTCCACGCCCATGTCCGTCAGGCGCGTCACGGCGCTGGCCGCATCGTTGGTGTGCAGCGTGGCCAGCACCAGGTGGCCGGTGAGCGACGCCTGGATGGCGATCTGCGCGGTCTCAAAGTCGCGGATTTCGCCGATCATGATGATGTCCGGGTCCTGCCGCAGGATGGCGCGCAGGGCCTTGGCAAAGGTCAGCTCGATCTTGCTGTTGACCTGGGTTTGCCCCACGCCGGGCAGCTCGTACTCGATGGGGTCTTCCACCGTCATGATGTTGTTGCGCGTGGCGTCGAGCCGGCCCAGCGCCGCGTACAGCGTGGTGGTCTTGCCCGAGCCCGTGGGGCCGGTGACCAGGATGATGCCGTGCGGCTGGCCGATCAGGCCCTCGAAGCGGTGCAGGGTGTCGCCCTGCATGCCCACGGCTTCCAGGCTCAGCTTGCTTTCGCTCTTGTCCAGCAGGCGCAGCACCGCGCGTTCGCCATGGGCGCTGGGCAGGGTGGAAACGCGCACGTCGATGGCTCGGGTGCCCAGGCGCAGGCTGATGCGGCCGTCCTGGGGCAGGCGTTTTTCGCTGATGTCCAGGTCGGCCATGATCTTCAGGCGCGAGATCAGGGCCGCGTGCAGCGCGCGGTTGGGCTGCACCACTTCGCGCAGCGTGCCGTCCACCCGAAAGCGCACGCTGCTGTGGCGCTCGTAGGGCTCGATGTGGATGTCGCTCGCGCCGTCGCGCGCGGCCTGCGTGAGCAGGGCGTTGAGCATGCGGATGATGGGCGCGTCGCCGGCCGACTCCAGCAAGTCTTCGACGGCCGGCAGCTCCTGCATCATGCGCGAGAGGTCGGCGTCGCTCTCGACCTCGCTCACCACGGTGGCAGCGCTCGATTCGCTGTGCGAATAGGCCGCGCTGATGCGCTGGGCCAGGGCCGGGGCATCGAGCGGCAGCAGCTGCTGCACGGGGTGCTTGCGCAGCACTTCGGACAGCGCGCCCGCGTCGGGGCTGGGGCCGTGCCACAGCACCAGCTGGTGGCCGTCGTCCTCCAGCAGCAGTTGGGCGGTGCGGGCAAAGGCGTAGGGCAGGGGGTGGCGCATGGGTGGCGGCTCTTCTCTTCTTCAGCGTGGCGAAGTCTCTGCGGGCAGCGGGGCCAGCGGCTGCGCAGGCACGGTGGCTGCGCCGGGCTCTGCGCGCTGTGGCAGCGCGGGCAGGATGGGCGCGCCGGACACCGACTTCATCACCACGCTGGGCGCGGGCTGCGTGTTCTGCTGCAGCGCGCGGATGGCCTCGTAGCGGTCCATCATCAACGCGTCGCTGGTGGCGTTGTCCCGCACCACAATGGGGCGCAGGAACACCATCAGGTTGGTCTTGTTGCGGGTGCGGTTCTCGCTGCGGAACAAGTTGCCCAGCACCGGGATGTCGCCCATCACCGGCACCTTGTCCTGGCCTTGCGAGTAGCTGTCTTCCAGCAGGCCGCCGATCACGATGATGTTGCCGTCGTCCACCACCACGTTCGACTCGATGGAGCGCTTGCTGGTGGTGGGGCCGTTGGCGTTGCTCAGCGTGGCGGTGTCGATCTTGGAGACCTCCTGGTAGATAGCCATCTTCACGGTGCCGTTCTCGCTGATCTGCGGACGCACCTTCAGCATCAGGCCCACGTCTTTGCGCTCCACCGTGGTGAACGGGTTCACCGTGCTGCTGCCCGTGCTGTTGGCGTACGAGCCGGTCACGAAGGGCACGTTGTTGCCGATGATGATGCGCGCCTCTTCGTTGTCCAGCGTCATCAGGTTGGGGGTGGAGAGCACATTGGCGTCGCCGCTGTTCTGCAGAAAGTTCGCCAGCGCGCCCAGGTAGTACTGGCCGTTGACGCGTGGCGCGAGCGCCAGGTTCAGCCCCTTGCCCAGCGAGCTGGCAGCCGATGCGATGGAGGTGGTGGAGCCCGAGGCCAGCGCGGCCGTGACTCCCAGGATGTTGGCGCCCGCCTGGCCGGAGTTGGTACCGATCACGCCCACGGTGCCATCACCGTTCTTGCCCAGAACGCCCTGCCACTGGATGCCGAACTCGGCCACCTTGTTGGCGGAGACCTCGACGATCAGGCTCTCGACCAGCACCTGCGCGCGGCGGCCGTCGAGCTTGTCGATCACGTCGCGCAGCTGGCGGTACAGCGGCTCGGGCGCCGTGATGATGAGCGAGTTGGTGGTGGGGTCGGCCTGGATTTGCCCGCCAGTGGAGGGCTGGTTGTTGTTGGTACTGCTGGTGCCCATGGCGCTTGCGCTGGAGCCCAGGCCGCCGGTGCTGCTGCTGCTGCTGCCGGACGAGCTGCCGTTGGTGGACAGCATGCCGCCGGTGCTCAGCCCCGTGCTGGGTGCGGGCGCGCTGGCGCCGCCCCCGCCGCTGGCTGCGCCGGCATTGCCGCCGCCCATGGCAGCCATGGCGGCGCGCAGGGTGGTGGCCAGCTTGGTGGCGTCGGCGTTCTTGAGGTAGACCACATGGATGTTGCCGCTGGCGGCGCTGCTGCCGGGCGCAGGCGCCTGGTCCAGCTGGGCCACCAGGGCGCGCACCTGGGCCACGCGGGCCGGGTTGGCGGCGCGCAGGATCAGCGAGTTGCTGCGCGGCTCGGCAATCAGGGTGGTCTTGAACGATGTGTCGGCCTGGCCGGGCGCGGCCGCAGCGGCGGCGCCCCCGTTGGCGCTGCCGCCATCGATCAGGCGCGACACCAGCGGTGCCAGGTCGCTGGCAATCGCGTTCTTGAGCGGAATCACCTCCACATCGCTGGCGTTGGACACATCCATGGCCGCCACGATGCGCGCCAGGCGCTGCAGGTTGTCGGCGTAGTCGGTGATCACCAGCGAGTTGTTGCCGGGGTTCACGTTGATGGTGTTGTTGGGGCTGATGAGCGGGCGCAGCACCGGCACCAGATTGGCCGCGTTCTCGAAGTTGAGCTTGAAGATCTGTGTGACGATCTGCCCGCCGCCGGGCGCGCTGCCCGCGTTGCCCTGCACCACGCTCACGCTGCCGCCCTGCAGCTTGGCGTCGGCCTCGGGCACCACCTTGTACAGGCCGGCTGCCTCCACCACCGTGAAGCCCTGCAGCCGCAGCGCGGCCAGGAACTGCTGGAACGCTGCTGCGGGTGTCACCGCGCGCTCGGTCACCAGGTTGAGCTGGCCTTTCACGCGCGGGTCCACCACCACGTTGCGGCCGGTGATGGTGGCCATGGTGCGGGCCACGGCCTCGATCTCGGCATTGGCAAAGTTGAGCGTGACGGGTTCGCTGGGGCGCACGCTGCCGGTGCGGGTGTCCACCGCCGTTTGGGCGCCAATTTGGCCGCTAGCGCAGGTAAGTATTGCGCTGGCAGCTATTGTTTTGACAGTAAAGCGCAGGCGTGGAGCAAACAGGAAAGTCATAGATTCAACCCACGGTGATGATGGAGCGCGCGCCATTGCGCCGTCCGATGATGTTCAGAAGATTGGACAGTGCGGCCTCCCGCTCGGGGGCGGCACTGGCCTCACCCGCAAAGCGCAGGCGGTTGCCCACCCACTGGCCGCTGCCACTCAGTTGCAAGGACCCGTCGATGGTGCTGAGGGCGAGCGTGGGCACCTCGCCGCCCTGCAGCACCAGCCGGTAGCTGCCCATGGGGCGCAGGGTGGACAGGCGTGAGGACATGGCCCGCGCATCCAGCTGGGCCTGGCCCGACAGCACCATGCGGCCAGCGGCCCATTGCACGGCCAGTGCGCGGGTCTGCAGCGCCAGCTGGCCCTGCGGCTGCAGCGTGTTCCAGGGGGTGCCCAGGCCCGCCAGCAACGCGGCGGGCCACTGGCTCTGGCCGTCGGCCAGGGTGATTTGCGGGCCGGCCCATCTCAGGTGCACCTGGGCCTGCAGGGGCTCCGCCGTGCAGCAGCCCGCTTGCAGCCGGGCGCGCAGGCCGCCCCAGGTGGGGCGCAGCTGCCAGTCCACCCGGCCGGGCAGGGCGGCGCTGTCTTTGCTGGCCTGGCCGCCGGTCAGCACCAGCTGGGCCGATCCGGTCCACACCGTGCCGCGTGGCTGCAGCAACAGCACCTGCCCTTGGGTGGCACGGGCCACGCCGCCGGCCAGCCAGTGCGCGGGCGCAAAGGCCACCACGGCGGGCAGCACGCCGGCCAGCACGCCGGCCCATGCCCAGCCCCACGCTGTGCGGGGGGCGGAGCGGGGGGCAGGGCGTGTCGGACGGAGGTTGCGGGCCACGGTGGGGAGGGTGTCGTTCAGGGCGGTGACGGAGCGGCGGGTCAGCGGGCGGGTGCGGCGGGCAGGGCCAGCACCACGGTGCCATCCCAGCGGGGCATGGCCACGGGCGTGCTGCCCAGGGTGACGGGCGCATTGCCAGTCGGCGCCGCAGCAGCAGGAGCAGCACTGCGGGTCAGCCGCGCTTCGAGCGGTGTGGCGCGGGCGTTGCTACGGGCCTGGGCCAGCCACTGGGCCAGCGCGTCGGCCGATGCGCCTTTGAGCGTGACCGTGGCCCGGTCGCCCGCCACGTTGAGTTGGGCCGTGTTGCCCAGGCGCTGCGTGAGGGCGGTGCGCAGCGCGCCCACGGCATCGCCGGGGCTGGTGGTGGGTGTGGCCTGCAGCTGCTGGGCCTCGGCCTGCAGGCTTTGCATGCGCTGCAGTTGAGCATCGAGCGCGGCGTGCCGCGCGGGCGCGGCGCGCAGGGTGCCGAGTGCGGGGGCGACAGCCACCCACCACAGCAGGGCCAGCGCCACCACCGTGCTGGCGGCCAGCACCAGGTTCTGCTCGCGGGGCGCCAGGGCTTTCCAGCGGTCCTGGAGGGCGGAGGGTTGGGTCATGGGCTCACCTCGGTGCGCAGCAACAGGCTGCCATCGTCCATGCGGGCGCGGTAGCCGGCGGCTTGCAGGCGGCCAGACACCACAGATTCTTCATCGGGCGCCAGGGTCACGCCACGCAGGCGCAGCTCGCCGGGCGTGTATTCGATGCTGCTGGGCAGGCGGCCATCGGGCAGCGCCGCACCGGCTGCTGCCAGCAGGGGCTCCAGGTCGCGCGGCGACACGCTACCGGCGGCCTGCCGCAGCTGGGCGAGTTCGCGTTCCATCTGCACTGGCGCATCGACGACCACCTGCACCTTGGGGAAGGTCTGGGTCAGGGTATTGCGCACGCTGGCCTGCTTGGCGGTCAGTGCCTGCCGTTCTTGCCAGGCCCAGGCGTTCAGCCCCACCAGGTGTGCCAACACCAGCACGCCAGCGCCCCAGCGGGCGGCACGCCACTGCGGCGCGTACAGCGCCGCGCTCAGCGCGCTACCCACCTTGCGCAGCGCGCGGGTGCTGCTGGTGCTGGAGAGGTCGAACTGCGCCAGGTCCCAGTTGCCACGGGCGGCGTCGAGTGCACGCTGGCTGGTGGTGTGCAGGGCAATGCGTTGGCCTTGCTGGCCCAGGGTGCGTTCGGCCAGCGCAGCCACCGCGGGCTCGGCGCGGACCATGAGGACCTGGTCGTCGCCAGCGTCGGCGGCCGGCAAACCGGTACGCGCCAGCGTCAGGGCCATGGGCGTCAGCGGCAGCACCGCCACGCCCTGTTCGGCGCCGTGGCCGGCGAGCACCACGTAGGCCTCTTCGGGCGTGCCCAGGGCACACAGCTCGGGCTGGCCGCTGGCCGTGGGGCCGGGCGCAAATTCGGGCACCACGCGGGCCACGCGGCGGCCTGCGGCCTCCAGAGCCTGCAGGTGTTCGCGCAGCCAGGCGCGGTCGCACACGGCCACCCACACCGGCTCGCCAGCCTGCGCGCGGCTTTGTGCGCCGGGCTGCAGCGCAAAGTGCAGTTGGCTGGCATCGTCCAGCACGCGGTCTTCGAGCAGGCCTTCAAGCACGGAGCGCAGCCGGGGCGTTTGCTGGCCGGCACCCAGCGGCACCCCGGCCGGAATGGTCACGCGTTGCCACGACAGCGCCCGTGCGGGCACCACAGCCACGACCTCGCCGCCGGGGCGGGTGGGCTCGGGCAGCAGGGCAGCGGGTGCGGTGGCGTGCTGGAGGGCGGAATGGCCGTCTGCCGTGAGCGTGTAGGCGTACTCGGAGGCGGGTCCCGGGCGTGCCGGCGGCAGGAAAAGGATCAGGGTGCTCATGGGCGGGTTTTGCGGGCCATTTTAGGGGGCGGGCGTGACACGGCGGCGGTGTGGGTGGTGCGGCGTTGAGGGTTGTTGCGCCTCAGAACAGGTTCTCAACGCTGCACCCCTGGCAGGGTTTGCGTGGTTTCCCGGTCGAAGGCCCCGCGCTCGCGCCACAGCGTGGTCACGTCGATGCCCTGTTTGCGGACCAAAGAGCGCTCGTCCACCATCGCATCGCCCAGGCGCAGGCGGCCCCGCACTTCAAAGTACGACGAAGCCACGGCATGGGCGCTTTCGTTGATGTCGATGCTGGCACCCACCAGGTCGCGCACGTCGCTGAGGGTGCGGAAATGCCGCGCTTCGCGGGTCTGCACGATCTTCTGGGCCGTGGCGCTGTCCAGCCCGTCGATGGCGGCCATGAGCACGTTGATGTCGGCGGTGTTCAGGTTGACCGGAGTGCGCACGGGCAGCAGCGTCACATGGGGGGCGAGCGCCGCCACCGTGGCCGGGGTCAGGCCCAGCCACCCCAGCTGGGTCACGCTGGGTGGCAGCAGGGGGGCGGAGCCGCTGTCTGTGCCTGCACCTGCCTGTGCGCGGCGCAGGCCGTCGATGAGGGTGCTCAGCTGCTGGCCGGGCAGGCCCAGGCGCTCGAACAGCCGGGTGAACTGCCGCAGCGCCACGGCCTGTACCTGCCCGCCTTCTGCGAGGTTGGTGATGTTCAGGCGGCCCTGCAGGTCGGTGATCTGGCCCGAGAGGAAGGCCTCGGTGGTGTCGGTGCTGGCGTCGTCTACCTGCGTCACGTTCTTGTCGGCCGCGAGAAAGGTGGACAGGCGGGCCTCCTGCAAGGGAATGGCCCAGGGCTCGGCCAGGTGGTCGGCTCCGCCGGAGCGCCCATCCTCGCGCAGGATCAGCCGCGACCAGTCGAGCGCACCGATCAAGATCCACGCGGACTGCACGCGGCTACGCTCGGCCGTCTCGACCTCCACCGCGCGCCACTGCTGCCACATCGCGGCGGCCGCAAAGGTGGCGACCAGCGTGACGGTGAGCATGGCGGCGAGCAGCGCCGCACCGCGAGCCCTGTGCCTGTGCAATGGGTGCTGCCACAGCGAGTGCCTCCGTGGAGCTGGCTTTGCCAGGCCACGGGTGGCGTCCCCCTGGGGGGAAGCGGCGCAGCCGCTCAGGGGGGTACTCACGATCTGCCTCCACCCAGCACGGGGTTGACCCAGTCGCGCGTGAGCTGGCCCGTCAGCGCCTGGCCCGGGGGCAGGGTGATCTGCAGGCGGATGCCGTCCGGGATGGACGAGGTGCTGTCGCCCGTCGGGGTGCCCGTGCTCGACTGGGGGTTGGACCATGCGCCGCCCCGGTAGTAAAAGATCTGCCAGTTGTCGAGCGGCAGCAGCGTCACCTCGTAGCGCCGCTCGGCGTCGCCCGGCGTGCGCGCCCACTGGGCGGCCTGCTCCCAGGCCTGCCGCCAGTCGGCACGGGTGCGCACGGGCGGCGACTGCCAGCGCAGCCACTGGCCCACGCCCTGGTTGTTGTTGCGGCGGGTCCAGGCCACCACCAGCGCACCCTCGTCGGGCACGGCGCTGCTGCGGCGGGTGAGGCGCAGTACCTGGCCATCCCAGTCCAGCGGCGTGGTGTTGGCGATGGACACCAGGGCGTCCAGGTCCGTACCCCACTGCCCCAGCGCGGCCTGCAGCACCAGCATCTCGTCCGCCCGCTGGCGCGTGGACTCCTGCGCCCGCACCATGCCATCGAGCCCGCGCCAGCTCAGGATGGCAATCAACGCCATCACGCTGATGGCGACCAGCAGTTCGATGAGCGTGAAGCCGCGCGGGACCTTCAAAACTGGCGCGACGCGAGGCCAGCGCACCCATGGAACTGGCTCTGCCAGGCCACCGGGTGCGTCCCCCTCACGGGGGGAAGGCGCGAAGCGACTCAGGGGGGGCATCAATACCTTCCAATGATGGTGGAGAGGCGCAGGATGGAGTTGTCCCCATCCAGCACCTGCGCATCGATGCGCCGAAAACTCGGGTTGGGCGTGGGTCGCACGATGGTCACCACCTGCAGCTGGCGCCCGGCCTGCTCGCAGGTCAGGCTGCTGTCCCCCACGCTGGGCATCTGGCGCGAGAGGCGGGCCTTGACCAGTTCGTTCTCTGCGCACAGCTGTGCGAGCACGATGTCAGACTGCCGCAGGGCGTTGCGCGTGAGTGCCGTCGTGGCCTGCAGCCCCGCCATGAGGGCAATGGCCACGATGGCCAGCGCCACCAGCACTTCCACCAGCGTGAAGCCCTGGTGGCTGACAGGGGGGCGGCGCGTCCTCACTGCACTGCATCCACGGAAAACGGGCGCACACCGTCGGTGGCAATGCGCAGGGTACGGTCGGGGGAGGACTGGTGGGTGATCAGCACCTGCTGCGGGCCGATCAGCGGCTCGGGCCCGAGTTGCAGCACCGCCGGTCCGCGCACCACGGTGCCGGGGTCCAGCCACTGGTTGGGCAGAGCGGCCTGTGCGCTGCGCGGCAGCCCTTCAAAACGGAACCCCCCCGGCAGCGCACGCCAGCGCACCGGGATGCCCCCGGCGCGCGATTGGGCGCGTGCGGATTCGAGCAGCGCCGCCAGCCGCGCGGCCTCCCGCTCCAGCTGCGTCTGCCCGCCATCGCGCATCGCCAGCCCCACGCCCGCCGTGGCCAGCGCCATGATGCTGATGACGACCAGCAACTCCAGGAGGGTGAAGCCCCTCTGAGCTGCTGCACGGCTTCTTCCGAAGAAGACGCCAGTGGCCTGGCAAAGCCAGTTCCATGGCGTCCCTCGCTGGGCGCGTGCCCGTTTCATGGGGCTGGGGCACCTTGGCAATGAGCGGTCACTGCCAGCTGCCAATATCGGCGTCCTTGCCTTCGCCGCCCGACTGGCCATCGGCGCCGAACGACATCACGTCGATCTCGCCCTTGATGCCGGGGTTGAGGTATTGATAGGGGCGGCCCCAGGGGTCGTTGGGCAGCTTTTCGAGGTACAGCTTCCAGTTGCCCGGCACGGGGCCCGCAGTGGGCTTGATGACCAGGGCTTGCAGGCCCTGTTCGGCCGTGGGGTAGCGCTGGTTGTCCAGGCGGTAGAGCTTGAGCGCCTGCATGATGTTGGTGATGTCGGTGCGGGCGGCCGTCACGCGGGCATCGTCGGCACGTTCGAGCACATTGGGCACGATCAGCGCGGCCAGCACGCCGATGATCACCAGCACCACCATCAGTTCGATGAGGGTGAAACCACGGGCCACGGACTTGGCAACGCGGCGCGGGGCGGAGCGCACGAGGAGGGAGAAAGAAGTGTTCACTGCTGGCGGTCTCTCGGATGGTCGAATCGCCTGAATCATAATCTCCGCATGGTGACCAATACGTACAGCAAATGGGGCGTCCGCCTGGGGACTCTGGTGCTCTGGGCAGCAGCCGGCGCCAGCGTGGTCTATTGGGGGCTGCGTCTGTCGGCGCCTTCGTCCGCATCCACCGCGCCGGCCGTGGCGCCTGCCCCGGTGGCCATGGATGCGCAGGCGCTGGCGCGTTTGCTGGGTGCGGCACCTGCCGCCCCTGGCGTGGCAGCACCGGTGGCGCCTACCGCAAGCCGGTTCACGCTGATCGGCGTGCTGTCGGGGCGCAGCAGCGGGGGCGGGGCGGCACTGATTGCCGTGGACGGCAAGCCCGCCAAGCCCTTCCGTGTTGGCGCTGCTGTGGATGAGGGGCTGGTGCTGCAGGCCCTGGGCCCCCGCCAGGCGCAACTGGGGGCCAGCATGGGCGGGCCTGCCACGGTGACGCTGGACATGCCGCTGAAAAACTGACGTTCTTTTTGTTGGCCTGCCGCACGTGGCGTCAGGCCAGCTCCCTGATTTCCCATTCCCCCCAGCCCGGCGCCGCAGCCGGCCAGTCCTCCGAGCGGGGCAGGGCGCTTTCGCCACGCTCCAGCAACCAGGCCACGCAGCGTGCCACCCCGGCGTGGGTGATCCACACCACATCCATCGTCCCCTGATCATTGCGCCATTCGCGGGCGGTCTGCAGGGCGGCCGCCACGCGGTGCAGCATGTGGGCCAGGCTTTCGCCCCCGCCGGGTGCGTGGGTGGCGAACCCGGCCACCCAGGTGTCGATGGCACTTTTGCCGATGGCCTCCCAGGTTTGCCCTTCCCAGCGGCCGAAGTCCATCTCGCGCAGCCGGGCGTCGGGGGTAAGGGTCAAATCGGGTCTGAGCGCTTGTAATTCATGCGCTAGCAGCTCACATCTTTGTAGCGTGGAATAAACCACGAGGGCTCCAGCGGGCAGGGCTGTTGCCAGGCGCTCTGCTGCTGCGCGGGTGTCCTGCGCGTCGGCCGGCACGTCCAAAGCGCCGTAGCAGGTGCCTGGGGCAACCAGCGGGGCCGCATGGCGCACCAGCCACAGGCGGTTTTTGGCGGCGGCGGGAGGGGGCGTCATAGCCATCGCAGTGCGATGGCAGCGCCCAGGTAGAACCCGATCTCGCTCACCTGCTGCGTGGCGCCCAGGCAGTCGCCGGTGAAGCCTTGCAGCCGTCGGGCGAACCAGCGCGCCATCCAGGCCGCGCAGAGCGCGCTGAGAGCGATGGATGCTACCAAAAAGAGAGCTGATTGGGTATATCCCACTAGCACCAGGGGCGGAAAACACCATAAAAGCGCCGCAACCAGTGCCTGGCCGGAGATCTGATCGGCCAGCGGCTTGCTTTTGGAGCGCGCCGTGTCGCCCACATGCGGCAGGCTGCGCACGATGAGCAGGGGCCAAAAGCGCGACAGCACATGCGCGCCCACCAGCGCCGCCAGCGCCGCCAGCAGGCTGTGTGCCCCCAGCAGCGTCAGCAGGCTGAGCTTGGCCAACAGCGCCAGCACCAGCGCCATGGCCCCGAAGGCGCCGATGCGCGAGTCCTTCATGATGTCCAGCGCGCGTTCGCGGTCGTAGCTGCCGCCCAGGCCATCGGCCACATCGGCCAGGCCGTCTTCATGGAAACCGCCCGTCATCAGCACCGTGGCGATGGTGCAGAACACCGCTGCCACGGCCGGGGCCAGCGGGTTGGGCGCCATCGCCCAGTGCAGCGCGGCATACACGGCCGCAGACAGCAACGCCGCCAGCCAGCCAATACCCGGAAAGTGCGCCGCGCTGGCCCGCAGCATGGCCGGGCTGTAGCCCACCCAGTTCGCCAGCCGCCCGGTGACGGGGATGCGGGTGAAGAACTGCACGGCCAGTAGGTAGTGGCGCAGGGCTTGCATGGTGTGCCGTAGGGGCTTGATGCTTCTGTTTTGATAGCTGCCAAGGCATGCTCAACAAGCGCTTGCAGTCATTTTTTGCATTATTTGGAGCGCAGGAACAGCCGGTAGGCCGGATTCAGTGTTTCTTCCACATAGGGGTAGCCCAGTGTGGCCAGGAAGGCGTCGAAGGCGGCCTTGTCTTCGGGCGGCACCTGCATGCCCACGAGGATGCGACCATAGTCCGCGCCCTGGTTGCGGTAGTGGAACAGGCTGATGTTCCAGGTTGGCTGCATCAGGCTCAAAAATTTGAGCAGCGCGCCGGGCCGCTCGGGGAAGGTGAAGCGCATCAGGCGCTCGTCCTGGGCCAGGGCCGAGTGTCCGCCCACCAGGTGGCGCAGGTGTTCCTTGGCCAGTTCGTCGTGCGTCAGGTCCAGCGCCTCGAAGCCGTGGCGGTTGAAGTTCTTGGCGATCTTTTCCGATTCGCCCTTGCCGTTGGTGGTCAGGCCTACAAACACATGGGCCCGGGCGGCGTCGCTGATGCGGTAGTTGAACTCGGTCACGTTGCGCGGGCCGCCGGGCAGTCCGCCCACCACCTCGCAGAAGCGGCGGAAGCTGCCGCGTTCTTCGGGGATGGTGACGGCGAGCAGCGCCTCGCGCTCCTCGCCCACCTCGGCGCGCTCGGCCACAAAGCGCAGCCGGTCGAAGTTCATGTTGGCGCCGCAAAGGATGGCGGCGTAGGTCTCGCCCTTGGTCTTGTTCTTGGCGACATATTGTTTGATGGCCGCCACTGCCAGCGCGCCAGCGGGCTCGACGATGCTGCGCGTGTCCACAAAGATGTCCTTGATGGCGGCGCAGACGGCGTCGGTATCGACGGTGATGTAGTCATCCACCAGGCCCTGCGCCACGCGGAAGGTTTCCTCGCCCACCAGCTTCACGGCGGTGCCGTCGGAGAACAGGCCCACATCGGCCAGCGTCACGCGCTTGTGGGCCTGCACCGACTGGATCATGGCGTCCGAGTCGTTCATCTGCACGCCGATCACCTTGATCTCGGGCCGCACGGCCTTGATGTAGTTGGCCACGCCGGATATGAGCCCGCCGCCGCCGATGGCCACGAACACGGCGTCAAGCTGGTTGCTGCCCAGGCTTTGCAACTGGCGCAGGATCTCCATGGCGATGGTGCCCTGGCCCGCGATCACGTCCGGGTCGTCGAACGGGTGCACGAAGGTCAGGCCCTGTTCTTTCTCCAGCTGGACGGAATGGCCGTAGGCGTCGGAATAGCTCTCGCCAAACAGCACGACCTCGCCGCCGAGCGTCTTCACGGCATCAATCTTGAGCTGCGGCGTGGTGGTGGGCATCACGATCACGGCGCGCGTGCCCAGCCGGTGGGCGCTCATGGCCACGCCCTGGGCATGGTTGCCAGCCGAGGCGCAGATCACGCCGCGCTGCAGTTGCTCGGGCGTGAGGTGCGCCATCTTGTTGTAGGCGCCCCGCAGCTTGAAGCTGAACACGGGTTGCTGGTCCTCGCGCTTGAGGAGCACCTTGTTGTGCAGACGGCGGCTGAGGTTCTTGGCGGGCTCCAGCGCCGACTCCACCGCCACGTCGTACACGCGGGCAGTCAGGATTTTCTTGAGGTAGTCGGCGGGGGTGAGGTGCTGGGTCATGGCAGGTGCAGGAGGAGAGCCCCACCGGCGCAGGGCGGCGGGCGGGGGCCCACATCATAGGGCGTCGCCCTGGGCAGGGGCCGAGGCCTCTGGGCGGGCGGCCTGTTGCGGCGCAGGGCGAGCGGGCAAAAAAAAGCCCCGGGCCGTGAGGCCTGGGGCTAATCCATCCTTTGAGGAGATGGAGGAGACAATCGGTGCGAGGCAAGTGCCGGATTCCGGGCTTCTTGCCGCCTGCCGGTTCCTTTCTGTTCGAAAGCGGCAGCGCATGGGCGAAGTTTAGCGCGAGTCTTGTTGCGATGCAGCAAAATTCGCATCAAATTCTTTTCGTTTCGGTTTTCCGTGCGAAAAAAACCACGTGTCACACAGGAGAAACACAAATGGAATGCACAGTCAGTTGGACCGGCGGGGCGGGAACCCGCTCCGGCATGGGTTTTGTGGCCGAAACCGGCAGCGGCCATGTTTTGACCATGGACGGTGCCCCCGATGCCGCCAACCCCGCCAATGGCGGCCAGAACCTGGCGCCCCGGCCCATGGAGACCGTGCTGGCAGGCACGGGCGGTTGCACCGCCTATGACGTGGTGCTGATCCTTAAGCGCGGCCGCCATGACGTGCGCGGCTGCAGCGTCAAGTTGACGACGGAACGCGCCGAGACCGACCCCAAGGTGTTCACCAAGATCCACATGCACTTCACCGTCACGGGCAAGGGCATCCCCTCAGCCGCCGTGGAGCGCGCGATTGCCATGAGCCATGACAAGTACTGTTCGGCCAGCATCATGCTGGGCAAGACGGCCGACATCACCACCGGCTACGAGGTGCTGGAGGCCTGACGAAGTCGTGGGATGGTCTGGATTGCCAGACTGAGCGGGTAGTTGTGCGTATGTTTTTGGTGCACCTGCTGCCCGCGTGAACCAACTGGGGGTTCAAAGATAGTGCGCCGTGGTGGTCATGACCTTGGCGGCGCCTTTCATGGCCAGGCGCACCGGGGCGGGCAATTCCAGGGCGCCGGCGGCGCGGGCCTGGTCTGCGTGCCGCTCCTCGTCCTGCTTCATCCGGGCGACCACGGCCCTTGAGGCCTGATCCTGCTCGGGAAGCCGGTCGAGGTGGCTTTGCAGATGCGCTGCCACCTGGGTTTCTGTTTCCACCACAAACCCCAGGTTGGCCCGGTCACTGACCTTGGCGGCCACCAGTCCGAGCGCAAAAGCCCCTGCGAACCACAGGGGGTTGAGCAAGCTGGGGCGGGCACCCAGCGCGTCCAGGCGCTGTTGTGTCCAGGCCAGGTGGTCGGTTTCTTCGCGCGCCGCTGCCTGCAGGTGGCCCCGCAGGGCGGGGTCGCGGGTGACAGCCGCCTGCGCACTGTAGAGCGCCTGGGCGCACACTTCTCCCACATGATTCACCCGCATCAGGGCCCCGGCCAGCTTTTTCTGTGCGGGATCGAGCGACGCCTCGGGCACACCGTGGGCTGGTGTCTGTTCGCAAGCGCGGGGTTGGGCGAACAGTGTGCGCAGCGCGTTGTCTGCGGCAGTCAAAAAAGCGTCCATGGAAAGCTTTCGAGTGGCAATGGTGTCGAAACACAAATTGCACTTGGATACAAAAAACCACAAGGCAAGGCACAGGAGTTGCATGCAGCAATCGTGATTTTGCCCGTGCGCACTGAAATGTTGCAACACTGCAACGAATTTCCCCTTTCGGGGCGATTGTGGGTGAATTCCTTTGCGAAACCGGTCCGGGTCTGGTGCAATAAGAGCAACTTCCCCACCAGGAGGTTGGCCCGGGAAACCGGCGGGACTGTGCAGGTGCTTTCACCATAGACCCCCCGTACCGGAGCCCGATGTTTAACCTTGGAGTAACTCGCAATGAAAAAATCCCTGATTGCCCTGGCTGTGCTGGCTGCTTCCGGCGCTGCAATGGCTCAATCTTCCGTGACCCTGTTCGGCGTGGTTGACGCAACCTACGCTTACGGTTCCGGCAGCGTCTCTAACAAGTCGCAACTGACGAACTCCGGCTACAACAGCAGCCGTCTGGGTTTCCGCGGCGTTGAAGACCTGGGTGGCGGCATGTCCGCTTCGTTCTGGCTCGAAGCTGGTCTGAACAACGACAACGGCACCGGCGGCGTTACCAACACCAACAACCAAGCAGCTACCAGCACTGGCGGCGGCCTGACTTTCAACCGTCGTTCGACGGTTAGCCTGAACGGCGGCTTCGGTGAAGTGCGTCTGGGCCGTGACTACACCCCCCAATTCTGGAACCTGACCGTGTTCGATCCGTTCGGCACGAACGGCGTGGGCACCACCCAAACCCTGAACTCCAGCCTGGGCGGCCCTACCACCATCCGCGCTTCGAACTCCATCGGCTACTTCCTGCCTGGCAACCTGGGTGGTTTCTACGGCCAAGCCCAGTACTACATGGGTGAGAACAACAGCAACGCTGCCAACAAGAAGGACGGCAACGGCCTGGCACTGCGCGCTGGTTACGCTAACGGCCCCATCAACGCCGCTATCGCTTTCTCCGAAACCAAGTTCCTGACGGGCAACATCAAGGCTGTGAACCTGGGCGGTCAATACGACCTGGGCATGGCTAAGATCATGGCTCACTACAACCAAGACAAGATCAGCGGCGGTAACGACGGTAAGGGCTTCCTGATTGGTGGTCTGATCCCCGTGGGCGCTGGCGAAGTTCGTCTGGCTTACTCCACCTACAAGATCGACACCGTTGGTGCTGATCCCCGTACGAACAAGCTGGCTCTGGGCTACGTGCACAACCTGTCCAAGCGCACGGCTCTGTACGCAACGTACGCTCACCTGACCAACAAGAACGGCGCTGCACAAGCTCTGAACGGCGCTGTGACTGGTGTGAACAGCAACTCCAACGGCTACGACTTCGGTATCCGTCACAGCTTCTAATATCGTCAGCTGGCTTTGGCCAGTTGTTGATACAAAAGCTTAAAAGCCGCCTTCGGGCGGCTTTTTTCATTTCTCGAATTGCTTTCGTGAGTCGGTTCGTCGCGTGCGACTCCCTGTGTATCGATTCGAGTAGTCCAAAGCTGTCTCGTGGTTTGCTTGCAGAACAGTGACTGCCATGCAGACCTGTAGGTTTTGTGGGGCAACTGATTTCCCTCTGTGGAGTGCTTCCGTCGAGGTGGCGATAAGGCCTGGTGGGTGGCAAGGCCACAGGGCACTCTGCCCCTGGGTTGCTGAGTGGTGAAGTAATGTCGCGGCCGTGCCCGGAGGCGTGAGCCCGCACGGACAAGATAAAAAGAAAGTTTTAGCTGGCACCAACCTTGCATGACGGACGCGCTGTCAGCGCAGTTATAGGCCCTTCATAGCACCGGGGATTCAGGGATTTCCCGTTGGCTATAGAGCAACCTTTACTGCATAGTAAAACTTTTAATCAAGAGGGTTCCATGAAACTCAACCACAGTCTTTTGGCGGTGGCTGCGGCCGCCGCGCTGCTGTTTGCGCCATCACTGCAAGCCAAGTCCTTCAAATGGGCCAGTCAGGGGGAAATCGCGACCTGGGACATTCACTCCCAGAACAATGCGCTGCAAAACGGCCTTCATGCCAACGTGTATGAAAGCTTGGTTTACTACAACAGCAAGACGTTTGATGTGGAACCCGTGCTGGCAACAGCCTGGAAGGAGATCAGCCCTACGCAGGTGCGTTTCACGCTGCGCCAGGGTGTCAAGTTCCATGATGGTTCGCCGCTGACCACCGACGATGCGGTGTACTCCATCCAGCGAGCCATGGCCAAAACGTCCAATTTCACCCCCTACGTGCAGGGCATCAGCAAAGTGGTGAAGGTGGATGCCCAGAACTTTGATGTGATCCTGTCTTCGCCCAACCCGGTGCTGCTGCGTCAGATGACCGAGTTGCGCATCATGAGCAAGGCATGGGCCGAAAAGAACAAGTCGGTAGAGCCCAAAGACATCAAAGGAACCGACGAGAACTTTGCCCACCGCAATGCCATGGGGACAGGGCCTTACACCCTCGAGTCATGGCAGCCTGATGTGAAGATGGTGTTCAAGCGCAACCCCAACTGGTGGGGCAAGATGGACGGTAATGTGACCGAGATCGTCTACACGCCCATCAAGTCTGCAGCCACGCGCATTGCCGCGCTGCTGTCGGGTGAAGTGGATCTGGTGCTCGACCCGTCCCCCCAAGATCTGGGCCGCCTGCGCGCCAGCCCTGACCTGAAGGTGATTGACGGCGTGGAGAACCGCACGATCTTCCTGGGCATGGACCAGTTCCGCGAAGAACTCCCGGGCTCGAACATCAAGGGCAAGAACCCGCTCAAGGACGTGCGGGTGCGCAAGGCGCTCTATCAGGCGATTGATGCCGAAACCATCTCGCGCAACATCATGCGCGGCCTGGGCAAGCCCACCGGCACCATCGTGGCGCCACAAGTGGCCGGCTACACCGAGACCGTGGGCAAGCGCTTCCCGTACAGCGTGGATGCGTCCAAGAAGCTGCTGGCCGAGGCGGGTTACCCCGATGGTTTTGAAGTGGACTTCGCCTGTCCTAACAACCGCTACATCAACGACGAAGCCATCTGCCAGGCCGTTACAGCGATGTGGGCGCGCGTGGGTGTGAAGGCCAAGCTGCGCACGCTGCCGCTGGTCAACTACTTCCCGATGATCCAGCGCTACGAAGCCAGCATCTACATGCTGGGCTGGGGCGTGCCGACTTTCGACGCGCTATATAGCCTGCAATCGCTGGTGCGCACCGTGGGTCAAGGCGGCGACGGCAATTACAACGTGGGTCGCTACAGCAACCAGCGCATGGACTACCTGGTGGACCGCATCAAGGCAGAAACCGATGCGCCTGTGCGCGCCCGCATGCTGACCGAGGCGCTGCAACTGTCCAACGACACCGTGTCCCACATTCCTCTGCATGACCAGGTGATCCCATGGGCCATGAAGAAGAACATCGAACTGGTGCACCGTGCCGATAACCGCGTGGACATGCGCACCGTCAAGGTGAACTGATTTATTCTTGACTGACTGAAAGCAAGGGCCGTGCGGCCCTTGCTTTCTTTGGTATATCTGACGATGTATTGACCCGCAGTGCCTCGGCCACCAAAAGTGGCGGTGGCACTTCCATCGAACACTCACTCGACTCTCTGATGCTTGCCTTTATATTGCGCCGCCTGATACAGGCTGTGATTGTCATGGTCACGGTGGCCTTCATCTCCTTCATGCTGTTCCAGTACGTGGGAGATCCCGTGGTGTTCCTGCTGGGCCAGGATGCCACCCCTGAGCAGATTCGCGAGCTGCGCAGCGCCCTCGGCCTGGACAAATCCTTTTTCGTGCAGTTTTGGCACTTTCTGGTGAATGCGGCGCAGGGCGAGTTTGGCCTGAGCCTGCGCCAGGGCGCCAAGGTATCGCGCCTGATTGCCGAGCGCTTCCCGGCCACGCTGGAGCTAGCCCTCGTAGCGGCCCTTCTCGCGCTGGTGATCGGTGTGCCGATGGGCGTGTATGCCGCTCTCAAGCGCGGCACTTTCACCAGCCAGCTGTTCATGACCCTGTCGCTGCTGGGCGTGTCCCTCCCCACCTTCCTGATCGGCATCTTGCTGATCCTGGTGTTTGCGGTGCACCTGGGTTGGTTCCCCAGCTTCGGCCGTGGCGAAGTGGTGCAGCTGGGCTGGTGGAGCACCGGCTTGCTGAAGGCCAAGGGTTGGCATCACATCACCCTGCCTGCGATCACACTGGCCATCTTCCAGCTCACGCTGATCATGCGTCTGGTGCGGGCTGAAATGCTGGAGGTGCTGCGCACCGACTACATCAAGTTCGCCCGGGCGCGCGGCCTGTCCAACCGGGCCATTCACTTTGGCCACGCCCTCAAGAACACGCTGGTGCCTGTGCTGACGATCACCGGTCTGCAACTGGGTGGCCTGATCGCTTTCGCCATCATCACGGAGACCGTGTTCCAGTGGCCAGGCATGGGCCTGCTGTTCATTCAGGCCGTCACGTTCGCCGACATCCCCGTCATGGCCGCTTACCTGTGCCTGATCGCGCTGATCTTCGTGGTCATCAACCTGGTGGTCGACCTGCTGTACTTCGCTGTCGATCCCCGCCTGCGCGTGGGCAAGGCAGGAGGCCACTGATGCAAGGCCCTCGTTTGAAAGCGGGTGGTCGCGCCTTCGCGCACATCGCGCAATACCACCCCGAGTTGACGGCACTGCGGCGTGACCTGCACGCCCATCCCGAGCTGGGTTTTGAAGAGGTTTACACCAGCAAACGCGTCAAGGAAGCGCTGAAGCTCTGCGGTGTGGATGAGATCCACGACGGCATCGGGCGGACCGGTGTGGTGGGCGTCATTCGGGGGCGCAGCACGGCCAGCGGAAGCATGGTGGGCCTGCGCGCCGACATGGATGCCCTGCCGCTGACCGAACACAACGACTTTGCCTGGAAGTCCTGCAAGCAGGGCCTCATGCACGGTTGCGGCCACGACGGCCACACCGCCATGTTGATTGGCGCCGCGCGCTACCTCGCGGAAACGCGTAACTTCGACGGCACCGCCGTGCTGGTGTTCCAGCCAGGCGAAGAAGGCTTTGCCGGTGCCCGCGTGATGATGGAAGACGGGTTGTTTGACCGCTTCCCGGTGCAGTCCATTTTTGCCATGCACAACTGGCCTGCGATGAAGCCCGGCACCGTCGGCATCAACGCCGGGCCCATGATGGCCGCTGCCGACCGCTTCACCGTTGAAATCACCGGGCGAGGCGGCCACGGCGCGCACGCTTACCAGACGGTGGACGTGGTGCTGGTCGCGGCGCACATCATCACCGCTGCGCAGAGCATCGTGTCGCGCAACGTCCGGCCCATCGACAGCGCGGTGGTGAGCCTGTGCGCGATGCAGGCAGGCGACCTGGGGGCCTTCAGCGTGCTGCCCGGTACGGCCACGCTGGTGGGTACCGTGCGCACCTTCGACCCGCAAGTGCAGGAGATGGTGGAAAAGCGGCTCAAGGAGCTGTGCAGCGCCATTGCGCTGGGCTTTGGTGCCACGGCCACCGTTCACTACGAGCGCATCTACCCCGCCACCATCAACAGCGAAAGCGAAGCCATCTTCGCGGGCGACGTGGCCGAATCCCTGCTGGGTGCCGACCACGTGGTGCGCGACCTGGAGCCCAGCATGGGTGCCGAGGACTTCTCTTTCATGCTGCAGAACAAGCCCGGCGCTTACCTGCGCATTGGCCAGGGCACGGGCGCAAGCGGCAGTGCGCTGCACAACAGCCGCTACGACTTCAACGACGACATCCTGCCGTTGGGCGCTGCTCTGCACGCAAGCCTGATTGAGCAGGCCATGCCCCTGCCGGCAGTCTGACCGGATGCCCAGGCTTCATTGCTTGCACCGCCCCTTCGCGCAAACACGCTTTTCACCCACCGGAAGTCTTCGTACCCTTCCATTCCACCCTTTCACTACCAGGAGATTTCCATGAAATTCCAGAAAAAACTCGCTGTGACCGCTCTCTTCGCTGCGCTGGCTGCGGCGAGCGTGGTAGCCCAGGCCCAGACCGTGCGCATCGCCAACCAGGGCGATGCACTGTCGATGGACCCCCATTCGCTCAACGAATCCCTGCAGCTGAGCGTGACCAGCAACGTGTACGAACCCCTGGTGGGCCGCAACAAGGACCTGAGCCTGGCGCCCGCGCTGGCCACCAGCTGGAAGCAGATTGCCCCGACCGTGTGGCGCTTCGAACTGCGCAAGGGTGTGCAGTTCCATGACGGCACGCCGTTCACGGCCGACGACGTGGTGTTCAGCTTTGCCCGCATGAAGGGCGATGGCTCGGACATGAAGGCCACCAACAGCGACATCAAGCAGGTGCGCAAGATCGACGACCACACAGTCGAGATCGATACCGTCGCTCCCCAGCCCATCCTGCCAGACGTGATCACCACGTCCTACATGATGAGCAAGAAGTGGTGTGAGACCAACCAGGCCACCACCCCGGTAGACCGCCGCAAGGGCATCGAAAACGCCGCATCGTTCCGCGCCAACGGCACGGGCCCCTACCGCCTGCGTGAGCGCCAACCCAACGTGCGCACGGTGTTTGTGCGCAACGGCGCCTACTGGGACAAGATCGAAGGCAACGCGACCGAGGTCGTCTTCACGCCCATCGGCAACGACGCCACCCGCGTGGCAGCCCTGCTGTCGGGTGAAGTGGACGTGATGGAGCCCGTGCCGGTGCAGGACATCGAGCGCATCAACAACAGCGCCAACGCCCGCGCCATCACCGGCCCCGAGCTGCGCACCATCTTCCTGGGCATGGACCAGAAGCGCGACGAGCTGCTGTACTCCAACGTCAAGGGCAAGAACCCCTTCAAGGACAAGCGCGTGCGCCAGGCCTTCTACCAGGCCATCGACATCGAAGGCATCAAGAAGACCGTGATGCGCGGCGCCTCCAACCCGTCCGCACTGATGGTGGGCCCCGGCATCAATGGCTTCCAGCCCGACGTCAAGCGCTTGCCTTATGACGTCGAAGCCGCCAAGAAGCTCATGGCCGAAGCCGGTTACCCCAACGGTTTTGAAGTCACCATGAACTGCCCCAACGACCGTTATGTGAACGACGGCCGTATCTGCCAGACGGTGGCTGCCAACCTGTCGCGCATCAACGTCAAGATCAACCTTGCTGCGGAAACCAAAGGCACGTACTTCCCCAAGGTGCTGCGTCGTGACACCAGCTTCTACATGCTGGGCTGGACCCCCACCACGTACGACTCGCACAACGCCCTCAATGCGCTGATGATCTGCCCCGACGACAAGACTGGCGCGGGCCAGTTCAACCTGGGTGCGTACTGCAACCCCAAGCTGGACGAGCTGACCAAGAAGATCCTGGTCGAGACCGACAAGCCCAAGCGCGACGCCATGATCAAGGAAGCCTTTGAAGTGCACACCGCCGATGTGGGCCACCTGCCGCTGCACCAGCAGGCGCTGGCCTGGGGCGTGAGCAAGAAGGTCAAGCTCGTGCAGATGGCCGACAACTACATGCCGTTCAAGTGGATCACCGTGAGCAAGTGAGCCCGCATTTTTCCGACTGATCGATACGACGACAACAACAAAGCCACCGGCTGATCCAAGCCCGCAACAACACCCGCAGCTACCCGCTGCGCGTGTTGTTGCCCGTTGACTGGTTTCCCACAATGAAAACTACCCTTGCCCGCTGGTTCGACAGCGACGTTGGCTACAGCTTCCGCACATCGCCGGTCGCCATGCTGGCCGCTGCCATTGCGCTGATTTGCCTGTTCTGTTCGGTGTTTGCCGGATGGGTGGCGCCCCACAACCCGTTCGACCTGACCACGCTGGAGCTGAGCGATGCGCGCCTGCCTCCGGCATGGAGCGAAATGGGCTCGATGAAATATCCCCTGGGCACCGATGACCAGGGCCGCGACATCCTGTCGGCGCTGATCTACGGCGCGCGCATCTCGCTCGTGGTGGGCATCGCCTCGGTGGTGCTGTCCGTGGTGGTGGGCGTGGCCTTTGGCCTGCTGGCAGGCTTTCGGGGCGGCTGGGTGGATGCCGTGCTCATGCGCCTGTGCGACGTGATGTTGTCCTTTCCCGCCATCCTGGTCGCGCTGCTGATTGCCGGCGTGGGCCGTGCGCTGTTCCCCAATGCCCACGAGTCGCTGGCGTTTGGCGTGCTGATCCTTTCCATCTCCCTCACCGGCTGGGTGCAATATGCCCGCACGGTGCGCGGCTCCACGCTGGTGGAGCGTAACAAGGAATACGTGCAAGCCGCCCGCGTGACGGGCGTCTCGCCGCTGCGCATCATGCGCAAGCACGTGCTGCCCAACGTGATGGGGCCCGTGCTGGTGCTGGCCACCATCCAGGTGGCCACGGCCATCATCACCGAAGCCACGCTGTCTTTCCTGGGCGTGGGCGCGCCGCCCACTTCGCCCTCGCTGGGCACGCTGATCCGTATCGGCAACGACTACCTGTTCTCGGGCGAATGGTGGATCACCGTCTTCCCGGGCGCCATGCTGGTGCTGATTGCTTTGTCCGTGAACCTGCTGGGTGACTGGCTGCGCGACGCGCTCAACCCCCGCCTGCGTTGAACAAGAACAAGAAGAAAAGCGATATTTCCATGAGCCTTCTCGAAGTCAAAAACCTCGTTGTCGAATTCCCGGGCCGCCGCGGTACCCTGCGCGCTCTGGACGACATTTCCTTTTCCATCGCACCCGGTGAGATCCTGGGCGTGGTGGGAGAGTCCGGCGCCGGCAAGTCGCTCACCGGCGCGGCCATCATCGGCCTGCTGGAGCCGCCCGGGCGCGTGGCCTCGGGCCAGATCCTGCTGGAAGGTCAGCGCATCGACAACCTCAACAACGAGGAGATGCGCCACATTCGGGGCCGCCGCATCGGTGCCATCTTTCAAGACCCGCTGACCTCGCTGAACCCTCTGTACACCGTGGGCCGTCAGCTCACCGAGACCATCCTCGCCCACCTGCCGGTCAACGCCGCCGAGGCCCGCCAGCGCGCCATCCAGTTGCTCAAGGACACCGGCATTCCGGCGGCCGAAGAGCGCATCGACCACTACCCCCACCAGTTCTCGGGCGGCATGCGCCAACGCGTGGTGATTGCCCTGGCCCTGGCCGCCGAGCCCAAGCTCATCGTGGCCGACGAGCCCACCACGGCGCTCGATGTGTCCATCCAGGCACAGATCATCACGCTGCTGAAAAACATCTGCAAATCGCGTGGCGCGGCCGTCATGCTCATCACCCACGACATGGGCGTGATCGCCGAAACCTGCGACCGCGTGGCCGTGCTGTACGCAGGCCGCGTGGCCGAGATCGGCCCGGTGCATGACGTGATCAACCAGCCATCCCACCCCTACACCGCCGGGTTGATGGCCTCCATCCCCGACATGGAACAGGACCGCGAGCGCCTCAACCAGATCGACGGCGCCATGCCGCGCCTCAACGCCATCCCCAAGGGCTGTGCCTACAACCCCCGTTGCCCCAAGACCTTTGACCGCTGCATGACCGACCGCCCCGACCTGATGGATGCCGGCGCCACCCGCGCTGCCTGCTGGCTGCATGCCGGTGCAACGACCAAGGTGACCGCATGAGCGCCGCCGCAACGAACAGCAAGGCGCTGGTGCAGGCACACGACCTGGCCAAGACCTTCGACGTCTCTGCCCCGTGGCTCAACCGCGTGATCGAGCGCAAGCCCCGCACCCTGCTGCATGCAGTGGACGGCGTGAGCTTCGAGATCGAGAAGGGCAAGACGCTGGCGCTGGTGGGCGAATCCGGCTGCGGCAAAAGCACCGTGGCCCGCCTGCTGGTGGGCCTGTACGACCCCACGCGCGGCGGCCTCACGTTTGATGGGCAAGACGCCCATGCGGCCTTCAAGGGCAACAACGCCAAGGCCATGCGCCGCCGCATCCAGATGATCTTCCAGGACCCCTATGCCAGCCTGAATCCTCGCTGGCTGGTGGAGGACATCATCGGCGAGCCGCTGAAGGAGCATGGGCTCATCACCGATAAGGAGCAGCTCAAAACCCGCGTGGGCGAGTTGCTCAAGTCCGTGGGGCTGTCGCCGCTGGACATGGTCAAGTACCCGCACCAGTTCTCGGGCGGCCAGCGCCAGCGCATCTCGATTGCACGCGCCCTGGCCACCGAACCCGAGTTCCTGGTCTGCGACGAGCCCACCAGCGCACTCGATGTGTCGGTGCAAGCCCAGGTCCTCAACATCATGAAGGACCTGCAGCGCGAGCGGCAGCTCACGTATCTGTTCATCAGCCACAACCTGGCTGTGGTGCGCCATGTGAGCGACCAGGTGGGCGTGATGTACCTGGGCCGCCTAGTGGAGCTGGCCGATAAACACACGCTGTTTGACACGCCGCGCCACCCCTACACGCGCATGCTGCTCGATGCCATCCCAAAGATGCACGACACCGGCAAGGCGCGCACTCCGGTGCAGGGCGAGGTACCCAACCCGCTGAACCCGCCGCCCGGCTGTGCGTTCAACCCACGCTGCCCTCACGTCAACGACCGCTGCCGCACCGAGCGCCCCCAGCTCCTGAGCATTGGCGGCATCCGCATTGCGTGCCATGCGGTGGAGGAAGGGCGCATCTGATGCCAGCCGCCACGCGGGTGTGCTGACGCGCGGCGGAGGGACTCATCCCGCAGTGCTACTGTCGCAGTAGCGATTGCTATCAATAGAATAGCTGCTGACGCAATGAATACCTGCGCTTGCGGCTATTTTTGCTTGTAAACGTGCAGAAGATGCTCATCCTGGATCCGCAGTCACTCCTTGGCCGGCTGCCGGCAGGGCCCGCCCCAGCAGGTAGTCAATGCACGTGCGCACCGCCCGGGTCTGGTGGCGGTTGGGCATGTAGAGCATGAACATCTGGGTGCCAAAAATGCTCAGCCGCCAGTCGTCGAGCGTGGTCAGCACGTCCCCGCTGGACACGGCGTCCTGCACCACGTAGTCCGGTACCAGCCCCACGCCCAGCCCCGCCAGGATGCCCTGGCGCAGAAACGGAAAGTGCTCCGAAATGAGGGTGGGCTCCAGCATGGCTTCCTGGCGCTGGTCACCCCGGTACCCGCGCAGGCGCAGCTGCTTGCCCACCACCCCTGCGGTGATCACCGGCGCGGCCTGCAGCGCCTCGAAGTCCTGGGGCAGCCCATGCGCCTCGGCGTACCCGCGCGACGCGCAGGCGATGTAGCGCACGCTGCCCAGGTCGCGCGCCACCAGTGTGGGCGGGGGCTCGGGCATCACGCGGATGGCGATGTCCACCTCATCACGGATCAGGTCGTCCACCCGGTTTTCAAAGCGCACATCGAGCACGATGCCGGGGTACAGCCGCTTGAAGTCGATCAGCCAGTCCGACATCACCATCTGCCCGTAGCCACTGGGCACGCTCAGGCCCACGCGGCCCTGCAGGCCTTGGCCCAGCGTGGCAATCGTCTCGCGCGCAGCCAGCATTTCGTTCTGAATGGCGCGGCCATGGGCGTACAGGCGCAGCCCCACCTCGGTGGGCTCCACACGCCGCGTGGTCCGGCGCACCAGTTGCACACCCACCGATTTTTCCAGCTGGTGCAGGTGGTAGCTTACGTTGGCCCGGGTCATCTTCAGGTTGCGCGCGGCCTGGCTCAGGTTGCCGGCATCAAGGATGTCGACCAGCACGGTGAGGGAGGTGAGTTCCATAGGTGGGGTGGCGCTTGACCGCGCGTTGGCTGCAGTTTGTCAAAAGAACTTTGACAGTCTGTCAATGGGCTCTGTAATTGTCAAGATTACTTCGCGCATCAACAATCCCCCGGTCATCAACAGGCACAGCCATTGACCAGGAGACTTCCCCGTATGCACGCCGCCGCTACCGCATCTTCCGTTGTTACGACCGCGCTGCATGGCGATGTTCTGGTCGTCACCATCGACAACCCGCCCGTCAATGCCCTGGGCGCCGCCGTGCGCCAGGGCCTTTTGGCCGCCATGCAGCAGGCGCAGGCCGACACCAAAGTGGCCGCCGTGCTGCTGGTGGGCGCGGGCAAGGCCTTCATTGCCGGGGCGGACATCCGCGAATTCGGCAAGCCCCCTGTCTCCCCCATCCTGCCCGAGGTCTGCCGCGCCATCGAAAACCTGAACAAGCCCGTGGTCGCCGTACTGCACGGCGCAGCCCTGGGCGGTGGGCTGGAAGTGGCGCTGTCAGCCCACTATCGGCTGGCCTTGCCCGCTGCCACGCTCGGCCTGCCTGAGGTGAACCTGGGCCTGCTGCCCGGCTCGGGCGGCACCCAGCGCGCCCCACGGCTGATGGGCGTGCAGGCCGCCGCCACCCTCATGCTCAGTGGTCAGCCCCTCAAGGCGCAGGCCGCGCTGCAGACAGGTCTGGTCGACAAGCTGGTGGAAGGCGCCGACCCGCTGGCCGCAGGCCTGGCCTATGTGCGCGAACTGCTGGCGGCCAACGCTCCCGTGCGCCGCACGCGGGACCTCGCCATTGCCGAGCCGCAGGTGGCGCTGGCCTGGCTGGAAGAGCAAAAGACCGAGACGGCCAAGAAGTCGCGCGGCCTGTTCTCGCCCCTCAAGATCATCGAATGCGTGCAGGCAGCACTGCAGCTGCCTTTTGACGAAGGCATGGCCCGCGAACGTGCGCTGTTCATGGAATGCATCGACAGCCCGCAACGCGCCGGGCTCATCCACGCCTTTTTTGCCGAGCGTGAAGTGGTCAAGGTGCCCGAGGCCCAGGCCGCGCAGCCGCGCCCCGTGGCCCGCATTGCCATCATCGGGGGTGGCACCATGGGCGCGGGCATTGCCGTGGCCGCGCTGGATGCGGGCCTGCCCGTGACCATGATCGAGCGCGATGCCGAGTCCATCGCCCGGGGCCGCGCCAATGTGGAAAAGGTCTACAACGCCTTGGTCGCCAAGGGCCGCATGACCGACGCCGCCAAGGCCGCCGTGATGGCGCGCTACACCGGCAGCACCAGCTACGCCGACATTGCGCAGGTTGATCTGGTGATCGAGGCCGTGTTTGAAGACATCGAGGTCAAGAAGACCGTGTTCCGCGAGCTGGACCGCGTGTGCAAGCCCGGCGCTGTGCTGGCCACCAACACGTCCTATCTCGACATTGACGCCATTGCCGCTGCCACCGGCCGCCCGCAGGACGTGATCGGCCTGCACTTCTTCAGCCCCGCCAACATCATGAAGCTGCTGGAGATCGTGGTGCCCGCCAAGGTCGCACCCGATGTGGTGGCCACGGCGTTTGAGCTGGCCAAGAAGCTCAAAAAGGTGCCCGTGCGCGCCGGTGTGTGCGACGGTTTCATCGGCAACCGCATCCTGGCCGTGTACAAGCAGGCGGCCGACTACCTGCTGGAAGACGGTGCCAGCCCGTATGAGATCGACGCCGCCGTGCGCGGCTTCGGTTTTGCCATGGGCCCCTTCCAGGTGACGGACCTGGCCGGTGGCGACATTGGCTGGGCCACCCGCAAGCGCCGTGCTGCCACGCGCGACCCCCAGGCCCGCTACGTGGAAATTGCCGACCGCATCTGCGAGCGCGGCTGGTTTGGCCAGAAGACCGGGCGCGGCTTTTACCTCTACCCCGAAGGCGCCCGCGTGGGCCAGCCCGACCCTGAAGTGCTGGCCATTGTGGATGCCGAGCGCGCCAAGAAGGCCGTCACGCCCCGCAGCTTCACTGCCGACGAGATCATGCGTCGCTACATGGCCGCCATGGTCAACGAAGGAGCCAACGTGGTGCACGAGGGCATTGCCCTGCGCCCGCTGGATGTGGACGTGACCTTTGTGGCGGGCTACGGCTTCCCGCGCCACCGGGGCGGCCCGATGAAGTGGGCCGACATGACGGGCCTGCCCCAGTTGCTGGCCGACATCGAGGCTTTTGCCAAGGAAGACCCACTGTTCTGGAAGCCCTCGCCCTTGCTGGTGCAGTTGGTGCGGGAGGGGCGCAACTTTGACAGCCTGAACCAGGCTGAAAAGCGCTGAGCCCGCCTCGCGAGGCAATTTTCTCAGTCCCATCGAATTCAAATCATTTTGGCCGCTACCGCTTGATCAATAAGCGCAAGCAGCTACCAAATAAGGAGCAAATCATGCGTGAAGCCGTCATCGTTTCCACCGCCCGCACCCCGCTGACCAAGTCGCACCGGGGCGAGTTCAACGCCACGCCCGGCCCGCAGCTGGCGGCGTATTCCGTCAAGGCGGCCGTGGAGCGCTCGGGCATCGACCCCGAGCTGATCGAAGACCTGGTGATGGGCTGCGGCTACCCCGAGGGCATCACCGGCAAGAACATTGGCCGCCAGGCGGCGCTGCGTGCGGGTCTGCCCCTTTCGGTGGCGGGCATGGTGGCCAGCCGCTTTTGCGCGTCGGGTCTGCAGTCGGTGGCGATTGCCGCGGGCCGCATCGTGGCCGAAGGCGTGCCCGCCATGGTGGCGGGTGGGGTGGAAAGCATCTCGGCCATCCGGCCCGGCAACCCGGCAGACATCGACCCCTGGCTGCAAGAGCACAAGCCCGACCTCTTCATGGCCATGATCGACACCGCCGACATCGTGGCCCACCGCTACGGCATCAGCCGTGAAGACCAGGACGCGTTCTCGCTGCAAAGCCAGCAACGCACCGCCGCCGCACAGCAGGCGGGCGTGTTCGCTGACGAGATCGTGCCCTGCACCACGCGCATGATGGAAAAGAACAAGGAGACCGGCGAGGTCACCTACCGCGAAGTGACGGCCACGCACGACAACTGCAACCGTGCGAGCACCACGCTCGAAGGCCTGGCCAAGCTGGAGCCGGTGAAGGGCCCGGGCCAGTTCATCACCGCAGGCAACGCCTCGCAGCTGTCCGACGGCTCCAGCGCCTGCGTGCTCATGGAAGCCAAAGAAGCCGAGCGCCGCGGCCTGCAGCCCCTGGGTGCCTTCCGTGGTTTTGCCGTGGCCGGATGCGAGCCCGACGAGATGGGCATTGGCCCCGTGTTTGCCGTGCCCAAGCTGCTGGCGCGCCACGGCCTCACGGTGCAGGACATCGACCTGTGGGAGATGAACGAGGCCTTTGCCTCGCAGGCCCTGTACTGCCAGCGCCGCCTGGGCATTCCGTCCGAGCGACTGAATGTGAACGGCGGGGCCATTGCCATTGGTCACCCCTTCGGCATGACCGGTGCACGCCTGGTGGGCCACCTGCTGCTCGAAGGCCGCCGCCGCAAGGCCAAGTACGGCGTGGTGACGATGTGCATCGCCGGTGGCATGGGCGCGGCCGGCCTGTTTGAGATTTATTGAAACACCCCCTGAGCGGCTGGCGCCGCTTCCCCCTCTCCTGCGGGAGGGGGACGACGCCCTCGCTGCGGGGCGGCCCTTGCTCGGCGTCCCCCGCCTGGGGCGCGCCAGTGCAAAGGCCGTATACAGGCGCACAGCGCCATGGATGACTGAGGAAAACCGTCAATGGACCTGAATTTCACCCCCCAAGAAGAAGCCTTCCGCGCCGAGGTGCAGGCTTTCTTGAAAGACAAGCTGCCCGCCCGCATCGCCACCAAGGTCAAGGCCGGGCAGCGCCTGACCAAGGCCGATCAGGACGAGTGGCACGCCATCCTGAACGAGCGCGGCTGGCTGGCCAACCACTGGCCCGAGGCCTACGGCGGCCCCGGCTGGGGCGCGGTCGAGAAGTTCATCTTTGACACAGAGTGCGCCCTGGCCGGTGGCCCGCGCATCGTGCCCTTTGGCGTGAACATGCTGGGCCCGGTGCTCATCAAGTTTGGTAACGAGGCGCAAAAGAAATACTGGCTGCCCCGCATCCTGAGTGGCGAGGACTGGTGGTGCCAGGGCTACTCCGAACCCGGCGCGGGCTCGGACCTGGCTTCGGTCAAGACCACGGCCGTCCACCAGGGCGACCACTACATCGTCAATGGCCAGAAGACCTGGACCACCCAGGGCCAGCACGCCAACATGATCTTCTGCCTGGTGCGCACCGACCGCGAAGCCAAGGCGCAGTCGGGCATCAGCTTCTTGCTGGTGGACATGAAGTCGCCCGGCGTAGAGCTGCGCCCCATCCGCACGCTGGACGGCGACAAGGAAGTCAACGAAGTGTTCTTCACCGACGTGAAGGTGCCGGTAGAAAACCTGGTGGGCGAGGAAAACAAGGGCTGGACGTATGCCAAGTACCTGCTGACCTACGAGCGTACCGGCATCGCAGGCGTAGGCTTTTGCATTGCCGCACTGGCCAAGCTCAAGGTCATTGCTGCCAAGGTGATGAAGAACGGCCAGCCGCTGGACCAGGACCCGCTGTTTGCCGCTCGCATGGCCCAGGTCGAGATTGACCTGGAGAACATGAAGACCACCAACCTGCGCGTGATTGCCGCGGTGGCCGGTGGCGGTGTGCCGGGGGCAGAAAGCTCCATGCTCAAGATCCGTGGCACCGAGATCCGCCAAGAGATTTTGTCGCTCATCCGCCGCGCTGTGGGCCCGTACGCGTTGCCTTTCATCGAAGAAGCGCAGTACGAAGGCTATGCCGAAGAACCCGTGGGGCCAAAGGAAGCGGCCACGGCAGCAGCCAGCTACTTCAACTACCGCAAGCTGTCGATCTTTGGCGGCTCCAATGAAATTCAGAAGAACATCATCTCCAAGATGATTCTCGGCCTGTGAGGTTGCCGCGATGAACTTTGAACATACCGAAGACCGCCGCATGCTGGCGGACACCCTGAACCGTTTTGTGGCCGAGCAGTACGGCATTGAAACCCGCAACCACATCGCTTACGGCGACACCGGCACGGACCCTGCGCTGTGGGCCCGTTTTGCCGAGTTGGGTGCGATTGGCGCGCTCTTCCCCGAAGCCGACGGTGGCTTTGGCGGCGCAGGCTTTGACGTGGCTGTGGTGTTTGAAGCCCTGGGCGGCGGTTTGGTGGTGGAGCCCTTTGTGGGCGCGCTGGTGGTGGGCCGGGCTCTGGGCCTGGTGGGCAGCGCTGCGCAGAAGGAACACATCGCCAGCCTTATCGACGGCAGCACCGTGGCCGCACTGGCGCATGAAGAGCCCGGAGCGCACTACGCCCTGAACCGCGTGACGACCCGCGCCGTGCGCAGTGGCGACGGCTGGCAGCTCAAAGGCCACAAGGCCGTGGTGCTGCATGGCGACCAGGCTCAGCTGCTGCTGGTCAGTGCTCGCACCTCGGGCGCGGATGATGAGGAAGACGGTATCTCGCTGTTCCTGGTGCCCGCGGATGCCTCAGGCCTGAACCGCCGTGGCATGGGCCGCATCGACGGTGGCCGCGTGGCCGAAGTCAGCTTGCAGAATGTGCAGGTGGGTGCCGATGCGCTGCTGGGCACGGAGGGGCAGGGCCTTGCCACGCTGGAACAGGCCGTGGGCTGGGGCATTCTGGCCGTGTGCGCCGAGGCGCTGGGCGCCATGGATGTGGCCAAGAAGCACACGCTGGAATACCTGCAAACGCGCAAGCAGTTTGGTGTGCCCATCGGCAGCTTTCAGGCCCTGCAGCACCGCATGGCTGACCTGCTGCTGGAAGTGGAGCAGGCGCGTTCTGCCGTTATCAACGCCGCCGCAGCCATGGACACCACCGACCGCGCCGAGCGCGAGCGTGCGCTGTCCGCCGCCAAGGTCACCATGGGCCGCATTGGCGCGCTGGTAGCTGAGGAAAGCATCCAGCTGCACGGCGGCATTGGCATGACGTGGGAGCTGCCGCTGTCGCATTACGCCAAGCGCCTCGTCATGGTGGATCACCAGTTTGGCGACGAAGACCACCACCTGGCGCGCTTTATCGCGCTGGGCCGGAGCTGAAGCCATGGAGCAGCCACTGCCTCTGCTGCAACGCCGCGAGGGCGCGGTGCTCGTGCTCTCCAACAACAACCCCGCCGCGCGCAATGCGTTGTCACCCGCGTTCTACGCGGCACTGACCGAGGCACTGGCGCAGGCCGAGGCCGACCCCACCGTGGGCGCCATCGTGCTTACCGGCGAAGGCGGGCACTTCTGTGCAGGCGGTGACCTGCGCCAATTGGCCAAGCGCCGCGAGCTACCCATTGAAGAACGCCGCGCCAAGCTCGAAGGTCTGCACGACCTGATCCGCACCGTGCGCGATTGCCGCAAGCCGGTGATCGCGGCGGTGGAGGGCGCAGCGGCCGGTGCGGGCCTGTCGCTGGCGCTGGCCTGCGACATGCTGGTGGTTGCGCGCAATGCCGTGTTCTCGGTGGCCTATGTGAAGGTGGGGCTCACGCCCGACGGCGGCGCCACGGCCTTCCTGGCCGAGTTCGTATCGCGCCAGGTGCTGACCGAGCTGTGCCTCACCGGCGAACGCATCTCGGGCGAGCGGCTGCATGCACTGGGCCCGGTCAACCGACTGGCCGAGCCGGGAGAAGCGCTGACCCAGGCATTGGCATTGGCCGCGCAGGTGGCCACCGGGCCGGACCTGGCCATGGGCCGTATCAAGGCGCTGTGCCGCAGTGCTTATGCGCAGTCATTGGACGCCCAGCTGGAGCTGGAAGCACAGCTCATGGTGCAGTCGCAAGCCACCGAAGAATCCCGCGAAGGCATTGGTGCGTTTCTGGAAAAGCGCCCGGCCGATTTCGCCCGCCTGCGCCAGGTCAATGCCGCTGGCGCGGGTACACAAGACACTACGCAATGACCTCCACAACCCCCACACCCGCATTGCCCGAGGGCATGGACTTCCCGCTCGAAGGCGTGCGCGTGCTCGACCTCTCGCGCGTGTTTGCCGGGCCGCTGTGCGGCCAGGTGCTGGCCGATTTTGGTGCCGACGTCATCAAGGTGGAACACCCCGGACGGGGTGACGACACCCGCGACTGGGGCATGCGCATCGGCAAGACCGAGACCACCTACTACAACAGCATGAACCGCAACAAGCGGTCCATCACGGTGGATTTGCAGACGCCCGAAGGCGTGAAGATCATCCGCGACCTGCTGCCCCAGTGCGATGTGGTGGTGCAGAACTTCAAGACCGGCGGCGCCGAGAAACTGGGCCTGGGCTACGAACAGCTCAAGGCCATCAAGCCCGACCTCATCTACTGCTCGGTGGCGGGCTACGACAGCTCCGGCCCCGAGGCCAAGCGCCCCGGCTACGACCTGGTGATCCAAGGCGAGGCGGGTCTGATGGCGATCAACGGTGAGGCCAACCAGCCGCCCCTGAAGTTCGGCGTGGCCGCGGTGGACATGATGACTGGCATGTACGCCGCGCAGGCTGTGCTGGCCGCGCTGTTCCGCCGGGAACGTACGGGCAAGGGCCGCCACATCGAGATGGCGCTGTACGACTGCGGCCTGATGATCACCGGCTACTACGGCCTGGACGCCATGCTGCTGGGCCACGACCCGCAGCGCTACGGCAACGCCCACCCGTCCATCGTGCCCTACGGCATGTTCGAGGCACAGGATGGTCCGCTCATCATCGCCGTGGGCAACAACAGCCAGTTCGACAAGTTCTGCCGCCAGGTAGTGATGCGCCCGGACATCGTGGAAGACCCCCGTTTTGCCACCAACGTCGAGCGTGCCCGCAATCGACTGACCCTGCTGCCCGAGATGAAGGCGTTGATTGCCAGCTTTCCGCGTGATGTGCTGCTCGAACGCCTGACCGCTGCGGGCATCCCTTGCGGCAGGGTGGCTGGCTTGCACGAAGCGCTGACCAGCGAACGCACGCGCCGCGGCGGCCTGCTGCAGGAAATGCCACACCCCGTGGCGGGCACCACGCATGTCTTCGCGCCGCCTTATCGGCTGGACGGGCAGCGCCTGCCCATCCGCAACTCACCGCCCACGCTGGGCGCCGCCACGCGCGAGGTGCTGCAGCAACTGCTGCAACTGCCCGAGGCCGAGCTGCAGGCCCTGCGCGACAAGGGCGTGCTCACGCTGCCCGACCCACAACAACATTGACAGGAGACTCCCCCCATGCGATCCCTTTCCCGCCGCGCCATCCTGGCCACCGTGGCTGCCCTGGCCCCCTTGGCTGTCCCCGGCATCATGTCGGCAGCCCATGCGCAGGCCTGGCCTGCCAAGCCCATCAAGCTGATCGTGCCGTACCCGGCGGGCGGCGCCACCGATATCACCGCCCGCACGCTGGGCGAGAAGCTCTCGGCCCGGCTGGGCCAGCCTGTGCTGGTGGACAACCGCGGCGGAGCCGGCGGCGTGACCGGCACCGACCAGGCGCTCAAGTCGCCTGCCGACGGCTACACCCTGCTGGTGTCCCTGGGCACCACCATGCTCATCAACCAGTTCCTGTACGACCGCCTGCCTTACCAACCGCAAAAGGACCAGGCCCTCATCACGCAGATCGCGCTGGCGCCGGTGGTGCTGCTGGTCAACCCGCAGCTGCCGGTCAACAACGCCTCGGAGCTGATGGCCTACATCGACCGCAACAAGGGCAAGATCGCCTATGGCTCATGGGGCATGGGTTCGTACGCCCATCTGGCGGGTGCATGGCTGTCCGACAAGCACAAGGCCGACATGAACCATGTGGCCTACAAGGGCGAGGCCCCCATGCTGCAGGACCTCGTGGGCGGGCAGTTCCAGATGGCGTTTGCCAGCCTGCAGTCGGCCCGACCGTACATCGAATCGGGCCGCCTCAAGCCACTGGCCGTGACCGGCGCGCAGCGCATGGACGCGCTGCCCAAAGTGGCCACCATGGCGGAGCAGGGTATCAAGGACGAGGTCTTCCTGGTGACGGGCTGGGTGGGCATGAGCGCACCTGCCAAGACGCCGCCTGAAGTCGTGGCCAAGCTCGGCGCCGAGCTGCAGGCCGTGATCGCGATGCCCGAGGTGCGCGAGCGCATCCAGCAGATGGGCTTCATCCCCGTGGGCAGCAGCCCCGAACAGTTCAACGCGCAGTTCAAGAAGGACGCACCGGTGTGGGAGCGGGTGGTGAAGGTTTCTGGCGCAAAGCTCGATTAACACCCCCCCGAGCCGCTGCGCGGCTTCCCCCCGCTCTCGCATGGCTGCGCCATGCGGGCAGGGGGACGCAGCCAGCGCGGCGGGGCGGCCCTTGCGCGGCTGCACTCGCTTCGGCCTCGCCAGTTTCGGACGGCGTGGGCCTACGCAGCGCTAAGGATCACTGAAAGACAAGACGTTTTCGCCATGAACAAACCATCCCTTTTCCCCGCTGCGTTTTCGCGTCGCGTCGTTCTCTCCGCAGCTGCGGCTGTAGCGGCCATGGGCCTGCTGGGCACGGCCCCGGCATACGCCCAGGCCTGGCCCAACAAGATGATCAAGCTCGTGGTGCCCTTCCCGGCGGGCGGCCCCACCGACACGGCCTCGCGCATCGTCGGCCAGAAGCTGGCTGAGCGGCTGAAGCAGCCGGTGGTGGTGGAGAACCGCGCGGGCGCTTCGGGATCGATTGCTGCGCAGCAGATTGCCAAGACCCCTGGTGACGGCTATACGCTCATGATGCTGGCCACGCCTACGCTGTTGGCCCCGCACCTGTACAAAAAGGCGGGCTACGACACCACCAAGGATTTTGTGTCCGTGGCCACTGTGTACGACCTGCCCATCGTGGTGGTGGTCAACCCGGCGCAGATGCCCACCGTGACCGATCTGCAAAAGCTCATCACCCACGCCAAGGCACGGCCTGGGCAGCTCAACTACACCTCCTCGGGCGTGGGCAGCTTTGGTCACCTGAGCATGGAGCTGCTCAAGCAGCTGGGCCAATTCGAGATGGAGCATGTGCCTTACAAGGGCGGCGTGCCTGCCATCACCGACACGCTGGGCGGCCAGGTGCCCATGATGTATGCCGACCTCGTGGCGGCGCTGCCCCATATCCAGACGGGCAAGCTGCGTGCGATTGCCGTGGGCTCGCCGCAGCGCGTGGGCGTGATCCCCAACGTGCCCACCATTGCCGAGCAGGGCTTCAAGGGCTTTGATGCTGTGTCATGGGGCGGCCTGATGGCCCCGCCCGGTACGCCCAAGGATGTGGTCGATCGCATCAGCACCGAAGTCAAGGCCATCCTGGCTGACAAGGAAGTGCAGGACAAGCTGCTCAACGCCGGTGCCATCGCCAACTACCAGGGCCCCGACCAGATGGCCAAGCGCGTGCGTGGCGATTACGCCAAGTGGGGCCAGGTGATCCGCGACAAGGGCATCGTCTTCGAGTAAGAGGGGCCATGACCAACACCACTGCCTCTGCCCCTTTCCCTCCGTTCCGCCGGGTCTCCGATCTGCTGCGTGACAACGCGCGGCAGCGCCCGCAGGCCAAGGCCTTGGCCGATGACGACTCTGCGCTGGACTGGGCTGGGCTCGATGCCCTGGTGGACCGCGTGGCCGCATCGTTGCAGCAGGCGAGCCTGCAGTCGGGCGATGTGGTGGCCGTGTGCGCCGCGTCATCGGTGCGTTATGCCGCTGTGTACCTGGGCGCCCTGCGTGCGGGGGGGGTGGTGGCACCGCTGGCGCCGTCCGTCACGCCCGAGGCCATGGCGTCCATGCTGGGCGATGCCCAGGCGCGCCTGCTGTTTGCCGATGCGCAGGGCAGGGCGGCGGTGCCGCCTGCGGTGATGGAAGGCGCCGGTGCGCTGCCGCTCGTGGCGCTGGACGACACCGGCGCGGGCACGCCGTGGAGCGAGTGGCTTGCCCCTGAAGGCGCGGTGCCGCAGTCGGTGGACGTGGGGCCTGAGCACCCGTTCAACATCATTTATTCCTCCGGCACCACCGGCAACCCCAAGGGCATCGTGCAATCGCATGGCATGCGCTGGGCGCATCTGGTGCGCGGCCTGGCGCAGGGCTACGGTCCCGACAGCGTCACGCTGCTGGCCACGCCGCTGTATTCCAACACCACGCTGGTGTCGTTCTTCCCCGGCCTGTGCTGGGGCGGCAGCGTGCGGTTGATGGCGAAGTTTGATGCGTTGCGCTACTTACAGACCGCGCAGCAGATCCGCGCCACGCATTCCATGCTGGTGCCGGTGCAATACCAGCGCATCATGGCGCTGCCGCAGTTTGGTGAATTCGACCTGTCGTCCTTTCGCGCCAAGTTCTGCACCAGCGCGCCGTTCCGCGCCGAGCTGAAAGCCGACATCCTGGCGCGCTGGCCGGGCGCGCTGTACGAGTTCTACGGCATGACCGAAGGCGGCGGCACCTGCATCCTGGCGGCGCGCGAGCACCCGGACAAGCTGCACACTGTGGGCCAGCCCGCATCCACCAGCGACATCCGCCTGATTGACGAAGAGGGCCATGAGCTGCCGCCCGGCGCCACCGGCGAGGTGGTGGGCCACTCGCCCGGCATGATGACCGGCTACCACCGGCAGCCCGACAAGACGCGCGAGGCCGAGTGGTTTGACGCCACCGGCAAGCGCTTCATCCGCACGGGCGACGTGGGCCGGTTTGACGCGCAGGGCTTTCTGACCCTGCTGGACCGCCGCAAGGACATGGTCATCAGCGGTGGCTTCAACATCTACCCCAGCGACCTCGAAGCCGAGCTGCGCAAGCACCCGGCCGTGGAGGACGTGGCCGTGACCGGCGTGCCCTCCGAACAGTGGGGCGAGACGCCGGTGGCCTTTGTGTGCCGCCGACCGGGCGCTACCGAAGACGCCGCCCAGATCATGGGTTGGTACAACGCCCGGGCGGGCAAAACACAGCGGCTGGCTGCGCTGCATTTCATCGACGAGCTGCCGCGCAGCGCGATTGGCAAGGTGCTCAAGCGCGAGCTGCGCGACCTGCACCGCACGCTGTCGCACTGATCGATTTCCTGTTTTTTCAGAAAGACCCAACCATGAAAGTTCTCGTTCCCGTCAAGCGCGTGGTGGACTACAACGTGAAGGTCCGCGTGAAGTCGGACAACACGGGTGTGGACATCGCCAACGTGAAGATGAGCATGAACCCCTTTGACGAAATCGCCGTTGAAGAGGCCGTGCGCC
>NZ_QKVP01000055.1:0-654 GCF_003231145.1 Acidovorax sp. ST3 | reverse complement strand
GCCGATGGCGGTGACGAGGTCGCGGTCGGGGGCGTTGGGCGTATCGATGAACACATAGTCGCAGCCCTCGCGCTCGGCGGTGACGCGCAGGGTGAACAACTTGCCGACGGTGGTCTCGACCAGGCCCGGGCCGGGGCTCTGGCGGGCGCGAAGGCTCTGGCCGACCGATCTTTGTCCGTCCACGTCGGCGATGACGACGCGCGCGCCCTCGGCGAAGGCCGCCAGGGCGAGGTGCAGAGTAAGGGTGGTCTTGCCCGATCCGCCCTTGCTCGAAATGATGGCGATGGTGCGCATGCCGTCCGCCAAGTATCCGAAGCGTTCCCCCGTCGCCATTCCCCAGGAAGACTCTGCGGTTCAGGTGGGCGAACCTTGGAGAGGGTCGGCAAGCGTAAATGTCGTCTATACATGATTAATGTGACAAACAGCGGAAGCTCCGTCGAGGAATAAGCGCGCCGGACGCAAAATTCCTCTCTGCGGCCTCGTCGGCGTCCGGGCGGGCCGCTATAAGCGGTCGATGCGTCGACTCTTCCAGTTCGTCCTCAACATGGACGCCCGCGCCTGGCGGACCCTGGCCGTCTCGTTCCTGCTGTTCGGCGGCGTCGGCGTCGTCTTCCTGTTCGGCGCGCAGATGCTGGGCTTCAACGGCGAGGCGAC
>NZ_QKVP01000054.1:0-655 GCF_003231145.1 Acidovorax sp. ST3 | reverse complement strand
GGAAGCGGTCGGGGTCGAGGCTGTCCAGCCGGCCGTCGACGGTTTCGCCGTTGGGATACATCAGGAACGGCACCGGGCCGTGGGCGGAGCCCGGCAGGGCGACGTCGTGGCCGTGGTTGTAGGCGACCCAGTTCATTTCCCAGGCGCCGAACAGCATGACGCGGGCGCTGCGCACGCGCGGGTCGGTGGCGGGCAGGTCGCCAGGCGGCTCTTCCAGCATGACCTTGCGCACGTCGGCCGGGTCGACCGGAATCCAGCCATAGCCGTCGGCGTAGAACTCGGCGCGGCAGTGCTGCGCGCGGGTGACGTCGCGGGCCTTGCCCAGGCTCCTGAAGCCGAGCTGCGAGTCGGCCACGCGCAGGCCGTAGGCATCGCGGGCGGGAATGCCCGCGGCGCGCGCCAGGGCGACGAACAACGCGTTGATGTCGGCGCATTTGCCGTTCAGATCGTTGGCGGTGAGCATGTAGCGCACGTCGCCGGTGCCGCAGCCGCGGGTGGAGGCGGTGCGGCAGGTGTTGTCGACCACCCAGTCATAGATCGCGCGGGCTCGCGCCAGCGCGCCCTGGTGGCCGCGAGTGATGCGGTCCGCAGTGGCCTTGACGATGCCGTCCGTGGGCAGCAGCGCAGTGGGCTGAATGAATTCGCGCAGGGTGGC
>NZ_QKVP01000053.1:0-656 GCF_003231145.1 Acidovorax sp. ST3 | reverse complement strand
GAGGTCGGCGCGGCCATCAGTGAAAGGCCTCGCCGGTGCGCACCTTGCCGCGGAACACGTAATAGGACCAGGCGGTGTACATCAGGATAATCGGAATGATGGCGAGCGCGCCGACCAGGGCGAAGCCCAGGCTCTGCGGCGGCGCGGCCGCGGTCCAGATCGACACGTCGGGCGGGATCACGGCCGGCCAGATGCTGATGCCCAGGCCGCTGTAGCCCAGGAACACCAGGCACAGCGCCAGCACGAACGGTCCCGCGGCGGGCGCGCCGCGCACGCGGCGCATCAGGTCGATGCCGGCGGCCGCCACCAGCAGCGGCACCGGCAGGAACCAGAACATGTTGGGCAGGCTGAACCAGCGCTGGGCGATATGCGGCTGCGCCAGCGGCGTCCACACGCTGAGCGCGGCGATCACCGCCAGCAGCGCCAGCGTCAGCGGCCGCGCCAGCGCGCACATGTGGCGATGCAGACGGCCCTCGGTCTTCATGATGAGCCAGGTGCAGCCCAGCAGCGCATACGCCACCACCAGGCCCTCGCCGGTGAACAGCGAGAACGGGCTGATCCAGTCCCACGGCCCGCCCTGGTAGACGCGGTCGACCACCGGGATGCCTTCGATGTAGGCGCCCAGCGTCACGCCCTGGAAGAAGGTGGCGCAGAGC
>NZ_QKVP01000052.1:0-657 GCF_003231145.1 Acidovorax sp. ST3 | reverse complement strand
AAGGACGCGTTCGACACGCTTTATGCCGAAGGCAAGGCCGGACGCGGCGGCATGATGAGCATCGGCCTGCATTGCCGCCTGATCGGCCGGCCAGGACGCGCCGCGGCGCTGCAGCGCTTCATCGATTATGTGAAGAGCCACGACAAGGTCTGGCTGCCGCGACGCATCGACATCGCCAACCACTGGCGCGACCATCATCCCTATGAGCCCGCGGCCTTGCGCCCGTCGCGCATGGACAAGCAGGAGTTCGTGCAGCGCTTCGGCGGCATCTTCGAACATTCGCCTTGGATTGCCGAGCGTGCCTTCGAACTGGAGCTCGGCCCTGCCCATGACAGCGCCGGCGGCCTGCACAACGCGCTCTGCCGTGCCTTCCGCTCGGCTTCCGAGACCGAGCGTCTCGGCGTGCTGACCGCGCACCCGGACCTCGCCGGCAAGCTGGCGCAGGCCAGACGGCTGACCGAGGACTCGACCAAGGAACAGGCTTCGGCCGGGCTCGATGCGCTGACGGACGCGGAGCGCGAACTGTTCTCCAAGCTGAACGCCGCCTACGTCACCACTTTCGGCTTCCCCTTCATCATCGCGGTAAAGGGCAAGACCAAGGATGAGATCCTGGCGGCATTCGAGACCCGCATCGGCAACAGCCGCGGCGAGGAATTC
>NZ_QKVP01000051.1:0-658 GCF_003231145.1 Acidovorax sp. ST3 | reverse complement strand
ACATCGATCGTTCGTGCCGCCCCTTACGCTGCGCGGATCGTCTGGCGTTAAGCGGGTGGCACAGCAATGCGTGGCACACGAGCCTTTCTCCCAGGTTCAGAGCGGGGTACACATCGGCACCGTCGCATCCTTGCCGAGGTCATCATGAAAATCCGCCTGTTCCGAAACGCCGCGCTGAAGATCGAAGTCGGCGGCAAGACGCTGCTTGTCGACCCGGATTTCGGCGACAGGCACAGCCGTCCCTCCTTCACCGGGCGTTCGCCGAACCCGATGGTCGACCTGCCCGCAAGCATCGAGGAAATCCTCGACGGCGTCGACCTGTCCGTCGCCGAAGGCGAGGTCGTCGCCCTGATCGGCCCCAGCGGCTCGGGCAAGAGCACCCTGCTCCGCTGCCTCGCGGGGCTGGAGCCGCTGGACGGCGGCGCGCTGCGGGTGGCGGGCGTCGAGGCCGGCGGCCGCACGCCCCTGGCCCGCGCCCTCGGCGGCCGGGTCGGCTTCGTCTTCCAGGGCTTCAACCTCTTCCCTCATCGCACGGCGGTGCAGAACGTCATGGAGGGGCCGGTCACGGTGCGGCGCGAACGCCCCGCCGCGGCGCACGAGAAGGCCATGGCCCTGCTGGCCAAGGTCGGGCTGGCCGAGCGCGCCGACGCCTATCCGC
>NZ_QKVP01000050.1:0-663 GCF_003231145.1 Acidovorax sp. ST3 | reverse complement strand
GACCGGCGCGATCATGCGGAAGGCCTCGGGCCGGTAGTGGACCGACTTGTTGGTCAGGCCGGCCAGGATCAGTTCGTTGGGCGAGCCCTGGAACACGTAGTAGCCGTCGGCCTTGGCGCCCAGCACGCGATTGGCGCCGAGCACGCCGTTGGCCCCGCCCAGGTTCTCGACGATGACCTGGCCGCCCAGCGCCTGGGTTATCGGCCCCTGCAGCGCGCGCGCCGTGATGTCGCTGGCGCCGCCGGCCGGATACGGCACCATCAGCGATACCGGCCGGGCGGGGTAGTCTTCGGCGGCGGCGGCGCCCGTGGCCAGCAGGGCGAGCGCGGCGACGGTGGATAACAGCAGTGTCTTCATCGGAGTCCCTTGGGTGTTGTGTGTTTTCCGGAATGCTAGAAGCGCTGTTTTCATCTGTCCAATCGATTGATTGGCTGATTACAATGCGTTTTATGCATGATTTTTCGCGGCGCGGCCGCGTCCCGGAGATTTCATGAATCTGTCGCAACTGGCTCATCTGGTGGCGCTGCTGGAGACCGGCTCGTTCACCCGCGCCGCGGAATCGCTGCACCTGTCGCAGCCCGCGTTCAGCCGCAGCATCCAGTTGCTGGAGGCCGAGCTGGGGGCGCCGCTGGTGGATCGCATCGGCAAGCGCAACGAGGCCAC
>NZ_QKVP01000049.1:0-666 GCF_003231145.1 Acidovorax sp. ST3 | reverse complement strand
GATCTTCAGTAAGCGGCCCTTGAGGACCACCCCTGTTTGACCGGCACGGGTGCCGCTCGTGATCTTGTAGGTGTCGATGTACGGATCGCCGATGGTCACGGACGCCAGGACCTTGCGGCTGGAGTCGTTCGCGGCTTCTTGAAGCTTTTCGCTCATGACCTTGATGGCCTCTTTGCCGACGACCTTTACGTCGCAATTGAGCCAGGTGAGTGAATCCGCACTGCCTTCCTGCGCTTCACCGTGAAAGATGCTGATGCTGCACGCAAGGAACGGAGCACCTTTCTTGGGCTTAACTTCGCGAACACGACGAACATAGCCGAGGCCACGAAGATGAGCATCGAAGTACTTGGGGGTGTTTGCTTGAGCCATGACGGATCTCCTAAAGAAAAGGGGAACCGCCGCCCCATTCGGGGAGGAAAGTTCCCCGATGGGCTGAAAAGACACTCCTGGTCGCTAGGACCTGCGGTCACCGAATGGTGGAGCCAAACCGCAGTGCTACAAAAGATTCCGACATAAGCTGTCGGACGGCTTTCTAGCCGACATCTTACGTTTCGGCGATGAAGAAATCAATGGAATTTCCTGCAGCACCACACCAATTTTCGAGAGAGAGGAAAGTCCCTCACTCCGGACTCGGAGCCTTAAAGGAAAGTATGGTCGCGGGAGCTC
>NZ_QKVP01000048.1:0-667 GCF_003231145.1 Acidovorax sp. ST3 | reverse complement strand
GAGCTCGTGGGTCACGCGCTCCATGCCCGCGAAATGCGGGGAGGGGGGAACGAGATAGGCGACCCGGACACGCGAATTTTCAGTGAAAACGGGGGCAGAGACGAGGTTTGCGTGAGGCAGGGTTGAAGGCGGCGAGGTCATGGTCATCCACAAGAGGCTTATGTGCTGACCGCACCCGGTATGGGTACGGATCCCTATCCGTGCGGCGGGCATGTTAATGAAGGTACTGTTTCGTTAATGGGGAACGTTGTCGACCGCGCGGTTCGTGGCGTTCCTCGCCTTGTCGGTATTAATGGTTGTTCGTCACTCTCAGACATCGTTGGAGGGCATATGTCTGCTGGCGCGGCCCTATGCCACCAAAACCGATGCGCATAAAGGTCAGATCCTCAAATGATCCGCTTGCCTGTCTCTTTACCAGCCATTCCGCGTCTTATATTGGACGCCAAGATAAATGAACACGGTGCGGCGGTTCGTATCCCGGTTTGCTCGTGCCACCCGGTATCGCCCCGGGCGTATGAAGGAAGCGATACCTGATGTCTCCCGGCCTCTCTCCCAGACCGATTAAGGTGCAATGGTGGCATTCCCCCGCGCTGCTGATCCTCGGGTTTACGCTTCCCTTTTTCCTGCTGGTCGCTGCAATCACGCCCAGCGTCATCCGCAACGCGCC
>NZ_QKVP01000047.1:0-668 GCF_003231145.1 Acidovorax sp. ST3 | reverse complement strand
GATCGCGTGCTCAAGGCCATGGTGATCAGCCCGGACCGCGCGCTGGAGGAACTGAACAGCGACTGGACCGCTTCGCAGGAACTGGCCGACGTGCTGATGCGCAAGTACAAGCTGCCGTTCCGCGACGGCCATCACTTCGCGTCGGAAGTGGTGAGCTACGCCAAGGCCAACAACATCAAGCCGCTGGACTTCCCGTATGACCAGGCGCGCCGCATCTACGCCGAGGCGATGAAGGGTTCCAAGTACCCGAACGAACTGCCGATGAGCGAGGCCGAGTTCCGTTCGACGCTGGACCCGGTCGCCATCGTCAAGAACCGCGCCACCAGTGGCGGCCCTCAGCCGGCGGAAATGGAGCGCATGATCAAGGAGGCGCGCGAGCAACTGGCCTCGCAGGACAAGTGGATCAAGGAACGCCGAGCCCACATCGCCGATTCGCTGGCCGCGCTGGACAAGGATTTTGACGCGCTGGTGGCCAGCGCGCCGAAGGACAAGGCCCAGTAAGCGGCCGCCCGGCCGCGCGATGCCGGGCGGCGCGCCGCGCCGGCCGGGGTCAGCGGCACGCCATCGAGTAGTCGCAGCGGATCTGGTCGGGTAGGTCGCGGCCCCGCGCGGGGTCGACCGCTCCGGCCGGCGCATCCCACGCGATCAGTTGCGCCACGTCGTTGTTG
>NZ_QKVP01000046.1:0-672 GCF_003231145.1 Acidovorax sp. ST3 | reverse complement strand
GGAGCGGCTTCCTTGATCTTCTCGAGCACGGCGACGTCATTGGCTTCGCCGGGGTTGTAAGGCACGCCGAAGCGCTTGGCTTCCGGCAGCAGCTTCTTGGTGAATTCCATCACGGCGGCCACGTCCTGCAGGTCGGACGAGCCGGTGATGCCGGTGTCGCCGGCTTCCCACGACGGGACCAGCTTGGCAGCGACCGGGTCGGTCACGGCGGTGAAGACGATGTTGATGCCGCTGCCGGCGAGCTGCTGCTTGGCGATCTGCGAGACCGGGGTGGTCACGGTGTAAATCAGCTTCGGGTTTTCGGCCTTCAGCTTCTCGATCATCTGCGGAACCAGCGTGGCGTCGAAATTGGTGTGGCTTTCGGTGAAGACCACATCCTTGCCTTCGACGAAGCCGCTTTCGGCCAAGCCTTTCTTGAAGCCGGCGATCGAGGCGTTGAGCTGCGGATGTTCGCCGAAATTGGCGATGCCGATACGGATCGGATCTGCGGCGGCGCTGACCACGCTGGCGATCAGCGAACCTGCAAGTACTATTCCGGACAGCCATCCGGCCTTAGACGAAATCATGTTTTCCTCCCAGATTTGGCAAGCGGCCGTCTCTCCCCGGCGCCCCAGATTGCATCATAACGGGTCGGCAAACCTTGTCAAAAGGTTTATATATAAAATATCTGCT
>NZ_QKVP01000005.1:0-558117 GCF_003231145.1 Acidovorax sp. ST3 | reverse complement strand
GGCGGAACCGTGGTCGTCGGAGGTGGCGGAACTGTAGTCGTCGGAGGTGGTGGAACCGTAGTCGTCGGAGGTGGCGGAACCGTAGTCGTCGGAGGTGGCGGAACCGTAGTCGTCGGAGGTGGCGGAACCGTAGTCGTCGGAGGTGGCGGAACCGTAGTCGTCGGAGGTGGCGGAACCGTAGTCGTCGGAGGCGGTGGAGCTGGTGGTCGCGTTGGAGGAGCCGGAGTGCTAGGCTGCGGCGCAGGTACAGGGGAAGGTACAACCTCTGGTGGCGACACCGGCACGGGCGCTGGCGGCGGCGCGGCCTCTGGCGGCGGTGGAACGGGCACAGGGACCGGCGCCGGAACGATGTAGACAAAAGCGCGGCGCCCCTGCACGTCCACTTGGTCACCTGCCACCAAGGGTGTCTGAACCTGGGGCACCGGCAGCAACGCACGGGTGTGGGTGTAGACCGGCAGGTCCTGGTCGGAGACCACCAGCACCGCCTCGCCCGCCGTCACGCCCACACAGCCCGCCTGGGTGCAGACCTCGATCTCGTCCTGCTCACCAGACACGAACACCTGACCGTTGGCATCGATGGCCAGCAAGAAGGCGGACCCCCGGATGCCCACCACCGCCGTCGGCGTGACCACCTTGTAGTTGGCGGGATTGCGCTTGCCGATGAGCCCCGTGAGGGCACGCATCCCGCCCCGCAGCAGGTTCACCACAAAATGGTCTTCGCCCGCTCCTGCCCCGTCGGCATATCGGGTGACGGTGAACTGCGAGTCGGGGTACAAGGCCACCAGCCCCCCGTCGGAGAAGCGTATCTGCGCCCTGCCCTCGGTGCCGGTCAGCACCACATCGCCCCCATCCAGTTCGGAGCCCTTGGACAGGCGCGACAAGGTCTCGCCCCGCCGCAGTTGCACATCTCCCGCAGTGAACTGCACCAGCCCCGCAGCGGCCAGCCCGGTCAGCGGCCACGCCGCCACCATGCCCATCAGCAGCGCCAGCCGCGCATATTTTTGGTCTGACGTCATAGACAACTCCCAGGTGCATCGGCACAGGACCAGCGACGTAACAGCATTCAGAACTCCCGGCGCACGGTGATGGAGAACACCCGGCGCTCATAGTCGGTGATGGGCAGTGTGGACGCGTTGCGCGTGAACGACCATTGCGGCGTGATCCGCCACCCCGGCGATGGGGCCCAGTTCAACCCCAGGGCCACCTGGGCCTGCCGGTCGGTACGGGTGACTGCAAAAAACGGGTCTTGCCCGCCGTAGCGCCGGTGCTCCCAGTCTGCACTGGCAAACACAGACCATTGGGGCGCCAGAGGCCACTGCCCGCCCGCCCGCAGGCCCCACAGCCGGTGGCCCAGCGCGTCGGCGCCGCTGGCCTGCGCGCGCTCCTGCCCCCCGTACACGCCACCATAGGCCGACGAACCGTTTCGGAACAAATGGGAATACGACGTGCCCACCACGCTGCGGCGCACGTTGCGCAGCGCCTGATCGGGGTAACGCACGTCGAGCACCTGCACAAAGCTGCCCCACTGGCGAAAACCGTCTATGCGGTAAATCCATTCGCCCAGCACGCCGCCCATGGTCCGCAGCCGCGTGCCGTCCAGCGCGTAGTAAGACCCTTGGCCAGACGCAATCAGTTCATGGCGCTCTGCCCGCCAGGCCAGCCCCAGGGTGCCATCCAGTGCCGTGTGGTCAAACCGGTCTGCACCGCCCCCATAGTGCCGGGCAGCCCCAACGGCTGTGCCCACCACAGACCAACGCGCGTTGAGCACTGCCCGCCCCCGCAGCCCCGCTTGCGCCACCACATAGTTGCCGGAGGTTGCCAGCGCCTCAGGCAGCAGCGCCCACGCCGGGGTGCCGGGTACAGGCGACTGCAGGTCGCCCACCACGGGCGCTGCGTTGGCATTGGAGTCGTGGCCGACGCCCAGCTCTACATAGCCCTTAAGCGAAGAGCGTCCTCCGGCATCAAGCCGATCGTAGGAATACAAAAACTGATCGAGCGTGTGCCCGGCATCCACGGGAATCAATGCGGCCTGCACGGGTGCAGGCAAAGCCATCACGCCCCGGCGGTCGCCCACGGCCTGCAGGGATTGCCCCAGCGCCACCTGGGCCTCCATGTTGCCGGGCTGTGTGGCCAGCCAACGCTCGCGCGCCATGATGGCCCGCGTGTACTGCCCGGCCGCATGCGCAGCATCGCCCATGGCGGCGTCGAACACCGGGTCGCCAGCCCGCTGGGCCTCCTGGGCATCCAGCAAGCGGAACGCCTGAAGTGCCTGGCCTTGCTGCACCAGCGCCAGCGATTGCTGAACCAGCTCATCAGCCCGCGCCGCGCATGACCAACCACCGCCCCAGGCCAGAACCGCGCACCATGGCAGCACGCGCCGTGACCAAATTCGCAGGTACATGAACGCCCCCTCTCGAAACCCGCTGCCGGGTGGGGGCAATTTACACCTGTTTACCCTTTTTGGGGGACTCTGGAGGGTGGTTTTCGCCCATGCGCCACGCCGTGCGTGCACCCGTGCCCACGGCGCAGCCGACCACCCAGAACAGCCCTCCCACGCCAATCACCGCCCCGGCCGAGCCAAACAGCATGGGCATGAGCACGCTGGATGCATTGATGGCCATGAGCCGCAGGCCCAGTGCCTCGCCGTGGCGCGCTGGCGGCGTGATCTGGTGCAGCAGGCTCATCACCATGGGCTGCACCGAGCCCAGGGCAAACCCGAGCAGCACCGAACAAACGCCCATGGCCAGCGCGCTGTGCAGCAGCGGGTACACACCAAACAGCACGGCGGTTGCCACCATGGCGCCCGCGACCACCACCCGCTCGCGCAGCCGCTCGGCCACGATGGGCATTAGCACCCGGATGACGGCAGCAGCAATCGCAAACGCGCCCAGGATGGAGCCGATGACCGACGCCGACAAGCCCCGCTCGTGCCCGAGCAGCGGCACCACAAAGGTGTGCACATCCCAGCACGAGGACAAGATCCAGTTCACCAGCAACAAGCGGCGAAACGGCGGCTCGTTCATCAGGTCCCACGCGCGCTGGGGGGGGCCGCCTGCGGCCGCGATCACCGGCGGCAGCTCGACCGTGTCGCGCACCCAGAACCAGGTGAGCAGGGGCAGCACGGCCATCAGCGCGAAGGCGGCGCGGTAGCCCTCCATGCTGCCCGCCGCGCTGCCCGCGTTGTCGATCATGAGCCCCGCACAGAAGGGCCCGATGAAGTTGGACACCGCAGGCCCGATGGCCAGCCAGCTGAACACTTGCTTGAGCTGCGTGGCGTCGTGCGCGGCGCGCCCCACGTGGCGCTGCAGCGCAATGATCGCAGCGCCGCTGGCGCCGCCGGTCATCAACGCCGCCAGGCACAACACCGGAAAAACGGGGAACACCAGCGCCAGCGCCGCCCCGGCCGATGCCACCGCCACCGCGTAGCCCACGGGGCGCTTGAGGCCGTGCCGGTCTGCATAGCGACCTGCCGGCAGGGCCAGAAAGACCTGCGTGAGGGCAAACAGTGCCAGCAACACCCCCACGGCCGCAGCACTGTGGCCCTCGCGCAGGGCGAGCAGCGGAGCGGCCAGACGCATGCCCGCCATGCAGGCGTGCACGCAGATCTGGCCCGCAATCAGGCGCGCCAGAGCCCAGTTCACTGCAGGTCTTCCTCGGGGTCCAGACCGGGCAATGCCGGCGTGCTGCCGCCCACCAGCGCACCGGCCGCGCCGGGCGCAGGCAATTCCTGCACATCGCGCAGCTTGCGCTGGATGGCGCGGGTGCGCACGCCCACCTCGTCAAACTTCTTGGCGGCGGCGTCGATGGACTTTTTGGTGGCCTCGACCACATCGCCAAACTTGGCGAATTCGGTCTTGACCATGCCCAAGAGGCTCCAGACCTCCGACGAGCGCTTTTCAATCGCCAGCGTCTTGAAACCCATCTGCAGGCTGTTGAGCATGGCGGCCAGATTGGCCGGCCCGGTGATCATCACGCGGCAGTCGTTCTGCACGGCCTCGACCAGACCGGGGCGGCGCATGACTTCGGCGAACAGGCCTTCGGTAGGCAGGTAGAGCACGGCAAAGTCGGTGGTGTGCGGGGGCGAGACGTACTTGGCGAAGATCTTCTTGGCTTCGAGCTTGATCGAAGTCTCGAACGCGTTGCCCACCGACAGGATGGCCACCTTGTCGCCCGCGTCCTGCGCGTCCAGCAGGCGCTGGTACTGCTCCACGGGGTACTTGGAGTCGATGGGCAGCCACACCGGGTGCTCGTCGCTCTTGCCGGGCAAGCGGATCGCAAACTCCACCAGCTCGTCGCTGCCCGGCACGGTCTTGACGTTGCGCGCGAACTGGTCGGGCGTGAGCACGTTGTCGATGATGGCGCCCAGCTGCATTTCGCCCCAGGTGCCGCGCGTCTTCACGTTGGTCATCACGCGCTTCAAGTCGCCCACGCTGCCTGCCAGGGTCTGCATCTCACCCAGGCCCTTGTGCACCTGCTCAAGCCGGTCACTGACGAGTTTGAAGGACTCGCCCAGGCGCTGCTCCAACGTGGCATGGAGCTTTTCGTCCACTGTGCGGCGCATTTCTTCGAGCTTGGTGGCGTTGTCGGCCTGGATAGCGGCCAGGCGTTCGTTGAGCGCGTTGCGTAGCTGCTCAGCGTTGTGCTGGCTGCCCTGCACCATGCCGGTGAGCTGCTGCGACACGGCGTCTTGCAGCACCGAGAACTGGTTCTTGATCTGAAAGCCGTTGGCTTCGAGCTGGTCCTTGAGCGCGGTGGACATGGCGCCCAGCTGCGTCTGGATATCGCCCTTGAGCGAGTCGAGCGTGAGGCGCGTAGCGGCCTGCAGGGCCTCAAAGCGCTCCTGGATGCGCTTTTCAAACAGTGCCGTGCTTTCGGCCATGGCTTCGCGGGACTTGACGCTTTCGGCCGCCAGCGCGGCGGTGGTGGTGGTCAGCTCGGTGCGAAAACCCACCAGGGTGGCCGACAGCTCGGTGCGCGCGGCTGCCGCGTCGGCTTGACCCTGGGCCAGATGGGCCAGCAAGGCCTTGCTGCTCTCTTCCAGCCGGCCCGCCACAGCGTTCTGCAAGGCGTCAAACCGCTGGGCCAGGGCAGCGTCTTGTGCGGCCTGGCGCTGCGTCAGCGCCGCATCGAAAGCCGCCAGGCGCTGGTCCAGCCGCCCTTCAAACACGCCGAAAGCTGCCAGCAGCTCCGCCCGCCCGTTGCGGGACTCGGCCACCGCCTGGGCCAGGCGTTCATCCACCGCGTGGCGCAGGGTCTCCAGCGTGGACTGTGTGGTCTGGGTAAAGCCGCGCAGCTGCTGCCCCATGCCGTCCAGCGCGCCGTCATTCTTGGCCACGGCAATCTGGGTGGACTGCGTGGTCTGCTCCAGCGACTGCAGGCGTGTCAGCCACTCGGGCGGCAGATCCACGCGGGGACGGCGCAGCAACAGCACCACGAGAAGAACCAGCGCCAGCGCCAGCGCTGCCAGGAGAACAAGGGTGTCAGTGGTCAAGGTTTACTATGGTTTTGATAGCTATCAGCGCATGATCGACTAGCGCATCCGGTCGATTGGACTCGAAACTTGAAATCAACGCAGGCTGGCAGGCTGATTGACCGGTGTGAGCGGCCCGCGCCCGTCGAAGAAGGAGATCAGATTGTCCGCCGCCAGGTTGGCCATGGCACGCCGGGTGGGCACGGTGGCGCTGGCAATGTGCGGGGTGAGCACCACGTTGGACACGGTCAGCAGATCGGGGTGCACACTGGGTTCGCCTTCAAACACATCCAGCCCTGCAGCCGCGATGCGGCGCTCGCGCAGGGCCACCGCCAGCGCAGCGTCGTCCACGATGCCGCCACGCGCAATGTTGACCAGCGTGGCCGTGGGCTTCATCAGCGCCAGCTCGGCCGCGCCAATGGTGTGGTGCGACGCTGCCGTGTAGGGCACCACCAGCACCACATGGTCTGCGGTGCGCAGCAGCTCTTCCTTGCCCACATAGGTGGCCTTGCATTCGGCCTCCAGCGCGGGCGACAAGCGCGAGCGGTTGTGGTAGATCACCTTCATGCCAAAGCCGTGCGCGCCGCGCTTGGCAATGCCCTGTCCGATGCGGCCCATGCCGATGATGCCCAGCGTGCTGCCGTGGATGTCGCTGCCCGCAAACATGTCATAGCTCCACTTGGTCCACTTTCCGGCCCGCAGGTAATGCTCGCTCTCGGTCATGCGGCGGGCCGTGGCCATCAGCAATGCAAAGCCGAAGTCGGCCGTGGTCTCGGTCAGCACATCGGGCGTGTTGGTGCCCTGCACGCCAGCCGCCGTCATGGCATCCACGTCAAAGTTGTTGTAGCCCACGGCCATGTTCGCGCAGATCTTGAGGCGCGGCGCGGCGGCGAGCAGCGCGGCGTCGATGCGCTGGCTGCCGGTGGTCAAAACACCGTCCTTGTCGGCCAGGCGCGCGGCCAGCTCTTGCGGGGTCCAGATCACGTCGTCGGGGTTGGCTTCGACGTCGAAATGCTCACGCAGACGGTCCACGATGTCGGGAAAGATCGCACGGGCGACCAGGATGCGGGGTTTGCTCATGGGGTTACCTGAACCAGATGAAAGTCATGACGATAAAGAGCGGAACCAGAATGCCCCCCGACCACAGCATGTAGCCGAAGAAGCTGGGCATCTTCACGCCCCGGTCTTCGGCAATGGCCTTGACCATCATGTTGGGCGCATTACCGATGTAGCTGTTGGCGCCCATGAACACCGAGCCCGCCGAGATGGCAGCCAGCGTGGGGGCCAGCGTGGTCATCAGCACGGCCGGGTCGCCCCCGGCGGTGTTGAAGAAGACCAGGTAGGTCGGCGCGTTGTCGAGGAAGGAGCTGAGCAGCCCGGACGCCCAGAAGTACATGGCCGGGTCGGGGGTGCCGTCCGGCCGCGTGACGGCAGACACCACGGCGCCAAACGGGCCATTGACGCCTGCCTTGAGCATGGCAATGACCGGAATGATGGTCAGGAAGATACCCGCAAACAGCTTGGCCACCTCCTGCATGGGGCCCCAGCTGAACTGGTTGTCTTCATGCACCTGTTTGGGCGTGATGCGCAGGGACACCAGCGCCACGATGATCAGGCCCACGTCCCGCACGATGCCGGGCAGGCCTACCTCGGCCCCGGCGATGGTGAACGCGACCTGCGACTTCCACAGGCCGCTGAGCAGCACCAGCGCCACCACCACGCCCAGCAGCGCAAAGTTGGCCTTGCCGTCAAAGCCGATGGCTTTGGTGTCGGGGGTGGGGTCGGCCTTGAGCACCTCTTCGCGCCGGTGGTAGTACCAGGAGTCCATCACGAAAAAGATGGCGAGCAGGGAGCCGACCAGGAACAGGGTCTCGGGGAAGATGTGGCTCACCGTCCAGAAGAAGTCCACGCCCTTCAGGAAGCCCAGGAACAACGGCGGGTCGCCCAGCGGCGTGAGCGAGCCCCCGGCGTTGGAGACGATGAAGATAAAAAACACCACCACATGCGCCGTGTGCTTGCGGTTGTCATTGGCGCGGATCAACGGGCGGATGAGCAGCATCGACGCCCCCGTCGTGCCCATGACGCTAGCCAGCACCGCGCCAATAGCGAGGATGGCGGTATTGAGCGCCGGGCTGCCATGCAGGTTGCCCCGGATGTAGATGCCCCCCGCCACGGTGAACAGCGCGGTGAGCAAGATGACAAACGGAATGTATTCGGCCACCAGCGCGTGGACAAAACTTGCGCCCGCTGCGCCCGGGCCAAACACCAGCGCAAACGGCACCAGAAAAGCCAGCGCCCAGCCGGCAGCAACCTTGCCGAAGTGGTGGTGCCAAAAGATAGGAGCCAACAGCGGCATCAAGGCAATCGACAGCAGAATGCCGGCAAACGGCACACCCCACAGCATCGACAGCGCGCTGCCATCAATATCGGCCGCCAGTGCCAGACCCGGCAGCGCCGCCAGTAGGCCGGCCACTGCCAGCCCGCGCGAGAATTTCATGGTTCTTGTCTCCGTCTCATTGCTAAAAATCAGGGGGTGCTAGGTGTCAGCGCCCGCGCGACACCTGCGCTGCAAGCTCACACCGGCGAGGGAATCTCAAACACCTGGCGCAGGTAGGCCAGGTACTTCTCGTCATCACACATGCCCTTGCCCGGCGTGTCGGACAGCTTGGCCACCGGCTGGTCGTTACAGCGTGTCATCTTGATGACCACCTGCAAGGGCTCGTGGGCTGGTGGGCTGCCGAGGTCGTTGGTCAGATTGGTGCCAATGCCAAACGCCAGCTGGCAGCGGCCCCGGAACTGCTGGTACAGCTCGATGGTGCGCGGGATGGTGAGCGCATCGCTGAAGATCAGCGTCTTGGTCAGCGGGTCCACGCGGTTCTTGCGGTAGTGGTCCAGCAGGCGCTCGCCCCAGGCAAACGGGTCGCCGCTGTCATGGCGGGCTCCGTCGAACAGCTTGCAGAAGTACAGGTCAAAGTCGCGCAGGAAGGCGCTCATGCCGTACACGTCCGACAGCGCAATGCCCAGGTCGCCCCGGTATTCCTTGGCCCACATCTCGAAGCCGAACACCTGGCTGTCGCGCAGCCTCGGGCCCAGCGCCTGGCAGGCCTGCAGATACTCGTGCGCCATGGTGCCCAAAGGGGTCACGCCCAGCTTCATCGCGTACAGCACGTTGCTGGTGCCCGCAAACTGCCCGGGGCCTGCGGGTGCACCCGGGCGGCGGTCGCCGGTGCCCAGGCGGGCCACCAGCACGCGCAGCACTTCTTCGTGCCAGGCGCGGCTGAAGCGGCGGCGCGTGCCGTAGTCGGCAATCTTGAGGTCCGACAGGCCTTCGCCCTGCAGCAGCGCGATCTTGGCATCGAGCCGGCGGCGGCCTTCCGGAAAGTCGGGCACCTTCTGCGTGTTGCGAAAGTACACCTCGTTGATGATGGCCAGCACCGGGATCTCGAACAGGATGGTGTGCAGCCAGGGCCCGCGGATGGTGATGTCGATCTCGCCGTTGTGCTGGGGCACGACGGTGATGTATTTCTCGTTGAGCCTGAACAGCCCCAGAAAGTCCACGAAGTCGCTCTTGATGAACCGCAGCGACCGCAGGTAGGCCAGTTCGGCATCCTGAAAATGCAGGCTGCACAGCGAACGGATCTCGTCGCGGATCTCGTTGGTAAACGGCGCCAGCTGCACGCCGGGGTTGCGGCACTTGAACTTGTATTCGACCTGCGCGCCCGGAAACTGGTGCAGCACCACCTGCATCATGGTGAACTTGTACAGGTCGGTGTCGAGCAGGCTGGTGATGATCATGGACAGGGCAAGCCTCAGAAACCGCGCACGCTGGGCACGCGATACTCCGGCCGCAGACCGGACAACAAAGCCGCAAAGTGTAGGCCATCACGGCGCCCGGTGCGCGGCACGGCGGGCGGCGTCAGCCAGTGTTCAGCCGCCGTCGGCCATTCAGGCTGTTCTGGGCCCAGGCGCACATCGCAACTGCGCCTGACGCTATCAAATCAGTAGCTACGGTTTGCAGCCACTGATCAGCCACCAATCAACGCCCCATCAGCCGGGCATGACCAGCGCCTGCAGCACGTTGCGCAATGCGTCTGGCACGGCCACCGGGCGGCGGGTTTCACGGTCCACGTACACATGGATGAAGTGCCCCGCCGCCGCCGTCAGCGGCTCGCCCCGCGCAAACAGGCCCACCTCGTAACGCACGCTGGAGCCGCCCAGCCGCGCCACGCGAATGCCCGCCTCCACGGTCTGCGGGAACGCCAGTGGCGCGAAGTAATTGCATTGGGTCTCGATGACCAGGCCGATGGTCTGGCCCGCATGGATGTCCAGCACGCCCTGGTCGATCAGATGGGCGTTCACCGCCGTGTCGAACCAGCTGTAGTACACGACGTTGTTCACATGCCCATAAACGTCGTTGTCGGCCCAGCGTGTGGTGATGGGGCGAAACACGCGGTAGGCGCTGCGTGGCTGCGGAGCCGGGCGGACCGGTGCGGAGAGAGCGACAGGAGAGGGGCTGGCGGCAGAGGTCATGGCCGCACATTCTGCCAGCGCTGGTGGTACTGCCAGGCCACGCGCCAGGTGTTGAGTTGCGCCTGCAGCGTGTCCTCCAGGTCGTTGCCATAGCCACCTGCCATGACGAACACCGTGGGGATGCGCCGCTGCCAGGCCCAGTCAAACACCCGCCGGTCGCGTGCCTCCAGCCCATCGTGGGTGACAGCGAGACGCCCCAGCCGGTCGCCCACATGGGGGTCCGCCCCCGCCAGATAAAACACCAGATCCGGCTTGCAGCGGTGGTCCAGCATCTCCAGAGCCTGGTCCAGCGCGTGCAGGTACTCATCATCCGCACACCCATCGGGCAGCTCCACATCCAGGTCGCTCGGCTCCTTGCGAAACGGAAAGTTGCGTGCGCCATGCAGCGACAGGGTGAACACGCTGTCGTCCCCCTGAAAGATATGGGCCGTGCCATTGCCCTGGTGCACATCCAGGTCGATCACCGCCACCTGCAGCGGCCAGCCCGATCCATCGTTCAGGTGGTGGGCCTGTGCCTGCCGGGCAGCCACCGCCACATCGTTGAACACACAAAAGCCACTGCCTTTGTCGGCGTAGGAGTGGTGGGTGCCGCCAGCCAGGTTGCCCGCCACCCCCTCGCGCCACGCGGCGCGGGTGGCGGCCAGGGTGGCGCCCACCGAGCGGCGCGCGCGTTCGGCCATGGCCGGGCTCCAGGGAAAGCCGATCTCCCGCTGGGCGGCGGGCGCGAGCGTGCCGTGGGCCACGGCGTTTATGTACTGCGGGCTGTGCACGCGCGCCAGCGCCTCATCGGATGCGGGCAGTGCCTCTTTCAGCATGGCACCCGGCAAGTGCTCTGCAATCCGGTCGCGCAGCATGCGGTACTTGGCCATGGGGAAGCGGTGGCCTTCGGGCAAAGGCAACACGAAGTGGTCGGCGTAGTAAGCGTGCATGACACGATTGTGGCAAGCCGAGGATTTCTGGGTGATCGTGTCTAATTTGCTGCGCTGCAACAAAAATCCCTTGCAATAGCGCCGCAAGTCCCTAAAATTCAACCCATGCTGCACTGCAACATGATTACCAGATCAAGGTCAGCGCAGATGTCTGTGAACCACCCCGGCCCCATGGGCCCTCATTTTTAGGAGATATGACATGTCGCTGACCGCAGAACAAATCCTGGCATCCCACAAGGCCAACATCGAAACCCTGTTTGGCCTGACCTCCAAGGCTTTCGAAGGCGTGGAAAAGCTGGTCGAACTGAACGTGACCGCTTCGCGCGCTGCGCTGTCCGAAGCCGCCAACCACACGCAAGCTGTGCTGGCCGTGAAGGACGCCCAAGAACTGCTGGCCCTGCAAGCCGGCCTGTTCCAGCCCCTGGCTGAAAAGACCGCCGCTTACAGCCGCCACCTGTATGACATCGCTTCGGGCACTGGCGCCGAGTTCGGCAAGGCTTTCGAAGCCCAGGCCACCGACGCACAGAAGGCTTTCACCAACCTGGTGGACAGCGCCGCCAAGAACGCCCCCGCCGGTTCTGAAACCGCCGTGGCCGTGATGAAGAGCGCCGTGTCTGCCGCCAACAACGCGTTTGAGTCGGTGCAAAAGGCTGTCAAGCAAGCGTCTGACGTGGCTGAAGCCAACTTCAACGCCGTGGCCAACACCGCTGCCAACGCTGCCAAGACGGCCGCTCCCCGCAAGCGTTAATCGCCCTACCTGCGGTCTGGAGTGCAACCTCTAGGCCGTGTTCAGGGAATACCCTGATAATTCAACCCATGCGCTGCTGACCTTGTCAACAGCGCCTCAGTTGTCTCCTTGGATCCTCTCGAAACCCCCGTTTCAAGGATCCTTTTAAAGCCCGGTTTTACGACCGGGCTTTTTTTTCGCCTGCCCGCTGCAGGGCTCAAAACAGCGGGCACTGGAGGAGGAAACCCGTCTCTTGTATGCGACCCAGCCTCCAACCCATCTGGCCCTTGCGCCACCTCAAAACCAGACGCCAAATCCGGCCTTTGCGCCGGACATTGATCAAGAATAATTCGCGTTTGCTTTATCATTGCCGCAGTTTCAACCCCGAAAGATGCAACCCATGTCGAAGACTGTGAAAGCCTTTTTGGGCGCTTGTGCGCTGGCCGCCGCTGCAGGTGCCGTGCACGCCCAGGAACAAGTGGTCAACCTCTACTCGGCCCGCCACTACTCCACCGACGAGGCCCTGTACACCGGCTTCACCAAGGCCACGGGCATCAAGATCAACCGTGTGGATGCCGACGATGCCGGCATCCTGGCCCGGCTGAAGGCCGAGGGCGCCGCCTCGCCCGCCGACGTGATCCTGCTGGTGGACGCTGCCCGCCTGTACAAGGGCGAGGTGGACGGCCTGTTCCAGCCCATCCAGTCCAAGGTGCTGAACGATGCCATCCCCGCCAACCTGCGCAGCCAGCCGGTAGCGGACGGCGGCATTTCCTGGTTTGGCCTGTCCACCCGTGCGCGCGTGATCGTCTACAACAAGGTCAAGATGCAAAAGGCCGATGTAGACACCTACGAAGAACTGGGCGACCCCAAGAACAAAGGCAAGCTGTGCATCCGCTCCGGCTCGCACCCCTACAACCTGAGCCTGTTCGGCGCTGTGACGGAACACATGGGCGAACAGAAGGCCGAGGCCTGGCTCAAGGGCATGGTGGCCAACCTGGCCCGCCCGCCCAAGGGCGGCGACACCGACCAGATCAAGGCAGTGGCCGCCGGCGAGTGCGATATCGCGGTGACCAACACCTACTATCTGGCACGCATGATGCGGTCCAACAAGCCCGAAGACGTGGCCGTGGTCAACAAAGTAGGCGTGGTATTCCCCAACCAGGAATCCTGGGGCACGCACCTGAACATCGCTGGCGGCGCGGTGGCCAAGCACTCCAAGAACCAGGCCAACGCCATCAAGTTCCTCGAATACCTGGCCAGCCCCGAGGCACAGAACTACTTTGCGAATGGCAACAACGAGTGGCCTGCAGCCAAGGGCGTGGCGCTGGACAACCCGGCACTCAAGGCCATGACCGGTGGCAAGCCTTTTAAGAGCGAGACCATCCCGATCAGCGCGGTAGGGGCTAACACCACCAAGGTGCAGCAGATGCTGGACCGCGTGGGCTTCCAGTAACCTGCCCTCACCCACCACAAGCCCGGCCTGGTCCGGGCTTTTTTTCGCGTTCAGCACGGCAGGGAGATGCGCCATAATTGACGTTTACGTTAACGTCACTTACTGGAGACAACCATGGACATCCAAGGCAAGGTATTCATCGTCACCGGCGGCGCATCGGGCCTGGGCGAAGGCACGGCACGCATGCTGGCCGCCCAGGGCGGCATCGTGGTCATTGCCGACATGCAGGCCGAAAAAGGCGAGGCCGTAGCCAAGGAAATCGGCGGCGCGTTCGTGAAGTGCGATGTGAGCAACGAGGCCGACGGCCAGGCCGTGGTGGCCAAGGCCGTGTCGCTGGGCAAACTGGTGGGCCTGGTGAACTGCGCCGGCATCGCCCCCGCCGAGAAGACCGTGGGCAAGAACGGCGCGCATGCGCTGGCCCTGTTCAGCAAGACCATCACGGTCAACCTGATCGGGAGCTTCAACATGATCCGCCTGGCCGCTGAGGCCATGAGCAAGAACGAGCCCGAATCCACCGGCGAGCGTGGCGTGCTGATCTCCACGGCCAGCGTGGCTGCCTATGACGGCCAGATCGGCCAGGCCGCCTATGCAGCCTCCAAGGGCGGCGTGGTGGGCATGACCCTGCCAATTGCCCGTGACCTGGCCCGCAACGGCATCCGCAACATGACCATTGCGCCCGGCATCTTCGGCACCCCCATGCTGTTTGGCATGCCGCAAGAAGTGCAGGACGCGCTGGCCGCTGGCGTGCCCTTCCCCAGCCGGCTGGGCACCCCGCAGGACTACGCCAAGCTGGTGCGCCACATCCTCGAAAACGACATGCTCAATGGCGAGGTGATCCGTCTGGACGGTGCCATTCGCCTGGCTCCACGCTGAGCTGGGGCAGAAGTCAAAGAGGCCTACCTGAACGCTACTCTTTCGATAGCATCTCAGGCATATTCCTCTAGCGCATGGTGCCGGTTTGGCACCAAAACAGTCCACCAGGAGCCTGCACAGGCCACGGGACTACCGCGAGCCAAACCCTTAGCTAACGCCCCCACCGCCGCGCCCAAAAAAACGCGGCGGTTTTGTTTGGGCGGCGGCTTGCCTCTGCCTCCCGCCGTCTCAACCCAATACCGCGTGGCCCTCGGTGAGAAGCCCCTGCAAGTCGGCGGCGGGCACGGGGCGGCTGAAGTGGTAGCCCTGCCCCGTGTCGCAGCCCAATTCCAAAAGCACCTCCCGCTGCGCGACTGTCTCCACACCTTCGGCGATGGTCTCCAGACCCAGGCTTTGCGCCAGGCCGATGATGGCGCGCACGATGTGGGGCGCACTGGGGTCTTCACCCAGATGGCTCACAAACGACTGGTCGATCTTGAGCTTGTGCACCTTGAGGCGCTGGATGTAGCTGAACGACGAATACCCGGTGCCAAAGTCGTCGATGGACAGCTGCACGCCCAGGTCGTACAACTGCCGCACGATGGCAATCACCTGCTCCGGTGCATCCATGGCGATGCTTTCGGTCAGCTCCAGCTCCAGCATCTGCGGGGGCACGTTGCTGTCGGCCAGCGCCCGACCCACCATGTCCACCAGACCCGGGTGGCGGAACTGCACCATCGACAGGTTCACCGCCACCACCAGCTCGGTATGGCCTGCATCACGCCACTGCCGGGCCTGGGCCAGCGCAGTGCGCAGCACCCATTCGCCGATGCCCAAAATCTGGCCGCTGCTCTCTGCCACCGGGATGAATTCCGCCGGACTGACAGCACCCAGCTCGGGGTGCGTCCAGCGCAGCAAGGCCTCCACGCCCACCAGTCGCCGATCCTTCAGCCGGATTTGTGGCTGGTAGTGCAGTGTCAACTGGCCCAGCACCAAAGCACTGCGCAGGGCGTTCTCGATTTGCAGCACCCTGAGCGACCGGGCCTGCATGTCCGCCGAGAAGAACCGGTAGGTGTCACGCCCGGACTCCTTGGCACGGAACATGGCCGCGTCGGCGCGCTGCGCCAGGGTCTCGAAGTCCCCCCCATCCTCGGGGTACATCGCAATACCGATGGAAGAAGTCACCACCAACTCATGGTGCTCCAGCTTGCAGATCCGGCGCACCTGCGCCTGCAGCTCATCGGCCACATGGGCTGCCTGCTGCGCATCGGTGAGGGGCAGCACGATCACGAACTCATCCCCGCCTTGCCGCGACACCGTGTCTTCATCGCGCACCACCGACTGCAACCGGTGCGCGATCTCGATCAGCAAGCCGTCCCCTACCTGGTGACCGAGCGAGTCGTTCACATTCTTGAAGTGATCCAGGTCCAGGTACAGCAGCGCGAGTTGATGGCCGCTGCGTTGCGTCAGTGCAAGGGCCTGGCTGAACCGGGAGGCGAACATCGTGCGGTTGGGCAGGCCCGTCAGCGCATCGAAGTTGATCAGCTTGCGGATGCGTTCCTCATCACGACGGCGCTCCGTCACGTCTTCCTGCACGGCCAGATAGTGGGTGATGCGGCCCTGTTCGTCATGCAGTGGCGAGATGATGGCGGACTCGTTGTACTCGCCGCCGCCCTTGCGGCGGTTGACGAATTCGCCGCGCCACGGACGGCCTGATGTCAGATGCGCCCACAGGTCGGCATACACGCTGGCAGGCGTGGCCCCGGCGCTCAGCAGACGCGGGTTACGGCCAATCACCTCCTCGGGGCTGTAGCCTGTCGTGGCGGTAAACGCGGGGTTCACGTATTCGATGTTGCCGTCAGCGCCTGCAATGAAGATGGAGTTGGGCGCCTGCTCCACGGCATGCCGCAGCTTGCGCAGGGTCTCCAACATCTGAACCCGCTGCGTGATGTCGCGGGACAGCACCACGAAGTGATCATCCGTTTCATCGTCCATTCCCTTGCGCGCCACGGACAGCTCAAACCAGTGCTGCCCATCGGGCAGGTCCAGTGCGTACTGGAAGTCGCGGGCCAGGCCCTGCTCTGCCGCGGCATTGATCGCAGCCTGCGCCACAGCTGCCGCCGCAGGAGGCAGGATGTCGTGGATCGAACGCCCCACGACCTCGCTGGCAGGCATCAGCAGCAATTCGGGCTGGCGCGTATGGATCTGCACATAGCGACCGTCGCGGGTCACCTCAAACATCAGGTCGGGCACGGCGTCCAGCACGGCCCGCATGGCCTTGTCGGACTGCTTGAGCACCCGGTACGGCGCCTCGATGGTGCCCACAAAAATGGCGCGGTACAGATAGTAGTACCCCACCACCTTGTACACATGGCCCAGCAGATTGAAGGGATCGGTCGCGACGACGTAGAACGTGAAAAAAAACTCGCTCAGGGCCATCACCCACACGGCGGCGAACAGCCTGGCCACATCAAAGGCGGCACGCTCCCGCGCCCAGTGCAGCAGCACGCCCAGCGACGCCGCGTACAAGGCCACCACGCCGTACTCGGAAGCAATCTTGAACCGTGTGAGCCCCTGGTCGTCGTAGGTCTGCGGGTACCACTGTGGAAACAAGAACACAACGGCGTGGATGACTGCGACAACGGCCAGTACCAGCGCCAGCACCAAAAATCTGCCAGGGCCAGGTGCTGCTGCATCGCCGGGCACGCGCCAATGCAGCGCCACCGCACCCAGCAACGTCAGAGCCCCCAGGTATCGCGCGGGCAACCAGAAATTGATGCCCTTGGCCACCGAGTTGGGCGTGATGTAGTCGGGCATGCCGGCGAATGACAGCATGTGCGAAAAATCGAGGATCGCCACACCCAGAAAGCCGCAGGCCAGGATGAGCACATTGCGCTGCGGATTGAGGCTGTGTGCCTTCCACCCCACTGCAAATACCAGGGCAGACACAGCAATGGACAGCGTCTCCAGCACTTGGTGCAGCGTGAGGTAGTGCCCCACCCGCTGCGGACTGGCCACCGAAAAATAGGCCCAGGCTGCAATCACCCCACCGGTCAACAAGTAAAGCACCGGCGCCACAGCCTTGAAGCTGGCCAGGTGTTGTGGGTGAATCTGCAGCCGAAAAAGGTTCATAGGCGCGGGATGGGTCTCTGAGAGCCGCCTGAGCGGTATGGCGGTGTGGCCGGATACTGCTGATTCTTGCACAGGCCCCACCACTTGTAACAGGTTGCCCCCGCAGCGGCCTGTCTCAAGATACTTGCATAGCCACGCAAGCGCATGACGTACCAAAAAAGGCATAAAAAAACCGCTGCAGTCGCAAGACTGCAGCGGTTGATATCTGGCGGAGTGGACGGGACTCGAACCCGCGACCCCCGGCGTGACAGGCCGGTATTCTAACCAACTGAACTACCACTCCTGGCAGGCAGCGTTTTGCTTGCATTTCTCAACACAAGCCAAGTGCTACAAACTTGGCGACCCCACGGGGATTCGAACCCCGGTACTCACCGTGAAAGGGTGATGTCCTAGGCCTCTAGACGATGGGGTCAAAACCTTGGAACTAACCGAACTACTGACAAATTTGGTGGAGGTAAACGGGATCGAACCGATGACCTCTTGCATGCCATGCAAGCGCTCTCCCAGCTGAGCTATACCCCCAAACTTCTTCGGCTTGCACCGAAGAGAAGCTTTTGCACTCCAGTAAGGACTGCAAAAACTGTTGACTGGCGGAGTGGACGGGACTCGAACCCGCGACCCCCGGCGTGACAGGCCGGTATTCTAACCAACTGAACTACCACTCCTGGCAGGCAGCTTTTCGCTTGTATTTCTCAACACAAGCCAAGTGCTACAAACTTGGCGACCCTACGGGGATTCGAACCCCGGTACTCACCGTGAAAGGGTGATGTCCTAGGCCTCTAGACGATAGGGTCAAAACCTTGGAACTAACCGTTATCAAGCGATGTGGTGGAGGTAAACGGGATCGAACCGATGACCTCTTGCATGCCATGCAAGCGCTCTCCCAGCTGAGCTATACCCCCACTAAATGACTTCAAACACTTGGTATTTGTTGTCATCACCTGAGCCTTGAATTATAGACAGATTTTTAGCGGTTTCGCAAACGCGCTACAACTTTTTCACGTCCGACCAATTCCAGCACGGCATCGACCGATGGCGTGTGGGCGGTACCGACCGTCAACACGCGCGCAGGCATGGCCAGTTGGGGCATCTTCAGACCTTGGGCAGCCAGCACTTGCTTGAACGCCGCGCTGATGGAAGCCTTGTCCCATTCACACGCAGACAGCGCATCGGCCAGTGCGTCCAGAGCAGGCGCAATGGCGTCGGTGACATGCTGCGCGCGCTCTGCATCCACGGGCGACACATCGCCATAAAAAACCTGCGCCCAGTTGGCGAGCGCGACGGTGGTGTCGCACCGGTCTTTGAACAGCGCGCAGATGCGGGAGAGCCGCCCATCGGCCAGCGCCTGCGCCGAAACACCACGCGCCTGCAATTGCGGAGCCACCAGCGCCGCCAAAGCATCGTCTGCCATGGCTTTCAAGTGCTGGGCATTCACCCAGCGCAGCTTGGCTTCATCGAACTGCGCCGCGCTGCGGCCCAGATGGTCGAGGTTGAACCACTGCAGGAACTGCTCACGGCTGAAGATTTCATCGTCGCCGTGACTCCAGCCCAAGCGGGCCAGGTAATTCACCATGGCATCGGGCAGATAACCTTCATCACGGTACTGCGTCACAGGCTTGGCACCATTGCGCTTGCTCATCTTCTCGCCCTGCTCGTTCAGCACGGTGGGCAGGTGGGCATAGACCGGAGGTTCCTTGCCCAGGGCGCGGAAGATGTTGATCTGACGCGGCGTGTTGTTCACATGGTCATCGCCTCGGATCACGTGCGTGATCGCCATGTCGATATCGTCCACCACCACACAGAAGTTGTAGGTGGGCGTGCCATCGGGCCGCGCGATGACCAGATCATCCAGCTCATCATTACTGATCTCAATGCGGCCCTTGACCTTGTCGTCCCAGGCCACCACCCCGCCCTGCGGGTTCTTGAAGCGCAGCACGGGCTGCACGCCTTCTGGAATGGCGGGCAGGGTCTTGCCAGCCTCGGGGCGCCATGTGCCGTCGTAGCGTGGCTTCTCCTTGGCGGCCATCTGACGCTCGCGCAGCGCATCCAGCTCAGCCACGCTCATGTAGCAGGGATACACATGACCGGCAGCCTGCAACTCTGCCAGGACCGCCTTGTAACGGTCCATGCGCTGCATCTGATAGAACGGGCCTTCGTCGTGGTTCAGGCCCAACCAGGCCATGCCCTCGATGATGACGTCCACCGCCGCCTGGCTGGAGCGCTCCAGGTCGGTATCTTCAATGCGCAGAATGAAGTCACCACCCGTGGCGCGAGCGAACGCCCAAGGGTACAAGGCCGAGCGGATGTTGCCCAGGTGGATGAAGCCGGTGGGCGAAGGAGCGAAGCGGGTGCGTACGCGGCCCGTGCTGGAAGCAGTGGTTTCAGTCATAAAAATCAATGCTGGCCCCCAACGGGGCCAGTTCTCAAGTGAGGTCAATCCATCGGGCGCAGTCAATACTGAAACAGCATCGCCCGCTTTGCCGAAAGTCCAGCATCGGGTGCGATGGCCCTAAGGGACTGCGTAAGCCTTGGCTACGCTTCTTGCGCGTTGGGCAACGCAAGGCGCGAGGTGTCTTCCTCGCCTTCCTCCACGCCCACGCGCCCTTCATTCAGGCTGGCAATGCCTTCCGCAGTGATGTCGCCCGTCACATACACACCGTCAAAGCACGAGGCATCGAAGCCGACGATGGCGCTGTTAAGCGCACCCACGGCCTTCTTCATGCCATCCACATCCTGGTAGATGAGCGCATCGCAGCCGATGGCCTGGCGAATCTCTTCGACCGTGCGGCCATGGGCCACCAGTTCGCTGCTGGTGGGCATGTCGATGCCATACACGTTGGGGTAGCGCACCGGTGGCGCCGCGCTGGCCAGGTACACCTTGCGGGCCCCCGCGTCGCGTGCCATCTGCACAATCTCGCGGCTGGTCGTGCCGCGCACGATGGAGTCATCCACCAGCAACACATTACGGCCTTTGAATTCGCTGCCAATCACGTTGAGCTTCTGGCGCACCGACTTTTTGCGCACGCCCTGCCCCGGCATGATGAAGGTACGACCCACGTAACGGTTCTTGACGAAGCCTTCCCGGTACGGGACGCCGAGCAGATGCGCCAGCTGCGTGGCGCTGGGGCGGCTGGACTCGGGGATGGGGATAATCACATCGATCTCGTTCGGCGGCACGGTGGACACCACGCGCTTGGCCAAGGCTTCACCCAGGTTGAGACGCGCCTGATAGACCGAAATGCCGTCCAGCACAGAATCAGGCCGCGCGAGGTACACAAACTCAAAAATGCACGGATTGAGCTGCGGGTTCTCAGCGCACTGGCTGGCGTGAACCTGGCCATCGAGCGTGATGAAAATCGCTTCGCCCGGGTTGATATTGCGCTCGAACACGTGGGAGGTGCCTTCCAGCGCCACCGACTCGCTGCCCACCATCACGGTGCCGTCCTGGCTGCGGCCCATGGCCAGCGGGCGAATGCCGTGCGGGTCGCGGAAGGCCAACAGGCCGTGGCCTGCGATCAGCGCGATGACGGCATAGGAACCCTTGATGCGCTTGTGCACCGCACGCACGGCCGTGAAAACATCCTCGGGCTGCAGAGGCACGCCGCGCGTGGCGCGTTCGAGTTCGTGCGCAAACACGTTCAGCAAGACTTCCGAGTCACTTTCCGTATTCGTGTGGCGGTGGTCTGTCTGGAACAGCTCGGTGCGCAGTTCTCGGGCGTTCGTCAGATTGCCGTTGTGCACCAGCACGATGCCGAACGGCGCGTTCACGTAGAAAGGCTGGGCCTCTTCTTCGCTGTAGGCGTTGCCAGCGGTGGGATAGCGCACCTGGCCCAGCCCCACATTGCCCGGCAGAGCGCGCATGTTGCGCGTGCGAAAGACATCGCGCACCATGCCCTTGGCCTTGTGCATGAAGAATTTGCGGCCCTGCTGGGTCACGATGCCAGCAGCATCCTGGCCACGATGCTGCAAGAGCAGCAAGGCGTCATAGATCAGCTGATTGACGGGCGCAGGACTGACGACGCCGACGATTCCACACATAGTTGTATTCCATCCGTTTGCGGGAACAGCCCCGCGGTCATCCAACGGCAGTAGCTTCTGACCGCTGCCGCTTCGATCTCACGAAGGCAGATGCCTTCCAAATTCGTCCGGCAGCGCCGGTTTCAACCCCTTGAGCACCTCGGTCAAGACCGGTGCACCCTGCGACTCCTGCCACCACTGTGCTTCGTGCACGGGGGTCATGCCCGCCACGACGGCCACCGCAAGCAATAAAACGAGGCCACGCAATACACCAAAAACAGCACCCAAGGTGCGGTCTGCCGGGCGCAGCCCCACAGCTTCCACCAGCTTCTTGGCCACCCAGGCCAGAAAACCACAGGCAAAAACCGAAGCCACAAACACCACCACGAAGCCAGCGGCGTATCGCAACGACTCACCCGACCCGCCCATGGGCAACAAGGCAGCCGCATCGGCCGCAAACCATTGCGCCACAAAAAACGAGACCACCCAACCCAGGACCGACAACACCTCAAACACCAGACCGCGCCATGCACCAATCAACATGGAGGCCAGCAATACGGCCACAAACACCCAATCCAGCGCGGCCATGGACAAATGGCAGTCCGGCTAACGTTTACAGAGTGAGCACCGAAGCCGACAGGTCCAGCGCCTTGATGCGCGCCGCCGCCTTGTCTGCCTCTGCCCGATTGGTGAACGGGCCCACGCGCACACGGGTGCGCTTTCCGTCCTTCGTGTCCACCACCTGCGTGTAGGTCTTGAGACCCGCCCGCTCCACCTTGGTACGTGCCTCGCGGGCCTTTTCGGCATCGGCAAAGGCACCCACCTGAACAATGAAGCGCGCCTCCTCGGCACCGGCGGCGGCGGGCGCCTCGGTGCTGCGGCCTTCCAGCAGGGCGCGGGCACGCGCCGAATCGTCAACCCGTGCGGGCTTGGGCTCTGGGGCCGGAGAAGGAGCGGGAGCCGCTGGCGGCTTGGCCTCGTGTTTCACCTCGGGCTTGACGGCTGCAGGTGCAGCTGCCGGAGCAGGAGTGGGTTTGGCGGGCGCCGGGCGGGCACTCGGCACCAGCTCTTCACCGTCCGCCAGGCCGTTGGCAGCGGCAGTGCGCGAAGGCGCTGGCCGCTGCGCCGCAGCCGTAGGAGCAGGCTCCTGCGTGGCGGGGGCTGCGGGCTTGGCTGCAGGGGCTGCATCGGCCACCGGCGCGGGCACCACCAGGGGCGCTACCTTGTTGCGGTCCGGGATCTCGATGGGAATGTCCACGGGGATGGGCCGTGGCTGGGTATCAAACAGCAGAGGAAACCCGATGACCCCCACCAGCACCAGCACGGCGGCGCCGATCAAACGGTGCCGGGCGCGGCGGCGCATCACTTCGATGCTCTCAGCCTGGGGTGTGCGCGAGCGCTTGGACGGCTTTTCGGCCTGTTGCTGCTCACCCTGACCGGGCCACCGGAACTTGAAAAATGCCATGGACTAAGGACTCGTGAGGCGCTCAGGCGCCCAGATGTTTGGCGTGCAAGCGGGGTGTTCCGTTGATCAACACCCCACCCACCGTATAGAACGAGCCAAAGACCACGATTCTATCAGCGGGGTCTGCAGCGGCCACCGCCGCCTGCAGGGCCTGCAGCGGGTCGGCATGCAAGCTGGATGTGACGTCCCGGCGACCGCCCGCCACCATGTGCACGGCATTCCACTTCTGCTGCAACACGGCAGCCGACTCTGCGCGCGGCGTGGGAAGGTCGGTGAAATACCAGCGATCCACCAACGGCCCGACCTTGGCCAGCATGGGCGCCAGGTCTTTGTCCGCCATGGCGCCAAACACCGCGTGGGTGGTGGGAAAGAACCCCATCGCATCCAGATTGGCCGTTAGCGCGGCCACGGAGTGCGGGTTGTGTGCGACGTCTAGCACCAGGGTCGGTTGCCCCGGCACGATCTGAAAGCGCCCCGGCAACTCCACCATGGCCATGCCGTTGCGCACAGCCTGGGCGGTCACGGGCAGCCGCTCACGCAATGCCTCGAAAGCCGCCAGCACGCCCGAGGCGTTCACCAGCTGGTTGGCCCCCCGCAGGGACGGATAAGCCAGCCCGGCATAGCGCCGCCCGCGGCCAGCCCAGTTCCACTGCTGCTTGTCACCCGAGAAATTGAAATCGCGCCCAAAACTCCAAAAATCGGCGCCGATCTCTCTCGCGTGGTCCACCACACTCTGCGGGGCCATGGGGTCGCTCACGATGGCTGGGCGCCCTGTGCGCATAATGCCCGCCTTCTCGCGGCCAATGCTCTCGCGGTCCGGGCCCAGAAACTCGGTGTGGTCGATGTCGATGCTGGTGATGATGGCGCAGTCGGTGTCGATCACGTTCGTGGCATCCAGCCGCCCACCCAGGCCGACTTCGAGAATCGCCACATCCAGCAACGCATGGCTCATCAACCGCAGTATGGCCAGGGTGGTGAACTCAAAATACGTGAGCGAGACCTCATTGCCGTTCTGGATTCTGGCGGCTTCCACTGCCTCAAAGTGCGGCACCAGGTCGGCTGCCGAGACAATTTCGCCATGCACCCGGCAGCGCTCTTCAAAGTGCACCAGATGCGGCGAGGTGTACACGCCGGTGCGATAACCCGCCTGCAGCGCCACCGCTTCCAGCATGGCGCAGGTTGATCCTTTTCCGTTGGTGCCCGCCACCGTGATCACCGGGCACTCGAACCGCAGAGCCATACGGCGGGCGACTTCCGCGACCCGGTCCAGGCCCATGTCGATGTTGCGGGGGTGCAGCTGGTCGCAGTGGCGCAGCCAGCCTTCCAGGGTGTGGGGTTTGGTTTGCATACAGCCCGGGATTGTCGCCGAGCCCGCATTCACCCCGGCAATTTCGAGGATGATGCGCGGCATGAACACCGTCATCACCGTCTACGGCATCCCCAACTGCGATACCGTCAAAAAATCCCGCGCCTGGTTTGCCGAACAAGGGCTGGATATCCAGTTTCATGATTTCAAGAAGCAGGGCGTTCCCGCCGACCTGCTCCCTGGCTGGCTGAAGGCAGTCGGCTGGCAAAAGCTGGTCAATCGCCAGGGGACCACCTGGCGCAAGCTGGACGCAGCCACCCAGGCATCGGTGCAGGACGACGCGAGCGCCAGCGCATTGGTGCAGCAACAGCCCAGTGTGATCAAGCGCCCCGTGGTGCAGTGGCAGGACGCCCAAGGCCTGCATGTCACGGTCGGATTTGTGCCGGACCAGTGGCCCGCCGGGCCCAATCGCGCATCCAAAGGCTGACTTGGGACGAAGAACGCGGGAAAATCGCACAAATCTTTACGCAGATTTACGGCGTCCGGGCCCCGAATTGACCTTGCGGGCCTAAACTTTTCTTCAGTCTGGTGCGTTATGTACCGACCCGAAAGGAGTTTCTCCATGAAAAAGATCGTGATTTTTTCCGCCCTGGCTGCCGTCGCTGTTGCAGCCAGCGCTCAGGAACAAGGCCGTGTGCTGTCTGCCACGCCCATCATTCAGCAGGTCGGCGTTCCGCAGCAGGTGTGTGGCAATGAGACCGTCTACAGCGGTAACCGAACGACGGGCGCCGGTGCAGTGATCGGTGCCATTGCCGGCGGCGCAGTGGGCAACACCATCGGCAAGGGCAGCGGCCGCGCCGCAGCCACCGCCATCGGGGTGTTGGGAGGCGCCGTGGTGGGTAACCAGATCGAGGGCAACGGCCAGCCGCAATACCAAAATGTGCAGCGCTGCACCACCGAGACCTACTACGAAAACCGCACCGTGGGCTACAACGTGGTGTACGAATACGCTGGGCGCCAATACACCACCCGCACCCAGAACGATCCAGGCCGCTGGATCCCCGTGAACGTGCAGCCCGCTGGCCAGACCTATTCCACACAGCCCGACCCGTATGCCGCCCAGGGCGTGTACAGCCAGCCGGGGGTGGTGACCTCAACCTACCCTGTACAGCCGGTGTACCAGGCGCCCCCCACCTATGTGACGCCCCCGGTGACGGTGATTGAGTATGGCTACGACAGCGGTCGCCCCTACTACCCGCACCACCGCAACCCCTACTGGCGTTAAGCGCAGGCAGCCAAGCTGCGCAGGCCAGTGCGCAAAGAGCCCTTCGGGGCTCTTTTTCTTGGTGCGTGCGATCAAGTGCGCGGATTTCGTGGCAGCGCTCCGCCCGGGGCGTCAGCACCCTGCCCTAAAATCGCGGGTTTCCTCCATTCCTACCCGCGCATCCATGACCACCGAAAAAATCGACGGCGTGTCCGTCACTACCCAGGCCAATGTGTACTTTGACGGCAAGTGCGTGAGCCACGGCATCACCTTCCCGGACGGCACGAAGAAATCGGTGGGCGTGGTGCTGCCCGCAACGCTCACGTTCAACACTGGCGCGCCTGAAATCATGGAATGCGTGGCAGGCTCGTGCGAATACAAGCTGGCTGGTACCGACGCATGGGTGAAATCGTCTGCAGGCGAAAAGTTCAGCGTGCCCGGCAACTCCAAGTTCGACATCCGCGTGACCGAGGCCTACCACTACATCTGCCATTTCGGCTGAGATGTTCGGGCTGAAATTTGATTGATTTTGGCCTCTGGCGCTAGTCCACAATGCGCTGGCAGCTATCATTTTTGAAGAAAACTCCATGGCAACCATCCTCCAGAACCTCCCCCTCGGCCAGAAGGTCGGCATCGCGTTTTCCGGCGGCCTGGACACCAGCGCCGCGCTGCGCTGGATGAAGAACAAGGGCGCCCTGCCCTACGCCTACACGGCCAACCTGGGCCAGCCCGACGAGCCCGACTACGACGCGATTCCGCGCAAGGCCATGGAATACGGCGCCGAGAAGGCCCGCCTGATCGACTGCCGCACGCAGCTCGCCCACGAAGGCATTGCCGCGCTGCAGGCCGGCGCTTTCCACGTGCGCACCGCCGGTGCCACCTACTTCAACACCACGCCCCTGGGCCGCGCCGTGACCGGCACCATGCTGGTGGCCGCGATGAAGGAAGACGACGTCAACATCTGGGGCGACGGCTCGACCTTCAAGGGCAACGACATCGAGCGCTTCTACCGCTACGGCCTGCTGACCAACCCGTCCCTCAAGATCTACAAGCCCTGGCTCGACCAGCTGTTCATCGACGAACTGGGCGGCCGCGCCGAAATGTCCGCCTTCATGACGAAGGAAGGCTTCGGCTACAAGATGAGCGCCGAAAAGGCCTACAGCACCGACAGCAACATGCTGGGCGCCACGCACGAGGCGAAAGACCTGGAGTTCCTCAACAGCGGCATCCGCATCGTGAACCCCATCATGGGCGTCGCCTTCTGGAAGGATGACGTGGTCGTCAAGGCCGAGGAAGTCTCGGTGCGCTTCGAAGAAGGCCAGCCCGTGGCCCTGAATGGAGTCGAGTTCAACGACCCGGTGGAGCTGTTCCTGGAGGCCAACCGCATCGGCGGCCGCCATGGTCTGGGCATGTGCGACCAGATTGAGAACCGCATCATCGAAGCCAAGAGCCGCGGCATCTACGAGGCCCCCGGCCTGGCGCTGCTGCACATTGCCTACGAGCGCCTGGTGAGTGGTATCCACAACGAAGACACCATCGAGCAGTACCGCATGAACGGCCTCAAGCTCGGCCGCCTGCTGTACCAGGGCCGCTGGTTCGACCCCCAGGCGATCATGCTGCGCGAAACCGCACAGCGCTGGGTGGCGCGCGCCGTGACCGGCACCGTGACGCTGGAGCTGCGCCGCGGCAACGACTATTCCATCCTCAACACCGAGTCGCCCAACCTGACCTACGCGCCCGAACGCCTGTCGATGGAAAAGGTGGAGGACGCGCCGTTCAGCCCGTTGGACCGCATCGGCCAGCTGACCATGCGCAACCTGGACATCGTGGACACGCGCGACAAGCTGGGCGTGTACTCGCGCGCTGGCCTGCTGTCGCTGGGAGGCAATGCCGCCCTGGCCCAGCTGGAAAACGACCGCAAGTAAGCCCTGAAGAAGCCCTCAGCTGTCAGAAACCTCCCGGGTGCCGCCGGGAGCACCTTGGCAGTTCCTTTGGGATGAAAATGACTGGTAGCGATAGTGCAATATGCCTGAGCAGCTATCAATCAATGAGTAAAGCCACCCCTGGGGTGGCTTTTTCATTGCCGCATCGGAGCAGGCGCTATACATGCATGCCTGAGGCACAGGGGCCGCAAAACACTTCGCGCGCTACACCACCACCGGCTCGGGCTCCAACCGGATGCCAAAGCGCTCGTACACGCTGGTCTGGATGGCCTTGGCCAGGGTCATCACCTCGCCCCCCGTCACACTCTCCGCCCCCCGCCCCCGGTTGACCAGAACCAGGGCCTGCTTTTCGTACACCCCAGCCTTGCCGATGGATTTGCCCTTCCAGCCACAGGCATCGATCAGCCAGCCCGCCGCCAGCTTGATGCTGCCGTCCGGCATGGGGTAGTGCACGATCTTGGGCTCGCGGGCGATGATGTCGGCGCACTGGTCGGGCGACACCGTAGGGTTCTTGAAGAAGCTACCGGCGTTGCCCACCACGGCAGGGTCGGGCAGCTTGGCGCGGCGAATGTCGCAGATCCAGTCAAAAATCTGCTCGGCACTGGGGTGCTCCACCCCCGCCTCGGCGCGGCGGCGCTCCAGGTCCAGGTAGCCCAGCACCGGCTTCCAGGGTTTGGGCAGACGAAAGCGCACGTGGGTGATCACCGCCCGGCCGGCCAGCCCCATGCCGCGTGGCAGCCCGCTGCCGCCCTGCGCCTCCGAAGGCGCGTGCTTGAAGACCGAATCGCGATAACCGAAGCCGCATTGCGCGGCATCCAGGCTGAACGACTGGCCGGTGGCCAGATCGATGGCGTCGAGCGACTCGAAACGGTCCTGCAACTCCACGCCGTAAGCACCAATGTTCTGGACGGGCGACGCCCCGACGGTGCCCGGGATCAGGGCCAGGTTCTCCAGGCCGGGATAGCCATGGGCCAACGTCCAGGCCACGGCGTCGTGCCAGACCTCGCCAGCACCCGCTTCCACGATCCAGGCCTTGGGCGTTTCCTCGACCAGGCGCAGGCCCTTGATTTCCATCTTGAGCACGACGGGCTTCACATCGCCCGTCAGGATGATGTTGCTGCCCCCGCCCAGCACAAACTTCGGTGCGGGTGCCAGTTCCGGGTCGGCCAGCACAGCGAGCAGGTCATCCACTGAACGCACACGCACCAGGGTCTGGGCGCGTGCAGCAATGCCGAAGGTGTTGCAGGGCTGTAAAGGGGCGTTTTTCTCGACTACCATTGGCCCGATTGTCGCACCGGCCCCTGCTGGCGGCCTGCGAGCCACCTTTGTTTCCCGAGATTGATTGAGACCCACCATGCCATCTTTTGACACCGTCTGCGAAGCCAACCTGGTTGAAGTGAAGAACGCCGTCGAGAACACCGCGAAAGAGATCGCCACCCGCTTCGACTTCAAGGGCACCGCCGCCAGCATCGAGATCAAGGACAAGGACATCACGCTGATCGGCGACGCCGATTTCCAGCTCACCCAGATCGAAGACGTGCTGCGCAACAAGCTCACCAAACGCAATGTGGACGTGCGTTTTCTGGACATGGGCGACGTACAGAAAATGGGCGGCGACAAGGTCAAGCAGGTCATCAAGGTGCGCAACGGCATCGAGAGCGAGCTGGCCAAGAAGATCCAGAAGCTGCTCAAGGAAAGCAAGCTCAAGGTGCAAGGCGCCATCCAGGAAGACAAGGTGCGCGTGACCGGCGCCAAGCGCGACGACCTGCAGGCCGCGATGGCCCTGATCCGCAAGGACGTGACGGACGTGCCGCTGTCATTCGACAACTTCCGCGACTGATATGAAACAACACCCCCCTGAGGCCTGGCGGGCCGTTCCCCCGCTCTCGCAGGGGCTGCGCCGTTATCAGCGCCCCGTCGCCCTGTGCATCGGGTTGCTGCTGGCCCCCGCATGGGCGCATGCGCAGGCCGTGGCGCTGGCGGGTGTGCTGGGCAGCAAGGCACTGCTGGTGGTGAACGCCAGCCCGCCCAAGGCGGTGGGCGCGGGGGACGAGTTCCAGGGGGTGAAAGTCATCGCTGTCGCCAAGGACGAGGCCACTGTCGAGATCCAGGGCGCGCGGCACACGCTGCGGCTGGGCGAAGCGCCCGTCAGCGTGGGCGGACGCAGTGGCAGCGGCAAGCGCATTCAGCTGGTGGCCGACGGCCGCGGGCATTTTGTGAACAGCGGCACCATCAACGGGCAGGTCATGCAGTACATGGTGGACACCGGAGCCTCCACCGTCGCCATCGGGCGACCCGATGCAGAGCGCATGGGCCTGAACTATCAAAGCGGCCAGCCGGTGCGCGTGAACACCGCCAATGGTGTCGCCCAGGGCTGGCGCATGAAGCTGGACTCCATCCGCATTGGCGACGTCGAAGTCTTTGGGGTGGAGGCGATCATCACCTCGCAGCCCATGCCCTACGTGCTGCTGGGCAACAGCTTTCTGAACGAGTTCCAGATGACACGCACCAATGACCAGATGGTGCTGGAAAAGCGCCACTGACGTCTATACACCTCCAATGTCTGCACACCCTGCCTCCACCCACGCGCACTCCGAAGGGGAGTACGAGGACCTGCTCAGCCTATGGTCCGACCTGGAGTCAGCCCTGTCGGTGCTGCTGAGCCGGCCGCTGCAGGTGCAGGACTTTCCGGGCAAGGTGCGGCAGTTCGATGCCTGGCTGCAGGACCTGGTGGCGCACGACATCGACGCAGCGCTGTACCTGATGTTCCAGCACGCGTCCACATCCACCGTGGGTTACAGCGCATCGCACGCACTGGTGTGTGGCACGCTGTGCCACATCATGGCGCTGGAGCTGAAGCTGCCGCAGCGCGAGCGGGACAGCCTGGTGCGGGCGGCGCTCACCATGAACATCGGCATGACAGCCCTGCAGGACGAACTGGCCGTGCAGCGTGAACGCCCCACGGCCGAGCAGCAGGAGGCCATCAAGAGCCACCCCGAAGACAGCATGCTGCTGCTGGAGCGCCTGTTCATCAACGATCAACTCTGGCTGGATGTGGTGGGGCAACACCATGCCAGCATTGCAGAGCGCGTGCCCCTGGCCCAACAGGAGCCGATCGACCGGCTCACCCGTGTCCTCGGCACCATTGACCGCTATGCCGCCATGATCAGCCCGCGCAAATCCCGCGCCGGGCGCAGCGCTACCGACTCGGTGCGCGCCATCGTAGGACAAGAAGTGGACCAGCGCGACGAGGTCAGCTACACGCTGGTGCGCTCCATCGGCCTGTGCCCCCCGGGCACCTTCGTCAAGCTGGACAACGGCGAAACCGCCATCGTGCTGCGCCGCAGCGACAAGGCCAACCACCCGCTGGTGGCCAGCCTGCTGGACAACACCGGCAACCACCGCAGTCAGCCCAGCCTGTACCAGACTGCCAGCGGCAAGCCCCGCATCCAGTCGGCCCTGGCCCGGTCCGCCGTGAGCCTGGAGCTGAACCACCGCACCATGGTGCGGCTGGGACTGTATGCCGCACAGCACAGCGCGGGGCTGCGCGGGCTAGTGACAGCGCCCGGCGCGCTCTGACGCAGGGCACGCGCCCAAACCGGGCGCGTGGCTACATCAGTGTTTGGCCTTGGGCTTTGCTTTCGGCTTTGCCTTGGCGCTCTCTTCACCCTCGACAGGTTTCGCCTTTTTGCTGCCCAGGCGCGATTCCGTGCCCGCAATCAGGCGCTGGATGTTTTCGCGGTGGCGCCAGGCCAACAGCAGCGCCATGACCACGATCGAGGCCGCAATCGTGCCCTCGGCATACCAGACCACGCCATCCACCATCAGGTAGTACACCGGAGCAAACGCAGCCGCCACCAGCGAGGCCAGCGACGAGTAGCGGAAGAAAAATGCAATGATGAGCCAGGTGGCCGCCGTGGCCAGGCCCAGCCAGCCGCTGATGCCCACCAGCACGCCCAGCGCCGTCGCCACGCCCTTGCCGCCCTGAAACCGGAAGAACACCGGCCACAGGTGCCCCAGGAAAGCAGCCAGACCCACCAGCGCCACGGTGCCGTCCTCCAGCCCATAGGGGTGGCCAAACCACATCACCAGCGCCACCGGTAGCCAGCCCTTCATCGCGTCCAGCAGCAGAGTCACGATGGCCGCCGCCTTGCTGCCCGAGCGCAGTACATTGGTGGCGCCGGGATTCTTGCTGCCATAGGTGCGCGGATCGCTCAGGCCCATGACGCGCGTCACGATGACGGCAAACGACAGCGAGCCCAGCAGGTAGGCGGCCACAGTGGCAAGAACGGGATAGACGGCGGTCAAAACAACTCCTTGGAAATCATTGGGTCAGCCTTCTGACGGGCTGTATGTATCGCACGGCGGCCTATTCTGCCAGCGCGCACTGCACCGGTTTGGCGCCCAGCAGTTGCACGCACACCTGCGGGTCCAACTGCACCAGAAAGCCCCGGCGCCCGCCATTGATGGCAATGCGGGGCAGCGCGAGGATGGTTTCTTCGATATAGACCGGCATGGTGCGCCGCGTGCCGAACGGCGACGTGCCGCCCACCAGGTAGCCGCTGTGCCGGTTGGCCACCTCGGGCGAGCAGGGCTCGACCGACTTGGCGCCGATCTGGCGCGCGAGGTTCTTGGTCGAAACCTTGCGGTTGCCGTGCATCAGCACCAGGAGCGGTTTGGCGTCCTGGTCTTGCATGACGAGGGTTTTGACCACGGTGTAGGGGTCCAGACCCAGCACCTCGGCGCTGTGCATGGCGCCGCCGTGCTCCAGATACTCATACGGGTGTTCGGTGAAAGCCACCTTGTTCGCCTTGAGCAGCTGGGTGGCTTGGGTCTCGGAAACGTGTTCTTTCTTGGCCATGGTGTGGTGCGGCTAGGGCACCGATGGTATCCGTATCCAAATGTGAGCGCGTTGAATCCTGCAGCGACGTGTCAGAACACCGTGGCAGGCGCTGCAGCGGCCTTGCGGCGTCGCCCCACCTTGCGTTTGCCGTATTCCTCAATGGCGACCACCAGCGCCTGCGTGAACTGCCGCACCAATGTGGACTGACTGCGCCCCTCGGCCGCCAAGACCTGCAGGCGGCGCTGCTGCAGCTGCGCCTCGTCAAAAGGCCGAGCTGCCAGCAGGCCCGCCTCCACCCAGCGCGCCGCCGTGAGGTAGCTGGCCAGCACCACGTCCTGCCCGCTCAGCAGCGGCAGCAGGGCCGATGAGAAATTGCTCTCCACGGCGGGCACATAGCGCAGCCCCTGCACCGCACAGCTCAGGTCAAACAGCTGCCGCCCTGTGGTGTTGGCGGCGCCCAGCAGCAGCGGGTAGCGCACCACATCGGCCACGCTCACGCTGCGCTGGCGCGCCAGCGGGTGCTGCGCGGGCATGACGGCGTAAATGGGTGCGATGGCCGAGTGCAGCACCTGCAGGCCCTTCTCGGGTGCCGTGCTGTACTTCAGCGCCAGATCCGCCTCGCCGCGCAGCACCAGGGCCGACACCTCTTGCGGCACGGCCACCTGCAACTGCAACTGCACCTGCGGGTGCGCCTGCCGAAACCCCGCCATGACCAGCGGCATGAACGCTGCCGCAAACCCTTCGGTACACGCCAGCCGCACCCGCAGGGCACCTTGGGTAGACAGATCCTGCAATTGCTCGACCAGCTCCAGCGCCTGCGCGTCGTGCGCGCTGGCGTGGGCCAGCAGCCGGGTGCCTGCCTCGGTCAGCGTCATGCCCCGGGCCTGGCGCTCGAACAGCACCACGCCCAGGCTGTCTTCCAGCTTGCCCAGCTGGCGGCTCACGGCCGACGCAGCCACATGCAGGCGCTGCGCCGCCTGGTTGACGGAGCCGGTGCGCGCCACCTCCAGAAAGTAGCGCAAGGGCAGGCTGAGCAGTGAAATGGCCATGGTTGTTTAAATCGCAAAAAGGCAACGGTCAGTTGCCAAATCTCTATTCCAAGCAATGGTAAACCAGCATCCATCTTGCATGGCTTGAGGCTCCAATTCACCCATGCCCTGGCACGGGCGCCGCATGGCCTCATGGAGCCACGCGCCTACTGCCGGGGCCCTACCACCGGAGTCCGCATGAAACGCCTTGCTCGAGCCACTTTCCTGTCTGCCACCCTGGCAGTGTTTGCCGGCCATGCCAGCCTGGCCTCGGCCCAGACTACGCCCCCTGCCGACGCGTGGCCGCAGCGCCCGGTGCGCATGGTGGTGCCCTTCCCGCCCGGCGGCGGCACCGACGTGGTGGCGCGCGCGCTGGCACAGAAGCTGGCTGGCCGCCTGGGCACGGCGGTGGTGATCGACAACAAGCCGGGCGCCTCTACCATCATCGGCACCGAAACCGTGGTGCGCGCCGATCCGGACGGCTACACACTGCTGGTCTCGGGCTCCACCAGCTACACGGTCAACCCGGCGCTGCGCAGCAAGCTGCCCTACGACCCAGCCAAGGACCTGGTGCCCGTGGCCACCGTGGCCCGGGCACCGCTGGTGCTGGTCGTCAGCGCCAGTGCACCCTACAAAGACCTGAATGCGTTGATCGCGGCGGCCAAGGCCAAGCCCAAGAGCATCCACTACGCCACCTTCGGCTCGGGCTCCGGTCCGCACCTGGCAGGCGCGCTGCTGGAGCAGGCGGCTGGGATCCAACTGCAGGACGTGCCTTACCGGGGCAGCAGCCAGTCGCTGATCGCCCTCATGGGCGGTGAAATCCAGTTGGGCATCGACACCGTGGCCGCTGCGGCGCCGCAGGTGAAGGCCGGCAAGCTGCGCGCCCTGGCCATTGCGGGCAAGTCGCGCTCCAGCATGCTGCCAGGGGTGCCCACGGTGGAGGAACTCAAGCTGCCCGACGCCGTGTTCGACGCGTGGTACGCCATCGCCGCCCCCGCCAAGACGCCACAGTCCGTCATCCGCAAGCTGGTGACCGAGGTGGAAGCCGTCACCCGCGACAGTGGCCTGCAGGAACAGATGCGCACCCAGGGCATGGAACCCGTGCACCTGGGCCCCGTGGCCACGCGCGCCATGATCGATGACGAAATCGGCCGCTACCGCGCGCTGGCCCACCGCGCCAAGATCGTGGTGGACTGACGAACACAGGAACAGGACCTGCACGATGAACCGCCAACAGCTCATTCAAAACGTCCAGCGCTACTTTGACGAGGGCCGCTTTGCCTCCGACCTGCGCCGCCGGGTGGCCTGGCGCACCGAAAGCGACACCGGCAAGGTGCCGCCCGAACTGCGCGCCTACCTCACCGACGAAATGGTGCCCTGGCTCACGCCTCTGGGTTTTGCATGCGAGGTGCTCGACAACCCCTCGCCGCAAGGCGGCCCCTTTTTGGTGGCACGCCGTGTGGAAGACCCTGCGCTGCCCACCGTGCTCACCTACGGCCACGGCGACGTGGTCAACGGGCAGGACGCGCAATGGCGCGAGGGCCTTTCGCCCTGGGAGCTGACCATAGAAGGCGAGCGCTGGTACGGCCGGGGCACGGCCGATAACAAAGGCCAGCACACCGTGAGCCTGGCCGCACTGGCCCACACCATCGAGGCCCGGGGCGGCCGTCTGGGCTACAACGTGACGCTGCTCATGGAGATGGGCGAAGAGGCAGGCTCGCCCGGCCTGGGCGCCTTCTGCGAGCGACACCGCGATGCATTGAAGGCCGACCTGTTCGTGGCCAGCGACGGCCCCCGTGTGAATGCGGGCCACCCCACCCTCTTTCTGGGGTCGCGCGGTGCGATCAATTTCTCGCTCGCCGTGCGCAGCCGCGACAAGGCCTACCACTCCGGCAACTGGGGCGGCGTGCTGGCCAACCCGGCCACGGTACTCACGCACGCGCTGGCCACGCTGGTGGACGCGAAGGGCCGCATCCTGGTCAAAGGCCTGCTGCCGCCTGCGGTGCCCGACAAGCTGCGCACTGCCCTCAAAGACGTGGTGATTGGCACCGGAGCCGATGACCCCGCGCTCACCCCCGGCTGGGGCGAGCCCGGCCTCACCCCAGCCGAGCAGCTGGTGGGCTGGAACACGCTGGAGGTGCTGGCGCTGGGCGCGGGCAACGCGCAGCGGCCCATCAATGCCATCCATGCACAGGCCGTAGCGCATTGCCAGCTGCGCTTTGTGGTGGGCACCGACTGGCAGAACGTGCAGGCCACGCTGCGCGAGCACCTGGACGCGCATGGCTTCAACCAGGTCGAAATCACCATGGGCATGCACTGCGGCGCCACGCGGCTCGATCTGCACAACCCCTGGGTGGACTGGACGATGGCCTCGCTGCAGGCCAGCGCCGGCCAGCCCGCCACGCTGCTGCCCAACCTGGCAGGCTCGCTGCCCAACGACATCTTTGCCGACCAGCTGGGCCTGCCCACGCTGTGGGTGCCCCACTCGTACCCCGCTTGCGCCCAGCATGCACCCAACGAGCACTTGCTGGCACCCGTGGCACGAGAAGGGCTTGCGGTGATGGCCGGGTTGTTCTGGGACCTGGGCGAGCCCCAAGGAACGCCGTGGACGGAAGGACGCACCGCCCGGCAAGAGGCGACGGCCTGACGGCTGCGCACGACGATTCGGCAATAAACAAAGGGGCCCTGCGGGCCCCTTTGTTTTACTCTTGCAGAGTCACAGGGCCATGGCCTGCCTCGGTCACAAAGCCGGGTCGCGCAGCTCCCAGCGGATCGCGTCGATGGCCTTCAGCACCTCGGGCGACAGCGTGGTGCCCCAGGCGTTCAGGTCTTCCTCCAGCTGCGCCACCGACGTCACGCCGATGATGGTGCTGGCCACCTGCCACTTGGTGTAGCAGAACGCCAGCGCCATCTGGGTGGGCGTCATGCCGTTGGCGCGGGCCAGCGCGTTGTAGCGGCGAGAGGCCTCCAGCGCCTCGGGGCGGCCCCAGCGCTGTTTGCGCACGGATTCATACGATGCAATGCGCGCACCCTGCGGGGCATTCGGGCCGGTGATGCCACTTTCGTCGTACTTGCCCGTCAGCAGGCCAAAGCCCAGGGGCGAATAAGCCAGCAACGACACGTCCAGGCGGTGGCAGGTCTCATCCAGCCCGTTTTCCCAGGTGCGGTTGATCAGGCAGTACGGGTTCTGCACGGTGGCGACACGCGGCAGCCCGTGCTGCTCGGCCAGGCGCACGAATTCGTGCACGCCGTAGGGGGTTTCGTTCGACAGGCCGATGTAGCGCACCTTGCCGGCCTTCACCAGCCCGGCCAGCGCTTCCAGCTGCTCTCGGATGGGGGTTTGCGACGTTTCCTTGGCGGGGTCGTAATACAGGTTGCCGAACGCAGGCACATGGCGCTCGGGCCAGTGGATCTGGTAGAGGTCAATCACATCGGTCTGCAGGCGGCGCAGGCTGCCTTCGCACGATGCCACGATGTCGGCCGCCGTCATGCCCTTGCCCTCGCGCACCCAGGGCATTCCGCGCGATGGGCCGGCCACCTTGGTGGCCACCACCAGCTTCTGGCGCGCGCCGGGGTTCTTGGCAAACCAGTTGCCGATGATGGTTTCAGTCGCGCCAAAGGTCTCGGCCCGGGCGGGCACGGCGTACATCTCGGCCGTGTCGATGAAGTTCACGCCGCGAGCAAGCGACTGGCTCAGGATGGCATGCGAGTCGGCCTCATTGACCTGCTCGCCGAAGGTCATGGTGCCCAGGCAAATGGGGGTGACAAGCAGGTCACTCTGACCCAAGCGGACGGTGTTCATGCGGTGAAGGCTCCAGATGGTGGAAAAGTAAACAGGGCCTGCTGCGGCCCCGGCTGGCGATGGTACAAGCGATCGCCAAAACCTGCTGGGCGCCGGACTCCTTGGTGACACCGCAGGGCGCCCCGCCAGCGCGGCGGCAACGTAACATTGGCACAGCATGTACCAAGTTCTCACCCCTTCGCGCAGCAGCACACTGGCGCTGCGGCACCTCAACTACCACGTCCGCCACTGGGGCCCAGAGCACAGCGACCTGCCCACGCTGGTGCTTCTGCATGGCTGGATGGACGTCAGTGCCTCCTACCAGTTCACGGTGGATGCACTGCGCCAGCCGCGCCGCATCATCGCGCCGGACTGGCGTGGCTTCGGCCTGACCACCGGGGCACCGGTGGACCACTATGTGTTTGCCGACTACCTGGCCGACCTGGACCTGCTGCTGGACCACTACGCGCCCGGCGAAGCCATCGACCTGGTGGGCCACAGCATGGGCGGCAACGTGGCCATGATGTATGGCGGCGTGCGGCCCGAGCGGGTGCGCAAGCTTGTCAACCTCGAAGGCTTTGGCCTGCCCGCCACACGCCCCGCGCAGGCGCCCACGCGCTACGCGCAATGGATCGACGAGATCAAGCAGCTGCACCAGGGCACCAAGGAACTCAAGACCTATGACAGCGCCGACGGCGTGGCCCGCCGCCTGATGAAGACCAACCCCCGCCTGTCCGAAGACAAGGCCCAATGGCTGGCCCAGCACTGGGCGCGGCCCAACGCGCAGGGGCAGTGGGAAATCCTGGGCGACCCCGCCCACAAGATCACCAGCGCGCAGCTGTACCGCGCGGACGAGGCCCTGGCCATCTACGAACGCATTACCGCCCCCGTGCTGGCCATTGAGGCCAGCGGCGACAGCCTGGGCCAGTGGTGGAACGGCCGGTACACCCTGGACGAATACCACCAGCGCCTGACCCATGTGCGCACCTGCAGCACGGCCGTCGTGCAAGACGCAGGCCACATGCTGCACCACGACCAGCCCGAGCAGGTGGCGCAGCTGATCGAAGCGTTTTTGGATGCTGCCTGAGGCAATTTGACGCCCTAGCGCCTCCAAGCGCTAGTGCATATTGCCTGAGCAGCTATCATTTTTGATATTCACCCGGCAGATTGCCCGCCGGGCTCCACGCGCCGCTGCAGCGATCGCCCCGCGCAAAGAGCATTGCCGGGGCACTTAGAGCCTGTTCAAAGTCTTTTTGGAGATCGCATTGGAGCGCAATCGGGATGAGTGGATGCTTCGGATGCGCCGCACGGGCTCGCGCCCATGTAAGCAGCCGGGGCGCCAAAACTCCGAGTTCATCGGCCCGATTTCACTCCAACCCTTCGGGCAAGTGCCTTGCCGGGCGGTTTGCTGCGTTGCGGCGCTTGTGGATAGCCGAGCTATCCACTGCGCACCGCGCCTTGCATCCTATCCCGGCAAGGGACTTGTGCGACTACAAAAAGACTTTGAACAGGCTCTTACCCTTCCCATGAGAAAATCGCGGGTTATTCCACAGAACACGCAGGACAAGAATCATGGACGCAGAACGCATCAACCTCATCGGCACCACCCTCGAAGACCTGGCTCAGCGCACCGCTGAGTTACGGAGGTATCTTTGACTTCGATGCCAAGTTCGAACGCCTGCGCACGGTAAACGCATCGCTGGAAGACCCCGCGGTCTGGAACGACCCCAAGAAGGCCCAGGAGCTGGGCAAGGAACAGAAGTCGCTCTCCAGCGTGGTGGTCACGCTGGACAAGCTCACCCGTGAGCTGGCCGACAACGCCGAGCTGTACGAGATGAGCAAGGAGGAAGGCGACGAGGCCGGCCTCATGACCATCGAGGCCGAGGCGGCAAAGCTCAAACCGCTGATCGAGGAGCTGGAGTTCCGCCGCATGTTCCGCAATGAGGCCGACCCGCTCAACTGCTTTGTGGACATCCAGGCAGGCGCTGGTGGCACCGAGGCCTGCGACTGGGCCAGCATGCTGCTGCGCCAGTACCTCAAGTACGCCGAGCGCAAGGGCTTCAAGGCCACGGTCGAAGAAGAAACCCCGGGCGACGTGGCCGGCATCAAGAGCGCCACGATCAAGATTGAGGGTGAATACGCCTTTGGCTTGCTGCGCACCGAAACCGGTGTGCACCGCCTGGTGCGCAAGAGCCCGTTCGACAGCTCCGGCGGCCGCCACACTTCGTTTGCGTCGCTGTTCGTCTACCCCGAGATCGACGACTCCATCGAGATCAACATCAACCCGGCCGACGTGCGCACCGACACCTTCCGTGCCTCCGGCGCGGGCGGCCAGCACATCAACAAGACCGACTCGGCCGTGCGCCTGACGCACATTCCCACCGGCATCGTGGTGCAGTGTCAGGACGGCCGCAGCCAGCACAGCAACCGCGACGTGGCGTGGCAGCGCCTGCGCAGCCGCCTGTACGACTTCGAAATGCGCAAGCGCATGGAAGAGCAGCAAAAGCTGGAAGACACCAAGACCGATGTGGGCTGGGGCCACCAGATCCGCAGCTACGTGCTGGACAACAGCCGCATCAAGGACCTGCGCACCAACGTCGAAATCTCGGCCACGCAAAAGGTGCTGGACGGCGACCTAGACGCCTTCATCGAAGCTTCATTGAAGCAAGGCGTCTGAGCGATGCGGATGCGCACCGACGCCATCATCTTCGACATGGACGGCACCATGATCGACTCGATGCCCTGGCACGCCCAGGCATGGGTCGAGTTTGCTCGCCGCCGGGGCATGGACATCGACGTGCCCGACCTCATGGCGCGCACCACGGGCCGCAATGGCACCGAGTGCATCGTGGAACTGCTGGGCCGCCCTGTGTCGCAGGACGAGGCCGACGCGCTCACGCACGAAAAAGAAACCATCTACCGCGAGCTATTCGCCCCGCGCTTTGCCGAGGTGGCGGGCTTTCGCCAGTTTGCAGCTCAGGTGCGCGCGCGCGGCCTCAAGGTGGCCGTGGGCACGGCCGGCGACATCGGCAACGTGGAATTCGCCCTGGGCCACCTCGGCCTAGAGCCCGCGCCGCAAGCGATCGTGCGCGGCGACGAGGGCCTGCCTGGCAAGCCCCAGCCCGCCATCTTTCTCGAAGCCGCACGCCGCATCGCGGCTGACCCGGCGCATTGCATCGTTTTTGAAGATGCGCCCTTCGGCATCGAGGCCGCACGCCGCGCGGGCATGCGCGCCGTGGCCATCTGCAGCACCCACACGCCCGAGCAACTGGCCGGGCCTCATGTGCTGGTCGCCGTGCGCGACTACACCGAACTCATGAACACCGACTTTCTGGAGAGCATCCATGTTGCAACTGCATAAAGCCGACGGAAGCGGAGACGGCGCGGCCCCGGCCATCGCTATCCGCCGCGAGGACTACACCGCCCCCGCCTACTGGATCGACAGCGTGGAGCTGACCTTCGACCTGGACCCGGCCAAGACGCGCGTGCTCAACCGCATGACGCTGCGTCGCAACCCCGATGTGGCCGCGCAGCCGCTCAAGCTCGACGGTGACGACCTGAACCTGGCGCGCGTGCTGGTCAACGGCCAGGGCACATCGTTCAAGATGGAAGGCACCCGCCTGGTGCTGGAGAACCTGCCCGAAGGCTCCGAGCCTTTCGCGCTGGAGATCTTCACCACCTGCTGCCCCGCCAAGAACACGCAGCTCATGGGCCTGTACGTGAGCCAGGGCACCTTCTTCACGCAGTGCGAGGCCGAGGGCTTTCGCCGCATCACCTACTTCCTGGACCGGCCCGATGTGATGGCCAGCTACACCGTCACACTGCGCGCCGACAAGGCCCAGTACCCGGTGCTGCTGAGCAACGGCAATCTGGTGGACAGCGGGGACCTGGAAGACGGCCGCCACTTTGCGAAGTGGGTCGACCCGCACAAGAAGCCCTGCTACCTGTTCGCCCTGGTGGCGGGCAAGCTGGTGGCCCGCGAGCAGAAGATCAAGAGCCGCTCGGGCACCGACCACCTGCTGCAGGTCTACGTGCGCCCCGGTGATCTGGGCAAGACCGAACACGCCATGAACTCGCTGATGTACAGCGTGGCCTGGGACGAAGCCCGCTTCGGCCTGCCGCTGGACCTGGAGCGCTTCATGATCGTCGCCACCAGCGACTTCAACATGGGCGCCATGGAGAACAAGGGGCTGAACATCTTCAACACGAAGTACGTTCTGGCCAGCGAAGCCACCGCCACCGACACCGACTTCGCCAACATCGAAAGCGTGGTCGGCCACGAGTACTTCCACAACTGGACCGGCAACCGCGTCACCTGCCGTGACTGGTTCCAGCTGAGCCTGAAGGAAGGCCTCACCGTCTTCCGCGACCAGGAGTTCAGCATGGACCTGGCGGGCAGCCCCTCGGCCCGCGCCGTCAAGCGCATCGAGGACGTGCGCGTGCTGCGCACAGCCCAGTTCCCCGAAGACGCAGGCCCCATGGCCCACCCGGTGCGTCCCGACAGCTACGTCGAGATCAATAACTTCTACACCGTCACCATCTACGAAAAGGGTGCCGAGGTGGTGCGCATGCAGCACAACCTGGTGGGCCGCGAAGGCTTTGCCAAGGGCATGAAGCTGTACTTCGAACGCCACGACGGCCAGGCCGTGACCTGCGACGACTTTGTGCAGGCCATTGCCGATGCCAACCCGGGCAGCCCGCTGGCGCAGCACCTGCCCCAGTTCAAACGCTGGTACAGCCAGGCCGGCACGCCCCGCGTGCGCGCCACGGGCCGCTACGACGCCGCCACACGCTGCTATGCGCTCACGCTGTCGCAAAGCTGCGCGGCCACGCCCGGCCAAAACGAGAAGCTGCCCTTCGTCATCCCGGTGGAGTTGGGCCTGATCGACGCCACCACCGGTGCCGCCCTGCCCTTGCACCTTGCGGGCGAAGGCGCTGCAGAAGGGCCTACCCACGCCACCTCGCGCGTGGTGGTGCTCACCGAAGCATCGCAGACGCTGACCTTCACCAACCTGGATGCCGAACCCGTGCCCTCGCTGCTGCGCGGCTTCAGTGCGCCCGTGGTGCTGGACATCGACTACACCGACGCGCAGTTGCTCACCCTGCTGGCGCACGACGCCGACGCTTTCAACCGCTGGGAAGCAGGCCAGCGCCTGGCACTGCGGATTGCTATCAATACAATAGCTGACGAGGCATATAGAACTAGCGCTAACGGCCGATTTGACCAAGCCATCCTGTCGGTAGAGTTTGTGGAAGCCATGCGCAGCGTGCTGCGCAACCCGGCCCTGGATGCAGCGTTCAAGGAGCTGGTGCTCACGTTGCCCTCCGAAATCTACATCGCCGAGCAGCTGGACGTGGTGGACCCGCAGCGCATCCACGCGGTGCGCGAAGCCATGCGCGAAGAGCTGGCACTGGCGCTGCAGTCCGACTGGGAAACCGTCTGGGAGCAGAACCAGGACACCGGCGGCTACCGCCCCGACCCCGTCTCCTCCGGCCGCCGCGCGCTCAGCGGCCTGGCGCTGCACATGCTGTGCATTGCCGCGCAGAAGACAGGCGATGTGGTGTGGCCTGGCAAGGCCTACCAGCGCTTCAAGGTTGCTGGCAATATGACGGACCGCTTCAACGCCCTGACCGCCCTGGTAGCCAGCGGCAGCGAGCTGGCCGCCCCTGCCCTGGCACGCTTTCACGCCATGTTCAAGGACGAGCCGCTGGTCATCGACAAGTGGTTTGCATTGCAAGCCGGCGCCCCGGACCGTGGCGGCAACGTGTTGCCCGCCGTGCGCCAGCTCATGTCGCACCCGGACTTCAGCCTCAAGAACCCGAACCGCGCACGCAGTGTGATCTTCAGCTACTGCAGTGCCAACCCCGGCGCGTTCCACCGGTCGGACGCAGCGGGCTACGTGTTCTGGAGCGACCGCGTGATCGAGCTGGACGCCATCAACCCACAGGTTGCCGCGCGCCTTGCGCGTGCGCTCGACCGCTGGAAGAAGCTGGCAGACCCGTGGCGCAGCGCTGCCCGCGAGGCCATCGCCCGCGTCGCCGCCAAGCCCGACCTGTCCAACGACGTGCGCGAGGTGGTGACCCGCGCGCTCGCCGAATAAACCACGACCGAGAAGAGACTGACATGGCAAAAAGCATCAGCCTGACCCGCTACCTCGTTGAGCAGCAACGGGTGGACGGACTCATCCCCTCGCAGCTGCGCCTGCTGCTTGAAGTGGTGGCCCGCGCCTGCAAGAGCATCAGCCACGCCGTGAACAAAGGTGCGCTGGGCGGCGTGCTGGGTACGGCCAGCAGCGAAAACGTGCAGGGCGAGATCCAGAAAAAGCTCGACATCATCGCCAACGAGGTGCTGATCGAAGCCAACGAATGGGGCGGCCACCTGGCGGCCATGGCATCCGAAGAAATGGACGGCATCTATCTGGTGCCCAACCGCTACCCACAGGGTGAATACCTGCTGCTGTTCGACCCCCTCGACGGCTCCAGCAACATCGATGTGAACGTGAGCATCGGCACCATCTTCAGCGTGCTGAAGAAGCCCGATGGCGACCGAGGCGTAGAGGAAGGCGACTTCCTGCAGCCCGGCACGCAGCAAGTGGCCGCGGGCTATTGCATCTACGGCCCGCAGACCACGCTGGTGCTCACCGTGGGTGACGGCGTAGCGATGTTCACGCTGGACCGCGAACAAGGCTCCTTCGTGCTGACCGAAGAGAACATCCGCATTCCCGAAGACACCAAGGAGTTCGCGATCAACATGAGCAACATGCGCCACTGGGACGAGCCTGTGAAGCGCTACATCGACGAGTGCCTGCAGGGCAAGGAAGGCCCGCGCGGCAAGGACTTCAACATGCGCTGGATCGCCAGCATGGTGGCCGACGTGCACCGCATCCTGACCCGTGGCGGTGTCTTCATGTACCCCTGGGACAAGCGCGAACCCAACAAGCCCGGCAAGCTGCGCCTGATGTACGAGGCCAACCCCATGGGCTGGCTGGTAGAACAAGCCGGTGGCGCTGCCACCAACGGCAAGCAACGCATCCTCGACATCCAGCCCACCCAGTTGCACGAGCGTGTCAGCGTGATCCTCGGCTCAAAAAATGAAGTCGAACGCGTGACCAGCTACCATTCCACGCTATAATCCAAGGCTAAGCCGGTGTAGCTCAGTCGGTAGAGCAGCTCATTCGTAATGAGAAGGTCGGGTGTTCGATTCATCTCTCCGGCACCAAATAAAAAGCCCTGATTCGCAAGAGTCAGGGCTTTTTTTCTTGGCGGCCTCGAAAGGTCAAGAAATCGACCCACTGCATCGCAGGCTCGCCGACCATAGGATGGCGGCCGACGCCCTCCAAAGCGGCCATTTCGGCGGCAAGGCATCGGCCAGCAACAAGCCCCCACGACAGGCACCCGCCTTCGTCAACAATCGTTTCTTGCGCCAGATGCAGAGCGAGGATGGCACCTTGGATGTTTGCAAACGCCAGCAACTGATGCAGACTGTGTGCCTCAGTCGGCGCCCAAAGATGGCCCATCCGCTGGCGGCCGGCTGCGTACGCAACCCCCTCACTCCAACTACCACCAGCAGCATCATCATGAATGTCGAACGCAGAGGCAGCATGGACCGCCGCAGCGGCAAGGATCGCCGCCAGGAAGAAAAAGGTCCACCCACCAATTTCGAACGGCGGCGAGCCATTGAGGCGCGTCAGCCCGAATTGACCGAACTGCACATGAGCGAGGATGAGCTCAAAGCCTTGGGTTTTGCCCCCAATCCTTCGGGCAATGCCCGAAAGGCCAGCTAGGCCTCAAGCCTGCCGCCTACGCAGGCATTCATCCCGCCTATAAGTCACCACACGTCGCCGGCGGAGCGCGGCGCCCCTATTGTTCAGCGTCTGAGATCGGCATGCTGATCAGGCGGTGCGCCACCATATCCAGTGCGGGCCTTGCATTGCCCTGCTTGTCTGTCCACACACGGGGATTCAAGCTGCCAGAAAGCGCCACGGAATCACCATCGCGCAATCGATGCACGGACGCGCACAGATCGTCATCAAAGGCGATGACGTTGACGAACAGCACTTCGCCTTCTGCAGTACTGGCCCTGACCTTCGCCAGGCTGTAAGCCTTGCCCGCCTTGTCCGTGCGGCGCTCCGCCTCACCATATAGCCGTCCGGCTACCAAGCCATCAATCATGAGGTCTCCTTGCCCATCACGGGGCGCTGGGCTGTTATGCCTTAGTAGCCATCCTTCGCCGCCGTCCGGCTGGCATAGCCACCACGGGCTCTTGATTTCGCCGCCTTCAGAACACAGAGGCGCCAGTGTGAATCCGGAGGGCCGACCTTCCAGCGCCAGCGGTGATGCAAAGAAAGCCCGAAGCGACAAAAGCAAAAAAGCCCAGAACCTTTCGGTTCTGGGCTTTTGCTAACAATGGTCGGCGTGGCGGGATTCGAACTCGCGACCCCTTGCACCCCATGCAAGTGCGCTACCAGGCTGCGCTACACGCCGACAAGACTTAGATTATATGCAGAAAAAAGCTCAGTTCAGAGAAAGTAGCGCACGAATTTCAAATAATTCTTGGCGCACTGCATTGGAGTCCAGAGAAAAGCCTGCAGCAACGATCGAAAGGTCGCGTGCGCTGTCCACCAGCATGCTGGGCAGCTCGGTATCTTGCGCCACGGAAGCGTCATCGGACACCCCCCCGTCCCGCGACGGATGGGCGAGCTCTTGCAGGCGATTGCGCGCCCCACTGATGGTGAAGCCCTGGTCGTACAGCAGATCACGAATCCGACGAATCATCAGCACCTCATGGTGCTGGTAGTAGCGACGGTTACCGCGCCGCTTCATGGGGCGCAACTGCGTGAACTCCTGCTCCCAGTAGCGCAACACATGCGGCTTGACGCCGCACAGCTCCGCGACCTCACCAATCGTGAAGTATCGCTTGGCGGGAATGGAAGGGAGGGTGGTGCCCATGAGATGCAGGTTCAAACGGGAAAGCTTTCAAGCGTACTGCAGACCAGCCTGCGCCGCCAGCCACCAAGAACATCTTGGCAACAAAAACAGCACAAATTCACGCAGCAGCCGCCGTCTGGATCTGCTCCTTGAGCTTGCTGCTGGCGTGGAAGGTCACCACACGGCGCGCCTTGATGGGAATGGCCTCTCCCGTGCGCGGATTGCGCCCGGGACGGGGTGCCTTGGTCCGGATCTGAAAGTTGCCAAAGCCCGAGAGCTTGACGTCCTTGCCCTCGACCAGGCTTTGGGCGATCAGGTCGAAGAAGGCGTCAATCATGTCCTTGGACTCGCGCTTGTTCAGGCCGATCTGATCGAACAACAGATCTGCCAACTGCGCCTTGGTCAGTGCCGGTGTCTCCAGGCTTTCGACTGCAAATTCGATCATGGTTGGTCACTCCCCCTAGACATCGTCACACCCGCAGACGAGCGCCTGTGCGCTGCGTCAGCTGCGTTATCACGGACTGCACTGCGGCGTCGATTTCCGCCTCGGTGAGCGTGGCTTCGTCACGGCCGAGGGTGAGGCGCACAGCCAGGCTTTTTTCACCGGGTGCCAAACCCCCTGCGGGTGCCTCTTCGCCAGCACGCAGCGCCTTGGGTCGGTACACGTCGAACAGCACCGCAGAGCGCAACATGCCGCCGGGAACAGCCTGCTCGACCGCGCCCATGATGTCGGCGTGGGTCACACGCTCGGCCACCACCACGGCCAGGTCGCGCTCGACCGCTTGGTGTTTAGTCACGGGCTTGAACTGTGGCACCACACGCTGCAACACAGCGTCCAACTCCAGCTCGAACATCACAGGCGCCTGGGGCAGATCCCACGACTGACGCCATTGCGGATGCAGTTCGCCCACAAACCCAATCGCGCGACCACCGACCAGAACGCGCGCGCAGCGGCCGGGGTGCATGGCAGGATGATTGCCGGGTTCGAACGTTGCGCGCAGAGGGGCCAGCAAGGCTTCCACGTCGCCCTTCACATCGAAGAAATCGATGGCCTGCTCTTTGCGCCCCCACTGCAGCATGTCGTTCGGGCCGTAGGCCAGACCCGACACGCGCATGGGCTGGTGGAAACCTTCCACCGTGGTGTCGGTATTGCGCACACTGCCGTCCCGCAGGAACACGCGGCCCAGCTCAAAGACACGCACCCGCTCGGCCTTGCGGTCGAGGTTGAACTTCAAAACTTGTAGCAAAGAACCCAATAGAGTCGAGCGCATCACGCTCATCTGGCTGGCAATCGGGTTCAGAAGCTTGATGGGCTGGGGATTGGCAGCCAGCTCGTGCTCCCAGCGCTCTTCCACAAAGCTGAAGTTGATGGTTTCTTGATAGCCCAGCGCTGCCAGCGAGCGGCGCACCGCAAACGGGCTGCGGGTAGCCTCCAGCGCCAGCTTGGGCGTGATGGGGGCCAAAGGCGGAGTGGTCGGCAGATTGTTATAGCCCACCATGCGGGCGACTTCTTCGATCAGGTCTTCCTCGATGGTGATGTCGAAACGGAACGATGGGGGCGTGACCGTCAGCGTGCCATCGCCCTGCACCACTGGCAGGCCCAGGCGCTGCAAGGCGTCTGCGCACTGCGCCTGCGTCAGCGGCATACCGATGACCTTGACGGCACGCGCCACGCGCAGGGTGACGGGCTGCGGCGCAGGCAGGTTCACGGCCTGATCATCCATCGGACCGCAGGCGGTGTCGGGCGTGCCGCAGATGTCAATGACCAGCTGGGTGATGCGCTCGATGTGCTCCACCGTCAGGCTCGGATCCACGCCACGCTCGAAACGGTGACCCGCATCCGTCGAAAAGTTGAACCGGCGCGAGCGGCCCGCCACCGCCTTGGGCCACCAAAAAGCGGCCTCGATGTAGATGTGCTTGGTGTCATCCGACACAGCCGTGGCGTCACCGCCCATGATGCCTGCCAGGGACTCCACCTGGCTGTCATCCGCGATCACCCCCACCTTGTCGTCCACCGTGATGGTGTTGCCATTGAGCAGCTTGAGCTGCTCGCCCGGCTTGCCCCAGCGCACATCCAGGCCACCATGGATCTTGTCCAGATCAAAAATGTGCGAAGGGCGGCCCAGTTCGAACATCACGTAGTTGGAGATGTCCACCAGCGGCGACACGCCACGCTGACCGCAGCGCGCCAGGCGGTCCAGCATCCACTGGGGCGTGGCGGCCCGCGTGTTCACATTGCGCACGATGCGGCCGGAGAAACGCCCACAAAGGTCGGGCGCGCTCACCTTGACCGACAGCTTGTCGGACAGCTTCGCAGCCACTGCAGGAAACGATGGCTGCTGCAGCGGCACGCCGGTCAGCGCGGACACCTCGCGTGCAATGCCATAGACGCTCAGGCAATGCGCCAGATTGGGCGTGAGCTTGAGCGTGAACAGCGTGTCATCCAGATTCAGGTACGCGCGGATGTCCTGACCCACGGGCGCTGCGGTATCCAGCTCCAGGAGGCCGCCGTGGTCTTCCGACAGCTTGAGCTCACGCGCCGAGCACAACATGCCCTGGCTTTCCACGCCGCGCAGCTTGCCCACCTTGATGAGAAACGGCTTGCCGTCATCACCCGGCGGCAGTTCGGCACCCACCAGGGCGCATGGCACCTTGATGCCTACGCGGGCATTGGGCGCACCGCACACGATGTTGAGCAGTGCGCCCCGCCCCACGTCCACCTGGCACACGCGCAGGCGGTCAGCATCAGGGTGCTGCACGGCTTCTTTGATCTCGCCCACCACGATCTTGGTGAACGGTGGGGCCACGGGACGCAGCTCCTCTACTTCGAGGCCCGCCATGGTCAGCGTTTCAGCCAGCTCGGCCGTCGTCAAGGGGGGGTTGCAGAACTCGCGCAACCAGGATTCAGGAAATTGCATAGTCGGACACTCTTGTACGGAAGGTGCGCGGCGCAGGGCAGGCCCTGCGCGCTGCGTGAAGTCGGCGGGCTTTATTGGAACTGCGACAGGAACCGGATGTCGCCGTCAAAGAACAGGCGCAGATCGTTGACGCCGTAGCGCAGCATGGTCAGTCGGTCTGGCCCCATGCCGAATGCAAAGCCGATGTACTTCTCGGGGTCGAGGCCCATGTTGCGCACCACGTTGGGATGCACCTGGCCAGAACCCGCCACCTCCAGCCAACGACCCACCAGCGGGCCCGTCTGGAACTGGATATCGATCTCGGCGCTGGGCTCCGTGAACGGGAAGAAGCTGGGACGGAAGCGCAACACGAGGTCATCGCTTTCAAAGAAGGTGCGGCAGAAATCTGTGAAGATGACCTTCAGGTCCTTGAAGCTCACGTTCTCGCCGATCCAGAGGCCTTCGCACTGGTGGAACATGGGCGAGTGCGTGGCGTCACTGTCCACACGGTAGGTGCGGCCGGGGGCGATCACGCGGATTTCGGGCATGGCCTGGCCGGCATCCAGCGCGGCGCGGTACTTCTTCACGTGCTGCACCGCATGGCGGATCTGCATGGGGCTGGTGTGGGTGCGCAGCAGGTTGGGTGCGGTGGCGGTGCCGCCTTCCACGTAGAACGTGTCGTGCATGGAGCGCGCGGGGTGGTCTTCCGGCGTGTTCAATGCAGTGAAATTGAACCAGTCGGTTTCAATCTCGGGGCCTTCGGCCACGTCAAAACCCATGGAACCGAAAATGCCCTGGATACGTTCGAGGGTGAGCGAAACGGGGTGCAGCCCCCCCTGCCCGCGCTGGCGACCTGGCAGGCTCACGTCCAGCGCTTCGGCCTTGAGCTGCAGTTGCAGTTCCGCATCGGCCAACGCCTGGCGGCGCGCAGTGAGCGCGGCCTCAATGGCCTGCTTGGCGACGTTGATGGCTGCACCACGGGATTTCTTTTCCTCGACGGACAGCTGCGCCATGCCCTTCATGAGCTCCGTCACGCGACCCGACTTGCCCAAAAACTGCGCCTTGGCGTTTTCGAGGTCAGCGGGGGTGGCGCTTTGGGCAAACAGTTGCGTCGCGCTCTCAACCAGGGAATCCAACTCGTTCATAACGACTCTTTCATGACTTACGCAAACAAGGATGCGCAAGTGCCATTGGCATATGCCATGTGGCCAGCGTCTTGTCTCAGCAGCCTGTTTTGCGTAAGTCGTTTTTATCGACCCGTGAAAATGAACAAGGGCTAGTGCCTTTACAAGCCCTAGCCCTTGCTGTTATTGCGCAAGCAGCTATCAAAAAGATAGCCGCTCATCGTGAACTCAAGCAGCCAGCTTGGCCTTGACTTGCTCCACGATGCTGCCAAAGGCAGCCTTGTCGTGCACTGCGAGGTCGGCCAGCATCTTGCGGTCGATCTCGATGGAAGCCTTCTTCAGGCCGTTGGCGAACTGGCTGTAGGTCAGGCCCAGTTCACGGGCAGCGGCGTTGATACGGGCAATCCACAACTGGCGGAACACGCGCTTCTTGGTGCGGCGGTCACGGTAGGCGTATTGCCCAGCCTTCATTACCGCCTGTTTGGCGATACGGAAGACATTACCGCGGCGACCACGGAAACCCTTGGCAAGGGCGAGAACTTTCTTGTGACGGGCACGGGCCGTTACACCACGTTTGACGCGAGGCATGTATGTACTCCTTGTTCGTCAGTTATTAAAGGCCAGCGCTGGGCAGCATTTGTGCGATCGAGCCCATGTTGGTCTCATGCACATTCACTGCACCACGCAGGTGGCGCTTGTTCTTGGTGGTCTTCTTGGTCAAGATGTGACGCTTGAAGGCTTGACCGCGCTTGACGGTGCCACCGGGACGAACGCGGAAACGTTTTTTCGCGCTGCTCTTGGTCTTCATTTTGGGCATGTGAATGCTCCTTTTTCATTGTGCTCGTGAGGCGTTTGCAAACCGATCTGCAAACTTGTTGGCCCCGAGCCACTTTTATCGAAAGGCTTTCGCCTTCCGCTCGGCAATGCCCGAAGGCACCACCTTTTCAAGCACTCCGCCTGTTGAATGGCGCAGTGCTCAAAACTTCATACCGATCCGCAGCTTTATGCCGCCTGGCCCGCCGCTGGTGCAGCGCCTTCAGACGCTGGCTTGGCCGCAGGCTTTTTCTTGCCGGGGGCAATCATCATGATCATCTGGCGGCCTTCCAGCTTGGGAAACTGCTCGATGATGATGCTGTCAGCCAACTCGTCACGAATCCGGTTCAGCAAAGCCAGACCAAGTTCCTGGTGCGTGATTTCGCGACCGCGGAACCGCAGCGTGATCTTGCATTTGTCACCATCCGCCAAAAAGCGGCGGATGTTGCGCATCTTGATGTTGTAGTCGCCATCGTCCGTACCGGGACGGAACTTGACTTCCTTGATCTCAATGACCGTCTGCTTGGCTTTGGCTTCTGCCGCACGCTTTTGCTCTTGGTACTTGAACTTGCCGTAGTCCATGAGACGGCACACCGGTGGGTTCGCCGTGGCAGCGATTTCCACCAGATCCACGTCCAGCTCACCGGCCATCCGCAAGGCCTCCATGAGACTGACAACACCCAAGGGCTCGTTGTCAGGCCCGGACAGACGGACTTCCGGGGCCATGATTTCACGGTTCAGGCGGTGCTTGCGCTCTTCCCGCTGGCGACGATCACGAAATTCAGTAGCGATGGCTATCTTCCTTGAATCAAAATGCTACAAATAAAGTAGCTGTTCCCGCACAGTCCACGAGCGGCAAAGCAGTTTTTTGTACAAAATCAGGCTTTGGTGGCGATGTCGTTGGCGATCAATTCAATGAACGCATCAACCGACATCACGCCGAGATCACGATTACCTCGGGCTCGCACTGCAACGGCTCCCGCCGCCTTTTCCTTGTCGCCTGCGACGAGGATGTAGGGCAGCTTTTGCATCGAATGCTCCCGTATTTTATACGTAATCTTCTCGTTACGCAGATCCAGGGCCACCCTAAGGCCTTGATTGGGCAGCGCTTTTTGCAGTTTTGCTGCGATTTCACGACAGTAATCGGACTGCGCGTCCGTGATGTTGAGCACCGAAACCTGCACGGGAGCAAGCCAAGTGGGCAAGGCGCCCGCATGCTGCTCGATCAGAATCCCGATGAAGCGCTCCAGGCTTCCCACGATGGCACGGTGCAGCATGATGGGCCGATGGCGGCCGCCATCCTCGCCCACGAACTCTGCATCCAGGCGCTCGGGCATGTTGGGATCGACCTGGATCGTGCCGCATTGCCACGGGCGCCCCAGCGCATCCTTGAGCGTGTACTCGATCTTGGGGCCGTAGAACGCGCCTTCGCCAGGCAGGTACTCAAACTCGCAACCGGACGCGCGCAAGCCCTCGGCCAAGGCATTTTCAGCACGGTCCCAGCTTTCCTCACTGCCGATGCGTTTTTCGGGGCGTGTGGACAGCTTGTAGATGATGTCCGTGAACCCGAAGTCCTTGTAAACCTTCTGCAGCAACGTGGTGAACGCCACGACTTCGGACTGGATCTGGTCTTCGGTACAGAAGATGTGGCCGTCGTCCTGTGTGAAAGCACGCACGCGCATGATGCCGTGCAGCCCCCCGGTCGGCTCATTGCGGTGGCATTGGCCGAACTCGCCGAACCGCAAAGGCAGGTCGCGGTAGCTCTTGATACCTTGCTTGAAGATGATGATGTGCCCGGGGCAGTTCATCGGCTTGAGCGCGTAGTCGCGCTTTTCCGACTCCGTCACAAACATGTTCTCGCGGTATTTGTCCCAGTGGCCGGTTTTCTCCCATAGCCCCTGGTCCAGAATTTGCGGCCCCTTCACCTCTTGGTAGCCGTTCTCGCGGTACACGCGGCGCATGTACTGCTCTACCTCCTGCCACACCGTCCAGCCCTTGGGGTGCCAGAACACCGTACCAGGCGAGTGCTCGTCGATATGGAACAGGTCCAGCTCACGGCCCAGCTTGCGGTGGTCGCGCTTCTCAGCCTCCTCCAGCATCGTCAAATACTGCTGCAACTCGTCTTTGGTGGCCCAGGCCGTGCCGTAGACACGCTGCAGCATTTCGTTGCGGTGGTCACCGCGCCAGTAGGCCCCCGCCACCTTCATCAGCTTGAAGAACTTGAGCTTGCCGGTGCTGGGTACGTGCGGGCCTCGGCACAGGTCTTCAAAATTGCCTTCGCGATACAGGCTCACATCTTCGTTGCTGGGGATGCTGGCAATGATTTCGGCCTTGTAGTGCTCCCCCAAGCCCTTGAAATACGCCACGGCCTCGTCGCGCGGCAACACGCGGCGCACCACGGGCTCATCTTTGGCTGCCAGCTCGGCCATGCGCTTTTCGATGGCCACCAGGTCCTCGGGCGTGAAGGGGCGCTTGTAGGCAAAGTCGTAATAAAAGCCGTTTTCGATCACTGGGCCGATGGTGACCTGGGCATCAGGAAACAGCTCCTTGACCGCGTAGGCCAACAAGTGGGCGGTGGAGTGGCGGATCACATCCAGGCCATCCGCATCCTTGGCCGTCACGATGGACAGCGGGCTATCAGCCGTGATCTGATAGCTGGTGTCCACCACCTTGTCGCCGATCTTGCCCGCCAAAGCGGCTTTGGCCAGACCCGAGCCAATGGAGGCGGCCACCTCGGCCACCGTGACGGGGCCCGGAAACTCGCGCTGCGAACCGTCGGGAAGCGTAATGTGAATCATGGGAGCAACTCTTTCTGTGTGATCAGTGCAATGGATGCGGGCACGCGCCAGGCCCGTAAAACAAAAAAGCGCGGAACAGGTCCGCGCTTTTTGGAGGTGTGTGCAATCTCGTGCAGGCGCGAACAGCCAGCCTCAAAGGCCGGTCAACATCTCCGATGTAGTTCGCGGTGTCATAACCAGATTGCCTTTCTCGCTCTTGTGCAGTGAATTTGGATGGATTTTAACCCCAGCACCCAGAAAAAAAGCCCGAAGCAGATGCTTCGGGCTTTTGTCGAGTGCATTTGGCGCCACAACAAAGTGGCGCCGAGCCCCTTAGATCAGTGGAACTGCTCTTCTTCGGTCGAACCCGTCAGGGCCTTCACGGAGGACGAGCCGCCCTGGATCACGGTGGTCACGTCGTCGAAGTAACCTGCGCCCACTTCTTGTTGGTGCGACACGAAGGTGTAGCCCTTTTCGCGTGCTGCGAATTCTGGCTCTTGCACCATTTCGGTGTAGTGCTTCATGCCTTCGCCTTGGGCGTATGCATGGGCGAACTGGAACGTGTTGAACCAGTTGATGTGGATGCCGGCCAGCGTGATGAACTGGTACTTGTAACCCAGAGCCGACAGGTCTTCCTGGAACGAAGCGATCTGCTTGTCGTTGAGGTTCTTCTTCCAGTTGAACGATGGCGAGCAGTTGTACGACAGCAGCTTGCCAGGGCAGGCAGCGTGCACGGCTTGTGCAAACTCACGGGCAAAGCCGATGTCTGGCACGCCGGTTTCGCACCACACCAGGTCGGCGTAGGGGGCGTAGGCAACGCCACGGCTGATGGCTTGTTCCAGACCGTTCTTCACGCGGTAGAAGCCTTCTTGCGTGCGCTCGCCGGTCAGGAAAGGCTTGTCGTTGGCGTCGTGGTCGGACGTAATCAGGTTGGCGGCTTCGGCGTCGGTACGGGCCAGCACGATGGTGGACACGCCCATCACGTCAGCAGCAAAGCGTGCAGCAATCAGCTTTTCGCAGGCTTCTTGCGTAGGCACCAGCACCTTGCCACCCATGTGGCCGCACTTCTTCACGGCAGCCAGTTGGTCTTCAAAGTGCACGCCCGCTGCGCCTGCAGCGATCATGTTCTTCATCAGCTCGAAGGCGTTCAGCACGCCGCCAAAGCCAGCTTCTGCGTCGGCCACGATGGGCAAGAAGTAGTCGATGAATTCCTTGTCGCCGGGGTTGATGCCACGGCCCCACTGGATTTCGTCAGCGCGCTTGAAGGTGTTGTTGATGCGGCGGACCATGGTGGGCACAGAGTCGTACGCGTACAGCGACTGGTCGGGGTACATGGTTTCGCTGGTGTTGCCATCGGCGGCCACTTGCCAGCCCGACAGGTACACGGCTTCGAGGCCAGCCTTGGCTTGTTGCATGGCTTGGCCGGCAGAGATAGCGCCGAAAGCATTGACGTAGCCCTTCTTGGCGCCGCCGTTGATCTTGTCCCAGAGCTTTTCAGCGCCGCGCTTGGCCAGCGTGTGCTCGATGGGCAGCGAGCCACGCAGGCGCACCACGTCGGCTGCGGAGTAACCACGCTTCACGCCCTTCCAGCGGGGGTTGGTCGCCCAGTCTTTTTCCAGGGCGGCAATTTGCTGTTCGCGGCTCAGTTGTTCGTTGAGGGATTGGGGCATGAGATCACTCCAGGGGTTGGTTGAAAACGCCGGGCTGCTGTGTGCCGCCCTTGAAGACAACTTTAAGTCTTCTATAAGACTTGCGCAAGCTCTTATGTCTTATAGAAGAGATAAATTTTCTTCTTTTGAAACAACCACTTAAACACGTGATTTCTCAATACAGAAATTGATTTCTCATATCGAGAAAAATTGCGGCAATGCAACATCTATCGCATTCCACATCAAGAAATTTAACTTTCGTATTGTGAGAATTCACACCGATGTAGCGCCAACTGCCCGGAGCCAGTCACCGTGCTCGATCCAGCGTGCGCCCTGTGCATATCGGGGATGGATCTCGTACACCAGACAAGACAGCGCTTGGCCCTCCACCGTCACCACAATTTCGCGCTTGCGGTACTCATCGGTCGGGTGATCCCCGCCCAGTCCTTCGATGGCATCCAGAATGCTCTCCAGCGCGGGCTCGATGGCGTACACCTCGCCATGCACCGGCCAGTCGCCGCCCAGGGTCATGCCGGGGTAAGCCCCCAGGTGGAACAGCATCCCTGCAACTTGCGCAAACCCCACCCAGCGCGGCGCAGGCGACAAGCGCGTGATGTCGTTCGACCCGCCGCGGCGCAAGGTGCCGTACACAAACACATGGCGTGGGGCGGCAACTGGCGAAGAAGGCTCGGGCATGATGCGCAGTCTTTTTTGTTTGAACAGCGTCCCAGTCTAGTGAATACGCCTCCGCCCAGCCGCCCTTTCGCCTATCTATGCTTGGCCCTCAGCATGTCGCTGGTGGGCAGTTATGTGGCGCTCTCCAAACCGCTCGCGGCCGTGCTGCCCGTGCTCTTGCTGGCCTGGATGCGCTTTGGCATCGGGGGCATCGCCATGCTGCACTGGCTCAAGAAGCCCGCCAACGAGCCGCCACTGACACCAGAGACGAAACGGCTGCTGTTCCTGGAGTCCTTTCTGGGCAACTTTCTGTTCACCATCTGCATGATCTACGGCGTGAGCCTGACCGATGCGGTTTCGGCAGGCGTCACCATGGCGGCCATTCCTGCGGCTGTGGCGTTAATGGGCTGGGCATTTTTGGGCGAGCGGGTGGCGCCCCGCACCTGGATGGCCGTGCTTTGCGCAGTAGTGGGCATCGCCCTGTTTTCACTATCAAAACCAGAGCACACAGCGCATATCGAACCAGCGCTTGGAGCCAAAAACACTGCAAACCACGCCTGGTGGGGCCAGATGCTGCTGCTGGGGGCCGTGGTTTGCGAGGCCGCCTACACCGTGATCGGCAAGAAGCTCACCGGCAGCCTGGGACCCAAGCGCATCACCTCGCTCATCAACCTGTGGGGCTTTGTGCTGACGACGCCATTTGGCCTGTACCTGACGCTGGACTTTCCGTTTGCCTCGGTGGGCTGGGGCACCTGGGTATTGCTGTTGTTTTACGCGCTGGCCGCCTGCATGTGGACGGTGTGGCTGTGGATGACCGGGCTCAAGGCCGTGCCCGCTGCGCAGGGCGGCGTCTTCTCGGTCATGCTGCCGGTGAGTGCGGCGCTGGTGGGCGTGCTGTTTTTGGGTGAGGCGTTAACGGGCATGCAACTAGTTGCCTTTGCCATCGCCCTGACCAGCGTGCTGCTGGCCACCCTGCCCTCGCGCGCAGCACTGCGCGTGGGTCGGGGCGACCGCCCCGACCAATCCTGACCTGCACACCAACCGTCAAGTAGTCAACGCCTGCGCGCTGACCACGATGCCGTCGGCATCGGCATACAGCCAGTCGCCGGGCCGCACCCACACGCCCTGGATCAGCACCGCCACATCGCGCTGGCCTTCGCCCCGGCGCTCGGTGGGCAGCGGCATCAGCGCCAGCGCCCGGATGCCCACGGCAGCGGCGTTCAGTTCGGCCACGTCGCGCACGCAGCCGTCCACCACCAGGCCCGCCCAGCCATTGCGCGCCGCAGCGGCCGCCAAGTTGCCACCCACCAGCGCGCGGCGCAGCGAGCCCCCGCCATCCACCACCAGCACGCGGCCCTCGCCCGGCGACTCCACGGCGGCTTTGACCAGGGAGTTGTCTTCGTGGCATTTGACCGTGGTAACCGGGCCCGCAAACACCGGCTTGCCGCCATAGCTCTGGAAAACAGGCGGCAAGACGCGGAACGCACCGCTCACATCGGCCTTGTGCACATCGCAGAAATCGCAGGTGGAGAAGGGAGGGTTAAAAGCTGCGGACATAGGGACAAAATCTTTCAAAGAGTGGGTCAGTGAAACGGGCCAAGCCAAGATTGTCTGCGCAATACAAGCCCTGACAGCCACGGCTCCACTCAGGCCCAGGCCAGGCCACCCAGCCATGGGCTTTTGTCAAGGCTGGCGCGGCCCTGCGGCGAATTGCTGCACGCTGCGCGGCGCCACCGCTACAAATCGAGGCAAAAAAAGCCGTTTCTCCCTTGGAAACGCGTTTTTTTCCCATTAGCATCGGCCTGCCAGTGGGAAAGCGTCGTTTTCGCTGGTAAAAATTTATTCCCAACAAGGACAACCCAACATGGCAACTGCAAAAAAAGCTCCGGCAACCACAGCCCCAGCAGCCAAGAAGGCCGCTGCACCCGCCAAGAAGCGGACCCCTAACGCCGCTTTCATGAAGGCGCTCACGCCCAGCCCCGCGCTGGCCGCTGTGGTGGGCTCGGCTCCTCTGCCGCGCACGGAGATCATCAGCAAGCTGTGGGTCTACATCAAGGCCAACAACCTGCAGGACGCCACCAACAAGCGCAACATCAACGCCGACGCCAAGCTCAAGGAGCTGTTCGGCAAGCCACAGGTCTCCATGTTTGAACTGGCTGGCCTGATCGGCAAGCACGTCAAGTAAGCCCTGGCGCTTTGCGACCCGCGTCGCACCCGTAAAAGAACCGGCTCTGCCGGTTTTTTTACGCCCACACCCTGTCGAAGTGTGGCGCGCCCGCATCAATGCAAATGAGAATGACCCGCATTTGATGTAACATAAAGCTGCACGACGACGCACAGCCATGTTGATCTAGCCACTGCCTCTCGCCTGCTCTTGGTGCCCCTGCGCGCCACCTGCACACCCCTATTGACGGAGGCCCTCTTGGCTAAATCTCGCGCCCAGCGCCGCAGCGGCATGCTGCGTTCTTCTCCCGCATTTGTTGTTTCTCCCGCTGCTGTGCCCTTGCAAGCCGCATCGTCCGACAAGGCCCTGCTGCCACTGGGCGCGCTGATGCTGGCCGCCTCGATGGGCGCCATGGCGCAGACCAACACGCCAGAAACCACCCTGTCCACCGTGACGGTGAAGGAAACCGCCGAAGTCCAGGGCAAGGACACCCTGCTCATCAAGAAGACCACCGTGGGCAAGGGCAAGCAGGACATCAAGGACATTCCCCAGTCCGTGACGGTGTTCACCGAAAAGCTGATGAACGACCGCAACCAGGACGACTTCCGCGAAGTGCTGCGCACCACCGCGGGCGTGACCTTCCAGTCCGGCGAGACCGGTGAAGAAGATGTGCGCCTGCGCGGCTTCTCGCTGGGCCTTGCGGGCGACATCTACGTGGACGGCATGAAGGACGCCCCGCTGATCGAGCGCGACACCTTCAACAACGACCGCATCGAAGTGCTCAAGGGCTCGGCCTCCATGCTGTTTGGCAAGGGCTCGACCGGCGGTGTGGTCAACCAGGTGAACAAGTACCCGCTGCTGATCGACCAGCACGAAGCCGGCTACACGCTGGGCACCGGCAAGTACCACCGCGCCACGGGCGACTTCAACTGGGTGACGGGCGAGAACGCGGCCTTCCGCCTGAACGCCATGGTGCAGGAGTACGACAACTACGGCGCCAAGCAGGACAAGCGCGGCATTGCGCCCACGTTTGCCTGGGGCATCGGCACGCGCGATGAGTTCTCCATCGGCCTGTACTACCTCGAATCCAAGGGCCGCCCGCTCTACAACCACCCCTGGCGCCTCTCGGCCGACGGCAAGATCAACATGCCGCTGGAAGCCGGCAAGTACTATGGTCTGGCCAGCGACCACAACGACACCACCTCGCAATACGTCACGCTGGGCCACATCCACCGCTTTGACGACAACGGCGAGCTGACCACGCGCCTGCGCTACGGCAAGTACGAGCGCGACCTGCTGGCCAGCACCATCGGCTTCCAGAACAGCGCCATCACGCTCGACCAGATCAACAGCAGCACCGTGCTGACCCGTGGCTCCAAGGGCCGCGTGGGCGAAAGCAACGTGCTACAAGTGCAAAGCGACTACAACAACACCTACACCTGGGGTGGCAAGAAGCACGCGGTGCTGACCGGCGTGGACTATTACGACGACGACGCCAAGCGCAACCAGAACTACGCCAACACCACCACCCGCCCCACCACCACCGTGGGCACGCCCAACGACGGCGCCTGGGTGGCCGACGGCCGTGCGCCGGTGCAGTGGAACACCTTCACATCGCGCAACCTGGGCCTGTACTTCCAGGACACGGTCTCGCTGACCGACACGCTCAAGCTCGTCGGCGGCCTGCGCTACGACAACTTCCGCGCCGCGTACCACAACGCCGCTGGCAACCTGAGCAACTCGCGCTCCGACAGCCTGTTCAGCCCCCGCATGGGCTTGATCTTCCAGCCTGATGAGCTGACCTCGTACTACGTGTCGTACGGCACTTCGTACAACACCTCGGGCGACACCTACCAGTTTGGCAATCCCGGTGCCACCACGGCACGCACCGCCAACACCGATCCAGAAAAGAGCCGCAACATCGAAGTCGGCGGCAAGTTTGAGCTGTTCGAGCGCCGCGCCCTGCTGGGTGTGGCCGCCTTCTACAGCCAGAAGTACAACGAACGCAACACCGACCCCGACACCGCTGCTGCGCAGGAACTGCTCTCGGGCAAGCGCCACGCCACCGGCATGGAGTTCAACCTGGCGGGCCGCCTGACGCCGAAGTGGGAACTGTTCTTCAACCACACCTGGATCCCGTCGGCCAAGATCGACAAGAGCAACGTGGTGCTGGCCTCCAACGGCGGCGGCGCACAGGTGCAGGGCGACCGCCCCGGCCTCACGCCCAAGCACAGCGGCAGCGTGTGGAGCACCTACGCCGTCACGTCCAAGCTGCGTGTGGGCGCCGGCCTGACGTACCGCGCCAAGCAGAACCCCGAAGGCTCGCGCGCCGTGTACGCCAGCGGCTTTGCGGTGATGGACGCCATGGCCGAGTACGCGTTTGACGACAAGACCTCGCTGAAGCTGAACGTGAGCAACCTGTTCGACCGCACGTATGCCGAAGGCCTGTACCGCGGCTTCTACACGCCCGGCGCACCCCGTGCCGTGCAGCTGACTCTGAAGACACGCTTCTGACGCACCTCTGAAGTCCCTCGAATGAACCGGCCCCGGCACCACCCGGGGCCGGTTCACAATGGCTCCATGTTCCTGCACATCCAAGACGTTCTCACCGCCGACGAGGTCGCGTTCTTCCGGCAAAAGCTCTGGGCAGCCGACGCGCCCTGGGTGGACGGCGCCCGCAGCGCGGGCGGCCAGGCGGTGCACCAGAAAAACAACCTGCAGCTGGCGCAAGCCAGCGAGCTGTCTGCCCAGCTCCAGGGCCTGGTCAAGGCCGCGTTGAATCGCAACGCCCTCTTCTTTTCGGCGGCTCTGCCGCGCCGCATCTACAACCCGCTGTTCAACAAGTACGGTGATGGCGCCAACTACTATGGCAACCACGTGGACAGCGCCGTCATGCACTCGCGCGCCGACAACTGCTGGGTGCGCAGCGACCTGTCGTGCACGCTGTTCCTCACCCCGCCCGAGGACTATGAGGGCGGAGAGCTGGTGATTGCAGAAGCCCTGGGCGAGAAGCGCATCAAGCTGCCTGCGGGCGACATGATCCTGTACCCCAGCAGCACTGTGCACCAGGTCGCACCGGTCACGCGCGGCCACCGCGTGAGCAGCTTCTTCTGGGTGGAGAGCATGGTGCGCAGACTGGAACAGCGCCAGTTGCTGTTCGACATGGACATGGCCCTGCTCAAGCTGCGCCAGACCCACGGCGACACCGACCCGTCGGCCATCGCACTGTCGGGCACGTATCACAACCTGCTGCGCATGTGGGCCGATGTGTGAACCGCAAGCTCCTACCCCACCGCAGCTACCGGGGGTATGAGACGCCCCAAAAAACTACTATTTTGATAGCACCCAGCGCATGATCCACTAGCGCTTGGTGCTATTTTTGTTTGTATGACCCAAATTCCTGCACGGCACACCATCCCCTCGGGCCTGGTCACCCTGGCCGACCACGAGCAGCACGCGCGCACGCAGCTGGACGACAACGCCTGGGCCTACTTCAGCGGCGGCGCGGCCGACGAGATCAGCCTGCGCGCCAACCGCACGGCCTGGGACGCCCTGTCCCTGTGGCCCCGCGTGCTGCGGCCGCTGGCGGGTGGGCACACCCGCGTGCCTCTGCTGGGCCGCACGCTGGCGCACCCCATCCTGCTCGCACCCGTGGCCTTCCAGCGCATGGCGCACCCCGATGGCGAACTGGCCCTGGCCTACGCCGCAGCAGCGCTGGGCGCGGGCGTGGTGCTCAGCACCCAGGCCAGCGTGTCGGTGGAGAGCGTGGCCCAGGCCGTGCTGCCCGACCCGGGGCGCGGCCCGCTGTGGTTTCAGCTGTACCTGCAGCCGGACCGGGGCTTCACCCAGGCGCTGGTGCAGCGTGCCGAAGCCGCCGGCTACGAAGCCCTGGTGCTCACGGTGGACGCCCCCACCAGCGGCGTGCGCGACCGGGAGCGGCGCGCGGGCTTTCGGCTGCCGTCCGGCGTGGGTCCCGTCAACCTGGCAGGTTTGCAGACACCTGCCTCCCCGCCGTTGAACCCCGGCCAGAGCGCCTTGTTCGACGGACTGCTGCACCATGCCCCCACCTGGGACGACATCGCGTGGCTGCAGTCCATCACACGGCTGCCCGTACTGCTCAAGGGCGTGCTGCACCCCGCCGACGCGCGCCAGGCCGTGTCGGTGGGCGCGGCGGGCCTCATCGTGTCCAACCACGGCGGGCGCACGCTGGACACGGCTCCGGCCACCGCCACTGCCCTGCCCCGTGTGGTGCAGGCCGTGGGCGGCGCGGTGCCGGTGCTGGTGGACGGCGGCATCCGGCGCGGCACCGACGTGCTCAAGGCCATGGCACTGGGCGCATCGGCCGTGCTGGTGGGCCGCCCTGCCGTGTGGGGCCTGGCCAATGCGGGGGCGGCGGGCGTGGCCCATGTGCTGCGCCTGTTGCGCGACGAGCTGGAGGTCGCCATGGCACTGACCGGCTGCGCCACCCTGGCAGAGGCCACGCCTGCACTGCTGGAGGGGCAGGACGGAGCCCCATCGGGCAGAGACTGAGCCCGGGGTATCAGCAACCTGCCAGAGGCAGGTGTCACCTTCCCCCTGTCGGCAGGAATGATTTATTGCAAATGCGATAGATTCGTATTTATAATCTCAATCATCCTTTCAACAGCCAGCCACACTGCCTGCCGCCATGATCGTCTGTGTTTGCCGCCGGGTTTCGGACCGTGAGATTGCCCGCCATGCCCGTGCCGGCATGAGCTTCGATGAGATCCAGTTCGAACTGGGCGTGGCTACCCAATGCGGATGCTGCGAAAGCTGCGCCCGCGACGTGGTGGCGCAGTGCAGTGCTTCGCAACCGGTAGCCGCCTTGCGCAACGACGCGGCGCCACAGGCGATCCAGCTTGCCAGCTCCATTCTGGAAAGCAAGTCATGGAACTCCTCTCAACCCTCGCAGGCAGCCTGATCCTGGTCGCAGGATCGGCCTGGTGGATCTTTCGCAAATAATCCGGGTTTACCCGGCAACGTCGGCCCTATGCTTGGGGTCGGCGCTGCCTTTCCTTTCGTTTTATGTCTCACCCTGATCGTTTTGCCTCCCCCGGTGGTGTGAGCCGCAACACCGTGATCGTCGGGTCCGTTTTGGCGCTGCACGTGGCCGGCATCTGGGCCCTGCAATCCGGCCTGGTGCGCAAGGCGGCCGAAGTGATCGTGCCGGCCGAGCTGCTCAGCGAATTCATCGCACCGCCCGCCCCGCCCAAGGTCACCCCACCGCCACCGGCCCCTCCTCCACCGCCCAAGCCCGCCCCCAAGGCCGCGCCCCGCCCGGCCCCGATGCCGGTGGCGATTGCTGACCCTACGCCGGCGCCCAATGCCCCCACGGGCATCACCACACCCCAGCCACCCGCGCCGCCCATCGAGGCCCCCGTGGCGCCCCCGGCCCCCGCGCCTGCGCCACCGGCACCCCCTGCACCGCCCAAGATCGAGCTGCCGTCCAGCGACGCGGCCTATCTCAACAACCCCAAGCCCAGCTACCCCGCCATCAGCAAACGCATGGGCGAGCAAGGCAAGGTGGTGCTGCGGGTGCTCATCGGCACCGACGGCGTGCCGCAGAAGGTCGAGGTCAACAAGTCCAGCGGCTTTGACCGGCTGGACCGCCAGGCCCAGGACGCCGTGATGCGCTGGCGCTTTGTGCCCGGCAAACGCAACGGCGTGCCTGAGGCCATGTGGAACCTTGTCCCCGTCAACTTTGTTCTCGAATAAACCAATCACCGCTCAGGGAGTTTTCATGGAATCGCAATTCGGCATCGCCAACGTCTGGATCCAGGGTGACTTTGTCACCCGCGCCGTCGCCATCCTGCTGCTGGCCATGTCGCTGGCCTCGTGGATCGTCATCCTCATCAAGGCGCTGGACATCATCAAGTTCAAGAAACACGCCCGCGCCGCCCAGGACTTCTGGCATAGCGAAGACTTTGCCGCTGGCCTGACCAAGCTGGGCGCCGACCCGACCAACCCCTTCCGCCACCTGGCGCTGGAAGGCCGTGAAGCCACCGCCCACCACCGCAACACCAAGGCCCACCTGCACGACAGCCTGGACGTGAGCGACTGGGTGACCCGCTGCCTGCGCAACTGCATCGACGAGTTCACTGCCCGCCTGTCCTCGGGCCTGGCCATCCTGGCGTCGGTGGGCTCCACCGCCCCGTTCATTGGCCTGTTCGGCACCGTGTGGGGCATCTACCATGCGCTGCTGGCCATCGGCACCTCGGGCCAGTCCACCATCGACAAGGTGGCCGGCCCCATCGGCGAGGCGCTGATCATGACCGCCTTGGGTCTGGCCGTGGCCATCCCGGCGGTGCTGGGCTACAACGCGCTGGTGCGCGGCAACAAGTCCATCCTGAATGGCCTGAACAGCTTTGCCCATGACCTGCACGCCTACTTTGTGACCGGCGCCCGCGTGAACGCTGGCGAGCCCGGCAAGGTGCTGCCCATGAAGAAAGGCAGCTAAGCCATGGCCTTTGGAACCCAAGACGACACCGATGATGTGATGAACGAGATCAACATGACGCCCTTAGTGGACGTCATGCTGGTGCTGCTCATCATCTTCATCATCACCGTGCCGGTGATGAAACACGCGGTGAATGTGGATCTGCCCCGCGCCACCAACCAGCCCGAGAACGTCAAGCCCGAGACCGTGCGCCTGTCGGTGTCGGCTGATGGCAAGTTCTTCTGGAACGAATCGCAGGTGTCCGAAGAAGAACTCTTCCCCCGCCTGCAGGCCGAGGCCGCCAAGGAGCCCCAGCCGGACCTGCACATCCGTGGCGACAAGAACGTGCGCTACGAATTCGTGGCCCAGGCCATGGCTGCCGCGCAGCGCGCCGGCGTGCGCAAGATCGGGTTTGTGACGGACCCACAGGGACAGTAAAGCCAAGGCGACAGCTAGCTGCAGCCCCCTGCGCGTGCTGCGCGTCCTGCCAGCCTACCCATGAGGGACGCGCTGGCGGGCGGCAAAGAGGTTGGGCTTTTGCAGCGGGCTCATCGCCTGCGTACGCGGCGCTCGCAGCGCCCAAAGCCCCGGTCTTGCGCCTGATGCAGGTCGGGCGCAGGAACAAAAAGAAACACACAGTTCGCTTGACTTGTAATTGCGAATCGTTATCATTAACAAAACGCACTGCAATGACCCAGGAAACCTCCATGCAAGCCTCACTGACTTCCGCCCCGCTCCGCCGCATTGCGTCTGCCGACCCGGCGGGCGCCCCGGCATCTGGCGAGGCATCGTCCTCCGGCGCGCAGGGCGCCACCGCCGCGCTGGACAGCAGCGTGCTGCTGCAAGGCCACAAGACCGTCGCCATCAGCCACAACGGCTCGGTGTACCGGCTGCAGGCCACCAAGCTGGGCAAGCTCATCCTGACCAAATAGTTTCATCGTGGGGCGACTCCCGGGCTTGCAACAAGCTCGAAAGGGTCGTTTTTGCCAGCCAACGGGTTTGCGCCCGCGTAGCCAGGCTTTTTTTCTGCCCCCGACCCCGCCAATAAAAAACCGGCCCACAGGCCGGTTTTTTTATGCTCCCACAGGGTTTTGAAGCCTTTTCGGCGCCATGCGCCAGTGGAATATGCGCTTGCTGCTATCAAATTAGGAGCAAATGCAATCCCTGCTGGGAGTGCAACCGAATCAGAGGCCCAGGGCTGCGATGCCCGCGCGGGCGATCTGCGCATCTTCGGTGGACTTCACGCCGCTCACACCCACGGCGCCCAGGCACTGGCCGTCCTTCATGATTGGCACGCCGCCTTCGAGCAGGCCGTCAATGGTGGGCGCGCTCAGGAACGAGGTGCGGCCGCCGTTGATCACGTCCTCGTAGACCTTGCTTTCGCGACGGCCCAGAGCGGCCGTGCGGGCCTTGGAAGGCGCGATGTGCGACGACACGGCCGCTGCGCCATCCAGACGCTGCAGCCACAGCAGGTGGCCGCCATCGTCCACGATGGCGATGGTCACGGCCCAGTTGTTCTTGAGGGCTTCGGCTTCAGCGGCGGCGGCCACGGCCTTGACGTCGGCCAGTTCGAGTTCGTGTTTGGTTTTCATGGAGAGATCCGAAAGATGGGGAGGAAGCCAGGCGCCACAGGCCGCCCGACACACACAGAGAGCCGAGCATACCGGCATCCTCCGCGCCGTTGCACCCAGCCAGGGTGAAAGTATCCTTACCAAAAGTAGGTGACCGGGTGCGGTTTTTGGGTGGCAAAAAACGCTCTCACCCTAAAATTTCCCTCGTCTGCGTCGTGCAGGCCAACAAGGAGAGACACAAGATGAATGACCAAGTCACCACCCTGGGCCACTCTGCGGGCTATGGCATCTCGCAGGAAGAGCGCCACAAGGTGCTTCGCAATACTTACTGGCTGCTCGCCCTGAGCATGATCCCCACGGTGCTGGGCGCCTGGATTGGCGTGGCCACCGGCATCACCCGTTCGCTGACCGGCGGCCTGGGCCTGATCGTGTTCCTGGGCGGCGCGTTCGGCTTCATGTTCGCCATCGAAAAGACCAAGCGCTCGGCCGCTGGCGTGCCAGTGCTGCTGGCCTTCACGTTCTTCATGGGCCTGATGCTGTCGCGCATGATCGGCATGGTGCTAGGCTTCAAGAACGGCACCGACCTCATCATGACGGCCTTTGCCGGCACGGCCGGTGTGTTCTTCGTGATGGCCAGCCTGGCCAGCGTCATCAAGCGTGACCTGTCGGGCATGGGCAAGTGGCTGATGGTAGGCGCCCTGGTGCTCATGGTGGGCGGCATCATCAATGTGTTCGTGGGCTCGGGCGTGGGCATGATGGTGATCTCGATGCTGGCGATTGGCATCTTCAGCGCCTACATGCTGTATGACCTGAAGCAGATCCTGGACGGCGGCGAAACCAACTACATCAGCGCCACGCTAGCCCTGTACCTGGACATCTTCAACGTGTTCCAGAGCCTGCTGGCCCTGCTGGGCATCATGGGTGGCGAGCGCGACTGAGCCCTGCCAGTCGTCCCTGACGTCCATCAAAAGGCTCCCTCGGGAGCCTTTTTTGTGGGCCAAGCACCAAGATCAAGCCTCAATAGCGCGGCCAGTGTGCCGATAATGCAAGTACATGTGTCCACAAAGCCCCTCCACCGCATTGCGCCTGATGGTTCTGGCGGGCCTGTTGCTGCTTGCCGGCTGCGACAAGATCCCGGGCCTGGGCCCTGATCCGCGCGTGGCGCAACGCGATGCCGAGGCCAAGGCCATTGGCGGTGCCTGCCGCCACGCGCTGCGGGGGCTGGAAGACTGCTACACCCTCAACCCCAAGGCGTCCAAGGCCTCGGTGTTTGCAGGCTGGAAGGACATGGACGCCTACATGCGGGAGAACAAGATCGAGGGCACGCCCTCGGTGCTGGGCAAGGTGGAAAAGCCAGAACGCAGCGAACGCGCGCCCGACATCGAAACCGAACCCCGCGACCCCGCAGCCAGCCGCAACCGCAGCTGATATTGCGCGGGGGAGTTAAGGCCACGGGACGAGGGCTGCGCACTCCCCTTCCTGAAGCCTCTTTCTGGCAACCGGACTCAGACCCGCTCGAACACCGCCATGCTCTCCACATGGGCCGTGTGCGGGAACATGTTGATCATGCCCGCCGCCGTGCATCGGTAGCCGGCCAGATGGACCAGCAGCCCCGCGTCGCGCGCCAGGGTGGCGGGGTTGCAGCTCACGTACACAATGCGCTTAGGGGGTGTCCAGCCCTCGGCCCCTGCAGGCAACGGGCCAGCGCCCTCAGCGCCAATGCGGGCCTGCTCGATGTCCGCCAGCGCCTTGGCCAGCGCAAACGCCCCTTCGCGCGGCGGGTCCACCAGCCACTTGTCGGCAGCGCCGTCGGCCACCAGCATCTCGGGCGTCATCTCGAACAGATTGCGCGCTACAAAATCCGTAGCTGCCAGCGCTTTGTGGTCCGGCGCCTGGGCCTGATTCAGTGCATAGTTCTCACGCGAGCGGGCCACCAGGGCCTCGCTGCCCTCAATGCCCAGCACCTCGCGCGCCTGCGTGGCCAGCGGCAGCGTGAAGTTGCCCAGGCCGCAGAACCAGTCGATCACGCGCTCGTGCGGCTGCACGTCCAGCAGGCGCAGCGCGCGGCTCACCAGCACGCGGTTGATGTGCGGGTTCACCTGGGTGAAGTCGGTGGGCTTGAAAGGCATGGTGATGCCAAAGTCAGGCAGCGCGTACGACAGCGGCTCGCCGCCCTCGTCCAGCAGCTTCACCGTGTCCGGGCCCTTGGGCTGCAACCACCATTGCACGTGGTGTTCTGCGCCAAAGGCACGCAGCCGGGCGATGTCCTCGGCGGAGAGCGGCTCCAGGTGGCGCAATACCAGCGCGGTCACGGTGTCGCCACAGGCCAGTTCGATCTGCGGGCAGGTGTCGCGGGCGTCCAGGCTGGCAATCAGGGCGCGCAGGGGCATCAGCATGGCATCGACATGCGGCGGCAGGATCTTGCAGGTCTGCATGTCGGCGATGTACCGGCTCTTGCGCTCATGAAAGCCCACCAGCACCTGCCCCTTCTTGATCACGTGGCGCACGGCAAGGCGGGCACGGTAGCGGTAGCCCCAGGCCGGCCCTTCGATGGGACGCAGCATGGTCTCGGCCTTCACCTTGCCCAAGTGCCAGAGGTTGTCCTCCAGCACCCGCTGCTTGACGGCCACTTGGGCACCAACGTGCAGATGCTGCATCTTGCAGCCGCCGCAGGCGCCTGCGTGCAGGCCAAAGTGGGGGCAATCCGGCCGCACGCGCTGGGACGATTCGCGGTGGATCGCCACCAGGCTGGCCTGCTCCCAGTTGTTCTTTTTGCGGTGGGTGTTGGCGGTGACCAGCTCGAATGGCAGGGCACCATCGATGAAGACCACCTTGCCGTCGGGCTTGCGGGCCACGCCCTGGGCGTCGAGGTCCATGGACTGCACATGCAGCCAGCCTTCGGGCAGGTTGTCTTGAGCGTTCTGCTCGGTGGGTTCAAACGAGGGGGATAGTTCTTTCGGTGCGCTCATCCCCCGATTGTCTCAGGCGCGGCATGCCCGCTGGCCGCACCCGGGCGAACTGCCCATGTCAGGCCCAATCAGCCCCTGTCAGCCACGATCAGCGCGCGCAGGCCGCATTCCACCGGGCGCGGACACAGCTGTCAGTGGCAGCTTATTGATGGTGAGCTCGCAGCCAAAGTTGTCGGGAGAAAACACCAAGGTCGAGCCTGGCGCCACCAGGGGCAGGGTTTCGTGAATCTGCCGCGACATGTCCACCGGCGGCTCAGGCGCGCGGTACACGATGTCCTTGTCGGGGCCATAGACGACGTAGCAGGATGCAGTGGCCGTCTGGCTGAACAGGGCTGCCACCAGGGCTGCGGCGGCATAGGGAAAAGCGGTCGTCATGGTGTGGCTCCTCATGCAAGCAAATCTGCAGGGAATTATGCGGGCTTCTGCCAGCACCGCCAATCCGGTGGGTGTACGCGCACCGTGTGCGGTCAGCGCAGGTACAGGTGGTTGGTGTGCTTGACCTCTTCCATCACCGCATAGGTCCGCGTCTCGCGCACTCCTGGCAGCTGCCACAGCACATTGCCCGCAAACACGCGGTAGGCGTTCATGTCGGCGGACCGGGTTTTCAGCAGGTAGTCGAACCCGCCCGCCACCATGTGGCATTCCATGATCTCGGGGTGCACCTGCACCGCCGCCTTGAACTGGTCGAACACGTTGGGCGTGGTGCGGTCCAGCAGCACCTCCACAAACACCAGCATGCCCGCGCCCAGCTTGAGCGGGTTGAGCCGCGCCTCGTAGCCCAGGATGAAGCCGTCGCGCGTGAGGCGCTGCACCCGCGCCAGCACCGCCGTGGGCGACAAGGCCACCGCCTCGGCCAGTTTGAGGTTGGCGATGCGGCCGTCCTCCTGCAGGATTGACAGGATCTTGCGGTCAATGCGGTCCAGATCGGGTTCTGTTTGCATATTCATTAGAGATTTATTCTACCCGACCCACCATTTTCGAACATTTATTCATCAACAACCCAAGGATCATCGCCAGTAACGCGCCCAACCCTTTGTTTGGCCCTCCAAACCACCGAAAGACAACGCCATGACGCAGTCCTCCGCCCTGTTTGCAGACTTCGCGCCCCGCACGCCGCTGAGCAACCCGCTGCGCGCCGCGATCACTGCTGCCTATCGCCGCCCCGAGCCCGAGGCCCTGGCCCCGCTGCTGGCCCAGGCCCGCCTGCCTGCCGATCAAGCCGCAGCGGCCGAGCAACTGGCGCTGCGAATCGCCAAGGCGCTGCGTGAACGCAAGGCCAGCGCCGGGCGCGCGGGCATCGTGCAGGGCTTGCTGCAAGAGTTTTCGCTGTCGTCGCAAGAAGGCGTGGCGCTGATGTGCCTGGCCGAGGCGCTACTGCGCATTCCCGACAAGGCCACGCGCGACGCGCTCATCCGCGACAAGATCAGCAACGGCCAGTGGGATGCCCACCTGGGCAAGAGCCCGTCGCTCTTCGTCAACGCCGCCACCTGGGGCCTGCTGATTACCGGCAAGCTGGTGGCCACGCACAGCGAAAACAGCCTGGGTAGCTCACTCAGCCGCCTCATTGGCAAGGGCGGCGAGCCACTGATCCGCAAGGGCGTGGACATGGCCATGCGCATGATGGGTGAGCAGTTCGTGACTGGCGAAACGATCGACGAAGCCCTGCGCAACGCCCGCACGATGGAGGCCGAGGGCTTTCGCTACTCGTACGACATGCTGGGCGAGGCCGCGCTGACCAGCGAAGATGCCAAGCGCTACTACGCGTCGTACGAGCAGGCCATCCACGCGATTGGCAAGGCCTCGGCCGGGCGCGGCATTTACGAAGGCCCGGGCATCTCCATCAAGCTCTCGGCCCTGCACCCGCGCTACAGCCGCGCGCAGTTTGGCCGGGTGATGGACGAGCTGTACCCGCTGGTGTTGCGCCTGACGATGCTGGCCAAGCAGTACGACATTGGCCTGAACATCGACGCCGAAGAGACCGACCGGCTGGAGCTGTCGCTGGACCTGCTGGAGCGCCTGTGCCACGAGCCCACGCTGGCGGGCTGGAACGGCATTGGCTTCGTCATCCAGGCCTACCAAAAGCGCTGCCCCTTCGTCATCGACTACGTGGTGGACTTGGCCCGCCGCACCCAGCGCCGCCTGATGGTGCGCCTGGTCAAAGGCGCGTACTGGGACAGCGAGATCAAGCGCGCCCAGGTTGATGGCCTCACGGACTACCCCGTCTACACCCGCAAGGTGCACACCGACATTTCTTACATCGCCTGCGCCAAGAAACTGCTGGCAGCACCCGAGGCCGTGTACCCCCAGTTCGCCACGCATAACGCCGAGACAGTGGCCACCATCTACCAACTGGCGGGCAGCAACTACTACGCGGGGCAGTATGAGTTCCAGTGCCTGCACGGCATGGGCGAGCCGCTGTACGAGCAGGTGGTGGGCGCCGTCACCGCAGGCAAACTCGGCCGCCCCTGCCGCATCTACGCCCCCGTGGGCACGCACGAAACCCTGCTGGCCTACCTGGTTCGCCGCCTGCTGGAGAACGGCGCCAACACCTCGTTTGTGAACCGCATTGCCGACGAAACCATTGCGCTGGATGAGCTGGTGAAAAGCCCCGTGCAGGTAGTGGATCAACAAGCCGCCACCGAAGGCACTGCCGGCCTGCCCCACCCGCGCATCCCCCTGCCAGCGGCGCTGTACGGAGTCCACCGCAGCAATTCACGCGGGCTGGATTTGTCGAACGAATACACGCTGACCGAGCTGGCCGCCACGCTGCAAGCCACCGCTAGCCACGCCTGGACGGCAGCGCCCCTGCTGGCCGCTGATGTGCCCACAGGCCCCACCCAGCCCGTGCGCAACCCCGCCGACCACCACGACGTGGTGGGCCAGGTGCAAGAAGCCACCACCGCCGACGTAGACCAGGCCCTGGCCCACGCCCAGTCCGCCGCAGCCCCCTGGGCCGCCACGCCACCCGCCGAGCGCGCCGCCGCCCTGCTGCGCACCGCCGATCTGCTGGAAGCGCGCATGCAGCCCCTGCTGGGCCTGCTGATGCGCGAAGCCGGCAAGAGCGCCAGCAACGCCGTGGCGGAAGTGCGCGAAGCCGTGGACTTTTTGCGCTACTACGCCGCGCAGGTGCAAAGCACCTTCGACAACACCACCCACATCCCGCTGGGCCCCGTGGCCTGCATCAGCCCCTGGAATTTCCCGCTCGCCATCTTCATGGGCCAGGTCGCCGCCGCCCTGGCCGCAGGCAACCCCGTGCTGGCCAAGCCCGCAGAGCAAACCCCGCTGATCGCCGCCGAGGCCGTGCGCCTGCTGTGGCAGGCCGGTGTGCCCCGCGCCGCCGTGCAGTTGCTGCCTGGCCAGGGCGAAACCGTGGGCGCACGTTTGATTGGCGATGAGCGCGTGATGGGCGTGATGTTCACCGGCTCCACCGAAGTCGCGCGCATCCTGCAGCGCACGGTGGCCGGGCGCCTGGATGCCGCAGACCGCCCCATCCCGCTGATTGCCGAAACGGGTGGGCAGAATGCGATGATCGTGGACTCATCCGCCCTGGTGGAACAGGTGGTGGGCGATGCGGTGTCGTCCGCCTTTGACAGCGCTGGCCAGCGCTGCTCCGCCCTGCGCGTGCTGTGCGTGCAGGAAGAAGCTGCCGACCGCGTGGTCGAGATGCTGCAGGGCGCCATGGGCGAACTGCGCGTGGGCAACCCCGCCGAGTTGCGCGTGGACGTGGGCCCCGTCATTGATGCCGAGGCGCAAGCAGGCATCACCCAGCACATCGAAAAATTCAAGGCCCAAGGCCACCGTGTGTTCCAGCACCCGAATCACGTTTCTGCCGTCAGCGCACCGGGCACTTTTGTACCCCCTACCCTGATCGAACTGAACCACATCGGCGAGTTGCAGCGAGAAGTCTTCGGCCCCGTGCTGCACCTGGTGCGCTACGCGCGCAACGACCTGGACCAGTTGCTCGACCAGATCAACGCCACCGGCTACGGCCTCACACAAGGCGTGCACACCCGTATCGACGAAACCATTGCCCGTGTGGTCAACCGCGCCCATGCCGGCAACGTGTACGTGAACCGCAACATGGTCGGCGCCGTCGTGGGCGTACAGCCCTTTGGTGGCGAAGGCCTGTCGGGCACGGGCCCCAAGGCCGGCGGGCCGCTGTACCTGTTGCGCCTGCTGTCGCAGCGCCCGGCCAATGCACTGGCGCGCACCTTTGCCGAGGGCGACCGCACCAGCCCGCCCGATACCGAGCAGCGCGAGCGTCAGCTGGCCCCGCTGGGCACCTTGCAGCAATGGGCGCATCACCAGAGCAACCTGGCCCTGGCGGGCCACTGCCAGCGTTTTGCGCAAGAAACGCAGAGCGGCACCGCCCGCGCCCTGCCCGGCCCCACCGGCGAGCGCAATGTCTACACCCTGGCCCCCCGCGCCCGCGTGCTGTGCATGGCGCAAAGCGCGGACGACCTCCTGGTGCAGACGGCAGCCGTGCTCGCCAGCGGGGGCACCGCCCTATGGCCCCACGCCCATGCAGGGCTGCGCGCGAAGCTGCCCACGCATGTGCAGGCCCAGGTCATGCTGCAAGACAACGCACTGAGCGATGACACCATGGCACTGGACGCCGTGCTGCACCATGGCGACGCCGAATCCCTGCAGACGGTGTGCGCCGCCCTCGCCCGCCGGCCCGGGCCTATCGTGGGCGTGACTGCGCTGCAGCCCGGCGCCACCGATATCCCATTGGAGCGCCTGCTGATCGAACGTACGCTGAGCGTGAACACAGCAGCAGCTGGCGGAAACGCAAGCCTTATGACGATTGGATGAGGGCCAGTTGCCAGGCTACCAACCGAGGAAAGCATTTTTGAATCAAATGGGCTGCTAGCGCCTGTTAATCATGCGCTAGCAGCTATAAATTCAATAGCAATCAAGATGCCGGTGCCAACGGCAGATTAAGCAACAGGTTCTGCGGCTTGATGCGCACCACGCCCTCGGCGTTGGTCGCCAGCCCCAAGTACACCGGCTTGCCCGCCACGTCGGCCCGCATCTCGGCCGGGTTGGCAAACGTCAGCGTGAACAGGCTCACCAGGCGCTGCATGCGCTCGGCCTCCACCGGGCGGTCCTGGTACAGGTCGTTGAGGATGGCAGTGGACTCCACATCCAACCCCACATGCCAGCGCCACGCGCTGTCGGTGACCTGGTGCACTGGCTCGATCTGCACCTGCACGCCCAGCAGATGAGCCACCCAGCGCTCCAGCACACGGGCCAGGGCTTTCAGGCCAGATCGTGCACGGGTCATCTTGAAGGTCAGGCCATGGCTCAGGTCCTGCGTCAGCTCGTGGGTCAGGTCGAGCAGAAAGTGGTGGCGATCGCTCTCCTGCCAATATTGCCCCGCATTGTCGGCCGACAGCACCTTGACCTGCGCCGTGGGCTGCAGTGCGCCGCTCTGCAGCAGCAAGCGCCCCACCTCGCCCAGGCCCGCCGTCTCATTGAGCATGTCGAGCGTATCCCGGTCGCCTGCCAGCATTTGCCCGTCTTGCAATGTGATGCGCTGGGGCCGAAACAGCATCTCCGCGGCGCGGGCTTCAAAGGCATCGTTGCAGTCATCCAGCACATTGCGCAACAGGGCCTGCACCACGGCGTCGATGAACACGGCGGGCACGTTCACCGCGCCACTGCGCATGAGCTGCAGGTAATAAGCCTCCAGCGTGCCGGTGGCCAGCAGGCCATCGCGGAAGCGCAGGAACACGGTGTAGTTCTCGCGGGCGTCGTCGTCCTGCAAAGCAGCCAGCTCCGCCGAGGCGACCGCCCGCGCGGGTGACTCCTTCAGCGATTCATGCAGTGCGATCTCAGCAGCGCATGACTCTGGCACCAGCGCCAGCTCTGGTCGGGCCAGCAGCCAACGCAGGTATCCGTCGGTGGGGGGCAGCCAGCCACGGGCATCGCGATCCAGCGTTTGGAAACCACAACCTGACCAGAAATCGTGAAATGTCGTCATGAAGAAATGAGAGAGCCAATGACCTCAGAGGATGGTAGCTGCGGAAGCTTCCGCACCACGATGCAGCACAGCAAGTCCACATGGGTATCCGCTTGCTTCGCAAGGTCACCAGTCAAGAAAGACCTGTTGCCGTGCCTTCAAGGTCCAGCGCGCGAGCACATCATGCCTGCCCAGGCCGTAGAGGCTGTCTACCAAGGCAAACTGCGTCACGGTCCACGCCACGGGAGCGACCACCATCCGGTCAATGCGTTCGTGCTTGTAGTGCAAAGTCATGTGCGGGTTGAAATGGCTGCGGCTCTGAATCTCTGCAAACCCCATGCGGCGCATCGTGTTGCCAAGCGCATGTTGAAATCCTCGCAATTCACGCGCGGCGCCCGCTTGTGGCGCCAGCTCGACCGTGCCGAAAGCCCCCTTCTCAAAGCCGCCCCGGGACTGCAGCACGTCGAGGCGGACCCCAAACGGTTCGTAGTCCATGGCGCTACCCGCCGCCAGCGCCAAGTCGATTACCTCTCGGGGGATGCTGCTCAGGAAGCGCCCCAGGTAATGGAGCGTGATATGCAGCCGATCCAAGGACATGGGCCCGCCTCTGCCCGCCCCACGGGGTCCTTGGAGGCACCGCAGCAACTCCTTGGCCGTCTCGGCGGCAAGCGGCGTGGGGAAGAGAAAATAGTAGAGATCGTGAAGCTGGGACATGGCACACAAAGCTCCGGAAGATCCGTCGCATTGTGCGCCAATGCTGTTTAAATAAACAGTATTTTAATTTACCCCCACTTACTCCCACTCAATCGTCGCTGGTGGCTTGCTGCTCACGTCATACGTCACGCGGTTGATGCCACGCACTTCGTTGATGATGCGGCCCGACACCTTCTTGAGCAGCGCGTAAGGCAGCTCGGCCCAGTCGGCCGTCATAAAGTCGCTGGTCTGCACGGCGCGCAGGGCCACCACGTAGTCGTAGGTGCGGCCGTCGCCCATCACGCCCACGCTCTTGACGGGCAGGAACACGGTGAAGGCCTGGCTGGTGAGGTCGTACCAGGTCTTGCCGGTGGCTTCGTCCACAAAGTTGCGCAGCTCTTCGATGAAGATCGCGTCGGCACGGCGCAGCAGGTCGGCGTATTCCTTCTTCACCTCCCCCAGGATACGCACGCCCAGGCCGGGGCCGGGGAAGGGGTGGCGGTAGACCATGTCGGGCGGCAGGCCCAGGGCCACGCCCAGTTCACGCACTTCGTCCTTGAACAAATCGCGCAGGGGCTCCAGGAGCTTCAGGCCCAGCTGCTCGGGCAGGCCGCCCACGTTGTGGTGACTCTTGATGGTGACGGCCTTCTTGCTCTTGGCGCCGCCGCTTTCGATGACGTCAGGGTAGATCGTGCCCTGGGCCAAAAAGGTGGCACCCTTATGGCCGCCGGTGCCGGCCTTGAGCTTGGCTGCTTCGGCCTTGAACACATCCACAAACAGACCGCCGATGATCTTGCGCTTTTGTTCGGGTTCGCTCACTCCGGCGAGCTTGCCCAGGAACAAATCGCTCGCGTCCACGCGGATGACCTTGGCGTGCAGCTTGCCTTCGAACATGTCCATGACCATGTCGCCCTCGTTCAGGCGCAGCAGGCCGTGGTCCACAAACACGCAGGTGAGCTGGTCGCCAATGGCGCGGTGGATCAGAGCTGCCGCGACGGACGAGTCCACACCACCCGACAGGCCGAGGATCACTTCCTCATCGCCCACCTGTTCGCGGATCTTCTGCACAGCTTCTTCGATGTAGTCGCCCATGACCCAATCGGCACGGGTGCCGCAGATACCCAGCACAAAACGCTCCAGCAAGGCGCGGCCCTGCACGGTGTGCGTGACTTCGGGGTGGAACTGCACGGCATAGTAATGGCGGCTTTCGTCAGCCATGCCGGCAATGGGGCACGACGGTGTGGAACACATCACCTTGAAGCCCGGCGGCAGCGCCGTGACCTTGTCGCCGTGGCTCATCCACACCTTGAGCATGCCGTGGCCTTCGGGGGTGGCGAAGTCTTCAATGCCCTTGAGCAGCTCGGTGTGGCCGTGCGCGCGCACTTCGGCGTAGCCAAATTCGCGGGTGTTGGAGCCTTCCACCTTGCCCCCCAGCTGCTGGGCCATGGTCTGCATGCCGTAGCAGATGCCCAGCACAGGGATGCCCAGCTCGAACACTGCATTGGGTGCCTTGTCGTCCACCTCGTACACGCTGGCGTGGCTGCCCGACAGGATCACGCCCTTGAGCGAGCCGTCCTTGGCGTAGTCACGGATCCATTCGTCGGTCACGTCGCAGGGGTGCACTTCGCAGTACACATGGGCCTCGCGCACGCGGCGGGCGATGAGCTGGGTGACTTGCGAGCCGAAATCGAGGATGAGGATTTTCTGGTGTTGCATGGTGGTGGTCCGTCAGAGGCTGGAGAGATCGAGAAGCGGGACGCCGCTGCGCTGGGCGGCAGCGATCTGGTGAGAATCAAAGGTGGCCAAAGGCAGGCGCAGCGAACGGGCCAGCCACAGGTACGCAGCATCAAAGGTGGGCAGACCGGTTTCCAATGCCACGTCGAGCACGGCCTTGTGCTGGGCAGGGGCCAGTTCGTGCAATTCAACGCGGTGCCGAATTGCTTCGAGCACGCCCCACAGGCCTTCGACGGAAGCGGCTGGAATGCGCCCGCTGTTCACACCGGTGGCCAGTATGTTGTGGCACTCCCAGTGCCAGAGGTTGGGCGCCTGCGGCTCGACCTCATCGCGGCGGATCAGGGCGTACAGGCGGCGGGTGTGTTCGCTGGCCGCGTCCGGCAACAACCAGGCGGCAGTGACCGAGGCATCAAGCACGAAAGCGGTCATGCAGTGCTCCGCCCTGCACGGCGCAAGCCGTCCACCGTCGTTGCCCCTGCGGGTTGAATGCTGGCATGCAACGCGTCCATCTGGCCCAGTTCGCGCGCAATCTGTTCGTCAGAAATCACTGGGCGGCGGCGCACCGGCAGCATGCGTACTACCTCTTTGCCGTGACGGGTGATGCGCACTTCCTCGCCCTGCTCGACCAGTTCGATCAAGGCAGAGAACCTGCTTTTGGCTTCGTAGATGCCAACGGACTGCATAAATAAAAAAATCTGGCCTGAATGGTGAATTCAGACCAGACTATATCAGTCTGACCAGATTTTTTCAATCAGGCCAGATTGGATCAACAACGATCAGTCAGCGCGATAGTTCGGCGCTTCCTTGGTGATCTGCACGTCGTGCACGTGGCTTTCGCGGATACCGGCGGTCGTGATCTCGACGAACTCGGCCTTGTTGTTCATCTCTTCAATGGTGGCGCAACCGCAGTAGCCCATGGAGGCACGCACGCCGCCCGCCATCTGGTAGACGATGCTGACCATGGAGCCTTTGTACGGTACGCGGCCTTCGATGCCCTCGGGCACGAGCTTGTCGGCATTGGGGTTGCCCGTGCTCGATTCCTGGAAGTAGCGGTCCGCGCTGCCCTGCTGCATGGCGCCAATGGAGCCCATGCCGCGGTAGCTCTTGTAGCTGCGGCCCTGGAACAGGATGACTTCGCCGGGCGCTTCTTCGGTGCCAGCAAACATGCCGCCCATCATCACGGTGCCAGCGCCAGCGGCCAGGGCCTTGGCGATGTCACCGCTGTAGCGGATGCCGCCGTCGGCGATCAGCGGCACGCCCGTGCCCTTGAGTGCCGTGGCCACGTTGTCGATGGCCATGATCTGGGGCACGCCCACGCCGGCCACGATGCGGGTGGTACAGATGGAGCCTGGGCCGATGCCGACCTTGACGGCATCAGCACCGGCCTCAACCAGTGCCAGCGCAGCGGCACCGGTGGCAATGTTGCCGCCGATCACGTCCACTTGCGGATAGTTCTGCTTGACCCACCGTACGCGGTCGATCACGCCCTTGCTGTGGCCGTGGGCCGTGTCCACCACGATGGCGTCTACGCCGGCCTTGACCAGCGCTTCGACGCGTTCTTCGGTGCCCTCGCCCACGCCCACCGCGGCGCCCACACGCAGGCGGCCAGCGGCGTCGCGCGCCGCGTTGGGGAAGCTGGTTTGCTTGGTGATGTCCTTCACCGTGATCAGGCCCTTGAGTTCAAAGGCGTCGTTCACAACCAGGATGCGTTCGAGCTTGTGCTTGTTGAGCAGCGCCTTGGCCTGTGCAGGCGTGGTGCCCTCTTTTTCGTTGACCGTGATGAGCTTCTCACGCGGGGTCATGATCTGGTGGACCTTGACGTCGTAGCGGGTCTCAAAGCGCAGGTCGCGGCCCGTGACGATACCGACCACCTTGCCACCGTCGCACACGGGGAAGCCCGAAATGCCCAGCTGTTCGGACAACTGCAGCACCTGCAGCACCGTGTGCTCGGGGGTGATGACCACCGGATCGCGCAGCACGCCGGACTCGTAACGCTTGACCTTGGCCACGTGGGCGGCCTGCTCTTGCGCCGTGAGGTTCTTGTGCACGATGCCAATGCCGCCCTCCTGGGCAATGGCAATGGCCAGGCGCGCTTCGGTCACGGTGTCCATGGCGGCGGACACGAGCGGCAGGTTCAGCTGGATATTGCGGGAGAGTTTCGTCGCGAGGGACGTGTCCTTGGGCAGGACCTGGGAGTACGCTGGCACCAGCAACACATCGTCGAAGGTGAGCGCTTTTCCAAGAAGGCGCATGAGAAAGCTCCAAAAAACGGATTGTACCCGCGCCGCATGTGGCGAAAACGCGCCCACCCATCTCCAACGCACTGGCGGGGGGGGAATCACATGGATAAACTTGTCCGAATGAAAATGCACAAGCTTCTCCTGCTGGCCGTGGCCTGCACCTGGGCCATGGGCGCGGCGGCGCAATGGCAGTGGACAGACAAAGACGGTCGCAAGGTCTTCAGCGACCGCCCCCCGCCACCCGACATTCCTGAAAAAAGCATCCTGAAGCAGCCAGGCGGCAACCGTCCGGCACGTGCAGCGACCCCTGCCGCACCCGCAGCCTCCGATGCAGCCCCTGCCGTGGCAGCAGCGCCCAAGGCCGCAGCCAGCGCTGCCGGCGCGGGCAAGGACAAGGAGCTGGAAGAAAAGAAGGCCCAGGCTGAGGCCGCGGAAGCCGCCAAGAAAAAGGCCGAAGACGAAAAGATCGCCAAGGCCAAAGCCGAAAACTGCACCCGCGCACGTGCGGCCAAAGCAGCGTTCGACGCAGGCAAGCCCATCACCCAAGCCAATGCCCAGGGCGAAAAAATCTTCCTGGATGGCCCCGCCCGCGCGGCAGAGGCCAAGCGCATCGACGAGATCGTCGCAAGCGACTGCGTACGCTGAGTTCTGAGTGACGTGCTGCTTCGGCCTCCCCCGCCGCCCAGCACGTGAGATTCAGTAGCCCGACTTGCCCCCGGGCCGGCGCCGCGCAAACAGCCCGGTGGTGCGCGCGCCTTGGCGGGCAAAACGCTCCCGGCGGGCCACCTTGGGGTCCACCTTCAACGGGCGGTAGATTTCCACACGGTCCAGGGGCTGCAGCACCGCATCTAGGCTGGCGGCACGGCCCCAGATGCCAACCGACGGCTCATCACCCGCCTCCACCCCACAGCTGGCGCGCAGGGCATCCGCCACGGTAGCGCCCACCGGCAAATCCAGCACCCATTCCCGCACCTCGCGCGGCGCTAGGCAGACGACCACGGAGATGGCGAGGGTCGCCGGGGCGCCGGGGCCTTTCTCAGCCATAGACCTGTTCCGCGCGCTTGACGAAGGCATCGACCATGCTGCCCGCGATGCGATCGAACACCGGCCCCACCAGCGCGGCCAACGCAGCGCTGTCAAACCCGTAGTTCAGCAGCAGCTCCACCTTGCACGCACGCTGCGTGCCGTCCCCCACGGGATGAAAGTGCCAATCTCCGTCCAGCCGTGAAAACGGTCCTTTCACCAGATGCATCTGCACACGCTTGCCCGCCTCGTGCGTGTTGCGCGTGACAAAGGTCTGGCGAATGCCGCTGAACGCAATGCCCACCTCAGCGGTCATGCCCTCGCTGGTCTGCTCCAGCACCGCAGCGTGGTCGCACCAAGGCAGGAACTGCGGGTAGTGCTCCACCCCGGTGACCAGGGAAAACATCTCTTCGGGGCTGTACCAAATGAGGACGGACTTGTGGACGGTTTTCATGCAGGCAATGGGCGCGCGGCTTTCAGAAGGGAAAGGCGGCCAGGGAAACTAGAATCACGGGTCTCTGAACGGCCACAATTGTATGTAGGGAGGCCTTTTATCTCCCGCAGGGCGCCGCATCTGAACTACATGGCCAAAAAACCCGATCCCACATCCCGCATTGCCGAAAACAAGAAAGCGGCCTACAACTACTTCTTTGAGGAGCGCCACGAGGCGGGCATGGTGCTGCACGGCTGGGAGGTCAAGGCGCTGCGCGAGGGCAAGGTGCAGCTGACCGATGGCTATGTGCTGATCCGCGATGGCGAACTGTTTCTGCTCGGCTGCCTGATCCACCCGCTCAAGACAGCGTCCACCCACGTCAACCCGGAATCGGCGCGCACCAAAAAGCTGCTGCTCAAGAAGGATGACATCAAACGGCTGATTGGCAAGGTCGAGCAAAAGGGCTACACCCTGGTGCCCATCAATCTGCACTGGAAGAACGGCTTCGTGAAGTGCGAAATCGCGCTGGCCAAGGGCAAGGCCGAGCACGACAAGCGCGACACCATCAAGGACCGCGAGGGCAAGCGCGAAGTGGAACGCGCCATGAAGAGCCGCAGCCGCTGAGTCTGCTGCACGATGGGGTCTGTGCGTACCCAGACCGGACCTTGAGATTTTTTTGCGATGCTGTGGAATAAACCGCAGCGTCCATGTGTTTGTCCCGGTGCAAGGCAGCATTCGCCTTTGCCTGCACCACCCTCTGGAGAAACCCATGAAGAAACTGATCTCGATGACCACCCTCGTCGCAGCCGTTGCTCTGGCTGGCTGCGCCGCCATGGACACCTCGCCCGTGAAGACCATGGACGGCGTGTTGGTCGGCACAAACGGCATGACCCTTTACACGTTTGACCGCGATGTGGCCGGCAGCGGCAAATCGGTGTGCAACGGCCCCTGCGCCACCAACTGGCCGCCACTGATGGCCAGCAAGGCCCCGGGCGCTGACTACAGCGTGATCACCCGCGACGATGGCAAGACCCAGCTGGCCTACAAGGGCAAACCGCTGTATTACTGGGCCAAGGACGCCAAGCCCGGGGACAAGACGGGCGACGGAGTGAACCAGGTCTGGCGCACCGCGCGGCCATAACAAACCGGTCAGCGCACCCCAGGCTTCGCGCGGAATGAACCGCTCCCAGGTTATCGAACAGCTGCCCGCCCTGCGCCGCTACGCGCGGGTGCTGACAGGCGATGCCTGGGCGGCCGATGACCTGGTGCAGGACACGCTGGAGAGGGCCTGCAGCAAATGGCTGCTGTGGCGCACCGGAAGCGACCTGCGCGCATGGTTGTTCACCCTGATGCACAACCTGTACCTCAACCAGCGCCGCGCATTGCCCCCGATGCAAACCCTGGACATCGACGAAGTTCAAGACCAGCTGCCCGGCACGCCGCCCCGGTCGGACGATGCGCTGGACCTGGAGCGCTGTCTCCAGCGCCTGCCCGCCGACCAGCGGGCCGTGCTGCTGTTGGTGGCGATGGAGGACATGGGCTACGAAGACACGGCACGCATCCTGGGCATTCCGGTGGGCACCGTCATGTCACGCCTGTCGCGGGCCCGCACGCGCCTGCGGGTGCTCATGGACCGTGAACCCGCGTCAGGCCCTACAGCCGCCACCCAACCAAACACCGTGATGGCTGCGGGCAGTACCACGCCGGTGCTGCGTCGCCTCAAATAGCCCCCAGACCCGATCCCCCGCCATGGACCCCAAGCACCCTGCCCCTCCACCGCGCGCTGAAGAAACCAGCGCCTGGCACGCCCTTGTGGACGGCCAGTTGACCCCTGCGCAGGCCGAGGCGCTGCGCGAGCAACTGCGGGACGATGAGGAGGCCCAGGCCACGCTGGCCCACTGGCAGACGCAGCGGCAGCGTCTGCAGGCCCTGCACCAGGACCTGCTCCAAGCCCCCGTGCCCGACGCCCTGCTGGCCGCAGCGCAGCGTGCCACCGACCGACGCGAGCAATACGCGCAATGGTGGCGCTGGGGTGGAATGGCTGCATCCGTGTTGCTGGCCTTTGTGCTGGGCTGGACGGGGCGCAGCCATTGGCCCGCCGGGATGTCCGGTCAAACCATTGCTGCGGGCCAGGGCACCACGCTGGTGGCTGCCGAACCGGCACAGCGCTTTGCACAACAGGCCTCGGTGGCCCACGCGGTGTACCAACCCGAGGTACGGCACCCGGTAGAGGTCACTGCCGCCCAGCAAGACCACCTGGTGCAATGGCTGTCCAAGCGCCTGGACCGTCCCCTCAAAGTCCCCGCGCTCGGTGCGCAAGGCTATGAACTGGTGGGTGGCCGCTTGCTGCCGGGCGACACGGGCGTGCGCGCGCAGTTCATGTACCAGAATGGCGCCGGCCAGCGCATCACGCTGTACCTGGGCGCTCTGGCGCCGTCCTCGCCCCGCCCTGCGGGCGAAAACAAAGGCGGCGCGCCACAAAGCAGGGAATCGACGCTGGCGGCGGCCCCCGCTACCGCGTTCCAGTTTACGCAGGAAGGCCCTGTACCCGGCTTTTACTGGACAGATGGGGGCTTTGGCTATGCGCTGAGCGGGCAGCTCTCGCGGCCCGATCTGCTGGCCCTGGCCACCGCCGTGTACCAGCAATTGAACCCATAAAAGCGGGAACATCGCAGCCGTCATGGCAGGCAGATCGCAGGCCTCCCGGCCCGCGATCACCGATGCGTTCGCCCTAGGAGGTCTTGAACAGCCGCTTGGTGCGCAACCCAAACGCCCGACTACAGCCTTCGCCGGTCAGGCCAGATGGGCCAGCGGATGGGCGTGCACAGGCCAGGGGCTGGCAAAGAACGGAGTGACCATGTCCGGCGTCACGTCTTCAATGCGGCCGGGATTCCAGCGGGGCGCATGGTCCTTGTCTACAGCCAGGGCGCGGATGCCTTCGACGGTCTCGCTTTGCCCCGGGCGCAGGAAGAAGCAGTGGCGCACCATGTCGCGCTCCATGCGCAGGTCGTCGGCCAGGCCCATAGTGCGGGCGCGGCGGATTTGTTCCAGCACCACATGCAGCATCAGTGGCGAACGCTTGCGCAGCGTGGCGGCCGTGGCACGCGCCCAGTCGCTGTCAGCCGCTTCAAGCCCCTGCACGATCTCGCCAACGGTCGGCAGCGCAAAATATTGGTCAATATCAGTCTGAGCGCTAGAACCGCTTGCCTGAGCTGCTACAAATTGAGAAGCAACATAGGCCTTGATAGCCGCGCCATCTGCAAAGCTTTGTGTGGCCAGAGCGTCCCACACCGCCACCTGCCGGTCTGACGGCATGCAGCCATCGGCCAGCTGGTAGGCAATGGCATCGCCTGCGCCGATGGTGTCGCCCGTCAGGGCCAGCCACTCGCCCACCCGGCCGGGGCAACGGCTCAGAAAGTACCCACCACCTACGTCCGGGAACAGGCCAATCGCGGTCTCTGGCATGGCCATCTTGGTGCGTTCGGTCACCACACGCAGGGCGGCGCCCTGGCTGATGCCCATGCCGCCGCCCATCACGATGCCGTCCATGAAGGCGATGTAGGGCTTGGCGTAGTTGTGGATCAGGTGGTTGAGCGCGTATTCCTCGGTGAAGAAATCCTCGATCAGCGGGTTGCCCTGGCTGCCTGCCTGGTGCAGAAAGCGGATATCGCCGCCCGCGCAGAAAGCCCCAAACGGGCCTTCCTTGTTGCTGCCACGAATGGCCACCGCCAGCACCCGCGCATCGTTCTGCCATGCCAGCAGGATGCCCATCAGGTCACGCACCATGCCCAGCGACAGGGCATTGAGCGCCCGTGGGCGATTCAGGGTGATGAAGCCCACCTGGCCACGCACCTCGCTCAACACTTCAGACACAACCGTCTCCGTCATTTTTGTTCCTTCCAACCCAACAGTTCATTGAAAACCAGCGCACCGATGACCAGTGCGCCTCCGGTCAGCACGGCAGGCGCAGGCTTCTCGCCCGCACCCAGCCATGCCAGCAGGATGCCGAAAATCACTTCCAGCAAACCCAGCAGCGCCATTTCGGGCGCCTTGAGCACCCTGCCGCAGCGCACCGCCAGCACGCAGGGAATCGCCAATTGCACCACGCCCAGCAGGGCCAGCAGCCCCAGGTCGTAAAAAGATGCCTGAAACGGCAACGCCAGCGGCAGGGTGGCCACCACCGAGATCACCGCCCCCACCAGCACCGCCGGCACCAGATCCACCGCATGGCCATGGCGCTGCGAGTGCTGCACCACCGTCCAGTTCACCGCCGCTGCCACCGGTACGCACAGGGCCACCAGGGTGCCCAGCAGTGGCAGGCCCGCCATTTGCGAACCGTACATCCAGCCAATGCCCAGCCCTGCCACAGCAATGGCCGCCCAGGTGCGGGGAGCGATATGGTGGCCGATGAACACCCGTGCAAACAGCGCCGTGAGCAAGGGGCCCACCGACATGGTCACCAGCACATTGGCCACCGGCATCAGCACCAGCGCCACCATGAAGGCCGTGAACATCACGCTCCAGCACACGCCGGAGATCCACAACGCCCGCCCGCCATGGCGCATGGAGGCAAACACCGCCCTGCCCTGCAGCATGGGCAGGATGACCAGCAGCGCCAGCAGCGTGAAAAAGCTGCGCCAGAAAGTCACCTCAAAGCTCGCCGCGTGCTCCAGGTGGCGCGTGACCACACCGGCGATGGACCACATCAGGGTCACAGCCACCATCAGCACCACGGCGCGGGAATGTGTGAGTGTCAACATGGGTTCCAACTTGCAGACGGAAAAAAGGCCACTGCGCTGCAGTGGCCCTTGTCGGAAACGGTCAGTCTATCGATCCATCGACGGACCGACCCGCCGATCCATCAGGAACGGGCAGCGCGCTTGCGCTCGTTTTCGGTCAGGTGGCGCTTGCGCAGGCGCACGGACTTGGGCGTGATCTCGACCAGTTCGTCGTCCTCGATGAATTCCACGCCGTATTCCAGCGTCAGGTCGATCGGGGGCGTGATCTTGATCGCGTCTTCCTTGCCGGATACGCGGAAGTTGGTCAGCTGCTTGGTGCGCGTGGCGTTCACCACCAGGTCGTTGTCTCGGCTGTGGATGCCGACGATCATGCCTTCGTACACAGGGTCGTTGGCCTTCACGAACATGCGGCCACGGTCGTCCAGCTTGCCCAGGGCGTAGGTGAAGATTTCACCGTCGTCCATGGAGATCAGCACGCCGTTCTTGCGACCGCCGATATCGCCCTTGTGCGGCTCGTAGCTGTCGAAGATGTTGCTGATGAGGCCCGAACCGCGCGTCAGGTTCAGGAATTCGTTGGTGAAACCGATCAGGCCACGGGCCGGGATGCGGTATTCCAGGCGCACGCGGCCACGGCCGTCGGACTCCATGTTCACCAGCTCGCCCTTGCGCTCGCCCAGGGCTTGCATCACACCGCCCTGGTGGCCTTCTTCGATGTCGGCCGTTACCAGCTCGATAGGCTCGTGCTTGACGCCGTCGATGTCCTTGAACACCACGCGGGGCTTGGACACGGCCAGTTCGTAGCCTTCACGGCGCATGTTTTCCAGCAGGATGGTCAGGTGCAGTTCGCCGCGGCCCATCACTTCGAACACGCCTTCTTCGTCGGTTTCCTTCACGCGCAGTGCCACGTTGTGCTGCAGTTCCTTTTGCAGGCGGTCCCAGATCTGGCGGCTGGTCACGAACTTGCCTTCACGGCCGGCCAGGGGCGAGGTGTTCACGCAGAAGTTCATGGTCAACGTAGGCTCGTCCACCTTCAGCATGGGCAGCGGCGCGGGGTTGGCAGGGTCGGTCACGGTCACGCCGATGCCGATGTCTTCAATGCCGTTGATCAGCACGATGTCGCCCGGGCCTGCCAGGGGAGTCTGCATGCGGTCCAGACCCTGGAAGGTCAGCACCTGGTTCACGCGGCCCTTCGTGGTCTTGCCATCGGGGCCTTCCATGACCAGCACGTCCTGTGCGGGCTTGAGCGTGCCTTGGCTGATGCGGCCCACACCGATGCGGCCCACGAAGCTGGAGAAGTCCAGTGCCGAGATCTGCAGTTGCAGGGGGGCGTCAGGGTTGCCGGAGTTCGGTGGCACGTGCTTGAGGATGGTGTCGAACAGGGCCGACATGTCGGGGCCCCACTGCTCGCCCGGGGCGCCTTCTTCCAGCGACGACCAGCCATTGATGCCCGAGGCGTACACGACAGGGAAGTCGAGCTGCTCGTCGGTTGCACCCAGCTTGTCGAACAGGTCGAACGCAGCGTTCACGACCTTGTCGGGGTTGGCACCGGGCTTGTCCACCTTGTTCACCACCAGGATGGGGCGCAGGCCCAGGGCCAGGGCCTTCTTGGTCACGAAACGCGTCTGGGGCATGGGGCCTTCTTGCGCGTCGATCAGCAGCACCACGCTGTCGACCATGGACAGGGCACGTTCCACTTCGCCGCCGAAGTCCGCGTGGCCGGGAGTGTCCACGATGTTGATGTGCGTACCCTTCCAGCTCACGGCGCAGTTCTTGGCCAGGATGGTGATGCCGCGCTCTTTTTCGATCGCGTTGTTGTCCATCACGGTGTCGACGACCTTTTCGTGGTCGGCGAAGGTGCCGGACTGGCGCAGCAGCTGGTCAACCATGGTGGTTTTGCCGTGGTCAACGTGGGCGATGATCGCGATGTTGCGGATTTGTTTCGTCGTCATAGTTTTTCCAATGCGCCGCTGGCTTGAGGGTGCGGCATGCCTTCCAAAATTTGTTGAATTTCCAGCGGACTCAGGAGCCTGTCCGGCACCAGCTCCCCGCCCACGATGTGGCCCACCCCCAGCAGCGCCGGAGGATTCTCGCCAAACACCGCCACGGCACTGGCATCGGGCCAGTTGCCACGGCGACGCACGCCCGACAGGAATCGGGCTGCATTCTCACCGTCCAGCGTGACACGCATGTGTTGTGCCAGCAGCGACTCGGGCGCCTCCAGGCTGGCCAGGCGCTCAGCCTCGGGCATGGCCTCCAGCTGCGCCAGCGTGACGCAGCGCTCCACCCCCAGCCCGCCGGTATCGATGCGGCGCAGAAAGGTGAGGTGCGCACCGCAGCCCAGTGCGGCGCCGATGTCTTCACCCAGCGTGCGGATGTAGGTGCCCTTGCTGCAGGTCACTATCATTTTGATAGCTGGTTGCGCCTGATCTGTCTGCACCAGCGTGAGCTTGAGTGCGTGGATCACCACATCGCGCGCTTCACGCTCCACCGTGACACCGGCGCGTGCGTACTCGTACAGCGCCTTGCCGTCTTTCTTGAGCGCACTGTGCATCGGAGGCACCTGGCGAATGGGGCCGGTGAACTGCTGCTGGACGGCGGCCAGGCGCTCTGGCGTCACCTGCTCGGGCAGCACTTCACGCCGCTCGACCACATCGCCCTCGGCATCGCCAGTGGTCGTCGTGGCACCCAGCAGCGCCACGGCTTCATAGGTCTTGGGAGCATCCAGCTGCAGCTGGCTGAACTTGGTGGCCGCGCCAAAGCACAGCGGCAATACGCCCGTCGCGAGGGGATCGAGCGTGCCGGTATGGCCCGCTTTCTCGGCGCGCAGCAGCCATTTCGCCTTTTGCAAGGCGTCATTGCTCGAAAGGCCGAGCGGTTTGTCGAGCAGCAACACCCCATGCACAGGGCGCCGCTGCACCCTGGTGCGTGGCGCGTGCATGGACTAGTCCTCTTTCGCGCGCGAAGACACCGCCTTGGCGATCAAGGCGTTCATGTCGGCCGCACGCTCGGAGGTGCGGTCGAACACGAAATGCAGCGTAGGCACGGTATGGATGTGCAAACGCTTGAACAAGCCGTTGCGCAGGAACCCGGCAGCCTGGTTGAGGGCTGCCTGGGTTTCCACCGGGTCACCCGTCAACAGGCTGAAGAACACCTTGGCATGGGCGTAGTCGGGGGTGACCTCCACGCCCTGCAGCGTCACCATGCCCACGCGCGGGTCTTTCAACTCGCGCGCGATCAGTTCCGTCAGATCGCGCTGGATCTGGTCGGCCACCTTGAAGGCGCGGTTGGGGGCGGATGATTTCTTCGCAGCCATGTTGTCGCTGGTATCCCGTTCGCCTTACAGCGTCCGCGCGATTTCCTTGATCTCGAAGAACTCCAGCTGGTCGCCCTCTTTGATGTCGTTGTAGTTGCGCAGCTTGATACCGCACTCGAAGCCTTCCTTGACTTCCTTGACATCGTCCTTGAGGCGGCGCACAGACTCGACTTCGCCGGTGTAAATAACCACGTTGTCGCGCAGCAGGCGGAACTTGCAGTTGCGCGTGACCTGGCCGGAGGTGACGTACGAACCCGCCACCGTACCGATCTTGGAAGCCACGAACACCGTGCGGATCTCGGCGGTACCCAGGGCTTCTTCGCGCTGCTCGGGAGCCAGCATGCCGGACATGGCGGCCTTCAACTCATCCACGGCGTCGTAAATGATGTTGTAGTAGTGCAGGTTCACATCGCTCGACTCGGCCAGCTTGCGCGCACCGGCATCGGCACGCACGTTGAAGCCGATCACGATGGCCTTGGAAGCAATCGCCAGGTTCACGTCGGACTCGCTGATACCGCCCACGCCGGCATAGACCAGCTGTACGCGGATCTCGTCGGTGGACAGCTTGAGCAGCGATGCTGCCAGCGCTTCCTGCGAGCCCTGCACGTCCGCCTTGATGATGATGGGCAGGGTCTGCACCTCGCCCGCCGTCATCTCGTTGAACACGTTTTCCAGCTTGGCAGCCTGTTGCTTAGCCAGCTTGGTGTTGCGGAACTTGCCAGCGCGGTAGGTCGCGATCTCGCGAGCACGGCGCTCATCGCTGAGCACCATGAACTCGTCACCCGCCTGGGGCACGTCGGACAGACCCTGGATTTCCACCGGAATGGAGGGACCCGCCGTCTTGGCGGGCTTGCCGTTTTCGTCCAGCATGGCGCGCACGCGGCCAGAGGTCTGGCCAGCCAGCACCACATCGCCCACCTTCAGCGTACCGGACTGCACCAGCACCGTGGCCACCGGGCCGCGGCCCTTGTCCAGCTGGGCTTCGATCACCAGGCCCTTGGCCATGGCTTCGACCGGCGCCTTCAGTTCCAGCACTTCGGCCTGCAGCAGGACCTGCTCCAGCAGGTCGTCGATGCCCATGCCGGTCTTGGACGACACGGCCACAAAGGGCGAATCGCCACCGTACTCTTCAGGCACCACCTCTTCCACCACCAGCTCTTGCTTGACGCGGTCGGGGTTGGCATCGGGCTTGTCCGCCTTGGTGATGGCCACCACGATCGGCACCTTGGCCGCCTTGGCGTGCTTGATGGCTTCCTTGGTCTGGGGCATGACGCCGTCGTCGGCAGCCACCACCAGAATCACGATGTCGGTGGCCTGGGCACCACGGGCACGCATGGCCGTGAAGGCCTCGTGACCAGGGGTATCGAGGAACGACACCATGCCGCGTGGCGTTTCCACGTGGTAGGCACCAATGTGCTGCGTGATGCCGCCGGCTTCGCCTGCAGCAACTTTGGCGCGGCGGATGTAGTCCAGCAGCGAGGTCTTGCCGTGGTCCACGTGGCCCATGACGGTAACGACCGGCGCGCGTGGCAGCAGCTCGGCGTCTTTTTGACCTGCATCGTCGTCGGTGAAGGCTTCTGGATCGTCCAGCGCCGCCACCACCGCCTTGTGGCCCATTTCCTCCACCACGATCATGGCGGTGTCCTGGTCCAGCGGCTGGTTGATGGTGACCATCTGGCCCATCTTCATCAGGGCCTTGATGACTTCAGAGGCCTTGATCGACATCTTGTGTGCCAGCTCTGCCACCGTGATGGTTTCAGGCACATGCACTTCAATGATGCGGGCTTCTGCCGGGGCTGCGTTCTGGTGGTCATCGCGTTGGTCGCGGTTGTCACCACGACGGCCACGGGGGCCACCACGCCAGTTGTTACGACCCACACCACCGCTGCTGTCGCCGCGGGTCTTGATTTCTTTCTTCTTGGCCGTGTCGTTGGCCCAGCTGGACGACAGCTTGGCCGACTTGACTTCCTTGCCAGCGCCGGGAGCGCCTGCAGCTGCGGGGGCAGCCGCTGCCGTACGCGCACCACCGGTACCAACGGCGGGCTTGTGCAGCGTGCCCTTCTTGGCGTCGCCCACGGCAGCAGGCTTGGCTGCTGGCTTGGGTTCCTCGGGCTTCTTGGCCACCATGACCGCCTTCTTGGGCGTGGCCATCATGGCGCGAATGGCTTCTGCCTCGGCCAGGGCCTTGCGGCGGCGCTCTTCCAGATCGCGGGCACGGGCAGACTCTTCGTCCGCGCGGGCCTTGGCTTCTGCCTGGGCCTTTTCGCGGGCTTCCGTCTGGGCGGCGGCGCGCGCAGCAGCTTCGGCCGCCTGCTCACGCGTGGCTTCCTGCTTCACAGCCGAGGCCTGGGCCTTCTTTTCAGCTTCTTGGGCGGCATAGGCGGCAGCGCGCTCTTCGGCTTCGCGCTCGCGTTTTTCGCGGGCTTCGCGCTCTGCGCGCTTCTCGGCCAGCTCAGCTTCCTGGCGACGGATCAGCTCGGCCTGGCGGCGGGCTTCTTCCTCACGGCGGGAGAGTTCGAGGTCTTCGCTCGACACGGCGGGCTCTTCCACCGCAGCCGCGGCCTGGGACTCGGCCGTGGCCTCTGCGCCTTCGTCGCGCTGGATGAACGTGCGCTTCTTGCGCACTTCCACCTGGATGGTGCGGGCCTTGCCCGTTGCATCGGCCTGCTTGATCTCGCTGGTGGACTTCTTGACCAGCGTGATCTTCTTGCGGTCGGCCGAAGCCGTGCCATGGCTGGCCTGCAGGTAAGCCAGCAGCTTTTGCTTGTCCGACTCGGTCAGGGCGTCGGAGGGAGCAGCCTTGCCCACGCCCGCAGCCTTGAGCTGATCGAGCAGGGTTTCAGGCGATTTTTTGAGTTCGGTGGCGAACTCGGCGACAGTGTTACTGGACATATGTGGTTCGTGCCTCCCTGACCTTTACTCTTGCCCCGCGAACCAGTGTTCGCGCGCCTTCATGATCAAGGCTTTGGCTTCTTCTGCAGACTGTCCGGTCAGGTCGGTCAGTTCATCGATGGCCAGGTCGGCCAGGTCGTCACGTGTGTGCACACCGCCCTCGGCCAACTTGGCAATCAGCTCGGGGGTGAGGCCTTCGAGATCGCGCAGGTCCTGGGAGACCTCTTCCACGCTTTCCTCACGGGCGATTTCCATGGTGAGCAGCGCATCCTTGGCGCGGGCGCGCAGCTCGTTCACGGTGTCTTCGTCGAAGCTTTCGATCTCCAGCATTTCCTGCAGCGGCACATAGGCCACTTCTTCCAGGCTGTTGAAGCCTTCGGAGATCAGGATGTCGGCGATTTCCTCGTCCACATCCAGCTTTTCCATGAACAGCTTGCGGGCCGTATCAGTCTCGTTGGCCTGCTTTTGCGCGCTTTCGGCGGCGTCCATGATGTTGATCTTCCAGCCGGTCAGGTCGGACGCCAGGCGCACGTTCTGACCCCCACGGCCGATGGCGATGGCAAGGTTTTCCTCGTCCACGACCACGTCCATGGCATGCTTTTCTTCATCGACCACGATGGAGGACACATTGGCCGGAGCCAGTGCGCCAATCACGAACTGGGCCGGATCTTCAGACCACAGCACGATGTCCACGCGTTCGCCAGCGAGTTCGTTGGTCACCGCGTTCACGCGGGTGCCGCGCACGCCGACGCAGGTGCCGATGGGATCCACACGCTTGTCGTGGCTCAGCACGGCGATCTTGGCGCGCGAGCCGGGGTCACGGGCGCAGGACTTGATCTCCAGCAGACCTTGCTCGATCTCGGGCACTTCATTGCGGAAGAGTTCGATCATGAACTCGGGTGCCGAGCGCGACAGAATGATGGGCGCGCCACGCAGGGTCAGGTCCACTTCCATGATCATGGCCCGCACGCGGTCGCCGCTGCGCAGGTTTTCCTTGGGGATCATTTCGCTGCGGCGCAGGCGGCCTTCCACACGGCCGGATTCGACGATGATGTCGCCCTTGTCCATGCGCTTGACGGTGCCGGTGAAAATCTTTTCGCCGCGCGACATGAAGTCATTCAGCAGCATTTCGCGCTCTGCATCGCGGATCTTCTGCAGGATGACCTGCTTGGCGGCCATGGCGCCGATGCGGCCGATGGGCACGGACTCGACGCCCTCTTCGATGTATTCACCCACCTCGATGTCCGGGATGCGCTCTTTGGCATCCATCAGCAGCTCTTCGGCTTCGGGGTTTTGCAGACCGGCGTCGTCGGGCACCACCAGCCAGCGGCGGAAAGTCTCGTAATTGCCGCTGTCGCGATCAATCGACACGCGAATGTCCACCTCGCCCTGGTACAGCTTCTTGGTAGCCTGGGCCAGGGCCGACTCCACGGCGCCCAAGACCACATCACGCTCCACGTTCTTCTCGCGCGAAATGGCCTCAACCAACATCAACAATTCGCGATTCATGCGACGACTCTCCTGTTTCAATCACCCGAGGGCGGGGGCTGCGCGCAGCGACCACCCACCCCACAATTTTCAGCAGCAAATCAGGCAGGTGCTGCCCCGGCCTTGCCTGCGCGCCCCTTGAAGTCCACGATGGGCGCCAGGCGCACATCCCGGCATTCATCCAGGGTGAAGCCCATGGCCTGCAAAGGGGCGGGCACGCGTTTCTTGCTGACTCTTTGACCTGGCTTGACCGGCGGCTCGTCGCTCCAGACGATCTGCCAGCCACCAGCCTCGGCCCGCTCCAGCGTGCCGCGAAATTTCTTGCGGGTGGCATTGACTTGTCCTCCCGCTGCTGCGGCGCCAATGGGCGCCTTCAGGGTGATGTCGATGACCGAACCTTCGAAGCGGACGAAGTCTTGCTCGTGGCGCAAGGGCCGGTCGATACCGGGGGACGACACTTCGAGGCGCTTGTATTCGACGCCATCGACCTCCAGCGCAAACTGCAGCTGGCGGGTGACCTTCTCGCAATCCTCGACCGTCACGAATTGCTCGATCACGGGCTGGGGGGCATCAGCGGCTGGCGGCTCCCAGGGCAAGTCGATGGTGACGCGCAACAGGCCGCCGGCAGAGCGCTCGATCTCCACCAGGTCATATCCCAGTCCCGTCACAATTTGTTCAACGACTTGCTGTAGTGCCACGTGCTCAGTTCAATCCCGGAAAAACAAAAAACCCGATAACCCCCGGAGACTCTTCCCCGACAGCTTCGAGCTCCAAAAGCGTTCGACCAAAAAAAACGGGCGGTTGGTACCCGCCCGTTTGGTCGTGAGAGTCGTATTGTAGCGCGCAAACTGTTGATTTGCAAAGGCACGGGTTCGGAAAACTGTTGTCAACCGGCCCCAGCCAGTGTTCATGCGGCCTGCGGGGCCGCAGCGCACCAAATCAGCGTCTTGCGCTTGTCCAACATGCGCTACCAGCTATGACACTGATAGCGGCTGCAACAGCTCTGTCAGATCGGTTTCGGTGAAGAGCGGCTCCTTGCGGGCAGCCGCACCGCTGTACAGGCTGTCTGCCAGCTCGGCTTTGCGCTCCTGCAGCGCCAGAATCTTTTCTTCAATCGTGCCCTGCGCCACCAGCTTGACCACCCACAAGCTTTGCGTCTGGCCGATGCGGTGGGCGCGATCGGTGGCTTGGCCCTCTACCGCCGGGTTCCACCAGGGGTCGAAATGGATCACGGTGTCGGCTTGCGGCAGATTCAGCCCCACCCCGCCCGCTTTCAGGCTGATGAGAAACAGGGGCACCTGCCCGCTGGTGAACTGCTCGATGATCGCGTCGCGCTTGACGCTCTGCCCCGTGAGCTTGACCCAGGGCAGGTTGCGCGCCTTCAATTCCGCCTCGATCAGCGTGAGCATGCTGGTGAACTGCGAGAACACCAAAACGCGCCGCCCCTCGGCCAGCATTTCGGGCAGCAGTGCCATCAAGTGGTCCAGCTTGGCCGACGTCTTGACCTTGGCAGCAGCCTGCAGCGGCACTAGCTGCGGGTGGCAGCACACCTGCCGCAGCTTTAGCAGCGCGTCCAGGATCGTGATCTGCGATTGCGCCAGCCCCTTGGACTGCAATGCCTCGCGCACGGTCTTTTCCATGCCCAGGCGGATGGTTTCGTACAGGTCGGCCTGCGCGCCCGTCAGCTCCACGGGCATGACCGATTCCACCTTGGGTGGCAGCTCACCCGCCACCAGGGCCTTGGTCCGCCGCAGCATGAAGGGCGTGATGCACGCCCGCAGTTGCGCCATGCGCGCGCTGTCGCCCTGCTTTTCGATGGGGGTGCGAAACACTCCCTTGAAGCGCGTCGCGCTACCCAGAAACCCCGGCATCAAGAAGTGGAACAGGCTCCAGATCTCGCCCAGATGGTTTTCCATGGGCGTGCCCGACAGGCACAGCCTATGGCGCGCCTGCAGCTCGCCCACCACCTGCGCGGCCTGGCTGCTGGCGTTCTTGATGTTCTGGGCTTCGTCCAGCACCACCAGGTGCCATGGGTGCGCCAGCCAGCGGTCTCGGTCGCGCTGCAGCAGCGAGTACGGCGCGATGACCAGGTCGTGCGCGGTGACTTCGTCGGCCACTTCGTGCCGACCCGCGCCATGCAGCACCAAGCACCGCAGGCCCGGGCAAAAGCGCGCGGCCTCGCGCTGCCAGTTGCCCATCAGGCTCACGGGGGCGATCACCAGGGCGGGGGCGGTCAGTCGTCCGGCATCTTTTTCGACCTGGATGTGCGCTAGGGTCTGCAGCGTTTTGCCTAGGCCCATGTCGTCGGCCAGCACACCGGCCAGACCATGGGCCCGCAAAAACTGCAGCCAGTTCAGGCCTTGCTGCTGGTACGGGCGCAGCGTGGCCCGCACGCTGGCGGGCAGCGGCACCTCGGGCAAGGCGCTGGCGCCCCGCAGCTGGGCCACCTTGTCGCGCAAGGCAGCGGCGCCCTGCCACACCGCGCCCTCGCCCAGCGCAGCACTGGTGCGCAGCGCGTCCAGGCGCGAGAGCTTCAGGCTGTCCGCGTTGAAGTCGCGCGCGCGGTCGCCCGCCAGATCGAGCAGCGCGGCCATCCAGGGCCGCAGCGCGTCGGTGGGCAGGCGTACAAAACCAGGGCCGGTCAACGAGGCCATGTAGACATGCGCAGGCAGCTGGGGCAGGCCCGTCGCGGGGTCCAGCGGCTGGGCCGCGGCGGCAGCAATCAGGTCGGGCAGCCAGCGCAGGATGTTGTGGCGCACGCCATTGATCTCCATGCCCAACGACAGCGCAAACCAGGGCGATGTGGCCACATCGTCACCCGCAGGCTGCAGCGCCACCTCCAGCCAGTCGGCGTGCTGCACCCAGCCATGCAGCGCCGGGTCCAGCGTGACATCCAACCCCGCGTCGCGCAGCGCAGCAAAGCCGTCGTCCGCCCAATGCATCCAGTCGTCCTGCGGGCGCTCGCCGGGGATGCCAAACAGGCCGTCGTCCGTGGCCAGAAGGCCCAGCCCCTCCAGGCGCTCGACGGCATGGCGTTCAGCCACCGCATCGCGCTGCAGCAGCACCTGGCCGCCGTCGGCACCGGGCACCAGCACCGCCAGATCCTGCCCAGCCCACCAGCCCACATGGCCCTGGTAGTCAAACCGCAACTGCGCGGTGATGAGCCCCATTTCGGCCACCCTGTCGGCAGGCGACGGTGCCAAATGCAAGCGCGCCAGGGGCTTTACCCCCCGCACCTGCGTGAGCGGTCCCAGCGCCGGAGGCAACGGCAACACGCCGCCAATGCGGCGCACCACGTCGGCATGGTGCTTTTGCAGGGCGGCAGCAGTAAGCGCAGGCGCCTTGAGCAGCATGGCCACCTGCGCAGGGCTCAGGCCCTCGGCGTGCACCGGGCCGCAAACGCCCTGGACGGCGTCCAAGTACAGCGGCGGGTGGTTGTCGCACAGCATGGCGGTGTCGCCCGGCAGCCGTGCCTGTAACCCCCACACAGCCTCGATGCCTTGCGCAGGCGTGGACGCCTGCCATGCCCACGTGATCGGCAGCGGGTCGCCCCATCGCAAAGGCGCACCCACGGTGGACCCACCCGCATCCACAAACAGGCGGCCCGTGGCCGCTGCCTGCTCCAGCGCCAGCAGGCCCACCGCGCCCTCCAGCACCCCGATGGGCGCGACGCTGTAAGCCGAGTAGTAGCCCACGCTGCGGGGCATGGCGCGCAGCAGCTGCAGCACCTGGCGGTCGGCATCGCTGGCGCGGTCGTACACGGCCTGGCCAGGTGCCGGCTGGGTGCGGATCTGCTGCGGCTTGGCCCAGCCGCCCGTGAGTTTGGGGTACGACACCACGGCCTCCAACTGCAGCTGCGGCACTGTGGTGCGCGCCCGCCCTACGGTGGAGACCAGATAGAGATAACACTCGGGCCGCCCCGGCCGTGCGACCGGCTCCTGCAGCACCGCAACGCCCAGGGCCCGGTCCCACTCCTGCAGCCAGTGCAGCAGGCGGGCCTCGGCCTCGGCGCGGGCCAGGGCTTCCTTGCGCTCCTGCATGGCCTGGAGCGCATCGGCAGCCCGCGTGGACGACGGGCCCTGCGCCGGGTCGCGGTGCGCGGCCTCCAGGGTCAGGGCCACGGCGTGTTTGCAATCAGCCCCCACGGGGCAACTGCAGTCGCCCGACCATTGCTTGACCTGGCCGTTGGGCGCAAGCACCAGTTGCACCGACACCTCGTACGGGTGGGGCAAGCTGCCCTGCACTTCGCCCGCCAGGGCCCAGCGCCCCTCGGCTGGCTGCCGAATACCCACGCGCACCACGTCGGCCTGGCGGTACAGTTCCATGCCCCGCTCCCACGCGCCCTTGTCGCACTGGGCCTGCAGTGAATTGAGCGGGAACCAGGGTGGGCGGGGTGTGGACACGGATTTCGAGCAAAAAGTGGCTGTAGCGCTAGTGGATCATGCGCCATCAGCTATCAAATAAAGAGCATTCAAGCAATGAGCGGAGTTACGGCAACGACCGCTACCAGGCCGCAAGACTGCCCACTAGCCGCCGCGTGCAGTACGCACCCTGTCAAAAACGCCCTGGGCATCGCCCCCAACGCCAGCACCACCGGGCGCCGCCCCCTGCAGGCTGATCAACAACCGTGTCAGCACCGGCGCCTGCGGCAACAGCGGCCCCAGGAACAGGGCCCGCTCGCCGTCGGCAATCAGCAGGGTGGGAAAGGTTTCCACGTCCAGGTCCCCGACCAGATCGGACTCGTCTTCAATGTCCACCCATTCAAACCGCACGTCCGGGTGCGCACGGGCCAATTCGTCGAACAAGGGGCGGTAGATGCCGCAGGTGCCACACCACGCCGCGCACAGGCACACGGCCCACCAGCCGCTAGGCGTGGCGCCCCCCTGGCTCGTGGGGGTGGGTTCAGGCAGTGCGGCGGGACTGGACATCAAAAGGGCTCCTGGAGGGCCGCGCTGCGGGGCGGCGGGCGCTGGCCCCGGGGCCTGGCGCTACATGCCGCGCCGCTCGCGCGCGCGATAGACCTCGATGGTACCCACACCCGGCGCCTGGTTGCCCCAGCTGTTGCGCACAAACGTGGTCACCGCCGCCACTTCTTCGTCCGACAGGGTCTGCTGAAACGGCGGCATGCCATGCGGACGCGGGTTGCCGGCTGTGGCGGGCAGGTAGCCGCCCTGCAGCACCACACGCACCAGGTTGGTCGGGTCGGCCAGGGTCACGGCACGGTTGCCCGCCAGCGCCGGGAACGCGCCGGGCTCGCCCTGCCCCCGGTCGCCGTGGCACTGGGCGCACTGCTGCTCGTACACCTTGCCGCCCCGCGCCATCGCGCTGGCGGGCGGCAGGGCCACGCTGGTGGGCGCCTTGTGATCCTGCTGCGGCAGGGCTTGCAGGTAGACGGCCATCGCGCGCGCATCGGCGTCGCTGAGGTACTGCGTGCTGCGGAACACCACCTCGGCCATCGGGCCCAGCACGGAGCCCTGCGGGGCCACACCGGTCTTGAGCAGCGCCACCACATCGTCGGTGCGCCACTCCTTCACGCCCGCCTCGTGCACCGCATTGAGCGCCGGGGCATACCAGTTCTGCACCGGGATCAAACCACCAGTAAAGGCCTTGGCGTCCGACGTGGCGCCCAGTGCATTGCGGGGTGTGTGGCAGGCGGTGCAGTGGCCCAGGCCGTTGACCAAATAGGCGCCCCGGTTGTATTCGGCCGTCTGCGTGGGTTCGGCGGCGGGCGCTCCGGGCGCAAAAAACAGCGCACGCCATACCGCCAATGCCGCCTGCGTGTTGTACGGAAAACGCAGCGCATGGGCGCGGTTGGCGTCTGGCGCAGCCGGCAGGCTTTGCAGATAGGCAAAGATGGCGTCCGAATCCTCGCGCGTCACCTGCGTGTAGTTGGGGTACGGAAACGCCGGGTACAGCAGCCGCCCGTCCTTGCTGCGGCCGTGGTGCATGGCGCGCCAGAACTCGGCCGAGCTCCAGCTGCCAATGCCTTGCGCCCTGTCGGGCGTGAGGTTGGAGCTGTGCACCACGCCAAACGGCGTCTCGATGCCCCGCCCGCCCGCAAACGGCGCGCCGCCCTGGGTCGTATGGCAGGCCATGCAGTTGCCAATGCGGGCCAGGTATTCGCCGCGCTGCACCAGCGCAGGCGTGGATTGCAGCGTCTCGGTGGCGGGCAGAGGCTCTTCGCCACGCAGGTTCAGGGTGATCAGCACGGCAGCGGCAATACCCAGCGCCGCCAGCACGGAAGACAGGGTCCAGAGGATGCGTTTCATCGGTGCATCCCTTCTCAACGTGCAGCCGCAGCGGCCACGGGTACTTCGGCCACACCGCCGCAGCGGGCAGGCATGGTGGCAGGCAACGTGCGGGCCGGCTTGCCCCCTGCTGCCACCGGCTGCGCGGCCAGCCAGGCCGAGACAGCGCTCACATCGTCAGGCGTGAGCTGGCGCGCAATGTCGGCCATGCAGTCGGGCAGATGCGCGCGGCGCTGGCCGGTCTTCCAGGCACCCAGCTGGCTGTTGAGGTAGTCACGCGGCAGGCCGAGCAGGCCGGGGATGGACGGCACCACGCCCGTCATGGCCGCGCCGTGGCAGGCCACGCAGGCCGGGATGTTGCGGGCCGCATCGCCCACCTGCACCAGTCTGCGGCCTTGCTCCAGCACGGCGGGCGGCGCCTGGGGTGGCGGTGGGGGCGGGTAAGGAAGGTCGAGCGCAGCAAAGTACTCGGCCATCTCGCGCAGGTAGTCATCCGTCAGGTGTTCGGTCAGGTACCCCATCTGCGGGTAACTGCGCCGCCCGTCGCGGAAGTTGAGCAGTTGGTTGGCCAAGTACCCAGCCGGCTTGCCCGCAATGCGCGGAAAGTAGCCATCGGGCGTGGCGCGGCCTTCTTTGCCATGGCAGGCGGTGCAGGCCTGCACGCGCGACGCCATGGACGACGCGGGCACCGTGGCCGCCGTGGATGCGGTGGCCACGGGCGCTGCAGAGGCGGTGTTGGAGGGCGCCGTCTGGGCCACAGCACCAGCGCTCAAGGCCAGCGCCAGCACGGCAGCGGCCGAAGGCAGGCAGACAACGGGGCGCAGCAGGCTGCGCAGGCAATCGATCATGGCTTTTTATCTTTGGGGAAACAGTCGGTGGGCGTGGGCCCACACAGTCCGCCACTCTACGCCCGACCACAAAAACAGTACAGATTCAGTTTCGAGTTAAAAATACAGATCAGTTTGCCCTGCATCAATCCCGCCCCGCCCATGAAGCGCTACGAACGCCACGCTGACGCCATCGCCCAGCTCATCCACAGCGGCGCGCTGCGCCCGGGTGACCGCGTGCCCTCGGTGCGCGAGGCCAGCCGCACGCGGGGCATCAGCCCGTCCACTGTGTTCGAGGCGTACTACCTGCTGGAGGCCCAGGGCCTGATCCATGCGCGCCCGCGCTCGGGCTACTACGTCAGCGCCCGGGTCCCCGGCACGGCAGAGGTCCGCCCGGCCGAGCCCCAACCCTCCCAACCCACCGCCACCTCCAAAGAGGTGGCCATCAGCGACCTGGTGTTCGAGGTGCTGGGCCTGGCGCGCGACCGCGACCTGGTGCCGCTGGGCTCGGCATTCCCGGGGCTGGAGCTGTTTCCGCTGGAGCGCCTGGCGCGGTGCCTTGCCAGCGGCATGCGCAAGCTCGATCCGTGGAACATCGTGCAGAGCCTGCCACCCGGCGACGAACGCCTGCGCCAGCAGATTGCGCTGCGCTACGGCGTGCACGGCATGGCGGTGGACGTGGAAGAAATCATCATCACCAACGGCGCCATGGAGGCGCTCAACCTCTGCCTGGAAGCCGTCACCCAGCCGGGCGACGTGGTGGTGGTCGAATCGCCCACCTTCTACGCCGCGCTGCAGGCGCTGGAGCGGCTGAACCTGCAGGCGCTGGAAATCGCCACCCACCCGCGCGACGGCATCGACCTGGCAGCGCTGGCTGAGGCGCTGGAGCGCCAGTCCTCGCACAAGCCCCACCAGCCCATCAAGGCCTGTTGGCTCATGCCTAGCTTTCAGAATCCCCTGGGCAGCCTAATGCCCGAGTGCAAAAAGCGCGAACTGGTCGCCCTGCTGGCGCGCCACGGTGTGCCGCTGATCGAAGACGATGTCTATGGCGAACTGCACTTTGGCCCCCAGCGCCCGCCCCCGGCCAAGGCGTTTGATACCGAGGGGCTGGTGATGCACTGCAGTTCATTCAGCAAAAGCCTGGCACCCGGCTACCGCGTGGGCTGGGTGGCAGCGGGCCGCCAAGCCACAGCGGTGCAGCGGCTCAAGCTGATGACCACGCTATCGGCCGCCACGCCGTCGCAGCAGGCGCTGTCCGAATACCTGGCCCAGGGGGGCTACGACCGGCACCTGCGCGCCCTGCGCCGCAGCCTGGAACAACAGCAGGCGATTGCTCTGGCTGCGGTGGCCCAGCACTTCCCGCCCGGCACGCGCGTGTCGCGGCCCGAGGGCGGGTACTTTTTATGGGTGGAACTGCCTCCCCAGGTGAACGCGCTGGAGCTGCACCGCCTGGCACTGCAGCAGGGCATCAGCCTGGCACCGGGGCAGATCTTCTCGGCCGATCAGCGGTTTGCGCACTGCGTGCGCATCAACTACGGGCATCCGGCGCAGGGGCGGCTGGAGGCCGCCCTGGCCACCGTGGGCCAACTGGCCACGGGCTTGGCGACCGCCTTACCAGAGAGCGCGAAAGTGCCCAAACAACTATCAAAACAATAGCAACCAAGGTATGCAACACTGGCGCTTGGAGCCATTTTTAGCAAAACCCTGGCATCCACACCCGGTGCGCAGCCCCTGGCCTCCCATCTACCGCATGGCCTATCCCACAAGGCACCGCGCCAGCCTTGCACCAGGCTGACACGCACACAACGCGTTGGAAAGGCCCAACCTCGGGTTCTCCCGCAGCAGGCACGGCGCTTGCAGCGGCATACTGGCGCCCGCCCGCACCCCGGGCAATGCACCACGGCGGCCCACCCGCCCCGCCCCATAACCCCAACGCCCAGCACCATGGCCGCACCCCAGCATGTTCCGTTTGTGATGGTGGAAGACGAAGACGACTGGGTGGTCTCGTTCGCCCTGGGCCCGCAAGGTGCTGACCGCCTCACCCTGGTGCGCACCCCCCACCTCGAATTCATGCTGCGGCCCGAGCAGCGCGGCGTATCAGTCGGCGCCGAGGCAGGCCAGCGCCCCGCCCTGCTCGTGGCGGTGCAATGGGGTCACAAGTGTGTGGATGTGGTCTCCACCGCCAAGCGCTACAGCCTGGACATCAGCAAGGTGGACAACGCCACCCGCAACGCGGCGCTGCGCGTGCTGGGAAAGATGAATTTTGACCAGCGGTTTCAGTTGGCGGGCATCTGATTCATTGATCGAGGAAGGCCTGCATTAGCAGGCCCTCGTCGGACCTCGTAGAGGCGCGAATGTCGCACCAAGCCAGCGATGGCTTGGCAATCAGTCAACGCATCATCTTGAACAGTGCAGTGGTGATGGCTACTTGCGACTCATCCAGTGACGTTGGTGTGGTGCTGCCAAAGGCCATGCGATCATCAATTGGCCAGATTTTCCCTGGCGTATTGGCCGTGACGTCGTTCGCAAACGAAATATCGCGAAGACGACCAAACCTTGCATCGCTGTTGCCATCAATCTGCTGGTCCAATGAAGCCGCCAACGAGAACGTTGTGCCACGAATCACCATGACATTGCGGGGCCGCGTTACATAGGTGCCGACAGTAACGCCGGGCTCCGCCCAGTCCACGCTTTGGAAACAGACACGTGCTTCCTGCGGGTTCCCATTGCTGTCGAGGTACACATAACGGTCCTGCTGTCCCTCTGTGCGGCCCGCTGGCAACCGGATACCAGCAGCCAGAAAGGCGTTGATCATCGCGTCGCCACACAACTCCGAGCCCGGCGTGGCACTGTTGCCATTGACTCGGCCGGTGGGATTGGTGGGGTTGTCCCCTGGGGGGTAGCCCACACCGTTGAAGAATGCCTCATAGGCCAACTGCCACCCCTGGATAAAGTCGGTGGACAGACGCTGGTTGGCAGCAGACCGCTGCAAGTCCCGTCCAACCGCCACAGCACCCAGTACGAGGCCAATCACGACGAGCGCAATGCTCAATTCAAGAAGCGAAAAGCCGCGCTGCCGCCTCACAGGCATAGCCCCATAGTTCGTTGGTTTTGTTGTCATGGTGTGTCGCTCTTTGACCGAAGGGTCTCAATAGCCAATGGCATCCGCCTTCAGCGTGTTGTTGTTGATAGAGATGGCGAGTTCCGTCATGGCAGTGGTTCGCGTAGCAAAGTCTGAGTGCACCTGCTTGGCTTCGATCAGTGCGGCTGTTGCCAGCCCCGTCGTCACCACCGACAAGCCAGCGCCCACGGCGGCTGCCACGATGCCAGCAGCTGCCAGTCCGATTTGTACAGCCCGTGCGCCGGCGCTCATCGTGGTGTCCGCTGTGGCTGACACCATCTCTTTGGCTGCACTCAAAACACCTGCCGCAGCACCAGCTACCCCTGCAAAAGCGGCTGCCTCGTTAGCTTCTGCCAGTTTGACGGCCACGAACAACTGGTCACGGTAGTCGTACAAAGCCCGCTCCATGACAAACGCACCGGTTGCTGCGTTGAAATGCGCATGCGATATGGCCGACAAAGCAGCACCACAGTGCAGTTCGCCAAAGAGTTCAGCATGGCTGGGTGCAACCACAGAGTCGTCATAGGAGCTGGTCGCAACGGTGCCTGGTGCCTCGAAAGTAGGATCTGCCGAACTGGCGGTGGCATTCGCGCCGTCGAACGCCTTACCGTCGCCGTCTGCATCCAACATGCCCGGGGCAGCCAGTGCAAAGGCTACCGAGCGCCGAGTTCCCAGCATCTTCGCCCCCAACCGCCCTGCGGGCGCAATCAACGCGTCATTGGCGGTGTTAAGTGCCAGACAGACATCCACCAGGTTGACTGCCCTCGCAACCCCCAGCGGGCAAGGCGGGCTATCGGCTGCGTTGCACGCGGTGTTCAGAGGCGCCGCATCGTTGCCCGATTGGGTCATCCCCAGCTGGACCGTGGAAACCGATGGGATTGGGGGCGCTTTATCGTTGGGCGCATCCTGGTTCTGTGGCTTGGGGTTGGGGGTCCGCACGCGCAATGGATTCATGCGGTCGACAGCACTGGCTAGATCTCTGTCCTCATGCGAGGTAGCGGATGGTTCACGGTAGACGCCATAGCGCAAAGCGCCTGCCTCAGGCCGGGGAAGACCCAGCGTACGCCACGGAACGAAGCCCACTTGGCGCAAGCCCCCCCCCTCGGTGCAGAACTCCACACCGGATGTGTCTGCAGCGGGGCAAGGAAGGCGATAGTTCGAGTGCAGATAACCCACCAGAGCATCGCGTGTTTGCTGCTGAACATCCACCTGGACAGTGGTGACGCGTTGGCGTTCCGAAAGCTGCCAAAAAACAATGGCACCGGGCAATATCAATCCCAGCGCGAGCAGAATGACCGAAATCTCGACGAGGGTGAACCCTTGCATGCTGCGCTTCATGGGTTAAGTCCCTTCACATCCAGCTTCGTGGCACTGGTGAGAGCCTGCGTAAACGTGTCATACACCTTGGCAGCGTAGGCATCAGTGGCCGCTTGCTTTTCTTTGGCGACCTGCAACGCTGCCTTTGCGTCGTCCAAAGCCTTGGCTGCATACACGGTTTGGGCAATTGCCACCGCCAGATTGGCTGCAGCAATCCCCACGACAAAAGCAGTGACGCCCTCCGAATTGGCCGCCGACGCAATGCTGATCACGCCGCTGGCGGTGGCCACAGCCAAGGCCAGGGCCGCTGTAGCGACGCCTGACTCGGCCGACTGCACAGCAGACTCAGCCGCCGTGATGTCGAACACACGCAGCGACCAATATTCCTGCATCACGCGCGCACTGTCGTACGCCGCATAAGCGCCCTGTGCCGTAGCTTGCATTTCACTCAGCCGTCCCACGCATCCAATGCGCGCATCCAGATCAGACGCTCCTACAGCGACGGTCAAGTCGTCAAAGTTTGCGTCTTGCGCGCGCCCTGGGAAGTCGAACCGCCAGGTGGCGCTTGCCCCCACTGCGTTGTTCCCGTCAAACTGGTTGTTCTCCCCCGGGTGTACCAAGATGTAGGCTACAGGCATGCTGTCGGACACATTGCCGGCGCTCAGAATGCCAGCGGCTGCCGGATTTGCAGCAAACCGACGGAGTCGATGGCACCAATCCAGTCCATTCGCCACCACACGGCGCGCGCTGGCAGCCGTGATGGCAGCCGTTGCGCGAGCAGCGGCTGCGGTTACGGTAGACGACGCCGCGATAGGCGGGGAGAACGTGGGGTATGTCGGTATCACCGGCATGCCCGTGAAATCGATATTCAGGTCTGGAGACACGGCCGCTGGCGGCGCAACAGCAAGATCCACGCCTCCACCCCGATTGACACCGTAGTGAAGTTGCCCAAAGGTGCTGCTCAGGCCCAGGCTCTTCCAGGGCAGTCGCACGGCGGTGGGATCACCACAGGCTTCGCTACCACCGGAATTAGCCGCCGGACAGGGCAATCGGTGGTGAGCAAGTACAAAGCCCTCGACAGCGGCTTGGGCCTCACCCAGTTGCCGCAGCATCGCGGGTCTCTGCATAGGTTCACGGGTGGACACCACCCAGCGCCACACAAAGATGCCAATGATTCCAACAATCGCAAGAACCACCGCCAGCTCGACCATGGAGAAACCATTCGCTTGACGCAGGGACCGCTTCATCGCGTGCCCCCCTTCTGGTCCACCTTGATCAGGATGTCCAACGCAGCACTCGGGGGCATGGGTGTCACGCCCTTTCCGGTGATGTTGCAAGGAGGCGGATTGTCAGCCTGGGTCTTGAGTTGGTTGTATATATTTTGTGCATCAGTCACTCGTTTGTTGGCCTCGCCCAACTGGCTCTGAAGGGCATTGAGCTCCCTCTGCAGCTTGATGGGCTTCAGGTACTTGGCATCCGGATCAGGAGTGACCGACGAACCGCCGAAGAGATCCACCAAGGCCCCCTGGATACCGCCAGAGGTCACAATATCCCCTGTTTGGCACACACCGCTGGCCGTGGTGGTACAGCCAGTCGCAGCGGCCACCGCCCCCACAAAAATGGTGTAGCGCCCTGCGTTGCGCAGGTTGGAGTAGGCCGTTTGGAAACTGGTTTGAGCCGATCCAACGCTTGCCTGAGCTGCCGACAGATCGGCCTGCGCAGCGTTGAGATTGGCTTGCGCGTTGTTCCGTTCGGTAACCGCCTTGTCATATTCACCTTGCAGTGCGACTGGGTCGTTCAGAAGCGTGAGCTGCGAAGTCTTCTCCAGCCTTTGCTTCTGTAGCGTAGCCTTCACTGCGGGATCAGTGGTGGCTGCGATTTGCGCATCCAGTGCAGCGATGTCCGCATTGAGCTGAGTAATCAGCGTGGTCCGGTTGGCCAGCATGTCGGCATAGGTCGCGACTTGATTGGTCCACTGCGTTACCGCCGTCTGGTAGTTGTCGCGCCGCTGTGTGGCCGCACTCAGGGAGAACGAGCTGGATTCCCAATTGGTTGCCGCATCCAAAACCGGCTGTATGCGAGAGTCAATGCTCGTGCTGGTGCCACCGGCACGCACCTGCGCCACCAGATTGTTGATGGCATTGGTGCGCGCCACGTTGGCCGTATTCAGCTCATTGGTCTTGTTATTGATCTTTGTAATGAGTGCATCGCGGGCAGCCACTGCGTCGTCGGACTCTTTCTTGGCTGCGTCAAGTGCCTGCGTGTAATCAGTGGATGGGCATGTGAGAGTGGACGAATCCACCGAACTATCGGCCAGCGCCAGCGCATTACCGGCCATGATGGCGGCCACGACGTTCAGTCCCACGGAGACGCCATTGGCGTACAACACACCGCCGGTGAGCGCCACAGCTGCGGTATGTTGCGGAGCGGCAGCGCAGGCGTTTACCGCCAGCCCCAAAGTTGCAGCACAGAGCGCCCACTCTACGGCCGCGTTGCCTGCGTCTGCGATTCCGCCCAGAATCGTGCCTGTCATATCCGCCGCAGTGATTGCTGCGCCCAGCGCGGCAAAAACGATGGCTTGTTTTGCGGCTGCGATGTTTCCGGTCTTCAGGTCATCAACCTGCAAAACAACGTCATGCGCCAAAGCCACAGTATTGATGGAGTCGATCAGGGGAGCACAGTGCAACCCGGCCAGAAGACTCGTATAGGAACGCTCCAGCACAATGTCGTTGTACCGGGACAGCAAAGGCCGAAGGGTAGGATCTTCCACGGCACTGTCGGCGGATGCATTCGCCCCATCGAAGAGCGATCCGTCGCCGTCTGCGTCATCGTTACCCGGGTGAACGAGTGCATACGCCGTGGTGCGAACCGGCGACGACCTCACCTCGGCCATGCCGGGGGTGTAAGCGGTCGTGCGCCCATCCTCAAGCCGTTGACAGATATCCGTCAACGTGAGGATGTCTGCCTGGTATTCCCCACCCGTCGCGGTGGTCTCACGCATGGTGGCGTAAGTCTTGCCGGTGGTGTCATATTCCAATGGTCTCCAGGCGTCATCCAATACGGTCAGGTCATTTTTTCCTCCGCCTCGTTGGACCAGGTAGCGCAACTGCCCCACATCCACACCTGGGTCTGCACCAGCCAGCCGCAGCGACACGGAAGGCAACCAGCCTTTCTGGTCTGCGGCACCACAGTCCTCAATACCGTCACGGTTGGTGTCAGGACAGGGCAGTCGCCGCATGACCGTGGCAAAGGTAACAATGGCGCGGTCCGCTTGCGAGAGCGCTTGCCGCTCCTGGCGTGAAGAATCCACTGCTGATCGCTCACGCCATTGCAAGTAGCCCATGGTGGCGAGGCCCGCCAGAACGGCGATGAGGAGCAAGACCTGCACCATCCCAAAACCGCGTGAATGAGCCCCGAAGAGCCTGAAGCTCTCGGCACCGCCCCGAGGCGCACCATTTAACCTGAGGTACTCCGCCTGCGCCTCCACAATGCTTGCGGCTGAGCCCGAAACACTCCGCGAGGACTTCCGCACAAGCTGATCAAAGGCAAGTGTCAACATGAACATGAGTTATCGGTCCCGAATTCAGCTACGGCAGACTTGCACGCAACCAGCCAGCCAACTGCGCGGGTGACTCAGCGACGACCACGTCATCGGAGGCAAACCTCAACGGCGCGGACGGGCTCGCGGCGCAGAGGCTGGTCATCGTGTGGGGGGGATCCAAGCGACTGCCATCGTTGTCCCGGTCTTGCAATGGCACAACTACCCAATAGGCGGCAGACATGACAGCGTTTGAGGCGCAATCAATGGCCCCGGCCGCCCCCCCATCTCCCGTCAGGTAGGCCCGTGCAGTCGACAAAGGAAGAGCTGATGCATTGACCAGCGCCGCAATCAAGTCCGTGACATCCAGATAATTGGCCTCGCCGACGGAATCACCGGTGCGCTCCTTGGAGACGGCCAGATCTGCATCCTGTAAAACATCGGCGTTCGCGGCGCGAAATACGGCGTAACGCGCTCGAAGCTCCTGGGTAGGAATTTCAAGCCCAAGGCTCACGTAGGGAAACCACCCCAGCTGGTTTCCGCTCGAACACGCACCCGCAGTGAGCGATTCGTACCCGGTTGCGACTGCGCTTGTGTCAGGACATGGCAGCCGCCCATTGCGCAACGCGAAGGCACGCAATATCGACTGCAGCTGTTGCGCCTGGGCCCGGCCTCTCTCGATTTGCTGCTGCTGGGAGACAGTCTCGTAAGCGCTGAAGGAGGCCCAGGACAAAAGCCCCGCCACGACCAACGCGACGGACAGCTCAATCATGGACAAGCCTGCCTGCGCTTTGCGAGCACGCCCTTCAAGCAACTGCAATCGCGCCTCAGTCATCACGACTTCCCTGCGTTGGCTGCGCGCCGAGCACCGGATTGCAGATCAGCGGCCTCCGCACTGATGCGCGTGCTGAGCTGCTGCAACTGACTCAGTATCTCTTGTCGGCGCGCAATGTCCTCGGGCTTTGAGCTTCCCGAAATCTTCTGCAACTCTGCGCTAAGCCCTTGGACCTTGGCTGTGCTTTCCAGCATGTTGCGAAGCGTCTGGAAATAGCGTGGATCGGCACTCCCCTGAGACAGTTGTTCCAACTCGTTGATGAGTGCGAGGGCTTTTTCTGGTGAACCGAGTGCTCCGTTGGCCATCAAGGCCGAAATGTCAGAGCGCACTTGGGCCAAACGCTTACGGCGTTCATCAGACGTGATCGCAGTCACAGTAGCGGGTGTCTGCGTCCCGCCAATCTGGGGCGCAATAGACGAAGGCTGCGCACTCGTAGAGCTCTGCACATTGCCGGCCGAGCCCTGCGGCTCCGACCGGGCCGGCACGACGGTGGTCGCCGGTAGTGCAGATCTCGCCGCCACAGAGCCGTCTCGCCCCCCCGCAACCCAGCCTGCGAAGAACACGACAACCAAGACCAAGATGGCCAATCCGCCACCAATCAACACAGGCCTTTTCATGGCCACCCCGCCAATGTCAACGGACTGCAATGATTGAGCGCAAAGCGCACCATTGCGTCCGAAAAACCACCCAACCGTGCATCTCGCTGGCTACGACAAGGGGAGAACATCACAACGCCACCCATATTCAGCCACCCATGCTTTGAGTGACCGACTGCCGCACCAAGTCGTACACAGGCAACAACAGCGCAACGATCAGGAAAAGAAACAAGCCGCCTGCAACCAGAATGATCAGAGGCTTGAGGATTTCCGCGAGCGATTTCACCAACACCTCCAGGCGCTTGCGATAGTCCGCCGCAAGGTGTGAGAGTTGCTGATCCAGGCTGCCGGACTCTTCCCCCACAGAGATCATGCGAACTGCCATCGCGGGAAAGCCACCCACGCGCCGCATGGATGAAGACACGGACTCTCCACGCGAAACCGATTCCGCCACGTGGATGAGTCGGGTACGGTAATAGCGGTTCTTGGTGGCACGCCCCAGAACGCGCAGGCTGGACACCATGTCCACCCCCGCACGCACCAAGATCGAGAGGTGCTCTGTGATATGCGCCATGCCGGAGGACACGAGCAACGTACGAGCAATCGGCAACCGGTGCATCAGGGTATAGGTGGCAAGCTGGAAGCGCTCGGACCGTCTGAACGCAATGACGCCGATAGACACAACGATGACAGTGACCAGCAGCACCCAGGGCAGATGGGTGGACAGCAAGTTAGCAAACGCCACCAGCCCTTCAGTGATGGGCGGCAGTTTCGCCTGCAGCTGCTTGAACAGGCGCGCCATGTTGGGCACTACGTAGTAGATCCAGAAGATGGCGACGCCGATGATGGAGGCGAACACAAACGCCGGATAGATCAGCGCAGTCTTGATGTCACGCCGGATGTTGATCATGCGCTCGACGTGCTCGGCGGCTTCGCCCAGCATGCGGTCCAGAGTACCTGTCTGGTCCCCGATGGAGATCAGGTTGCGCACGGTCTCGGGAAACACGTTGGGGTGCCGATTGAAAGCTTCGGTCATGCCCACACCCGCGTTCAGGTCGTCCAGCATATTGCGAGCAACAGACGCCATGGCCGGATTGCCCACGCTGTGGCTTTCTTCCACCAGGGTGGTCAGCGCATCGAGTGCGGGAACACCCGCGCGCATCATGAGACCCAGGTCGCGAAGGAAGCCTGCAAGGTCCTCGCCCCGCACCTGCTTTCGGAACAGGTGCAAAAGCGCATCGGCCACCACTGCCAGCCATGCAGGAAAACGCCAGAGACTGATCACCGTGCCGTCAGTGTCGGCCTCCAGCCGCAGGCGAGCAGACAAGTCGCGCTTGACTGCCAGGCGCAACAGACCCGAACGCACCCCCCCGTGGGGCAGAAGTACGCGGTAGTAATAAGTGTTGAGATTGGCCATGCAATGCTTCCGCCAAAGCGGCTCAGTCCTCGCCCACGGTGCGGAGGATTTCCTCCATCGTGGTCTCACCTGCCAACACACGGTGCCGCGCCAACGTCAAAATGGGTCGCATGCCTGCTGCCAGCGCGCGCTGGCGCATTTCGGCCCGCGTGGCATCTGAGGCGATGGCATCCGCCAGATCCCGGTTGACCACCAGCATTTCGTACACCGGCAGGCGACCCAGATACCCTGTGTCGCGGCAATGGTGACAGCCGGCGCCATGGAACACCTGCAGCATTTCGCCCGCGGCGCCCTGCCCCAGCCAGCGGCGCTCATCGTCAGTCGCAAGACGTGGCTTGGCGCAATGCGGGCAGATGCGGCGCACGAGGCGCTGGTTGATCACTGCCACCAGGTTTTCGGCGATCGTTTCGGTGTCCACCCCCAAGAGCTTGAGGCGAGGCATTACTCCGAAAATGCTGCCCACGTGCAAGGTAGACAACACCAGGTGACCTGTAGAGGAAGCGTCCAACGCTGCACGCGCGGTCTCCGAGTCCCGGATTTCTCCCACCAGGATGATGTCGGGGTCATGCCGCAGAAAGTGCCGCATGGCATTGGCGAACTCATAGCCCGCACGGCGGTTCACTTCGGTCTGGCAGGCGACAGGGACGCGGTATTCCACCGGGTCCTCCACGGTCAACACATTGCGCTCAATCAAGGGCTGCATGCGCAGCGCGGCATGCAGCGTTGTGCTCTTGCCTGAGCCAGTAGGGCCCGTGATCAAGATGAGTCCGTGAGGACGCGAAAACGCCTTGGCCATGACGGCCACGTCCTCCTCCAGGAACCCTAGGTCCGCCAACCTGTCGAGGTTGCTGCGCTCGGGCAGCAAGCGCAGCACCATGCGCTCGCCAAATTCCGAGATCAAGGTGGAGACACGGATAGTGAAGTTGTGCTCCATCACCTGTGCGGTAAAGCTCCCGTCCTGGGGCAAGCGCTGCTCGCTGGCATCCATGTCAGCCTGCAGCTTTACGTAGACCACCAGACGGTCCAAGGCCGGCGAGAGCGCAAACACAGGACGCAAAACCCCGTCCACCCGCAACAACACCGAACGGCTGCGCGCCGTGGGCGCCAGGTGAATATCCGTCGCGCGTTCGCGCACAGCCAGGTGAAGCATGTGCTCCAACAAGCGCGCAGGGCTGTAGGCACGGTCCACGTCGGCTTCGAGCTTGCGGACCTCGCTCTCGATCAGACGTGCAGGCGGGTGCTCGGCAAAGTAATAGTGCTGCTGGATGGCCTGCGCAACGCTGTCGAACTCTCCCTGAAAGAAATGGCAACCCTTGCCCAGCTTGCGCTGAACAAGCTCGGTCACAGTGTCCGGCTGCGCGTCGCCCAGCACCACCTCGATCAGACCTTCGTCGTTTTCCCGCACGGGCAGGAAACCGTACGTCAGGCACAGCGATCGGTTGAAGATGCCCGCAACCGCTGTATCGGGCTCCGGCATTTCGTCGGCGTTGACAAAGCGCAGCCCGCGCTGGCCAGCGAGTTGACGCGCGACCTCATTGGCACTTGCGAAACCCAGCTCCACCAAAAGGTTGCCCATGGGCACCTTCTCGATCTTCTGCTTTTGCAACACGTAGTCGATGGCGACTGCAGACACAAGGCCAGCATTGACCAAGGCAGCGCCCAGGGAAGGACTCTTGTCACGCAGCACCGCCAGGCGATCCTCGGCCGTAGGGCCTGCGGGCTGCAACTGGCCCGAGGCCTCTAGCAATGATTCAGCGGGGGGATGCATCCTGATGCTCCAGAATTAAGAAGGTCAGTTCGTCGGGTTTGCCAGTGGGCGGCAGACCCTGCTGCAGTTGAAAGCGGGCGAACGCCTCTCCAGTCTTCGAACCAAAAAAACCGTCGTCCGGCTCACGCTTGTCCAGTAGGCCCATGCTCTTGAGCTTGCCCTGCACCTTGCGCGTGACCTGTTCAGCGGCCTCGATGTTGCGCGTGTTGTTGCGCCCCAGCCATGCGACCCAGGACTCCTTGTCCACATTGAAGCGGCACAGGCGAGTCGATGGTTTCAGGGTGTCCCCCATGCCATCAGGCAGACGGTAAACGTGCACGACCTCGTCAGCAGCAGCCGCCGCCTTGAGCTGGCTTTCGCACGCTTCACGCCCGGATACCCCCGCCGAAGGCTGCGGCTTGGATGTCGGTGCAGCTGCCACTAAGGCGACCGCAGAGCTGTCATTGGGCGGAACCGCCGACGCAGCGCCCGACGCCGTCGGCTGGACTGCCTCAGGGGTAGGGGCTGCCGCCACCGCGGCGGCTGGCGCCACATGCTCGCCGGGTTGGGTGGCCAACCCCCAGCTGGCCAAGGCAACGGTTGCTGTGGTGCCCGCCAGCAAGCCAGCAAGCACCCAGGCTTTGCGGCCACGAGTGCCGCCAGTTACCTTGGCAATCGCCGCAGCTTCGTCGCCCAGCGCGGGCAAATCGGCCACCGCACGCTGAACCAGGGATTCCGTCACCACAGATGCCCTGGTACTCGCCAAACCGTACAGACAACGGTCCAGCACCAAGTGAATGCGTCGCAGGTTTCCCTGCGTGGCGCGGTGCAAAACGTCCGCTGCTGCAGGTTCGATGGAAAGGCGCCCCTCTGCGCCCGCAGCATTCACACGAAAGTCGAAATAACGCGTGACTTCATCCTTTTGCAGACCCGACAGGCGAGCGTGTTTGATGATGCGACTCTTGAGCTGACGCAACTCTGGCGTCGCCAGGGTCTCCTCCAACTCAGGCTGTCCGACCAGCAGGATCTGCAACAGTTTTTCCTGGCCGGTCTCCAAATTGCACAACAACCGCACCAGCTCCAGCGATTCCACACTGAGGTTTTGCGCATCATCGATCACCAGCAAGCTGATCTCGCCTGCTTGGTGCCCCGCGATCAGGAACTCTGTGAGTCGCGCCAGTCCCTGCTCCACGGAGTCCGAAGGCGGCAAACCGAAGTCTGACTGTATGGCGGACAACAGGGCGCTGTCTTGCAAAAACGTGTTCAGGATCAGCGCCGAGTGGCAGTTCTTGCCACTGAGGGTGTCCAGCAGGCGCCGCACCAGAGTGCTCTTGCCCAGCCCCACTTCTCCGGTGAGGAGAACAAAGCCCTTACGCGCCTCAATGCAATGCACGATCTCCGCGAAATCCTCCTCCAGCCGCGGCGTGAAGAAGTACGAACCCGCATCCGGTGTCGGCGGAAACGGATTGCGCGACAACCCCAGCGTGGCATAGATGGAATTGGCCGTCATTGGCGTGCAGCGGGTGTGAACTGGGCCAATGCAGCCCGCAGCGCAGCCGAATCTGGTTGCAGTCGCGATGCGGCATCAAGGGTTGCGCGCGCTTCTTCCGTCTTTTGCTGGCGCGACTGGATGCTGGCCAAGTTGATGGCAGCCTCTTCGTCACCAGGCAGTCGCTCAAGGATGGTGCGATAACCATCTGCCGCTGCGGCATCGCGGCCTGCGCGCAGGTCAAACCAGGCTTGAGCGCGCACGAGTCCCAAGGACCCCGCGGGCAGACGCTCCTTCAACGCAGCCAATTCACGCTCGGCATCGGCAGTCCGCGACTCTTTCATGGCAGCGACGAAACGGGCGAAGCGCAGCTCTACGGGTGCATCATCCACGGCAGGGGCTGGAGCCACAGCCGGCGCAGCCGCCGTTGTGGAGCGAGTGACACCACGCGCCTGTCGCGTCGTACTGCTGCGATTCACAGCAGCGGCTGCAGGCGCAACGGTCTCGCCGCGCGGACCAGCCGCCAAAACCGTTTTGGGGGCCGCAGGCTCCACAGCAACTGCCGGAGCGGGAGTCGGTGACTGCACTGGTGCAGGCGCAGGCGCAGGAGCCGCCGCAGCGACAGCGGGAGCTGGCATGGCTGCAGGCGCAGGGACTGCTGGTGCAGGCGCAGCAGCCATCGTAGATGCGGGGGCTGCAGCAGGCGCAGCCGTTTCAGCAACCGGCGAAGTGACCGCCACCGGTGCCGGCGCTGGAGCAGGAACCGGGTTTGGCGCAGCAGCCATCGGCGGCGGCAGAGCCTTGGGCTTCATCTGGGTCTGCCAGACAAACCATCCCAGAATCCCCGCCCCTAATACGACGGCAAAAGCCAGCATGGCATCCAGCCATGCAGGACGGCCACGCACCGCCGCCTTGGAAGCCCTTGCCATGGCAGGCTTGGAATCTTGAGGCGCATCCATGGATTTCAGCGCGTCGTGGATGAGGCTCATAGCACGCGCACCCGCAAGACGATCACCAGTTCACGGCTTCCGTGCACCTTGTTTTCGTTACCGAACAACTTGCCCAGCAACGGCACGTCGGAGACACCGGGTGCGCCGCGATCATTGTTGGAACTGCGCTGGTCGATCAACCCCCCAACCACCACCACGTCACCATCACCCACGTTCAAGGTCGTGGTCAGCCCCTTGTAGCTCACCTTGGGCAGGGAGACCAGGTTATCGCCCCCTACCGAGACCAACTGCAGGCTTGCAGGGTCCACATCGCTCTGCATGGGGTTCAGCAGCAGCTCGATGCGACCATCATCACGCACCATGGGCAGCACGCCCACCATGACGCCGGAGAACACCGTGTCGGTCTGTACGCTGGACGAGGTGGTGGAAGCTCCACCGCCCGGCACAGTCTGCGTCGATGCGGACTGAGAAACGTACCGCGAACTAGTGCCCACCGACAGCAACGCAGGGGTGCCATTGCGTACCTGCACGTTGGGGTTGGACAAGACCTTGAGATTGCCAAACGAACGCAGCGCGTTGATCACGATGCCGTAGTTGCTGCCCTGGTAGGAAACGCCCAGCGCAGGCCCGGCCACGCTACCGATCAGCGCTGCAGGAATGGAAATGGCCCGCGAAGGATAGCCAGTGGCGGCATTTGGCAGCGTGCCCGAACTGCCACCCAGTTGCATGGGCGACGAGCCAAACCCGGCCGCCAGACGGCTGCGCAAAGACGTCCAGTCCACGCCGAACTCGAAGTTATCAGACAGTTGTACGTCGATCAGCTGCGCCTCGACATACACCTGCTTGCCAAGCACCTTGTGCACCTGGGCCAGCATCTTTTCGACCGCCCTCATCTTGGAGGGCCGGGCCTTCACATACAGCGTGCCGGTCATCTTGTTCAGCGTGAAGCCACTGTCCTCGGTCATGGTGGCCAAAGGTGCCTGTGGCAACTGGGCTGGACGTGTAGGGTTGGCACCGCTTCCAATCCAGGGAGAAGAAGAACCCGGCGTCGTCATGGTCAGGTTCTGCTGCTGCATTTGCTGCTGGGCCAGGCGGTCCTGGTTGGCGTCGCCCAGTACCGACTTCAGCGCTGTCTCGATTTCCTGGTACGGGTCCGTGCTACCGCCGCCAGAGCCAGACATGGTCAGGCTGCCCTGCTGGGCGCCCGAACCGCCGCCACCGCTGCTGCCACTGCCGCTTCCGCCTCCACCACCCGAATTGGTACTGCCGAAGACATTACCGCCAGAGCCCATCTGGATGCTGGTCTTGGTGTTGAGAAAGTTCAGCGAGAAGAACTTTTCCTCGGTCAGATTGACCCGCAGCGTGTTGCCACGGAACTCGCCAGCCACGTCGTAAGTACGCAGCACTTCATTGAAGCCTTCGCGCAATGTCACTTGGCGCAAGTGCATATCTGCCAATTGACCGCCCTTCAGCACATTGGGATCAACGATCAGGTTCAGATTTCCTGCGTCGGCAAATGCACTCAGGATCTGGCTGATGCTGGCGCGGGACATGGCCACGTTGATCAGCTTGCCTTCCAGGGGATCGAACACCGGAGCCACTGGAGCAATGACCGGTGCCGCAGCCGTCTTGTTGATTTCGGTCAGCAACATCTGCTGATGCACCAGCAAGCGCTGGGCCTCCTGCGCAGCGTGCTCGCGCATCTGGTCTGCCGCGCTGGTGTCTGGCGGCGGAAGGCTGGCAGCGCTACGGGGCGAAGGGCTGGCGCAACCAGCCAGCACCAGGGCGGCACATACCAGCGCCAATGGCTTGAAAAACGGAGGATTGTTCATATCGCTGTCCTTGGCGCTACTAGCGTGATTTCTTGAAATGGTCATGAGGAGAAGCCAACAGGTACCCACAACGCGATGCACTCATCGAACAGTGCTCGACGCAGTCTGTGTGCTGTCTGCAGGCCTTCGTGGTCATGGCAAGCTCTTGATGGGGCCGGGTTGTCCACCCGGTAGGCCCGAGCGGAATTCCTGGGTATTGATGCTTGCCAGCGATCCGTCGGGCCAGCGCAGCGTGCCCACCCGCAAATCGCCCTGGGGCAGCGTCAGCGTCTGGCGACCCAGCCGCTCCGTGACCACTGCCTCGCTGGGGCGTACCTGCACGACGCGTCCACCACCCTCCAGCCGTGCACCCTGACGGGCCAACTGGCCGTCGATCACCACCGACTGCCGCTCCGATGCCAGATCATCCAGATGCAATGACAGGGAACGGCGCGGCATCTGCACGCTGCCCACCACATCGCTGCCAGGCACTGGCAACGCGATCAGACGCTGCGGATCAGTCCCAGCCGTCGTCGTCTGCGCCTGGATGCGGGACATTGCGCCAAAAGCTTCGGTAACGCGCTCCTGATCCGTCCGCAAAGCAGTTGGCAAGGGCGCCAGCTCCACAGTCATGGGACGCATCGAAGGAGTGCGCGCCTGAGTGAGCTGAAAAACGCCATACAGCCCCCAGCCGAGCAAAAGAATGGCAAGCCCATTGAGAAGTAAAGCCGCGTATTTCATGGTTTCACATTTCCTGGTGCTGCTGCATTGGCCACCAGCTCATACGAGAAAGAACCTGGCAGCGTGAAGGTGGGGTCCACCGCCCGGAGCGTCCAGCCAGCCGCAGACATCTGCGAAACCCAACGCGTCACGGAAGCCGAGGCACCAGCTGCCACCACGCCGTCTACACGGAAGGCCTTTTTGCTCGGTTGCGCACCGCCCAAAGAGTTTGTGGTTTCCAGGCGGACGCGCTGAATCCGAATGTCTTTGTTCGACGCAGCTTTCAACACGGCCATGAACGCCACTGGATCATGGCGCGCACCTTCATCCAGCGTGCGAGAGAACTCAGCCACCGGCAACAGCTTCTGCGGAGCCTCGACCGACGACACCGCCTGGATTCGGCTTTGCAGTGTCTCCAGCTCGGCGCGCTGGTTCATGCCCGCATTGCGCTGCTGATCCGCCAGTTGCCCGACCAGCATGCCCACGATGGCCAGAACGATGCCGACGAGCGCCGTCACCACCGTGATCGGAGCCACCCAGCGTTCTGCACGCCATGCCACCCGCTCCAGACCTGGATTCAGGGCATGGCGGCCTGCCGCCTTACGTGCCAACGCAGGCATGACGGTGTGTACCCGCTCGGAAGCCAGCGTCATCTCCTGCGCGTGCATGACCACTGGTGCACCACCCGCCACGCTGCGTACCGCAGCAAGGCAGGTGTCCACATCGGCGGGCTGCGTGGACCACAGCGTGCCCCACTCAACGGCCTCAGCGCCCAGCCGCGTCAACAACGCACTGTGATTGCTCGTCAGTACCTGGGCCGCACTCGCCATGGCAGATGGCCCAGACCCCAATGCCTGGGTAGAGCCAAAGACCATGCCCTCTTCCGATTGCACGAAGCACATCAGCCGCCGTTGCGTCAGCACGATGCGCGCACCGCCAGAAGCCACGCCGTCACACAGCAGGCCACCCGCCATCATGACCAGACAATGATCGTCCTGCTCCTTGGCCCACTGAGTGCAACGCTGCCACAAGTCCAGCGAAATCGCCGAAAAGAACACTTGAAAGCCGCCCGGCAGCTTGACCAGCCGGTGCACCACCACGTGGGCGGCGCCTTCGACCAGCCCCTGCGTCCGCACACGCTTTTCAACCAGCGCGGCGGCGTATTCCGTCTTGCCTTCGAAACGCCAGACGTCGGTGTAGACGTCGTCCATGTCGAGCACCACCAGCGCACTATGGGTCAAGCGCGGCCATGCAGGAACCTCTTCAACCTGATGCCCGTGGCAGTGCAACCAGCCGGAACTGGCTACGCGATACACATGTTCTGCACTCATGGAGTCACCTTCGGCGATGAAGAAACAGACGCCGTCTGAAAGTGCAGCGTGCCCGTGACGCCCAGCAAAAGCCCTTGGTCGCCCGGCAGCGGGGGTTGGAACAGGCTGGCTTCCGGCGACACCGTGCCGATCTCGAACACGTCCGCAACAAAAATCTGCCCTGCTCCGCCCCGACCCAGTTCGCCCAGGAACTGAGCTGCCTCGACCCGCGTCGCCGGGGCTACGGCACGGCGCAGCCGGCGTTCGCCCCACTGCGACGGGTCAAAGCCCATGCGCTCCACCTGTTGCGAAACGTCTTTGATAGAACGCACCAGTTGCTCGCGCCGCTGCACTTCAGGCACAAGACTGCGGGCGCTTTCGAGCCCCTGCTGCAACTGCGCGAATTGCTGGCGCTCCCAAGCCAGTTGCTTGAGACCGCGTTGCGCCAGCCAGGCTCCACCGCCCAGCAGGGCAGTGGCCAGCGCCAGACAGGCCAGCTTGAGCGTACGGGTGCCGTTCAATTACTGCTCCATGATCCAGTGGGCGGTCAGCAAGATGACCTGGTCTTCGTCAAACGTGCGGCCCGTCGTAGTGCCTGCAGCGCTGCCCGAAGTGTTGTCCACAGCCGCACGAGCATCGCTGTTGTTCATCTGCGTGCTGTTACCGCTACCCACGTTGATGGCAACGCCCTGCGTGTTGTTGGCTTCCCACTGATTGCCGGGCGCATTGGCTTGGTTGGCTGCAGTCTGCTGCGGACGACCTTGGATACGGAAACGACCTTCGCGGGAATCCGGCTTGCCATCAATCACCTGATCCATGAAGCGCGCCAAATCAGGCGTCAAGCCGCGAATCACCATGACGTTCCCTGCGCCGCTGGCAACGCCAGCATCGTTGAACTGGAAGCACACTTGAAGCTCCGCAGGGTTGCCATTGGAGTCGATGTACAGGAAGCGATCTTCGTGACCTTCACCGCGGCCAGGGGGCATACGCACACCGGCACGAGTCATCAGTTCACGCAGGTTTGCGGTGGCTAGCGTGGCATCGCCAGCACCCACCGTGTTGGCTGCATAACCTTGACCGGAGCAAATTTTGCGGCCGCGGTCCGTGAAACTGGCTGGAATGCCTGGAACATTCATGGAGCCCGCGCGGGTACAGGCATTGCCACCGTTGATCGAAGTTTCCGTGCCATCCACCATGTAAGTCGGCGCTTGCTGGCAGTCGCCCACCACCACACCCGTCCGCTGGTAGTACTGGTCGTAGGCCATCTTCCACTGATAGGCAAACTTGTTGACGGCCTTCTGATATTCGGCATTGCGCTGAACATCCTTGGCAATAGCTACAGCACCGATGATCAGGCCGATGACTGCCAGCACGATGGCCAGTTCGACCAAAGTGAAACCTTGCTGGACCTTACGGCCCAGCCCACGAAACGAGTGCATCTTTTTCATTGAAACCTCCGACGAGGGAAATAAGTTGTTTAAAGAGTCAATGGTGGAAGGGCTCACGCCACATCACTGATTCATGCGGTAGATGGCCGTGACGATGGCGATCTGGTCTTCGTCAAAAGCACGATCATTGGTCGTGCCGATCTGGTCACGGTTGGAGGCTTGCCACTCCTGCCCCGGCGCATTGGGATTGGTGCCACCAGCGTTGTTCAGCACGCCCTGGCGACGGAAACGGCCTTCGCGTTCATCAGGCTTGCCGTCGATCATTTGATCCAGCGCGCGTGCCAGGTCAGGCGTCAGGCCGGTGATGACCATTACGTTGCCCATGCCATCACCCACTGCATTCGCGGCAGAGCCATTACCGAGCGGCACGTTCCACTGGAAGCACACCTGGACTTCTTGTGGGTTGCCATTGGTGTCTAGATAGACATAGCGGTCTTCCAGACCTTCCGCACGGCCGGGAGGCATGCGGATACCGGCACGCGTCATCAGGGCACGCAGGTCAGGATCCGTACCAGCGGTGAATCCTCGCGTCATGCCCTGCCCTCGCGCAGCACGGCAAATGGCGTTTGGTGGCGTGACACCAGTCATATTGCGCCCAGAACGTGTACCACCGGCCAGATATCGCTCGCCGTTGACCATGTTCTGGGGCGCTGTCTGGCTATCTCCCAGTACCACGCCAGTGCGCTGGTAGTACTGGTTGTAGGCCTGCTCCCACTGGTCAATGAACTTGTTCTTGATCTTGGTGTACTCGGCATTGCGCTGCACATCCTTGCCGATGGCCACGGCGCCGATGATGAGACCGATGACAGCCAGAACGACGGCCAGCTCAACCAAAGTAAAACCCTGCTGTCCCACTGAACGCGGCCGAAGCGTCATGTTCTTGAATACGTATTTCATGATGTTGTATCCCTCGCCCTGATTACTGGTTCATCTTGTAGATGGCGGTCAGGGTGATGACCTGCTCTTCGTCCCGAGTGTTGCCCGCGCCGGCGGCGGTGGTAGCACCCGCTCCACGCCCGTAGGTGTTATTGGCAGACCACTCCACCCCTGGTCCATTGGGCGTTCCGTTGGCCACACCCCTCAATCGGAAACGGCCTTCTTGCGCATCGGGCTTGCCATCGATCATTTGATCCAGCATTCGAGCGAGATCAGGAGTCAGCCCCGAGATGACCATCACGTTGCCAGCCCCTTCCGGCGAGGTAGGGCGGTTCCACTGGAAACACACTTGAACCTCCTGAGGAGAGCCATTCGTATCGGTGTAGACGTAGACGTCTTCCTGGCCCTCGGCACGCCCTGGGGGCATGCGAATGCCTGCCCGGGTCATGTACGCACGGAGGTCATTGACATTTGCAGTAAATGGGTTGTTGGAGCGCATAACACCAGCTTCCGGATTGCGCGCGCAAACGGGTGCTGGCTCTGCACCGGCCGCAACTAGCGTTGCCATGTTCCCGCCAGAAGTCGGGTTATTGCCGGTCGCCACATAAGCGGCACCGTTGACCATGATGCGGGGCGCCGTCTGGCTATCGCCCACCACCACGCCGGTGCGCTGGTAGTACTGGTTGTACGCCTGCTCCCACTGGTCAATGAACTTGTTCTTGATCTTCGTGTACTCGGCATTGCGCTGCACATCCTTGCCGATGGCCACGGCGCCGATGATCAAGCCGATGACGGCCAACACAACAGCCAATTCCACCAGGGTAAAACCACCCTGCGTCGCTCGGGAACCGGGAGAACAGTGTGCGCGCCGAGCAGGCAGGACGGAGAAAAGTGATCGCATGATTTCCTCAGGCGTTGAAAGAAGAGTGAGCGCGGAGATTACTAAACGTAACGAAAGTAAACAATTAAAAATTGGCGTCAGCGAACTACGCGTTTCGCATCCTTCAGCCGCCTCGCGGCACTGCTGGAAACGCTTGCTTAGTGGCATCCGACCCGCATCCCATCCATCTATTTTTTTGATATGAATCAATGGCTTACAGCCATTCTTTGTCTAACCACCAACTTCAGAAGATGGTGCGCAAGCATCGCGCAAGTGCCCTCGCATAGCCATAGTGCGTATGTATTAGTGACACAACAGCAACAAAAACAAACAATTAGTCATACTTTTCAATAGCTCATAGCTATCGAAAAGTTCAGGGTTTTCCTGACCAAAAAATCCAGGGAATTCAGAACTTGCCAACAGGCTTGGCGTCTGCGCCAACCTCACACGGACAGGCAGGTGGAAAGGCTCCGCAAAGTGAGCAACATTTAGCGAGCGCAGAACCTCCCGCCAAAGGTCGGGGCGGAGATGGTCGCGGCTACCCAACCCTCGCAGGGTGCAGCTGCAAGGCATGTGTGTGGGTATAAACCACCGGCATAACAAACCAGGGGCGTATGCGCGTTGCGCCCCTTCTCAACACTGCTTCATCTCTTTGATCGCAGATGCAGAAGATCCTATGCGGTGTGACGTCAGCGTTGCTCAACCCACCGCCGTCCACTTCTGCTCGCTGGCCGCAGAGGCCACTACGCGTTCGATGAATCGAACGCCGCGCGCACCGTCCTCAACACGCGGGTAGTCAGCATGCAGCGGGTCGGCTGCCGTGCCTGCCTGCCGTGCGCGGATGTCTGCGGCCACGCCCAGGTAGACGTTGGCAAAGGCTTCGATGAAGGCCTCGGGGTGGCCCGCTGGAATGCGCCCGGCATGCAGCGCGGCCGGGCTGAGCCACGGTGAGCCGCGCGTGAGGATGCGGCGCGGGCCGTCCACGGGGGAGTGGATGAGCTGGTTGGGTTCTTCCTGCCGCCAGGTGATGGTGCCCAGCGTGCCGGACACCTGCAGGCGCAGGTCGTTCTCCAGCCCCGCTGCCACTTGCGATGCCACGATGAAGCCGCGTGCGCCGCTGTCGTAGCGCAGCAGCAGCTGGGCGTCGTCGTCCAGCCGCCGCCCGGCGCCAAAGGTGGTGAGGTCGGCACACACCCAGGCGGGGTGCTGGCCGGTGACGGTGGCGGCCAGGTTTTCGGCGTGTGATCCGATGTCCCCCAGGGTTCCTGCGCTGCCGCTGCGCGCCGGGTCCAGCCGCCAGTCGGCCTGCTTGTTGGCGCCGCCCTCTTCCACTGCTGTGGCCAGCCAGCCCTGGTTGTATTCGACGGTGATCTTGCGGAGCTGGCCCAGCACACCGCTGTGCACCAGGTGGCGCGCCTCACGCACCATCGGGTAGCCGGTGTAGTTGTACGTGACGCCAAACACGGTGCCCGCCTTATTCACGGCGGCCACCAGCTCGTCGGCCTGCGCGCGGGTGTGCACCAGCGGCTTGTCGCACACCACATGGAAGCCCGCCTGCACAAACGCCAACGCCACTGGGTGGTGCACATGGTTGGGGGTGACGATGCTTACCAAGTCGATGCGCTCATGCGCCGGGCGGCGCAGTTCGTCTGCCAGCAGGTCCTGCCAGCTGCCGTGGTTGCGCTCGTCCGCCAGGCCCAGCTCGGCGCCGGATGCGCGCGCCCGCTCGGGCGATGACGAGAGCGCACCCGCCACCAGTTCAAACTGGCCGTCGAGCGCCATCGCCTTGCGGTGCACCGCGCCGATGAAGGCGCCATGGCCGCCGCCCACCATGGCGTAGCGGAGCTTTTGGGGACTGGACATACGAAACGCCTTTGCTCGCGGTGTGTTGTTTGTTGTTATGGGTTTGAAAACTGGGCAGCGGCTAGGCCTGCTTGTCGCGCGCAAACACGGCGTCGAACGCACCGGCGGCGGGCTTGAAATCCAGCCGCTTGCAGAACGCAGCACTCTCGGTGGCGCCGTGCACGCGGTCCATGCGGCTGTCTTCCCACTCCACCGAGAGAGGGCCCTGGTAGCCGATGTCGTTCAGCGCAACGATGAGGGATTCGAAATCGATCATCCCGCGCCCCACGCTGCGAAAGTCCCAGTGGCGCCGCGCATCGCCAAAGCTGGTGTGCCCGCCAAACACGCCCACGGTGCCGTCGCCCTTGCCCCACCACACGTCCTTCATGTGGGCGTTGTAGATGCGATGGCCAAACTGGCGGATGAACTTGATGTAGTCCACGCCCTGGTAGGCCAGGTGGCTCGGGTCGTAGTTGAAGCCAAAGCGCTTGTTGCCGCCCACCGCCGCAATCGCGCGCTCGGCCGAGGCGATGTCAAAAGCGATCTCGGTGGGGTGCACTTCGAGTGCAAAGTTGATGTCGTGCTGCTCGAACACATCCAGGATGGGGCCAAAGCGCTTCGCAAAATCGGCAAAGCCCTTGTCCCAGTATTCCTGCGTGGTGGGCGGGAAGGCATAGATCGAATGCCACACCGACGAGCCGGTGAAGCCCGTCACCGTCTTCACACCAAACTTCGCGGCAGCACGCGCCGTGTTGGCCAGCTCGGCCGCCGCGCGCTGGCGCACGCCTTCGGGCTCGCCATCGCCCCACACATGGGGCGGCAGGATGGATTGGTGGCGCTCGTCGATCAAATCGCACACGGCCTGCCCCACCAGGTGGTTGCCGATGGCAAAACACTGCAGGCCGTGCTGGGCCAGCAGTGCATGTTTGTCCTTGACGTACTGGGGCGACGACAGCGCCTCCTGCACGTTGAAATGGTCGCCCCAGCAGGCCAGCTCCAGGCCGTCGTAGCCCATGCTTTTGGCCAGGGGCGCGAGTTGCGCCAAAGGCAGGTCGGCCCACTGGCCGGTGAAGAGGGTGACGGGTCTTGGCATGGCGGCTCCAAGGGGCGTGTGGTTGCGGATGTACAAGCGGCAAGCAGCTATCTTTTCAATAGCTGCTTGCGCTTTATGAATAGGCGCTAGCTGCCTATTTGGTTCAGAAAAACCATCAGAATGGAGAGTCCGGGAAGTAGAAGTCCTTCGCCGTTTCCTTGGTGATCAGCACCGACGGAATGATGGTATTGGCGGGCAGCTTCTCGCCCTTGATACGCGCCTCGGCCGTGAGCTTGATCGAGTCGTAGATGAACTTGGGGCTGTACGACACATTGGCCTGGATGAGCGGGTTGCTGCCGTCCATCAGCGTCTTGATCATGCCCTTGGCACCTGCGCCGCCAAACACCAGCTTGATGTCCTTGCGCTTGGCCTGCTCGATGGCCTTGAGCACGCCCACGGCCATGTCGTCATCGGCGGCCCACACCGCGTCGATCTGTGGGAAGCGGGTCAGGTAGTCCTGCATCACCTTGAAGGCGTCGTCGCGGTTCCAGTTGGCGTATTTGGCATCCAGCAGCTTGATGCCGGGGTGGTTCTTCAGCACGCTGTTGAACGCGTCCATGCGCTCGTTGTCCAGCGTGGTCGCAATGCCGCGCATGGCCACCACGTTGCCCTTACCGCCCAGCGCCTTGGCGATGTACTCGGCCGGAATCTTGCCAAACGCCGTGTTGTCACCGGCCACATATGCGTCCTGCGCGCTGGTGTCGGTCAGGCCCCGGTCCACCACCGTCACGTACACGCCCTTGGCCTTGACCTGGGCTACGGGCTTGGTCAGCGCGGCGGATTCGAACGGGAAGATCACCAGCGCATTGATCTTGTTCACCGTCACCAGGTCTTGCAATTGGTTGGCCTGCTCGGGCGCGCCACCTGCCGTCTTGACGATCACCTGCAGGCCGGGGTGGGCCTTCTCCAGGTCCTTCTTGGCCTGGTTGGCCCAGTACACGATGCCGCCCGTGAAGCCGTGCGTGGCCGACGGAATGGCCACGCCCACCACCGTTTTGTTGGCCTGCGCCATGGCGGGGGCGGCCAATGCCAAGGCGGCGGCGCCCACGGCCGAGAGGGCCAGGCGGCGGGTGAAAGAAAGTTGGCTGTTCATGCGTTGTCTCCTGTTGCTTTGGAATATGGCCATGGAAGCTGGCCGGCTGGGGAACACGAAAGTCAAACGACTTACCGAGAAAACCGAAGATCCATCACCGCTTGCCCCTTTGCATGAAGGCGACGGCAATGATCACAAAGCCCTGCACCGCTGCATTCAGGTACACACTGATGATGCTGGTGAGGTTGAGGATGTTGCTGATGACCGAGAGCAGGATGGCGCCCACCACCGTGCCGGTGATGCTGCCCGCCCCGCCCTTCAACACCGTGCCGCCCACGATCACCGCAGCGATCGCCTCCAGCTCCCACAGCAGCCCCGTGGTGGGCGATGCGGACCCCAGGCGCGGCACGTACAGCAGCGTGGCGATGCCCACGCACACGCCGAGCAGCATGTAAGTGAGGATCTTGATCTTGTGCACATCCACCGCCGCGTACTGCGCCACCTGCTCGTTAGAGCCGATGGCCTGCACATAGCGTCCATAGGCCGTGCGGTTCAGGATCACGCCGCCGATGACAGCCACCAGCAGAAAGATCCACACGGGGATGGGCACACCCAGCAGGTTGGCGTAGTACACGGGGCTGTAGATGTCCGACAGATCGTTCTCCAGCGTGATGGCCCCGCCGTTGGAGAAGTACGTGAGGTACGCACGGAAGATGCCCAGCGTGCCCAGCGTCACGATGAAGGGCTCGATGCGCCCCTTGGTGATGAGCAGGCCGTGCACCAGCCCGAACACCGCGCCCAGCACCACCGCCAGCAGCATGCCCACCACCACGGCCGCCATGGGCGAGCCCAGCACGGGCGCCATGGCGTTCATGAACAGGATGACCGAGCCCGCAATCAGCGCCGCCATCGACCCCACCGACAAATCGATGCCGCCCGAGATGATCACAAAGCACATGCCCACCGCGATGATGCCGATGAAGGCCGTGCGCGTGAGCACGTTCATCACGTTGTCGTAGGTGGCGAAATTGCTATTGAGCAGCGTGCCCGCAATGCACAGCAGCACCAGCCCGATGACCGGGCCCAGCCCGTGCAGCTTGCCCCACCAGGCCGTGGCACCGCCGTGGCGGCCTGCACCGGGTACCACGGGTGGTGCGGGTGCTGCGGCAACCGCTGCGGTGGATGCGTTTTCAGCGGGTACCTGTGGCATGGGCTATCAACTCCTCTTCGGTCAAATGGGGTTCTTGCAGCGTGGTCTGCAGCCGCCCTGCCCGCATCACCGCCACGCGGTGGCACAGGCCGATCAGCTCCATCAGTTCGGAAGAAATCACGATCACCGCCAGCCCCTGCTCTGCCAGGCGCTGCACCAGGTGATAAATCTCGCGCTTGGCGCCCACGTCCACGCCGCGCGTGGGCTCGTCCAACACCACCACGCTGGGGCCGGGGTGCAGCACCTTGGCCAGCGCCAGCTTTTGCTGGTTGCCGCCCGACAGCGACGACGCGCGCACATCGAGCGACCCGGTGCGGATGCCGAACTCCTGCACCGCATCGCGCAGCGCAGCCTGCTCGGCCGCCGGGTCGAGCCAGGGCTTGGCATAGCGCTCCAGCGCCATCAGCGTCAGGTTGGGCCGCAGGCTGAAGTGCACGTGCAGGCCCTTGCCCTTGCGGTCTTCGCTCAAATACGTGAGGCCGTGGCGCGCCGCATCGCGCGGGCTTTTCAAATTCACCGGCTTGCCCGCCAGCTCCACCGTGCCGGCCGAGCGCGGGCGCAGGCCCAGCAGGCCTTCGAACAACTCCGTGCGGCCAGCGCCCACCAGCCCGGCAAAGCCCAGAATCTCGCCGCGCCGCACGTCAAAACTCACGTCCTCGGCCCAGCCCGGCACCGTGAGGCCGCGCACCTTAATGGCGGGCTCTCCACCCGCAGGCGCAGGCAGCTTGGGCGGGAACAAATCCGCCAGCTCGCGGCCCACCATCAGGTTGGCCATCTGCCGCCGCGTCACGCTGGCCGTGGGCTCGCGCGCCACCAGCAGGCCGTCGCGCATCACCACCACCTCGTCGGTGGTGCGCTCCACCTCGTCGAGCTTGTGCGATATGTAGATGATGGTCACGCCCGCGGCCTTGAGCCCGGCCATCAGCGCAAACAGGCGCTCCGTCTCGCCCGGGGTCAGCGTAGCGGTGGGCTCGTCCATGATGAGCAGGCGCGCATTGCGGGCCAGCGCGCGGGCAATCTCCACCAGCTGCTTTTCGGCCACGATGAGCTTGCGCACCCGCGTGTCGGGGTCCAGCGGCAAACCCACCTGTGCCAAAGCAGCGCGCGTCTTCTCGCGCATCGCCTTGTCGTCGAGGAAGGGGCCCCTCTTGATCTCATGGCCCAAAAAGATGTTCTGCGCAATCGTCAGGTCGTCCGCCAGGTTGAACTCCTGGTGGATGAGCACAATGCCCTGCGCCTCGGCCGCGCGCGAGCCGCCACCCGGGGCGCGCACCGCGCCGTCCACCACCACCTCACCGGTGGTGGGGCTCTCGTACCCCGCCAGAATCTTCATCAGCGTGGACTTGCCCGCGCCGTTCTCGCCCAGCAGGCCGTACACCCGGCCCGGCTGCAGCGCAAAGCCCACGCCGTGCAGCACGCGCACGGGGCCAAACTCTTTGGTGACGTTGCGGAACTCGATGGCTACGCTCATCGCACCGCCCCCACACCAACGCCCGCACCCGTCACCGAGCCCGCGCGCGACAGGCTCTCCTGCATCGCCAGCACGCCCGCGCCCACCACACCGGCATCGTCGGCCAGCGGCGCGTATTGAATCTCCAGATGCCGCGTAGAAAGCGCCAGCGACCGGTGGTACACGCTTTGCCGCACCGACGCCAGGAACAGCGGCCCCATGTCCGTCACCCGCCCCGCAATGAACACATGCGACGGGTTGAAGAAGTTGACGATGGACGCCAGCATCTGCCCCACCAGGCTGCCCGCGCGCTGGATGATGGCGTTGGCCGCCACATCGCCCGCCCGGCTGGCCTGGGCCACGTCTTCAATGGTCAGCGTGCCCGTGCTTTGCAGCCGCTCGGCCAGCAGCGCGCTTTCGCCACGCTGCGCGGCCTCGGTGGCCATGCGTGCCATGGCGGGCGCTGCGGCCATGGCCTCCACACAGCCCTGGTTGCCGCAGTGGCAGCGCGGGCCGTGCTGGTCCACACAGATGTGGCCCACATCGCCCGCCGAGCCATTGGCGCCCCGGTACACCTGTCCGTGGCACACGATGCCGCAGCCAATACCCGTGCCCACCTTGATGACCAGAAAGTTGGGCAGATTGCGCTGCAGCCGGTACATCTCGCCCAGCGCCATCAAGTTCACGTCGTTGTCCACAAACACCGGCGCGGCAAACGCCTCGCGCAGGTAGTCGCGGATGGAAAAGCCGTCCCAGTCGGGCATCAGCGGCGGGTTGACGAGCTGCCCGCTTTCAAAATCCACCGGCCCCGGCACGCCCATGCCAATGGCAATCACCTGGTTGGGCGCCAGCCCGCAACGCGCCAGCAACTCGCGCATCAGCCCCCGCACCCGCGCCAGGATCACGCCCGGCCCCTGGCGCACATCAATCGGCTCGCGGTGCCGCGCCAGCACCGTCATGTCGGGGCGCATCACTGCGACCTGCATGCTGGTCGCACCCAGGTCGGCGCCAATCACCACGCCCAGTGTTTCGCTCAAACGCAGGGTTTCGGCTCGCCGGCCGCCGGAGGATTCCTGCAGGCCCACCTCGTCGAGCAGGCCTTCATCCAGCAACGCCGCCACCATGGCGTTGGCCTTGCTCTTGGAATAGGCCAGGCGCTGCGCCAGCGCATTGCGCGACGCGCCGGCAGACCAGAAGATGGTCTGCAAGACGTCCAGGTCTTCGGTGCCGCAGTGACTCCAGCGGGTGGATGGCAAGGCTTGTCTCCTGTCATGTTTTTGTGCAGCACCTCATGGGGGTGGGTGCTTGACAGGGATGCTATGCGGTCTACTTTGGCCGGGCAAGACTGAACTTTGACCAATTTTCGGCGAAACAAATTCATGCATTGGCGCGCGCGATGTCTTACCCCACGTTCACACGTATCACTTCAGCTGTCGAACGCCGGACTTGTACCTATTGAAGGTTCGTTGACATTGCCTCGCTCCTATGAGTCACACTACTACCATTAGCAACGCCCATTGGAAACGCCGCCAACATAGGCTTTCGTTGTGCGACGGTGTTTTCTGCAAAAAGGAGAGGAATGCAATGACGAAGTCAGCTGTTAAGAAGAGTGGAGTGGTGGTGTCCGTACTCAACATGAAGGGAGGGGTCGGAAAAACGACCATTTCTGCGCATGTCTTTCGTCACTTGTATCGACACTTGCTGAAATCTACGGTCTTGCTTGATTTTGATCCACAATTCAACCTCACTCAGACAATAACAACACAAGCAGACTACGAAAAGTTAAAAGCTGCAAAAAAGACTGTTCTATCCGTAATGGAAGATCATTCTTCTCCATCAATTTTCAAAACCAGCGCAAGCAAAGAGATCATTCCAAAACTTGACGATGTTGCGGTGAAATTACGGCAAATATCCAATAACACAAGTATTAATCTTTCTTTCGTGCCTGGCGATTTTGACATTGTCAAATACGCATTGATAACTGATCCAAAAGTGCTCGACTCGGCGAAGCAAAGGTTCATGCAATTTGTAAGCAATGCAAGGCAGGAAAAGGATGTGGTTTGTATCGACTGCAACCCCAGCAGTTCTTTCATGACAACCTGCGCATTAGAGGCGGCTACGCATGTGCTTGTACCTGTAAGACCGGACAGATACTCGTTACTTGGACTTAAACTATTAGATCAATTTATATCGGATTTGCCAGCAATAAACCCCAAACCAAAACTGATCGTACTGCTAAATGGGGTAAAAACTCACGGCTATGATCCAATCGTCGAGAATACCCTTCGAAGCGATCCAAAATTTGGAGCGGCCACCATGGCAGCAACGCTGCAAGTTTCGAAGCTTCTTGAGGCCTCGCAGGGCTATACCGGTTTTGCCACCGATAAAAAACAAAGTTGGCGCGTCACCCCGCAAATCACAAAAATCGTGGATGAACTTGGAAAGGCTCTTGGACTATGAACGCTAATTTACTCAAGCGCCTATATATGCTTTTGGCAGCAACAAATCTTTCAACAAAAGAAATCGAAGCGCTTGCACTGCAATTAAAAAATGTCGAAACTCATCAATTTGTTAACGCAGTAAAATTTGCAAAAAAATTAATTGAAGAATTTCCCGAAAATTCCCCCGAATTAGAAGACGCACCATTGCACCTTAGTGCCACATCGAATGTTCCCAAAAAAATCAGTAGCCTACTAATCGATGAAGCCCGTCTACCTAAGACTTTTGCAATGGAACTCTTAGCACAAGAAATAAAATCTCGTGTTCCGTGGATTGAAATTCCGCGAGATTCCAAAAAGGGATTTGAAGCATGGATTAATCGTCTGCTTTTCCAAGTCACCGAGAGCGAACTACTACATATTGCAACAGTCATCCGTAACAAATATGTGCACACCAGACCTTCAGATTGGCGATTGAAATGACGCCGCCCTCTGTGCCACTTTCACATCAGGCTGAAATTATTAAGCTCGCGGATGCGGTAAGTGCATTTTCCGCAACCTCGGGGGAGAGAATCTCAATTCTTGTTGAGAAAAATGCATTGCTACTTTTGCATTGGCTTGATTATCTAGAAAAATATTGCCTAACACAATCCGCCGACTGCCTTTTGCTATCCGCCAAAAGCTCTCTTCGGGAGGTAGACGCTTGCTTGGCTTTAGGGTTAATGCGTCCATCCATCCTAGCACTTCGCTGCGAAATAGACTTAATTCTTTCATGGCTTTATTTCAAAGATCACGCCGTGGAATGGGAACATGTCAACGCGACAGGAAATGGATTCAAACTAAAAACCGAGCTCATTACCTACATAGGCACTCATTATCAAAAATTTGGGAAACGCTGGGGAATACTAAGCCAAATTAAAAAACGCAAAGAAGAAGATCCGTATAAGCTTCTATCCGCACACATTCATCTACAAAGCGAACATGTTTTACCCGCTTTAGGCGAATTGCATGAATTGGTTAAAAATGCAGACCAATGCATTGATTGCGCTGCGGCAGTGTATGAGGTCGCAGAATATCTCAATGACATTCTGATTTGCGTATATGCAGATGCCTGGCACGCGCTACCTCAACCATTGAAAACATCCATCGAAGAAAGGTTCATAACTCCGGCGCAACGAAAGGAGTTTTTTGTTTGATCCTGTGTTGGTGAGACAGCCGTTATGTTTATATAAAAGCTGGCCAAGTGCTTGCACAGCCTGCCCAGCGGGGCAGAGCTTTCCGCGCTTCTCTGACAAAGATCAAGCGGCCACGTATCCCACGCGGCCCTTAACACCACATATACCGGCAGCGGCTAGGTACCCGTGCCCTCCCCCCAGTCCACATTCCCAGCGGGCTCATGAATGTAGTCGCCCGGCCGTACCACGCGGCCGTCGTTCAAGCGGCGCTCGCCTGCCAGCGTCAGGGCGTGCACTTCGCCCGTGTGCCGGTGCAGGCCCAGCCGCGTTCCGGGCGACAGGCGCATCAGTTCCACCCAACCGGCATCGTCGGGCAAGAACTGGATGGGCAGGGACCACTTGCCTTCGCCTTCGGGAATCCAATCCGCCAAGCCCGCACGCTCCAGCGCCTGGGCCACGATCCCCTTTCGTTCAGCAGCCGCTACAAGGCCGATGCCACCCAACCCCTGAACGCAAAGCCCATGTAAAACATCCGCACATCGCCAAACCCCGCCTCGCGCAAAACAGCCTCATCCTCCTCCGGCGTCAGTACTGCCAGCTCTGCAGCCACCTTGTACCGCGCCCTGGCCGCATGCTCCGGCGACACGCCGGACGCCACCTGAAACGCGGCGTAGCGTGACAGCCATAGGTCGCGCTCCCCTGCCCCGCCATCGCCACCGGGGCCAGCACCATCCGCCACGCTCAGATGCGCCACCACCAGCGGCGCCCCGGGCTTGAGCCGCCGCAGGATCTCCACCAGCATGGGCACGCGCTCCTCGCGCGGCACAAAGTGAAAAGTCAGCAGACACGTAGCGCCGTCAAACGGCCCATCCGGTGCGCTTTGCACATAGCCGCAGTGCAGCGCCACGCGGTTGTCTGACACGCCAGCACTTTGCAACCGCTGCGCCGCCAAGTCCAGCATGGGCTGGCTCGGGTCCACGCCGTCGAAGCGCCAGCCGGGGTGCGCCAGCGCCATGTCTTCCAGCTCGAGCCCGCCGCCAGCGCCCACCACCAGCACGCGGCCATGGTCGGGCACGCGCTCGGCCAGCAGGATGCGCGACATGCGCAGCAGGCTGTCGTAGCCGGGTACGTTGCGGCGCGGGCCTTCGGCATAGCGGGCGACGGCGGCGGGGTCGGTGAAGGCAGATGGGGTGTTGGAATGGGGCATGGTGTGGGCGGTGTGACGGTGGTACTGGCGGGCGAGCCCCACTGGGGCGTGGCGCCCATGGACGCATGTTTTGAATCAAATAGGCAGCAAGCGCTATGCAATATGCGGTAGCAGCTACTCAATTAATAGCAACCTGTACGCCAAGCGCGGCTTTTCAGCACATGCTACCATCACGCAACTTTTAATGTTGCATGAAACGAGATAGCCGACTTTCCAATGTTCTCCACGCGCTGCTGCACATGGCAGAGATGGAGGGGCCCGCCACGTCTGAGGCGATGGCGCAGGCCATGCAGACCAACCCGGTGGTGGTGCGCCGCCTGATGGCGGGGCTGCGCTACGCGGGCTTTGTCACATCGGCCAAGGGGCATGGCGGGGGGTGGGTGCTGTCGTGCCCGCTCACCGATATCACGCTGCGCGACATCTACGAGGCGCTGGGCGCGCCCACGCTGCTGGCGGTGGGCAACCGCGTGGAGAGCCCCGGCTGCGTCGTCGAACAAGCAGTGAACCGCGCGCTGACCGACGCCTACCAGGCGGCCGAAGAGGCGCTGCTGGCGCGGCTGGGTGCGGTGACGCTGGCGCAGCTGTCGGCCGAGTTTCATGAACGCATGGTGGCCGGGTGCCACGGTCACAAGGAGATTGAGCATGGCGACAGCAGCAATGACAACCACCCAGGCGTATGAGGTGATCGTGATAGGCGGCAGCTTTGCCGGCCTGTCGGCCGCAATGCAGCTGGCGCGAGCCCGGCGGCGAGTGTGCGTGGTGGACGCAGGCCAGCCGCGCAACCGGTTTGCGGCAGCGTCGCACGGCTTCTTCGGGCAAGACGGCGAGCCGCCGCTGGCGATGATCCAGCAGGCGCGGCGCAAGCTGGCGGCCTATCCCACGGTGGTTTTTGTGCAGGGCACGGTGGTGTCGGCCAGGGCGCAGCAACGCGCCGGGTCACCAGAGAACGGGTTTGAAGTGGTGCTGGACGATGGCACGCACATGGAGGCGCACAAGCTGGTGCTGGCGTTTGGCGTGCAGGATGGCTTGCCCGAGATTGCAGGCCTGCGCAAGCGCTGGGGCGCATCGGTGCTGCACTGCCCGTATTGCCATGGGTATGAATTTGCGGGCCAGCGGCTGGGCGTGCTGTACCACTCGACAGGCTCGGCCATGCATGCGCAGCTGATTGCCGACTGGGGCCCGACCACCCTCTTCCTGAACGGCGACACCACGCTGGAGACCGCCGAGCGCGAGCGGCTGCTGGCGCTGGGCATCACCATCGAGCCCGCGCCCATCGCCGCGCTGGAAGGCCCGGGCCAGGTGCTGCAGGGTGTGCGCCTGCAGGCCACCGGTGGCGGTGATGCGCGCGTGGTACCGCTGGATGCGCTGTATGTGGCAGCCACCACCCGCCCCGCCAGCCCGCTGGCCGAGCAACTGGGCTGCGCGTTCGACGATGGGCCTATGGGCCCGTACCTCCGCACCGACGCGAACAAGATGACCATGGTGCCCGGCGTGTATGCCGCTGGCGACCTGACGCTGATGCGGCACAACGCCACGCTGGCATCGGCCGAAGGCGTGCTGGCGGGCGTGGGGGCGCACCAGGCGCTCGTGTTTGGGGCGTGACCCAGCTTTCCGGGTGCGCGCAGGGTGCGACTGGGGGACTCAACACAGGGCACACGGACCAACGGTTGACGCAGCCCGCAGCGGGCACCTACACTGCCCTATCGCGTCCGGCCCCTTGGGGCCTGAGCGATCCGCAAAGCCCTCCACCACCGTTGAGGGCTTTTCTTTTTGGTCCATCGCATTGAAGGCTCTCCCTGCTTGCAGAGAGGGCTTTTTGCATTTCTGGAGCTCTTTTTGATGCACGCCACTTCCACACACACGGCCCCCGCAGGTGCCACCGCCCCCTCCCCGCGCATCCATCTGGTCATCGGGCCCGTGGGTGCGGGCAAGTCCACCTTTGTGCGCCAGCTGGTGCAGCTGCACAGCGCCGTGCCGCTGAACCTGGACGACTGGATGGCCACACTGTTTTCGGCCGACCGGCCCGATGCGGCAGACGCCATGGCCTGGTATGTGCCACGCACGCTGCGTTGCTTGGCGCAGATCTGGAAGACGGCCGAGGCCGTGCTGAACGCGGGTGGCGATGTGGTGCTGGAGGTGGGCCTGATCCAGCAGCACCAGCGCGATGCGTTTTACGCCCGCATGGGGCCATGGGCCGATGCCATGGTGGTGTATGTGCTGGACGCCCCGCGCGAGGTGCGGCGCGCGCGTGTGTTGCGGCGCAATGCTGAACAGGGCGCAACGTTTTCGATGGTGGTGCCGCCGCACATCTTTGAGCTGGCCAGTGACCTGTGGCAGCCACCGGACGAAGTGGAGTGCGCGAACCACACCGTGGTGTGGGTGCCCGTGGCGGACCACGGGGCTTGAAGACATGGCGCAGGCCTGGCTGCGATTTGCAGTGCGGGCAACGGTGCAGCCCGGGCCGCGCCGTGCCAACCGCGGCGCTCAGGCCTGGGCCACCTGCTGCAGCAATGCGTCGAAGTTGCCGTGCAGGGCCTGGCTGCCCAGCACACGGCGGCGGCCGGTGGCGGCGTCGCCGACTGCCAGTTGTGGCACGCCTTGTGCTCCCAGGGCTTGCATGTCGGCGCGGGCGGCGGCCACGCGCTGCAGCATGGCGGCGCGCAGGGCATCGGTGGGCTCGCGCACCAACTCTGCGGCTGCATGCAGGCCCAGGGCGCTCAGCACATCGGCCAGCACGGTGGGCGCCGTGGTGTCGCGCCCGTCCACATACCGTGCGCGTTGGAAGGCGTGCAGTGCCTCCAGCTCACGCGCGGGCTCGGTCTGCGCCACGGCGGTGAGGGCCAGCGTGGCAGGGCCCGAGTCAAAACGCCCAGCCGGCTGGCCCAGCACCTGCTCGCGATAGGCCGGGCTGAACGGCTGGCCGGTGAGCTGCGCGATGCGCTGGTCGTTGGCCCATGCGTAGGCGGCAAATTGCGCGTCCATGGGCCGGGCGCCTGCGCCTGCAAACAAGCCCGTGGGTGCCAGCACCACCTGCACGCCGGGCGTGGCTTGCAAGCGGGCCAGCACGGGTGCGGCGGCGTAGCACCAGCCGCACAGGGGGTCGAACAGGTACGTCACGGTGACGGTGGGCGTGGGGGGCATGGATCAGGGTCTCTCTTCAGAATCTTCAGGATCAGGCGGTGTTGCGGCGGCCGGTGCCGCTGCGGGTGCAGCCTGGGCAAGCTGGGTAAGGTGTGCGGCCAGTGCGGCCTCAAACGCTGCGATTTCTTCGGCCAGCGTGCCCCGGCTGCGGAAATGACGGGCGGCGCGGTCGTACCAGTTTTCGGCGTCTTCCAGGTCGCCCTCTTGCAGGTGCAGGATGCCGTGCAGCCAGGCGCCGAGCATGGAGCCGTCGTGCTGCACCAGATCGTGCGCCGCATTCCAGCGCCCGGCGTGCAGGTGCTGCAGGACTTGTTGGAGCGGGTGCGTGGTCACGGTCTGGTTCCTTTCAACAACTTGCTTTGACAGCTTTCAGCACGTCATCTCACCACTTCATCTCGCCCTTGTTCACCTTGGCGCCGATGTCCAGCGACAGGCCCATGGGCGCTGCGGGGTAGGCCTTCTTCATCGCGTCGATGAGTTCGGCGCTGGTCTTGGTGGCGGCGGCGTTCTTCTCAAACGCTTGCAGGTAGCCCTTGGTGTAGCTGATGTTGGCGGCATCCAGCGCGCCACCGGCGGGCATGTGGCCGGGCACCACCACGGTGGGCTGCAGGGCGGCCATTTCGTCGAGCTGGGCCACCCAGGCGCTGCGCTCGGCCACGGTTTGCGTGTCGGCCGTCCACACATGGGTGTTGGTGCCCACCACGCCAATGTTGCCCACGATGGCCTTGATGGACGGGATCCATGCATACGGGCGGTGCGCCAGCGGGCCAGTGGTGCCACGGATCTCCACCGTCTGGCCGTCCACGCTCAGCGTGTTGCCGGCAATCGCCTTGGGTAGCACGGGCGTGCGCGGTGCGTTGGCGCCCATCTTGGGGCCCCAGAAGGCGAGCTTGCCAGCCAGCTTGGCGTTGATCTTCTCCAGCACGGCGGGCGTGGTCACCACGTCGGCTTTGGTGAAAATTTCTTTCAGCGTCTCGACGCCAAAGTAGTAGTCAGGGTCGGCCTGGCTCACGTAGATGGTCTTGAGCTCTTTGCCGGTGTCGAGCACGTTGGCGGCAATGCGCAGCGCATCGGCACGGGTGAAGCCTGCGTCGATCACCATGGCTTCTTTCTCGCCATAGACCAGCGTGGAGTTGACGTTGAAGCTGTTGCCGTCGGCGTTGTAGACCTTGACCTGCAGCGGCTGGGCGGCCTGGGCGCCTGTGAAGGCAACGGCAAGATTGGTGGCGATGAGGGTGGTGCGGAACATGGTGGTTTCTCCGGTGCTTTGAGCAGTTGGTTCGATGACGAAATGAAGTTTATTTGCGCCAATCGATCCAATAAACCCGATAATTCGTGCATATTTGTTTCACCAATCGATCAAATAACCCCAAAACTTTCACGTTATGGACCGCCTGACCGCCATGCATGTGTTTGCCGAAGTCGCCACCAGCGGCAGCTTCAGCGCCACGGCCGACAAACTGGAGATGTCGCGTGCCATGGTCACGCGCTACGTGGGCGAGATGGAGCAGTGGCTGCAGGCGCGGCTGCTGCAGCGCACCACCCGCAGCGTGACGCTGACCGACGCGGGCGAACATGCGCTGCGCCGCTGCCAGCAGATGCTGGCGCTGTCGCAAGACCTCGAAGAAGAAACAGCCACGACCACCGAGGGCGCATTGCGCGGCCAGCTGCGGCTGACCTGCAGCGTGTCATTTGCGTTTGCGCAGATGGGCGCGGCGATTGCAGACTTTCTGGCGCAACACCCGCAACTCAAGATCGACCTGGACGCGAGCGAGGGCTCGCTGAACCTTGTCGAAAAGCGCATCGACCTGGCCATCCGCATCAGCGCCGAGCCCGACCCGCTGCTCATCGGCCGGCCGCTGGCGCGGTGTGATTCGGCGCTGGTGGCATCACCCGCCTACCTGGCCACGCACGGCGTGCCGCAGCAACCCGCCGACCTGGCGCAGCACCGGTGCCTGAGCTATGCCAACTTTGGCAAAAGCGTGTGGCAGCTGACGCAGGGCGAGGTGGTGGAACGCGTGGGCGTGAGCGGCCATTTCAGCGCCAACGAGGCCACCACGCTGATGCGCGCAGCGCTGGCAGGCGGCGGCATTGCGATGCAGCCAACCTATCTGGTCAACCCCTACCTGAACAGCGGCGAGCTGCAGGCCGTGCTGCCACAGTGGGACTTGCCGGTGATGACGATCTATGCGCTGTACCCGTCGCGCAGGCACTTGTCGCCTGCGGTGCGGGCCTTGCTGGATTTTTTGGTGGCGCGGTTTGCGGGGGTGCCTTGGTGAAGGTGGCTGGCCAGGCCACACACAGTCACTACGCTTTTGATAGCTACTCAGGCATGTTGTTCTAGCGCATCCGGCCATTTTGGCTAGAAATCTCCCCCACCCCTGGCAAAAGTAAGAACACGGCCCGGTTCAACAGGAGTTGCCCCCACTGGTGTTGGGCCCGCAGCTCACTCCGCCTCGATACCAGCGGCCTTGATCACCTTGCCCCACTTCTGGGTTTCGGCGGCCTGGAACTTGGCGAGTTCATCGGGCATGGTGGTCCAGGCTTCGGAGCCGGCGTTGTAATAGAAGCTCTTGGCCGCAGCGCTCTTGGTGGCGGCGGTCAGCAGCTCGTTCAGGCGCGCCACCACCGGTGCGGGAGTGTTGGCCGGCACGTAGGCCGCAAACCAGTAGCCCATGTCGTAGCCCTTCACACCGGCTTCGTCGATGGTGGGCACGTCGGGCAGCTGAGTGCTGCGCTTTTGCGTGGAGTAGCCCAGCGCACGCAGCTTGCCCGCCTTGACCTGCGGCACGCCGGTGGAGGTGTCGGTGATCATCAAATCGATCTGCCCGCCCAGCAGGTCGGTGATGGCCAGCGGGTTGCTCTTGTAGGGCACATGCAGGATGTCCACGCCCGCCAGCTGCTTGAGCATCTCGCCCGCCATGCGGCTCGATGAGCTGCCGCTGCCAAAGCTGAGCTTGCCGGGGTTCTTCTTGGCAAAAGCCAGCAGCTCGCCCACGTTCTTGTACGGCGCGCTGGCGTTGACCACGAGCACCTGCCCGCCCTTGCCCAGGCCGGTGACGGGTGCAAAGTCCTTCACCGGGTCGTACGAGAGCTTTTTGTACAGGTGCTCGTTGGCGGCGTGTGTGGTGTTGGTGGTGATGAGCACGCTGTAGCCATCAGCCGCAGCCTTGGCCACGGCCGACGCGGCGATCATGCCGCTGGCGCCCGCCTTGTTGTCGATGACCACGGGCTGCTTGGTGTCGTTGGTGATGGACTGGCCCAGCGCGCGCGCCAGCTGGTCGGTGGCGCTGCCTGCGGCAAAGGGCACGACAAAGGTGATGGCCTTGGCCGGGTAGGCACCGGCCGCCTGGGCCAAGGCTGCTGGGGCGTGCAATGCGCCCAGCGCCAGTGCGGCGGCAGTGGCGAGCAGAGCGCGGCGGGGGGATGAAGGGGTCATGTTGTCTCCTGGTGTTGGTATGGATAGAAAAGAAAAACGGTGCTACACGGAAGGGCCGCCAAAGTGCGTTGCCAGGTGTGCGGGCACGGTGACAGGCATATCGAGCAGCAGGTAGCTCAGCGCCTTGCCATGGCTGTCGAGGTTGAGCGAGTCGTTCACGCCGCCGTCGAGCACATCGTCCAGCACGATGTTCATGGCCTGCAACTGGGGCAGCAGGTAGCGCGTGACCTGGCGCGGGCGGCGCTGCGCAAACTGCTGTGCCACGGCGGCCTCGGTGACTTGTTCGACCAGCACATCCCACAGCGCGGGATGCCAGGCGATGACGCTGATGTTGGAGCGGTTGCCTTTGTCGCCGGTGCGGCTGTGGGCCAGGCGGTAGAGAGGGACGGTGATAGTGGTTGTCATGGTGTGTGTCCTCCTCAATCCACCATCTCAAAACGCACGGCCACCGCATCGCGCGGCACCAGGCACGACACCGTGCCCAGGCGCGGCCGCATGGCAGTGCGCACGCCGCCGCCGCCTGCGGGGCCACAGGTGTAGAGAGCGGTCACCTCGCGCACCAAGCGCTGGGCGCTGGCGTGGTCGCGGTGCTGCAGGGCCACACGCAGGCGCACGTCACGGGCGTCATTGCCATCGTTGTGGGGGGCATCCAGCCAGCGGCTGGTGTCGTCGCCAAAGATGCTGGTCACGCCAATCAGGTCGATGCGCAACGGGCCCAGGCCGTGCAAGCGCTCGCGCAGCACCTCGCCCGCCAGTCGGGCACGGGCCTCAGCGCGCGGGCCGGCGTAGGAGATTTCGCCCTCGGCAAACCAGCCCGATTCAAAACACACGTTGACCTTGAGCGTGGCGGGCCGCGCGTGGCCCTGCACGCCCTCCAGCCGCACCGCGTCAGCGCCCACCGCGATCACGCGGGCGGTGGTGATGTCGGCCACCACATCGGGCGTGAGGTAGGCCGCCGGGTCGTGCAGCTCGTAAAGCAGTTGTTCCTTTACCGTGCGCTCGGTGATGCAGCCGCCCGTGCCGGGTGGCTTGGTGATGGTGCAGTGGCCGTCGGCGTCGATCTCGGCGATGGGGTAGCCCAGTTGCGCCAGGCCCGTCACATCCTTGTAGCCAGGGTCGGCAAAGTAGCCGCCCGTAACCTGGGCGCCGCATTCCAGCAGATGCCCGGCCATGGTGGCGCGGGCCAGCCGGTCCCAGTCGTCCAATGCCCACCCGTAGTGCGCCAGCGCGGGGCCCAGCACCAGCGAGGGGTCGGCCACACGGCCACACACCACGATATCGGCGCCTGCGCGCAGCGCGTCGGCAATCGCCTGTGCGCCGATGTAGGCGTTGGCGCTGACGATGGGCTCGGCGGGCATGGCGCTGCCCAGCGCGCCCTGCAGCAGCGCGCGGTGTTCGGGGCCGCTCAGGTCGTCGCCCTGCAGCACGGCAATGCGCGGACGGGCCAGGCCCAGCTCGGCCGCCAGCGAGTGGATGCGGCGCGCGGCACCGTGCGGGTTGGCCGCGCCAAAGTTGCTGACGATGCGCACACCGTGCGCCAGGCACTGCGCCAGTACGGGGCGCAGCAGGTCCACCAGCAGCGGCTCATATCCAGCATCGAGGTCAGTGCGGCGCGCCAGCTGGGCCAGGGCCAGCGTGCGCTCGGCCAGGGTCTCGAAGATGAGCACCGCAGGCTGGCCGCTGGCGATGAGCGCCTGCACCACAGGCAGGGCCGCGTCAGTGCGGTCGCCCGAAAAGCCGGCGGCGCAGCCCACCAGCAGTTTTTTGTCAGCGTTGTTCGCCATGGAATCGTTGTCTCCTGCGCCCACTGTAGGCAGGCTGCGGTATTCTTTGAAATCGATTGTTACGATGAATCCATCTGAAAAACAGATGAATCACACCAGCCCCGCATGAGCGCCCCCCACCTCTCCAGCCGCCAGCTCGATGCCTTCCTCGCGCTGGCCGAGCAGCGCAGCTTCACGCGCGCCGCCACGTTGTGCCACCTGTCGCAGCCCGCGTTCAGCGCCCTCATCCGCGCGCTGGAGGACGACCTGGGCCTGCGCCTGTTCGACCGCAGCACGCGGCATGTGGACCTCACGCCCGAGGGGCAGAACTTTCTGGAGTCGGCCCGCCGCATCCGTGCCGAAATCACCAGCGCCCTGGCCGCCGTGCGCAGTGCCGCCACACTGCAGCGCGGGCGTGTGGCCGTGGCGCTGCTGCCGTCACTGGCGGCGGGCTGGCTGCCCGGTGTGCTGGCGCAGTACCGCACGGCGCACCCGGGCATCGAGATCGACATTGCCGATGTGCTGTCCGAGCCCTGCATCGACCGCGTGGCCAGCGGCCATGCCGACCTTGCACTGGCCGCCATCCGCGCCGACACGCCCGCGCTGCAAGCCGAGCCGTTTTGCAGCGACAACTTCTATCTGGTGTGCCCAGCCGACCACCCGCTGGCGCGCAGGCGCAAGGCCATCACCGCGCAGGACCTGGCCGCCTGGCCCTTCATCCACCTGGCGCGCACCAGCAGCGTGCGCCAGTACCTGGAGGCCGCCCTGCACCCGCAGGCCATGCACACGCTGATGGAGGTGGAGCAGCTCGCCACCGTGATGGGCATGGTGCGCGCGGGGCTGGGCATCAGCGTGGTACCGGCGCTCACGCTGTTCCACTTTGACCAGCCGGGGCTGGTCACACGGCCGCTGTCGCTGCCGGGGCTGACGCGACAGATCTATCTGGTACGGCGGCGGGACGAGAGCCTGTCGGTGGCGGCGCAGGCGCTGTATGCGCTGGTGATGGCGCAGCGGCCTTGAGACAGACGGCCATTCGCTATCTATTCAATAGCTGGAAGGGCATATTGGATAAGCGCCTAGCGGTTATCCGAATCAAAATTTTGCAGCAATGGCTCCGCAGTGCCCCTGCGTGGCTCAACCCGGATCACGGTCACGCGCCAGCACGGCCAGCTCCTGGTGCAACAGCAGTTCCACCTCCGCCGGTTCAAACTGGTCCTGCAGCAGCGGGATGGCAAAGCGGTATTCGCCCGCCTCGTGTTTGCGCAGCACATAGGCCAGTTGCAGGCGCGCCAGCGACAAGCGCAGGGCCTGTGCGTCGCCTGCGATGCCATGGCTTTGCAGCAGCTGGGCCAGCGTGACCAGGCTGGACTGTCCCACCTGGGCCGTGTGGTAAACAACGATGCGGTCGAGGCGGCAGGCGGCTTCGTCATGGCTGAGGCGGCCCCAGCCCGCCAACGCGTCTTGCACGGCCTGCGAGGCCAGGGCCTGGTCGAGGTGGCGCTTTTCGATCACGCGTTCGCCGGGCGCCAGCGCCTCCAGGCATTCCTGGCACAGGATGGCGACCAGGTTGGCGCGCTGGCCGCTGGCGTCCACCAGGCGGCTCACCAGGTGCTCGTTGTCAAAGCCCAGGCGCAGCTTGCGCAGCGGCTCGGTGGCCAGTTCGCGGCAGGCATCGCGCTCCAGGCCGCCGATGGTCAGCACCTCGCCAAAGTTGCGCAGCGGGCTTTGGTAGTCGAGCACGGCGGTGGCGTACAAATCCCAGAAGCCCGCGAGCATGAACCAGCAGCGGCCCTCTTCGCTGAGTGCGCGCAGGGTGGACAGCTGCACGTAGCCGTTGACCGATTCGTCGCGGAAGAACAGGTCGGCCTCGTCGATGAGCAGCACCAGGCGCTTGCCCTGGTACTGCGCCTGTAGGTGGTCCACGATGGCTTCGAGCGGTGTGTCGGCCGCCAGTCCAAACTGCAGCGCCATGCGCGGTGCCAGGCGGTGGTCGCGCAGCGAGACGTAATGGCACACGGTGTGCGGGTGGCCCGCCATGCGGCGCTGCACGGCCTTGAGCAGGCTGCTTTTGCCCAGCTGGCGCCCGCCCACCACCAGGTAGTTGGCGGGCTCGCGGTTGATGACGCGGGCCAGCAGTTGCGCGCGGCCAAAGAAGGCGCCTTCGCGCGTGACGCCGCCGCGCGTCTGGTAGGGCGATATGCGCGTGATGCGCAGTTGCGCGGCCAGCAGGCGCAGCAGCACCTGCAGGGCGTCGCCGCCGATCAGCCATTCGGTCTGGCTGGCGCTGTCGGCCATCACATGCAGGTTGGCACGGTCTTGGGTGTGGGCATGCAGCAGGGGCCAGGGGGTGTCCACGCTGTGATCGCTCAGGATCAGCAGCACGTCGCTGCCGGTTTGCACGGCGCGCAGCTGGCGCAGCACGGTGGCTTCGTCGATGCCGGGGGTGGGCACAAAGACCAGGCAGCGGTCCAGCGACACGGGCAGGTCGGGCGGGAACGACCATTCAAACACCGCACCGGGCAGCGCCCAGTCGGTGCTGGGCTGGCAGCGGGCGGACACGCGTTCGGCCAGCGCGCGGGCCAGGGCCGGGGCGCGCTCGCTGCCCGTGGCCTGGGCGCAGGCCACGGCGCGGCGCCAGTCCACCAGGCGAATGTCGGCGGCCTGCAACGTGGGTTCCAGCCGCCGCAGCCAGCGCAGCAGCCGGTCGATCTGCGGCAGGCGGGCCAGCGGTGTGCGGCGCAGGCGCGCGGGGCGCAGCTGGCCTGCACCGATGAGCGGGTGGCGCATCACCCACAGCACGGCACCCACGCCAAAGATGACCGCACACCATGTGATGAGCGAGCGCATCCAGCCAAAGGGGTCGGCGTCTGGCACCGGCTTGGCGGGCTCGAAGTCGTCGGTGCTGCCTTGCTGGCAGTTGATGGGCAGGTAGCCCTGCGGGATGGGCGGGTTGCCGGGGCGGCAGGTCCAGGTGTGGGTGCCGGGCTGCAGTTCCACCACCACCTGCGTGCCCGCCAGCTTGCCAAATTCAGGGTTGTGGGCAATGTCGGCCTGCAGCACGTTGGGGCGCGGGGACGTGACGCGCAGCTGCGGGTTGGCAATGGGCGGCGCGTACTTCTGAATGTCGGTAGGCCAGGCATCCAGCTCGTTACGGGCGTTGACCATGGCCACGCGCCACTGCACCAGCTCACCCCACAGCGGCCCCACATTCATCGCCGCCATGAACCGACCCCGCGTGGCCGGGTTGTGCTGGGGCAGGAACACGGCGCTGGCCACAAACAGCGTGACCAGCGCAATGACCACGGCGCGCACCACGGGCCGGGACAGCCAGGGCGTCAGTCGGCCGAGCATGAATCCAGCACCATCCAGCCCGCTTCACGCACCGTGGGGCTGCGCCAGTGCAGCCGCGCTGCATCGCCCGTGCCGCGCGCAAGAATGAGGTTGCCCCAGAACAGGCTGCGCAGGTCATCGTCCTGCAGGTAGGGCCGCGCGCGGCCCAGGTCGTCCGCGCCCAGCAACTGCTGCAGGCGGGCCCGGCTGGCTGGCACCTGCGCCAGCGGCAGGAACGTTTGCCACAGGCGCGGGCTGCTGGCCAGGTGGGTGCGCAGGGCGCTGAAGGCGGGCTGGCCTTTGTGCAGGCTGGCGCCCGCGCCGGGGTGGTCCACCAGCCATTGCAGGCCTTCTTCAAACAGCGCGGGGTGGCCGCCGCTCAGGGCCTGCAATGCAGCCACCACCGGCTCGGACCAGGGCTGCTCGGGCCAGCGGTGGCGGGCCAGTTGCATCAGGTCGGCCAGCGACGGGTCGGGCCAGTGGTGCACTTGGGCGATGTTGAGCAGCGACAGGTCGCCGCTGCGGTATTTGAGGTCGGCCAGCGCCTGCCCGCCGCACAGCAGCAGGTGCAGGCGGCCGCTGTGCATTTCGCTCAGGCTGCGCAGGATGCCGGCCAGGGTTTCGCGCAGTGCAGGTGTGCCCTGCTCAAAGCGGCTGACCAGGCAGAAGATGCGCTCGCCCGCCAGCAGGCGGCGCTCCAGCGCGGATTCAAACTCGTAGTCCGACGCCACATCGCCAAGCCCGCACTGGCGGCCGATGGCGGCGAAGTATTCGGCGAGCACGGTGCTCACGCTGTAGGGCGGCTGGATGTGCAGCACCGAGCCCTCGCCGTACTGCGCGCGGGCGCGCTGCAGCAGCTCGTGCCGGAACGGTGGCTGCCCCCAGTGCGCGGGCGACAGCAGCAGCGAGATGGGGTATGGCACCGCCTGGGCCAGTTGCGCAAACACCTTGTCCTGGAATGCAGCAAACGGCTGCGCGCCAGTGGACTCGGCTTGCAGCGGGAACTCGGGCGCGAACCCTGCGGCGCTGAGCAGGCGGTTGGCCTCGCTCTCGGTCAGGCGCAGGTAGCGGGTACAGGCCACCAGCTTGTCGCGCGAGCGGGGGTTGGGCACCGAGATGCCGTTGCGCCAGTTGTTGACGGCCTCGCGGCTCAGGCCAATTTCGGTGGCCACGCCCGAGGCGCTGGCGCGAATGCGGCGCATGTAGACCGACAGAAGATCGGCAAAGGAATCGGGGGACATGGAGTTGTGGACTAACGAAGGCGGGTACACCGAGCCAAAACCAAGGGCAGCGAAAAACTGGGGATGGTGGGCAGGCATTGTCAGCCTTGCCAGACCACCGCCATCCCACTGCGCACTGCGGATGCACTATGCCAGGCGCTGCACCATGGGCCAGGCCTTGTAGCTGGCGAGGCCACAGGCCGTGAGCACCGGGCTGTACAGCACGATGGCACCGACCACCGACATCAGCCAGCCGGGCTCTTCGTACTCGTCTGTATCGTCGGCCTTGGCTGTCGCGCCCTCTTTCAAGGGCTCCTTGCTGCGCCCCTCTTCTTGGCCCTCGCCCGAGTCGCCGGTCATCTCCTGCACCAGCATCACGGCCACCACCAGCAGCGAGACGGCCAGCAGCGCCAGGTAGCCGTATTGCAGCGCGGGCTGCGTGAGCGGGTAGAAGTAGCCCGCCAGCAACGCAGCCGGGGCCAGAAAGAACACGTGCATCATGAGCCGGTACCAAGGGAATCCATCCACCGGCCGCTCCAGCGCCCCCATGACCATGCGGTAGGTCAGCGCCCCTAGCACAAAAATCACCCCGCCCCACCATTCGATTTGCGTCAGCATGTTGTTCTTCTCCTCAGATGCTTTTACTGCGCTGCCATCACCGTGGCGGGGCCATCGTCGCCGGGCTTTTCGACGTCATCGTCTCCGTCGTCCCCACGCAGCGCTTTGTGTTCAGTGGCCATGTAGTACAGCGGCAGCGCCACGGCCAGCACCAGCCCCAGGCCCATCCACAGCCAAAAGCCCTTGAACAGCAACACGGTGACCACCGTGAAGACCACCGCGTGCACCAGCCCTTTGAACCCGGCCCGCAACAGCAGCACAGCCATCAGCCCCTGCACGGGTGATTTGCCGCTTTTGCCCATGGCCCGCGCCATTTCGACAAACGCCTCAGCCGCCTCACGGGCCTCACGCTTGCGCTTTTCTTCCTGCTGGCGCAGCTTGGCCACAGCCAGCGGCTTGGCCGGGTCTTTGGAGCAAGCGTAGCGGTCATCGGCATCGCCGTCTTCGCCGCCCTCGCCGACCTGTGGCACAGGCTCAACCACCGCGCGCCACTGCGGGTTGGCGTCCATGAATGCCTGGCGCGACACCCAGCGGCCCTGATCGAAGTGCATGCGTTCGGTTTCGCCCACCTGGTCGTAGAAGACCTCCAGCACCGCCGCCCGCAGGCCGTGGCTGAACAGGGTTTCGATCTGCAGCAAAGGCAGGTCGTCACTGGTGCCGGTATCAAATTGCAGCACCAGGTGCGATGGCGCTGCAGTGACCGACTGGTTGAACCATTCCCCATCCCACAAGGCCTCCAGGCTAGGTGCACCCAGCTTGTCGGCCCAGCGCTGGGCCTGGTCGGTGTTGTCTGCGCACAGGTACTGGTAGACCAACTGGCAGGTCTTGAGCTTGATCGGGTCTTCAAAGAACAGCTGCAGCGTGAGGGTGTTTTGCGACATGAGACTGGAACGGTGGTGAACGTTTGGAGGGTGTTGCGTGATGGCGTGCAGGCATTGTGTCGGGCGTTGCCACGCCTGTCCCTCGCGGCCTTGTCCAGCGCACTAGACGGCCGGTTGACAAACCGTCCAGTGCCTTGGCGGCTTTGCCGAGAGCCCGCACAGTCGCATGGGTGCCCGATCATTATCCAAAGCGCCTGCATACTCTCGGCCCTCGGGCTCGACCCGATCCAAAGCAACACACCGGAGGGACCTTAACCATGCGATTCGATACCCGCTTGTATGCACTGCTGTCTGGCGCTGCACTGACCCTGAGCCCAGTCGCTGCGCAGACGGACCGTGCCACCCCTGCCAAGCCTGCTGCCGCTGCGCAAGCCGCCAACCAGTTCGCCAACAGCCCGCGTGAAAAGCTGGTGGTGGCCATGCCCAAGACCTATGCCAAGGCCGAGACCATGCTGCTGTGGGGCGACTACTTCAACCACCTGGCGCGCTGCGGCAACATCGACTTGCAGAACCAGCAGGGCGAGTCGCTGGACAAAAGCACCAACATCGACGTGCTGGCCGAAAAGGAACTCATCGACAGCCTGGTTTCTGGCAAGGCCCAGCTGGCCCAGGTCAACCCCGGCCTGGTGCCGCAACTGGTGGCCGCAGGCCAGCCCGCGCCGTTCGGCGTGCCGGGCAACAAGGCCAGCGGGCAACGCAATTCGTACAAGCTGATCCTCATCGCACGCGTGGACAGCCCTTTCACCAAGCCGCAGGACCTGGTGGGCAAGAAGATTGCGCACACCACGCCTACGTCCAACTCGGGCAACCTGGCGCCGCGCGCACTGTTCCCTGCCATCGGGCTGGTGCCAGACCAGAACTACGAAGTGGTGTTCTCCAACGGCCATGAGCGCTCGGTCACGGGCGTGATGCATGGCTTCTACCCCGCGGCGGCCGTGGCCAGCGACCTGTACCAGCGCATGGTGGTGAAGGGCGACGTGAAAGGCTCCAGCATCCGCACGCTGTGGGAGAGCCCACCCTTCATGACCGAGACCTGGACAATGGGCAAGGATGTCTCGCACGACCTGCAGGCGCGGGTGAAGAAATGCTCCTTCAGCTACAGCTTTTCGCCCAAGCTGCGGCAGCTGCTGCCAGGAAACGACACCTTCTTGACCATCAATTTCGAGCGTGACTTCTCCACCGTGATGGAGGTCTACAACAAGACGCAGAAGGCACAAGCCGCCAAGGCGGCAGCCAAGTAACTACCGCGTTGGGCTGGAAGAAGACGAGGACTGGCTCGGCCAGTTCAACAACCGCTTGCGCCAGGTGCGCGCTGCGACATGGGGCGGCACCAGCGCAGGCCGCTGACTCTTCGGGCTGGTTTCATGCCCCGGTGGTGCCGTCCACCAACACCAGGGACGCGAATGGCAGGTGGTGCATCAACTCTCGCAACACAAGCAGCGTGCCGGCAAAGGCAGGATCGTCTGGCAAGCCTTCCTGCGCGGCGGGGCGGCCTTCGGACACGGCTACCAGGCGGTTGAACAAGCGCTCCATCGCGTCAAGCGTCAGCACCCGATGCGGCCCGGGCGGCACGCTTGCCAACGTGGCCAAATCGTGCAGCGCCACATCAGCAGACCATGGAGCCCACACTTGCCCTGGCGGCAGCAAACCCCGCAGTTGGCGGTGCGCGATGTGGACTTCATCCTCCACCGCAGCAATCGCGTTCTCCAGCTCCAGCGGGGTCGGTATGGTGCCCCGAAAGAACTGCCGCGCCGTGTGTGCACCGCCCAGCGGCAGGCACAGCCTCACGGCGGGCTCAGGGGTGTCGATGCCGGCGGCCCAAGTCACCTGCTCGACCCCCAAGTGCAGGCCACTGCTCCACGTACCCGGCGCAGCGTTGCGCTGCGCCTGCTGATAGCTGTGCACAGCGGGGTCGTCGGCCAGCACGTTCGCCACCGGTGTTGGCGTGATCGAACCGGCAGGGGGCACAGCGGCGTCGGTCCAAGGGGACAAGGCAAGCTTGGGGGACGAAAAGGGATGGTTCACAAGGCTCCTTGATCGCAGGTCGGCCACACGGTACGGGCGATGCAACACAGCCGCCCAGGGAGGGCCCGAAGCCCCACCGCACTCTACCCCCGTCGCCAATCTCCGCACAACCCAGGCGCACAAAGCACGCGGTCAAGCGGGCGTGACCAACGCCCAGGGCGACACCCCAGGCGCCGCGCCGCCGACACCACGCGCCAGCGCCTTCCTACACCGTGCATCAGGCGCCGTACCTACAGTCGGGTGCCAGGCAAGCGCTGCAGCCAGCGCCCCTCCCCACAACAACAGCCCTCAGGAGAAACCGCCATGCACGCCATCCGCACCACGCCCCGCCGCTCCCCCTGGCCCTGGGTCGTGGGTGCAGCCGCATTGATGGGAATGATGATGTTGTCGGCCTGCTCCACACCGCGCACACCCGAAGGCGTGCAGCCCGTCACGGGCTTTGACGTGGACCGCTACACAGGGCAATGGCACGAGGTGGCCCGCATCGAAAACTCGTTTGAACGCGGCCTGACGCAGGCCACCGCCACTTACAGCCGCAATGCAGACAACACCATCAAGGTGGTGAACCGGGGCTATGACCCGGTGCGCAAGCAGTGGAAGGAAGCGGAGGGCCGCGCCGAGTTTGTGGACAGCCCTGACCGCGCAGCGCTCAAGGTGTCGTTCTTCGGGCCGTTTTACGGCGGCTACAACGTGGTGGCGCTCGACGAAAACTACCAGTGGGCCCTGGTGGTGGGCTCCAGCACCGAGTATGTGTGGGTGCTGTCCCGCACACCCACCCTACCCTGGCATGTGCGCGAGCACCTGATGGAGCGGGCGCAGGCCCTGGGCGTGGATGTGCGCAAGCTCGTTTGGGCCCAGCCCGGCGTGGAGCAACATGCGCGGCGCCCAGCGGTCAGAACCTGATCACCGTACGCAGGAAAAGGGACATGGCCCCCTGCGGGGTGCAGTCACCAAACTGGGCCACGCGACACGTACGCAACCATTCAAATTCGATAGCAGCCGGCGCATATTCCACTAGCGCCTGTAGCCCATAGAGCCCAAAAACTATCCACCAGGCACTGTGGCGGCTGCCACCAGGCGTTGGGTGTAGGGATGCTGCGGCGCATCCAGCACTTCCGTCACGCTGCCGCTTTCGAGCACCACGCCGTCCTTCATGACCAGCACATCGTGCGCCATGGCGCGGATCACGTCCACGTCGTGAGTGATGAGCATGTAGCTCAGGCCCTTTTCTTTTTGTAGGCGCTGCAGCAGGCCCAGCACCTGCTGCTGGATGGTTACATCGAGCGCGCTCGTGGGCTCGTCAAGCACCAGCACCTGCGGCTGCACGATGAGGGCGCGTGCCACGGCGAGGCGCTGGCGTTGACCGCCGGAAAATTCATGCGGGTAGCGCTCCAGCAGGCGCGGGTATTGGGCCTCGGCCAGACCCACTTCGGCCAGCACGGCCTCCACACGCGCGCGGCGTTCGGCCACGGTTAGTGCGGGCTCATGCACCTTCAGGCCCTCGCCCACGATCTCTTCGACAGTGAGGCGAGGGGACAGGGACGAGAACGGGTCCTGAAACACCACCTGCACCCGGCGGCGAAGCTGCTCGTTGGTGGGCGTGTTGCGCATGGCGGGCTGCTGCCACGCCTGCCCGCCCACCTGCAGTTGCCCCGTCGAGGGCAACAGCCCCAGGATGGCCTGGGCCAGCGTGGACTTGCCCGAGCCGGATTCGCCCACCACGCCCAGCGTTCGTCCAGGCAGCAATTGCAAGGTGGCGCCCTGCACCGCCACAAACTCGCCTTTTTTGAACCAGCCCTTGATGCCCGGCAGCGGCGTGGGGTAGACCACGCGCAGGTCTTGCGTCCGCACCACGGGCGCGGTGCCTGCGGGCGGGTCGGCCTCGATCACATCGCGGCGTGGCTGGCTGGCGATCAGACGGCGGGTGTAGGCATGCTGGGGCGCGCCGAAGACCTCGGCCACAGGCCCCTGCTCTACCAGCACACCCTGCTCCATCACCGCCACGCGGTCGGCAAAGCGGCGCACCAGATTCAGGTCGTGCGTGATCAGCAGCACCGCCATGCCGGTCTGGCGCTGCAGGTCGCTCAGCAAGTCCAGGATCTGGCCGCGCAGGGTCACGTCGAGCGCGGTGGTGGGCTCGTCGGCCAGTAGCAACTTGGGGCTGCTGGCCAGAGCCATGGCAATCATGGCGCGCTGGCGCTGGCCGCCGCTGAGCTGGTGCGGAAAGCTGTTGGCGCGACGCGCGGGCTCTGGGATGCCGGTTTGCGCCAGCAGATCGATGGCGGCCTGCGCGCACTGGGCACCGGTGAGGCCTTTCTTGAGCAGCAGGATCTCGGCGATCTGCTGGCCAATTGTCATCAGCGGGTTGAGCGCGGTCATGGGCTCCTGGAACACCATGGCGATGTCGCCCCCGCGCACGCCGCGCATCTCGCGCTCTGTCATCGCCAGCAGGTCGCCCCGCCCCTGCAGCAGGGCCTGGCCGGTGATAGCGGCATTGCCCGCCAGCCGGAGCAGGCTCAACGCGGTGATGGTTTTGCCCGAGCCTGACTCGCCCACCAGCGCCAGCTTTTCGCCCGCGGCCAACGAGAAGTTGACGCCGCGCACCACCTCTTTGGCGCCAAAACGCACATGCAGGTCGTGGACTTCGAGCAGCGCGGGTTTCATGGCCGATGCCGTCATGGTCACAGATCCGCCTTTCTGGGGTCCAGCGCATCGCGCAGCGCATCCCCCATGAAGGTCAGCAGCAACAGAGTGACCACCAGCACGCCGAAGGTGGACAGCGAGATCCACCACGCATCAATGCTGTTCTTGCCCTGGCTCAGTAGTTCCCCCAGCGAGGGCGTGCCCGGTGGCACCCCCAAGCCGAGAAAATCGAGCGAGGTCAGCGCCAGAATCGCGCCGCTCATGCGAAACGGCAGGAACGTGACCACGGGCGTGAGGCTGTTGGGCAGGATGTGGCGCCAGATGATCTGGCTGTTGCTCACGCCCAGCGCACGGGCTGCCTTCACGTAATCGAGCTGGCGGTTGCGAAGGAACTCAGCACGCACATAGTCCGAGAGGCCCATCCAGCCAAACAGGCTCAGCAAGATGAGCAGCAGCGCAATGCTGGGCGCAAACACCGCGCTGAAGATGATGAGCAGGTACAGCTCGGGCATGGAGCCCCAGATCTCGATAAATCGCTGGAACGCCAGGTCGGTCTTGCCGCCAAAAAAGCCCTGGATGGCCCCTGTGATAACGCCCAGCAGCACGCCCGTGGTGGTGAGCGCCAGGCCAAACAGCACGCTCACCCGAAAGCCGTACAGCAGCTGTGCCAGCAGATCGCGCCCCCGATCGTCCGTACCCAGCCAGTTGTCGCCCGTGGGGGCCGAGGGGTTGGGAGCCTTGGCAAAGTAGTTGAGCGTGTTGGGGCCGTAGCGGTTGAGGGTGTAAAGCGCCCAGTTGCTGCCGGTGCTCAGCCGCTGCTGGATGAAAGGGTCCAGGTAGTCGGTGGGGGTTTCGAAGTCGCCGCCGAAAGTCTTCTCGGGGTAGTCCTTGAACAGAGGGAAGTAGGTCTGCCCCTCGTAGCGCACGATGAGCGGCTTGTCATTGCTGACCAGCTCGGCGCACAGGCTCACCAGCACCAGGGCGCAGAAGATCAGCAGGCTCCAGTACCCCAGGCGGTTGCGCTTGAAGCGCAGCCAGGCACGGCGGGACGGGGAGAGTGAAATGGGGGTAGCAGCAGGACTCATCGGGGCCATCGGTGCGTTCGGGCTAGTCAAACTTCACGCGCGGGTCCACCCACACATAACAAAGGTCGCTGATGAGCTTGGTGACCAGCCCGATCAGCGTGAACAAATACAGCGTGCCCAGCACCACCGGGTAGTCGCGGCGGATCACGCTCTCGTAGCTGAGCAGGCCCAGGCCATCGAGCGAGAACAGGGTTTCGATGAGCAGCGAGCCCGCAAAGAACGCACCGATGAAGGCAGCGGGAAACCCGGTGATGATGGGAATGAGCGCATTGCGGAACACATGCTTCCACAGCACCTGCCGCTCGCTCAGTCCCTTGGCGCGGGCGGTGAGCACGTACTGCTTGCGGATCTCTTCGAGGAGGGCGTTCTTGGTCAGCATCGCGGTGACGGCAAAACTGCCCAGCACCATGGCTGTGACGGGCAGCGTGATGTGCCACAGGTAGTCCACGATGCGCGCGCCCCAGCTCAGTTCGTCCCAATTGGCCGACGTGAGCCCCCGCAGCGGAAACCACTGCAGTTGCCCGCCAAAGATCACCAAGAGCGCCACGCCCAGCACAAAGCCGGGGATGGCGTAGCCCAGCAAGATGAGCAGCGTGGTCACCAGGTCAAACCGCGACCCGGCACGCACCGCCTTGGCCACGCCCAGCGGCACGGCGACGAGGTAGCTGATGAAGAAGGTCCAGAGGCCCAGGCTGATGGAAACCGGCAGCTTCTCTGCCACCAGTTGCCACACGTCCTTGTTCTGAAAAAAACTCTTGCCCAGATCAAAACGCGCGAACTGGCCCAGCATCTGGATGAAGCGTTCATGCGCTGGTTTGTCAAAGCCGTACAGGGCCTTGATCTGCTCCAGCCGCTTGGGGTCCACGCCCTGAGCGCCCCGGTAGCTCAGGCCACCGCCTTCGGCACCGCCACCGCCCACGCCAGCCTTGGCCTCGGCCATGTACTGCTCCACGGGGCCGCCCGGCACGAACTGGATCACCACAAAGGTCAGCAGCAACACGCCCAGCAGGGTGGGCAGCATCAGCAACACGCGTTTGAGGATGTAGGCAAACATGGGTGGGCTGGCGGGTGGTTATTTCTTGTCGGGCGCGGTCTGCGGTGGAATGCGTGCCCACCAGATGTCGATGACCCAGCTTTCACCGCTGGAGTACGGTGGCACCGTGACGGGCTTGGCCAGGCGCCAGGCGTTGTACGCCATGCGATGGGTGCCGGCCGTCCACTGCGGAATCAGGTAATGGCTGTGCGCAATGATGCGCTCCAGCGCATGGCAGGCAGGCAGCAGTTGCGCCTCGGTTTTGGCAGAGGTCATGGCCTTGATCATGGCGTCCACCGCCGGGTTCTTGACACCCGCGAAGTTGCCGGAGTCTTCCGTGTCGGCGGCCTGGCTGCCGAACATATCGGCAAACTCCTGGCCGGGGTTGTTGGTGCCCTGGAAGGCAATCGTGGTGATGTCAAAGTCGAACTTCTGGAGGCGCTGCTGGTACAGCGCAAAGTCCACCGAGCGGAAGCGCAGCGTGACGCCGATCTTTTCGAGATTGCGGATCCAGGGGGTGATGGTGCGCACGCCGCCTTCGTTGCTGTCCATGTACTCCAGCACCATGGCCTCGCCCTTCGCGTTGCGCAGGGCGCCATCGCGCACCTCCCAGCCCGCCTCTTTGAGCAGGGCCTGCGCCCGGCGCAGGTTGGCCCGCAGTGACGAATCGCCGTCGGTGCGCGGGGGCACGGTCATGGGACCGAAGGCGGCCGCAGGAATGTCCTTGCGGTAGGGGTCCATCAGCGCAAGCTCTTCGGGCGACGGGCTGCCCTTGGTTTCGCAGGCGGTGTTACCAAACAGGCCGTTCACACGCTGGTAGGCGCCGTAGAACATCTGGCGGTTCATCCACTCATAGTCCATCGCCAGGCCCAGGGCCTCCCGCACCCGCGCGTCCTGCAGCAGCGGGCGGCGGGTGTTGAGCACATAGCTCTGAAAGCCCGACGGCAGCTTGTGCTTGAACTCGCCCTTGACCAGCTCGCCGGTGTCGAACTTCTTGCCCGTGACGCGGCGGGCCCAATCGCCCGCGCTGAAGAACCGCATCAGGTCGAACTCGCCCGCTTTCAGGGCCTCCAGACGCGCGGTGTTGTCCTTGTAGATCTTGACCAGGATGCGGTCGAAGTTGGCCGTGCCCTTGCGCACGTTGAGGTCGCGCGCCCAGTACTGGGGGTCGCGCACGTAGGTGATGTCCTTGCCAAACCGCACGGGCCCGATCTTGTAAGGGCCGCTGCCGATGGGGATATCCATCACCACCTGGTCAAAGGGCTTGGCCTTGCCGTTTTCCACACCCCATTCGCGGCTGAACACCGGCAAGCCACCCACGGTGATGGGAAGCTCGCGGTTGGGTTGCTTGAAGCGGTAGCGCACGGTGCGGTCGTTGATCACATCCACGCCCGCCACTTCGATCAGCAAGGTCTTGTAAGAGGGTGAGGTGAAGGGGCCCACCAGCGTTTCGTAGCTGTGCTTCACGTCCTGGGCCAGCACCGGTTTACCGTTGTGAAAGCGCGCCTCGGGCCGCAACCGGAAGGTGGCCGACAGTCCATCGGGGGCGACTTCCACGTCCTCGGCCAGCAGGCCATAGCCGGTTGCGGTCTCGTCCATGGAGCCCACGAGCAGCGAGTCGAACATCAGCGACGACAGGTAGGCCGGTGCGTTGCCCTTGATGGTGAACGGGTTGTACTTGTCAAAGGTGGACGTGCGCAGGTTGCTCACCAGCCGCAACTCACCGCCCTTGGGGGCCTCGGGATTCACATAGTCGAAATGCGCAAAGCCCGCCGGATAGCGCGGCGCGCCCCACAAGGCATACGCATGCGCTGCCCACGCTGGAACAGCACTCCCCATCAGCAACAAAGCCAGCCAAAACCGCATGCGACAATTCTGCACTACGTTCGCAGGGGCTTGCAGCCAAAGCCGCATATCCACATGCACCGGGCGCCAAGCCTGCATTCCGCTATTCCACAAGGAGATTTCACATGGGTTTTCTGACCGGCAAGAAGCTGCTCATCACGGGCGTGCTGTCCAACCGCTCCATCGCCTACGGCATTGCCAAAGCCTGCCACGAGCAAGGTGCCGAGCTGGCGTTCAGCTACGTGGGCGAGCGCTTCAAGGACCGCATCACCGACTTTGCGGCCGAGTTCAACTCCCAGCTGGTGTTTGACTGCGACGTGGCCAGCGACGAGCAGATAGCGCGCATGTTTGCGGACCTGTCGCAGACCTGGCCGAAGTTTGACGGCTTTGTGCACAGCATCGGCTTTGCACCGCGCGAGGCCATTGCGGGCAACTTTCTGGACGGCCTGAGCCGCGAAGGCTTCCGCATTGCGCACGACATCAGCGCCTACAGCTTCCCGGCCATGGCCAAGGCGGCCCTGCCCTACCTGAACGACAAATCGTCGCTGCTGACCCTGAGCTACCTGGGCGCGCTGCGCTCCATCCCCAACTACAACACCATGGGCCTGGCCAAGGCCAGCCTGGAGGCCAGCGTGCGCTACCTGGCCGAGGCCGTGGGCCGCACCGAAGACGGCCGCAGCATCCGTGCCAACGGCATCAGCGCAGGCCCCATCAAGACCCTGGCTGCCAGCGGCATCAAGGACTTTGGCAAGCTGCTGAGCCGTGTGGCCGACGCCTCGCCCCTGCGCCGCAATGTGACGATTGAAGACGTGGGCAATGTGGCAGCCTTCCTGCTGTCGGACCTGGCATCGGGCATGACGGCCGAGATCACCTATGTAGACGGCGGCTTCAGCCAGACCGCAGGCCTGAGCGCCGACCAGGTGTAATCCACGCAGAGGGCTCACAGCCTTTTTTGCACGAAACAGGCTTCTAGCGCTTATAGAACATGCGCTAGAAGCTATTTTTTTAATAGCAACTCCATCATGCTCCGCCGACACTGCCTGGCTTGGCTGGGCCTCGCGCCCCTGGCTGCACTGACCACCCCCCAGGCCTGTGCCGCCGACGCACCCGCCCTGTTGCTGGCCAACGTGTACCGCCCCGGCATGCGCCTCGCGGACTACTGGGTGAGCGAAAAATACGATGGCGTGCGCGGCTATTGGGACGGCCACACGCTGCGCACGCGGGGTGGAGAGACCGTGGCGGCCCCGGCATGGTTTACCGCCGGCTGGCCCGACACGCCCATGGACGGCGAGCTGTGGGCAGGACGCGGCCGGTTCAGCCACGGCCAGTCCACCGTACGCCAGCTGCAGCCGGACGATGCCGCCTGGCGCGAGATGCGATTCATGGTGTTTGACCTGCCCGCGCACGGCGGCACGTTTGACCAGCGCCTGCCCGCACTGAACCAACTCGTGGAATCGCTGAACCAGCCATGGGTGCAGGCGGTGCCCCAGCAGCGTGTGGCCAGCGACGCCGCGTTGCAAAAGCTGCTGCTGCGCACCGTGCGTGCGGGTGGCGAGGGGCTGATGCTGCACCGCGGCGCATCAAGGTACCGCGCAGGGCGCAGTGACGACCTCATCAAGGTCAAGACCCACGAAGACACCGAGGCCAAAGTGGTCGCCCATCTGCCCGGCCAGGGCCGCCACGCCGGGCGGCTGGGCGCCCTGGTGGTGGAGATGCCTTCGGGCCAGCGGTTTCGGCTGGGCGCAGGGTTGACCGACGCGGAGCGCGACCACCCGCCGCCAGTGGGCAGCTGGGTGACCTACCGCTTCAGAGGCACCCACGACAGCGGCGTGCCACGCTTCGCGAGTTTTGTGCGGGTGCGAGACGACATGCCGCCCACCCGCTGACGGGGCCACCGCAAACCCGAGCTGATTTCGACGAGGTGGCGATACGCGAGCTGAGCGCGGCAGCGCATGCCGCCTCGCCCCCATCCGTTGCGCAATCAGTTGGGCAACAACACCTTGTCCACCACGTGGATCACACCGTTGGACTGGTACACGTCGGCAATCGTCACCGTCGCCGTACCGCCCTTTTCGTCCGTCACCATGACGGCATTGCCGCTGGCCTTGGCGGTGAGTGTTCCGCCCGCCACCGTCTTGAGGCTGGCCATGCCTTTGCCATCGGCAATCATCTTCGACAGCGCGGCAGCGTCGTACTTGCCGGCGACCACGTGGTAGGTGAGCACCTTGGTCAGCGTGGGCTTGCTTTCGGGCTTGAGCAGCGTGTCCACCGTGCCGGCGGGCAGTGCGGCAAATGCCGCATTGGTGGGCGCAAACACCGTGAACGGACCGGGGCCCTTGAGCGTCTCCACCAGGCCCGCCGCCTTGACCGCAGCCACCAGGGTGGTGTGGTCCTTGGAGTTCACGGCGTTGTCGATGATGTCCTTGCTGGCCAGCATGGGCGCGCCGCCCACCATGACCTGCGCCATGGCAGGCATTGCGGCAGCTGCCATGGCAGCCGTCAGAGCGATGGAGGCAAGGCGGGCGTTGAATCGAAGGGTCATGAAGATCTCCTGAGGGGGTTGTGAAGACAGTCACCGCATGAGAATCACGCGGCTGATAGTCAATACGCCCCCAACACCACAACGGATTCAAGCGCATAAAAAATCGCTCCGCCAGCCAAGCCGGGGGAGCGATTATTGAAGGGCAGGTGCACCGATGCACCTGCGCCAAGACAGGCGCTTACACGTTGCGTCCGTACGGGCCGTCGTCGCCCACCTGCACCAGGTTCTTGGCAGTTGCCAGAGGCTTGGGGTTCTTGCCGGGCTTGCCTTGTTCTGCCACGCAGTCGGCGTAATAGCGCACCTGGCCGTTCTCGTCTTCCACTTCCACCAGACCGTGGATGTCGGTCTCAAAGCCGGGGCACAGCTTGGCGAATTCCCGCGCAAACTTGAGGTAATCCACGATCTTCTTGTTGAACACTTCGCCCGGAATCAGCAGCGGAATGCCCGGCGGGTACGGCGTGACCAGGCCCACAGTGATGCGGCCTTCCAGGTGGTCGATCTCCACGCGCTCGGTCGTGCGGTGTGCGATGTGCGCGTAGGCATCCGAGGGCTTCATGGCGGGCGTAAGGTCCGACAGATACATCTCGGTGGTCAGGCGTGCAATGTCGTACTTGGCGTACATCTCATGTACGTGCTGGCACAGGTCCTTGAGGCCCATGCGCTCGTAGCGCTTGTGCTGCTGGCAGAACTCGGGAAGGATGCGCCACATGGGCTGGTTCTTCTCGTAGTCGTCCTTGAACTGCTGCAGCGCCGTCAGCAGCGTGTTCCAGCGGCCCTTGGTGATGCCGATGGTGAACATGATGAAGAAGCTGTACAGGCCCGTCTTCTCCACCACCACGCCGTGCTCGGCGAGGTACTTGGTCACGATGGACGCAGGGATACCGGTCTTGTCGAACTTGCCGTCCAGACTCAGGCCAGGCGTGACGATGGTGGACTTGATCGGGTCCAGCATGTTGAAGCCGTCGGCCAGCTGGCCGAAGCCGTGCCACTTGCTGCCCTTCTTGCTCTTGCTGTCGCTGCGGATGATCCAGTCTTCCGCCCGGCCAATACCTTCGTCGGTGAGCTTTTCAGGGCCCCAGACCTTGAACCACCAGTCGTTCTTTCCGAACTCTTCCTCCACCTGGCGCATGGCGCGGCGGAAGTCCAGCGCCTCCAGGATGCTTTCTTCTACCAGCGCGGTGCCACCGGGCGGCTCCATCATGGCGGCGGCCACATCGCAGCTGGCGATGATGCTGTACTGAGGGCTGGTGCTGGTGTGCATCAGGTACGCCTCGTTGAACAGGTGGCGGTCGAGCTTGGTGGTCTGCGAGTCCTGCACCAGCACATGCGATGCCTGGCTGATGCCGGCCAGCAGCTTGTGGATGGACTGCGTGGCGTAGGTCACGGAATGCTTGGGGCGCGTGCGCTTCTTGCCCATGGCGTGGTAGCTGCCATAGAACGGGTGGAACGCGGCGTGCGGCAGCCAGGCCTCGTCAAAGTGCAGGTTGTCGACATAGCCGTCGAGCATGCCCTTGATGGTCTCGGTGTTGTACAGAACACCGTCATAGGTCGATTGCGTGAGGGTCAGCACGCGTGGCTTGACCTTCTTGGCGTCCACGCCCTTGAGCAAGGGGTTGGCCTTGATCTTGGCCTCGATGGCCTTGGGCTCGAACTCGCTTTGCGGAATCGGACCGATGATGCCGAAATGGTTGCGCGTGGGCTTCATGAACACCGGGATGGCGCCGGTCATGATGATGCTGTGCAGGATGGACTTGTGGCAGTTGCGGTCCACCACCACCACGTCGCCAGGGGCCACGGTGTGGTGCCACACCATCTTGTTGGACGTGGACGTGCCGTTGGTCACGAAGAAGCAGTGGTCGGCATTGAAGATGCGTGCCGCATTGCGCTCCGATTCCCCAATGGCGCCGTTGTGGTCCAGCAGCTGGCCCAGTTCTTCCACCGCGTTGCACACGTCGGCGCGCAGCATGTTTTCGCCATAGAACTGGTGGTACATCTGACCCACGGGGCTTTTCAAGAAGGCCACGCCGCCCGAGTGGCCGGGGCAGTGCCAGCTGTACGAGCCGTCTTCGGCGTAGTCCAGCAGCGCCTTGAAGAACGGGGGCTGCACACTTTCGAGGTAGCTCTTGGCTTCGCGAATGATGTGGCGCGCCACAAATTCGGGGGTGTCCTCGAACATGTGGATGAAGCCGTGCAGCTCGCGCAGGATGTCGTTGGGCAGGTGGCGGCTGGTCTTGGTCTCACCATGCACATAGATGGGCACATCGGCGTTCTTGCGGCGCACTTCGCCAATGAAGTTGCGCAGGCTCAGCACGATGGGGTCCAGCCCCTCGCCCACCGTGAACTCTTCATCGTCGATGGACAGAATGAACGCACTGGCACGGCTTTGTTGCTGGGCAAACTGCGACAGATCGCCATAGCTGGTGACACCAACCACTTCGAAGCCCTCGGCCTCGATGGCCTGCGCGAGCGCACGAATGCCAAGCCCCGAGGTGTTCTCGGAACGGTAGTCTTCATCGATGATGATGATGGGAAAGCGAAACTTCATGCGCAGCCTCCAGGGAGCCGTGGCCTGCCCGGCCAAAAAACGAAATAGGCGCGAAGTGTAAGGAATAACGTTGACGCGCCTTTGAACTGCCATTCTTTTGACCCAGAATGTGGTGCAACAAACACAACCACACGAGGAGGTTCGACATGGAGGCATCCACCATCTGGTGGCTGGCAGCGGGGGCCGTGGTCGTGGCAGAGCTGCTGACCGGTACGTTCTATCTGCTCATGGTGGCTCTAGGGCTGGTAGCCGCCGCCCTGGCCGCCCATCTGGGCCTGGCATCCGCGCTGCAGATAGTGTCGGCCGCTATCGTGGGCGGCGGGGCTGTCGTGGCCTGCTACCTGGTACGCAAAAAGCGACCTGGCGACCCGTCGGCACGCGCGGACCGCAGCGTGAACATGGATGTGGGCGAAACCATCCTCATCGAGAGCTGGAGCCCCGACGGCACCACCACCGTGAAGTACCGGGGCGCCCAATGGACGGCCATCCACCGCCCCGGGGTCACCCCCTCGACCGGCATGCACCGGGTCGCCGAACTGGTGGGCAACCGCCTGCTGGTGGACCCGCTGTAAACACCGCAGATCCTTTACCGAACCTCCAAGAAAGGCTTCTCATGGAAATTGCCATCGTCCTCCTGATCATTGCCGTGATCTTCATCGCCCGCTCGGTCAAGGTCGTACCCCAGCAAAATGCCTGGGTGAAAGAACGCCTGGGCAAATACGCGGGCACGCTGACCCCGGGCCTGAACTTTCTGATCCCCTTCGTGGACAAGGTCGCCTACAAGCACAGCCTGAAGGAAATCCCGCTCGATGTGCCCAGCCAGGTGTGCATCACCCGTGACAACACGCAGCTGCAGGTGGACGGCATCCTGTACTTTCAGGTCACAGACCCGATGCGCGCCAGCTACGGGTCGAGCAACTACATCATGGCCGTGACTCAGCTGGCGCAGACCTCGCTGCGCTCGGTCATCGGCAAGCTGGAGCTGGACAAAACCTTTGAGGAGCGCGACATCATCAACGCGCAGGTGGTGCAGGCCATCGACGAAGCCGCGCTGAACTGGGGTGTGAAGGTGCTGCGCTACGAGATCAAGGACCTGACGCCACCCAAGGAAATCCTGCACGCCATGCAGGCCCAGATCACTGCGGAGCGTGAAAAGCGCGCACTGATCGCCGCATCTGAAGGCCGCCGCCAGGAGCAGATCAACATCGCCACGGGCGAGCGTGAGGCCTTCATTGCCCGCTCCGAGGGCGAAAAACAGGCGGTCATCAACAAGGCCCAGGGCGAGGCCGAATCCATCAAGGCCGTGGCCGAGGCCAACGCCCAGGCCATCGAGCGCGTGGCTGCCGCCATCCGCCAGCCCGGCGGCGAACAGGCCGTGCAGCTCAAGGTGGCCGAAAGAGCCGTGGATGCCTACAGCCAGGTCGCGTCGGACGCCACCACCACCCTCATCGTACCCAGCAACATGACCGAGGTGTCGGCGCTGATCGGCTCGGCCATGAAGATGGTGCAGACATCCCAAAAGGCAGGCTGACGGCGCATCGGTCAGCGGAAAATTTCAGGCGATACCGACCTCTGATCGGAATGCCCCAATCCTGTGGCTATAATCGAGGGCTTCGGAGAGGTGGATGAGCGGTTTAAGTCGCACGCCTGGAAAGCGTGTGTGGGCTAATCCCCACCGCGGGTTCGAATCCCGCCCTCTCCGCCATATATCAACCCAAGTGATTCCGGTCACTTGGGTTTTTTGTTGTCTGGCGAGCCTTTCTTGCGCACAGTGGCTTTGTGTGCCACGGCTACCCGCTGAACCTTGCCCACGGGGCGCTCCGGTTGATGTGCTGTCAATGAAACCCCTGGAGGTCTGCACATGCTGATGCGTTGGAAGTTCTTCGGTATCTGCTGGGGGTTGGCAACCCTGATGGTGCCAGCGTGGGCCGAAGGGACGCTGTTCAAAGTGCCCACCCGCGAAGGAGTGACCCACACGCTGTTTTGGGAGGCTGCGCCGAAAGCCAAGGCCACGGTACTTCTTTTTCCAGGCGGCGCGGGCGGGTTCGGCAAGGTGGAGGATGGCCGCGCCACCGGTGGCAACTTTCTCGTCCGGTCTGCGCCGTATTTCATAGCGCATGGATACAACGTGGCGATCTTTGGACGGCCCAGCGACATGGAGCTGGGCTGGACCGAACGCACAGGTGCGGCGCACATGACCGACATCGCCAAAGTGCTGGAACTTGTGAAGCGCCAAAGCGACCTGCCGGTGTGGGTGGTGGGCACCAGCCGAGGCACGGTGTCCGCGACAGCCATGGCCGTTCATGTCAAAGACCCGGTGATTGCAGGGCTGGTGCTGACCTCCAGCATCGTGCGCCGAAGCACACCGGGCGCGGTGCCCGCACAAAACCTGCAAGCCATCGAGCTGCCGGTGCTGGTCTACCACCACGCCAGGGACGGCTGCAAACACTGCCAGGCCAGCGACACGCCTGCCATCCTCGAAGGGCTGACGCGGGCGCCCGTCAAAAAGCTGATGGTGGTGGATGGCGGTTCCAACCCGGTGGGAGACGAGTGCGCGGCGCAGCACTGGCATGGATTCATCGGCATGGAGCAGGAAGCGATTGGACAAATTACCGCGTGGATTCAGGCGCCAAAGCCTTGAACCCTATCCGGCGGGGAGGACACGAGTGGGTTGCTCCAATGGCCTCACTCGCAGCAGGTCCACAGTGCGCTCCAGCCGCCGGTGAGCGGGCCTCTTCACCGCAAATTCCCCAGGTTGGGCGGAGCAGAAGGTTTCTGGATTCTTTGTAAAGGCAACAGCCCGTAACAGTTGCCCATAGACACCCGGTATCGCACTTGTCTTACACGCGGAACTGCGGCACTTTGCTGAAATCCTAGCCAGCGGCCATTGAGGTTGCACTGGGAGGTCATTGCGGCCCCTCACCCCTTTTTGCTGAAAAGGACTTCATCATGAAACGCCATTCCTTACCGCCGGGAGCGCGCGCGCTGGTCGCGTTCATCGGCACCGTGGTGCTGGCAGTGCTGGCGGCGGTGTCGTTGTTGATGCCGGACGTGGCTGTGCAGTCTGTGGACTCGATGTCGAACGGGCTGACGGGGCTGGATCAGATCTTGTCCACCAGCTTTCTCGACCACTGAGCGCCAGAACGAGCCGGCATCGTTGGCGCTGCACTGCAGCGTGTGTGGGTCCAAAGAGCAACACAGTAGCAAAAAGCATAGCATCGGAGTACCATTCGGCGCTGCACACCGGGAGTTTTCGGTGGCATTCTGGAATGGAGGACGATCGTGACCACACGTTTTCGCATCTCTGCAAACCGTTTTTCCTTGAATCACTACCCAAAATTCTGGGGCTCGATGGTGCTGCTGGCCGCGGTGGCGGGCTGCTCCAGCCCCCGCGACAACGCCCTGGACGAGTTCTCGCGCTGGTATGACGGTGCCAGGGCCCAGGCCCAGGCGGGTGCCATGAGTTGGAGCGAGCTGTACAAGCAAAGCTTTGACCGCCTGACCGCCCTGCCCCCCTCGCTGCAACAGGACACTCGCCTTGAAAACACCGTGCTGCTGCTGTCGGTAGCCCGCAAGCTGGAGTCCAACGAAATCAGCCCCCAGCAGTTCGCCATGGAGCGGGACGACATCGAGACCCAATTGCAGGCCCGCCTGCGTTGATAGAAGCGGCTACCAGCGGCGACCAGAGCCCTGCTACTGGCCCAAAGTCACTGCGAGCGCGTCTGTTGAAGCAGCCACTTTGATGGCGCCTCGCTTCCGGTATCCAATGCCTTACCCATCGCCCCCGCGTTGCGTGACTGGCTAACGGGGCAAGCCCGCCGACTGCTCCACCACCCTCACGCGGCGGCGCAAGGCGTCGGCTGCAGCAGCGTCTCCAGCGGCTTCAGCCCGTTGCACCTGTAGCAGCAACCACGCCATCAGCGGCCTGCGCCAGCCCTGTGCCGACGCAGTCTCGGTGGCTGTGGCGATGACTGCGGGGCTGGCCTTCCCTGTCTGCAACAAGACACCCGCCGCCACCAGGCGTGAAAGAGGGTCGGCAATGCCCGCCAAGCTGGTAGCGTTGCCCGCCGTAGCGACGGCACGCTGTGCGGGTGGCAACAGAGCCACCTGACCGGCTTGAACGCGGCCCGCCAGATAGTCGGCGTAGGCCTGCTCGGGCGCTGCGGCATCGGCCCGCAAGGCCTCAAAACGCTCGCAGGGTTCAGTGACCAGACTCGCCACCTGGGCCGCACAGCGCATCAGCTCCAGGCGGGCGAGCAGATCGGGGCGGCCCGTGCGCGCCACTTCGGCGCGAGCGCGGTCCCATTCGAGCTTTTCCACGCGCGCATTGCCAGACAAGTAGGCCTCGATGGCCTTCTGAGCCGCACCCTGGGCGTTCATCTGCCAGTCGGGCACCGGGGGTTGGCTGGAACACGCAGCCAACGCGAAGGCGCAGCCGATGGACAGAAGCCGCAACGCAGCCCGCAAACGAGGTACAGCAGAGGGGTTCATGGCAGCTTCAGCTCCGTGTCGCGTGCAAAGGGCCATTTGCGGTTGATCTCGTTGACCAAGCTTTCCACCTTGCGCAGGTTGCTTTCCACCTCGGCACGCAGCGCACCCAGGTCGGTGGTGGCCTCGCGGGCATTGGCACCGATGGCCTGGGCCTCCACCAGTACCGCATCCACCTTCTTCAGGCTGGTGCGGGTGTCGGTCAGCAAGCCGTTGAGCTGGGCCACGGTGGCGCGCACCTCGGGCACCAGCGCGTCCTTGTTGCCCTCGCTGCCAAACACCTGCTTGTCAGCGCGGGCGGCCATGCCGTCCAGGCGCGCCAGCAGCGCATTGGTGCGTTCCAGCGTGGCCACGATCTTTTTTGCGTCCGCTTCGTTGCCCATCAGCACGCCCAGGGCGCCGCCAGGCCCATTGAGCCGCTCGGTGAGGGCCTTGACGTTGGTCAGGGTGCTGCCCAGCGCGGCGTCGGGCGACGTCAGGGCGTTCAGGTTGGTCAGCAGCTCGCGTGCCGTGGCCATGAGCTGCGGGATCTCCGCCGTAGCGTCGCCGCGCAACACGGGCCGCACGGCGCCATCGGGCAGCGCGGGGTCGGTCAGGATGCCGGAGTACGCCCGGATGTTGGTGCCCCCCACCAGGCCGCGCACGAGCGTGAACACGCTGGACTCGCGCAGCCAGTGCGCATCCTTACGGGGTACGTCCACCAGGATGCGGGCATTGCCCGATTCGGCCAGCTCGATGCGCCGCACGCGGCCAATGGGAAAGCCCGAGAAGGTCATGTCCATGCCCACCACCACGCCTTCGGAGTCATCGGCCGTCAGCACCAGCGTCTGTGTGGGCTCAAAAGCGCCCCGTGCATACAGCAGGTAAAGGCCCGAGCCCACGATGAGCGCCAGGGTGAACAGCAGCAGCGCTGCAGCCTTGAGTTCCAGATAGGCCACCGGGCGCAGGGTCTCGACCGGCGGAATATCCGCCCCTGCGGAAGTCGCAGCGGGGTCATGCGATGGTTTGCGAGGATGGTCGTTCATGTCGTAGGGTTGTGCGGGTGGGTGCATCTGGCGCAGGCCGTCAGTAGTAGTTGCCCATGAGCGAGGCCACCTCGATCAGCAGCAGCACCGCAAACATGCGGGCCAGGCCGCCCAGTTCCGAGTCGGGCTGCGTGCGCTCGCCGCTGTCATACAAGCCAGCCGCCATGGGAATGAGCGCCACGGCCAGGCTGAAGAACAGGGTCTTGAGCACAAACACCATGGTCACGCTGGGCGAAAACACCTGGCCGAACATGCGCGTGTAGCTGGACAGGCCCGCGGTGTTGAAGCCATACACCCCCAGGTACGCCAGCACCAGCGCCACCACGCAACTGAGCGCAGCCAGCGTGACGCAGGCAAACACTCCGGCAATCACGCGGGGCAGCAGCTCGATGCGCACCGGGTCGGAGCCCTGTCGGCGCAGCGCCTCGAACCGGCCGGTGAGCCGCAAGTGCGCCAGCTGCGAGCCGTTGGGGATGGTGCAGCGCATGGCCACAAACAAGGCTGCCGTGAGCGGGATCAGCTCCAGCACCAGCACGCGGATCACCATCTCCAGCGCGTAGCGCGACAGGCCGTAGCTCAGCGCCGTGACCACCACGATGCGTGTGAGCACCAGGCTGATGAGCGCGGCCAGCACCGTAAAGCCCAGCAGCACCGGCGCCGTGTCCAGATACAGGTGCCGGGCCAGTGCGCGGCGCGTGCCCTTGCCGTAGCTGGACGGCGACAACACCAGCACCAGCACCACCGCGCCCAGGTACAGGATGCGCCACCAGGCCACCGCCCAGCGCCGCGCCGTGTTCCACACACGTTCGGGCAGGGAGAGGCCGGGAAGGCGCGAGATCATGGGCGGATCATAGCGGGGGCATGCGCCAGGGCAGCCGATGGCAGGCTTCTGGAGATATTTGGGCCATTTTCGGGCGGTAGCGCTAGAAGAATATGCCTTAGCAGCTATAAATTGAGTAGCAAATAGCCCCTACAGAGCCACGCCGCACAACAACTGCTCACACATGCCGTTTGCCCTGGCTGGGCATGGCGGCGGCACCCACAGGCTGCGCGTCGGCCCGCGCATGCAGCGCTTCAATGATGTGGCAGGTGGCGTCCGCGCCATCGCAGCGGCTGCGCAGCGCCTGCAGGTCGGCCTCCAGCGCCTGCAGCTCGGCCAGGCGGGTGCGCACATGCACCAGGTGTGCATCCAGCGTGTCGCAGGCGGCATGGCAGTCCGTCTTGCTGTCCCAGTCCAGCGCCAGCAGGGTCCTGACCTCGTCCAGCGACATGTCCATGGCGCGGCACAGGCGGATGAAACGCAGCTGGTGCACGTCGGCGCTGCTGTACGGGCGGTAGCTGTTGTCGCCGCGCGCGCCGGGCGGCAGCAGCCCCTCTTTTTCGTAATACCGGATGTTGGCGGCCGACACGCCGGACTGCTGGGCGGCCTCGCCAATGCGGAACTGTGCGGCGTTGGGGTCCATGGGCTTGACCTTCAAGTGACTTCAAGGTTTCCAATGATGCCATCGCTTTCCAAAACTGCCAGGAGAAAACACCATGTCCGCCCATTGCCATCACGGCCACCACGACCACGGCGCGCCCAGCCACAGTCACGACGCCCCCGCCAGCGCAGACCCGCGCTACCGCCGCATTCTGTGGATTGCGCTCATCGTCAACGCCGCCATGTTTGTGGTGGAACTGGGCGCGGGCACCCAGTCGGGCTCGGCTTCGCTGCTGGCCGACGCCATCGACTTTCTGGGCGATGCGGCCAACTACGGCCTGTCGCTGTGGGTGCTCGCCATGGCGCTGACCTGGCGGGCACGTGCCGCGCTGCTCAAGGGGGCTAGCATGCTGGCCTTTGGCGTGTTCGTGATCGGCCGGGTGGCGTGGGGGGTGTGGCAAGGGGTGCCGCCCGAGCCCTTCACCATGGGTGGCGTGGGCCTGCTGGCGCTGGCGGCCAACCTGGGGGTGGCCGCCCTGCTCTACGCCTGGCGCGAGGGCGATGCCAACATGCGCGGCGTGTGGCTGTGCACCCGCAACGACGCGCTGGGCAACCTGGCCGTGATGGCCGCTGCGCTGGGAGTGCTGGGCACGGGCACGGCCTGGCCCGATCTGGTGGTGGCCGCCGTCATGGCGGGCCTGGCCATCAGCGGCGGCTGGAGCGTGATCCGCCACGCACGGCAAGAGCTTGCCAGCACCGCAGGCGCCCCCGCAGCCCACGGGCACTGATCCATGCGCGTACGCCTGTCCACCCCGCTCCATGCACCGCCCGAATGGGTGGCTGCGCAACTGCAAAGCACCGCCGTGTTCCGCCACATCACGGCGCCCCTGGTGCGGTTCACGCGCCCCGGCGGCGCGCCCTGGCCCAGCCACTGGTCTCCCGGGGATCTGCCGTTGCAGATGTGGCTGCTGGGGTTGCTGCCCATGGGTTTGCAAACCGTGCGCATCTCCATCGAGCCCGCCGCGCAGGACGGCGCATGGCCCACGCTGCGCGACAACGGCGAGGGCACGCTGATGCAGCGCTGGGACCACCGCATCACGCTGCAGCCGCTGCCAGACGGCCGCACGCTCTACACCGACGACATCGAGGTGGTCGCACGCCCTCTGCCCTGGCTGATGACGCCCCTGAGCGCGGCGTTTGCCCAGCTGTTCTACCGGCACCGACAACGGCGCTGGCGCCAACTGGCGGCGCGCCACGCGGCAGAGCCCTTGGCTGACCCCTTGCACACGCAGCGCGCGTTCGACCACCTGTTGGCCGCGTTTGCGCGCGATGCCAGCGCACAACCCACCACCCGCTGGCGCTGGCTGGAGGCCGCGCATGTGCTGGGGCAGACCACGCTGTCCCTGCATTGGCGGTCGCACACGGCCATGCTCCGCTATGCCCTGCAGTTGCGCGACCTGCGCGAGGCCGGTGGACAGGTGCTGCGGCTGGCCCTGGTGCCGCTGGGCCATGCGCTGGCGCGGCTGCCCATTGGCAACACGGGGCGGGCACGGGTGAGTGCCTTGGCGCCCATGGCGCCGCAGCTGCACATCACGCGGCTGATTGACGGGGCGATGGCAGCTGTGTGCCTGCAGACCACCCCGTCTTTGCCAAAAACTGGCGATAGCGCTTGATCTGCATGCGCTAGCAGCTATCAAATCAGGAGTAAACAACCAACGGGCAGTGCCGCCACCGGGCACCCGGAATTTGACGCACGACAAGCCCGGCATGGGGCTTGCATGGTCCAATCCACAACCTGTGCGCCGCCCTCTGCCCCGGGGGCTACGGGCACAGCCGTCATTCCTTTTGCTTTTTGCCCATGCCCTCCCGCGCCCCTGCCGCCCCCGCAACCCCTGCCCCACTGGTCGTGCCCCACAGCCTGACGGAAGACGCCGTGGCCATCTTCACCGGGGTGTTGCTCATCTCGGTGGGGGTGGCGTTTTTCACCAGCGCGGGGTTGCTCACAGGTGGCACGGCGGGGCTGGCGTTTTTGCTGCACTACGCCACGGGCATCGGCTTTGGCAAGATCTTCTTTGTGCTCAACCTGCCGTTTTACTGGCTGGCGCTGCGCAAGCTGGGCCGGGCGTTCACGGTCAAGACCTTCATCGCGGTGCTGCTGCTGTCGCTGCTGACTGAGCTGCAGTCGCAGTTCCTGCAATTTGCGCAACTGCAGCCGCTGTACGCGGCCATTGCGGGCGGGCTGATCACGGGAACGGGCTTCCTCGTGCTGTTCCGCCATCGCTGCAGCCTGGGTGGCGTGGGCATTGCCGCGCTGTACCTGCAGGACCGCTACGGCTGGCGCGCGGGCAAGGTGCAGATGGCTGTGGACTGCGTCATCGTGCTGCTGGCGCTATGGACGGTAGATCCCCTGCGCGTGGCCTGGTCCATTGCGGGCGCCGTGGCACTCAACCTGGTGCTGGCCATGAACCACCGGCCGGGCCGCTATATGGCGGTTTAGGGCGGTGTAGTACTACGACGACACCTGCCAGCCCAGCCCACTGTGCAGCCGCTGCTCCAGCGCCTCGATGGGCACCGGGCGGCTGAACAGGTAGCCCTGCCACAGCGTGCAGCCGTGGCGCTCCAGAAACGCGCGCTGCGCCTCGGTCTCCACCCCCTCGGCAATCACGTCGATGCCCAGACTCTGCGCCATGCCGATGATGGTCTGCACGATGAGTGCGTCGGTGTGCTGGATGCCGATGTTGCGCACAAAGCTCTGGTCGATCTTGAGCTGGTCCAGCGGCAACCGCGTGAGGTACGACAGCGACGACTGGCCGGTGCCAAAGTCGTCCATCGAAAAGCGCAGGCCCAGCGCGCGCAGCGCGTTCATCTTGGCGATGGTGTCATCCACATTGTCCAGCGCCAGGCTCTCCGTCAGCTCCAGCTTCAGGCGGTCGGGCCGCGCCCCGGTCTGGCGCAGCACGGCCACCACCTGCTCCATGAAGTCGGCCTGGCGGAACTGGCGGGCGCTCACGTTCACCGCCAGTTGCAGGTGGGCGGTGGCCGGGTCGTCCTGCCAGCGGCGCAGCTGGGTGCAGGCCGTCTGCAGCACCCACAGGCCGATGGGCAGGATCAGCCCGGTCTCTTCGGCCAGCGGGATGAACTCGAACGGCGGCACCATGCCACGCGTCGGGTGGTTCCAGCGGATCAGCACCTCGGCCCCCACCACATGCTTGCCGCAGCCTACCTGCACCTGGTAGTGCAGCGTGAACTGGCCCTGTTCCAGCGCCGTGCGCAGGTCGTTCTCCAGCGCCGCGCGGGCCGTGACAGCGGCCTGCATGCGCGGGTCAAAAAAGCGGATGCCGTTGCGCCCTGCGGTCTTGGCGGCATACATGGCCAGGTCGGCGTGCTTGACCACATCTTCCACCGTCTGCCCCTGGCCGCTGAACAGCACGGCGCCCACACTGGTAGTGCTGTGCACATGGTGCGATGCGAGCTGGTAGGGCTGGTTGAGCGCGGCCAGAATCTTCTCGCCCACCGCCTGCGCCTGCTCGGCCGCGTCGGTGGCAAGGGCGCCCAGGTCTTCCAGCAGCACCAGAAACTCGTCGCCGCCCAGCCGCGCCACGGTGTCGCCCTCTCGCACGCAGGCCGTGAGCCGCTGGGCCACCTGCTGCAGCAGCACGTCGCCCATGTCGTGGCCCAGGGTGTCGTTCAGGGTCTTGAAGTGGTCGAGGTCCAGGCACAGCAGAGCCCCTTGCAGGCCCGCGCGCGCACTGGTGGCAAACGCCTGTTGCAGGCGGTCCATCATCAGGCGGCGGTTGGGCAGGTGGGTGAGCGGGTCGTAGAACGCCAGGTGCTCAATCTCCCGCGCCGCCGCCGCGCGCTGGGTGATGTCGCTGAGGGTGGCCACGTAGTGCGTCAGTACCCTGTGCTGGTCCGTGACGGCGGTGATGGCCATGAAGTGCAGGTTCACCTCACCGCTCTTGCAGCGGTTCCACAGCTCGCCCTTCCACTCGCCGGTGCTGGCCAGGCTGGCCCACATGGCATCAAAAAACGCCTTGTCATGGTGGCCCGAGGCCAGCAGGCTGGTGCTGCGGCCCACCACCTCGTCGGCGCTGTAGCCGGTGATGCGGCTGAACGCACGGTTGGTGCGCAGGATGAGCGTGTCCGCGTCGGTGACGATCATGCCCTCTTGCGACTCGAACGCAATGGCTGCAATGCGCAGCTCGTTCTCGTCGCGCTTGCGGGCCGAGATGTCCTTACCCACACCCCGGTAGCCGCAAAACACACCGTCGTCATCAAACACGGGCGTGCCGCTGATGGACACCCAGTACGAGCAGCCCTGCTGGTCGCGGCGCTCGAACTCGAAGTCGCGGAACTCCTGGTGGCGCTCCAGCAGCGCGCGGTGTTCTTCCCACAGCGCATCGCTCATGCCCGGTGCGGCCAGCTCCCAGCGCGTCTTGCCCATGTGCAGCGCGGCCTCCTGCACCAGCCGGTCATCGGCCCGGCCCTCGACATGCGTGAGGCGAAACTGCGCGTCCTGCTCCCAGTACCAGTCGGACGACAGCGCTGTGAGGGTGCGAAACCGCGCCTCGTTGTCCTCCAGCTTGCGGCGCACCCGGTAGGACTCGCTCACGTCGCTGAACACCAGCACCACGCCCACGATCTGTCCCTGCGCGTTGCGAATGGGGGCGGCGCTGTCGGCAATGTGGTACTCGGCGCCATGCCGGGCCAGCAAGGTGGTGTGGTTGCTCAATGCCACCACCTGGCCCCGGTCCATCACCAGCTGCACCGGGTCTATCTGCGGCTCGCGGGTGCCGGTGTTGACGATGCGAAACACCTCGGACAAGGGCTGCCCCGTGGCCTGCGCCAGGGGCCAGCCCGTCAGGCGCTCGGCCACAGCGTTCATGCGGGTGATGCGGCCCTGCGCATCGGTGGCGATCACGCCATCGCCGATGGAGTGCAGCGTGATGGCCAGGTTTTCCTCACTCTGGCGCAGTTCGGCCTCGGCTTTCTGGCGGGTCAGCGCCATGCGGTCAAACCGGCGGCCCAGCTCGGTCAGCTCCTGCAGGCCTGTGGCGGGCACGCGCGACACATAGCGCCCCTCGGCCAACTCGTCCGTGGCGTGCAGCAGGCGCCGCAGGGGCCGCATCACGCCGCGCCGCACCCCCACCTGCGCCACGGCAAAGGACAGCACCAGGCCACCCAGCAAGAACGCCATCTCGGTCCACATGCGGCGGTTGGCTGTGGCGTACAGGTTGTCCAGCGGCACGGCCAGGCTCATGGTGGCCACGGGCTTCCCGCCCGCCTCGATGAGTGGCTGGAACACCACCAGCTCAGGGGTGCCATCCGCGCGCGCGCGCTGGCGCTGGCCCTGCGGGGTCTGCAGCACCAGGGCGCGGAACTCGCCATCGGCAAACGGAGCCCCCAGCTCGCTGGCATCGGGCGGGTAGCGCGCCAGCACGCGGCCGTCGGGGTCGGACACGCGGGCCACCGCGCCGTCCGGCAGCCCCAGGTCGGTAAGCCGCAGGCTCCACCACTCGAGCGACACCACCGCCACGGCGGCTCCCACCACGTCTTGCGTGCCCGGTGGAATCACCGGGTAGGCAAAGTTGACACTGGCCACCTGGGCGGCGCGGTCCACCTGGAAGCTGCCCACCGCAAAGTCCCGCCCCGAGATCGTCTGCTGAAAATACGGGCGGTTGGCCACATTGACGGGCGCCTTCAGCGGCCGCGCATTGCACAGCAGCTCGCCATCCGCCCGAGGCACACCAATGTTGACGTAGGTGGTGTTGAGCGACAACACTTCGGCCAGGTAGCGCCCGCACTGGGGGGCGGCGGGGTCGTGCACCTGCGGCATGGCGGCCAGCTGCTGCAGAAACTGGCGGGTGTTCTGGATCAGCCTTTGCTGCGTGCCGGCCACCGACTGCAGGGTCTGCAGCGCGCGCTCTTCGGCGGCAGCGATCGCGTCTGTGCGGTGGGTCCGCGCCTGATACACCACCAGCAGCACCGCCGGCAGCGTGGCCCACAGCACCAGCCAGCGAATCCGCGCGGACAAGGTGCTCCACATTCCAGCGACCCATGGGGGCATACCGACCTTTCTGTGCAAGAGAAAGACGCTTGGAAACACATTGGCCGGGACCTGCGAAAAAATGAACAGGCGGAAACCGAGGTGTTTCATCACATGGTACTGCCCATGTTCCAAAAAGGCATGCACGATTTGCGCGGGTTTGCCCTCACGGTCCTTGACCGGTTGCCCCGGCGCGCCGGGCCAGAAATGGGCGTGCCTGTGGAACCTTGGGCCGCCCCGCCGTATCATTGAAGGATGCGTCGCGGCTTTTTCTTCCTGCTGATGGTGGTGCTGGTCCTTCGGGGTCTGACAGGCACGGCCATGGCGGCGGGCATTGTGGCGCCGCTGCTGCCCGCAGGCCCGGCGCAGCACACGGTGGTCCATCCGCCCACAGCGGAAGGCATGGGCCACGACCACAGCCATGTCCACGATCATTCCGCAACCCTTGCCCAGGCCGAGGACTTGGCACCCGCCGATGCCCACGCCCACCATCATGGCCCGGCCTCCGAGCCCGCCATCGACCACACAGCCAGCCCCTCTGCAGCGTGCCAGGACCACGGCGCAGGCTGCCCGGCTCACAGCAACCACGACCACCACAGCGCCAGTTGCTCGGCCTGCGAAATCTGCCATTCGGCCATGCTGGGCCTGCCCGCATCACTGACCCCCGCCCCCCTGCCCGCCGGAGCCCTGCTGCCCCTGGCCTCCGCGCAGTTTGACAGCGCCCCCGCAGCGCTGGCCATCAAACCACCCATCGCCTGATCTCCGACGCCCGAAGTGCGTCTGCCATTGCCTGACTGCCCCCGAACCACGGGTCTCGTCGGGCGGCAGCGCCGTGTTTTTTCGCTCGTTGTCCGGAGATCGCCATGCGCGCCCCCGCCATTTTTCTCTCCTCGCCGTCGCCCGGGCCATCGTGGCCCATGCGACTGGCTTGCCTCGCCCTGTTGTCGCCCTTGCTGGCGCAAGCCCAGGGCCCAGCTTCACCCGACGCCACCCGCGCCGATGCGCCCACGGCCCCCTTGCCCTACACGGCCATGCCACCGCAGCCCCCGCTGGTGGACGCCTTGCCCAGTCCCCAGGCCTGGCGCCAGGCACACGAGGCCGTGGGCGCGTTCCCGCGCGGCCATGCGGACATCGTGGCCTGGGAGGCGCAGCGCGGTTCCGCACCGCCCCCCGCGCCCGCAGCCTCCGCAGCCTCCGCAGCGGCCCCCATGCCACACCACCAGGGCATGCAACACGGCATGCCCCATGGAAAGCCGCCTGGCAAACCCCATGAGATGCACCACGGCAGCGCAGGGAGTGCCCACCCCGCCCACCACCCCGAACAGAAGGGCAAGCCATGATCAGCACCCACCGCCTTTCCGTGCTGGCTGCCGCCACCCTGCTGGCGGGCTGTGCCAGCGTGTCGCCCGACGGCCTGCGCAGTGATGTCGCAGCCCTCACCGCGGGCCGTACCGCCGGTGTGGCGCAGGCGGCCTTGCCCGCCATGGACCCGAGCGCCCGCGCAAAGGCCCAGCAGTCCATCGACGGCTGGCTTGCCCAGCCCCTGACACAAGACGCCGCCGTGCGCATTGCCCTGCTCAACAACCCCGGCCTGCAAGCCCGGCTGGCCGCACTGGGCGTGGCCGATGCCGAGCGGGTGCAGGCCATCTCGCTGCCCAACCCGCACCTGACCCTGGGGCGCTTCACCAACAGCCAGGAGCGTGAGATCGAACGCACCCTGGCCTTTGGCCTGATGGACCTCATCACCCTGCCCTGGCGCACCCAGCGCGAGGCCGAGCGCCTGCAGATCGCCACGCTGCAAGCCGCGCAGGACGTGGTGCAACTGGCCGCAGACACCCGCCGTGCCTGGCTGCGCGCCGTGGCGGCCGAGCAGGTGGCTGCCACGCACGACCGCATGGTCGAAGCCGCCGAGGTAGGAGCCGAGCTGGCGCGCCGCATGGCGCAGGTAGGCAACTGGAGCCGCCTGCAGCAGGCCCGCGAGCAAGCCGTGCTGCACGAGGCCAACAGCCAGCGCGCCCGCGCCCGGCTGGCGGCCGCCACCGCCCGCGAGGACCTGAACCGCCGCCTGGGTGTGTGGGGGGCGCAGGCGCAATACCAGCTGGCACCGCAGCTGCCTCCTCTGCCCGCCACCGCCTTGCCCGCAGACGGTATCGAAGCCACCGCCCTGCGCGAGCGGCTGGATGTGCAGGCCGCGCGCCGCCAGCTCGACACACAGGCAGTGCGCCAGGGCTGGAGCCGCGCTAGCGCCGTGTTTGGCGACATCGGACTGGCCTACAGCCGCAACACCGCAACCGAGCGCGCCACCGGCAGCAGCGACATCAAGCGCGGCTGGGAGATCGAACTGCCCCTGCCCCTGTTCGACTGGGGCGGCGCAGCCCGTACCCGCGCCCAGGCCGAGGTGGAGCAAAGCGCCGCCCAGCTGCAAGACACCGCCGTGCGCGCCCGCAGCGAGGTGCGTGCCGCCTGGCTCACCTACCGCACCGCCCTGGACCTGGCGCGCCAACAGCAGGCGGAGGTCGTGCCCCTGCGCCAGCTCATCAGCGACGAAACCACGCTGCGCTACAACGGCATGCTGGCCAGCGTGTGGGACATGCTGGCTGAAGCACGCAACAGCACGCAGGCCGTGGCCAACGCTATCGAAGCGCAGCGCGACTTCTGGCTGGCCGAGACCGACCTGCAATTGGCGCTGACGGGTACCTCGCCCGGTGCCCTGCAGGGCCTCACATCCGGCGCCGCAGCCTCCACCACCCCACAAGGCCATTGACATGAACCGCCGCAATTTCTTTTCTGGCGCCGCCACGGCCGTGGCTGCAGCCTCCGTCAGCCGCGTGGCCCTGGCCGCGCTGCCCGAGCCCGCAATGCAGTCCAGCGCAGACACCGCGCCGCCGCTGCACCCGCCCACGGGCCGGCCCTACAACCCCGTGGTCACCCTGAACGGCTGGACCGCCCCCTGGCGCATGAATGCGGGCGTCAAGGAGTTCCATCTGGTGGCCGAACCCGTGGTGCGCGAAGTAGCGCCCGGCTTCATGGTCAACATGTGGGGCTACAACGGCCAGAGCCCCGGGCCGACCATCGAGGTGGTCGAAGGTGACCGCGTGCGCATCTTCGTCACCAACCGCCTGCCCGAGCACACCACCATCCACTGGCACGGCCAGCGCCTGCCCAATGGCATGGACGGCGTGGGTGGACTCACCCAGCCCGCCATCCAGCCGGGCAAGACCTTTGTGTATGAGTTCGTGGCGCGCCGCCCCGGCACCTTCATGTACCACCCGCATGCCGACGAGATGGTGCAGATGGCCATGGGCATGATGGGCCTGTGGATCACCCACCCCAAGGGCAGTCACCCGCAGATCGCCAAGGTCCAGCGCGACTACGCCTTTCTGCTCAACGCCTTCGACGTGGAGCCCGGCAGCATGACCCCCAAGGTCAACACCATGCTGGACCACAACATCTGGTGCTGGAACAGCCGGGTGTTCCCCGCCATCAGCCCGCTGGTGGCGCGGCAGGGCGACCGGGTGCGCATCCGGGTGGGCAACCTCACCATGACCAACCACCCCATCCACCTGCACGGGCACGAGTTTGAAGTGACCGGCACCGACGGCGGCCCCGTGCCCAAGAGCGCGCGCTGGCCGGAGGTGACCACCGACGTGGCCGTGGGCCAGATGCGGCAGGTGGAGTTCATTGCCGACGAGCCGGGAGACTGGGCCCTGCACTGCCACAAGAGCCACCACACCATGGGCGCCATGGGGCACGCCGTGCCCACCATGATCGGCGTGGACCACCGGGGCCTGGTCGGCAAGATCCAGAAGATCGTGCCCGACTACATGGTGATGGGCGAGCGCGGCATGGCCGACATGGGCGCCATGGAGATGCCGCTGCCCGACAACACCTTCCCGATGATGACCGGCACCGGGCCCTTCGGCCCGCTGGAGATGGGCGGCATGTTCACCACCCTCAAGGTGCGTGCCGATCAGCCCGCAGGCAGCTACGCCGACCCCGGCGACTACAGGCAGCCACGCGGCACCCAGGCCTTTGAATGGCAAGGCGCGCCAGCTGCCACGCCCCGCCCTGCACGTACCGACACCCCGGGTACGGCCCCGGGCGCCGCCAATGCGCGCAAGCCAGCTGCCAGCGGCCACCAACATTGACGCTACCAATCACCATGAACACTATCAAATTCATAGCTACCTGGGCAATATGCACTAGCGCATTCGGCACTTTTTCTGCCTATGGGCATGAAAACATGCCCCACCGTACCGCCACAGCCCCCGTGGTCAAAGAGCAAAAGGACTGGGGCATTGCAGGCGAAGCCCAGCAGGTGCGCCGCACGATCACCGTGCGCATGGGTGACGACATGCGGTTCAGCCCCCGCCACATCGAGGTGCGCGAGGGCGACACCGTGCGGCTGCGTGCCGAGAACCAAGGCAAGGTGCTGCACGAGATCGTGATCGGCACCAAGGCCGAGCTGGACCAGCACGCTGAGCTGATGAAAAAACACCCCGGGATGGAGCACGACGAGCCCTACATGGCCCATGTGGCGGCGGGCAAGAAGGGCGACATCGTGTGGCACTTCAACCGCGCAGGCAGCTTTGACTTTGCCTGCCTCATCCCCGGCCACTACCAGGCGGGCATGACCGGCACCATCACCGTGCTCCCCCGCAACCCCTAACGCCAGGAGAAACACCATGACCCTCCCACGCCACCGTTCCACACACGCCCCCGCCAGCCCGCCCCGCCGCCAATGGCTCGCCGCCACCCTGCCCCTGCTGGGCGCGGGTTTGGCCGTCGCTTTGCTGCCGGGTGAGTCCCGCGCCGCCAACAGCACACCCACGCCGCTGGAAGTGTGGAAAGACCCCAACTGCGGCTGCTGTCAGGACTGGGCGGACCACATGCAAGCCAACGGCTTTGCGGTGAAGGTGCACGCCACCGGCAACAACGCCGTGCGCGCCCGCCTGGGCCTGCCGCAAAAGCTGGGCTCATGCCACACCGCGCTGGTGGGCGGCTACCTGGTGGAAGGCCATGTGCCCGCCAGCGACGTGCGCAAGCTGCTGCAGCAAAAGCCCAAGGCCCTGGGCCTGGCCGTGCCCGGCATGCCCGTGGGATCGCCCGGCATGGACGGCGCCGTGTATGGCGACCGACGCGACCCGTACGACGTTCTGCTGGTAGCGCACGACGGCAACACACGCGTGTTCAACAGCTACAACAAAAAGGCATCGACATGAAAAAGCACCTCTTCTGCATCCCGCTGGCTGCCAGCCTGCTCGTCTTAGGCACAGGGCCCGCCCTGGCCCAAGCCCTCGCAGCGGCCGCCGCAGACAGCCACAGCAGCCACCCCCCCGCAGCCGCCGCATCGACCGCGCCCCAGGCGGAGCTGAGCGAAGGTGAAATCACCCGCTGGGACCCGCGCACCCTGCGCCTCACCCTCAAGCACGGCGAGATCAAGAACCTGGAGATGCCGCCCATGACCATGGTGTTCCGCGTGGCCGACGCCAGCGTGGTGGGCGATCTGAAGCCCGGCGACAAGGTGCGTTTTCGGGCCGAGCAGATCAGTGGCGCCTACCACGTTCAGCGGATCGAGAAAGCGCCCTGAAGCGGCTCCACGCACAGCGCCAGGGCCCTGATGCTGCACAACTGTCGGACGGCGCATGGGCACCATAATCAACGGCCATGAGTTCCTCCAACACACTGGCTGGCGACGCTGGCAGCATCACCCGCGTGGCAGGCATCGAGGTCGGCCACTTCACCGAAACCCGTCGCCCCACGGGCTGCACCGTCATCATCACCCGCGAGGGCGCCGTGGCCGGAGTGGATGTGCGGGGTGCCGCCCCCGGCACGCGCGAGACGGATTTGCTCCACCCCTCCAACCTGGTGGACAAAGTGCACGCCATCATGCTCGCGGGCGGCAGCGCTTGGGGGCTGGACGCCGCCACCGGCGCCGTGCGCTGGCTCGAAGAGCGCGGCGTGGGCTTTGACGTGGCCGTGGGCCGCCTGCCCATCGTGCCTGCCGCCGTGCTGTTCGATCTGCTGGTGGGCGACATGCGCATCCGCCCCGATGCGGCAGCGGGCTACGCGGCGTGCGAGGCAGCCTCCACCGCCGACCCGGCCGAAGGCAACGTGGGCGCGGGCACCGGCGCGGCGCTGGGCAAGATCTTCGGCATCCAGCGCGCCATGAAGGGCGGCATCGGCACCGCCTCGGTCACCGTGGACGGGGTCACAGTGGGCGCGCTCATCGCCTGCAATGCGCTGGGCGACGTGATCGACCCGGACACGGCACAAGTCATTGCCGGAGCCCGCACCGACGACGGCCTGCGCCTGCGCGACACACGCCGCGCCCTGCTGCGCGGCGACCCGCCCCAGCCCCTGCTGGCGGGCACCAACACCACCATCGGCGTGGTGGCCACCGATGCGGTCATCACCAAGGTGCAGGCCCACCGCCTGGCCGTGGCCGCGCACGACGGGCTGGCACGCAGCATCAACCCCGTGCACACCATGTCCGACGGCGACACCCTCTTCAGCCTGGGCACAGGCCGCAGCGGCAAGAGCCTGGGCATGATGGTGTTGGCCACCATGGCGGCCGAGGCCACGGCCATCGCCACCGCGCGCGCTGCGCGGGCGGCCCGGGCCATCACCACGGCGGAGGGCTTGTACCTGCCATCGGCGGCGGAACTGGGCCGATAAGCTGCCCACCACATGGGGGCGATGCGATAAGGTTCGCCAGACGCCTGCGCGGTCGCCCTGCCGCGAGCAACGCCCTGGGGAGATTCAACGGGCTGTGTCCGTCGCGTCCACCAGCTTGTCCATGCCCTCACGCTCCAGCCGGTAGCTGAGTCGGTCAGCCACCCGGGTCGCGCCCAGCCCCTCATAAAACGCCCGCCCGCGGTGGTTACCGGCCTTCACATTCCAGTCCATGCGGGCGCAACCCTGCTCCAGCGCATAGCGTGCGACCCATGCCATGAGCGCGTGCCCCACACCCGCGTTGCGGGCCTGCTCACCCACATAGAGCTCTTTCACCTGGCATTGCCCGCTGCTGTGCGGGTGTGGGTCCACCAGGGAGTGCTGCAGCACGATGGCGGCCAGGCCAACCGCCCGGCCGTCTGCACGCACCGCCACCACCAGGCGCAGCGGTGAGGTCTCGGACAGCAGCCGCTCCCGCAGATGGACCCGGATTTGTTCGCGCGCGGGTGCTGGCTGCGGGTCGTCGGGCGCGCGATAGTAAGCATGGAGTTCGCACAATAGGTCTACCAGGGACTCGTGCTGGGCTGACGTGAGCAGTGCAATGTGCATGCCCCGTATTCTGCAAGTAGCCCAAGCTTGCAAAGCGCTGTGACCCGGAAATATCCCGGCTGTACCCCGGCTACATCCCCGCTGCATCCGCCGGGGTGGCACGGCCGCTTGCGCGCAGCCCGGCCAGCAGATCCCCCAGGGGCATGGCGCGGGCAAACTTCCAGCCCTGGGCCTGGCGCACACCCCGTGCGATCAGAAAGTCCACCTGGTCCTGCGTCTCGACGCCCTCGGCAATCAGCGCCAGTTGAAGGGTGTGGGCCATTTCGATGATGTGGGTGGTCACCGGGCTGATGGCGGCCTGTGCACCGATGCTGGCGATGAAGATACGGTCGATCTTGAGGGTGTCGATGTCAATGGACTCCAGCATGGACAGGCTGGAGTAACCCGTACCGAAGTCATCCAGCGCAATGGACGCACCGATCTGCCGCGCCGCCTGCAGCGCGGGGCGCGCGGCTTCGATGTCCACCAGCCCCCGTTCGGTGACTTCCAGCATCAGTGCGCCTGCCGGAAACTCCATGTCGCTGAAGCGCCGCTGCAGGTACTGCACGGGCCCATCGGCCACCAGGTCCTGGGGCGACAGGTTCAGACTCACATGAAAACCCGGGCGGGCCTTCAGCATCTCGGGCAGGTCCGCCAGCACCATGTCGATCACGTACCGCGTGATGTGCGCAATCACCCCGGCCTTCTCGGTCTCGGCAATGAATTCATCGGGTGGCACCAGGGTGCCATTGCGGCGACGCCAGCGCAGCAGCGCCTCGGCCCCCACCCACTGGCCTGTTTGCAGGTCCACGATGGGCTGGTAGAGCACAAAAAATTCGCGCCGTCGCAAGGCCGCCCGCAGCCGGACGCGCGGCGACAGCTGCCACAGGGTGAGCACCGCCACCCCCAGCGCAAACAGGGCACTGGCGAACAGCCCCAAGGGTGCCAGGATCAGTGCCTGGGTCTTCAGCCCTTCGTGGGCCAACGCCTTGGGAGCCGCCGCAACTGCCGCGATGTTGTTGTCCTTCGACACCCGGAAGACGATGTAGTGGGTTTCGCTTTGCACCACGCTGTTCACATCGGGCGTGTAGAGATCCAGCCACTGGGTGTCCAGCGGCCCCTTGGAGCGGATCAGGGCTTTTGGCGTGCTGATCAGAAGCCCCAACGCCACATCTGCATGCAGCACAGGCATGTCGATGACGATGCCCGGGTGAATGATCACCGCATGGCCGTTGCGCGCGTAGATGTTGAAAGGCTGCTCCGGGGCAAAGGGCAAGCGGGCGCCAATCCAGCTGGAGATGCCCGTCGACGTGACCATGTGGTTACCGGTGAGCGGCACCACTTCATGGCCCGCCGTGAGGGTGCTGCAGACCAAAGCCCGTCCTTCACCGACCCCATGCCTTGCAGATAGAACGAGGTACCCACCAGCTGCTGCATGCGGGTAAGGCTGGCCTGGCTGCACGCGGGGTGCGGATCGCCGTCCAGATCGTTGAGCGCAGCCACCAGTTGCTGGCGCGAGGCCACCCCGCGCCGCAGCACCTCATCGGCCAACGAGGTCAGGTAAGCGATCTGGTCATCCTTGGCCTTGCGATGAGCCACCCACAGGGATGCTGCTATGGGGATCAGCGCCGCCAACAGCAGTGGGATGGAGGCAACGACATAGAAGCGTTTCATCGAGCACGGCGGTGGATGGGGGAAAACACAGGCAGATGACGGTCTGCCCCGGCACATCCCCATCATGCCGTAACAGGTACCGCCACTCCAGCGGCATTTCTACCGCTCGCGTTGTTGTGGCGCTGCCGACACCCCATCATGAGGGGGGCTGGCCGTCCTATGATGCAGCGGGTGGGATGTGCCCAAAGGTTGGGCCCGGCCACCCCACCCTATCCCCATGGCCCCGGATCGGAACAAGGAGAGTCAACCCATGAGAGACCATTCGTTTCAGAGCCGTGCATGGCTGCTGTGCCTGCCCTTGCTCGTGGGCACGCCGCCCGCACTGGCGCAGGACCAGCTGGTGGATTTGCAGTCCAGCGGCGGCTACACCTCCTACCGCCTGGCGGACGATGTGACCCAGGTGGACCTGGTGGAACAAACCCAGGGAGCGTGCCGCTTCAACCGCACCTGGGGCTATGACCTGACCAACCGCGAGCTGTGGACCAACGGTGGTTGCGGCGGTCGCTTCAAGATTACGCGGACCTATGCCTCTGGCAACAACAGCGGCTCCAATGCCGGGGCGGCGGTAGCGGCCGTGGCCGCGATTGCAGGCATTGCCCTGTTGGCCAACCACAACCGTCACGACGACGACCGGCGCCCCGAGTACCCGGGCTACCCCGGCCAGGGTGGCGACTGGGGGCGCGAGATCCGCGTGGACGGCCGCCTGTGCCTCGATGTGCGGGGTGGCAAGTTCCAGCCTGGCACCACCCTGCAGGTGTACGAATGCAACGGTACGGCATCCCAGCGTTTTGCAGTGGGGCGCGGCGGCGAGATCCGCGTACGCGACCTGTGCGTCGATGTGGACCGTGGCGACCCACGGGATGGCGCCCGGGTGGTGCTGTGGTCCTGCTCGGGCTCGCGCAGCCAGAGCTGGTTCACCCGGGGTGGGCAGATCGTGAGCCAGCTCACCAGCAAATGCCTGGATGTGGATGCCGGCCAGATACTCCCTGGGGCGCACACGATGGTGTGGCCCTGCAACCGCAGCCCCAGCCAACGCTGGTGGTGGTAAGGAGCCCTCATGCAAAAGAATCTGCAACGGATCTCTGCAAGCGCCTGCTCCCTCTTGCTGGCACTGGCGGCCCACACAGCCAACGCAGCCGACACGGCGGTATCGTCACCCACCACGCCACCCCGCCCAGCAAAGGCCCACAAACCGGTGACCTCAACCCTCACCCACCGGCTGCAAGCCATCTGCTCGGCAGCTGATCTCAACCACGACGGCAACGTGTCGCTGGACGAGTTTCACCAGGACATCGTGCAGGGCTGGCACAGCCTGGGGCCCGATGCAGAGGGCTACGTCCATCTCTCCCACCTCAGCCAGTTGCCCCGCATCGGCAAAGGCCAGCTGAGGCGGCTGGCAGCAGCCGACAAGGATGGGGACGGAAAGCTGTCGTTCACCGAGGTGGTGCAGGCCCGCATGGCCTACTTCGAAGCGGCAGATGTGGACCAGAACGATTTGCTCTCGCTGCAGGAATGCATGGCCTACGAGCGCCAGCGCAGGCGCTTGCCGCAGTAGAAGGCTGCGCCGACGATTTCACCGCTCCCGCCAATCCAAGCCGGAGCGACTCCCGGGGCGTGAAGCGTGAAGACAAGTGCTGATACGCGGCGCTATGGCTCCTGCCCGGATAATCCACCGGCTTGCTGATTGCGCGACAGAGCTCCGGAACGACCCTGTTGCGCTGGCGGGTTATCCCGGTTGGCCCAAGCGCCACTTTCGCCCTGTTTTCGCTCCGTTGGTCCATCCCCCATGCCCCAGGCCTTTCGCAACACCTTTCTCACCCTGCGCGATCTGATTGTGTCGGCGGGCCCCTTCGCCTTCCTGGCGGTCGGGCTGCTGGTGCTGGCCTATTGGTGGCTCAACCCCAATCCCCCCAAGACGGTGACCCTGGCCACCGGCCCCGCCCAAAGTGCCTATGAAGAGTTTGGCAAGCGCTACCAGAAGGCACTGGCTGTCGACGGGATTGATGTGGTACTGCTGCCCAGCGAGGGCTCGTCGCACAACCTGCAGCTGCTGCGGGACGGCCAGGCTGATGTGGCCTTTGTGCAGGGCGGTACGGCCGAACTGCAGCCCGATGACCCGGACAACCTCGTGTCCCTGGGCAGCCTGTTTGTGGAGCCGCTGTGGCTGTTCTACCGCACCGACGCAGCAGAGCGCATGCACAACGCCCCTCGGCTCGACAGCCTGAGGCAGCTGCGCGGCTGGCGGGTCAATGTGGGATCGGAGGGCAGCGGCGTTCCCACGCTGATTGAGCGCCTGTTGCAGGCCAACAAGGTAGAGCCAGGGTCGGTCAAGCTGTCGAGGCTGGAGCAAACGCCTGCCACAGTCGAGTTCCTCTCCGGCCGGCTCGATGCCCTGGTATTTGCCTCGGCGCCCGAATCGCTGATGGTGCAGATGCTGCTGCAGACACCCGGCGTGCAGCTGCTGGATTTTGCGCAGCACGAGGCCTACGCGAGGCGGTTTCCGTTTCTCACCCCCGTGACGCTGCCACGCGGCGTGGTGGACCTTGCAGCCAACGTGCCCCAGCGCGATGTCCGGCTTGTGGCCACCACCACGTCCCTGCTGGCGCGCGACGGTACACACCCCGCCCTGCTCACCCTGTTTGCCCAGAACGCCCAAAAGCTGCACAGTGGCGCAGGCTGGTTCAACCGTGCGCGTGAGTTCCCCAACACGCGCGGTAGCGAGCTGCCGATTGCCAAGGAGGGCGACCGGGCCATGAACGAGCCGGTGCCCATGCTGCAACGCTACCTGCCGTTCTGGCTGGCCAACCTGATCGAGCGCATGTGGCTGGTGCTGGGCATCTTGCTGGCCATCATGCTGCCGCTGTCGCGCATCGTCCCGCCGCTTTACCAGTTCCGGGTGCGGTCGCGGGTGTTCCGCTGGTATGGCCGCCTGCGCGAAATCGAGAATGACCTGGAGATGGGCAAGAGCGACCCTGCAACCCTGCTGCGCACCCTGGACAACCTGGAAGCCCAGGCCGAAAAGGTGAGCGTGCCGTTGTCGTATGCGGACGAGCTGTATGCCCTGCGCAACCACATCCACCTGGTGCGCAAAAAGCTGCTGCGCGCGTCGGAGGGGGCTGGCGGATCGACCGACCACAGCACCCCGGGCGAGGGGATGACTGAAAACAGCATGAAGGGAACAGGAAGCGCAGCAGGAACTGGGCATTGACCCAGGCTTCATTGGCCAGTGGCGCGAGGCCGCTGGCAGCACTCCAAGCGCCGCCCGCAGCGCAGGTGTCTTTCCGCTCAGCGATTCTTGGGGGTCTTGGCACCCGAGGCCGGGGCCAGGGGCGCGGACTTGGACAGGGGCGCCATTCTGGAGCTGGAGCCCGTACGGCCTTCGGAAGACTTGCGGTCTGCTCCACCCGTCTCTGCAACGCCCGAAGCGCGGGCCGCAGGCTTGCCGGGTTTGGGCAGCTGGGCCGGTACCACGCGCAGCGAGCCTTCAGCCGCCAGCTTGTCTCGCATGCGGCGGGTCATGGACTGGGTGCTGGCATCGGGCGCAGTGAACAAAAACAGGGTGCCATGCGGGCTGGCCCACGTAAGCTGGGTGCGCACCACCCGGCCATTGGTCACCAGTTCCACCCACGCCCCGATGACAAAGTCAGCATAAGGGTCAGGGGTGTCCAGCGGAGCCTGGGCGCTGTCCTGCGGGGCAGGAGCAGCAGCGGACGCCTCGGGCGGCTCAGCCAGTTCTGCCACCTCGGAGGCCGCTTCGGGCTCTACCGCAGGAGCCGGTGCGGGGGCAGCAGGCGCCGGCTTTTCAAAAGCAGCCTGGTGCAACGCCACCAGCCGCTGCAAGAAAGCACTGGTCTGCACCGCTGGGTAGTTGATGGTCTTGAGCCCTTTGCGCAGTTTGGCCAGCAGGCCAGGGATGGCCTCGTTGAGGCGGTCCGTCTCCTGGCGGGTAAGGTCCGGCTGCGCCGTCCACAGCAGCACCGGGACCAGCGCCAGGTAACCGCTGGGGTCATCGTCCTGGCTATCGTCACCGCGCATCACCTGCGCCAGCGCCACCACGTCAGCCCAGGGGCCCGCCGCAAAATCCAGCACGTCCGACGGCACTTTGTCCACATCGGGCAGTTTGCGAATATCGGCTGCGATCTTCTCGGCCAGCAATTCGCGCTGCTCGGCCTGCAATTTGGCTTTCTGTTCGGCCTCCTGATGGGCCTTGATCTTTTGTTCCTGGGTGTCCCAGGCCGACTGCAGCGCCTTGAGCACAGTGTCAAAGGGCCCCGCATCCTTGACCTCATGGGCGGACAGGTGGCCCACCGCCTCCGTCACCAGCCGCATGAAACGACTGAAACCAGGCTCCGTCTCTGCAGTGAATGCCAGGCTGCGTTGCGTCAGCTCGTCGAGCAGGCGGCGTGCAGGGTGATTGCTGTCGGTAAAAAACCGTCCGTCGTGGTGCACCAGTTGCTTGAGCGCGGGCTCCAGGCTCTTGACCGCCTGCTGCACGGGAGGCAACAAGCGGGCGTCCTGCGCGATGTTGGCCATCATGCGCCCCACCACCTCCACCGCCATGGCGGTGGACTGGGTTGCGGCCTCCATGGGCACGGCGGCATAGACCACCGGTGCCACGCCAGGCCCCCGCCAGCCGGCCAAAGGCACGGGCAAGGACCCGGGCTGGCTGACTGTGCCGCCCCCGGCCAGTCGGCCCACCAGCCGCTCCAGCTGGGCCATGTCTTCAATCGCTTCAGCAGCCGCACCCGACGGGTAGTAGCCCCCGGCCAGCGATGACTGGGCGCTGACGGCTCCCGCACGGGGGTCCACCCAACCCGGCTGACCCGCACCGCTGGGCACCACCACCGCCTGAGCCGGCACGGCTCCATAGACCGGAGGAGGGGCAAAGGGATCGCCCCCCGCCAGCATCTGACGCAGGATGCCGACGGTGAGCAGCGCCTCTTCGGCAGCATCCACAGGCATGGGCACCATGGCACCTTGCTGCGACTCGCCGCTCCAGCCCGTGCTGGGGCCCATGCCACGCCCGTAGCCGGTGTTGCCATAGTCGCCCATGGGCGCATTCATCGAAGGGCCGTAGCCCGAATAACCGCCCCCGTACCCCGTGCCGGGGCCACCGTAGCCAGACCCGCCGTAACCGGTGCCGGGGCCTGCGCCGCGTCCGCCGCCCGAAGGCGTGCCGAGCACCGCATAGCCCACCGGCTGCACGCCATGCTCGCGCAAGCTCTGGGCGGTTTTTTTGTATTCCTCGGCCAGCAGTTTGCCCAGCAGGTCGCGCATGTGCTGCATCCACAGCTGGCGGACCTCTGCGGAAACGCCGGTCTCACCCACCACCTGCTGCAGCGCGCGGATGTAGCTCTCGGGCCTTAGCGGATTGCGTTCAGGCTGCACACTGCGCAAACCTTGCGCAGCGCTCACCAGGGTGTTGAGTTCTGCCAGCACGGCGTCCGTGGCATGGAGTGCAGACTGTTGGGCCTTGGATAGCTCCACCTGGGCCTGCATCTCGCTTTCGTCCATGAGCGAAAGCTCGCCAAAGTCCATGCCGGTATCGTCGGCCGAACTGCGCCCCTTGGCGACCGCAGGGCCTTCGGCAAAGATTTCGAGCAGGGCCATGGGATAGCCCTTGACCAGCGCTGCTTCATGCTCGTTGAGCAGGCGCAGCGCATCGCTGAGCAAATTGCGCTGCTGGATGTTGCGGCTACCCGATTCCTCACTGGTCAAGGCACTCTGGGTGACCTTGACGAGCTGCCCCATCAGGGCCTCGCCCCCGCGAACGGCGTTGACGACGCAGGCGCGGAAAACGGTTCTCAGACGCGATGCGGGCAGGGACATGGTGGGAGGGAGGAATCGGGCAAGAGGTTTCCAGATGCAATCCTACTTGACCTCGGCCTTTATTTGAGGGCCTTGAAACGCATCCGCTTGGGCTTCGCACCCTCTTCACCGAGTCGCTTCTTCTTGTCGGCCTCGTACTCCTGGTAATTGCCGTCAAAGAACGTCCACTGGCTATCACCTTCGGCGGCCAGGATGTGCGTGGCAATACGGTCCAGGAACCAGCGATCGTGGCTGATAACCAACACTGTGCCCGCGTATTCAAGCAAAGCGTCTTCCAGCGCGCGCAGCGTTTCCACGTCCAGGTCGTTCGAGGGTTCGTCCAGCAGCAGCACGTTGCCGCCTGCGATCAGCGTCTTGGCCAGGTGCAGTCGGCCGCGCTCACCGCCCGACAGCATGCCCACCTTCTTTTGCTGGTCGCCGCCGTTGAAGTTGAAGCGCCCAGCGTAGGCACGGCTGGCCATGGTGAACTTGCCGATATTGATCATATCCAGGCCGCCGGAGATGTCTTCCCACACGGTCTTGTCGTCCGACAGGGCATCACGGTGCTGGTCCACAAAGGCCATCTTCACGGTCGAGCCGATCACGACCTCGCCGCTGTCCGGCTGTTCGCGGCCCGCGATGAGCTTGAACAGGGTCGACTTACCGGCGCCATTGGGGCCAATGATGCCGACGATGGCGCCGGCCGGAATGTTCATGGACAGGTTGTCGATGAGCACGCGGTCGCCAAATGACTTGGTGACGTTCTTGAACTCGATGACCTGCGTGCCCAGGCGCTCGGCCACAGGAATGAAGATTTCCTGCGTTTCGTTGCGCTTTTGGTATTCGTAGTCGCTCAGTTCTTCGAAACGTGCGATACGCGCCTTGCTCTTGGCCTGGCGGCCCTTGGCGTTCTGGCGCACCCACTCCAGTTCCTTTTTCAGGGCCTTGGCACGGGCCTCTTCGCCCTTTTGCTCGGACTCCAGGCGGGCCTGCTTCTGGTCCAGCCAGGTGCTGTAGTTGCCCTTGTAGGGGATGCCGTAGCCCCGGTCCAGTTCCAGAATCCACTCGGCGGCGTTGTCCAGGAAGTAGCGATCGTGGGTGATAGCCACCACGGTGCCGGGGAAACGGTGCAGAAACTGCTCCAGCCAGTCCACGGACTCGGCGTCCAAGTGGTTGGTGGGCTCGTCCAGCAGCAGCATGTCGGGCTTGGACAGCAGCAGGCGGCACAGTGCGATGCGGCGCTTTTCGCCCCCCGACAGCAGGCCGACCTTGGCATCCCACGGGGGCAGACGCAGTGCGTCGGCCGCGATTTCGAGCTGGTGCTCGGAGTCCGTACCGGCCGTGGCGATGATGGCTTCCAGGCGCGCCTGCTCCGCAGCGAGGGCGTCAAAGTCGGCATCGGGCTCGGCGTAGGCGGCATACACCTCTTCGAGCTTGGCCTTGGCGGCAAACACTTCGCCCATGGCCTCTTCCACGCTTTCGCGCACCGTGTGCTCGTTGTTGAGCTGCGGCTCCTGGGGCAGGTAGCCGATCTTGATGCCCGGCATCGGGATGGCCTCGCCCTCGATCTCCTTGTCCACGCCCGCCATGATCTTCAGCAGCGTGGATTTGCCCGAGCCGTTCAGGCCCAGCACGCCGATCTTGGCGCCCGGGAAAAAGCTCAGGGAGATATCCTTCAAGATCTGCCGCTTGGGCGGCACGGTCTTGGAGACGCGATTCATCGAATAAACGTATTGGGCCATGGAGGGTTCTAGCTTGCGAAAGTGGGCAGGAAGTCTGCATCCGAGCGTGTTTGGAGGACCATTTGGAGCAATCCAAAAGGACGCCGAACGCGCTCTCAAACCTTGGATTATCGGTCCATGCGACAATACCCCCGTTGTGGGCTCCAGTTGCCCGCCACATCAGCACACTGCTGGGGACGAAGGAAGCCACGCTTCCGGGCTCCCAATCCTGAACCTCATCAGCCTGAGACTGGCTCGGCAACCTCCCGGTTGCACGACAGGCGGATACCCAGCGCCCCGGACGGGCGCATCCAATGACATGACATTTGACGAACTGAACCTGGCTCCTGCCATCCTGAAGGCCGTGCACGAAACGGGCTATGAAACCCCCACGCCCATTCAGGCCCAGGCCATTCCCGCTGTTCTGGAAGGCCACGACCTTCTGGCCGGCGCGCAGACTGGCACCGGCAAGACCGCCGCGTTCACCCTGCCCATGCTGCACCGCCTCTCGCAAGGCACTGCACCCAAGAACAAGTTTGGCGGCAAGGGCATCCGCGCCCTGGTGCTGACGCCCACCCGCGAACTCGCCGCCCAGGTCGAAGAATCTGTGCGCGAATACGGCAAGTACCTGGACATCAACTCCACGGTGGTCTTCGGCGGCGTGGGCATGAACCCGCAGATCGACCGCATCAAGCGTGGCGTGGACATCCTGGTGGCCACCCCCGGCCGGCTGCTGGACCTGCAGCAACAGGGCTTTCTGGACCTGTCCACGGTAGAAGTGCTGGTGCTGGACGAAGCCGACCGCATGCTGGACATGGGTTTCATCCACGATGTGAAGAAGGTGTTGGCCCTGGTGCCCAAGGACAAGCAAAGTCTGCTGTTCTCGGCCACTTTCAGCGATGAGATCCGCGAGTTGGCCAACACCCTGCTCAAGAACCCCCAGAGCATTCAGGTCACCCCGCGCAACACCACGGTGCAGCGCATCTCGCAGGTGATTCACCCCGTGGGCCGCGGCAAGAAAAAGCAGGTGCTGCTGCACATCATCCAGCAACACAACTGGAGCCAGGTGCTGGTGTTCACGCGCACCAAGTTCGGCGCCAACAACGTGGCCGAGTTCCTGACCAAGAACGGTGTGCAGGCGATGGCACTGCACGGCAACAAGAGCCAGAGCGCCCGCACGCAGGCCTTGGCAGGCTTCAAGAGCGGCGAGATCCGCGCCCTGGTGGCCACCGATATCGCTGCGCGCGGCATCGATATCGATGACCTGCCGCACGTCGTCAACTACGAAATCCCCAACGTCCCTGAAGACTACGTGCACCGCATTGGCCGCACGGGCCGTGCTGGCGCTACCGGCGAGGCCGTGAGCCTGGTCTGCATGGACGAAGAAGGCTTCATGATGGACATCGAGCGCTTCACCAAGCAGCAGATCCCCGTGCAAGTCATTGAAGGTTTTGGGCCCGAACCCGGCGAAAAGGCCGAGCCCATTGCCATGGGCCGCCAGACCATCTGGGGCGGCGCAGGCAAGCCCCCGAGCCGCGACGTGATGCAGGCTGCCGCCAAGGCCGCCCGTACCGAAATGATGGAACGCATCCGCACCAACAAGGCCAGCCAAGGCGGCGGCCAGGGTGGCGGCGGCGAGCGCGGCCCTCGTGCTGGCAATGGCGGCGGTGGCCGCTCCGGCGGCGGCGCGCCCCGCAACGCCCAGGGCCCGGCCGGCGGCGGCCGTGGCGGACAAGGCGGTGGTCGCGGCGGCCCGCGTGACGGCGCATCCCAGGCACCAGCACGCAGCCGGGGCCCACGCCCAGAGGGCGGTGGCGGCCATCGCTACGATGACGCACAACCCCCCCGCGCCAATGCGCACCTGGGCACCCACCTGGGTCACAGCAACCCAGGCCATCGCAGCTCGGGCCATGGTGCGGGCGGTCAGCCCGACCCCATGCGCACCAGCGTGGACAGCATGGCTGAACGCGGTCGCCGTGGTGGTGGCGGTGGGTATCGCAACTCTGGAGGTGGTGGCTATGGCGGCGGATCGGGCGCGGGTGGCGGTGGTGGCCGGGGCAACGGGTCTCGTGGGCCAGGCGGTCCTCGCGGCTCTTTTAACCGCTGAGTCACGCAAGGCGCCTTCCGCCCCCGCAGCGGGCGCGCCCGAGACCTCGGGCACCACAGTTCATGTGCTGCATGCCAAGGGGCGGCGAGCCCCCGCGCTCGCCCATCCCCGCCTGCAACTGCATGCGGTGGATTTTGCGGCGATGCCTGCTTTGCCGCCAGCGGATGACGTCTACATCACCCTGGGCACCACCATGGCTGCAGCAGGCAGCCAAAGCGCGTTCCGCGCGGTGGACTATGACGCCGTGATGGCCACGGCCCGCGCTGCGCGTGCGGCCGGCGCGACCCGTTGCGGAGTTGTCACCGCCATGGGTGCCAACGCGCAGTCGCGCATTTTTTACAACCGCGTCAAAGGCGAGGTAGAGCGCGACCTGCAGCAGCTGGGTTTCGAGACATTGGTCATCGCGCGCCCCTCCCTGCTCATGGGCGAGCGCCGGGCGCTGCAGCAGGCCCACAGGCCCGCCGAATCGCTGTCACTCAAGCTGTTTCAGTGGCTGAACCCCCTCCTGCCCGCCAACTACCGCGCCCGCCCGGGCGCCGATGTGGCCCGGGCGCTGGTCCATGCCGTACAGTCGGGCCGGCCCGGCCTGCAAGTGCTGTCCGGCCGTGCGCTGCAGCCTCGCTGACAGGCGGCTGCAGCCCTGTGACCACAACGACGCTGCCCGCCCTCCATGCGCCCCACCGAATTCCCCCAACCGCTGGACACCCTGATGGTGGCCACCTGCAATGTGCTCAACCTGGCCAACCCGGGTCGCCTGTTCTACGAGAACCAGGACCCGTACAGCCAGACCGAGTTTGAGCGCAAGATCACTTGGCTGGGGGAGCGCTTTCGGGCACTGAACGCCGACGTGCTGGCCGTGCAGGAGGTCTGGGACGATGCGGCTTTCAAGGGAGCACTGGGGCGGGGCGGCATGCGCTACGACTTCGTCGCCGTACCTGGAGCCGAGAACAACGACACCCAGCAAGGTGCGCAGGGCACACCTCGGGTGGGCCTGGCCACCCGACTCAAGGTCGAGGCTGTGCAGTCCTTCGCCGACTTCCCCCCGGGTTTTCAGGTGGACGTGCCCGGCATTGGCCAACACACGCGCTTTGAGCGTCCGCCCCTTGTGGCCACCTTGCGGATGAAGCATGGCCAGACCCTCAACGTCCTCACCGCCCACCTCAAATCGAAGCGCCCCAAGTTTCTGCAGGATGCCCTGGGCCAGCCCACCGAGGACCGGGACGACCGCAAGGTGGTCGCACTGGCCTCACTGCGCTCACTGATCATGCGTGGCGCCGAGGCCATGGCCCTGCGTTGCCTGGTGATCGACCTGCTGCACCGCACCAGCGTGCCCCTGGTGGTCCTGGGCGACTTCAATGACACCCCCGACAGCGTTACCACGCAGCTGATCTGCGCCACCACCGACATTGCCTACGACCGGACGGCCCGCGATGTGGCACTGTTCAATGCGTACGACCTGCAAGGAGATTTCGCTTTGAAAAAGGACGTGGCCTACTCCCACATCCACCAGGGTGCCCCCTATGTGCTGGATCAGATCCTTGTCAGCGAGGAGTTCCTGCCCAACGGGCGCAATAGCGTGGGTGATGTGCGCCGGGTGGATTATTTCAATGACCACCTGCATGAAGGGCGCGACCGCACGCGCTCGGACCACGGCTTTGTGCGCGCCCTGTTGCGGCTGAAGCTGCCCAGTTCGCCTCCGATCCAGAGCGCATCCCCTTCGCCCACTGACGCCACTGCACCCAGCAACATCCCTCGCTGATCACCGCGACAGCCCAAGCCGCCATGCGTTTGCAACGGGATGTACGCTGACAAGGAGAGTCGGGTGCGCGCAGGTAACATCCACGTACAAAGCGCCCTACTCGCCCCAGATTCGGGGCTCTCTCTGGCAGCCCACACCATGACCCAGCACACATTCCAGCGCGGCCGCGCCGATGCCACCCCGCTTTCACGCCCTGAACCACGGATCACGCGCTGGGCCGCTCCGGCCACGCTGGCAGCGCTGCTGCTGACAGCCTGCGGCAGCACCCCGCTGCCGCCCTGGCCCTCCACGCCAACGGCCCAGCAGCGCAGCGCCCCTGCGCCCCTGCCGCGCGTCCAGCAAGGCACCGTGGTCCCCGCGCCGCTGGGACAACAGACACCCGCGCAGGTGCCGCCACCGCGCGCCGCCGTGGTGGCCAGCCCCCTGCCCCAATCCGCACCGCTTCTGGTGCGCGACGAAGCGCCCATGGCGCCGCCCTATGGCGATGCAGTGGCCGCGCGGTTCCCCAACCCGTCAGTGGTCTACAGCACCCCCGGTCTGGGGGCCGACCGCAGGGCCTTCACGACCAATGCCGAGGTGGGCCAATGGCTGCGCAGCCTGAGCGACAGTGCGCCCCGTAGCGGCACGCGCACCCAGCTGCTGCAGATCGGCACCTCGCAGCGCGGCGAGCCCATACAGGGCCTGCTGGTCACCCGTGCCGCCGGCACAGACCCTGCCAGCCTGGACAAGAGCGGCCGCCCCACCGTCGTACTGATTGGGCAGCAGCATGGCGACGAACCCGCCGGCAGTGAAGCCCTGTTGGTCATCAGCCGCGAGCTGGCCCAGGGCCTGCTTGAACCGCTGCTGGACCGCATCAACGTGGTGGTGGTGCCCCGCGCCAACCCGGATGGCGCCGAGGTGGGCACGCGCGTTACTGCCAACGGCGTGGACATGAACCGCGACCACCTGTTGCTCAATACCCCCGAAGCCCGCGCCTTGGCGCAGGTCATCAACGACTACCGCCCCATCCTCGTCGTGGACGCCCACGAATACACCGTGGTGGGCCGCTATCTGCAGAAGTTCAACGCCATCCAGCGCTACGACGCGCTGCTGCAATACACCACCACCGCCAACTACCCCGAGTTCCTCACCAAGGCGTCGCAGGAGTGGTTTCACCAGCCCATGGTGGCCGCCCTCAAGGCCCAGGGCCTGACGAGTGACTGGTACTACACCACCTCGACCAACCTGCAGGACAAGCGCATCTCCATGGGCGGCACCCAGCCCGACACGGGGCGCAACGTCCACGGCCTGAAAAACACGGTCAGCCTGCTGATCGAGACCCGGGGTGTGGGCATTGGCCGCATGCACATCCAGCGCCGCGTGCATGCGCAGGTCACCGCCATCACCAGCGCCCTGCGCACCACCGCAGAACGCGCCGCCAACCTGGAGCAGGTGCGCTCGTTCGTGGCCCGCGACGTGAGTGCCCTGGCCTGCCGTGACCAGGTGGTCATCGAGGCCGAGGCCACACCCACCCAGCGCGACCTGGATTTTCTGGACCCCGAGACCGGCGCAGACCGCAGTATTCGTGTGGACTGGAACTCATCGCTGACGCTGCGCAACACCAAGGTGCGTGCACGGCCCTGCGGCTACTGGCTGTCGGCGGACGCCAGTGCGGCCGTGGAACGTCTGCGCCAACTGGGCATCCAGGTCATGCGGGTGGCAGAGCCTGGCTCCGTGCTGGCCGAGAGCTACCGCGAAACCACGCGCGAAGCCGGCAACCGCCAGGACGTGATCGGCACCATTGCTGGCAGCGGCGACATCGTTCGCGTGCAGGTGTCCACACTGCGCAGCGCCATCGACGCGCCCGCTGGCAGCTTCTATGTGCCGCTGAATCAGCCGCGTGCGAACCTGGCCGTGGCTGCGCTGGAGCCCGACACGCAAAACAGCTACTTTGCCAACCATCTGATCCAGGAGCTGGGCCAGAGCGCACGCGTGATGGCTGTGCCCTCTCTGGTGTTTGAAGAAACGGATTGACCCTCGCCGTGAGGCAGGCCTCTGGCGGCGTGATGCCGGGGCTTGTCACCCAGGCGGGGGTAGATGGGGCACTCCGTGAAGACGCCGTCCGGAAGCTACGCTGCCCCCTTGAGTGCCGCCATCAATTTGCTATCAATCAAATAGCTGCTTAGGCATATTCTTCTAGCGCAACCGGCAGATTTGGCTCATATCATGCCGGTCCGTGCAGTGGCGCAGGTCGCGTGGCGCGGGACTGACGCTCCCGGGCACGCTCCAGCACGTGGCGGGTCATGGCCTGCGCCAAGGCATCTTCTGCAAGGAACACCTGGGCGTGGCTGCATTCCTGCACCAGCCGCTGGGCCTCGTCCTCATTGTGGCTGCGCACCACAATGTCCACACCCGGGTTCAAAGTCTGCGCGGTCTCGATCATCTGGCGCACCTGCAATGCGTCGGGGGTGGCCACCACCAGCATCGCGGCCCGCGCGATGTGCGCCTGGATCAGCACTGCGGGCTCCACCGCGTCGCCAAACACTGCGGCCACGCCATCGGCACGCAAGGCCTCCACCAGTTCCCGGTTCTGCTCGGCCACCACAAACGGAATATCGTTGGCCGCCAGAGTCGCCGCCACGCGCCGCCCCACCCGGCCGTAACCAACCAGCACAACCTGCCGCGCGAGATAGCGTGAATCGGTGGTCGTGGGTAACTCGGCCAGGGGATCATCACGCTGCTCCAGCCGTCTGGCCCACGCGGACCGGGCACGCAGCCAGTCTTGCAACGGTGCAATGGCACGGAACAACAACGGGTTGAGCGCCATGGAGAACAAGGCGCCCGCCAGCACCAGACTGGCCCCCTCCGGCGGCAGCAGGCCCAATGAAGATCCCAGTGCGACCAGAATGAATGAGAACTCCCCGATCTGCGCCAGACTGGCCGACACAGTGAGCGCCGTGTTGAGCGGATAACGGAACGCCAGCACCAGACCCGCTGCGGCCACGGTCTTGCCCAGCATGATGATGGCAACCACCGCCAGCACCTGCAGCGGACGCTCCCACAAGACCGCCGGGTTGAACAGCATGCCGACGGACACGAAAAAAAGCACGGCAAATGCATCGCGCAGCGGCAGTGATTCGTGCGCAGCACGGTGGCTGAACTCTGACTCCCGCATCACCATGCCTGCAAAGAAGGCCCCAAGCGCAAATGACACGCCAAACAGTGCTGCCGAGCCGAACGCAATGCCCACCGCCGCGGCCACCACACACAGCGTGAACAGTTCACGCGACCCGGTGCGTGCCACCTGCCATAACAGCCAAGGAAACAACCTGCGCCCCACCAATAGCATCAGCGCCACAAACCCGCCCACCTGCAGCAGCGTCCACCCCAGCGTGCGCCAGAGCTGCGCGGCATCCAGGTCGGCCCCGGTGCCGCCTCCCAGCCACCCCCCCAGCGGTGGTAGCAGCACCAGCACCAGCACCATGGCCAGGTCCTCCACCACCAGCCACCCCACCGCAATGCGTCCGGTGTAGCTGTCCAGAATCCCCAGCGTCTCCAGCGCACGCAGCAGCACCACCGTGCTGGCCACCGACAGCGCCAAACCAAACACCAGAGCCCCCCCCATGCCCCAGCCCCACCACAGGGCCAATGCCATACCGAGCGACGTCGCCACCATCATCTGCACCACGGCGCCCGGCACGGCAATCTTGCGCACCGCCAGAAGGTCGCCCCAAGAAAAATGCAGCCCTACGCCAAACATCAGCAGCATCACGCCGATCTCCGCCAACTGGCTGGCCAAGGCTGCATCGGCAACAAAACCAGGAGTGAACGGGCCGATGGCCACCCCCGCCAGCAAATACCCCACCAGGGCTGGCAGCCGCAAACGGGCGGCCAGAAAGCCCAGCACCAGCGCTAAGCCCAAGGCGGCAGCAATGGTGTGGATCAGCGTGACGCTGTGTGGCATGGGCAAATGCTCCAGAGGGCAGGCAAAACGGGGGGATGACCCGGTTATAACCGCATCACCGTCCCGGCAGCAAAATCGCCCCGGCGGCAGCGCCAGGAGCACCGGTCAGGGCGGGTATGATTAGCGCCCTGCGCCAAGCAGTTGCGGACACTCCGCAAGCCGGTCGGCCACACAACCGACCACATCCATCTGCCCGTAGCTCAACTGGATAGAGCAATAGCCTTCTAAGCTATAGGTCGGGGGTTCGAGTCCCTCCGGGCAGGCCAGCCTCTTGGCTGGCAGCTTTCAAGCTCTCTTGCGTACCAATCAAGCCGTTCTGACGAGCGTGGAACGGCCGGGCAATGCCCGCGTCCGCTGGATGACGGATGTGGATCAAGCACCTCGTCGCGTACAGCCCCAACCCTAACGATTGGGCTGCGGCACAGCAGCGTAATTCATGGCAATGGCCTGCACCACGGCACCAATCAATGCCGCATCGCCAGCGCTCTGCGGCAACACGTCGCGCACGATCTGCACCGCGTATTGAAGTTGCTCTTTGGCCAAGGCCGCAGACATGGCGTTGCCGCGTTTTTCACTGGGCGACGCGTCGCGAATCACAAGGCTCATCAGAAACTCCCGAAAGGTTAAGCACGCAGTATGCGCCGTGCGGGACTGTGGTGCGCTGAAGGCTGGGTTATTGATGGAGAAAACCTATTTAGTCCGCGAGGCTGCAAATAGATAAGCGCACGACAACAACCTGAGCCCCAAAGCAAAAAGCGCTGCAACATTTCTGTTGCAGCGCTTTGCTGTTTTGGGGTGGCTGATGGGGCTCGAACCCACGACAACAGGAATCACAATCCTGGACTCTACCAACTGAGCTACAGCCACCGTAGCTTTGTATTATAGCCCGGGATTTTGCCCCCGGACATCAAATTGCTTAATTTTCTGCTGTGACTGCCGTCACAGCCTCAGGGCGCGGCGCCTTGATCTGCACCTTGAAGCGCTGCTTGAGCAATTCATAGTAAGCCAGCCCTTCGGCCGTGGCCAACCACTGCACGTATTGTTGGCGCTCCTGCTGCGCACGCTGCGCGTCCGGCGCCTGGCGTGGCACCACGCGGTTGACCTTGACCACGGCGTAACCGGCAGTCCCCAAATCCACGCCCGTCCAGCCGGGAAGTGTCTCGGCGGGGGCTCGCAGCGCGGCGTCGATGAGGGCGCGCGGCAGGTTCTGGGTTTGTTCACGAGAGACCTCGGTCGCTGCAGCCAGGCCAGTGGCAGAAGACGGTGCGGCCTTCCATGCGGCAAGCTTGGCCTCGCCTTCCTTGCGTGCGAGTTCGGCAGATTTCTCAGCCACATACAAGGTGCGGACACGGGCCTTCACTTCGTCATACGGCAGCGTCAGCGCAGGGGTGTACGCGGTCACACGGCCAGCAGCCATCTGGCTGGGGCCCACTTCCACCGCCTCGGTGTTGCGCTTGTTCTGCAGCGAGTCGGTGGCGAAAAGCGCTTCGAGGAACTTGGCATTGGCCAGCGGGCCCTTGGCACCTGCGGCAGGGGTCCGGGTCACGCCCTTGGCCGTCTGGATCTTCAGCTTGAGCTTGTCCGCCACGGGCTGGAGGCTGTCCGCCTGCTCATACACACCGTTGGTGAAGGCTTCTGCCACCTCGGCAAACTTGCGCTGCGCCTGCTGCTGTTTGAGCTCTGCCTCCATGGTGGGGCGCAGTTCTTCAAACGTGGGCTGACGAGGTGTCTTGATATCGGTGAGCTGGATGATGTGGTACCCAAACTCGGTCTCCACCAGGTCGCTGATTTCGCCTTTCTTCAGCGCAAAAGCAGCCTCTTCGAAGGGCTTGACCATGGCACCCCGGGCAAAGAAATTCAGGTCGCCGCCCGCAGTGGCAGAGCCCTTGTCGTCAGAGGACTTCTTCGCGACTTCGGCAAAGGTGCCTGGCGCCTTGCGAACCTGGGCGAGCAACTCGGTAGCACGGGCCTTGGCCTTCTCGCGGTCTGCAGCGGATGCATCCTTGGGAGCATTCACCAGAACGTGGCTGGCTCGGCGCTCTTCCTTCGCCGTCATGCGAGCCACGTTCTCTTTGTAGTAGGTGCGCAGGTCGTCTTCACCCAGGGTGATGGAAGCACGCACGCTGTCGAGATCGAGCACCACGTACTCGATGGCTGCCTGTTCCAGTTGCTGGAACTGGGCAGGATGGGCTTTGTAGTAAGCCTCCAGGTCCGCATCCGTGGGGGTGACCTTGCTGGCGAAGTCGGTGGCATTGAAGCGCGCAACCTGGATCTCGCGGCGCTCGTACAAAGCGTCGAGCGCGAGCTTGACCTGGGCATCGGTACCAAATGCAGTGCTCATCACACCACCCATCACCTGGTTCACCGAGATGTCGCGGCGCACATTAGCTTCAAACCCTTCGGGTGTCAGGCCTTGCGCGGCCACCAGGGCGCGGTAGGCGTCAGCATCGAGCGTGCCGTCCGGGCGCTTGAGCCCTGCAATCGCAGGGATTTCCTGCAGGCTGCGGGCCAGACGGGCATCGCTGGTCACAAGGTGCATCTTTTGCGCCGCAGCTGCCAGCACTCGGTCACGCACCAAGCGCTCCAGCGTGGCATAGCGGGCACTGGGAGAGTCCAGCAACTTGGGATCGACCGAGGGAGACTGGGCACGAATGCGGTCGGTCTCCATGCGATGGGCATTGTCCCAGTCCGTCTGGTTGATGTTGTTGCCATCGACACGGGCCACTACGGGACTCTTTTCAGAGAAATAGTTGCGGTCGATGCCTACCAGCACAAACGAAGGAATGATCAGCAAGAACAAGAAGATCATCACGATCTTGGAGTGCTTGCGGATGGATTCAAACATGGTCGATCTTTCAGAAGACAAAAAACAAAAGGCGAACTTGCGTTCGCCTTTGTTCGGTGGTGGTGGGTCCTGACGGTCTCGAACCGCCGACCTACTCCGTGTAAAGGAGCCGCTCTACCAACTGAGCTAAGGACCCTACCTAAACTGATCCTCAGTTCAAGGCGTCTTTCAATGCCTTGCCAGGACGGAACTTTGGAACTTTAGCAGCTTTGATTTTAATCGTAGCGCCAGTGCGGGGATTGCGACCGGTGCGGGCAGCACGCTTGCCCACGGCGAAAGTACCGAAACCGACGAGCGACACGGTACCGCCCTTCTTGAGAGTCTTCTTGACGGCCTCGATCGTGGATTCCAGGGCACGCGCAGCAGCGGCCTTGGAGATGTCGGCGTTGGTAGCGATGTGCTCAATCAATTCGGTTTTGTTCACAAGAAGCCTCTCGGAAAAGAGTTAACGGAATGTCTCGCGGATATCTGGTCTTCACACGCTTGCAAGCACAGCCGGGGGCTGGTGGAGAACAAGCGGGGGAATGACTGGCATACACAGCAGTGGCTGCTGCATCAGATTAAAGCCATCGAGTTTCAGAGTGTCAATACAACACGCTGTTTTGCGTCAGCGATGTTTTGAATTCTAGTCGTATTTCACGCTGCGACAGGGCTTGGCGGGCGTTTTTGTCTCAAACACGCCGTATGGGCAGCATTCCGTATTGACACCCCGCAGCCAGCCGTACTCAACGGGCTGCGAGCGCCTGCGCGATGGCTTTGCCCACATCCTGCGTGCTGCCCGTGCCGCCCAGATCAGGGGTGCGAGGAGCACCACTACCGGGTTGCAAAACGGCCTCAATCGCGGCCCGCACAGCGTCGTGCGCAGCGCAGTACCCCAGGAAGTCCAACATCATGGCGCCGCACCAGATCTGCCCGATGGGGTTGGCGATGCCCTTGCCTGCGATGTCAGGCGCCGAGCCGTGCACGGGCTCGAACAGCGACGGCATGGTGCGTGTGGGGTTGAGGTTGGCGCTGGGCGCGATGCCGATGGTGCCTGTGCAGGCCGGTCCCAGGTCGGAAAGGATGTCGCCAAACAGGTTGCTGGCCACCACCACATCAAAGAAGTCGGGGCGCTGCACGAAGTGGGCCGTGAGGATGTCGATGTGGAACTTGTCCACCTTCACATCGGGATAGGCCTTGGCCATCTCGGCCACGCGCTCGTCCCAGTAGGGCATGGTGATGGCGATGCCGTTGGACTTGGTGGCGCTGGTCAGGTGCTTCTTGGGGCGCGACTGGGCCAGTTCAAACGCGAACTTGACCACGCGGTCCACGCCGTGGCGCGACATCACCGTCTCCTGCATCACGATCTCGCGCGGCGTGCCTTCGTACATGCGGCCGCCGATGCTGGAGTATTCGCCCTCGGTGTTCTCACGCACGATCAGCATGTCGATCTCGCCGGGCAGGCGCGGGCTGCCGTCGCGGCGCACCACGGGGGCGATCACGCCGGGCATGAGGCGCGCGGGGCGCAGGTTGATGTATTGGTCGAACTCGCGGCGGAATAGCAGCAGCGAACCCCAGAGCGAGACGTGGTCGGCGATCTTCTCGGGCCATCCCACGGCGCCGAAGTAGATGGCCTCGTGGCCGCCGATCTGGTCCTTCCAGTTGTCGGGCAGCATCTTGCCGTGCTTTTCGTAGTAGTCCCAGCTCGAAAAGTCGAAGTGGTCGAAGTGCAGGTCGATGCCAAATTTGCGCGCAGCCTCGTCCAGCACACGCAGCCCCTCTGGCATGACCTCTTTGCCAATGCCATCACCGGCAATGACTGCAATGCGATGCTTCGCCATTCAGATGCTCCTGAAAATATAGCTGCCTGCGCTTTTCTAACAAGCGCCTCAGGCCTCAAAGACTTGAAAATTATTTGACGCGCGCACGGATCTCGGGCAACGCCTTCTGCAGGTAGTACACCATCGACCAGACCGTGAGCACCGCCGAAGCCCAGATGAGCCAGGTACCCCACACGCCCGTGTCGATCACGCCGAACAGGCGCCCGTCGTACAGCAGGAAGGGGATGGCCAGCATCTGCACCGTGGTCTTCACCTTGCCGATCATGTGCACGGCCACGCTCTTGCTCGCGCCGATCTGCGCCATCCATTCGCGCAGGGCCGAGATCGCAATCTCACGGCCGATGATGATGAGCGCCACGAACACATCGGCACGTTGCAGATGCACCAGCACCAGCAGCGATGCACAGACCAAAAACTTGTCGGCCACCGGGTCCAGGAACGCGCCAAACGACGAGGTCTGGTTGAGCTTGCGGGCCAGGTAGCCGTCCAGCCAGTCCGTGGCGGCAAACACGATGAACATCACCGTCGCGATGAGGTTGCGCGTGGCGGGCTCCAGCGGCGCGTAGAACACCCCCACGATCAAAGGTATCGCGACGATGCGCGTCCAGGTCATCAAGGTGGGGATAGTCCAGAACATGGCGGCGATTGTGTCACGGCGCGGCCGTGGAACGGTGCGGTGCCTATCTCAGGGCCTTGTAAATTTCTTCTGCCAACTCGCGCGAGATGCCATCGACGGTCGCCAGGTCCTCGACACTGGCCGCTGCCACGCCGCGCACCCCGCCAAACCGCTGCAGCAGCCGCGCGCGCTTCTTGGGGCCGACGCCCGCAATTTCTTCGAGCTGCCCACCGCCCACACGCACCTTGGCGCGCGCAGCGCGCATGCCGGTGATGGCAAAGCGGTGCGCCTCGTCGCGGATCTGGGCCACCAGCATGAGCGCGGCCGAGTCCTTGCCCAGGTAGACCTTCTCACGCCCATCGGCAAAGACCAGTTCTTCCAGCCCCACCTTGCGGCCTTCGCCCTTCTCCACGCCCACGATGCGGGTCAGGTCGAGCCCCAGCGCAGTGAACACCTCGCGCGCCACGCCCACCTGGCCCTTGCCACCGTCGATGAGCACCAGGTCGGGCAGACGCGCAGCCCCTTTGCGGGTGGGCGCCCCAGCTTCCGCGTCGGGTGCGGCAAAGTCAATGCCCCCCTCCTCACGCTGCGCCTCCACCACCTTGCTGTAGCGGCGTGTGAGCACCTGGCGCATGGCGGCGTAGTCATCGCCGCCGGTGATGCCCTCGATCTTGTAGCGGCGGTACTCGCTGCTCTGCATCTTGTGGTGGTGAAACACCACACACGATGCCTGGGTGGATTCGCCTGCCGTGTGCGAGATGTCGAAACACTCGATGGTGAGCTGGTCCAGGTCTTCGGGGGGCAGATCGAGCGCCTCGGCCAGCGCGCGGGTGCGGGCCTGCTGCGAGCCCTCCTCGGCCAGCAGGCGGGCCAGTTGCAGGTCGGCGTTTTTCTGCGCCATGTCCAGCCACGCGCGGCGCTGTTCGCGTGGCTGGTGGATAGCGTTCACGCGCAAGCCACTTTGTTCGGTCAGCGCGTCCAGCAAGGCCTTGTCCACCGGCACACTGGTCACCAGCAACGGTGGCACGGGCACGCCAATGTAGTGCTGGGCAATGAAGGCTTCGAGTACCAGGGCCTCCACGGGGCGAACCGGGCGAGACGGGGTGGCCACCGTTTCATCCGCACCGTCCCCACCCTCTTCTTCGAACACCGCCGCAGCGTCCTCGACGTGCACCGGAAAGTACGGCCGGTCGCCCAGGTGGCGGCCACCGCGCACCATGGCCAGGTTCACGCAGGCGCGGCCACCTTGCACGCGCACCGCCAGGATGTCCACATCCTTGTCATCCACCGTCTCGATGGACTGCTGGTGCAGCACGCGCGACAGCGCCTGGATCTGATTGCGCACCTCGGCCGCCTGCTCGAATTCGAGCTTGTCAGAGTGCGCCATCATGCGCACCTCCAGCGCCTGCAGCAGCTCCTGCGTTTCGCCGCGCAGCAGCGCCTCAGCATGCTGCACGTCGGCGGCATAGGCCTCCGGCGAAATCAGGTCCACACAGGGCCCGGTGCAGCGCTTGATCTGGTACAGCAGGCAGGGCCGCGTGCGGTTGGCAAACACGGTGTCTTCGCAGGTGCGCAGCCGGAAGACCTTTTGCAGCAGCTGGATGGTTTCCTTGACGGCCCAGGCGCTGGGGTACGGGCCGAAGTAGCGGTGCTTTTTATCGACCGCGCCCCGGTAGTACGCCATGCGCGGAAACACCTGCCCCGGCGCATCGCCCCGCGTGTGGGCGCCCGGCGTGCCGGTGATCTTGAGATAGGGGTAGCTCTTGTCGTCGCGGAACAGGATGTTGAACTTGGGGTTCAACGTCTTGATGAGGTTGTTTTCCAGCAGCAGCGCCTCGGCCTCGGAGCGCACCACGGTGGTCTCCATGCGCACGATCTTGCTGACCATGTGGCCGATGCGGGTGCCACCATGGTTCTTCTGGAAATAGCTGGACACCCGGCGCTTGAGGTTGAGCGCCTTGCCCACGTACAGCAGCGCATCCTGCGCGTCGAAATAGCGGTACACGCCCGGCAGCGCGGGCAGCGCAGCCACCTGCGCCAGGAGTTCTTCGGAATGGGACATGGCGCGTATTGTGGCCTCGGGCACGGCCTTGCCCATTCACTATCAAATAAATAGCTGCCAGCGCTTATCTAACAAGCGCTAGAAGCCATTTTGATCAAAACCTCTGCACCCCGATCACTCCGCCTCGATCTTCGAGGTCTTCACCACCTGCGCCCAGTTGGCCAGATCGGCCTTCACCTTATCGCCCAGTTGTGCCGGGGTCTGGTAGTCGGCCGTGGCGCCCTGCTCTTGCGCCTTCTGCTGGAAGGCTGGGTTCTGCACCACGGTGCGGATATCGGCCGTGAGCTTGTCCACCACGGCCTTGGGTACGGCCGCCGGGGCAAACACCGCAAACCACGAGGTGGCATCGACCTTGGGGTAGCCCGCTTCGGCCGTGGTCGGCACATCGGGCAGGCTGGGCAGGCGCTGCTTGCCCGTCACGGCCAGCACGCGCAGCTTGCCGCTGGCGATGTGGGGCATGAAGGGCGGCGCTGTCCCAAAGGTCAGGTCCACCTGGCCGCCCAGCAGGTCCTGCAGCGCAGGGCCCGTGCCCTTGTAGGGCACGTGGACCATCTTGATGCCGCCCTGCTGCTCCAGCATGGCACCCGTGACGTGTTGCAGCGAGCCATTGCCCGACGAGGCGTAGTTGAGCTTGCCGGGGTTGGCCTTGGCGTAGGCGATCAGCTCGGGCAGCGTCTTCACCGGCAGGTCGGCCCGCACCACAATGATCTGCGGGGCCGAGATCACATTGGCCACGGGCTGGAAGTCGCTCTGCTCCCACTGCTTTTGTTTGGTGATATGGGGCGAGATGACGTGGTAGCCCGAGTACTGCATCAGCAGCGTGTAGCCATCGGCCTCGGCCCGCTTGACGGCGCTGGCCGCAATGTTGCCGTTGCCCCCGCCCTTGTTGTCTGCGATGACCGACTGGCCCAGCACCGGCGCCAGGGCCTGCGCCAGCATGCGGGCCGACAGGTCGGTGGTGCCGCCGGCGGCGGTGGGCACCACCAGGGTGACGTTTTTCGAAGGATAAGCGCCCTGCGCCGCTGCGTGGCCGATAAAGCCTGTGGCCAATGCGGCGAGGGCCAGGGTGGTGAACTGCTTGCGGGTGGTTTTCATGAAAGCGATGTCTCCGTTGTCGTTGTTGTCAAAAATCTGAAAAGCGAGGAACCGTTGGGTGCCCAGAAAAATGCGCGGTCAATCGACCGTGGCACCCGTGTCCTTGACCACGCGGCTCCACTTGGGCAGGTCGGACTGCACCAGCGCCGCCAGTTGCGCTGCAGTTCCCTTGAAGGGCTCACAACCCACGGTGGCCAGTTTCTCGACCACATCCTTGTGCTCCAGCGCGCGCGCCACCTCGGCCTGCAGTTGCGCGACGATGGGCGCGGGCGTGCCCGCCGGGGCAAAGAGCGCGTACCAGGGCGCCTGGCCAAAGCCCTTGATGGTTTCGCCAATCGTGGGGGCATCGGGCAGCGCGGCCACGCGCTTTTCATTGACCACGCCCAGCACCTTGAGCTTGCCCGCCTTGATGAACGCAATGGCCGACGGGAGGCTTTGCACCGACAGCGGCACCTGCCCGCCCACCACGTCGGTGGCTGCAGCAGCGGAGCCCTTGTAGGGAATATGCTGCAGCTGGATGCCTGCGGCCTTTTGCAGCATTTCGCCAATCAGATGGTTCAGCGTGCCATTGCCCGCCGAGGCAATCGAATACTTGCCGGGGTTGGCCTTGGCCAAGGCCACCATTTCGGCCACGGTATTGGCGGGGAAGGATGGGTGTGCCACCAGCACATAGCCCGCAGTCGCCACGGGTGCCACGGGGGCAAAGTCCTTCACGGGATCAAAGCCGGGGTTCTTGTAGAGCGCGGGACCAATCACGTGGGCGCTGTCAGCCGTGAGCAGCAGCGTATAGCCGTCGTTGCGAGCTCGGGCCGTGGCGCCGGTCGCCAGCGTGCCGCCCGCGCCAGGGCGGTTCTCCACGATCACGCTCTGGCCCAGTTGCTCACCCAGCTTTTGCGCCACCACACGCGCAATGGCGTCGTTAGCACCGCCTGCGGCCTGGGGCACGACCACGGTGATGGGTTTGGAGGGGTATTTGTCCTGCGCGTCTGCCGCAAAGGCGGCAGAGCACAACACAGCAGCGGTGAAGAGGCGGCGCGACAGAGTGGGGAAGGTCATGGTTTTGTCTCCTGTTGTGATGGGGAATGCAGGCGTGCCCGCGTTCAGCGGGACAGCGCTCTTTCGCGGATGGCGTCGAAATCGGCAGGCACCGGGTGCAGCGTCAAACGCGGGCCCGCCTTGGCGATCTGGCTCGGAATGTCGTGGCCAATGAACGCAGGCAATTGCTGCGCAGCGGCCACCAGCCGGGCCAAGTCCACGCCCGTGTCATAGCCCATCAGCGCCAGCGCATGCACGATCTCTTCGCTGCACACATTGCCGCTGGCGCCCGGCGCATAGGGGCAACCGCCCAGGCCACCCAGCGACGCATCAAACCGGTCAGCACCCGCGTCGATGGCCGCCAGCACATTGGCCAGGCCCATGCCGCGCGTGTTGTGGAAATGCAGGGTGAACTCCACCCCCGGCCAGCGCGCGCGGGCTGCCGCCGTGAGCTGGTGCACCTGCGTGGGGTAGGCCATGCCGGTGGTGTCGCACAGCGTGATGCCGCGCACGCCCAGATCCACAAAACGCTGCACCCAGCCAAACACATCGGCCTGTGCCACATCCCCTTCCATGGGACAACCGAACACGCACGACAGCGACACATTCACCGCCACGTTGGCGCCCTGCGCCAGGGCCACCACCTGCGCCAGCGCAGCGAACGACTGTTCCTGCGTCATGCGCAGATTGGCCAGGTTGTGGGTGGCGCTGACGGACATGACCAGATTCAGTTCGTCCGTGCGCGACTCGATGGCGCGCTCGGCCCCGCGCAGGTTGGGCACCAGCGCGGTGTAGACCGTGCCAGGGCGGCGCGTGATCTCGCGCATCACCATCTCGGCGTCTTTCAGCGCGGGGATGGCGGTAGGCGATGTGAACGAAGTCACCTCGATCTTGGACAGCCCGGCTGCAGACAGCGCATTGCACAGCGCAATCTTGTCTTCGGTGGGCACGAAGGCCTTTTCCATTTGCAGGCCGTCGCGCAGCCCTACCTCCTGAATGTGGATGCGACGGTTTGCGCCTTGCCAAACGGTGCTGGGTGCGTTCATTGCACGACTCCTTTGCTGCGCAGCAACGCAATCTGCTCGGCAGTGAGCCCCATTTCTGCCAGCACCGCATCGGTGTCATCGCCCAGGTGCGGCGCGCTGCTGCGGATGGTGCCCGGCGTGGCCGAGAGTTTGGGCACGATGCCCGGCACTTCCACGCTGTAGCCGTCACGCGTCTGCTGGGTCAGCAGCATGTCGCGGGCGCGGTAGTGCGGGTCTTCGGCAATGTCCTTGGCGGTGTAGACCTTGCCTGCAGGCACGCGGGCAGCGCCCAACGCGTCCAGCACCTGCTGCACGGTGCGCTGCACGCTCCAGGCGCCAATCGCCGCGTCGATTTCCTCCACACGCGCGACGCGGCCGGTGTTGTTGGCCAGATCGGGTGCGGCGCCCAGATCGGGCCTGCCAATTGCGTCCATCAGGCGCTTGAAAATGCTGTCGCCATTGCCCGCCACCAGCACCCAGCCGTCTTGGCAAGGGTAGGCATTGCTGGGGGCAATGCCTGGCAGCGCACTGCCCGCCGCCTCGCGCACGGCGCCAAAGGCGCTGTATTCGGGGATCAGGCTTTCCATCACGTTGAACACCGCCTCGTGCAGCGCCACATCAATCACCTGGCCTTTGCCGCCGTTGACCTTGCGGTGGTACAGCGCCGTGAGCACGCCGATGGTGCCGTGCAGCGCCGCCAGCGTGTCGCCAATCGACACGCCCACCCGCACGGGCACGCGGCCGGGCTCGCCCGTCAGGTGCCGCAGGCCGCCCATGGCCTCGCCGATGGCGCCAAAACCGGGCAGATCGCGATAGGGCCCCGTCTGGCCGTAGCCGGAGATGCGCAGCATCACGAGGCCGGGGTTGAGCGCGTGCAGTTCTTCGGGCGACATGCCCCAGCCTTCGAGCGTGCCGGGGCGGAAGTTCTCGACCAGCACATCGGCCTCGGCAATCAGCTGGCGGGCAATGTCCTGGCCTTCCTTCTGGCGCAGGTCCAGCGCCACCGAGCGCTTGTTGCGCGACTGCACTTGCCACCAGACGGAGGTGCCTTCCTTGATCAGGCGCCAGTTGCGCAGGGGGTCGCCGGTCTCGGGCGCTTCGATTTTGATCACGTCGGCGCCAAACTCGCCCAGCGTCTTGCCGCAGAACGGCCCGGCAATGAGCTGGCCCATTTCGATGACGCGCACGCCTTGCAGTGCGGCGGGGGAAGCAATGGAATCCATGGGTGGGGTTGTCTCCTGCGGCCAGCCCCATGCCGGGGTGGCTCGGGGCGAATGATGCGCAGGGCCCGCGGGGCCGTAAATCGCTCAAGCAACAAGATGCCATCGCAAACCGGCATGGCAGTGGCTGCGCTTGTTACCATCAGGCCCCCATGAAACTCGACCCCGTCTCCCTGCGCCTGTTTGTGGCCGTGATGGAAGAAAGCACCATCGCCGCCGCCGCCGCGCGCGAGCACATCGCCGCATCGGCCGTGAGCCGTCGCCTGGCCGACCTGGAAGACGCGCTGCGTGTGGCGCTGTTCACCCGCAGCAACAAGGGCACCGAGCCCACGGCTGCCGCCTATGCGCTGCTGAACCTGGCGCGTGGTGTGCTCAACGATCTGGACGGCATTGCCAGCCAAATGCGCGACTACGGCGCGGGCGTGCGCGGCCATGTGCGGGTGGTGGCCAACATCTCGGCCATTACCCAGTTTTTGCCCGCGCAGTTGCAGAGTTTCATGGCGCTACATCCGCAGGTGGACGTGCGGCTGCAGGAGCAGATCAGCACGGCCATCGCCCAGTCGGTGGCCGAGAACGCGGCTGATGTGGGCATCCTCAACCAGGGCCAGTACGGCGACCGCGTGGTGCAACTGCCCTACCGCACCGACGAGCTGGTGCTGGTGGTGCCCACGGGCCATGCGCTGGCACGGCGCAAGTCGGCCCGCCTGGCCGACGCCCTGCCCTACGACTTTGTGGGCGCACACCCGGGCAGCGCCATCAACAACCAGCTGACCCGCGCGGCCTCCGAAGCCGGCTTGCCGCTGCGCCTGCGCATGCAGGTCACCAGCTACGACGCGCTGTGCCTGATGGTGGCCGCCGGCCTGGGCGTGGGCGTGATGCCGCGTGGCAGCGCCGCGCTGTACAAGGGCTCGCAGCCCATCCGCGTGGTCACGCTGAACGAGCCCTGGGCGCACCGGCAGCTGGTGCTGTGCGTGCGCTCGGAAGAATCCCTCTCCAGCGTGGCGCGGCTGCTGGTGGACCACCTGCGCGCGCAACCACCGAATTCCGCCTCATGACCATGCCCCGCCCCCTCCCTGCCCTGCAATGGGATGTGTTCTGCCGCGTGATCGACAACTTTGGCGACATTGGCGTGTGCTGGCGCCTGGTGGCGCAGCTGGTGGGCCTGGGGCACCGCGTGCGCTTGTGGGTAGACGACGCCTCGGCGCTGGAATGGATGGCCCCTGCAAGAAGCCCTGGCGTGGAAGTACGCCCATGGGGCGCGCCTCCGCCGGGCCCGCACGAGCCGCCCCCCGACGTGATGGTGGAGGCGTTCGGCTGCGATATCGCTCCTGAATTCATAGCGTATAGCGCAATTTCTACTAGCGCTTCTGGGAAAAAACGTCCCAAACCGGTCTGGATCAACCTAGAGTACCTGTCTGCAGAGGCTTACGTGGAGCGCACCCACCGCTTGCCTTCGCCCATCCTGTCGGGCCCGGCGTCGGGGTGGACGCGCTGGTTTTTCTACCCCGGCTTTACCACCGGCACCGGCGGCCTGCTGCGCGAGCCCCATTTGATGGAACAGCGTGAGGCGTTTGACCGCAGCGCCTGGCGTGCAGAGCACCGGGCGCTGTTCGGGGCGGGGGACGAAGCGTCGGGCACGCGCTGGGTGTCGCTGTTCTGTTACGAGCCTGCCGCGCTGGCCGACCTGCTGCAGCAGTGCGCGCAGCGGCCCACCCAGCTATTGGTCACGCCCGGCCGCCCGGCCGCCGCAGTGCGGGCTGCCTTGGCCGAACCCGTGAACAGCGCGACGGCACCACTCCAGCATGAACAGCGAGGGCAGCTGTCCTTGTCTTACCTGCCCCACCGGCCCCAGCCAGCGTTTGACGAGATGCTGTGGGCCTGCGACTTCAACGCCGTGCGGGGCGAGGACTCCCTGGTGCGCGCACTGTGGGCGGGCCAGGCCTTTGTGTGGCACATCTATCCGCAGCACGACAACGCCCACCACGACAAGCTCTGGGCGTTTCTGGACTGGCTGCAGGCACCAGAGTCGCTGCGGCGATTCCATGCCACCTGGAACGGGCTGGACGCCGCGCCCCTGCAATGGCCCGATGACGACACCCTGGCCGAGTGGACCGCCTGCACCCGCGCAGCCCGTGTGCGCCTGCTGACGCAGGACAACCTTGTGGCGCAACTTTTGGGCTTTGTCGCCGAAAAACGGTAAAATCCGAGGCTTTGCGCAAATCAGGCGCGGCATGTCAGTGCCCACGCCCTGCGCACTTTCGCCGCAGAACATGCACCGGCGCGCAAACCAGGCGGTTTGCCAGCCCGCGCGTTGAGCGGCCCCAACCCAAGCAACTTGCTATGAAAATCGCTCAAGAAATCCGCGCCGGCAACGTCATCATGCACGGCAAGGACCCCATGGTGGTCCTGAAGACCGAATACGCCCGCGGCGGCCGCGGTGCAGCCACCGTGCGCATGAAGCTCAAGAGCCTGATCGGCAACTTCGGCACCGAAGTCGTGTTCAAGGCCGACGACAAGATCGACAACGTGATCCTGGACAAGAAGGAGTGCACCTACTCCTACTTCGCCGACCCCATGTACGTGTGCATGGACACCGAGTACAACCAGTACGAAGTGGAAGCCGAAAACATGGGCGACTCGCTGAACTACCTGGAAGACGGCATGGCCCTGGAAGTGGTGTTCTACGACGGCAAGGCCATCTCCGTGGAACTGCCTACCAGCATCGAACGTGAAATCACCTGGACGGAACCTGCCGTCAAGGGCGACACGTCCGGCAAGGTGCTCAAGCCCGCCAAGATCGCTACCGGCTTCGAAGTGGCCGTGCCCCTGTTCGTGAACCAGGGCGACAAGATCGAAATCGACACGCGTACCGGCGAATACCGCAAGCGCGTCTGAGGCTCCTTCTGCCCCAGCCACAAAAAAGGCTTCCCTCGGGAAGCCTTTTTTATGGGTCATTTTTGGATCCAGGCGCCTGACGTACAAGCGCCTCAAGCTATCAAAAAAGTAGCATTCAGCCCCTACAGCACCGTCACACCGGCACGGCGACCAAGTCGTGCCCTTGCGTGCCCACGACGCGCGCCTTGGTGAACTCGCCCACCTTGAGCTGCTTGCTGATCTTTTCGGGCGGCAGCAGGTGGACCACGCCATCGATCTCGGGCGCATCGGCGTAGCTGCGACCTCGGCCACCCTTCTTGCCCATGGCAGGCGCATGGTCCACCAGCACCTGCATGGTCGCGCCAACGCGGCGCTGCAGCTTGGCAATCGAGACTTCTTCAGCCACCGCCATGAAGCGGGCGCGGCGCTCTTCGCGCACTTCCATGGGCAGCATACCCGGCAGCTCATTGGCAGCGGCGCCGTTCACGTCGCTGTAGGCAAAGCAGCCGGCACGGTCGATCTGCGCCTCACGCACAAAGTCCAGCAGGTGCTGGAACTCTTCCTCGGTCTCGCCCGGAAAACCCGCAATGAAGGTGCTGCGGATGACCAGTTCGGGGCAGGCCTCGCGCCAGCGCTGGATGCGCTCCAGGTTGCGCTCGCCGCTGGCGGGGCGCTTCATGCGCTTGAGCACGTCCGGGTGGCTGTGCTGAAAGGGCACATCCAGGTACGGCAGCACCTTGCCCGTAGCCATGAGCGGGATCACTTCGTCCACGCTAGGGTACGGGTACACATAGTGCAGGCGCACCCAGGCGCCGTAGGGCTCAGCAATCTCGCCCAGCGTCTGCACCAGCTCCAGCATGCGGGTCTTGACGGGCTTGCCGTCCCAGAAGCCGGTGCGGTACTTCACATCCACGCCATAGGCCGAGGTGTCCTGGCTGATGACCAGCAGCTCCTTCACGCCGCCCTCGAACAAGGCCTTGGCCTCGCTGAGCACATCGCCAATGGGGCGCGATACCAGGTCGCCGCGCATGGAGGGAATGATGCAGAAGGTGCAGCGGTGATTGCAGCCCTCGCTGATCTTGAGGTAGGCGTAGTGCTTGGGCGTGAGCTTGATGCCCGCCACACCAAAGCCGCCCGGCACCAAATCCACAAACGGATCGTGCGGCTTGGGCAGGTTCAGGTGGACGGCGTCCATCACTTCTTGCGTCGCATGCGGGCCCGTCACGGCCAACACGCTGGGGTGCATCTGCCGCACCATGTTGCCGCCATCGTCACCGGTGCGGGCGCCCAGGCAGCCCGTCACGATGACCTTGCCGTTCTCGGCCAGGGCTTCACCAATGGTGTCCAGGCTTTCTTTCACGGCATCGTCAATGAAGCCGCAGGTGTTGACGATGACCAGGTCCGCGCCCTGGAAAGTCTTGGAAGTTTCGTAACCCTCGGCGCTCAATTGCGTGAGGATCAGTTCGGAATCAGTCAAAGCCTTGGGGCAGCCCAGGCTGACGAATCCGACTTTGGGTGTTTTGGTGGGGGCAATTGCTTCGCTCATAGCCCCGTATTGTCCCAGTTCCCGCGCAAGGCCGGTAAGGTGATCCATTCAGTTCCCTGCTGGCCACCGTCGGAGCGTGGGCGGGGCACCCGTGAAATCGCGGCGGCGACCCCGGAAAGATTGCCCCTGCGGGTCGGCGGCTCAGAGGGTCAGCGCTTGATGCCAAATGCTCCCAGCATCTGCTCCGTCTGCTTTTGCATCTGCTCCTGCATCTGGGCCAGCATGGTCTGCGATTGCTCGACATAGTTGCCCATCATGCCTTTGAGCATGGGCGACTGCAGACTCATGAATTGCGACCACATTTCGGGCGTCACGCTTTGCGACTGTTCGGCCAGCTTGGCCTGCACATCGGTAAAGGCCTGGACATTCTTCTCCAGATACGCGCCCATGAACCCCTGCATGGCATGGCCATAGAAGCGGATGATGTTGGCCAACACCGCCTCGGTGAACATCGGGGCGCCGCCCGCCTCTTCTTCCAGAATGATCTGCAGCAGGATGCTGCGCGTGAGGTCTTCGCCCGTCTTGGCGTCGCGCACCACCACGTTCTGGTGGTCCATCACCAGCTGGCGGACCTCGGCCAGCGTGATGTAGGTGGAGGTGTCTGTGTCGTACAGACGGCGATTGGGGTACTTCTTGATGACACGCTGGGTCGATTTGGACGCAGCGCTTTTCGGTTCGGACACAACGAACTCCTCGGGCTCAAAACCCATGTATTGCAGTGCAGCACATTCTAGGGAGACTGCTGCGCGGCCGCGGCAAAGGAATACCCTGATGATGTCGGGCACCAATGTGTCGCGTGGGCGACTGATGCGCAAGGCACCGTATGACGTGCAGCCTTTTGCGCTCCGTGCCCCCACAAAAGCCCAGGGCGCAAGAAGCTAGGAGCAGAAACGAAAAAGCCACCTTGCGGTGGCTTGCTGCGTGAACACCGGCTGCGGTGCTACTCCAAGTTTTTTAAGACTGAAAGCTGGTTTCTTTCAGAGAAAACTTGGTAGGCGCGATTGGACTCGAACCAACGACCCCCACCATGTCAAGGTGGTGCTCTAACCAGCTGAGCTACGCGCCTGTCGTTATCAAGACCACGATTATAGCCATAAAAAACAGCCTTTCGGGCTCGACGCGCTACAAATCACACAATGCGCGGGGAGCGGGCTCACAGGCAAGCCCGCGAGCGCATCACATCAACGCCGGCGGGCAGAACGGACGCCCTGCACCCCCGCCACAATGCCCAGCACCTTGTTCAGGCGGCCCGAGTCCGACACTTCCACCGTGAAAGTCATCCAGGCCGTGCCTTTGACGGACTGGGTCTGCACGCCGATCACATTGGTTTTTTCGCGCGCAAACACTTCCGAGATATCGCGCAACAGGCCCTGGCGGTCGGCGGCTTCCACCGCCACGTCCACCGGGTACACCGCGGTCGATGCCGAAGGCTTGGGCGCTCCCCACTCCACATCGATCACGCGTTCGGCATTGCGTGCCGCCATCTCACGGAAGTTGCTGCAGTCGGCACGGTGCACGCTCACCCCCTTGCCGCGCGTGACAAAGCCGCGGATGGTGTCTGGCGGCGCGGGCTTGCAGCACTTGGCCAGTTGCGTCATCAACGAGTCGATGCCCACCACCAGCACACCGCCCTTGGGGGCCGAATCGTTGGTGCGGGTTTTCTTGAGCAGCAGGTAGTCGTCGGGCTGCAGCACGGGCTCGGGCGGGCGCAGCACCGTTTCGATGTTGCGCAGCGAAAACTCGTCCTTGCCCACCACTTCAAACAGTGCATCGGCCGACTTGAAGCCCAGCTGCACCGCCAGGTCATCGAGCTTGACGGCAGTTTTGCCCTCGCGCTGCAGCAGCTTCTCGACCGCCTCACGCCCCCGGGCAATGGTCTCGTGCGTGGCCTGGGCGTTGAACCAGGCGCGCACCTTGGCCTTGGCGCGGTTGCTGGTGAGATAGCCCAGCTCAGCATTGAGCCAGTCGCGCGAGGGGCGCCCTTCCTTGACGGTGGAGATTTCCACCGTCTGCCCGTTCTGCAGCGGCGTGTTGAGCGGCACCATCACGCCATCGACCTTGGCCCCCCGGCAACGGTGGCCCAGGCTGGTGTGCACCGAGTAGGCAAAGTCCACCGGGGTGGCGCCCTGAGGCAGCTCCACCACGGCCGCATCGGGGGTCAGCACGTAGATGCGGTCCTCGAACAGGCCCCGGTTGGGCAACGCGCCCGCCAAGTCCCGCTCCCACGCCAGCAGCTGGCGCAGCACGGCGATCTTGGCGTCGTACTCACCCGTCGCGGACACCCCCGCATAGCCTTTGGCACCGGCCTCCTTGTAGGCCCAGTGCGCTGCCACGCCATGCTCGGCGTGTTCGTGCATGGCCTGGGTGCGGATCTGGATCTCGATCGGCTTGCCGTTGTCGTCCCGCACGATGGTGTGCAGTGACTGGTAGCCGTTGGGCTTGGGCTTGGCGATGTAGTCGTCAAACTCCTCGACGATGGGCTTGAACTGCTCGTGCACCCAGCTCAGAGCGGCGTAGCAGTCCTTCACTGTGGGCACCACCACGCGCAGCGCGCGGATGTCGAACACCTGGTCGAAGTTGAGCGACTTGCCACGCATCTTCTTGACGATGCTGTAGATGTGCTTGGGCCGGCCCGCGACCGTGGCGCTGATGCTGCGGGCGCGCAAATCGGATTCGAGCCGCGCGCGCAGCTGCTCCATGTAGACCTCACGCTCGCCGCGCTTTTCGTCGAGCAGGCGGGCCACCTCCTTGTAGGTGTCGGGCTCCAGAAAGCGGAAGGACAGGTCCTCCAACTCCCACTTCACCTGCCAGATGCCCAGCCGGTTGGCCAGCGGCGCAAACACCTGCAGCGACTCGCGCGCCAGACTGGGCGACACAGGGCGCTTGCTGGCCGCGTGAAAGCGCAGCGTTTGCAAGCGCGAGGCCAGCCGCAGCATCACCACACGCAGGTCGCGCGAGAACGCCAGCAGCATCTTGCGCACGTTCTCTGTCTGCACGGCCGGGTCGTCCAGCGGCGCGGCCGCGCGGGCCTGTTGCTGCACGCGCATCAGCTTGGTGGTCTCCACCGCCAACGCGGCAAAGTTGGCGCCAAACGCCTTGGCGATGACTTCTTCGGGTTTGTTCAGGTGGATGCAGGCATGCACCAGATAGCTGGCCGCCTGCATGGCTTCGGAGCCGCCAATGCCCTTGAGGATCGCGGCCACCGCATCGGCGTGGGCCAGCGTGTTCTCGCCGGAGTCGAGCGTTTCGCCCGCCATCAACGGTTCGGCAAACGCGCGCGCACGCGCCAGTGCGTTCACCTGCTCTGGCAGGGTGTGCGCCGTGGCGGCGATGAGCTGAGGGACAGCGTCGGTCTGGGGGGTGAGAGACGCTGGCGCAGGAGGGTTGGTTTTCATCCGGCCACAGTACCTTCTGCCGCCAGCAGGAACTCCGCGACTGCGGCGACTTGGTCAGCAGCCACCAGCGTGGGCGCGTGGCCCACGCCTTCAAACTCCACCACACGGGCATGGGGCCCGCGCTGCGCCATGGCCTGCGCCGTATCGCGCGAGAGCAGGTCGGACTGCGCACCGCGCAACAGCAACGTCTGGGCCGTGATGTGGTCATACAGCTGCCACAGCGCCGCCTCGCCCGCCGCCGCAGCCTCCTGCGTCAACGTCTTGAACGGCACGGCAATCGCCGGGTCATAGTGCAGCGCGAGGCCGCCTCCGGCGGACTGCGGCAGCTCGCGCACCATGGCGCGCGACAGATCCAGCCACTGGGCGGGCGTGTGGGGGCCAAAGCTGGTGGAGATGGCCCACATTGCATCGGCCGCCTGCTGCAGCGATGCAAACCGCGCGGGCTGCCCCAGATACTGTCCGATGCGCTGCAGCGCCTGCCACTGGATGACAGGCCCCACATCGTTCAGCACCAGCCGGCGCACAGGCACCGGCAAGGGCAGAGCGGGCTGGCCGGTGATGCCCATGCCGATGAGCCCGCCCATGCTCGTGCCCACCCAGTCCAGCGTGGTGATGGGGGCTTGCTGGTGCAACTGCGCCAGCAATGCCAGCATGTCCGCCGCGTATTGGGGAATCTGGTAGCCCATGGGGTCGGCCAGCCAGTCACTGCGTCCCCGGCCCACCACGTCGGGGCAGATCACCCGTGCATGCTGGCTCAGCACGCGGGCCAAGGTATCAAAATCGCGCCCCTGGCGCGACAGGCCGTGCACGCAGACGATGACGTGCGGGTGCGCCGGGTTGCCGGTGGCGTTCCACTCCCAATACGCCATGCGGTGCTGCTGTGCGGGAGCGGGTGCGCGGTCTGGAGTCTCCGGCGAGGCCGCGGGGCCTGGGCACAGTACGTAGTTCAGCGTAGGTTCAATCATGGGTGCGAAATCCGGGGGGCAGCGCTCGATAATGCTGTGGTCGTTGGCACCCATCGCTTGCCCCTGAGTGCCGACTTTTTCTTGTCGTCGCATCGTAATTCATTCGGAGAGACTCCCATGCTGAAAGGCAAAACTGCCCTCGTCACCGGCTCCACCAGCGGCATTGGTCTTGGCATCGCCAAGGCCCTGGCGCGCCAGGGTGCCAACATCGTGCTCAACGGCTTTGGCGATGTGGATGGCCCCCGTGCCGAGGTGCTGGCGGCCGGCGAGGCTGCGGGCGCCCAGGTGGCTTACCACGGCGCCGACATGAGCCGTGTGGCCGACATCGAAGACATGATGAAGTACAGCGCCAGCCAGTTTGGCCGCGTGGACATCCTGATCAACAACGCAGGCATCCAGCACGTAGCCAATGTGGAGAACTTTCCCGTCGAACGCTGGGACTCCATCATCGCCATCAACCTGACCAGTGCCTTCCACACCTCGCGCCTGGCCCTGCCCGCGATGAAGAGCGCCAACTGGGGCCGCATCATCAATGTGGCGTCGGTGCACGGCCTGGTGGGATCGGCCCAGAAGTCCGCCTATGTGGCCGCCAAGCACGGCATCGTGGGCCTGACCAAGGTCACTGCGCTGGAAAACGCCACCACCGGCGTGACCTGCAACGCCATCTGCCCAGGCTGGGTGCTGACGCCACTGGTGCAAAAGCAGGTGGACGCCAAGGCCGCCGAACACGGCATCTCCAATGAAGAAGCCAAGAAGCTGCTGCTGGGCGAGAAGGAGCCTTCGATGCAGTTCACCACGCCCGAGGAGCTGGGCGAGCTGGCCGTGTTCTTCTGCTCCCCCGCTGCCAACAACGTGCGTGGCGTGGCGTGGAACATGGACGGCGGCTGGGCTGCTCAGTAAGCCGGTGCCGAGCAATCGCTCTGCTTTTGATAGCTGACAGCGCTTATTTCACTAGCGCTTGCAGCCATTTCACCTCAAACAGGGCAAATCAGCGGCCCGAGTGCCCTCAGCGCATCTGCACTGAGCCCGACACGTTCACCGTGACCTGGGCCTTGCCCGCTTCGACCGGCACGGCAGAGTCCGAGAACGACGCCACCTTGGCCTCGGCGGCCATCATGCGGGGCCGGGGGCCGGGCGACATTTCGTTGCTGTTCACGGCCACTTCGCGCAGGCTGTAGTTGGCAAATCCAAAGCCCTTGGCCAGCTCGGCGGCCCGGGCCTTGAACTGCTCGATGGCCTGGGTCTGTGCCTCGGATTCCACCTTGGCGCGGGCTTCGCGCGACAGCCCAAACGCCACCTGGCTGATCGCCAGGGTCTGGATCTTGCCGGCAGTGGCCGTGATGCGTGCAAAGTCACGCCCCTCCAGCACCAGTTCGGCCCGCCCCTGCCAGCCGTTGATCTTGCCGTCCTTGCCGTAGCGCGGGATCAGCCCGAACGGACCGGTGCGCACGTCCAGCTGACCGGGCTGCGCATTGCGCTTGGCCTCGGTCAGTGCAGCATCCAGCGCCTGCTTGAGTTGGGTTTGCACGGTAGCGGCGTCGGCGGCCTCTTTGCTGGTGGCAAGGTTGAGCACCAGCAGGTCTTGCTGCACCTCCACCGTGCCCGTGGCCGACAGCTGCACCACATTGCGCAGCTCAGGGGCCGGTGTATTTTGGGCAAAAGCGGCGCTTGCGCAGGCGATCAATGCACTGGCAGCTATCAATTTGGTAGTGTTTTTCATAATCACTCGGTCCTTGTCATTGGTGCACGCCCCAGTTGCCAGGGGTGCGGGGCACCACCTTAACCGCAGTGCGCTACGCCCTTGACAAAGCCATGTCGCACGAGGTGCGAAGCTGGGCAAAACTTGTAACAGTTGGTCAAACCCGGCCTCCAAACCCGAACTTCGGCGTTCCAACTGGTCAGAATTGGCTCTGTTACAAATTGGACTTGAGATCAACATGGCCACAACACCCAATCGCACCGACAAAGTTCTGGTAGTGGACGACGACGCCCGCATCCGCGACCTGCTGCGCCGCTACCTCACCCAAGAGGGTTTTGAAGTCATGGTTGCCGAAGACGGCAAGGCCCTCAACCGCCTGCTGCTGCGCGAGACGGTGGACATCATCGTGCTGGACCTGATGATGCCCGGCGAAGACGGTTTGTCGATCTGCCGCCGCCTGCGTGCCGCCAACGACCGCACCCCCATCATCATGCTCACTGCCAAAGGCGAGGACGTGGACCGCATCGTGGGTCTGGAAGTGGGCGCCGACGATTACCTGGGCAAGCCTTTCAACCCGCGCGAGTTGCTCGCCCGAATCCACGCCGTGCTGCGCCGCCGCCCCGCCCAGGAAGCCCCGGGCGCCCCCTCGGGCGACAACGAAGTCGTCACCTTTGGTCCCTTCACCTTCGATCTGGGCACGCGCGCACTGCAGCGCAATGGCGAAGAACTGCCGCTGACCACCGGCGAGTTCGCCATGCTCAAGGCCCTGGTGCGCCACCCGCGCCAGCCTCTGTCGCGCGAAAAGCTGGCTCTGCTGGCCCGCGGCCGCGAGTTCGAACCCTTCGACCGCAGCCTGGACGTGCAGGTCTCTCGCCTGCGCAAGCTGGTGGAAGTGGACGCCGCAGCGCCCCGCTACATCCAGACCGTATGGGGCGTGGGCTACGTGTTTGTGCCGGACGGAACGAGCTGATAGTTCATGGCCAACACTGAGGGCAAGCCAAGATCTTCGTCCCGCAAGTCTGTCACCGCCCCCTCCGACGCCACCAGCCCTGCCCCGCTGGAGGCCATTCGGCGGGCGCGGGAACAGCGTGCGCGCGTCGGTCTGAACCTTTTCTGGCGCACGTTTTTTCTGCTGGCCCTGCTGCTGGTGGGCAGCATCCTGGCGTGGCTGCAAACCCTGCGCGCGCTGGAGTTTGAACCGCGCACGCTGCAGACCGCACAGCAGATTGCATCGCTGGTCAACCTGAGCCGCGCCGCGCTGGTGCACTCTGACGCCATCGCGCGCGTATCGCTGATCAAGACCATGGCCGACCAGGAGGGGGTGCGCATCCTGCCGCGCGAGCCCAAGGACAAGTACGCACTGCTCGATCCGACGGCCCTGGGCAACCGCCTGACCGACGAGCTGACCATGCGCCTGGGCCCGGACACCATCGTGGCGCAAAGCGTGAACGGGGAAAACGGCCTGTGGGTCGGCTTCAACATCAACGGCGACCCCAACTGGCTGCTGATGGACCGCTCGCGCTTCAGCCCGGCAGGGGGACGCACCTGGCTGATCTGGCTGATCACGGCCGCCGCGCTGTCGCTGGCCGGTGCCGCGGCCATTGCGCGGCTGATCAACCGCCCGCTCAAGCAGCTGTCCTATGCGGCCAACCGCGTCAAAGACGGAGACTTTGCCGCCAGCCACCTCGACGAAGAAGTGGTGACCAGCGAAATCCGCGAGGTGAACATCGGCTTCAACCGCATGGCCCAAAAGCTGGCCAAGTTGGAACAGGACCGCGCCGTGATGCTGGCAGGCATTTCACACGACCTGCGCACGCCGCTGGCGCGCCTGCGGCTGGAAACCGAGATGAGCGTGACCGACGAAGTGGCCCGCGAGCACATGGTGGCCGACATCGTGCAGCTAGACGCCACCATCGACAAGTTTCTGGACTACGCACGGCCCGACCACGTCACGCTGACCCCGGTGAACCTGCATGCGGTGGTGTCGTCGTGTGTGTACGCGGTGCAGGACCACCGCGAGCTGCAGATCACCATGGCGGTGCCTGAGGACCTGAACGTGCTGGCAGACGAGGTGGAATTGGCCCGTGTGATCTCCAACCTGCTGGAAAACGCCCGGCGCTACGGCAAGAACGAGGACACGGGCATCACCAACGTGGACATCGCCGCCAAGAGCCGCGAAAACTGGGTGCTGATCAAGTTGCGCGACCACGGCGCTGGCGTGCCGCCTGAGCAGCTGTCCAACCTCACCAAGCCGTTCTTCCGGGGCGACTCGGCGCGCACGGCAGCGGCAGGTGCAGGCCTGGGGCTGTCGATTGTGGACAAGACGGTGCAGCGCATGGGCGGCATTTTTGCGCTGGCCAACTCCAGCACCGGCGGCCTGGTGGCCCACCTGCAACTGCAGCGCGCCACCAGCTTGCCCGAGGGCGTGGACCCCAAGCAGCGCCTGCAGCGCCCATCCGTCAAGCGCCAGCTGCCCCGGCGACGGGCGGAAGACCGGATGGCCTGATCCCCTGCCCTGCCACCAACACAAAGCCCTCCACTGGAGGGCTTTGTGTTTTTGAACCGCCTCAGCGCACCATGCAAGGTGACTTGTTGTTGAACTTCCAGCCGGGGATCAGGTACTGCATCGCAATCGCGTCGTCGCGTGCGCCCAGGCCGTGCTGCAGGTACAGGCGGTGGGCGCGCTCAACCTCGTCCATGTCCAGCTCTACCCCGAGACCGGGCTTCTCGGGCAGGTCAATGAAACCATTCCTGATCTGGAACGGCTGCTTCGTCAGGCGCTCGCCGTCCTGCCAGATCCAGTGCGTGTCGATCGCGGTCACGCGGCCCGGGGCAGCGGCGCCCACGTGGGTGAACATGGCCAGAGAAACATCGAAATGGTTGTTGGAGTGCGAGCCCCAGGTCAGGCCGAAGGCCTGGCACATCTGCGCCACACGCACTGATCCGGCCATGGTCCAGAAATGCGGGTCTGCCAGCGGAATATCCACCGACTGCAGCGCCAGGCTGTGCGCCATTTCGCGCCAGTCGGTGGCCACCATGTTGGTGGCGGTGGGCAGGCCGGTGGCGCGGCGGAACTCGGCCATCACCTCGCGGCCCGAGAACACGCCTTCTGCGCCGCAGGGGTCTTCGGCATAAGCCATCACACCGTGCAGGTCGCGCGTGAGGCGGATGGCGTCTTTCAACAGCCAGCCGCCATTGGGGTCCAGCGTCACGCGCGCTTCAGGGAAGCGCTCGTGCAGCGCGCGGATGGCCTCGACCTCTTCCTCGCCACGCAGCACGCCGCCCTTGAGCTTGAAGTCAGCAAAGCCATAACGCTGGTAAGCGGCCTCGGCCAGGCGCACGATGCCGTCAGCCGTCATGGCCTTTTCGTTGCGCAGGCGGAACCAGTCGTTGTCGGCGCCGGGCTCGGTGCGGTAGGCCAGATCGGTCTTTGCACGGTCGCCCACATAGAACAGGTAGCCCAGCATTTGCACCGATGTGCGCTGCACGCCGTCGCCCAGCAGCGCGGCCACGGGCACGCCCAGGTGCTGGCCCAGCAGATCGAGAAAGGCCGACTCCACCGCCGTCACGGCATGGATGGTGGTGCGAAGGTCAAAGGTCTGCAGGCCGCGCCCGCCCGCATCGCGGTCGGCAAACTGGGCGCGCATGGCATTGAGCACGGCGTTGTGGTGACCCACGGGCTGGCCCACGATGAGCGGTCGCGCATCTTCGATGGTCTGGCGGATCTTCTCGCCGCCGGGTACTTCGCCCACGCCTGTGTTGCCCGCGCTGTCACGCAGGATGAGCAGGTTGCGCGTGAAGAATGGACCGTGCGCGCCGCTCAGGTTCATGAGCATGCTGTCGTGGCCCGCCACAGGCACCACGCGCAGCTCGGTGATAACGGGGGTGCTGGTGGCAAATGGATTGGAAGAGTTGGTCATGGTGGTCAGAAAACGAGGATGAGGCGCGCCCGGCGCCTCGTGGCAGGGCTCAATCAGCGGTGATTTTTCGGGTCTCGATCACGGTCTTCCAACGGGCGAATTCGCGCGCTTGGTAGGCGGTGAAGGCTTCGGGCGTGCTGCCGACAATCTCCAGGCCCTGGTCCAGCATGCGCTTTTTCACGGCAGGGTCGTTGATGGCTGCGATGGCGGCGTCAGCGAGCTTCTTCTTGAGTGCAGGCGGCAGGCCCTTGGGTGCGGCCATGCCCTGCCAGGAGTACACCTCAGCACCGGCCACGCCCGCTTCGGCCAGCGTGGGTACATCCGGCAGCACAGGGCTGCGCTTGTCGCCCGTCACAGCGATGGCGTGCAGCTTGCCCGCACGGATATGCTGCAACACGGCGTTCACGTTCTGGAACGAGAACTCCACCTGCCCGCCCAGCAGGTCGTTGATGGCGGGTGCGCCACCCTTGTAGGGAATGTGCAGGCCTTCGGTGCCACTCTGCTGCCAGAACACTTCGGCAGAAAGGTGGTCTGACGAGCCGTTGCCCGAGCTGGCAAAACTCACCTTGCCCGGGTTGGCCTTGAGCTGGGCGATCACCTCCTTCACGGTGCGCGCCTTCTGTCCGGGGGCTGCGACCAGCACGTTGGGCGCTTGTACCGGCACGGTGATGTAGTCAAAGTCCTTGAGGGCGTCGTATGGCACGCTCTTGAGCAAGTGCGGCGCCACGACAAAGGCCCCCAGCGACGACACCAGCAGCGTGTAGCCATCGGCTGGCGCGCGCTTGACCATGCCCGCGCCCAGTGTGCCCGTGGCACCCGGGCGGTTGTCCACCACGAAGTTCTGGCCCAACTTGTCGCCCATGTGGAGGGCCATGGCGCGGGCCACCATGTCGGTGGAACCGCCGGCCGGGAACGGTACGACGATGGTCACGGGTTTATCGGGCCAGGTGGCAGCAGCTGGCGCGGCGGTCTGCGCAGATGCGGCAAAGGCAAGGCCGCAAGCGGCAGCAACAAGCAACAGTTTCTTGGCAACGAACATGAGGGTGTCTCCGAAAGTAGTGATGGCAGGCCCTCTGCGGGGCCTTGGGTGTGGATGGGGAGGGGAAGGAATCAACAGGCCGCGCTCATTGCGGCCCCAACTTGTCAATCAGCGCCTTGAGCTCTTCCATCTCGCTGGGCTTGAGGTCCACCAGCGGCGCCCGCACCGGCCCACCGTCATGGCCCACGATGCGTGCCCCCGCCTTGATGATCGACACCCCATAGCCCTCCACCCGGTTGCGGATGGCTAGGTACGGCATGAAGAACGACTTGAGCAGCCGGTGCTGCGTGGCCGTGTCGTCCGCCGCCACCGCCTGGTAGAACTCCATCGCCGTCTTGGGGATGAAGTTGAACACCGCCGACGAATACACCGGCGTGCCCAGCGCCTTGTAGGCCGCCGCATACACCTCCGCCGTGGGCAGGCCGCCCAGGTACGAGAAACGGTCCCCCAGCTTCATGTAGATGGACGACATGGTCTCGATGTTGCCCACACCATCCTTGAACCCCACCAGGTTCGGACAACGCTCGGCCAGGATGGCCAGGGACTCGGCCGTGAGCTTGGTGCGATCACGGTTGTAGACGATCACACCGAACTTCACGCTCTTGCAGACCTGCTCCACATGGGCGATCAGGCCTTCCTGACCCGCCTCGGTCAGGTAATGCGGCAGCAGCAGGATGCCGTGGGCACCCAAACGCTCGGCCTCCTGCGCGTGGGCAATGGCCGTGCGGGTGGGGCCACCGGCGCCGGCAATGATCGGCACCTTGCCCCGGCAGGTCTCCACGACCGTCTTGATGACCTCGCTGTATTCGGGGCCCGAGAGCGAGAAGTACTCGCCGGTGCCACCGGCGGCAAACAGGGCGCTGGCGCCATAGGGGGAGAGCCACTCCAGGCGCTCGATGTAGGTCTTGGGGCGGAAGTTGCCTTGCTCGTCGAAGTCCGTGATGGGGAACGAGAGCAGGCCGGAGCCCATGATGGTTTTGAGTTCTTGAGGGGTCATGGTGAATAGCGGGCGTTGGTTGCGGCGTCTCAACAGGTCATACAAGTCGCAAAAATTCGACTCGATAACTGTAAATTCTTGCGAATTACGAGAATGTTAACGTTAACATCATCAGACAACACAGTAAAAACCCTTATTTCTTCGAATTTTTTAGACGTGCCGTCACACAGGCGCGCGGGCGTTGTCAGCCCCAAGTCACGCGCGCTTAGACTCCACCCCATGCACGCTCCTGATCCGGCCCGCCCCGCCCCGCCCTCCGGTCGCGACCGCTCGGCGGTCACGCTGCGCGAGGTGGCCGAACGGGCGGGCGTGTCGATGATTACCGTGTCACGCGCCATCAACACGCCGCAGCAGGTGTCTGAACGGACAAGAGCACGGGTTCAGGAGGCCGTGTCGGCCCTGGGCTACGTGCCCAACCTGGTAGCAGGTGGTTTGCGCTCGGCGCGAAGCCATGTGGTGACGGCCCTGGTGCCCACGCTCACAGGGCCCTTGTTCGGTGAAATGGTGCAGGCCCTCACCGATGCGCTGGAACTGCGCGGCTTTCAGGTCATGGTGGGCCAGGTGGGCTATGCACGCTCCCGCGAAGACGCGCTGCTGCGCGCCATCGTAGGCCGGCGGCCCGATGGGATCGTGCTCACGGGGGTCATGCATTCGCCCGAAGGACGGCGCTTGCTGATGGCCTCGGGCATTCCGGTGGTTGAAACCTGGGACTTCACCGACACCCCCATCGACATGCTCGTCGGCCTGCGCCATGAAGCGCTCGGCGCCGCCGTGTGCGAGCACCTGTTCGCCAGGGGACGGCGACGGCTGGCTCTGCTGAGCGGTGGTGATGAGCGTGCCGCGCGGCGCGCTCAGGGTTTTGCCGACGCCGCTGCACGCCTGGGTCTGCGCCCGCCCGCCGTTCGACTGGGTAAATCGCCCACCACCCACGCAGATGGCCGTGCCGGGCTGGCTGCCCTGTTGGCCGACGTTCCCGATATCGACGCCGTGTTCTGCAGCTCGGACATGCTGGCCCTGGGCGTGCTGACCGAAGCCAGGGCACGCGGCATCTTGGTACCACAGCAACTCGCGGTGGTGGGATTTGGCGACATCGACTTTGCCGAAACGGTCACTCCGGCCCTTTCCACGGTGCGCATTGACGGCACGCGCATGGGGCAGACGGCTGCCGGATGGATTGCCGACCGGGCCGAAGGCAAAGCAGTCGCCCAGCCCGTGGTGGACATCGGCTTTTCCATCGTGGAGCGCGGCAGCAGCTGAGCGCTGCAGGCCCCGTGGCAAAAGGCGGGGTTATGCCCGGTACACCAGCGCGATGGCCCGTGCCTCCATGGCCAAGCCCTGCCCCACCGGGCCCAGGCGCTCGGCCGTCTTGGCCTTCACATTGACCTGGCCCTCGGCCACGCCCAACGCCCGGGCGATCGCGGCCCGCATGCCGGGGATGTGCGCCGCCAGGCGCGGGGCCTGGGCGACGACCGTGCTGTCGATGTTGCCGATCTCAAAGCCCACGGCGCGCACCCGCCGTGCCGCCTCGGCCAGCAGCACGCCGGAGTCGGCGCCGCGAAACGCAGCGTCGGTGTCGGGAAAGTGACTGCCAATGTCCCCCAACGCTGCGGCCCCCAGCAAGGCATCGGTGATGGCGTGCAGCAGCACGTCGGCGTCCGAGTGGCCCAGCAGGCCCGTGGGGTGGGCAATCTCCACCCCGCCAATCACCAACCGGCGGCCGGGCACCAAGGCATGCACATCCCAGCCTTCTCCAATCCTGAAATTCATCTGCTTGCCTTTGTCTTTGTGATTGTTTGAGTGTTGGGTCGCCGGTGCAGTCCGTCAGACTCCCAAGCCGCGCAACGTTGGCAGCAGACCGGTGATGCCAGCAGCCCTTGTGCGATGGGCTTTAAAAAAGATTCTTCTTGCCGGGGGCCGTGTTCACCTGCCCCCGCTCGCCCCCAAAACGCTCCAGCGTGGTGCCGTGCGCCCGCTGGGCCAGCACGGCAGCCGCCAGCGCAAAGTCGTCCGGGTAGGTGACCTTGAAATTCTGTGCCCCGCCGGGCACCAGCCGGGGGTGAAACCCCATCGCCTCCATGGCGCTGGCTTCATCGGTCACGTTGGAGCCCACCTTATCAATCGCCTCCATCAGCGGGCCGATGCGGAACATCTGGGGCGTCTGCGCCAGCCACTTGTCGCTGCGGTCCACAGTAGAAGCCACGCGCACACCGCCCGGGCCGTCGATGGAGGTCTTGAGCGTGTCGGCCAGCTTGTGCGCCAGCAGCCCGCCCACACTGTCGCCCGCGCACTGGTCGATTAGCGCATCGATCTGCTCCGAGGTCACCAGGCAGCGCGCAGCGTCATGCACCAGCACCCAGTCGCCAGGCTGCGCGCCGCGCTCCAGCAACGCCTTGAGGCCGCCCAGCACCGTGTCGGCACGCGTGGGGCCACCACACTCGACCACAAAAAATGCGGGGTGGGCATGGGCATCCAGAAAGCGATCTCCCGGTGCCACAGCCACCAGCGTGCCCAGCAGGCGCCCGACACCGGCAAAGGCAGCCAGTGTGTGCAGCACCATCGGATGGCCTGCCACCAGGTGATATTGCTTGGGCAGCGGGCCCGCCGCCGCAGGAGCGCTGGCAGACAGCGCTGCGGCAGGCGAGAACGCCGCCACGGTCGATGCCTGCACGAGCTGTGCTGGAGGGGGGCTGCCTGCACCTGCCGGCACAGCCCGTGACCCCACCCCTGCGCAGGGCACCAGCGCCCAAAAACGCCCTTGGGCCGACAAGGGGGTGAGCGAGGGGTGCAGAAGGGAAGCAGTCATGGAGCGCTCATTCTAAAATCTCCCGTTGCCCCCGATCCAACCCGTGCGTGTTTCGCGCCCCTGGGGATGCGGCGGGCCCACTGACGACACCGTCCGCATGGAACTCCCCAAACTCTCCCCCGGAAAACGCTTTGCCCTGCCCCGCCCCGTGGGCAGTGCCGACTCCCTGCTGCTGGCCCGCCTGGCCGAACGCGACAAGGCCGCCGACCGTACCACCGCCATCGTCACGGCCGATGCCACCGACGCGCAGCGGCTCATCGACGAGATGGCCTTTTTTGCGCCCGGCCTGCGCTGCGCGCTGTTCCCCGACTGGGAAACGCTGCCCTACGACACGTTCAGCCCGCACCAGGACCTGATCAGCGAGCGGCTGGCCACGCTGTGGCGCATCTCGCAGGGTGAGGCCGATGTGGTGCTGGTGCCCGCCACCACGGCGCTGTACCGCCTTGCCCCGCCGTCCTTCCTGGCGGGCTATACCTTCCACTTCAAGGTCAAACAAAAGCTCGACGAGGCCAAGTTCAAGGCCCAGCTCACGCTGGCCGGTTACTCGCATGTATCTCAGGTCGTGAGCCCTGGCGAATATGCCGTGCGCGGCGGGCTGATCGACCTGTTCCCCATGGGCTCGCTCGTGCCCTTCCGCGTGGATCTGTTCGACGACGAGATCGACAGCATCCGCACCTTTGACCCCGACAGCCAGCGCAGCTTGTACCCCGTGCCCGAGGTGCGCCTGCTGCCCGGCCGCGAATTCCCCATGGACGACGAGGCGCGCGCGAAATTCCGCAGCCGCTGGCGCGAAATGCTGGAGGGCGACCCGACCAAGAGCCGCATCTATAAAGACATGGGCGCAGGCGTGGCCACGGCGGGCATCGAGTACTACCTGCCGCTGTTCTTTGACGATACGGCCACCGTGTTCGACTACCTGGGTGGTGAAGCCACCGTGGTGCTGCACGGCGACCTGGAACCCGCCTTCCAGCGCTTCTGGCAGGACACCAAGGACCGCTTCCGCCTGGTGCAGGGTGACCCCGAACGGCCAGTGCTACCACCCGAGGCGCTGTTCCTGTCGGCCGACCAGTTCTACACGCGCGCCAAGGAGCATGCCCAGCTGTCCATCCGCCCCGGCGTGGAGGACATTGCCGACAACCCGCACTTCCAGAAGCTGGGCGACCTGTCGGTGGTGCGTGGTGCCGAAGACCCGCTGGCCCGGCTGCACGCCCACATCCGCAACACGCAACACCGCGTGCTGCTGCTGGCTGAGAGCGATGGGCGGCGCGAGAGCCTGCTCGACTTTCTGCGCGCCAGCGGGGTGAACCCTCCGGCTTTCGACTCGCTGGCCGAGTTCCAGGGCACCGCCGACGAGAAGGTGGGCATTGCCACCGCCGGCCTTACCGTGGGCTTCAGCTGGATCGAAGACGGTATCGACTTCGTCACCGAGACCGAGCTGTTTGCCGCAGGCCCCACCACGCGCCGCCGCAAGAAGCAGGAGCAGGTGAGCGATGTCGAGGCGCTGATCAAGGACCTGGCCGAGCTGACCCTGGGCGACCCCGTGGTGCACAGCCAGCACGGCATTGGCCGCTACCGGGGCCTGATCAACATGGACGTGGGCAACAAGAACCCCGACGGCACGCCCGCCATGCAGGAGTTCTTGCACCTCGAATACGCCGACAAGGCCGTGCTGTATGTGCCGGTGAGCCAGCTGCAGCTCATCAGCCGATACACCGGTGTGAGCGCCGACGAGGCGCCGCTGCACAAGCTGGGCAGCGGCCAGTGGGAAAAAGCCAAGCGCAAGGCCGCCGAGCAGGTGCGCGACAGCGCTGCCGAGCTGCTCAACATCTACGCCCGCCGCGCTGCGCGCGAAGGCCACGCCTTCCGCTACAGCCCGCAGGACTACGAGACCTTTGCCAACGACTTTGGCTTTGAAGAAACGGCCGACCAGAACGCGGCCATCCACGCCGTCATTCAGGACATGATCAGTCCCCGCCCCATGGACCGCCTGGTCTGCGGCGACGTGGGCTTTGGCAAGACCGAGGTCGCCCTGCGTGCGGCCTTCGTGGCCGTCACGGGAGGCAAGCAGGTGGCCTTCCTTGCGCCCACCACGCTACTGGCCGAGCAGCACTACCAGACGTTGGTGGACCGCTTCAGCAAATGGCCGGTGAAGGTGGCCGAAGTCTCACGCTTCCGTTCGGGCAAGGAGATCACCGCCGCCATCAAGGGCATTGGCGACGGCACGGTGGACATCGTGGTGGGCACACACAAGCTGCTGTCGGAATCCACCAAGTTCCACAACCTGGGTCTGCTCATCATCGACGAGGAGCACCGCTTTGGCGTGCGCCACAAGGAGCAGATGAAGGCCCTGCGCGCCGAGGTGGACGTGCTGACACTCACGGCCACGCCCATCCCGCGCACGCTGGGCATGGCGCTGGAGGGGCTGCGCGATCTCTCGGTCATCGCCACCGCCCCGCAGCGCCGCCTGGCGATCAAGACCTTTGTGCGCAACGAGGGCACGGGCGTGATCCGCGAGGCGGTGCTGCGCGAATTGAAGCGCGGCGGGCAGGTCTACTTCCTGCACAACGAGGTGGAGACCATCGAGAACCGCCGCCAGAAGCTCGAAGAAATCTTGCCCGAGGCCCGCATTGCCGTGGCCCACGGCCAGATGCCCGAGCGCGAGCTCGAACGCGTGATGCGCGACTTCGTGGCCCAGCGCTTCAACATCCTGCTGTGCTCGACCATCATCGAAACCGGCATCGACGTGCCCACGGCCAACACCATCATCATGAGCCGCGCCGACAAGTTCGGTCTGGCGCAGCTGCACCAGCTGCGCGGACGCGTGGGCCGCAGCCACCACCAGGCGTACGCCTACCTGATGGTGCCCGACGTGGAAGGCCTCACCAAGCAGGCGCAGCAGCGGCTTGAAGCGATCCAGCAGATGGAGGAACTCGGCAGCGGCTTCTACCTGGCCATGCACGACCTGGAGATCCGCGGCGCGGGCGAAGTGCTGGGCGAGAACCAGAGCGGCAACATGCTCGAAGTGGGCTTCCAGCTCTACAACGAGATGCTGAACGAGGCCGTCAAGGCGCTCAAGGCGGGCAAGGAGCCCGACCTGCTCTCGCCCCTGTCCGTCACCACCGACATCAACCTGCACGCCCCCGCCCTGCTGCCCGACGACTACTGCGGCGACGTGCACCTGCGCCTGTCGTTCTACAAAAAGCTCGCCACGGCCAAGACGCCCGACCAGATCGACGGCCTGCTCGAAGAGATCGTGGACCGCTTTGGCAAGCTGCCGCCGCAGGCGCAGACACTGATCGACGTGCACCGCCTGCGTGTGCTGAGCCAGCCGTATGGTGTGGTGAAGGTGGACGCGGCGCCGGGCGTGATCAACATCACCTTCAAGCCCCAGCCGCCCATCGACCCGATGCGCATCATTGAACTGATTCAGAAGAACAAGCACATCAAGCTGGCGGGCAACGAGAAGCTGCGCATCGAGCGCGAACTGAAAGAGCCCAAGGACCGCGCGCAGATGGTGCGGGACATTCTGCGCAGCCTGGGGCAACCCGTGGTGGCTGCATAGCGTTTTACAAGCCAAAGAGGCTGCAAGCGCTAGTGAATCATGCGCTGACAGCTATCAAAAGAGAAGCAAACAATGTGGCTGGAGTCTCTCCTTGCGCTGGTGGCGCTAACGGCCGCAGTGGCCACGCGGCCCTGGCGACTGCTGGCCAGCCGCAAGCCGCTGGTGCATGAGTCCCACGGTGCGGCGTCCCCGCTGTGGACGCCGTTGCTCGCAACGCTGGTGTTTCTGCCCTGGCTGTGGGCCCTGCCCACCCTGCACGCCATGCCGCTGCAACTGCAGTGGTCGGGCGCGTGCCTGGTGGTGCTAATACTGGGCTGGCCGCTGGCCATCCCCGTGCTGCTGGCGGTGGGCGCGATTGCAGGCCTGCTTTCACCCGCCCTGGACTGGGCCGACGCGCTGGGCGCCGCCATCTGGCTGGGTGTGGTGCCCGCCACGCTGGCGCTGGCGCTGGGCGCACTGCTGCGGCGCTGGGTGGGCACCCAGCCATTTGTGTACGTGCTGGGCCGCGCGTTTTTGGGCACCGTGGCCTGCGTGTTTGCCGCCGGTGTGCTCTCGCAATGGACCGGGCACCTGTTGCCCGGTGTGGGCAACGAGCTGTCGCTGGTGGCCCGCTGGCTCATGGCCTGGGGCGACGGGTTTGTGACGGGCATGCTCGCCGCCATCTTCGTGGCCTTCAAGCCCGAGTGGCTGGCCACCTGGTCGGACCAGCTCTATCTGAAGCGGCCGCCGCACTAGCGCTGGCGGGCATCAGCGCAGTGTTGCCAACGCGCACCACAGGGACTGCAGACACGAAGCGATACGAAACATATATGTTTCGCATACAATTCGCTGCATGGGTATTGTCAAAATTTCAGACCAAATGCACGAGAACCTGCGCGTTGCCAGCAACGCCCTGTCTCGCTCCATCAACGCACAGGCAGAACACTGGATGCGCATCGGCATGCTGGCCGAGCTGCATCCCAACCTCGACCACAGCGACATCTGCCAGCTGCTGATCCGCGCCGAACAGGCCGGGGGCTTCGATCTGGACACGGTGGCGGCCTCCGTGGCCGCCAAGCCGGGCCACAGCGGGCGGCGCGTTCAATGAAGTCGTCCCGCGTCACCCTGCGCTCCCCCGCAGAAATCGCCCAGGCGCGTGAGGCCGGCCGCCTGGCCGCCCGCGTGCTGCACATGATCACGCCGCACGTGCAGCCCGGCGTCAGCACCGAGGCACTGGACCGGCTCTGCCACGACTACATCGTGAACGAACTGCAGGTCACCCCCGCCAACGTGGGCTACCTGGGGTATCCCAAAACGGTGTGCACCTCGGTCAACCACGTGATCTGCCACGGCATTCCGTCGCCCGGCCAAGTGCTCAAGTCGGGCGACATCATCAACATCGACGTGGCCATCGTCAAGGACGGCTGGTTTGGTGACACCAGCCGCATGTACTTTGTGGGCGAGCCCAGCCCGCTGGCGCGCCGACTGGTGGACACCACCTACGAAGCCATGTGCGCGGGCATTGCCCAGGTGCGTCCCGGCGCCACGCTGGGCGATGTGGGCCATGCCATACAGAGCGTGGCCCACCGCGAGCGGTTCAGCGTGGTGCGCGAATACTGCGGCCACGGCATCGGGCAGATCTACCACGACGAGCCCCAGGTGCTGCACTACGGGCAGCGCGGCCAGGGCCTGCGGCTGGAGGAAGGCATGGTCTTCACCATCGAGCCCATGATCAACGCCGGCAAGCGCGACACGCAGGAGCTGGCCGACGGCTGGACCGTAGTCACCCGCGACCGCTCGCTCTCTGCCCAGTGGGAACACATGGTGGCCGTGACGGCCGACGGGTTTGAAGTGCTCACGCCCTGGCCCGAAGGCACCGGCCGCTATCCCGCCATGGTTTGACCTGCATCTGGCCCGCACGCCCCAGTCTTTGACACAGCACAAGCAGCCGCCGCATGGACCGCCGGATAGTGGTGAACACCACGACAACAAGGAGGGTCTCCATGAAGCTGCTGAACGATCTGTTTTCTACCGACTACGGCCTGATGAGCATCATCGGCATCGGGTTCATGATCTGCATGGCCGCATTTTTTGTGCGCATGTTCCTGGTCAAGATGAACGAGCCGCCCCAGCCCAATCCGGCCGCCAAGGCGCTCAAAGGCGGTAGCCAGAACCTGCCGCATCCGCGCTGAGGCAAGGGATCTGACGAGAGCCTTTGCGCGAAGCGCGGCGGGCACGGCCGGAACAGCAGCCCGCCAGGGATACCATTGCGGGTTCTTACCCCGCACTTGTTCCCCTTTTTCTGCCATGACCCACGCTACCGAATTCGCCCCTGGCCTCGTCATCCAGGGCATCGAGCCTCCGCTGTCCCTGTCTGCCTACAAGCTCATCGCTTTTGACATGGACTCCACCCTCATCAACATCGAGTGCGTGGACGAGATCGCCGATGCCGCCGGCCGCAAGGCCGAGGTGGCCGCCATCACCGAGGCAGCCATGCAGGGCGTGATCACCGACTACAAGGAGAGCCTGCGCCAGCGCGTGGCCCTGCTCAAGGGCGTGACGGTGCAGCACATGGAGCAGGTGTTCACTGAGCGCCTGCGCTTCAATCCCGGCGCCAAAGAGCTGATCACCGCCGCCAAGGCCGCAGGCCTGACCACGTTGCTGGTCTCGGGCGGCTTCACCTTCTTTGCCGACCGCGTGAAGGCGGGCCTGGGCATCGACTTTGCGCGCTCCAACATGCTGGAAGTGCAGAACGGCCAGCTGACGGGCCGCATGGTGGACCAGGCCTGGGGCGACATCTGCGACGGAGCCGAAAAGCGCCGCACGCTGCTGGAAGTGGCCTCGCTGATGGGCATTTCGCCGCAGCAGGCGATTGCCGTGGGCGATGGCGCCAACGACCTGCCCATGATGGGCGTTGCCGGCCTGTCCGTGGCCTACCACGCCAAGCCCGCCGTGCGTGCACAGGCCAAGGTGGCCATCAACCAGGGCGGGCTGGACCGCCTGCTCGAAGTGCTGCGCTGAGCAGCGTGGCGCCTCAATACTTACAGGGCGCAACGGGACACTATTAATTTGATAGCTATCCAGGCATGTAGCACTAGCGCATCACGCCGTTCTTATTCAAAACCAGGTGCATCGGGCAATCCGGGCACCAACACGGCCTTGCGGCGGGCACTGCCTGGACGCGGGGCCGCCACCGTGGCCTGCAGCGCCACACCCTGCGGTGACGTGGGCGCCACTAGGTCCGCCAGCGTCACGCCATCCAGCACCGCCAGATAGGCCTGCATGGCCTGGCCCAGCACCCCTTTCAGCCGACAGTGGCTGCTCAGGCGGCACTGGTTGGAGGCGGGGTCAAAACACTCCACCAGGTTGAAGTCCGTCTCGGTGGCACGCACCACTGCGCCAATGTGGATGGACGAGGCCGGCACCATCAGCCGCATGCCACCGCCCCGCCCGCGCGTGGTCTCCAGCAGGCCCTGGGCCGACAGCTGCTGCACGATCTTCATCAGGTGGCTGCGCGAGATGCCGTAGCCCTCGGCCACCTCCGTGATGGTGACGGGCTGCGCCCGCCCCTCGGTGGCAGCGCAGTACATCAGCACGCGCAGCGTGTAGTCGGTCCATTGGGTCAGTCGCATGGGTTTGCCGCAGATCAATCAAAAAGATGCATACAGCCTGAATTTTATTCGCTAAAATATTCACACTATATGAATCTTTAAAGGACCACCATGAACGCCCGCATCGACACCCTGCACGCCACAGCCTCCACCACCCCGCTGCCACTGAGCGCCGAGCAGCAGATCGGCCAGATCGCCGTGCAGTTGCCGGGCGCCACGGCAGTGTTTCGGCGCCTCAAGCTGGACTTTTGCTGCGGCGGCCAGGTGAGTCTGGCCAAGGCGGCTGCCGACAAGGGGCTGGACGCCGACGCCGTGCTGGCCGAACTGGCGGCCCTGCAGCGCAGCGACGCCGTGCCCGAGGCAGCGTCGCCCAGCGCGCTCATCGACCACATCCTGGCGCGCTACCACGAGGTGCACCGCCAGCAATTGCCTGAGCTGATCCGCATGGCCCGCCGCGTGGAGGCTGTGCACCGCGACCACCCGCAGGTGCCGGTCGGCCTGGCCGACCACCTGGAGGCCATGCACGAAGAGCTGCTGTCGCACATGCTCAAGGAAGAACAGGTGCTGTTCCCCATGCTCAAGAACGGCGGCAACCCCTTTGTGGGCCAACCCATCGGCATGATGCGCGCCGAACACGTGGACCATGGCGAAGCGCTGGACAAGCTCAACGCGCTGACGAATGACGCCACGCCCCCCCAAGGCGCATGCAACACCTGGCGAGCGCTCTACGCAGGCATTGCCCAGCTGGGCGACGACCTCATCAACCACATCCACCTGGAAAACAACGTGCTGTTTCCGCGGTTCGAAGCCAGCGCTGCTCCCGCCCAGGCTTGTGCCACGTCAGCCTGCAGTTGCCAGTGAGCGGGCACACTGCCGCCATGACCGACGAAGCCATCCGCACACAGCCCGCCAGCCAGATCGCCCCCAGCGTGGAGAGCATCACGCAGCTGGTGCACGGCTTTTATGGGGATGTGCGGCGCGACCCGCTGTTGGGCCCGGTGTTTGAAAAGGCCCTGCACGGCCAGTGGGACGCCCATCTGCAGCGGCTGGTGGACTTCTGGAGCACCGTCGCGCTGGGCACCCGCAGCTTCAAGGGCGATGTCTTCGGCAAACACATGGCGCTGGAGGGCGTCACCCCTGCCCACTTTGCGGCTTGGGTAGGGCTGTGGCAACAGCACACCAGCCGCCTGTTTGCGCCCGAGGTGGCGCGCGACTTGCAGGTGGCGGCCCATGGGATTGCACGCAACCTGTTCCGGGGCTACTTTGGCAACGACCCTGGTTTTGTGCAGCGCCGCGAGGAGCATGGCGGGCACGGCGCCCAAGCCCGCGGCAGCGAAGGGGCCCAGCAGGGCTGAGGACTGGCGCCTCGCGCGCCAGCAGGGTCCGCGCCCTCCCCGGATTATTTGCTCTTGTTGCCCGGCGTGAAGAACAGCGCTACGCCCACCGCAATCAGCGCCACCGGCCACCACACGCGCAGCAGCTCGCGCAGGCTGATGCTGATCAGTCCCAGGTTGGTCAGCAGAAAAAACACGCCCAGTACGACCAGAACGATCGCAGCGATATTGCCCTTCATGTGCATTCCCTCGGTGTGGTTGTTGGTATGGCCGCGATTATGGCGGGCTGGACAACTGCGCGCCCAGGTGATCCACCCACACGCGCACCTTGGGCGACAGATGGCGGCTGGAGGGCCACAGCGCCCGGAACTGGCGGGCCGGGCCCAGATGCGGCTCCAGCACGCTCACCAGCCGCCCCTCTGCCAGGGCATCGCGCACCAGAAAGTCGGGCATGCAGGCAATACCGATCCCCCGCAGGGTAGCCCCCAGAACGGCTTCGATGTTGTTGCAGGCCAGCACCGTGCGAAGGCGTGGCTCGTCACCGGCCAGGTCCTCACGCCACGGCCAGTCAAGCAGCTTGCCGGAATCCGGGTGGCGAAAGCGCACGCACGCGTGCTGCGCCAGCTCACGCAGTTCAGCCGGAGTGCCATGGCGCTCCAGGTAGCTGGGCGCAGCACACAGCAGCAGCCGAAAGGTCTGCAAGGGCCGCGACACCAGGCGTGAATCGCGCAGGTCGCCACTGCGAATCGCCACATCAATGCCTTCGTCGATCAGGTCGATCGCACGGTCGCTGAACGTGATGTCCAGCTCCACCTCGGGGTAGAGCGCCAGAAACTCCTGCACCAACGGGATCAGGAAGTGATAACCCACGATGGGCGCACTCACCCGCAACTTTCCCCTTGGCGTCTCCCGCGAGAGCGACAACATGGCCTGCGCGTCATCCAGGTCGTCCAGCACGCGTCGGCAGCGCTCATGGAACAGGCGCCCCTCTGCCGTGAGCTGGATGCGCCGGGTGCTGCGCTGCAATAGGCGCACACCCACCTCCTGCTCCAGCCGCGCCACGCCCTTGCCCACGGCGGACGCCGATATCTCCAGCGCCCGTCCGGCGGCCACAAAGCTGCCCAGCTCTGCCGTTTTCACGAAGGCCAACATGCCACTGAGCTTGTCCATCTGCGTTCTTCTCCGGTTGAGTACGTGAGTACGGCTGATTCCATCTATTTATTCCGCAATAAAAGGAATGAAAGCCCCTTTTTGGCTGATTCGATCCAGTCTAACCTTCTTGTATTTCCACACATCGACGCCATGCCGAACCCGTCATTCCTTCGCGCCGACTCCGCCAGTGCATGCGAAATCCGAAAGTCGCTGATGGGTTTGCAGGCTGAATATCTGCGCTGGGTGCACGGCGAAATAGCCCGGTGCTTTCCAGCCCTCGACCCGCGTGATGGCTTGTCGCTGCCATTGGAGGACCTGCCCGGATTGAAGGCGTCCCAGACCGACAACCTGCCAAGCAGCGTGTACTACCTGATCGCGGTGGATGGCGAAGCCGCAGGCATGTGTGGGCTGCGGCCCTTGGGCGCAGGCACCGTTGAAGTCAAGCGCCTGTACGTGCGCCCCGCCTACCGGGGGCTGCATCTCGGCTCGTCGGCCCTGCGCAAGCTGTACGCAGATGCCTGTCAGGCGGGCTACACCCGCATGTGCCTGGACACCGCCCTTTTCATGCAGGCAGCACATCGCCTGTACGAAGCCCACGGCTACACCGACTGCGCGGCCTACGAAGGCACCGAGGTGCCGCTGGCACTGCACAGCCACTGGCGCTTCATGCAGCGATCCATCCACCGCCCCAGCCACGGCACCACCCATGAGCACGATCTTCGAACGGCGTAGCACGCAAGCAGGCCTGGTCCTCGCAGTGCTCCTGCTGCCCCTGGTACTGCAACCCTTCGGCCACCACTGGGTGCGCGTTGCCGACATCAGCCTGCTGTATGTGATGCTGGCACTGGGCCTGAATGTGGTGGTGGGTTATGCGGGCCTGCTGGACCTGGGGTATGTGGCCTTCTACGCACTGGGGGCCTACCTGTTTGCCCTGCTGACCTCACCCCACCTCACCGATCACTTTGCATGGATCGCTGCGCTGTTCCCTGAGGGGTTGCACGCCCCATGGTGGGTGACCATCCCGCTGGGCGCTGCGTGCGCGGCCCTCCTCGGCATGCTGCTGGGAGCCCCTACCCTCAAGCTGCGGGGGGACTACCTGGCTGTGGTCACCTTGGGTTTTGGCGAAATCGTGCGCCTGCTGGTCATCAACATGAGCCACCCCGTCAACATCACCCAGGGCGCCCAGGGTCTGGGCTTGATTGACCCGGTGCACGTCCTGGGGGTGGACCTGGGCCGCCCCTTGGTGGTGGCGGGCCATGAGGTGGCGTCGGTCACGCTGTACTACTACCTGTTCCTGGCGCTCGTGACGCTCACCATCATTGTCTGCCAGCGCCTTCAGCACTCCCGCATCGGCCGCGCATGGATGGCTATCCGCGACGACGAAACCGCAGCGCGGTCCATGGGCATCAATACCCGCAACCTCAAGCTGCTGGCCTTCGGCGTGGGCGCCAGCTTTGGCGGAGTGACTGGCGCCATGTTTGCGGCTTTTCAGGGCTTTGTGTCCCCCGAGGCCTTCAGCCTGCAGGAGTCCGTGCTCATCGTCGCGATGGTGGTGTTTGGCGGCATGGGGCATATCCCCGGGGTGGTCCTGGGATCCGTGCTGCTCGCAGCGCTGCCAGAGCTGCTGCGCTATGTGGTGGGCCCCCTGCAGACTGCAACACACGGGCTGCTGGATGCGGGCGTGATGCGCCCGCTGCTGATTGCCTTGGCCATGATCATCACCATGCTGTGGCGCTCCAGCGGCCTGTGGCCAGCGCCCGATGCGGCGCAGGCACTGGGGAAGAATCAACGCCCACGCAAGGGCCGCAGCAGGTCCGACAGCCCGTTGTGATCGATCTCGTGCATCAGCGCCAGCAACTGGCCCAGCTCGCCCTTGGGAAACCCTTCGCGCGCAAACCAGTTGAGGTAATTGCCCGGCAGGTCGGCCAGCAGGGTGCCTTTGTGCTTGCCGTACGGCATCTCGGTGGTGACCAGGCGCTGCAGTTTCTCTGCGTCCATTGCCCTGCCCCGCTCAGCCGCCCGCGCGCTTGACCTTGTGGCCCAGCTTCTGCAGCGCGGCCATCACACGCTCCACATGATCGCCCTGCACCTCGATCACGCCGTCCTTCACCGTGCCGCCGCTGCCACACGCGGTCTTGAGCTGCTTGCCCAGCTGCTCCAGCGTGGCCTCGTCCACCAACACGCCCTTGACCAAGGTGACCGCCTTGCCGCCGCGCCCTTTGGTCTCGCGCGATACGCGCACGATGCCGTCGCCCGTGGGCAGCGGTTTGTTCTGCTTACACACGCACTGCGCCACCGGCTGCCGGCAGGCGGGGCACATGCGGCCTGACTCGGTGGAATACACCAGGCCGCCCAGATCGGCAAAAGACTTCATGGCTTCTTCCCCTCCACCTCTTGCTGCAGCATGTGAAAGTCGAGCAGGCGCGTGGCCAGCAGCGTCTCGGTCAGAAAACACACCAGCGCCAGCAAAAAGCAGGCAACGCCCGCCAGAAACCCGCCCACCGCGAGGCGGCTGGACTGGAAGTCCGTGGTTTCGCCCAGGAACAGCAGGATGATGGTCGTGCCGATCAGGAAGGCACAGAACGTCAGCAGCGCAATGCAGCCGTTGGCCAGCCGCCCGCGCAAGCGCAAGTCGCCCAGCTCTTTGTAGGCACGGGCCAGGAATTCGGGTTCGGTGTTGACGCGCGCGCGGTCTTCCACCACACGCGCCCGGTCGATGATGCGGGCCAGTCGGCCGGCCACCGCACCGATCATGCCGGACACCGCAGTGAGCAAGAACACGGGCGCCACCGCCAGCTGGATGCCGTGGGTGATGGCAGAGGTATCTAGGGGCAAAGCCATGGGGTTCGGGTCCGGGAAAACTGTCAACGAAAAACGAGGCGGCCCGATTATCGGTTGCCCAACGCAGAGAAAGGGCACTCGCATTCCCTGCAACCCGGAAGGTGCAACGCATGCATTGCAAGCTCGTAGGTAGGGCGCATCGGGCAACTGCGGCGACAATGCGGGCCATCACTGCTTTGTCTGCGCTGCGTTGCGTGCCCCCTTTTAACGCCTCTCCAGCGCCTTTCCATGTCTTTTGCTTCCCTCGGTCTCTCCCCCGCCCTTGTCCACGCTGCCACCCAGGCGGGCTTTGTGGCGCCCACGCCCATTCAGGCGGGCGCCATTCCGGCCATCCTGCAAGGGGTAGACCTGATGGGTGCGGCGCAGACGGGGTCGGGCAAAACGGCGGCCTTCGCACTGCCCTTGCTGCAGCATCTGCAGCTCAGCGCCACCGGCGGGCCGCGCCGGGTGCGTGCCCTGGTGCTGGTACCGACGCGTGAACTGGCCGCGCAGGTGGGCGAAGTGCTGCGCAGCCTGGCGCAGCACCTGCAGCAACCACTCAAGATCGCCATCGTGTTTGGCGGCGTATCCATCAACCCGCAGATGCTGGGCCTGCGCGGCGGTGCCGACATTGTGGTGGCCACGCCGGGGCGCCTGCTGGACCTGGCGGACCACAACGCGTTGCGCCTGTCGGCCGTGGCGCACTTGGTGCTGGACGAAGCCGACCGGCTGCTGGACCTGGGCTTTGCCGAGGAACTGCAGTGCGTGCTGGCGCTGTTGCCTGCCCGGCGGCAAAACCTGTTCTTCTCGGCCACCTTTCCCGCTGCCGTGCAGGCGCTGGCCGATGGCCTTCTGCAGAACCCCGTGCGGGTGGAAGTGCCTCACACCCCGGGCAACGAGCCCGCCATCGAACAACGCGCCATTGCGGTGGACGCCAGCCGCCGCACCCAGCTGCTGCGCCATCTGGTCAAGGAGCACAACTGGTCGCGCGTGCTGGTGTTTGTGGCCACGCAGTACGCTGCCGAGCATGTGGCGGAAAAGCTGTACAAGGCGGGCATCTACGCCACGCCGTTCCACGGCGGGCTGAGCCAGGGCGCGCGCAACCAGGTGCTGCAGGAGTTCAAGGACGAGCGCTGGCAGGTGGTGGTCACCACCGATCTGGCCGCGCGCGGCATCGACATTGCACAACTGCCCGCCGTGGTGAACTACGACCTGCCCCGCTCTGCCGTGGACTATGTGCACCGCATCGGACGCACCGGCCGGGCGGGCGAAAGCGGCATGGCCGTGAGCTTTGTGACGGCCGATGCCGAGGCGCATTTCCGGCTGATCGAAAAGCGCCAGCACCTCACCATTCCGCGCGAGCAGATCGCAGGCTTTGAGCCGACCGAAACGCCCCAGCTCGCATCCCCCGCAGATCCTCAAGGCACCGGTGGCATCAAGGGCAAGCGCCCCAGCAAAAAGGACAAGCTGCGCGCGGCCGCCGCAGCGCAAGCCGCTCAAACCCCAGCCGACCAGAAAAAAGGCCCCTGAAGGGGCCTGCAGTGTCGGGATACAGAGTGGGCACGCGTGGTACACACCCAGGGCCCGGGTTTAAACGCCGTCTTCTTCGTCCCCGCCCAAGTCATCGGCCCCGCCCTGCGGCGCCTGCCCTGCGGGCCGTGGCGTGCGTTTGCCGGGTTTGGCCAGAATTTCCACATAGAACTGGGCGCCACCCTCGGCCGCCACGCCGTTGATCAAGCCGGTCAAGGCCGACAGATGCGCCACAGCGGCGTCTTCTTTGGTGCGGCCAAACCGGCAGTCAAAGTCCCAGAAGTCGGCACCTTCCGGCAGGTCGCGGCGCCGTTCGCGCTTGATGTATTTGCGGATTTCGTGTTTGACGGCATCCAGAACGCGGTCGCGGTTCTTGCCTTCAACGTGGAGTTGGAAAGTTTTTCTCATGGGCGATAGTACCGCCTGCGACAGATGATCTTTGATGGCGCCTGTTACCGGTGCCACAATGGTGCATTACTTTTGGTTACCCACCAGCCCATGAACCACGACCTGCGCCTGCTGCACCTGTTGCCAGCGGCTGTGCTTGTCACACAAGAGGGTGCCATCCGCTTTGCCAACGCCGCCAGCATGGAGCTGCTGGAGGCGCCCAGCATCGACAGCCTGATCGGGCGGCTGTCCGGCGATTTTGTGCACCCCCTCGACCAGGTGCGCTCCACCAACCGCATCCAGCAGGTGGCAGTGCCCGAGCAGGCCGGACGGCCCAACAAGTCGTCCGAGTTCCGCATCCGCACCGAGCGGGGTAACCTGCGCATGGTGCTGATCAGCAGCGTGGCCATTGAATGGGACGGTGCGCCCGCCGTGCTCATGTGCGGCATGGACATGACGCACCAGAGCGAGATCGAGGCCCAGTTGCGCGAGAGCGAGCAGAACTTCCGGCGCCTGTTCGACAACATGCAGGACGTGTACTACCGCACCGACGCGCAGGGCATCGTGCAGCATGTGGGCCCTGGCGTGCGCCGCGTGCTCGGCTACGAACCGCATGAAATCGAAGGCCGCACCGCCGAGTCGTACTACCCCCAGAGCAAGGACCGCGACGCGTTCAAGGCTGCAATCATGGAGCACGGCGAGGTGTCGGACTTTCCGGGCCAGATGGTGCGGCGCGATGGCACGGTGATCGACATCTCCATCAGCAGCCACGCGCTGTACGACTATGCCGGCAATTTTGCGGGGGTCGAGGGCATTTACCGCGACGTGACGCAGCGCAAGAACCTGGAGCGCGAACTGCAGCGCCTGGCCACCACCGACATGCTGACGGGCATTGCCAACCGCCGCGCGTTTCTGGAATGTGCTGAGTCGGCCTATGCCCATTCACGGAGCAACGGCGAGCCCCTGACCTTGCTGATGCTGGACCTGGACCACTTCAAGACCATCAACGACCGTTTTGGCCACCTGGAGGGCGACCGTGCGCTGATGGCGTTTGCGCAGGCCATCAAGGGCCAGTTGCGCGCCAGCGATGCCGTGGGCCGGCTGGGCGGCGAAGAGTTTGGCGTGCTGCTGCCGGTGACTACATTGGCTGAGGGCCTGGAGGTTGCCACGCGCATGCTGCACAGCATTCGCGCGCTGGAGCTGACGGACGATGCAGGCCACAGCTACCGTGTGACCACCAGCCTGGGTGTGAGCACCTTCCGCCAGAGCGACCGGAGCCTGCGTGACATGCTCGACCGCGCCGACCAGGCGCTGTACCTGGCCAAGCACCGGGGACGCAACCAGGTGGCTTCGCTCGAAACGCTGGGAGAGTGAGCGCTTCAGTCGCCCTGAGCGGCGACGGATCAGGGCGCCGCCGAATCCCGAGGCCAGTATTCAAAGGCGCATGCGTTCCTGCTGCAGGTTCCACAGGCAGGCGGCAATGCGCAGCAGCATCTCCATCACCTGCTCCGAGCCGCTGCAGGACAACTCCAGATCGTCAATGATCATCGCCAGCTGCGAAATGGCGTCTTCGGGCGCGGTCGCGCCACCGCTGCGCGCCACCTCGGCAATCGCGATCAATACGTCGGTGCGGTTCATGGCGCGGCGCCTCGCGGAGTGGGTGGCAATGTCTCGGTCATTGACGGCACGGCCATGCGATCACCGAAGCCTCGCCGCCGACAGGCTAGCGGGCCGAAATGGCCAGTTGCGCCCGGCTGCCCCCTCGGCCCTCCAAGGCCGCCGCAGCAGGCACACCTGAGGCTGCGAGCAGGGGCGCATCCCCAGCCGACAGAGGCATATCGGGCGCCAGGCGGAACTGGTGAATCACCTCCAGCAGACGCTTGACCTGGTTCTTCATGCCCGTCGAGGCGGACGAGTTGTCGTCCACCAGTGCCGCGTTCTGTTGCGTGGCCGCGTCCAGCTGGCGCACGGCCTCGCCGATCTGGGCAATGCCGCGGGCCTGCTCTTGCCCCGCCTCCTTGATGGCGGTGATGAGCGAGACCACCTGGTTCACATGGTGCACGGTGTTGGCCACGCGTTCACCCGCCTGGCCCACCAGCGTGGACCCGCGCTCCACGCCCTGCACGCTGGCCGAGATCAGGCCGCGAATCTCCCGGGCCGCCATGCTGCTGCGTTGCGACAGGCCCCGCACCTCGCCCGCCACCACGGCAAAGCCCCGGCCTTGTTCACCAGCACGCGCAGCCTCCACCGCCGCATTCAACGCGAGCAGGTTGGTCTGGAAGGCGATGTCGTCGATCACCTTGATGATGTCCGTGATCTTTTGCGACTGGGTCTTGATCTCCTGCATGGTGGCGATCACGTCGCGCATCACGCTGCCGCCTTCGTTGGCCACGCTGCTCGCCTCTTGCGCCAGAGCGGTGGCACGCTGGGCATTGTCGGTGTTGTGCTGCACCGTGATGGTCAGCTGCTCCATCGACGCGGCCGTCTCCTGCAGGTTGGACGCCTGCACCTCGGTGCGGCGTGCCAGGTCTTCGGTGCCGCCCGCCATCACCACGGCCTCGTGCGCTACCGTCTCGGTGCTGGCGCGCACCTCGGTGATCACGCGCACCAGCTGGTGGTTCATCTCGCGCAGGGCACCTAGCAGCTCGGCGGTCTCGTCATTGCCGCGCACCTCAATCTGCGCCGTCAGGTCGCCCCCCGCCACGGTGCGTGCCAGCACCACGGCCTGGCGCAGCGGGCGCGAGATGGAGCGGGTGATGACCCAGGCCATCGCCGCGCCCGCCAGTAGTGCCAGGGCCGTGGCGGCCAGCATCCACCAGTGGATGGTGTCGCTCATGGCGCGGGCCCCGGCAAACTCTGCCGCGGCCACGTTGATCTGCAGGGCAACCAACCGCTCGATGGCGTCCTGCACCTTGAGCGCGTTGGGACGGATCTGGGTGATGTACAGCTCCGAACCGTCGTCGTACTTGCCGGCCACCAGCGCGGCCGACGCCGGGATCAGGCCCTTGTCCAGATAGGTGGCATTGGCATCGGCAAAGGCCTGCGCCAGGGCCTGTTCCTCCGCCGCCAGAGGTTTGGCGGCGTAGTCCTTCCACAGGGTCTGGATGCGCTCGACATTGGCGGTCAGGGCCGCGTGGCTGGCTTCCAGGTTGCTGGTGCCAGGGTCCATCAGCATGTCCATGACCAGCACGCGGTTGCGCTGCGTCAGGTGGCTGATCTCGGCCAGCACGCCCATCGGCACGGTGCGGTCGCCGTACAGGGCTGCGCTGCGCTCGGTCAACCGCTTGGCCCCGCTGATGCCCCCCGCCGCCAGGGCCGAGATCAGCAACAACAGCACGGCAAACGCCAGCGCCAGCCGGGTACCAATTTTCATTTTTTGAAGCATCTGAATCTTTCGTGAAGGTCCACCAAGGCGTCGCCGCCTTGTGAGAGCAAACGCGTGTGGCCCGCTGGAGAACGCCCACCCGTTGCCTGCAGCGAATTCCCGGCGGAATGCGAAAGATACTAATTGTTTCAAATGACAGATTAATGACGGAGCGAGAAACCTGGACCGTGCAGGCCAATGCTTCAAATCGCTGTCATTTTGCTAGGATCGGCACCGCAAGCGGCTTACCCGCTCCATGAAAGTGCAACGACTTTCATTGCACCGGAAATAGTGCGTGGCATATCGTTATTCATAAAAACCATTACATAAAACACATGAAATATATTTACTTTCTTCTGCTGGCAACCATGGCCCTTGTGCAGGCGGGGCTGGCCAGCGCGCAGACCGTGACGGGCGCAGGCTCTTCGGCGGCAGCGCCCATCTACCGCAGCTGGGCCAAGGCCTATGCCAAGGCGACTGGCAGCGTGGTGGACTACGACCCGGTGGGGTCCAGCGCGGGCATGAAAAAGATCCAGCAACAAGCCGTCGGCTTTGGTGCGACCGACGTGTACCCCGCCGAGAAGGACCTGCTGGAGCATGGCCTGCTGGCGCTGCCCGTGGCCATCACCGGCATCAGCCCCATCGTCAACCTGCCCAAGGTGCCCAACGCCCAGCTGCGCCTGACGGGCGAGGTGCTCAGCCGCATCTTCATGGGTGAGATCACCCGCTGGAATGCGGCCGACATCGCCGCACTGAACTCCGATCTGCCCCTGCCCGACCTGCCGATCAAGGTGGTGGTGCGTGCCGATGGTTCAGGCACCACCTACAACTTTGCGGACTACCTGGGCAAGGTGAGCCCGCAATGGAAAAAAACTTACGGCGCCAAAACCAGCATTGCCTGGCCTGCAGGGGTGCTGGCCTTCAAAGGCAGCGACGGAGTGGCCAAGGGCGTGCGCGACACGGTGGGCGCCATCGGATATGTGGACCACGGCTACGTGGCCGAATACGGCCTGACCACCGTGCAGATGAAAAATGCCGACGGCATTTACGTCAAACCCTCCATCGATGCCTTCAAGGCAGCACTGGCCAACAGCGATTGGTCGGCCACCGGGGTTTTCAACAGCACTTTGACGCAGCGGCCCGGCAAATCGGTGTGGCCCATCACCATGGGCACGTTTGTGGTGTTCCCCAAGGTCACGCAGAACCCCGACCAGACGGCCCAGGCCCTGCGGTTCATTCTGTGGTCGTTCCTCAATGGCGACACCTTGGTACAAGAGAATAATTTTGTCCGCCTGCCCGACCGGGTTCAGGCGTCGGCTTTCAAAATCATTACCTCCATCCGAGATAATCAGGGAAAACCGTTGGGCATGAGCTTGATATCGTCTTTCAATCGCTCATCGCAATAAATCCGCTTTCACGCGAATCATTGATTATTCACAGATAACCAGCGCACCATCTTGATCCGGCATCGCTTTGTGAAGGGAATATCACAGGATAATGCTGCCATCATGGAAATCGAATTCAAGTTCTGCATCCCGCCCGAGCGCCTGGCCGCTGTGCAAGCGGCATTGCGCCGGGGCCGGTGTACCGCTATCCGCATGGAGGCCCGCTACTTCGACACACCCGACGGTGCACTGGCGTCACGCGGCATTGCGTTTCGCCTGCGGCGTGAGGGCGACCAGTGGGTGCAAACCGTCAAGGCGCTGGGCGATGGCCCGCTGGACCGGCAGGAGCACAACGTCGCACGCGGCCCCGCCACCGAAGGCACCGCGCCCGAGCCCCAACCCCAGTTGCACAGTGGCACCGTGGCGGGCGCGCGGTTGCAGCAGGCGCTGCAAGCCGCAGGCAGCCCCCTCGTCGAGACCTATGGCACCGAGATGGACCGGCTGACCCGCGACATCACCCGCCAGGGAACCGTGGTCGAGCTGGCGCTGGACACCGGCCGGGTGGTGGCCCACCGGGGCACAGCGCGGCAGGCCGAAGCCCCCATTTGCGAGCTGGAGCTGGAGCTCAAGGCCGGGCCCGTGACGGGCCTGGCAGCGCTCGCCGCGCAGTGGGCCACACGGCATGGACTGTATCTGAGCACCGTGTCCAAGGCCGAACGGGGCGAGCGCCTGCTGGCCGCACCCGATAGCAGTTCGCCCCGCAAGGCCCGGTCCCCTTCCCCCCTGTACCAGCAACTGCCCGCCGGGCTGGCCCTGCAGCGCGCCGTGGTGGCGCAGTGCCTGCAGCAGATCCTGGGCCCCGCCAGCGACCTGGCTGAAGGGTCCAACGATGAAGAGCAGCTGCACCAGTTGCGCATCGGCATCCGCCGCCTGCGCACCGCCCTGCGCGAGCTGGCGCCGCTGGCCCCGGGCCACCTGGACCCCGCCTGGGAGCCGCCCCTGGTCCATGTGTTCCAGCAGCTCGGCCACCTGCGGGACCGCAGCCAGGTGGTGCAGCGCATCGATGCCGAACTGCGCGATGCCGGAGCGCCGCCCCTGTCCACCCACCCGGACGACGCTACCGGGCTGGAGGCCCAGGCTGCACAACACATCGTGCGCGATGCGGCCTTTCAAGAAACGCTGGTGCATCTGATGGCCTTTACCACCCCAGGGCTGGATGCCACGGGCAGCGCTCCAGCAGGCCTGGACGCCCGTGCCACGCGCCGCCTGCTGCAGCAGCGCCTGCGCGCAATGCATGCCCAGGTGCAAAAAGGCGCACGGGGTTTTGCCACGCGCACCCCGCAGGCACAGCACCGGCTGCGCAAACGGCTCAAACGCCTGCGCTACCTCACCGAGTTTGTGGCGCCCGCACTGGATGCGCACAGCACCCGGTTTCTGGAAAGCCTGCAGCCTGCGCTGTCGGCCCTGGGCCGCCTGAACGACGAGCGCGTGGCCGCCGCGCTGTACCGCGAACTGGCAGAGTCGGGCGAGCCGAACGCCTGGTTTGGCGCGGGCTGGCTGGCAGGACGGCAGGCCCAGTCGGTGGCGGCCTGTGTACAGGCCCTGGCGCAGATGGCAGAGGCGCCCCGCTTGCGCAAAACCGGCAAACGCTGAAGGACCATCTGCACGGCACAATGGCCCGCATGACGGACTCTCCCCCTTCGCGGCGCCAGCCGCCCTCCACGCCCCGCCACCCCTCTGCGCGCACCGCCCAGCGCCCCACACCCGACAAAGACCAGATCGCGCTGCTGGAGCCCTTTGAACGCCTGGGCCTGGACCGCATCGCCCTCGTCTCCACACCTGCCCAGGCCGACCAGGCTTGCGATGCGCTGGCCGGTGCGAGCGCCTGGGGTTTTGACACCGAATCCAAACCCACCTTTGTGCAGGGCGAGGCGTCGGACGGCCCGCACATCGTGCAACTGGCCACACTGGAGCGGGCCTGGGTGTTCCAGCTGCACGACCCCGGCTGCCGCGCGCGTGTGGCCGAGCTGCTGGCCTTGCGCGGTGTGACCAAGGCAGGCTTTGGGCTGGGCGACGACACCAAGCGCATCCAGCACAAGCTGGGCGTGCAGCCCGCCGATGTGCTGGAGCTGAACACCGTGTTCCGCCAACACGGCTACCGCAAGGACATGGGCGTGAAAGGGGCCGTGGCCGTGCTGTTCAACCGGCGTTTCATCAAGTCTAAAAAGGCCGCCACCTCCAACTGGGCCAACGCCCGGCTGAGCGAGGCCCAGCTGGTCTACGCCGCCAACGACGCGTGGGCGGCGCTGCGGGTGTTCAACGCCTTGCATCTGACCGCCTGAGGGGCTGCGCGCGCACAGCGGCGGTGGCCTATCTCGGCAGTCTATGCCTTGCACTCACTATCAAAACAATAGCTACTCAGGCATGAATCACTACCGCTACCGGCCAAAACAACCTCAACAACGCGCCTGACAGGCCCTGTGAGGCCCTGTGAGTCCCCGCAGGCGATCCATGCACCGACCTACAGCCGGGCCGCGAGCCGCGCCGCCTGGTCGATGGCGCGTTTGGCGTCCAGCTCACCCGCCTCCAGCGCACCGCCGATGAGGTGGGGCTTGCGGCCCTGGGCCTCCAGGTCCTGCGCCAGGCTGCGCAAGGGCACCTGGCCCGCGCACAGCACCACGGTGTCGCAGGGAATCCAGGTCGGGTCTTCGCGCTTCTCGCCGTACGACACCAGCAGCCCTTCGTCGGCAATGCGCTCGTAGTTCACGCCGCCCACCATCTCCACCGCTTTCATCTTCAGCACGGTGCGGTGGATCCAGCCTGTGGTCTTGCCGAGGCCGCCGCCCAGCTTGCCCTTCTTGCGCTGCAGCAGCGTCACCTGCCGTGCAGGGGGCGTCACGCGCGGGCCGCTGGTGGCCAGGCCACCGCGCGCCTCGGCCGGGTCGGTGATGCCCCACTCGGCCTTCCAGGCGGGCAGGTCGAGCGTAGTAGAGGGATGCTCACCATGCGTCAAGAATTCGGCCACGTCAAAGCCAATGCCGCCCGCACCGATGATGGCCACGCGCTCGCCCACCGGCTTGCCATGGCGCAACACGTCGATGTAGCTCAGCACCTTGGGGAGGTCCTGGCCGGGGATCTTCGGGTCGCGCGGCTCCACGCCAGTCGCGACGATGACCTCGTCAAAGCCCGCCAGGTCGGCGGCTGCGACCTTGCGGTTCAGGTGGAGCAACACGCCTGTGTCTTCCACGCGCGTGGCCAGGTAACGCAGCATTTCATGGAACTCTTCCTTGCCCGGAATCACCTTGGCCATGTTGAGCTGGCCGCCGATGGCGGGCGCGGCGTCAAACAGATGCACTTCGTGCCCCCGCTCGGCGGCCACGGTGGCGGCCGTCAGGCCTGCGGGCCCAGCGCCGACCACGGCCACACGCTTGCGCGACGACACCGGGCGGTACACCAGCTCGGTCTCATGGCAAGCACGCGGGTTGACCAGGCAACTGCTGGTCTTGTTCTGGAACACATGATCCAGGCAGGCCTGATTGCAGGCGATGCAGGTGTTGATGCGGTCGGCCCGGCCCTGCGCAGCCTTCTTCACAAACGCGGCATCGGCCAGCAGCGGCCGCGCCATGGACACCATGTCGGCGCAGCCATCGGCCAGCACCTGCTCGGCCACCTCGGGCGTGTTGATGCGGTTGGACGTGACCAGCGGTGTGGTGATGCCTGCGGCCGCGAACTCGGCCTTCATCTTCTGCGTGACCCACGCAAACGCTGCGCGGGGCACGCTGGTGGCAATGGTAGGCACCCGCGCCTCGTGCCAGCCGATGCCGGTGTTGACGATGTTGGCGCCGCCCGTGGCCACGGCCCTGCCCAGGGTGACGATCTCGTCCCACGCGCTGCCGCCGGGCACCAGGTCGATCATCGACAGGCGGTAGATGATGATGAAGTCCTTGCCAACGGCCTCGCGCATGCGGCCGATGATCTCGACCGGCAGGCGCATGCGGTGGCTGTAGTCACCGCCCCATTCATCGCGCCGCAGGTTGGTGGCCTGCGACAGAAACTGGTTGATGAAATAACCCTCGGAGCCCATCACCTCCACGCCGTCGTACCCGGCCTCGCGCGCCTTCACGGCGCAGTTCACGAACGCGCGGATCTGGCGCTCCACCCCCCGTGCCGACAGCGCGAACGGCGTGAACGGCGAAATCGGCGACTGCAGCCGCGAGGGCGCCACGGCCAGCGGGTGGTAGGCGTAACGGCCCGTGTGCAGGATCTGCAGCGCGATCTTGCCGCCCGCTGCATGCACGGCCTCGGTCACCACGCGGTGGCGCTTGGCCGCGCCAGACGTTGCCAGCGTGCCTGCAAACGGCTTGGCCCAGCCCGCGATATTCGGTGCGAAGCCACCCGTCACGATCAAGCCCACGTCACCCTCAGCCCGCTCGCGGAAGTACGCCGCCATGCGCGAGAGGTCACGCCCGTCCTCCAGCCCCGTGTGCATGGAACCCATCAGCACGCGGTTCTTGAGGGTGGTGAACCCCAAGTCGAGGGGGGCGAGCAGGTGCGGGTACAAGGCGGCGCCGGGCATGGAGGCAGCGGCTGCAGGGGCGGCAGGAGGGGCCATGGGAGGAGAGGAATGCATGGGAGGGTCGTGGACTAGAAGGTTTTTCTAGAACTTTATTCTAGAATCCCATTCCATGGCAAGCCGCAATTCCCCGCCCCCCACTTCATCCCCTGCCGAAGCCCCTACCGACCGCCGCCAGGACATCCTGAACGCCGCCCTAGCGTGCGCGGCCGAAGGCGGCGTGGACGCGGTCACCATCGACGGCGTGCGCGCGCGCTGCGGGGCCAGCGTAGGCAGCATTTATCACCACTTTGGCAACCGCGACGGCATCGTGGCGGCGTTGTTCTTCGAGATCTATCACGACCAGTCGCGCAGCGTGCAGGCGCAGCTGGATGCCGCCCAGGGCGTGGAGGCGGGTGTACAGGCCCTGGTCACAGGCTATCTGGACTGGGTGGTGGCGCAGCCCGAGCGGGCGCGCTTTCTGTTCCAAGCGCGGGGCGCCGTGGCCGCCGGCCCGCGCACGCCAGACCTGGCCGAGGCAGCGCGGCGCCGCAACCAGGCCCTGGTGGCCTGGTTCGAGCCCCACCGCCAATCGGGCGCGCTGCGCAACCTGCCGTGCGAGCTGATGCCGTCGCTGGTGATGGGGCCGGTGCAGAGCTATTGCAGGGCGTGGCTGTCAGGCAATGCAGGCCAGGGCGGCCTGCCCTCGCCCACCACGTACCGCGCAGAGCTGGCGGACGCAGCGTGGCGGTCCGTCAGGGCGTAGACCGAGCGATCCGATCAGTAATGCGGCGGCAGCTCGTCGCGCAGGTTGCGCGGGCCGTTCGAGCCACCTTCGGGCGCCTGCTGGCGCAGCTGGATGACCTCGTGCGTCAACCGATCGATCAATTGCTGCTGCTGGTAGATGGTCATGTTCAGCTGGTCCAGCAGGTCTTCGGTAAAGCTGGCCTTGATCTCCAGGCTTTCGAGACGCTGGAGAACGTTGGCGAGATCGTTGGTGTCGGACATGGAGGCGTCAGATCGCCTGGCCCAGGCGCGCTACGCCTTCGCGGATCTTGTCCACATCGGCCGTGGCAAACGACAGGCGGAAGGTGGCGTGGTCCGGGTTGGCGCAGAAGAACGGCGCGCCGGGCACAAAGGCCACACCCTTTTCAATCGCGCGCTTGGCCAGCACATTGCCGTCGGCCACCTTGCCGCCTGCACCCGTGAGGCGCGCCCACACGAACAGGCCGCCCTGGGGCTGCACAAATTCGATGGCGTCGCCCAGCTCCTTGCGCAGCGCATCGCCCATGGCCTGGGCGCGCTCGGCGTACACCTTGCGCACATGGGCCAGCGTGCCAGGCATGCGGCCGGCCTTGAGGTACTGCGCGGCCGTGGCCTGCGCAAAGGTGCTGGTGTGTGCATCGCTGAACTGCTTGCACATGGTGGCCTTGCCCAGCAACTCGGCCGGGGCAATCATCCAGCCCACGCGCAGGCCGGGCGAGAGCACCTTGCTCAAGCTGCCGCAGTGCACCAGCAGCTCTCGGCTGCCGGGCACAGTGGCCGACAGGTTCAGCAGGCTGGGGGGTGGCGCATCGCCAAAGTACAGGTCGCCGTAGGGGTCGTCTTCGACGATCAAGGTGTTGTGCTTGACGGCCATCTCCAGCACGGCCTTGCGGCGCTCCAGGCTCAGCATGGCGCCGCTGGGGTTGCCAAAGGTGGGGATCAGGTAAACGAATTTCGGCTTGTGCTCAGCGATGAGCTTTTCCAGCTCGTCGGTCTTCACGCCGTTGCCATCGATGGGCGCGCTGATGAGTTCGGCGCCGTACAGGCGAAAGCACTGGATGGTGGCAAGGAACGTGGGGCCTTCCACGATCACCTTGTCGCCGGGGCTGATGAGCGTCTTGCCCAGCAGGTCCAGTGCCTGCTGGCTGCCGGTGGTGACGATGAGGTTGTCGGCAGCCACATCCTTGGCGCCCTTGCTGGTCATGAAGGCGGCCAGTTGCTCGCGCAGCGGGTTGTAGCCCTCGGTGGCGCCGTACTGCAGTGCTGCGCCAGGTTCTTCGGCCAGGGCGGCATTGCTGGCGGCGCGGATGCCTTCCACGTCGAACATCGCGCTGTCGGGGAATCCGCCTGCAAAGCTGATGATGCCGGGCTTGCCCAGCAGCTTGAAAAGCTCGCGGATGGCGGAGGTTTCTACGTTGTTCAGGCGGTCGGCAAATTGCATGGCGTGGACAGAAGTGGTTGGCAACAAACCGTGCATTGTCGCCAATTGCGACGCAGGATTCATGCGGTGTCCGTCCGACAGGCTCTAAACTGGGTTTTCCCTCCACCGCCATAGCCCCGCCCGCCATGACCCTGACCATCCGCACCCTGCCCCGCATGCGCCTTGCCACCATGCGCCACACCGGCGCCTACGGCCACCCGGGCCTGACCGAGTTGTGGGAGCGCTTTGGCAGCTGGTGCGCCGCCAACCGCTTGAATGATCCGCGCCCCAAGTTCTACGGCTTCAGCCACGACGACCCGGCCTGCACGCCACCCGAGCGGTGCCGCTATGACGCAGCAGTGCAGATTGGCGTGGGCCTGCGCACCGGACCCGATGTGCAGGTGATGGACTACGAAGGCGGCGACTACGCTTGCATGCACTTTGTGGGCACGGGACCCGAGATCGCCGCCGCCTGGGCCCAGATGGGCGCGCCGGGCCAGATCCCCGACGGCTGGGAGTGGGAGCCCCGCGCCGCGCTGGAGATCTACGACGAAGACTTTGCGGTGGACGCGGCCACGGGGCGTTTTCCGTGCTGGCTGTGCATTCCGATCAAGCGGGCTGGCTGAGACTTGTGTGTTGGCGCTGCGGGGCCAGATGGTCGGTAGCAGCGCCAACCGTCAATCCACCCGGATATCCGCCCGCGCCGCCACGGCACGCATCAGCGGCAGCTCGCGTTCAATGCGTGCGCGCAGCGCATCGCCATTGCCGCCCAGCGGCGTCAGGCCGATGTCCACCATCTTCTTCTTGAACTCCGCCGAGGCCATGGTCTCGGCCAGGGCCTTTTCCAGCTTTTTCTGCACGGGTGCGGGCAGGCCCGCCGGGCCTACGAAGGCAAACCACGATCCCATGTCAAAGCCGGGGTAGCCGCTCTCGGCCACCGTGGGCACATTGGGCAGCAGGGCCAGACGCTGCGGGCTGAGTGCGGCAATCGCCTTGATCTTGCCGGACTTGATGAGCGGGGTGGACGCCACCACGGTGTCCACCGCCAGTTGCACCTGCCCGCCCATCAGCGCCGTGAGACTGGGCGAGCTGCCGTTGAAAGGCACGTGCATCATCGGAAAACCTGCAGTGGTCTTGAGCATCTCGGCGCCAAAGTGCACCGACGAGCCCGTGCCATAGGAGCCGTACGAGAACTTGTCCGGCGCGGCCTTGGCCTGGGCCACGATGTCCTTGAGCGACTGCCCCGGGGTGTCGTTGTGGGCCACCAGCAGCAGCCCCATGTCGGCCACCAGGGCCAGGGGCGTGAAGCTCTTGAGGGGGTCGTACGGCAGGTTCGTGCGGATGGCCGGGTTCATGGTGAGCGTGGTGTTGGACCCGAGCAGCAGCGTGTACCCGTCAGCGGGCGCCTTAGCCACCATGGACGCCGCCACCACGGTGCCCGCGCCGGGCCGGTTCTCGACCACCATGGGCTGCCCCAGGCGCTCCCCCAGGGCCGTGGCCAGCAAACGCCCCAGGATGTCGGTGGCTCCACCCGGGGCAAAAGGCACGACCAGCTTGATGGGCCGGTCAGGGTAAGTCTGTGCCTGCGACATGCCGGGCGCGCCCAGCACCAGGGCGCTGAGCAGAAGACTTGATACGAAGCGGGAACGCAGCATGGTGAAGCTCTCCAGAAAGCACGTTGACAAAAGCGAGGGGGTTAACGGTGTGGGACGGAACGGCGAGCGGCCAGACCCCGATCAGTCCCGCAAGGGACTGCGCTGACGCGCATACCCACTGGCTTGGTCGTAGGCGTGGCCGATCTGCAGCACGGTGGCGTCAGACTGCGCTGGGCCGATGATCTGCAGACCCGCAGGCTGGCCGCCGGAGCCGAAGCCTGCGGGGGCTGCCAGCGCGGGCAGGCCGGCCATGGTGGCGGGCACCACGGCCTCCATCCAGCGGTGGTAGGTGTCCATGGTGCGGCCGCCCACCTCATAGGGCCAGTCCAGCCCGGCATCGAAGGGGAACACCTGGGCAGCGGGCAACACCAGAAAATCGAACTGCTCGAACAGGCCGCGCAGTACCTGGTACCACGCGCTGCGCACGCGGGCCGCGTCGTACACCTGCAGAGCCGTCAGGCGCATGCCACGCTCGATCTCCCACACCGCCTCGGGCTTTAGCAGCGCATGCGTGGCCGGGTTGCGATACAAGGCCGCATTGGCCCCTGCCACGCTGAAGCTGCGCAAGTCGATCCATGCGTTCCACAGCTGTTCCAGATTGAATGCGGGCACCACAGATTCCACGGTGCAACCCACCGTGCGGAAGTGTTCCAGCGCCTGCTCGCAGGTGGCCAACACGCCAGGCTCGGTGGGCAAATGGCCGCCCAGGTCACCCAGCCAGCCAATGCGGGCGCCGCGCCAATCACGCTCCAGCGGCTGGCCCAGCAGGGCCACGTCCTCATGGCGCCGCGTGAGCGGCAGGCGCGCATCAAAACCCGCCTGCACCGACAGCAGCAGCGCCAGGTCCGGGATGTTGCGGGCCATGGGCCCGGCCACGCTGAACTGCTGGAAGAACACTTCTTCCGTCGGCCCGTGCGGCACCAGGCCGAACGAGGTACGCAGCCCATACACGTTGTTGAAAGCCGCTGGCGTGCGCAGCGATCCCATCATGTCCGAGCCATCCGCCACGGGCAGCATGTGCAGCGCCACGGCCACCGCTGCGCCGCCACTGCTGCCGCCCGCCGACACGGCCGGGTTGTGGGCATTGCGTGTGGTGCCATACACCGGGTTGTAGGTGTGGCCGCCCAGGCCAAACTCCGGAGAGTTGCTGCGGCCGATGAACAGTGCACCGCCTGCGCGCATCCGCTCGAACACCACCGCATCCGTGGCCGAGACCTGTCCCGCAAAGATGGGTGAACCCCGCGTGGTGACCATGCCCGCAGCGGGCATGATGTCCTTGGGCGCCTGCGGAAAGCCATGCAGCGGGCCCAGGCTCTCGCCGCGTGCCAGTTGCGCATCGCGCTCTGACGCCTGCGTGCGCAGGGCGTTGCGGTCCGCCATCGCCACCAATGCATTCACCACGGGGTTGAGCCGGTCCACCTGGGCCAGGTAGGCGTCCAGCACCTCGGTGCAGGAGACCTCCCGCGCATGGATGGCGCGCGACAGGCCGGTGGCCGTGTAGTCCACGATGTGGCTGGGGGTGCCACCCGGGGTGACGCTGTTTGCGGAAGGCATGGAGGCTGAGGCCGGTGAATGTGTCATTTGCAAGTCAGCATAAGCAGCTCGCTGCGTTTCGACAATCAACGATTTCTGGGGTTATCTTTGCGTTTTATGCAATCCACACTCCGAAAGGCCCCCCATGCTTTCCAGCCGCTTGCAGGACACGGCACTGCGCTACTTTCTGGAGGTAGTGCGCAGCGGCTCGGTCAGCGAGGCCGCCACGCGCCTCAATGTGTCGCCCTCGGCCGTGAGCCGCCAAGTCGCCGCCCTCGAAGACCTGCTGGGCGTGCCGCTGTTTGACCGGCGGCCGCGCGGCATGGCGCCCAGCGCAGCGGGCGAGCTGCTGGCTGCCCATGCGCGGCGGGGCGCGCTGGAGGCCGACCGCGTGGTCTCCGACATCCAGGCGCTGCAGGGCCTGCGCACGGGGCTGGTGCGCATCTGCAGCTCTGCGGGTTTCGCCATCGAGTTCCTGCCGCGCGTGATGGCGCAGTTCCGCCTGCAGTACCCCGGCATCCAGTTCCACCTGCGCGTGGCCAGCCCGGCAGCTGTGACCGTGGCGGTGCTCAACGGCGATGCAGACATTGGCCTGACCTACAGCCGCTCGGCCGAACGGGACATCACGGTGCAGCACCGTCAGGCCGCACCCGTCATCGCCATCATGCGGCCCGACCACGCGCTGGCGCGATTGCACTCCGTCACGCTGGCGCAGATGCACGCCTATCCCATCGCCCTGCCCGAGCGCGACAACACCGTGCGCCAGCTGTTCGACATCGGCTGCAGCCAGCGGGGCCTGGTCTTCGAGCCCGCCCTGGTGTGCAACCACTTCGAGACGCTGATGCACTTTGTGCTGCATGGCGGGGGCCTGTCCATCTCGGGCGAGGTGACGGTGCGCGACCGGGTGCAGCGCGGCGAGCTGCACGCCGCCCAGATCCGAGAGCCCGGCATGAGCGCCCGCGCTGCCGAGCTGCAGACCCTGAGCGGCCGCACCCTGCCCGCTGCCGTGCGCATGTTCCTGGAGTTTTTGCAGGCGCAGCTGCGGGACAATGCGCCACCGGCCACGCCCGCCAAAAAAAGCAAGCCCTCCGCCCCACCCCGCCAACGATGATGATGAAAACCGCCCAGATCGAGCCCTTCTTCGCCACCCTCAAAGCGGCCAACCCCATGCCCAATACGGAGCTGGAATACACCACGCCGTTCGAGCTGCTGGCCGCGGTGCTGCTGTCGGCCCAGGCCACCGATGTGGGCGTGAACAAGGCCACGCGCAAGCTGTTCCCAGTCGCAGGCACGCCCCAGGCCATCCTGGACCTGGGTCTGGCGGGGCTGGAGGGTTACATCAAGACCATAGGCCTGTACCGCACCAAGGCCAAGAACCTGATGGAAACCTGCCGCATCCTGGTGGAGCAGCACGGCAGCCAGGTGCCCCGCACGCGCGAAGCGCTGGAGGCCCTGCCCGGGGTGGGCCGCAAGACGGCCAATGTGGTGCTGAACGTGGCCTTTGGCCAGCCCACGATGGCGGTGGACACGCACATCTTTCGCGTGAGCAACCGCACGGGCCTGGCGCCCGGCAAAAACCCGCTGGCGGTGGAGCTGCAACTGATGAAGCGCGTGCCCGCCGCCTATGCGGTGGATTCGCACCATTGGCTCATCCTGCTGGGCCGCTATGTGTGCCAGGCGAGCAAGCCGCGCTGCTGGGAATGTGTGGTGAGCGAGTATTGCGAATACAAGCCGAAGACGCTGGCGCCCTGAGTCAGCAGGCACAGTATTTTGCTATTATTTTTATAGCTTATAGCGCTTTCTGGATAGGCGGCAGAGCCCAAAAAAGCTTCTAATTTCACTCAACGGGCTACGGCGTGCTCCCGCAGCCAGGCGGCAAACGCCTCTTCGGTGATGTCGCTTGCGGCAACGGCGAGCATGGTCAGCACACACGACGCGTCATCGGCAGTGAGCGCCCAACCATTCAGGCGCAAAAAAAGCTCTGCGGCTACAAAGCCCGTGCGCTTGTTGCCATCGACGAACGGATGGTTGCGCGAGATGCCGTATCCATAAGAGGCCGCTAGCGCCGCAACATCTGGCGGAGGCTCTCCGTAGTGGCTCAGATGCAGTGGTTTGCCCAATGCTGAATCGAGCAAACCAGCGTCCCGTACACCCACACCGCCACCGTGCTCAGCCAATTGCATTTCATGGATGGCGACGATGACGGCACGGTCCAGCCAGACCCACTGGCTCATTTGGCCAGCTCGTGCAAGACAGCGCGGCGCTCTTTCATGATCTCGCGCGCCACGCGCATCTGGGCTTCAAATTCAGGGTTATGCGTCGTGATGCGCAAGCCGTCGGGCGACTCCGTCACATACAGCTCATCGCCTTTCTCCAACTGCAATCGCGCCAACAGTTCCTTCGGAAAAATAGCGCCGACGGAGTTACCGACCTGGGTGAGTTTGAGGGTGTGCATGGCATGCATTCAAGTAATTACAAACGTAATATTAAACTTCCCCCTGGGCGCAGTCAAACCACCCCTGCCAGCCCCAAAGTCGCCATCTCCCGCGACACCCCCGCCCACGCCACATCAAACCCAGCCACCTTGCGCTCCGGCGGCACGGGGTGCGCGCGCAGCGCCCAGGTGGCGCCTGCCACCACGCTGTCAATCACGGGTACCGACACCTGGGGCTGCACGGCGGTAGCCATGCCTGCCAGACCGGCGCCGCCCAGAATGACGGCCTGCACGCCCATCTGGCGCACCACGTCGCGGCAGGCCTGGGCCAGCAAGGCACGGGCTGCTTCGGGGTCAGCCGCCAGTTGCGCGCCGGTGGGGGCCACGGTGTGAATACCTGCCAGTGCGTGGGCGTGGCCCAGCGCCTGGGCCAGGCGCTGCAGCATGGGACCCCAACGCTCGCCGCCGGTGACGATGGCAAAACGCCCGTGGCGCGCGGCCTCGATGAATGACGCTTCGGCCAGGCCGGTGACGGGCACGGGGCTGCTCTCGCGCAGCGCCATCAGGCCGGGGTCACCAAAGCAGCCGATCAGCACCGCGTCGGGCGCGGGCTGCGGCTGTGCGATCTCATGCGCCCACACATCGAGCGCGGCGTGGGCTGCCACGGCATAGCTCGCCTCACACGCGATGTACGGGGCGCCAAAGCGGGCCGTGGCGGTACGCACCGCCACATGCGAGCCCGCAGCCCCTTGCACATGCCGCTGTAGCAAGGCACTGACATGGGCCGACATGTTGGGGTTGATGACGAGCAGTTGGCGCATGAAGGAAGGCTTTGGAAAGCGAGTCAGGCCCCGCCGAGCAACTGTGCCAAATCAGGAGCCTCCGCCGCAGGCGGCGTGAACTCCAGCTGCGATTCGATGCGCGCTAGGTGGGCCAGCATCAGCCGGGGCGCCTCGCGCGCATCGCGCAGGCGAATGGCGTCGATCAGCGCCCGGTGCTCGCGGCAGCCGCAGGCCGTGGCCTCTTCGCGGGTTTGGGCGTGGCTGGGGCTGTAGGTCATGAGGATGAGCGAGGTGCGCGACACCAGCTCGCGCAGAATGCGCCCCAAGGTCTGGTGCCCTGCGGCCTGCGCAATGTGCAGGTGAAAGTCGCCCGAGAGGCGGATGGCACGGCGCATGTCGCCGCTGGCGCGGGCGGCCTCCTCGTCGTCGATGCAGGTGCGCAGGGCAGCGATGTCGCCATCGGTGGCGTTGGCGATGAAAAGCTCCACCAGGCGCGGCTCCAGCAGGCGGCGGGCCTCGAACACCTCCAGCGCCTCTTGCGGTGTGGGCTGGGCGATGGAGGCACCCCGGTTGGGCGTGAGCGTGACGACCTGCTCATTGGCCAGCCGCACCAGCACGGGGCGCACGCGGGTGCGCGAGACACCGAAGGCAGCCGCCAGCTTGTCCTCCACCAGCTTGGTGCCGGGCGGCAGCCGGTGGTCGAGGATGGCCGAGACCATGCGGTCGTACATGTCGTTGTCGCTGAGCTGGCCGGTCGTGTCGGGCTGCACGGGCGGTTCGGTAACCGCAGCGCGCGTGCGCCGGGGCTTGGGGAGGGTGGTCGTCATAAGGGTGCCGTTTTTAACCCGAACGGCCCTTGCGCCTGCGGCCCAGTGCCCACACCAGCAGCAGCGTCACGCCCATCACTGCGAACGACACTACGGTGGTGACGGTGCCCAGCGCGTAGATGGACGGCGTGGTCACGGTACTGGTCAGCCCTTGCAGCTCCAGCGGCAGCGTATTCACATCGCCAATGGCTTGCGAGGTGCGGGCGATTTCGTCCCAGCTCAGCGTGAAGCCGAACATGCCAATACCCACGACTGAGGGTGCAATCAGCGGCAGCACCACATGCCTGAACCCCTGCCAGGGCGTGGCACCCAGGTCGCGCGCAGCTTCTTCGTAGGCGGGGTTGAAGCGGTTGAACACCGCAAACATGATGAGCAGGCCAAAGGGCAGCGTCCATGTGAGGTGCGCGCCCAGGGCCGAGGTGAACAGGCCGAGCGACGTGCCGTAGCCCTCAAGCGCGCTTTCCATACCCAACCATTCGAGCACGGCTTTGACGCCGTTGTCGATGAGCCGGAACTCCAGCCCGATGCCCAACGACACAATGATGGACGGCATGATGAGGCTGGCCACGACGATGAAGAACAGCGTGTTGCCACCCGCCAGCCGCTTGCGAAACGCCAGCCCGGCCAGCACCGACAGCACCACCGTGCACAGCATCACCGCCACGCCCAGGCCCAGCGAGCGCCACAGCGCCGCGCCAATGTCCACCACGCCCAACCCTTCGGCCAGCTTGGCAAACCAGTGCAGCGACACGCCGCGCATCGGAAAGGTGAGCCCCCCTTCCGGCCCCTGAAAGCTCAGGATGAAGATGACGAACATGGGCCCGTACATGAACAGCACGAACAGCGCAAAGACGATGGCCAGGGGCCAGAAGCTGGCGGGGCGGGCTTCACGGACTTTCATCTCACAGCTCCTTGCGAATATCGACGAGCCGTGTGAGGCCCCAGATGATCATGAGCACCACGGCCAGCAAGATCACGGCATTGGCCGCCGCGAGCGGGAACTGCAGGTACGACGTCTGCACCTGAATGATCTTGCCCACGGACGCAATCTGCTGCCCGCCCATCACGCCGATGGTCACGAAGTCGCCCATCACGATGGTGAGCACAAAGATGGAGCCGATGATGATGCCGGTGCGCGACAGCGGCACGATCACGTTCCACAGCGTCTGCCAGCCGCTTGCGCCGCTGTCGCTGGCGGCTTCGATCAGGCTGCGGTCGATGCGCATCATGCTGTTGAAGATGGGCACGATCATGAACATGGTGTAGAGGTGCACAAACGCGAGCACCACCGAGAAGTCCGAGAAAAGCAGCCACTCGATGGGCGTCTCGATCAGGTTCATGCCCATCAGCGTCTGGTTGACCAAACCGTTGCGACCCAGCAGCGGCACCCACGAGATCATGCGGATCACGTTCGACGTCCAGAACGGAATGGTGCACAGCACGAACAGCAGCGTCTGCATGCCGGACGAGCGCACATGGAAGGCCAAAAAGTAGGCCACGGTGAAGCCAATCACCAGCGTGATGAGCCACACCAGCACGCTGAACTTGAGCGTGGAGTAATACGTCTTGAGCGTGACGCACAGCCCGTCTGATACGTCGCCACAGCCCGCAAAAATCGACACGTAGTTCTTGAACGTGAACCCGGGCAGCAGCTCGTAGTCGTTGAAATCCCAAAAGCTGACCATCACGATCAACGCCAGCGGAATGATGAAGAACAGCGCAAACACCAGCGTGAACGGCGCTGCCTGCCACCAGGCGGCAATGCTGCGGCCGGGGATGGCTGCAGCGAGTAGAGATGGTGTGGTGGTCGTGCTCATGGTGTTTGCAAATCAGATATCCATCGCATCGGACGACGGTCGTCGAAACTGGCGCGGCCGAAGACCAGTGCCCCCGTGCAAGGGCCGCCCCGCCGCACCGGGGGCGTCCCCCTCCCGAATCGCGCAGCGGTTCGAGAGAGGGGTGAAGGCGCAAACCGCCTCAGGGGGTGCACTCCCTATGCAGCTACAAACTCATTCCATTTCTGGACCATGTAGTTGTTCTCATCCATGATCGCGTTCCAGCAGGCAATGCCGCCCATGCGCGACTCGTAGCTGCCGCCGTCGCGCACCGCACCGGCCTTGGCCAACACGTCGCCGTTCGGGCTCTTGATGTCTTGCGTAGCGGGCTTGCCTTCCATCCAGTAGGCCCACTCGTAGGCTTCCATCTTGGCCTTGGCTGTCTCCAGCACGGCGCTGTAGTAGCCCTGGCGGTTCAGGTAGGCACCGGCCCAGCCGTCTAGGAACCAGTTGATGAACTCATAAGCTCCATCGAGCTTGCGGCCGGAGAGCGTGGCAGGCAGGCCAAAGCCTGCAGCCCAGGCGCGGTAGCCTTCCTTCAGGGGCTGGAAGTTGCAGGCGATGCCCTTGGTGCGCACGGCCGTCACAGCAGGGCTCCACATCGACTGGATCACCACTTCGCCCGAGGCCATCAGGTTCACCGACTCGTTGAAGTCCTTCCAAAGCGCACGGAACTGGCCCTGCTTCTTGGCTTCAATCAGGGTCTTGATCGTGAGATCGATCTCCTTCTTGGTCATGTTGCCCTTATCGGGGTACTTGTAGATGCCCATGGCTTCCACAACCATCGCAGCGTCCATGATGCCGATGCTGGGGATGTTCAGGATGGCGGCCTTGCCCTTGAACTCGGCGTTCAGCAGCTCGGCCCAGGAGTTGATGGGGCGCTTGATCAAATCGGGGCGGATGCCCAGCGTGTCGGCGTTGTACACCGTGGGGATCAGGCTCATGAACTGCGTGGGCGCAGTCGCAAACTTCTTGGACTTTTCGCCTTCCAGGTAGATCACCTTCTTGGGGGCGGTGCCCTGGTCGCCCACGGCCTTGCCCGCCACCATGCCGGTGGTGAACAGCGTGGTGATCTTGTCGGCGTTCTTGATGCGCTTGGTGTCAATGCCCTTCAGGTTGCCCGTGGGCACGATCTTCTTGAGCGAGAAGTACTCGGTGTCGATCAGATCAAAGCTGTTGGGCGCGGTGACGGCGCGCTTGGTCACGTCGTCCGTGGTCACGGCCACGTACTGGATCTCGATGCCGGTGTCGGCCTTGAATTTCTCGGCAATCGCCTTGTCCTGGTTCACCGCCGTGCCCAGGTAGCGCAGCACGATCTTCTCTTGCGCATGCACGGCCGGGAACATGCCTGCGGCCAAGATGCCCGCCGTGCCCTTGAGCAACGAGCGGCGCGCCACTCCAGTGGCATCGGAGACAACGACAGGGGAATCAGCACGGGAAGCATCGGACATGGGAAAACTCCTTGGGTTGCGGACAGGGAACGGGGAAACGATGAATCAATGAAAGCGGAAGATCGGTGCGATCAGGCGGCGACGGCCTGCGTGGACGACAGCGGATGCGCCTGCTCCGGCGTCCAGTGCAGTTGCACGCCCTGCCCCACCTGGTAGGGCTGCGCAGCAAAGGCGGCTTCAGACACCATGACCGAATAGGCTGCCGTGGCGTTGGCCGACAGGGCCACGCCCTGCTTTTGCAGGCCCACCAGCACATAGGTGCCCTGGTACTCCACATCGGTCACCACGGCCAGCATGCGCTGGGCGCCCCACGGCAGCTCGGCCTGGGCGGGGGCGATCTGCAGGTGGTCGGTGCGCACACCCACCTTGCCCTCGGGCGTGTCGATCACGTTGTGGCCACCCATGAAGCGCGCCACAAACTCGCTGGCGGGCCGGTTGTAGACCTCGTGTGGGCTGCCCACCTGCTCGATCACGCCGTGGTTCATCACCACCATGGTGTCGGCCAGGGCCATGGCTTCTTCCTGGCTGTGGGTGACATGGATGAAGGTCAGGCCCAGCTCCTTTTGCCAGCGGCGCAGCTCGGCACGCATCTGGATGCGCAGGAAGGGGTCGAGGGCGGACAGTGGCTCATCCAGCAGCAGCACGCGCGGCTGGGTGATGAGGGCCCGTGCCAGCGCCACGCGCTGCTGCTGCCCGCCTGAGAGTTCTGCCGGTTTGCGTTCGGCCAGATGGCCCAGGGCCACGCGCTCCAGCAGGTCGCGCGCCTTGGCCTGGCGCTCGGCCTTGGCCACGCCTTTCATCTTGAGGCTGAAGGCCACGTTATCGAGTGCCGACAGGTGCGGGAACAGCGCAAAGCTCTGGAACATCATCGCCGTGCCACGTGCGGCGGCGGGCAGGTCGGTGATGTTGCGGTTCTCCAGCAGGATGTCGCCGCTGGTCACCGACTCGTGCCCCGCAATCATGCGCAAGGTGGTGCTCTTGCCGCAGCCCGAAGGCCCCAGCAGGCAGCAGTAGCTGCCACTGGCGATGCGCAGGTTGATGGCATCCACGGCAGGCTTGCCGCTGGCATAGCGCTTGGTGAGCGCGATGATTTCGATGGCGGCGGGGGTAGGCGCTGGGTGGGTGCTTTGCATGGGGTACGCCCTACGCAAAGCCCATGCCAACTTTGTACACAATGTTTTATTCACTTTGCATACAAAATGCACCAACACGGCGCAGATTGCCGCCCCATACCGGCCCACACCCGTCCTGCCCCCAACTCCACCCCGGGCAAACCATGCACCGAAACAGCGCTTTACCTTTCAGGTGCGTGGCTATACTGGCCTCGCATCTGAAACAATTTCTTACGTCAGCGCGTTCCTCCCCCTTCTCCTGCCTGCCGCATGACGAACCTCGACCCGCGCTCCATGATCGCCTTGGCGGGCTTCATGTCTGCCGTCATGGCCATGGTGCTGCTGTTCATGCGGCGGCACTACCCGCCCAGCATTCGCGGTGTGGGGGGCTGGGCAGCGGCGCCGCTGCTGTGGCTGCTGTCCACCGTGCTGTTTGGCGCGCGCGGCGCCATCCCTGACTGGCTGGGTCTGGTGCTGGCCAACCAGCTGCTGGTGCTGGGCTCGGTCACCTATTACATGGGCACGCGGCAGTTCATGGGCCAGCCCGCCACTTGGCGCACCTGGAACTGGGTGATGGCCGGCACCACGGTGGTGTTTGCCTGGCTGACCTACGGGTGGCCCAACTATGCGGTGCGGGTGGGGTTTTTCACCGTGGTGATGGGCGTGTTGTACGCCGCGCAACTGCGCTTCATGCTGCGCCACGGGGGGCGCAACTTCCCGGTGCGGCTGGTGGAGGTGATGCTGGGCCTGCACATGCTGGTACTGGGGATGCGGCTGGGATCTATTCTGGCTGGGCATGCAGGCAATGACCTGATGGAGCCATCGCTGTTCCAGACCCTGTACATCGGCGCCTATGCGCTCACCGTGCTCATGTTGTCCATTGGCGCGGTGCTGATGGCCACGGACCGCCTGCGCACTGAGCTGGAACACCTGGCCACCTACGACTCGCTGACCCAGGCCCTGAATCGCCGTGCCTTGCTGCAGCGCTGCGAGGACGAGCTGGAGCGCGCACAGCGCTACGGCAACGGGCCGTCCATCATGATGGTGGACCTGGACAACTTCAAAGCCGTGAACGACACACGCGGCCACCAGCATGGCGATGCGGTGCTGGTGCACTTTGCCGAGCGCACCCGCCAGGTGCTGCGCCGCCCCGACCGCCTGGGTCGCTATGGGGGCGAGGAATTTATGGTGCTGCTGCCGGGAGCCGACACGCAAGCGGCCCTGGGTGTGGCCCAGCGCATCCACGCCACGCTGGCCTCCGGACACCCGCTGGACTGCAAGGTGAGCATTGGGCTGACCAGCTGGACCGGCTCGCACGAAACGCTGGACGCCATGCTGTCCCGCGCCGACGCCGCGCTGTACCGAGCCAAGGAAGAAGGCCGCAACCGCACTGTGGTGGGCTGAAACCTCTTCCAGTACGGAGGAGGCTCAGGCCGTCTGCGTGGCCACGCCAGCCGATTCAAAACTTGCCATCTCGCGCAGCACGGCACAGGCCGATTGCAGCAACGGCCAGGCCAGCGCCGCGCCCGAGCCCTCGCCCAGGCGCAAGCCCAGGTCCAGCAGAGGCTCGGCCTGCATCTGCTCCAGCATCAGGCGATGGCCCCGTTCGCCCGAGCGGTGAGCAAACACACAGCGCTGCAGCACCTGCGGCGCGATGCGGCTGGCCACCAGCACGGCCGCGCTGGTGATGAAGCCGTCCACCACAATCACGCGCCGCTCAGCCGCTGCCTGCAGCACCGCGCCCACCAGCGTGGCGACCTCGTAGCCGCCCAAGGCGGCCAGAGCATCCAGCGGGCTGGTGGCACTGGCATTGGCGTCCAGCGCCTGCTGCAGCACGGCGCGCTTGCGTTCGATGCCCACAGCGTCCAGCCCGGTACCCGCGCCCGTCACCTCGGCCAGCGGCAGCCCTGCCAGGCGCGCCAGCAGCAGCGATGCCACCGAGGTGTTGGCAATGCCCATCTCGCCCAGCAGCAAGGCGTTACCCGGCAGCCCACGCACCACCTCCACGCCGTTGGCCAGCGCCTGGACACATTGCTCGGCGCTCATGGCGGGGCCGACGGAGGCGTCCTGCGTGCCGGGTGCCACCTTGCGCAGCAACAAGCGGGGCTGGCCGGGCGCCGCATCGCGCGCAGCGATGGGCTTGGCCACGCCACAGTCCACCACCGTGAGGCCCAGGCCATGCTGGCGGGCCAGCACGCTCACGGCCGCGCCACCCGCCAGAAAGTTCTCCACCATCTGCCAGGTCACATCGCTGGGGAAGGCCGACACCCCCCGCGCGGCCAGGCCATGGTCGCCCGCGCACACCAGCATCTGGGGGGCATGCAGCACGGGGGATTCGGTGCCGAGGATCACGCCCAGGCGCAGCGCCAGGCGCTCCAGCAAGCCCAGCGAGCCCAGGGGCTTGGTCTTGTGGTCAATGACGTGCTGCAGGCGGTTGGCCAACGCGGCATCATGCAGGTCAGCAACGGATGGAAGTACGAAAGGTGAGGTCATGGTGATGGAAAACACAAAGAACGCCGTGCACAAAGCGGCACAGCAAGGTTTTGAAAAAGAGGCACAGGCCTACGCGCGCGGCAGGCCGGACTACCCGGCGGCGCTGTCGGCCTGGCTGGCCCAGGCCTTGGGCCTGGGCCCCGGCCGCGAGGTGGCCGATGTGGGTGCGGGTACTGGCAAGTTCACCACCCTGCTTGCGACCACCGGGGCCACGGTGGTGGGCGTGGAGCCCGTGGACGCCATGCGCGCCAAGATCGAAGCCCTGCAACTGCCCACGGTGCGCGCCGTGGCGGGCACGGCGCAGGCCATTCCACTGCCGTCCGGCACGCTGGATGCCGTGGTCTGTGCACAGGCCTTCCACTGGTTTGCCACCCGCGAAGCCCTGGACGAATTCCACCGCGTGCTGCGGCCGGGCGGCAAGCTGGGACTGGTGTGGAACGTGCGCGATGAGTCGGTGGACTGGGTGGCCGAGCTCACCACCATCATCACGCCCTACGAAGGCGATGCCCCGCGCTTCTACAAGGGCGACTGGCGCAAACCCTTTCCACACCCCGGTTTCGGCCCATTGGTCGAGACCCGGCTGACCCACGAGCATGTGGGGCCACCCCAGCAGGTCATCGTGGACCGATTCATGTCGATCAGTTTCATCGCGGCCCTGCCAGATGCTGAACGCGCTGCGGTGCGTGCTCAGATCGAGGCTTTGATAGCCCGACACCCCGCGCTGCGCGGGCAGGACACCGTGCGCTTTCCGTACACCACCCTCGCCTGCCACTGCGAACGGGTGTGAGGGGCTGAATGGCGCCACGGTATCCGGCACGCTAAGGCGCTACCAGCGCATCCAGCACGCCCGGTGTGAAGCTGTTGCCCAGGAAGCCTGCGAGTCCGTCAAAAACACTGTCCAGCGTGGGCACCTGCGCGCCAAACAGCGCGTGCAGCACCGCAGCATCCTCAAACAAGCCGTGCAGGTACACGCCCAGCACATTGCCCGCCGGGTTCTGCCAGGCGATGCCAGGGATGACCTCGCGCGCCACATCGCCCTTGGCAGCCATGGCGGGGTGCTGAGCGGTCTGGCCGTGGTGGATTTCGTAGCCCGTGGCGGACACACCCGCCAGCGCAGCCCAGGCCCCCAACACCTCACCAAACTGCGCCTGGGTGCGTTGCACAGTCTTGGCAACCTCGAAGGTGGTGACCAGCGGCAGCAGGCCCAGGCCCGGCGCATTGCCGTCGATGCCTGCGATGTCAATCAACGCCTCGCCCAGCATCTGCAGGCCGCCACACACGCCCAGCACCGTGCCGCCCTGCCCCGCGTGATGGGCAATGGCCTGGTCCAGCCCTTGCGCGCGCAGCCAGGCCAGGTCGGCAGCGGTGGACTTGGAGCCCGGCAGCACCACCCAGTCGGTGGGCTTGAGGCCCGCCAGGTCGGCCGGGCTGCGCGCCCACAGCAGGCGCACGCCGGGCACGTTCTTGAGCGGCTGGAACTCGTCGAGGTTGCTGATGCGCGGGTAGGCGATGACAGCCACGGTGGTGTGCACCGCGCCCGCTGACAACGTGCGGTCATCAAACACGCCGTCCTCCTCGGGCAGGCCGTGGCGCCATTGCATGGGGATGGTGGCCACGGTGGGCACACCCGTGAGGTCCTGCAGCATCTGCGGCGCAGGCGACAGCAGGCTGGCATCGCCGCGAAACTTGTTAAGCACAAAGCCATGGATCAGCGCCCGCTCATCCTCGGGCAACAGTGCCCAGGTGCCGTACAGGTGGGCGAACGCGCCGCCCCGGTCGATGTCGGTCACCAGCAGGCAGCGCGCATCGGCATGGCGGGCCACGCGCATGTTCACGATGTCGCTGGCGTGCAGGTTGATTTCGGCGGGCGAACCGGCGCCCTCGATCACCACCACGTCGTTCTCGGCACGCAGTGCATCCAGCGCTGCAGCGATCTGCGGCCACACCTTATCGCTGCGGCCGCGCCAGGGCATGGCCGTGAGCTCGGCACTCACCTGCCCCATCAGCACGACCTGGCTGTGCGTGTCGGCCTCGGGCTTGAGCAGCAGCGGGTTCATGCGCACCTCAGGCTCGGCACGCGCAGCCAGGGCCTGGAAATACTGGGCGCTGCCGATTTCCCCCATCACACCCGCAGGGCCCGACACCACACGCGCGTTGTTGCTCATGTTCTGCGCCTTGAACGGCGCAACCTTCAGCCCCTGGTTGCTGTAGTAGCGGCACAGCGCCGTGGTGAGCCAGCTTTTGCCGGCGCCGCTGGTGGTGCCCAGCACCATCACACAACGGGCCAATTGGGGAGCAAAGTTTTCAGTCAAGGCAATGGGCGGACCATGCGGTCCATGATGTGTTCAAGTGCGGCGGCCGCATCGGTGCAGCGGCCGGTGTGCACGGGCGAGGTCTGGATGATGGCGCTGCGTTTGGCGGTGAGCCAGTGAAAGCGCTGGCGGTACGGCAGGCGGGCAATGGGGCCACAGGCTTCGTCGCCCGCACAGATGGCCACGATGGCGGTCAGGTGGCGGCGCACGGTGTCAATATCGGCGTGCGGGTCCATGGCCAGCAGGCGCGCTTCATCCAGCGCGATGGCAGCCTGCAAAAAGCCGGTGCGCTGGCACGACAGGATCACGCCCGCGTTGATGAACTCTTCGCGTTCCACGCGCGGCACCACGCGCACGATGGCGTAGTCGTACACCTCAGGCGCGTGCATCGACGGCCTCCTTCAGTGCATTCACCCAGGTGGCGCGCCCGGCCAGGCGGGCACAGAAGTAGTCCACATAGGCCTGGCGGTGGGTGGCGGCGGCGGTCAGCAGGCCTTCTTCGTGGTCGGCGCCGGCCAGCAACAGAAACTCGTCGGGCACCTCGGCCAGGATGCCGGCCACTACCTCGGGCGTGAGGCGTGCGGCCAGCTCCGCATCCACCTGCGCGAGCTGCGTGGCCCGGGCCAGCAGCACATGGTCGGCAATCGGTGCAAAGGGTTTCGCGGGCTGGGCCACGGTGCCATTCCACGCATGGTGAAAGGTCAGCGCCGCGCCATGGTCAATGAGCCAGGGCTGGCGGTGCCACATCAGCAGATTGGTATTGCGCGCAGTGCGGTCCACATTGCCCACCAGCGCGTCGAACCACACCAGGCGCGACGCAAAGTCATCGGACACCACATCCACCGCCGGGTCGAAATTGAGCGCGCCCGAGAGGTAATCCAGCCCCACGTTCAGGCCGCCGCTGGCGCGCACCAGGTCCTGGATCTCGGGGTCGGGCTCGGTCTGCGCCAAGGCAGGGTCGAGCTGGGCCAGCACGATCTCGGGCACGGGCAGGCCCAGCGCACGGGCGATGCCGCCCCCAATGATCTCGGCCAGCAGTGCGCGCACGCCCTGCCCTGCGCCACGAAACTTGAGCACGTAGGTGCCGAGGTCGTCGCCCTCGACGATGGCGGGCATGGAGCCCCCTTCGCGCAGCGGCGTGACGTAGCGGTTGACGGTGATGGTTCTCACAAGGTCTCCCTCGATCCGATGGAATGCGGGATGGTACGACCCGGCAGTGCCCGCCATGCAGCCCGCAGCGCATCTTGTGCGGCGGGCGCCAGCACCCCCAGGCGCACGGTGCCGGGCAGGCCGAACGACGCCGCATCGCGCAGCTTGATGCCGCTGGCGCGCAGCGCCGCCAGGTTGCTTTGCAGTGTGGTGGTGGCGGGCTGCGCGCAGAAGTAGTTGGCCAGGCTGCCCGCGTGCACAGCCCAGCCCAGGTCGGTGCACAGCGTCTGCTGGCGCGCCTTCCAATCGCCCAGAGTGCGCAGGCTGTGCACCAGCCATTGCTGCACGCTGGCTTGCATCCACGCCTGCAGCAGGGCCACGCCATGGGCACCCACGGGCCAGGATGGCGCCAGGGCTGTGAGCGCACGCGCCTGCTCCTCGCAGTCCGATGGAGCAATCGCATAGGCGGCGCGCACGCCGGTGAGCCCCAGGGCCTTGTTAGGGGTCCAGAGCTGCCAGCAGGCCGAGGGCGTGCGCCGCGACGGCGCGCCCGTCCATGTGCCCTCAGGGTCCAGCCGAAGGGGGACATACGCGCAGTCGAGCACACGCCAGGCAGCGTCCGCGTCCCCCTGCCGCCAGGCGTGCAAAGCTGGATCTGTCAGGCCCAAAGGACTAGAGGGCTCGCAAGACCACTGCAAACCTGCAGCCGACCGATCGCCCCTCAGCACCTCCAGCCCACGCACCTGCGCGGCCTGGGCGTAGTCGCCATAGCTGTGAGGTGGCACGACCACCTTCACGGAGCCCTGCTGCGCGGCCAGCGCGGTGATGCGGTGGATGAACTCGCTGGCACTGGCCGCCAGCACGATGCGGCCGGGGTCTACGCCGTGGAAGGCGCCCAGGGCCTCGCGCAGCGCCGTGTAGGCCGGGTCGGGGTAACGCGTCGCGTCGGCCGCCTGCACGGCGTGCAGCGCCTCGGGACATGGCCCGCAGGCATTGCTGTTGGTCGAGAAATCAAACAGAGGGACGCCCGCAGCGTCGGGGCCGCCATGCACAGGTGCGGAGGAACAACGGGGAGACGTCATGTGTGCACCCAGGCAACCACCACCAACACCAAAAGCTGCAAGGCCGCCACCACCGGCACCATGGCCAGCACCACCTGCGTGCCCAGACGCGCAGCGCGCCGCGTATCCAGCGGCCCCGCCCTGCGGCCCTTGCTGTGCAGCGTGTACACACCGGGCTTGGCCAGGCGCACATTCAACGCCAGCGCCATGGCCGCCATGGGCCAGCCGCTGTTGGGGGATGGCGTCTTGCGCGCCTGGCGGGCCAGGGCAGAAAACGGCAGGCCCTTGGCCACCACGGCCAGCAACAAGGCGGTGATGCGCGCAGGCACCCACGACAGCACATCGTCCGCCCGCGCCGCCCACTTGCCCGCCCATTGCCAGTAGCGCCCGCTGCGCATGCCGGGGTAGCCCCACATGGCATCGGCCGTATTTGCAAAGCGGTACAGCGCAGCGCCGGGCAGGCCCAGCAGCGCAAACCAGAACAGCGGCGCCACCACCGAGTCGTTGAGGTTCTCGGCCAGCGACTCGATGGCCGACTCGCGCACCTGCACGGCGGTGAGTGCGCTCACGTCCCGGCTCACCAAGCGCGCCAGTTGCGCGCGCCCGGCGGGCAGTGACTGGCCCAGCGCTACCTCCACCGCCAGCACCTCGTCGTGCAGCATGCGCCAGGCCAGCAGGGGCTTGAGCAAAAACGCCAGTATCACCACAGCCAGCCAGGCCAGCAGCATCAAGGCCGCATGCTGCAGCCACCAGGAAACTATCAAAACAATAGCAGCCAGGGCAATCCACACTAGCGCCCCCAGCCAAAAACGCCGAAAGTCCCGTGCCACAGGCTGTAGCGGGGCCACCCACTCGCCCCCCCGGTGCAAGGCCGAGCCCATCCACACCACCGGATGCCAGCGCGCTGGCGGCTCACCCAGCCACCAGTCGATGGCCAGCGCCAGCAACGGCACGCCCAGGCCCACGGCCGCAGCGGGCCAGGCCCAGGTGGGCATCAGCAGGAAAAGCCAGGGGGTGGACACGAGGGCCGGGCCCTAGTCTTCAATGCCGCGCTGCGCAGGAATGCCTGCCTTGAACGCGTGCTTGACCATCTGCATCTCGGTCACGGTATCGGCCAGCTCGATGATCTCGGGCGGGCAGCGGCGGCCGGTGAGGCACACGTGCACGTCTCGGGGCCGCTCGCGCAGCGTCTGCAGCACGCCGTCGAGCGGCAGCCAGCCGTAGATCAGCGGATAGGTGATCTCGTCCAGCACCACCAGAAAATGCTCGCCCGACAGGATGGCGGCGCGCGCCTTTTCCCAGCCGTCGCGCGCGAGCTGGGCCGAGTGCTCCAGGTCCTTGCTCTTCCAGCTGAAGCCATCACCCAGGCCCTCGATGGGCAGGCCGATCTGCTCGAACATGCGGTGCTCGCCAAAGCGCGCGGTGGGCACCTTCATGAACTGGAAAATCTTCACGGCCTTGCCCCGGCCATGGGCGCGCAGCGCCAGGCCAAAGGCGGCTGTGCTTTTGCCCTTGCCGTCGCCGGTGTTGACGATGATGAGGCCCCGGCGTTCGCCTTCGGCCTTCTCGTAGCGTTTTTCGGTGGGGGCGGCTTCGATCTGCATAGCGTGTCTTTCAATCAGAGGTCATTGCTCCGCCGGGGTGCGGCGGGGCAGCAAACGGGGCAAGGCCAGCCACTGGCCCTCCACCGGGTGGATGGCAATGCGGTCGTCAAACACCTGCTCCAGCGCGCGGTGGGTGTGGGTGTCCTGGGTGGAGCCATGATGGCGCAGGCGGCCAGCTGCAACGATAGCCACATCATCCGCCTGCAGCGCAAACGAGACTTCGTGCAGCACGCTGACCACCGTCTTGCCTTGGGCCACCAGCTCGCGCACCAGCAGCAGCCAGTCGGTCTGGTGGGGCGGGTCCAGGTTGGCCAGAGGCTCGTCCATCAACAGCACCTGCGCCTGCACGGCCAGCGCGCGGGCCAGCAGCACGCGCTGGCGCTCGCCGCCGGAGAGCTGCGAGAGCGCGCGGTGGCGCCAGTCCCAGGCCTGCGTGGCGCGCAGGGCCTGCTCGACGGCGGCGTGGTCGGCCTCGCTGGGAGGAGACAGCCAGGGCTGGTGCGGCAGGCGGCCCAGCATGGCCACGTCGTACACCAGCAGGTCGTCGGCGGCCACCTCGTTCTGCCCCAGCCACGACAGGGCCCGCGCCCGGTCGCTGCGGTGCCAGGCGGCCAGCGGGCGGCCCAGCAACTGCACGCTGCCCGTGCAAGGCAGCAGGCCCGCCAGGGCCCGCAGCAGCGTGGACTTGCCCGCGCCGTTGGGGCCGACGATGCTGGTCCAGCGGCCCGCCGCCAGGTGCAGCGTGATGCCGTGCAATATGGGGTGTTTTCCGATGCTGGCGCTGATCCCGTTGGCGCTGACAGCTATGTTTTCAGGAGCATTGCGCATTTACAGCACGCCTCCCGGTCCGGTGCGCCGGTGCATCAGCCACAGCAGGTAGCCGCCACCCAGCACGGCGGTGAGCACGCCCACGGGCAGCTCTTGCGGCGCGATGAGCCCCCGCGCCAGCAGGTCTGCACCGGCCAGCAGCACCCCGCCCATCAGGCTGGCCAGCCCCATCAGGCGGCCGTGCGGCACCTTGACCACGGCCCGCACCAGGTGGGGCGCGGCCAGGCCCACAAAAGCAATCAGCCCCGTCTGCGCCACGGCTGTGCCGGTGGCCAGGGCCAGCACCGCCACCAGCGCGGCGCGCAGCGGTGCCAGCGGCAAGCCCAGGCTGTGGGCCGTGGCCTCGCCCAGCGCCAGGCCATCCAGCACGCGCGACAGCGCCCAGGCGGCCACCACACACAGCAGCCACACTCCGGCCATCAGCAGACACGAGGTCCAGCCTACAAAGCCGGTGGAGCCGAGCAGAAACGCCTGCATGGCCTGCAAGGAGTCGGGCGACAGCAGCAGGATGAGCGATGTGAATGCTCCCAGCACCACACCCACGATGACCCCGGCCAGCAGCAGGCGCAATGTGTGCTGCACACCGCGCGCCAGCGCGAGCGTGAGCAGCACTGCCAGCACCGCCCCGGCAAACGCCGCTCCGGTCAGGCCCAGGCGCACCAGCCAGTGGCCCGAAAACACCATGGCCACGGCCGCGCCCTTGGCGCTGCCCACCATGCCCGCAGCGCCGCCCATCATCGCCAGCGCCGTGGCCACGCCCAGAGAGGCGCCCGAGGCACTGCCCAGCAGGTACGGGTCAGCCAGCGGGTTGCGGAACAGGCCTTGCGCCACAGCACCGGCCAGCCCCAGCAGCGCACCGGCGCACCAAGCGCCCAGCGTGCGCGGCAGCCGGATCTCCCACACGATCTGCCAGGCCATGTCCCGTGCCGCATTCCCAGCGGGGTCGACGCTGTGATCCCACAGCGCGGGCCACAGGTTCTCCAGCCCCACGCTGCCCACGCCGGTGCCCAGCGGCACCAGCAGCGCGCTGGCCAGCAGCAGCAGGCCCGCCAGCCAGCGACCGCGCTGCACCACCGATCCCATCATGGGCGCACCGCCGCAGGCGCCTTGGCACCGGGCGCGGCCTTGCTGGCGAGGCAGCGGGCCATGATGCGTGCGCCTTCGGCCATGCGCGGGCCGGGGCGCACCAGCACATCGGCATCTTCGGGCGGGAACACGCACAGCCGCTGCTCGCGCAGGGCGCGCAGGCTGCTCCAGCCCGGCCGCTCGGTCAGGCCCTCCACGCTGCGCGCGCCCACCATGATCAGGTCGGGGTCGGCTCGCACCACAAACTCGGGGTTGAGCTTGGGAAACGGCCCGAGCGACGCGGGCAGGATGTTGCGCGCGCCCAACCGGGTCAGCGTCTCGCCAATGAACGACGAGGCCCCTGCACCGTACGGCCCCCGGTTCACCTCGAAGTACACACGCACGCCCCGTGCCGCTGGCGGCATGGACTGCGCGGCGGCCTCGACCGCTGCGTCGATATGGCGCCACACGCGCTGGGCATCGGGCACGGCCAGCACCTGGCCCAGCTTGCCTATCACGCGCTGCACATCGGCGTGGGTCTTGGGCTCCAGCGCCACCACAGCCAGGCCCAGCTGCTCCAGCCGGGCCGAGGCGCGGGACGACGTGGCCATCAGCACCACATCGGGCCGCAGCGCCACGATGGCCTCGATGTTGGGGTCCAGCCCACCGCCCACCTGCAGCAGGCGGGTGACGGACTCGGGCCAGTTGGAATAACGATCCACGCCCACCAGGCGGTGGCATTGGTCCAGCGCGCAGATCGTTTCGGTGAGCGAAGGCAGCAGGCTCACGATGCGCTGGGGCGGGCGCGGCAGCGTCACCACGCGGCCCCGGTCGTCGGTGACCTGCACCGGCTGCGCCCGCGCCAGCCCGGCCATGAGCAGGCCCAGCACGATGAGGATGGCGATCACCCAGAGGATGCGGCGCACGGGGGTGGGTTTCATAGTTCTATTTCAGTGAATTCGTTGCCGCACAAAGCAACCCACCGCGCTCGAAACTGGCGCGATCCAGACGAGGGCCGTCGTGCAAGGGCCGCCCCGCCGCACAGACGGCGTTCCCCTCCCGCGAAGCGAAAGAGGGGGAAGGCGCGAAGCGACTCAGGGGGAGATTCATTTCAGTTTGAGAGGCAGGCCTGCGGCCATGAGCGTAACGCGGGGGCAGACCTGCGCCACCTGCTGGTTGAGGGTGCCCAGCGCATCCACAAAGGCGCGCACTTCGCGCCCCATCGGGATGACCCCCAGGCCTATTTCGTTGCCCACCAGAACAACGGGCCCGGGGGATTGCCGAATCGCTTCTAAAAACATAGCAGCTTGGGCATGCCACTCTTGCGCTTGCGCCTGGTTTTGCTCTGAATTCATGGTTTCGAACCCCATCGGCATGGTCCACTGGGTCAGCCACAGCGTGAGGCAGTCCACCACCACCAGGGTCTGCGGCGTGCTGAGCCGCGTGAGGGCTGCCGCCACGTCGCGCGGCTCTTCCACCGTTCGCAGGCCGGGCACGCGCTCGGCGCGATCGCGCTGGTGGCGGGCGATGCGCTCGCGCATCTCGTCGTCCCAGGCCTGGCCGGTGGCGATCAGCACGGCGCGGTGGTCGGCAGACTGCGCCAGCCAATCGCGCGCCAGCAGTTCGGCGCGGCGGGATTTACCGCTCTTCTGGCCGCCCAGGATCAGTTCGGTGGTGATCGGATGCAGGGCCGAAGTCATGCGTGGCCCTCACCGCCCAGCAGGTGCGCCACCGCCTCGGGGCTGGACGGGAACCACGCGTGGAAGTAGCTGGCGTGGATGCTGCCTTGCTGGTACAGCGCTTCGCCCGTGTCGGGCGCCACGGCCTCGTGGGGGCGGGCCGTGCGGGCCACCACGGGGGCGCTGCTGTCGCTGGTCGAATAGTGAAAGGTGTGGCCGCGCAGCGTGTGCCCGGCCACCGTCAGGTGCTGCGGGCCCAGCGCTGCCAGGCGCTTTTGCATGGTCACGCGGCCAGGCAGCAGGCTCCACAGCGGGGCAACGCTGCCGTCCGCGAGGGTGATGGATTCAAACAGTGCCATCATGCCGCCGCACTCGGCCCACAGGGGCTTGCCCGCGGCCACATGGGCGCGCAGGCTGGCCAACATGCTGGTGTTGGCAGCGATCTGCGCGGTGTGCAACTCGGGGTAACCGCCAGGCAGCCACACCGCGTCGCAATCAGGCAATGCGGCATCGTGCAGCGGCGAGAAGAACACCACGCGCGCGCCCATCTGTTCCAGGCACTGCACGTTGGCGGCATAAATGAAGCAGAACGCCGCATCGCGCCCCACGGCCACTGTGCGGCCTGCGAGCAGCGCAGGCACGGCAATCTTCGACAAGGGCGCAGGGAAGTCCACGGCCCAGCCCTGCAGGTCATCCAGCGTCATCTGGCCCAGCGGCGTGGCGGCGAGCGCGTCGGCCGCAGCATCCAGCCGCTGGAGGCTGTCGTCCAGCTCGTGTGCGGCCACCAGACCCAGGTGGCGTTCGGGCAGCAGTGCGGCACCGGCCTTGCCGGTTGTCGGAGCGTTGCCGGGCTGCACCCGCATCAGCGCGCCCATCCAGTCATCGGCATCGTGCAGACCGTCCCGCAGCATGTCGGCATGGCGCGCGCTGCCCACACGGTTGGCCAGCACACCGGCCCAGGGCAGGCCCGGCCGGTAGTGGCGCAGGCCGTAGGCCAGCGCGCCAAAGGTGCCCGCCATCGCCGAGGCATCGACCACCGCCAGCACCGGCACGCCAAAGTGCCGTGCCAAGTCGGCCGCGCTGGGGTCACCATCAAACAGGCCCATCACGCCTTCGATGAGGATCAGGTCCGACTCGCACGCCGCATCATGCAGGCGCTGCGCGCAGTCGGCCTCGCCGTTCATCCACAGGTCGAGCTGGTGCACGGGTGCACCGCTGGCCAGCTGGTGCCAGTGCGGGTCCAGAAAGTCCGGCCCGCACTTGAACACCCGCACACGCCGCCCCTGGCGCGCATGCAGGCGTGCCAGGGCGGCAGTGACGGTGGTCTTGCCCTGCCCGGAGGCCGGGGCCGCGATCAGCAGCGCCGGGCAGCGGGCAGCAGTGGCCGTGGCAAGGTTCACTGCGGTGCCCACTTCACACCCACGTAGACCGTACGGCCTGCGGTGGCATAGGTGCGGGCCAGCTGGTAGTCCTTGTCGGCCAGGTTGTCGATGCGGGCCAGCAGCGTGTAGTCGCGCGCAATGCGGGTGCTGGCGTACAGGTTGACCAGGGTGTAGCCGCCCAGCACGTTGGTGTTGGCCACAGTGTCGAAGCGGCGGCCCGAAGCCTGCACCTCGGCACCCACGGTCCAGCCCGCCAGGCGCGTGTCGGCGCCGAAGGTGGCGTGCTGCTTGGCGCGGCGTGCCAGTTGCTTGCCGGTGTCCAGGTCGCGCGGGCGCTGCAGGTCGATGGAGCCGTGCAACTGCACGTCGCCCAGGCGGTGCGAACCAGTAAACGTCACGCCCTTGTATTCGGCCCGGGCGGTGTTGGCATAGCAACCAAAGCTGGAGGCACAAGTGCCCGCGCCGCCAAAGGAGATCAGGTTGCTCACGCGGTTGCGAAACAGCGTGGCCGAGAAGGTGCTATTGCCTTGTGCGTAGCGCAGCGCCACCTCGGCATTGCGGCTGCTTTCAGGACGCAGCGTGGCCACGCCGTATTCGCTGAACCGGTGGTACAGCGTGGGTGCACGGAAGGCCGTTCCCACCGACGCCGTGGCACGCCACTGCGGGGTGATCGCATAGCCATAGGCCACGCTGCCGGTACCCTTGCCGCCGAACTCGCTGTCGGAGTCGTGGCGCAGGTTGAGTTGCACCGTGTGGCCGGCGGCGTTGTAACCGTAGCCCAGCGCCAGCGCGTCTTGCGATCGCTTGGCGTCGATGGGCTGGTTCTCCAGGCGGTCCTCGCGGCGCTCCAGCGCGGCCGTCACCAGATGCGCGCCCTGGCGCCATTCGTTCTGGAACAAGTAGCCTCGCAGGCGTGTTTCGCTCAGGTAGGGCGAGGGGCGTGTTTCGTATTCGTCGCGCGAGTCGGTGATGGAAAAGCGCGTTTTGTAGGCACTGTTCCACTGGGCCGTCCAGTTGAGGCCCAGCGCGTGCAGGGTGTGCAGGTTGCGGTCGTCCTTGCCCAGGCCGCTGTCGTAGCCGCTGTTGGTGTCGTTGACCATCAGCGTGCCTTCGAGGCGGTGCACGGCGTTCACCTGTAAGCCGACCCGCGCATGGCCCGCCGTGGAGCGGTAGCCGTCGCGGTCCGGGTTCTGCCCGGCGACAGGGCGCGCGTTGAAGCCCTTGCTGTCGTCTCGCGCCAGCCCCAGGGCATAGTCCAGCGTGCCACTGGCACCGCTGATCCCGGCTTCCAGCTTGGTGGTGTTGTGGCTGCCCACGCCGATGCCCACGTAAGGCGCCGTACCGTTCTCACCGCGCTTGGTGAAGATCTGCACCACGCCACCCAAGGCGTCCGAGCCATACACGGCGCCCGCCGGGCCACGCAGCACTTCGATGCGGTCTATGAGGCCCAGCGGAATGCTCTCCCAGGGTGCGCCGCCGGTGGACTGCGAGTCGATGCGCACCCCGTCGATGTACACCGCAGTGAAGCGCGACTCCGCGCCACGCAGGAACACACCGGTCGTGGTCCCGGGGCCGCCATTGCGCGAGAACTCCACACCAGGCAGGCGGGCCAGCAGGTCCGCCAAGCCGGTAGCGCCACTGGTTTCGATGGTTTCGCGGTCCACGATGGAGATGTCGGCCACCAGGTCGGCCAGCGGCTGCGGCGTGCGCGTGGCGGCCACCACGGTTTCAGACAACGACGGTGCGCGCAGGTTTTGCGCCAACAGCTCGCCGGAGGCCGGGGCGGTCTGTGCGAAAGCGCCGCAGGCGCTGCCAGCCAACAGTGACAGCAGTGCCAGGCGTGGGGCGGGCAGACACAACAACGCCACAGGGCGCGCACGAAGGGTACGGATTTTCATGGGGATCAAGGTCAACAAACAACCCGGGCCGGCCTCCCGCCAGCGTGTGGGTGATACAGCCGCGCAGCGCCAAAAAAAGGACGCACGCAGCCACCGTGTTGGCCGGTATCCGGGCTGGCGGAACACCCCCCCAATGCCTTCCCAGGCGCTTGTTCAAGGCGCCCAGTGGCTTATGGATGGAGAGAGAATCGGGCGATTCGTCCGCTGACCGTTGCGGGGGCAGCGCAGGCTGGGCGGGTACCGGTGGTACGGCGCCTCCCTGCTTCCCGTTGAACTGCGGCATGTGAACCACGCCGCGAGCACCAACATCGAGATTTTACGACCGTTTACAAGCGTCCTTTTTGCGGCAGAACAGGCAAACAACTCATCCGGGCACCCGCACGGCCAGTGATGCACGGTGATCTGTTCTGTGTTGCGTGTGGCACACCACCGCAGACCGGGGCCAGGGTCCGCTCGGTGCCACACAGCCTACAATCCGAGGCTGTATGGCAATACCGTCCCCCACCGACCAGATCGCCGAGCGCGTGGAACGCCTGCTGCTGCGACATGCAGAGTTGCAGCGCACCAACGCCCTGTTGGCTGATCAAGTTGCGGCACTGACGCAGGAGCGCGATTCGCTCAAATCCCGCTTGAGCGCAGCACGCGCCCGGGTGGATGCCTTGCTCGAACGCCTTCCCGCTGCCGCGCCGCTCACGAAAGAAGCCGAATGAAGCAAATCGAGGTGCAGATCCTGCAGCAAAGCTATCTGCTGTCCTGCCCCGAGGGCCACGAAAGCCGCCTGCTCGACGCCGTGGAACGCGTGGACACCGCCATGACGCGCATCCGCGATGCAGGCAAGGTCCGGGCACGCGAGCGCATCGCCGTGCTGGCGGCCCTGAACCTGGCTTTCGAGATCGCCGACCGCGAAGCGGCAGACCTTGCGGCCGCAAACCAGCCAGTGGCCACACCGCCCGCAAGCCCCAGCCCCAGCCCCGGCGCACCCATGGCGGGACACCAGGAAAGCCTGTTGCCAGATACCGACCAGCAACGCCTGCAAAGCCTGGTCCAGCGCCTTGACGACGCTTTGGGCGATGACGGGCGCTTGCTCTAGCCCCCGCGTGCTGTGGGTGTGCTGAGGCACGCTGCGCCTCTTACCCGCTCGTCACAGCCGCTTGCGGGCTTTACATGCCCCCGAGCGCACAGCGCCCGCTGGCAGCACCTACAATGGTCGGGTCTGCGAAGCTGTCGGGCTTTATATTTCCTTGAACCAATGCTCATTGAGCTCGGGCTTGGTACATCGTCCGGTGAGCGTGATCATCTCGCGTCAGATGAACCCAACGCCAGGCTGCCCTCGCCCACCTGAACCCCCGGTTCAGGATGAGAGTTCGGTGGCATTCGCAGACACCCTCTTCCCCATGCCCTGTTATCGCAAGCACCCGCTGGTGCTTACGTGGCAGGGCATTTTCTCGCGGCTTCCCGCGTGCTCTGTTGTTCTTTTTTGACTGACATCCCGCCATGCTCGATCCCCTGCTGATTGTTGAACTCGGTGTGCTCGGCCTGGCCACAGGCTTTCTGGCGGGACTCCTGGGCATCGGCGGGGGCATGCTGCTGGTGCCGTTCCTGACCTACATCCTGGGCGCGCGTCAGGTGTCGCCCGACTTGGCTGTGAAGATGGCAATTGCCACCTCCATGGCCACCATCATGTTCACCTCTATCTCCAGCGTGCGCGCGCACCACCGGCGTGGCGCGGTGCGGTGGTACATTGTCACGCGCCTGGCGCCCGGCATCGTGCTGGGCGGGTTCATCGCCAGCCTGGGTGTGTTTGCGCTGCTCAAGGGCTCGTTTTTGGCGATCTTCTTCGCACTGTTTGTGAGCTTCTCGGCCACGCAGATGTTTCTGGACAAAAAGCCTGCGCCCACGCGCCAGATGCCGGGCGGCGCAGGCCAGGTGGCGGCGGGCGGCGTGATCGGATTTCTGTCGGGCCTGGTCGGCGCGGGCGGCGGCTTTGTCAGCGTGCCCTTCATGACCTGGTGCAATGTGCCCATCCACAACGCGGTGGCCACCAGCGCCGCGCTGGGGTTTCCCATCGCGCTGGCCAACGTGATCGGCTACGCCATTGGCGGACAGAACGTGAGCGGCTTGCCCCCGGCATCCCTGGGCTACATCTGGCTGCCAGCACTGGGCGTGATTGCGAGCTGTAGCGTGCTGACGGCCCCGCTGGGTGCCAAAGCGGCCCACAACCTGCCCGTCAAGCAACTCAAGCGCGTGTTCGCGTCGCTGCTGTTTGGCCTGGCGGCTTACATGCTGTGGAAAGGCGTTTCGGCCGCCTGAGGCCGAAACAGAGGCGGACTCTTTGCAGTCCGCCGCGTCGCAACATCTGCGCGCTCGGCGTCAGGTGTTCAAAGGCCGGTGGCGCCCCTGGGCCTTGAGCGGCAAGGGCTTGCTCAGCAGGGCGCGGAACTGGTCGGCCGGCAGCCCGGGCGCGCACAAAAAGCCCTGGTAGTGCTCGCACTGCATTTGCTGCAGCACCGCCTGCTGGGTTTCAGTCTCCACCCCTTCAGCCACCACTTCGATGTGCATGGCACGGCCCATGCTGATGATGGCGCTGACAATGGCCCGGTCGCCGTCGTCGTCGGGCAGACCACGCACAAAAGACTGGTCGATCTTGAGCTTGTGGATGGGGAGTTTTTTCAAATAGGCCAGGCTCGAATAGCCGGTGCCGAAATCGTCGATCGCCAGGCCGATGCCCAGGTCCGCCAACACGCGCAGACGCTGCTCCATCTCCTGTGCGTCCTGCAGCAGGATGGTTTCTGTCAGCTCCAGTTCCAGCAAGGTGGGGGGCAGCTGGTGCACCGCCAGCAGGCGCGTGATGCGGTCCACAAAGTCGGGCTGGCGAAACTCCAGCGCTGACACGTTCACGGAAATCATGATGGGCGAGCCGCTGTGCATCCAGAGTGCGGCCTCGCGCACCGCCTGCTCCATCACCCAGGCGCCCAGTGTCACGATGTAGCCCGATTCTTCCGCCAGCGGAATGAACACTGCAGGGGATACCGCGCCAAACTCGGGGTCCGTCCAGCGCAGCAGCGCCTCGGCCCCGGTGATGCGCCCGGTCGCCATATTGACCTGGGGCTGGTAGTGCACGGCCATGCGCTGCAAACCCAGCGCCTGGCGCATGGCGTGCTCCATCTGCATGCGCGCGAGCAGGTTGGCGTTCATCTGCGGCTGGTAAAAGCCGTAGCTGCCGCGCCCACGCTCCTTGACCCGGTACATCGCGGTGTCGGACTGCTTGATCAGGTCGTCCAACGTAGCGCCATCCTGCGGGTACAGCGCAATGCCGATACTGCACTGGATCGAGAAGCCCATGCTGTCGAGCATGAAGGGCTTGAGCATGTCGTCCAGAATCCGGCGCGCCACACTTTCGGCCACCGATGCATCCCCCCCATGCAGGTAGATGACAAATTCATCCCCGCCCAGACGGCACAGCATGTCGGTTTGCCGCAAGCAGGTCTGCAGGCGTTCAGCCACCAGCTGCAGCACCCGGTCTCCAAAAGGGTGGCCCAGGGAGTCATTGATGATCTTGAAGCGGTCCATGTCCAGGAACAGGATCGCAAAGCCGGTGTCGCTCTGGCGCGCCCCCTGGATGGCGGTATCCACGCGTTGCGAGAGCAGCAAACGGTTGGGAAGACCTGTCAGTGCGTCGCTGTAGGCCAGCTCTTCAATGCGCTTTTGCGCGGCATGCTGCAGCGTCAGGTCGCGCATGAAGCCGATGCTCTGCACCAGCCGCCCTTCGTCATCACGCAGGGCCACCCACGACAGCTGCACCGCGCAGTAAGCGCCGTTGTCACGGGGCAGCCACAACTCCCCCTCCCAGAAGCCATCCTTGGCCCAGCCCTGCAGCACCTGCTCCATGAAGGAGGCGTCCGAGCCTCCTCCAAAAAGCGAGGCAGCCACACAGCCTTCAAAACCCTTGGCCGTAGGGCCGACCAGCCGCTCACACCCGGGGTTCATCCGCATGATGCGGTGCTGACTGTCGGCGATGAAGATCGCATCCAGGCTGGACTCAAACACGCGCGCGGCCAAGCGCAGGCTGGCTTGTGTCTCAGTCTGCCGGGTGATGTCCCGGAACGAATACACACGGCCCACCGCACGGCCCTGGCTGAACTGCGGCACCGTGCGCATCTCCAGCACCACGCCGTTGCGCAGCTCGACAATGTCGGTGCTCTCCTGCATGGGTTCGCGGTCGATGGCTGCCAGGCGCTCGGCATAGAAGCGGGGGTCCGACACCTGGTCCGCCATGAAGGCGTACACCGCCGCATCGTCGCGCTCCACCAGCAACTGGCGCGGCAGGTTCCACAGCTGGGCCAGACGCTGGTTGAATGCGCGCACACGGCGATCCAGTCCACACACCAGCATGCCATCAGCGGCAGAATCCAGCGTGGCACGCAGCTCGGACAACAGTGTCTCCAGTTCACGCTCAGTGGTCTCCTGGAGGCTGCGGTCCAGCATGGTCAGCAGCAGCACCGTACTACCACCCTCCCCCCAAGGCACACGCCGGACACAACGTTGCACCGGCACCAAGCTGCCATCAGCACGCAGCAAACTGGTATGGGCAGTCACGCCCTGCGCAATCACATCGACTGGCTCCGACCAGAACGCCAGCTCCTGGGGCGTGCTGGCCAAGTCCAGCACAGACCGCCCTCGCATGGCGGCGGCAGACAACCCGGTGAGGCGCGCGGCGCCTGCGTTGGCTTGCAGGATGTGTTGGCTGGCCTCATCCAGGAGCCACACGGCCTCCTGCAGGCCATCCAGCCACCCGAGCGATTGGAGATCGTTCACGCCGCAGCCTCGTCAGGGCCGGGACTGACCGCTCGCTCAAAAAAGTAACAGATCCGCTGCCGGGGAGACAGGTAGTCCAGCGCGTCACGCGGCAGTTGTGCGGGCTTGAGGCTGCGCCGTATGCCCAGTTCAGGGACAGTTTCCAGATCCAGGATCGGCGCCTCTTCCTTGGGCACCCGTGGGTCGTGCACGATGACCTTGGGCCGCAACGGCCGCGACGAGTTGACCGAGGCCACGATGGCATACCGGTCATTGACCAATTGCACGATGGAGCCGGGCGGGTAGACCCCCATCATGCGAATGAAAGCCCCCAGGACCACCGAATCAAAACGGGCCTTGAGCTGGGCAAAGATGACGGAGAGCGCCTCGTGGGGCGTCAGCGCCGTTACTCCCATGGCCGGGTTGCACATGCGGTCGTACTGGTTGACCAGCGCCAGGACCTGGCTCATGCGCCCCAGATCGGGCCCCTTCAGGCGCTGGGGAAAACCACTGCCGTCACACATTTCGTGGTGCCGCGCCACGGCCGTGAGCACTGCATCGGCAAACCCCATGCGTTTGGCCAGGGCAACGGATTCCGCCACGTGGGTCTCGTAGCGTGTCCGCTCCATGGGGATCATGGAAGGGGTGGGCTGGCGCAGATTGGGCGGCAGCTTGAGCTTGCCAATGTCGTGGATCAATGCGGCCACACCCAGATCGTGCAGTTCCTCGCTCTTCATGCCCAGGGACCGCCCCAGCAGCAACGAAATCACCATCACATTGATCGGATGCAATCCGTTGCGCTCGCCCACGCCCTCGGACAGCAGCCGGATGACGGAGTCGCCGTTTTCCAGCAGTTCGGTCACGCATCCAGAGACCAGCGCCTCGCCCTTGGCCCTGGCCTGGTCCGGGTGCTCGGAAACCGTGCGCTCCATGGACTGGTACTGACGGGTGGCTTCTGAGAAACGCTGATTGCAGGCGGCCAAGGCCCGGTTTTGTGCTTCCAGCAGCTCACGGCGACGCTGTGCCTCGGGGTCTACGACAGTGGCCGTCCCAGGCCCGGGCGCATCCAGGCCGTTGGGCGGTGGGGCTGTCATCTCGGGCACGCTCCAGGCAGCAGGCACCAGCTCCTGCAGTTCTGGATCGCTCTTTTTGGGGACGTAACGTACCTCGGTCAACCCCAGCTCGCGCAAGGTGGCGATCTGTTCCGACGACGCCACCCGGAAACTGCTGGTCGGGAACGGATGGTGCATCCAGCCCACGTCGAGCTGGATGTACATGCCGACACGCAGTTGGCTGATGTCGATGAGGATGGATGAGTTCACGTCAGGCGCACGATACATGGCGACATCAATGCCACCAATAGTTACGCAGATTATCACCAGTTCCAGTGACGTGGCGAAGAACCGGCAGACCGCGCAGCGATCCGGCAACACTTGGCAGAAATCGGGCCTGATTGGAGCACCGCAGTAGCTTGGGCTGAGGCATCGCTCCGCTTGGAACCAGCGGGCGATTGGGGATGACAGGACGAATCAGCGCAGCGCGTTCAGCGGCACCAGAGCGACGGCTTGTAAATGAGATCCATCCACAACGCCCAGGCAGCGACCGCGCACAGCATGGCGCCTGCGGCCCTCGTGCCCCACTGAGCCCGTGCGAGATTCAGGCGGTTGCGAAGGCTGCTCCAAGCCCAAGGGCCACCCACCAGCCAGACCCCGCTGCCCACGGCAAACAGGGCCATGGTCAGGGCCCCCTCCAGCGCCCCTCCACTGAGCGCGGCGACCAACAGGGCCGAATAGAGCAACCCGCAAGGCATCAGGGCCCACAGGACTCCGGCCGCCATCACGCCGCCTGGCGCCCCGACCAGCGGTCGAACACGCGCCCACACGGACCGACCCGCCTGCTCCACCCAAGCAGGCTGGCGCGACTGCACCATCATCATGAGCCCCCAGGCCATCACCGCCACGTGCATCAGCGTCCAGGCGGGACGCAACGCGGTGGTCTGCTGGGTCAGCCATGCCAGACTGTCCATGGCCAAGGCCGCCAATGCACCGGCGCTGGCATAGCCCACCAGGCGCCCCGCATGAAAGGCTACGGTGCGCTGCAGTACGCCGCCACGTGGCGCCCAGCGCACCACCCGCTCGGCACTGCCCTCCGCCAGTGGCGCACCGCCCTGCCCCACAAGTACTCCACAGGGCGCGGAGCACATGGCCAGGCAGTGGGACCCGCCGGCGAGTCCCATGAGCAGAGCAGTCCAGCCAACCGTGGCAAGCATAGGTATCAGATGATGCGCGAAAACCGGGCGCGGTTGCGATCTGCCTGCAGATAGCGGTCAAAAACCATGGCGATGCCCCGCACGAAGAACCAACCGGTCGCGGTCACTTCAATGCCCTCAGGCCCAACGCGCACCAGCCCTTGCCCCTGCATGCCCTCCAATTGGGCCAACTCCGCCGCGAAATACTGACGGAAGTCGATCAGCCACGCCTGCTCCATCGGCTCGAACAACAGTTCCCCTTGGCACATCAGGGCCATGATGGCCGCACGGCGTACCAGGTCGTCGCGCGTGAGCGCCAACCCGCGCACCACGGGCAACCGCCCCTGGTCCAGAAAGTCGTAGTACTCATCCAGCGTCTTGGAGTTCTGGCTGTAGGTTGCCCCCACACGGCCAATGGCCGATACGCCCAGACCGATCAAATCGCAGTCCGGCTGCGTGCTGTAGCCCTGGAAGTTGCGGTGCAGGCGCCCCTGGCGCTTGGCCACGGCAAGGGCGTCGGTGGGCAGCGCAAAGTGGTCCATGCCCACGTACGCGTATCCAGCATCCATGAAGGCATCGAGCGAGCGCGACAACATGGAGAGCTTGCTCGCGCCCGTGGGCAACTCCGCAGAGATGATGCGGCGCTGTGGCTTGAAACGCTCTGGCAGGTGCGCGTAAGCATACAGCGCGATGCGGTCAGGCCGCAGTTGCGCCACCTGGGCCAGCGTGCGGTCAAAAGACTCGGGCGTCTGGCGCGGCAGGCCGTAGATCAAATCCACATTCACCGAGTCAAAGCCCAACGAACGCGCAGACTCCACCAGCGCAAACACCTGTTCGGCGGGCTGGATGCGGTGCACAGCCTTCTGCACTTCGGCATCAAAGTCCTGCACGCCAAAACTCAGCCGGTTAAAACCCAGCTCAGCCAACAGTGCAAGACGCTCTGCATTGACGGTGCGAGGGTCCACCTCGATGGAGTATTCCCCCCCAGGCGCCAGCGTGAAGCTGCGCTTGAGCATGGCCATCAGCTCTCGCAGGCCCGCATCGGAGAGGAAGGTGGGCGTGCCTCCACCCAGGTGCAGTTGACTCACCACCTGTCCCACGCCACAGTGCGCGGTGTGCAGGTCGATCTCGCGGCTCAGGTAGCGCAAGTAGACCTCGGCGCGGTCATGGTGCTTGGTGATGATCTTGTTGCAGGCGCAGTAGTAGCACAGGGATTCGCAAAACGGGATGTGCACGTACAGGGACAGCGGCATGGCCTTGGCCAGCGTGCCCGAGCGGCGCTGTTGCAGCGCCAGCACGTAGTCTTCCTGACCAAACGCCTCCACGAAACGGTCGGCCGTTGGATAGGATGTATAGCGGGGCCCTGGCACGTCAAAGCGGCGCAGAAGGTCTGGCGAAACAGCAGTCATGGGGAAATTTCCTTGCGTACACCTTGACTGTGCCGTAGGCTCTGGGACATGTCCTTGACCTGCATCAAGTGAACCCGCAAGCGATACGGCGACAATTTGATGAAGGTCAGCCGCTTGCCCGCGCCCTGTATTCAGGTTCGTGTACGGCAAGCGCGATATGCTTGACCGCTAACCCAAGCCCATGTGTCTATGAACCCGCTCACCATCAAAGTCGCCTGCTCCAACTGCAACCTCCGCGAGCTGTGCATGCCCGTGGGCTTGAACGAAGAGCAACTGCAGCGCATTGACGAGGTCGTTGCTGTCCGCCGCAAGGTCAAGCGCGGCGGCACGCTGTTTCGCAATGGCGAGTCCTTCACGTCCCTGTATGCCATCCGCACCGGTTTTTTCAAGACCTGCGTGGCCACCGAAGACGGTCGCGACCAAGTCACAGGTTTTCAGATGGCGGGGGAGATCATCGGGCTGGACGGCATCGTGAACGACCACCATACCTGTGACGCGGTGGCCCTTGAGGATGCCGAGGTCTGCGTCATGCCTTTCGACCGCATCGAAGAACTTTCCCGCGAAGTCACGGCCCTGCAGCACCACGTGCACAAGATCATGAGCCGCGAGATCGTGCGCGAACATGGTGTGATGCTGCTGCTGGGCAGCATGCGTGCCGAGGAGCGGCTGGCGGCCTTCTTGCTCAACCTGGTGCAGCGCCTGCATGCACGGGGCTTCTCGCAATCAGAACTGGTGCTGCGCATGACGCGCGAAGAGATCGGCAGCTACCTGGGCCTCAAACTTGAAACAGTGAGCCGCACCTTCTCTAAATTTGTGGAAGAAGGCATCGTGGAGGTCAAACAGCGCCATGTGCGCATCCTTGACACCGATGCCCTGCGACGCATTGTGAACAGCCAGCAGACCTGCCACTGATTACGGTCCCTCCTAGGCTGAGGGTTGGGCCCATACAAAATCCGCCTGTCTCTTCTAAAACGGCATGCACCGCATGCCTGCATCAACTGGCGAAAAGACTCAGGAGCAAGATGATGTCTTGCGGCAATCGTCAGGCCGCTCCCCGTCGGGCACGGGACAGCGGTTGACCTCAAACGGTGACATGGACAGCAGCGTGGTCAACGCGCTGGTGGCCATGGTGATGGCCCAGAACACAAAAAATGCGAGGGTGTACACCCCCTGCCGCGACAGCGCCAGAGGCTGCCCGAACCAATGCAGGTCCTGGGGGTCCACCATGGCAAAAACCAGCATCTCCAGCACACCCGCCATCAAAAAGGCGGGCCATGCAATCCACATCAGGCGTTGCGTCCACATATCGGTTCTGTCTCCTGGTGCTGCCGGGGTCGCCCGGGTGCGCGACCCTGGGGTTTTCAGCGTGGTTGGTCCTGCACGGGGGTGGCCGCGTGGTTGCGGGCCTTGAGGGCCGGCGCCAGACTCTTTTCCGGCGCCACCAGTGTCTTGTTGATTTCGATGCCCTGGCGGTAGTAGTCCTCCGCCACCACGGGGTCGGGCCGCGAAATCGCCAGCCACAGCGTCACAAAGCCCGCCACGATCACGATCAGAGGCCCGGCAATCACCAGCCACACATGGCCAAACTTCCACCAGGGTACGGTTGCCGCCGGGGTTGCAATGGCAGGGTTTGAAGACATGGTGCTTTACTCCTCAACAATATCGGTCAAAGTGCGGCCCCGAAGGGCCCCACCGGAATACCGCTCAACGCGGTACAAGGAACACGGATTTTTCCGTCACATGAGCCGCTGCTCCTACGGCCTGCACATCAAACTGAACGGCATGTGACCCGGGCGTGGCGGAACCATAAGGAATCTGCAACCGCACGGCCACCCAGCGAGACTCTGCCGCGCCAATGTCCACTTCAGCCTCGGAAGCCACTTCGAGCCTATCCAGGCCCCGCGCGCTGATGCGATAACGCTGCTCGCCCTCGGTGGCATTCATGATCTGCAGCCGGTAAATGTTCTCCAGCTTGCCACCTGCCACGATGCGCGAGAGCGCAGCGCGGTCCCGCACCACATCCACCTTTAGCGGCGTGCGCACCACCAGGCTGGCCAACATGGCCACGCAGAGGGTGACCAGCACGGCGCTGTAAATCAGCACGCGGGGACGCAGCACGCGGCGCAACATCTGCGACTGCGTCCAGTGCTTGGCCACGCCGTTCTGGGTCGAATAGCGGATGAGCCCACGCGGGTACTGCATCTTGTCCATCACGGTGTTGCAGGCGTCCACGCACAGGCCACAGCCGATGCATTCGTACTGCAAGCCCTTGCGGATGTCGATGCCTACCGGACAGACTTGCACACAGAGCGAGCAGTCAATGCAATCGCCCAGCCCCTGGGCTTTGTAGTCGATGCTCTTCTTGCGCGGACCACGCTGCTCGCCACGTTCAGGGTCGTAGGTAACGATCAGCGTGTCTTTATCAAACATCGCGCTCTGAAAGCGCGCATAAGGGCACATGTACTTGCAGACCTGCTCGCGCATGAAGCCCGCATTGCCATAGGTGGCAAAACCGTAGAACAGCACCCAGAAAATCTGCCAGCTGCCCTGGAACGCCAGCAGCTCGCTGCCCAGCTCTCGAATGGGGACGAAGTACCCCACAAAAGTAAACCCGGTCCACAGGGCCACCGCGATCCACACCACTTGCTTGAAAAACTTCTTGCGGATCTTCTCGAACGTCCAGGGGCCGTTGTCCAGGCGGAGCCGGGCACTGCGATCGCCTTCGATCTTGTGCTCGATCCACATGAACATTTCTGTGTACACCGTCTGCGGGCACGCAAAGCCACACCACAGACGCCCGGCCACTGCGGTGAACAGGAACAGCGACAACGCCGAAATGATCAGAAGGCCAGTGAGGTAGATGAAATCCTGTGGATACAGCACCAGACCAAAGATGTAGAACCTGCGAGCCCCCAGGTCAAACAGCACCATCTGGCGCTGGCCCCACTCAAACCACGGCAACCCGTAAAACACCAGCTGCGTGAGAAACACCATGCCCCAGCGCCAGCGCGCAAACAGGCCGCTGATGGAACGCGGGTAGATCTTCTTTTGCGCTTCGTACAGCGAGATGATCTCGCCCGCAGAAGACGCATCTGCCGCGACTGGCGTAATCGGGATGACCTTGCGAGCCGGCTCGCTGGGTGTGCTCATGGTGTCGCTTTGTGAACGGAATTAAGGCGCAAAAGGGGTGCCTTCAAACGGAAACCCGGGCGGTGCGTCTCACGCACCGCCCGGCAGTCAGGTCAGCGTGCAGCCACCTGCTTGTTCGACAGGCCCCACACATAGGCAGAGAGTACGCCGATCTGCGCCTCGGTCAACTTTTCGGCCTGTGCAGGCATCTGGTTGACCTTGCCGTTGTTGATCATGGCGGTGATGGCGGCCTCGCCCCAGCCATGCAGCCAGATGTCATCGGTCAGGTTGGGCGCGCCCAGTGCCTGGTTGCCCTTGCCGTCCATGCCGTGGCAGGCTGCGCAGGCCGCAAACTTGGCCTTGCCCAGCGATGCGCGCAGCGAGTCATGGGGGCTGCCCGACAGGCTCAGCACGTAGTGCGACAGGTTACGCACGTCTTCCGGGGAGCCCACTGCGGCTGCCATGGGAGGCATGTTGCCGATGCGGCCCTTCTCCAGCGTCTCGCGGATCTTCTCGGGCGTGCCGCCGTGCAGCCAGTCGTTGTCCGTCAGGTTGGGGAAGCCCTTGCTGCCGCGCGCATCCGAGCCGTGGCACTGTGCGCAGTTGTTCATGAACAAGCGCTCGCCAATGGCATGGGCCTGGGGGTCGGCGGCAACGTCTTCAGGCTTCATGGAGGCAAAGCGTGCGTACAGCGGCTCCAGCTCCGTCTTCGCCTTGGCCATTTCGGCTTCGTACTCGCCCTTCTGCGTCCAGTTGAGCTTGCCGGTGAAGCTGCCCAGGCCCGGATAGGCGGCCAGGTAGCCCAGGCCAAAGACGATGGTGATGACGAACAGCCACACCCACCAGCGCGGTAGGGGGTTGTTCATCTCGACCAGGTCCTCATCCCAAACGTGGCCAGTGGTGTTGTCGGAGGTGGCCACCACCTTCTTGCGGCCCGCCATCCAAAGCAGGATGCCACAGGCGATGATGCCGACCAGGGTCAGCGTGGTCACAAAGACCGACCAGAAATTGCTGGTGAAGTCACTCATGGGGTGTTCTCGTTCTGGTGAAGGTCAATCTGTCTCGAAAGGCAGCTGGGCTGCCTCGTCGAACCGGGCCTTGTTGCGGCCTCGGTAGGCCCAGACCCAGATGCCAATGAAGCAGGCCATCGATGCCAGGGTGGCGACGATGCGCATGGTGGTGATGTCCATGGGATATCTCCTTTGCTTACTTGAGCGCACGGCCCATGACTTGCAGGTAGGCGATGAGCGCATCCTGCTCCGTCTTGCCCTTGACTTCGCCCGCCGCTGCCGTGATCTGCTCATCGGTATAAGGCACGCCCACGGTGCGCAGGGCCTTCATGCGGGGCGCCATCACTGCGGGGTCCACCTGGTTCTTTTCAAGCCAGGGGTATGCGGGCATGTTGGACTCCGGGACCACATCGCGGGGGTTGTTCAGGTGGATGCGATGCCATTCGTCGCTGTACTTGCCACCCACGCGGTGCAGGTCGGGACCCGTGCGCTTGCTACCCCACTGGAAGGGGTGGTCATACACAAACTCGCCCGCCACCGAGTAGTGGCCATAGCGCAGCGTCTCTGCGCGGAAGGGGCGGATCATCTGCGAGTGGCAGTTGTAGCAACCCTCGCGGATATAGATGTCGCGGCCTGCCAGCTGCAGGGCGTTGTAAGGCTCGACACCCTTGACCGCCTCGGTCGTGGACTTCTGGAAGAACAGGGGCACGATCTCGACCAGACCGCCAATGGCGATCACGATCAGGATCAGCACGATCATCAGAAAGTTATTGGTCTCCACCTTTTCATGGGTGAAACCGGTCGAAGCAGATGTGTTGTTGTTAGACATGAATGATCTCCTTCGGACTCAGGCGTGGGCCGTGTTCACTGCAGGAATGGCCACCTTGACCGAACGGCCCGAGATGGCAGTCAGCCACACGTTCCAGGCCATGACCAGCATGCCGCCCAGGTACAGCAGACCACCGGCCACGCGGATCACGTAGAAGGGATAGGTCGCCTTCACGCTTTCCACGAAGGTGTAGGTGAGCGTGCCGTCGGGGTTGACCGCGCGCCACATCAGGCCTTGCATCACGCCGGCAATCCACATGGCGGCGATGTACAGCACGATGCCGATGGTGGCCATCCAGAAGTGCAGCTCGATCGCCTTGACAGAGTGCATCTTGTCCTTGCCGAACAGGCGGGGCACCAGGTAGTACAGCGAACCCATCGAGATCAGGCCCACCCAGCCCAGGGCGCCGGAGTGCACGTGGCCGATGGTCCAGTCGGTGTAGTGGCTCAGGGCGTTGACGGTCTTGATGGACATCATCGGGCCCTCGAACGTGGACATGCCGTAGAACGACAGCGACACGATCAGGAAGCGCAGGATGGGGTCGTCACGCAGCTTGTGCCATGCACCCGAAAGGGTCATGATGCCGTTGATCATGCCGCCCCAGCTGGGAGCAAGCAGGATGAGCGAGAACACCATGCCCACCGATTGCGTCCAGTCAGGCAGCGCGGTGTAGTGCAGGTGGTGTGGGCCGGCCCACATGTAGGTGAAGATCAGCGCCCAGAAGTGCACGATCGACAGGCGATACGAGTACACCGGACGGCCCGCCTGCTTGGGGATGAAGTAGTACATCATGCCCAGGAAGCCAGCGGTCAGGAAGAAGCCCACGGCATTGTGGCCGTACCACCATTGCACCATGGCGTCCTGCACACCGGCGTAGGCCGAGTAGCTCTTCATCATGCCCGCAGGGATGGCTGCGCTGTTCACCAGGTGCAGCAGCGCCACAGCCAGGATGAACGCGCCAAAGAACCAGTTGGCCACGTAGATGTGCTTGACCTTACGGGTTCCAATGGTGCCGAAGAACACGATGGCATAGGACACCCAGACCAGCGTGATCAGGATGTCGATGGGCCATTCGAGTTCAGCGTATTCCTTACCCTGGGTATAGCCCATGGGCAGGCTGACCACCGCAGCCGCAATGACCAGCACCCAGCCCCAGAAGGTGAATGCGGCCAGGGGACCCGCAAAAAGCCGGACCTGGCAGGTGCGCTGCACCACGTAGTAGCTGGTAGCAAACAGCGCGCTACCGCCAAAACCAAAGATCACCGCATTGGTGTGCAAAGGTCGCAAGCGGCCATAACTCAGCCACGGAATGCCAAAGTTGAGTTCTGGCCAGGCCAACTGGGCGGCGATGATGACGCCCACCAGCATGCCGACCACCCCCACCACCACGGCCAGGATAGAGAACTGCCGCACTACCGTATCGTTGTAGTGCGCAGCATTTGTTTTTGGAAAATCCATCGGGCACCTCTTTGTATTGCAGTAAGAGTTTGTTGCAGTCGCGGCTATCGGGCATTGACACAAGTCAACCGTCTCGGAGAATGCGCTCCCCCTCTTGTTCGACGCTCTCGAACTGGCCGTGGTACACCGCCCACCACAGGCCTCCCAGAATCAGGAGCACCAGCATGACGGACAGAGGAATCAGCAAATAAAGGATGTCCATCAGACAGGCTCCAGTGGGGTCTTCGAAAGATCAAGGGACGGCTGCGACGTGCCGCTGGCCGTGGTATCGGGGCGCGCAGGCAAAGCAGCTGTTGGCAACGGCGCGCTGTGCGAGCCTGGCAAGGAAGGCAGGTCGCGCGCCAGGCGCGCTGCGTTAAGCACCACCAGCAGCGAACTCAGCGCCATGCCCAGCCCGGCCAGCCAGGCCGGCATCCAGCCCAGTACTGCCAGCGGCACACACAGCGCGTTGTAGGCAGCGGCCCACCACAGGTTCTGCCGCACCACGCGCAGGGTGCGGCGCGCCAGCAGCACGGTTTGCGGCACCAGCGCCAGGCTGTCGCCCAACACCACAAAGTCCGCCCGGGACTGCGCCAGCGGCACGGCCCGGCCGAAGGCAAAAGAGACATGGGCCCCCGCAAGCACCGGGCCATCATTGAGGCCATCGCCCACCATGGCTACGTGATGGCCCTGCAACTGCAGTGCCTGCAGCGCTGCCAGCTTGCCCTGCGGAGTGCACTCGCCCTGGGCATGGGCAATGCCCGCCTGCGTGGCCACCCGTTGCACCGCGTCCCGGCGGTCACCCGACAGCAATTGCACGGCCACGCCGTCCTGCTGCAAGGCCCGCACCACGGCCGACGCCTCAGCCCGCAGGTCCTCCACCAGGTCGAAGCGGGCCAGCTCAATCAGGGCTCCATCAGACGCTTGTTCAGAGAGCACGACTTGCAGCGCAGCACCGCCAGCATCGTTGGCAACGCCCGCGTGGCGGGCAGAGCCCAGGCGGATCGTGCGAGCAGCCAATGCCCCGGTGGCGTCCTCCACCGTAGCGGTCAGCCCCTGCCCTGCATCCTCTTGCAGGCCCATCACCTGCCAACGCCCCAATGGCAGCTGCTGTGCAGAAGCCGCCGCAGCCAACGCCCGCGAAGCCGGGTGCATCGACTGGCGCGCGAGCGCTGCCGCCAGATCCAGCGCCTCTTGTGCACTGCAACCGGCCGCAGGGTGTACCGCCTGCAGCGCCATGCCGTCGCGGGTCAGCGTCCCGGTCTTGTCAAACACCATGGTGTCCACCTGCGCCAGCGCCTCCAGCCCCTGCAGGTTGCGCACCAACACACCATGGCGCGCCAGCGTGCCCGCGGCGGTGAGCATGGCCACCGGGGTGGCCAGCGACAGCGCGCACGGGCAGGTGACGATGAGCACTGCCACCGCCACCATCAGCGCATGCCCTGGGTCCGACGGCCACCAGTAGGCGGCGGCCAGCGCCGCTGCCACCAACACGGCCACCAGAAAAGGCCGCGCAATGCGGTCTGCCAGCTGCGCCAGCCGGGGCTTTTGCAGCGACGCGCTTTCCATCAGCGCCACGATTTGCGCAAAGCGGGTCTGCCCACCCGTGCCTTCCACCAGCACCTCGACCGACGCCTGCAGGTTGTAGCTGCCCGCCGTCACGCTGCTGCCCACAGGGCGCGCCACGGGCGCGGATTCGCCCGTCAGCAAAGCCTCATCGGCATGGGTGTTGCCTGCCGTGATGCGGCCATCAGCCGGAAACGCCTCTCCGGGGAGCACGCGGATGGTGTCCCCCACCCCAATGCGCCGCGTGGCTACGCGGGCGAAGCTGCCATCCGCCGCGCGCCGCTCCACGCTGTCGGGCAGGCGGTTCATCACAGCCTCCAGGGCGCCCGCCGTGCGGTCGCGCAGGCGCAGCTCCAGCCAGCGGCCGGTGAGCAGGAAGAACACAAACATGGTCAAGGAGTCGTAGTACACCTCCTTGCCAAAGATGCCTGCAGGGTCAAAAGTGCCCGCCGTGCTGACCACGAACGTGATGGCCATGCCCAGCGCCACAGGCAGGTCCATGCTGACGCGGCGCAGACGAATGTCGCGCAACGCGCTGGTAAAAAAGGGGCCACAAGAAAACACCACCATGGGCAGCGTGATGACCCAGGAGGCCCAGCGCAACAGCTGCTCCATCTCGCCCGACAGGTCGCCCGGCTGCGCCACGTAGGCGGGCCACGCATACATCATCACCTGCATCATGCAAAAGCCCGCCACCAGCCAGCGCCACAGCGCGCGGCGGCTCTCGCGCAGGCGCTGATCGCGCGCAAACGCATCCATGGCGGGCATGGCGCGGTAACCCGCGTGGCGCACGGCTTCCATCCACTGCGACGGCTTCACTTGGCCAGGCTGCCACACCACGCGGGCCCGGCGCGTGGCGGCGCTCACATCGGCCTGCAACACGCCCGGCACGGCCCGCAGTGCGTCTTCGATCGTGAGGGCACAGGCCGCGCAGTGCATGCCCTCCAGCACCACGTGGGAGTCCCACGCGGTGGCGGCGGCGTCGGCCGTGGCAGGGTCAGCGGCACCACCCGGCAAGGGGCTACCTGCAGGAGTGCAGGGTCGGCCAAACGCCAGCCATTCCTGTGGGTCATCCAGCAGCTCTACCCGCTGCGGCGGCAACGGATCTGCCACGCTGTCAGAAGGATGCACCGCAGAGGAAGCCGGCGCACCGGGTTGAAACATGGACATGGTTCAAGCCTATCTGTGGGGCATGACAACTACATTGACCTGGATCAAGCCCCGGAACATGATTCATCCTAAGCTTGTTCCATCACTTTGAGGAGCCCTTTTATGTACAAACGCATCCTGATCGCTACAGACGGATCCCCTCTGTCGGACAAAGCGGTGGAACATGGCCTGTCCCTGGCCGCCCTGTCAGGCGCCACCGTGGTCGCCCTCAAGGTGGTGCCCCGCTACCCCCGCAGCTACTTTGAAGGCGGCATGCCGGTGGACATGAACGACGTCAAACGCATCGAAGCCCAGTGGGGCGACGCCGCACAGGCCATGGTCGACGGCGTGAAAGCCCAAGGCGGCGCGCAAGGCGTGACCGTGAAGGCTGTCGTCGCCAAGTCCGACCTGGTGGCCGAAGCCGTGATTGCTGCCGCCAAGAAGCACAAGTGCGACCTGATCGTGATGGCCTCGCACGGCCGCAAGGGCCTCAAGCGTTTGCTGCTCGGCAGCGAAACGCAGCATGTGCTGACGCACTCGCACATTCCGGTGCTGGTGCTGCGCTGAAGAGACCACCTGCTAAAGCAGCCCAAAATATGCTGATGACGTCTGATTGAAAACGCCTTCAGCTATCAAAATCAGAGCAAACGCAGCGCCTGAGTTTGCGTCTGCGTCCGCCAACAAAAAAGGGGCAACTTGCCCCTTTTTGTCTATGTGCGCATCCCGCTGCGCAGTTGCTCAGGCAAACAACCCCTTGTACTGATCCCGCAGCAGATTCTTCTGCACCTTCCCCATCGTATTGCGCGGCAGTTCCGCCACCACAAAGCACTTCTTCGGAATTTTGAAGTTGGCCAGTTGCGACTTGAGCTGGGCCACGATGGCGTCGGCATCCAGTTGGGCGCCGGGTTTGGCAATGACCACGGCCACGCCCACTTCGCCAAAGTCCGGGTGCGGCACACCGACCAGGGCGCTTTCGGCTACGCCGGGCATTTCGTTGATGTAGCCCTCGATCTCTGCGGGGTAGACGTTGTAGCCGCCGCTGATGATCAGGTCTTTGCTGCGGCCCACGATGTGGACGTAACCGCGCTCATCGACCTTGCCCACGTCGCCGGTCTTGAAGTAACCGTCCTTCGTGAACTCTTCGGCCGTCTTTTCGGGCATGCGCCAGTAGCCCTTGAACACGTTGGGGCCCTTAACCTGGATGCCGCCGATCTCGCCCACGGGCAGGTCTTTGCCGTCGTCGCCCTGCACGCGCAGGCTGACACCCGGCAGGGGGAAGCCCACAGTGCCGCCACGGCGTTCATCCTGGCCTTGGTAGCGCTTATCAGCGCTGTAGGGGTTGCTGGTGAGCATGATGGTTTCGCTCATGCCGTAACGCTCCAGGATGGTGTGACCAGTGCGTTGCTGCCATTCCTTGAAGGTTTCGATGAGCAGCGGCGCAGAGCCTGCGATGAACAGGCGCATGTTCTTCACGGCCTCTTTGTTCAACCCCGCCTCGGCCAGCATGCGCACGTACAGTGTGGGCACGCCCATGAACACTGTTGCGCGGGGCATGGCGGCGATGACGGCCTTGGGGTCGAACTTGGCCATCCAGATCATCTTGCTGCCGTTGATCAGTGCGCCGTGGATAGCGACGAACAGGCCGTGGACGTGGAAGATGGGCAATGCGTGGATGAGCACATCGCCCTTCTTCCAGCCCCAATAGTCTTTGAGCATGACCGCGTTGCTGAGCATGTTGCCGTGCGTGAGCATGGCGCCCTTGCTGCGGCCGGTGGTGCCGCTGGTGTAGAGGATGGCGGCCAGATCGTCGGCGCTGCGGGGCACGGCCTGGTGCTCGTCACTGTGGTGGGCGGCGCGCTCCAGCAGGCTGCCAGTGCGGTCGTCGCCCAGGGTGAACACATGCTGCGTACCGAGGGTGAAGGCGATTTTGCTGACCCAGCCAAAATTACCGGGCGAGCACACCACCACGGCAGGCTCGGCGTTGCCGATGAAGTATTCGATCTCGGCGCTTTGGTAGGCGGTATTGAGCGGCAAGAACACGTAACCCGCGCGCAGCGTGGCCAGGTATAGGGCCATGGCTTCGACAGACTTTTCGACCTGCACGGCCACGCGGCTGCCTTCGGGCAGCTTGAGCGATGCGAGCAGGTTAGCGATGCGGGCGCTGGCGCGGTCCAGATCGCGCCAGGTGTAGTACAGCGGGGTACCGTCCGCCGCCGTGGTCTCGACGGCGGTGCTGTCCAGGTCAGACGGGAACGCGGCGCGCAGGGCGCTGAAGAGGTTGTGTTGGCTCATGGCTCAGACTTCGATGGGCTGGGGGGCTGGGTTGAGAGTTTGGGACGGGCTGAATGGGAGAAAGCGGGGACGAAGGCGTCGGTCAGAACACCGGCGCGCGCTTGTCCAGAAAGGCAGAGATCCCTTCGCGGTGCTCGGCACTGGCGGCGTAGGCATAGGGGTCGGCAGGTCCATATACTATGTTTTCGATAGCAGAATGGGCATGATTTTCTAGCGCTACAGGCACTTTGAGTGCACGAAACGTCTGTTTGTTCATGCGGGCGGCCTGGGGCGCCAGTGCGGCAATGCGCTGGGCACTGCCCAGGGCTTCGGTGGCTACCATGTCGTCGACCACCACGCGGCTAAGAAAGCCACGGGCCAGCATGTCGGGGGCGCTGAAAGTGGCGGCCTCCAGCAGCATCTGGCGTGCGGTCATGTCACCCACTGCACCGGCTACCAGTTGCGCCTCGCGCGGGGCCATCGGGAAACCCAGCTTGGCAATCGGTGCGCCAAACCGCGCGCCACTGCCCGCCACGCGGATGTCGCAGCAGCTGGCAATCTCCACCCCTGCGCCCATGCAGGCGCCGCTGATCTGGGCCACGATGGGCACGTCGCACTGGAGCATGGCGTTGAGCCCGCCCCACACGTCGTTTTCATGAAAGTCGCGCAGGGCTGCCGCATCAAAACGGAAACCGGGGTACTCTGAAATGTCTCCGCCCGCACAAAACGCCCCGCCCTCGCCCGCGATGAGCACGCAGCGCACATCGCCACGGCGCTGCAAGTCTTCAAACACCACACGCAACTGCCGCCACATGGGCCGCGACATGGCGTTCAGCCGCCCGGTGTGGCGCAGGGTGACATGCACCACCCCTCCCTCACCGGCATTCATCAACACTTCACCCGACATCCTGGTATCCATTTCCTTCACATACCGCTCACGACCTTCGCTCCCGCGCTGCACTATCGCCAGGGCCACCGTGGAACTGGCTTTGCCAGGCCACGGGTGGCGTCCCCCTTCAGGGGGAAGGCGCAAAGCGCCACAGGGGGTTAATCAAGCTTCGCGCCAGACGCCTTCACCACCGCCGCCCAGCGCTTGACCTCGCTGCTCACAAACGCGCCAAACTGCTGCTGCGTCATGCCGCCGTAGTCCGCGCCGTTGCTGGCCCACACGGCCTTGAGCTCTTCGGCCGTGCCCAGGCGCTTGATTTCGTCCACGATGCGGGCCTGCACATCAGCCGGCGTGCCTTTGGGCGCCCACAGGCCGTACCAGGTGGTCACGGTGTAGTCGGGCAGGCCCACTTCGGAGGCGCAGGGCACGTCCGGGAACGCGGGGTTGCGCTTGGGGCCAGACACCATCAGCGCCTTGATACGGCCGCTCTTGATGTGGTTGGCGGAGGACCCCAGGCCGTCGAACATCATGTCCACGTTGCCGCCGATCAGGTCCTGCAGCGCCGGGCCTGCGCCCCGGTACGGAATGTGGGTGATGAAGGTGCCCGTCTGCTGCTTGAACAGCTCGCCCGCCAGGTGGTGCGATGTGCCGGCCCCGGCCGAGCCGTAATTGAGCTTGGCGGGGTTGCGCTTGACGTAGTCCAGAAACTGCTTGAAGTTGGCCGATGGCGTCTTGGGGTTGACCACCACCACCTGCGGCACATTGGCCAGCAGCGCCAGCGGAATGAAGTCTTTTTCGATGTCGTAGTCGAGCTTGGGGTACATCGACGGTGCAATGGCGTGGTGCACCGCCCCCATGAACAGGGTGTAGCCGTCCGGCGCAGCCTTGGAGGCAATGCTGGCGCCCAGCGTGCCACCGGCGCCCCCCCGGTTGTCGATCACCAGCGTCTTGCCCGTGCTTTTGGAAAACTGCGCGGCCAGCGGCCGGGCAAACGCATCGGTGCCACCACCGGCGGGGAAAGGTACCACCACCGTCACCGGCTTGGTCGGCCAGTTGCTGTCGGCCCAGCTGCTGCCGCTGGCCAGGCCCAAACCTGCCGCCGCTGCGCCGAGCAAGACATCCCGGCGTTGGATTCGCGAATCAGTCATTCCTTGTCTCCTGTCGTTGTAAAAATACGCTGTCACTGGTTCACCCGGCATCATGCCGGGCGCCCCGTCAGTCGCGGCAAAGGCTGTCGATGTCCCCCGACACTGGCACTTTGCCCTGCGCAAGCAAGCTGCGGTGCTTGTCGATGCGCTTCAAGTCGTACAGGTAGTTCACCATGAGCCCGTACGATTGTTTCTGCCCCTTGCTGGACGGATCGCCCGCCCAGTTCAGGCGCTCTACCCGCGCGCCGTTGCCCAGGTGGAAGCGGGCCACGGGGTCTGCCGGCTTGCCTTCTTGCAGCTCGCGGCCCAGATAGTACGCGGCGCATTCCAGCAGCATCTGGCGCACGGGGGATTTGGCGTCCAGCTCCAGCGCCTTGTCCAACGCGCCGAGGAAATGCGTAGCCTGCGGCGGCTCGAAACCCACCGCGCGGCCCAGTTCGCTGCGGCGCTTGTCGTCCAGGCGGTCCAGCATGGCACCTGCATGTTTGCCCAGCCAAGCGCGGAAACCTGGGATGGGCGACAGCGTGGCAAAGGTGCGCAGGCGCGGAAACTCGGCCGTGAGCGTCTCCACCACATGCTTGATCAGCGAGTCGCCAAAGCTCACGCCACGCAGGCCGGTTTGCGTGTTGCTGATGGAGTAGAAGATGGCCGTGGTGGCCCGCGTGATGTCCACGGGCGCAGCGGCCTCGTCCAGGAGCGGCGTGATGCTGGACGAGATTTTGTCGAGCAACGCCACCTCCACAAAGATCAGCGGCTCGTTGGGCAGGCGCGGGTGGAAGAAGCCGTAGCAGCGGCGGTCGCTGTCCAGCCGGTTCTTCAGGTCGGCCCAGCTGCGGATGTCGTGCACGGCCTCGTACTTGATGAGCTTTTCGAGCAGGGATGCAGGCGAGTCCCACGACAGGCGGCGCAGCTCCAGAAACGCCACATCGAACCAGGTCGAGAACAAGTGCTCCAGCTCGGCATCGAGCGGCAGCAGGCGCTTGTCGGCCTTGAGCAGCGGCAGGATCTCTGCGCGCATGTCCACCAGAAAGCGCATGCCTTCAGGGAACGCCGAAAACCGCTGCAGCAGCCGCGTGCGGGGCGACACCAAAGCGCGGCGCAGGCTGATCTCGGCCTGCCCTTCTTCGGCCGTGCCCGCTGCGGCCTCGTAGCGCTGGCGGGCGGACTTGAAGCGCGTGGCGTCGGGCGCAAACTGCTCGCACATCAGCAGCCACATGTCGCGCCGCTCCTCGGGCTCGGCCTTGGCATACCACTCGGCCACCACCTGGGCGCGGCGGCCACCTTCGATCTCGCTCACCTGCGAGGCCACTACCTCCTGCAGGTCGGCCAGCAGGCGGCGCAGCGCCCGGGGCGACAGCGCCTCCTGGCCGCGGCGCAGCGTGGCCTGCAGGCGCTCGTGGGTGGAGCGCGGCACCGCCACCTTGGCGACCACGTCGGTCACGGTCTTGTCGAGCGCGGCCTTGGCGAGCTTGTCCCCTGCCTTGTCGGCGGCGGGTGCGGCAGTGCGCAGGCGTGACACGCTGCGGGCGATCCATTCGGGGGTGCTGCTGATCATGGGGTCAACCTCGATTGCTGGTTGCGGGCTACGTCGCGCAGCGCATCGCGCTGGCGCAACAAATGGGTGCGCATGGCTTCTTCGGCGGCATCGCAGTCGCGGGCCTTGAGGGCAGCAAACACGGCCAGGTGCTCCGCCAGGCTTTGCTGCATGCGCCCGGGGGCGTGCAGCGACTTGTGGCGCGCCAGCCGCAGGATCTTGCGCAGGTCGCCAATCACCTGGGCCAGCCAGCGGTTATCGGCCAGCGTGATGAAGGCCTCGTGGATGGCGTAGTTGGCTTCGTAGTAGTCGGTGACCAGCCCGTCGGCCGCGCATTGCTGCAGGCGTTCGTGCAGCAGCTCCAGCGCGGCAATGTCGGCCGCCACGGCCTTGCGCGTGGCCTCGTGCGCGGCACGGCCTTCCAACAGCGCAATGACCGGGAAGATTTCGTCCAGGTCGCTCTCTGTGACCTCGGCCACAAAACAACCCCGGCGCGGCTCGTGGCGCAGCAGCCCCTCGGCCACCAGCACCTTGAGCGCCTCGCGCAGGGGGGTGCGCGAGATTTCCAGCCGCTCGCACAGGGCGGCCTCGTCCAGAAAGCTGCCGGGCGGCAAGGTGCCCGCAAAAATCTGCTCCCGCAGCCGGGAGGCGACTTCGTCGTGCAGTGAATTCGGGACAGGACGCATGTGAAACAAGGCTCCAAGACACCAACCCGCGAGGCATCGGCTGTCAGCAGCTGGCGGACGGTGCAACCCGAATGCATGCAACGCCCCTCTATCAGCTGACAACAGTGGCGATTGCCTCGCCATGTGCGTAATTTCTCATAATTACGCGAAATGACAAGATGAAAACCCTGATTTGCAGGCTTTGGTTACACAAAAGATGGCAACTGCGGTGCTTGCGCAACGCCGCGTGCCAGAGAACGGCCAGGGTGGCGTACCTTGCTGTTGGCCCGAAGGCGCCATCATTTGTTGATCCGCCCCGGGCCAAATGAGCTGTCGAGGGTGTACCCCCGTTGAGCCCACCTCAGGCTCGCCCTGCCCTCGCGCCCCTCTCCCGCTTCACTCCACGCCTGCAAATCCTTCCACCAGGTGGTCGATCCACACCCGCAGCTTGGCGGGCAGAAAGCGGTGGGACGGGTACAGCACCCAGGCCGTGCCCGCGTACGAGGTCTTGTGCTCCCAGTCGGGCAACACGGTCACCAGGTCACCCCGCTCCAACGCAGCGCGCGCGGTAAAGCCCGGCAGGCTGGCAATGCCCAGGTGGCTCAGCGCGGCCTCCAGCCGCACCTCGCTGTGGTTGGCCACATAGCGGCCGCGCACAGCCACCGTTGCGGTCTCGCCTGCCCGCTCAAAGCGCCAGTGCCGGTCGCGCTCGTCTTCGCCCAGGGTGATGCAGGCGTGCTGCTCCAGGTCGCGCGGGTGCTGGGGGTGGCCCCGCTCGGCCAGGTAGCGCGGGCTGGCGCAAATCAAATGACGCAAGGTGGCCAGCGGCCGCCCTGCCAGTCCCGGGGGCGGGGTGTCGGTCACGCGCAGGGCCAGGTCGATGGGCTCCTCGAACAGATCCACCGTGCGGTCGGTGATCAACAGCTGCACATCGACCTGGGGGTATTTCTGCAAAAACGGCAGCACCAGCGGGTGCACCAGTTGGCGCCCCACCGCCTTGGCCATGCTCATGCGCACCATGCCGGAGGGCGCGGCAGAGTGCGTGTCACTCAGCGCCCACACCTCGCGGGCGGCAGACACCATGTCCTGACAACGGCTGTAGACCGCCGTGCCCGCGTCGGTCAGCCGCAGCTTGCGGGTGGTGCGCTCCAGCAGACGCACGCGCAGCGCCCCCTCCAGCCGGGCCACCTGGCGGCTGACCGCCGACGGGGTGATACCCAGCTGCCGCGCAGCAGCCGAGAAGCTGCCCGCGTCCACCACGCGGGCAAACACCGCCATGTCGGGGAGGCTGTCCAAGGGTTGATTGATGCGCATGAGGAACAAGTGCAGTTCTTTGGCAGCGATTATCAATCCTGCAACGCAAATTGATAATTTCCCAAGCCCATCGTTGCCAAGCAGCGGCGCCCCACTGCTTCCACCCCAGTCTGCATCCCATGTCACACACCCTGCCCATGTCTGCGCCCTCCCCGCTGGCCCCGCGCCTGTCCGACCTGGCCCTGCTGCTGGTGGCCGTGGTGTGGGGCACGAGCTACGGCGTGGCCAAGGGGGCCCTGGTGTTCTACCCGGTGCTGGGCTTTTTGGCCGTGCGCTTCCTCCTGACCTTTGCGGTGCTGCTCCCTGCCCTGCTGCGCGCCACCACGCCCGAGCGGCGCGATGCGCTGGTGGCCGGCCTGCCACTGGGTGTGCTGATGCTGGGCATCTTTCTGTGCGAGACCTTCGGCCTGGCACTCACGCAGGCCAGCAATGCGGCGTTTTTGATCAGCCTGTGTGTGGTGTTCACACCGTTTGCCGAGTGGTGGCTGATGCGCCAGCGGCCCGAGCGGGCGATGTTTGGTTTTGCCGCCGTGTCATTGCTCGGCGCAGCTCTGCTCAGCGGGGGTTACACGGGCCAGTGGGGCTGGGGCGACGCACTGATGCTGGCGGCGGCTGTGCTGCGCGCCATCACGGTGTGCCAGACCACGCGGCTCACCCGCAGCCGCAATGCGCCGGTGCTGGCCCTCACGGCGGTGCAGTCAGGCGTTATTGGGGTGGGCTGCCTGCTGCTGGCGCTGGCCTTGCCGGGCAAACTGCCCCCACTGCCGTCATTCATGCAGGCCAGCGCGTTCTGGTGGGCCTGCATTTACCTGGTGGCGGGCTGCACGGTGTTTGCCTTTGTGGCCCAGAACTGGGCGCTGCGCCACAGCTCGCCCACGCGGGTGGGCTTGCTGACCAGCAGCGAGCCCGCCTTTGGCGCGCTGTTTGCGGTGTTCTGGCTGGGAGAGCAGCTCAGCGTTACGGGCTGGGTGGGCGGAGCGCTCATCGTGGGCGCCGCCCTGTGGACGATGGCGCGGCGGGGGGATGCGCAGCACTGATGCTCTGCCCACCTGCCCCTCGCCCCCAGCACTACCATTTTGATAGCTGCTTGGGCAGATAGTACCGGCGCTATCGCCCTTTTTATCTCGAAACCAGCGCCCCCACCGGCCGCTGCTGTGCCCACAGCCACATCGCTGCGCCCCCCACGATCATGGGCACGCACAGCCACTGCCCCATGCTCATGCCCAGCGACAGGATGCCCAGGAAGGCATCGGGCTCGCGGAAGTATTCGGCAATGAAGCGGAACACGCCGTAGCCAAACAGGAAGGCAGCGGCCACCTGGCCAGGGCGGCGCTCTTTGCGCGCATACAACCACAGCAGGATGAACAGCAACAACCCTTCCATCAGGAACTGATAGACCTGGGAAGGGTGGCGCGGCTGCATGGAACCGCTGTGCGCAAACACCATGCCCCAGGGCAGGTCGGGGCTGGCAAAGCGGCCCCACAGCTCGCCGTTGATGAAGTTGCCCACACGCCCTGCCGCCAGCCCCGTAGGCACACAGGGCGCCACGAAATCAGCCACTTGCAGCCAAGGGCGCTTGCGCGAATGGGCAAACCACAGCATGGAGACCACCACGCCCAGCAGCCCGCCATGGAAGGCCATGCCGCCCTGCCACACGGCAAAAATCTCCAGCGGGTGGCTCAGGTAATAGCCCGGCTTGTAGAACAGGCAGTAGCCCAGCCGCCCGCCAATGACCACGCCGGCCACCCCCAGAAAGAGGATGTCTTCGACATCCTTGCGCGTCCAGGCGCCGGGCCCGGTGATGGAAGCAAAGGGTGGGTGTCGCAGGCGCCGGGTGCCCAGCAACATGAACAGGCCAAAGGCCGCAAGATAGGTCAGGCCATACCAGTGCACAGCCAGCGGGCCGATCTGCAAGGCGACGGGGTCGATGTGGGGATAGGTCAACATGGTGGCGGGTATTGTGCCCTTGCTGGGAATGCACCCGCCCCCAGTGCCGCTTGCCCCGGGCAAGACCACCGGGTGGCAACTGCCGCGCCAGGGCGATCCGCTGGAGCCTCACAACCCGTTTTTGAATAAAAAGCCGAGAAAGCGCTAGTCCATCATGCGCTGACAGCTATCAAAAGTAGAGCATCCATAAAAAAGCCGCGCCCTCAGGGCGCGGCTTTTAAGCGGCAGCAGGGGACCCGGCCCCGCAAAACCACCCTCAGTCGTCCAGCAGCGACAAATCGCGCACGGCGCCCTTGTCGGCAGACATCACCAGCTTGGCATAGGCCTTGAGCGCAGCCGACACCTTGCGCGGGCGTGGCTGGGCGGGCTTCCAGCCCTTGGCGTTCTGTGCTTCGCGACGCTTGGCCAGTTCTTCATCGCTCACCAGCACATTGATCGTGCGGTTGGGGATGTCGATGCGGATGCGGTCGCCGTTCTGCACCAGGCCGATGGCACCGCCCGCAGCGGCTTCGGGCGAGCAGTGGCCAATCGACAGGCCCGAGGTACCGCCCGAGAAGCGCCCGTCCGTCAGCAGCGCACAGGCCTTGCCCAGGCCCTTGGACTTGATGTAGCTGGTGGGGTAAAGCATCTCCTGCATGCCGGGGCCGCCCTTGGGGCCTTCGTAGCGCACGATGACCACGTCACCGGCCTTGACCTTGTCGGCCAGGATATTGGCCACGGCCTCGTCCTGCGACTCGGTCACGTGGGCCGTGCCTTCGAACACCAAAATGCTTTCGTCCACACCGGCCGACTTGACCACGCAGCCGTCCACCGCGATGTTGCCGGTCAGCACGGCCAGGCCGCCTTCTTTGCTGAAGGCGTGGTCGTACGAGCGGATGCAGCCCTCGGCGCGGTCCAGGTCCAGGCTGGGCCAGCGGGTGTTCTGGCTGAACGCCACCTGCGTAGGGATGCCTGCGGGGCCCGCCATGTAGAAAGTGCGCACGGCGTCGTCCTGCGTGCGCACGATGTCCCACTGGTCCAGCGCGTCTTTGAGCGTGGGGGCGTGCACGGTAGGCACATCGGTGTGCAGCTTGCCTGCACGGTCCAGCTCGCCCAGGATGGCCATGATGCCGCCTGCGCGGTGCACGTCTTCGATGTGGTACTTGTTGGTGTTGGGCGCCACCTTGCACAGCTGCGGCACGACGCGCGAGAGGCGGTCGATGTCGGCCATGGTGAAGGGGATCTCGGCCTCTTTGGCAATCGCCAGCAGGTGCAGGATGGTGTTGGTGGAGCCGCCCATGGCGATGTCCAGCGTCATGGCATTTTCAAACGCCTTGAAGCCCACCGAGCGGGGCAGCACGCGTTCGTCGTCCTGCTCGTAATACTGCTTGGCCAGGTCCACGATGCGGCGGCCCGCGCGCTTGAAGAGCTGTTCGCGGTCGGCATGGGTGGCCACCACCGTGCCGTTGCCGGGCAGCGACAGGCCCAGCGCCTCGGTCAGGCAGTTCATGGAATTGGCGGTGAACATGCCCGAGCACGAACCGCAGGTGGGGCAGGCCGAGCGCTCGACCTCGGCCACATCGGCGTCGGAGTAGTTGGTGTCGGCAGCAATCACCATCGCGTCCACCAGGTCGAGCTTCTTGAACTCCATGACCTTGGTGACCGGGTTGGCCAGGCGGGTCTTGCCCGCTTCCATCGGGCCGCCCGAGACGAAGATCACCGGGATGTTCAGGCGCATCGCGGCCATCAGCATGCCGGGGGTGATCTTGTCGCAGTTGGAGATGCAGACCATGGCGTCGGCGCAGTGCGCGTTGACCATGTACTCGACCGAGTCGGCAATGATGTCGCGGCTGGGCAGCGAATACAGCATGCCGTCGTGGCCCATGGCGATGCCGTCGTCCACGGCGATGGTGTTGAACTCCTTGGCCACGCCGCCAGCGGCTTCGATCTCGCGGGCCACCAGCTGGCCCAGATCCTTCAGGTGCACGTGGCCGGGCACGAACTGGGTGAACGAATTGACCACCGCGATGATCGGCTTGCTGAAGTCATCGTCTTTCATGCCGGTGGCGCGCCACAGGGAACGCGCGCCTGCCATGTTGCGACCGGCGGTGGAGGTTTTGGAACGGTAGATGGGCATCGTGCTGGCTTCTGGAAAATCGCTGAAAAGGAAGCGGGCCGCAGGAATAAAGGCCCCTTGGGATGCTCTTCACGCATCATCGCGCCGTGTGCATCCGCGGCCTCGGACGGTCTGCAGCGTTGCAAATGCTCGCAATAGCACCGGCTATTGCTGCGCTTTGCGCCTTGCAGCCCATCCCGATCCGCAGTGCTCACTTTCCGCTCGATTCGTGAAGAGCACCCCTCGCTCCCGTGCAACCAACCTCTTGAGCAGTGCCGGGGGCAAACCTGTCAATTATCGCCCAGCCCTTTGGGTCCCCACGGGGCGGCGGCTTTGGGGATTGCGGGGGCAGACCGCACGGCGTGCGACGGCGCTGGCAGAATGACCCATTCCGCTCCAGCCCCACCAACCCCGACACCAGGACGCCCCACGATGACCGACTCCAGCAAGCCCTCCGCGCCCATCAACCGCCGCAGCGCCAACATCACCCAGGGCAAGTCGCGCGCACCCAACCGCTCCATGTACTACGCCATGGGCTACGAGGAAGGCGACTTCGTGAAACCCATGGTGGGCGTGGCCAATGGCCACAGCACCATCACGCCCTGCAACAGCGGCCTGCAAAAGCTGGCCGATGCGGCGATTGCAGGCATCGAAGAAGCCGGTGGCAACGCCCAGGTGTTCGGCACCCCCACCATCAGCGACGGCATGGCCATGGGCACCGAAGGCATGAAGTACAGCCTGGTGAGCCGCGAAGTCATCAGCGACTGCATCGAAACCTGCGTTGGCGGCCAGTGGATGGACGGCGTGCTGGTGGTCGGCGGCTGCGACAAGAACATGCCCGGCGGCCTGATGGGCATGCTGCGCGCCAACGTGCCCGCCATCTATGTCTATGGCGGCACCATCCTGCCCGGCCACTACCAGGGCAAGGACCTGAACATCGTGAGCGTGTTCGAGGCCGTGGGCGAAAACGCGGCGGGCAAGCTCAGCGACTTCGACCTCAAGGAGATCGAGAAGCGCGCCATCCCCGGCACGGGTTCGTGCGGCGGCATGTACACCGCCAACACCATGAGCAGCGCGTTCGAGGCCCTGGGCATCAGCCTGCCCTATTCGTCCACCATGGCCAACCCGCACGACGAGAAGATGAACTCGGCCAAGGAGTCGGCCAAGGTGCTGATCGAGGCCATCAAGAAGGACATCAAGCCGCGCGACATCGTGACCAAAAAGTCCATCGAGAACGCCGTGGCCGTGATCATGGCCACCGGCGGCTCGACCAATGCCGTGCTGCACTTTCTGGCGATTGCCCATGCAGCGGGTGTGGAGTGGAGCATTGACGACTTCGAGCGCGTGCGCGTGAAGACCCCCGTGCTGTGCGACTTGAAGCCCAGCGGCAAGTACTTGGCTGTGGACCTGCACCGCGCAGGCGGCATCCCGCAGGTCATGAAGATTTTGCTGAATGCAGGCCTGCTGCATGGCGACTGCCTCACCATCGAGGGTAAGACCATTGCCGAAGTGCTGAAGGACGTGCCCGACCAGCCGCGCGCCGACCAGGACGTGATCCGCCCCATCAGCAACCCCATGTACGCGCAAGGCCACCTGGCCATCTTGAAGGGCAACCTGAGCCCCGAGGGGTCGGTGGCGAAGATCACTGGCCTGAAGAACCCCGTCATCACCGGTCCGGCCCGCGTGTTTGACGATGAACAGTCGGCGCTGGAAGCCATCCTCGCAGGCAAGATCAAGGCCGGTGACGTGATGGTGCTGCGCTACCTGGGCCCCAAGGGCGGCCCCGGCATGCCCGAGATGTTGGCACCCACCGGCGCGCTGATCGGCGCGGGCCTGGGCGAGAGCGTGGGCCTGATCACCGACGGCCGCTTCTCCGGCGGCACGTGGGGCATGGTGGTGGGCCACGTGGCGCCTGAAGCGGCGGCGGGCGGCACCATTGCCTTCGTCAACGAGGGTGACAGCATCACCATTGACGCGCGCCAGCTGCTGTTGCAACTGAATGTGCCCGACGAAGAGATCGCCAAGCGCCGCGCCGCTTGGACGGCCCCTGCCCCGCGTTACACCCGGGGTGTGCAAGCCAAGTTTGCGTTCAACGCATCCAGCGCGAGCAAGGGGGCGGTGCTGGACGCCTATTGATGGCGCTGCGGCTGCGCACCGGCCGGTGGCGAGAAGACGGTTGAGGCTCCGGCAGGCGTCTTTCTCCAGGTGGTCGGCTCACAACAAAAAGCCCGCAGTACGCGATGTACTGCGGGCTTTTTGTTGAATAGACGACGAGAACAAACTCATCGCGCAAACCACCACAACCCCCTTGCGGCGGGGCCAGGGCCAGTGTCAGCGCGGCTTGCGTGGGCGAATGCCCAAGGCTTCCTTGTGTTTGTTGATGCGGTCCTTTTTGCGCTGGTCCATCTTCTCCATGGCCTTGCGCTTGGTGTAGCCGGTGGAATCAGCCCAGGCCCACCACAGCGCCGTGGCGGCAAAGGGGGCCAGCACCCACCACCACGACCATGTGGCCACAGGGCCGATCTCGAAATACTTGAGTGCCAGAATGAGAAGGGACAGACCCAGCAGATACATCGCTCTCTCCAAAAAATGCCGCGAAAAGCGGGATTGACCAAGGACAACTGCGTGTCAACCCAAGTCACTACAATCGCATTAAAAGCACTGTAACTCAACCACAGGAATTCCCACCATGAAGCGTTCCCTGATCACTCTCGCCTTGACGCTGTCGGTTGCGGCACCCGCGATGGCCGACCTGGCCTTGGCCACCTCCAAGAACTGCATGGCTTGCCACGCAGTGGACAAGAAATTGGTGGGCCCCGCCTACAAGGACGTGGCAGCCAAATACGCGGGTCAGAAGGACGCTGTGGACAAGCTGGCAGCCAAGATCATCAAGGGTGGCTCTGGTGTGTGGGGCCCGGTGCCCATGCCAGCCAATGCCCAAGTGAATGACGCCGAAGCCAAGAAGCTGGCCGCCTGGGTGCTGACGCAGAAGTAATTGGCTGAAGCCCAAGGGTTCCGGGTTTGACGCCCGATAGAACCCATGAAAAAAGCCGCGCACCATGTGACGCGGCTTTTTTGTGCCCGGACGCTTTGCAGCGGTGGAACCTGCGCCGGCTCCTGCAGTAGAGCGGGACTAAACGACAGGCGTCCCCAGCGCATGGCGGGAGCGCAGCTGCTGCTCCAGCTGCCCGACATAAGCCGCCGTGGTGTTGTCAGATTCCTCGGCGCGCGCGGCGAGCCGGGCTTCCAGGTGGTCCAGACGCGCCAGTACGGCTGCATGGGCTTGGCTGTGCTGGGCCTCCAGAAAGGCACGCAGCTCCGTGAAGCGGGACGCCTCGGCCTTGTCGGCCAGCTCGCGTTGCGCCTGCAGCTCTTTGGTGTGGCGACGGGTTTCGAGCAGCACCGATCCCTGCAGCGACAACACGTACGCCAAAAAGAAGATGCCCAACAACGTGGTGAGGGCCAGCATCAGCAGGCCAAGGGGTGCCTCAAACGACACCACGCCCAGCGATACGAGGGAGGGAGCCGCCAGCGTGGGCCAGTTCAGGGCAGCCAGTGCGGCGATGGCCAGCACGGTCAGCAGCAAAACGAAGGAACGCAGTTGCATGTGAGATCTCCGGTCAGCGGCGCCCGGCCACGATGACCGGCCACGCCATGCTGTCGTTGTAACGCATGCGCAGGGATTCACACGCTCCAGAGGAGTAATTGGAGATTGCGTCCTACAAAGCGCGCTGCGAGCCCGCCGGGTGAGCGGGCCCGCTGTTTCGATCACATACCGGGGTGATGATCAACGGGTTTTGGGGCCACGTCACATCGCTGCGCGATATGAGTGCCCCCAAATCCGGCAAGCGCTGCGCGCTGGCGCCGTTGCACGGCGCCTTCTGGATCAGTTGGTCTGGGCCAACTGATCCAGAATTGCCGGATTCTCCAGCGTGCTGGTGTCTTGGGTGATGGCCTCGCCCTTGGCGATGCTGCGCAGCAGGCGGCGCATGATCTTGCCGCTGCGGGTCTTGGGCAGGTTGTCGCCAAAGCGGATGTCCTTCGGCTTGGCAATGGGGCCAATCTCCTTGGCCACCCAGTTGCGCAGCTCGTTGGCGATCTGCTTGGCTTCTTCGCCCGTGGGGCGCGAGCGCTTGAGCACCACAAACGCGCAGATGGCCTCGCCGGTCACATCGTCAGGACGGCCCACCACAGCGGCTTCGGCCACGAGGTCGGTCTTGGCGACCAGGGCAGATTCGATCTCCATCGTGCCCATGCGATGGCCCGACACGTTCAGCACGTCGTCGATGCGGCCCGTGATGCGGAAGTAACCCCGGTCGGCACTGCGCACCGCGCCGTCACCCGCCAGGTAGTAGCCCTTGAGCTCTTCGGGGAAGTAGCTCTTCTTGAAGCGCTCGGGGTCATTCCAGATGGTGCGGATCATGCTGGGCCAGGGCTTCTTGATGACCAGGATGCCGCCCGAGCCATTGGGCACGTCGTTGCCCATTTCGTCCACGATGGCGGCCGTGATGCCGGGCAGGGGCAAGGTGCAGCTGCCGGGCACCAACGGTGTAGCGCCGGGCAGCGGGGTGATGACGTGGCCGCCGGTTTCGGTCTGCCAGAAGGTGTCCACGATGGGGCAGCGCTCGCCGCCCACGTTCTTGTGGTACCACATCCAGGCTTCGGGGTTGATGGGCTCGCCCACGCTGCCCAGGATGCGCAGGCTCGACAGGTCGGAGCGCGCGGGGTGTACCGCCTCGTCGGCTTCGGCCGCCTTGATGAGCGAGCGGATGGCGGTGGGGGCGGTGTAGAAGATGGTGCACTTGTGGCGCTCGATCATCTGCCAGAAGCGGCCCGCGTTCGGGAAGGTGGGGATGCCTTCAAAGATGATCTGCGTGGCGCCTGCCGCCAGTGGGCCGTAGGCGACGTAGGTGTGGCCCGTGATCCAGCCAATGTCGGCCGTGCACCAGAACACGTCGTCGGCGCGCAGGTCGAACGTCCAGTCCATGGTCATCTTGGCCCACAGCAGGTAGCCGCCGGTGCTGTGCTGCACGCCCTTGGGCTTGCCGGTCGAGCCGCTGGTGTACAGGATGAACAGCGGGTGCTCGGCACCCACGGCCACCGGGGCGCATTCGGTGCTTTGGCCTGCCAGTGCTTCGGCAAAGGTCTTGTCGCGCCCGGCCACCATGTTGCAGGCCGTGGCCGTGCGCTGGTAGACGAACACGTTGCGGATGGTGTCGCAACCGCCCATGGCCAGGGCTTCATCAATGATGGCCTTGAGCGGCAGCTCCTTGCCGCCGCGCATCTGGTAGTTGGCGGTGATCACGGTCACGGCACCGGCGTCGATGATGCGCTCGTGCACGGCCTTGGCGCTGAAGCCGCCAAACACCACGCTGTGCGTGGCGCCAATCCGGGCGCAGGCCTGCATCGCCACCACACCTTCGATGGTCATGGGCATGTAGATCAGCACGCGGTCACCCTTGGCCACACCGTGGGCCTTGAGCGCGTTGGCAAACTGGCTCACCCGGGCCAGCAGCTCTTTGTAGGTGATCTTGGTGACGGTGCCATCGTCGGCTTCGAAGATGACGGCGGTCTTGTTTTCGGTGGGGGTGCCGATGTGGCGGTCGAGGCAGTTGGCCGATGCGTTGAGTTCACCATCGGCAAACCACTGAAAGAACGGCGCGTTGGACCCGTCCAAGGTGCGCGTGAAAGGCTTGGTCCACTGCAGGTTGGCCTGTGCCTGGCGCGCCCAGAAGCCCTCGAAGTCCTTCTCGGCTTCGGCACACAGCGCCTCATAGCCCGCCATGCCGGACACGCGCGCGGCTTTGACAATGGCGTCCGAGGGCGGGAACACGCGGTTCTCAACCAGCACGGACTCGATGGCGGATGTGGGCGCACTCATGGTGTTGTCTCCTGGATCTAATGGGAATTGGAATTGGCCGGTACTGTCGGGCGCGGCACTTACAGGCCACTGACTGGCGCGAAGCTTACAGAGTACGCCATCGCGGCCCGCCGGGCGCAGGCTGCGCGGCCTCCCCCACGCCAGCGGTGAGGTCGTTCCCGGCGACGGGCCCGGGCACGACAGGCTCCGCCGAGCATGCCATCGCGAAGACATTCGCGCCCCCTAAAATGGCGCGTCCTGCAACCCTTTGCGAGTGCCATGTCCTCTCCCCAACACAAGCCCCCCGCGCCACTGCGCCCCCTGCCTTCGATGATCTTCGCCAGCCGGTGGCTGCAATTGCCGCTGTATCTGGGCCTGATCCTGGCGCAGGCGGTGTACGTCTTCCATTTCTGGGTGGAGCTGGTGCACCTGATCGAAGCCGCCTTTGGCAACACGACGGCCCTGCAAAGCCTGGTGTCCAGCATTGGCTACAAGAGCGATTTCCAGGTCACCGCGCTCAACGAGACCATCATCATGCTGGTGGTGCTGGCGCTGATCGACGTGGTGATGATCTCCAACCTGCTGATCATGGTGATCGTGGGCGGCTACGAGACCTTTGTCTCGCGCCTGCACCTCGAAGACCACCCCGACCAGCCCGAGTGGCTGAGCCACGTGAACGCCTCGGTGCTCAAGGTCAAGCTGGCCACCGCCATCATCGGCATCAGCTCCATCCACCTGCTCAAGACCTTCATCAACGCCGCCAACTACGACCTCAAGGTGCTGATGTGGCAGACCATCATCCATGTGGTGTTCCTGCTCAGCGCCCTTGCGATTGCGCTGACCGACCGTCTGATGTCGCACTCGTCCGACAGCCACTGAGCACGGCGGGAGTCCCTGGGCGGCGCGGCGCCGCTGCGTCTGCCCAGGGCAAAATATCAGTCAAAACCGCCCATAGCGATAGTGGAATATGCGCTGGCAGCTATCAAATTTGAAGTAATCACACTTCAGCAGGCAGCTCCCGGCAGCGCTCCCAGATTTCTCCTCAATCGGTAGGCACATTGCGGTGCAGACCCACCTGAAGGAGAAATCCATGCCCCCTCTGCACTCTCTCGTCCCAACCGCCGCCACGGAGCCAGCACCCGCCGCGGCGGACTCCCCCACTCCACCCACCGCCACCAGCCGCCGCCTGGCATTGAGCGCGCTGGGCTCCCTGGGCGTTGCCACCCTGTGGGGCTGCGGCGGGGGCGGGGACAGCACCAGCACCGACGCAGGCACTGGTACAGACTCCGGTTCGGGCACGAGCAGCGGCACCGGGTCGGGTTCGGGGTCTGGGACCGGCACGGGAACGGGCACCGGCACAACCACCACCTGTTCCGTGGTGCCCGAAGAAACCGCCGGCCCCTACCCTGCCGACGGCTCCACGGCAAGCAACAACACCTACAACGTGCTCGCGCTCAGCGGCATCGTGCGTTCGGACATCCGCAGCTCGGTGGGTTCGTCCAGCCAAGTCAGTGGCGTGCCGCTGTCCATCACCATCACGCTCACCAACACCAAGGCCAGTTGTGCACCGCTGTCGGGGTACGCCATCTACCTGTGGCACTGCACGCAGGACGGCAACTACTCCGTCTATTCCTCCAACAACATCGCCGACAACTACCTGCGCGGAGTGCAGGCCACGGATGCCAATGGCACCGTGACCTTCACCACCATCGTGCCAGGCTGCTATGCGGGCCGCATGCCCCACATGCACCTGGAGATTTACCCCACGCTGGCATCGGCGACGAAGGCCGCCAACAAGATCAAGACCACGCAGCTGGCCTTTCCTACCGCGCTGCTCAGCAGCATCTACAGCAGCAATTCGGGCTACAGCGCCAGCGTGCGCAACCTGGCCTCCATCACCTTCGCCACCGACAACGTGTTCAGCGACGGCACCGATCTGGAGATGACCACCATGCAGGCCAACTCCGGCGGTGGCTACTCCGCCAGCATCACGATCTCGATCGCGGTCTGAGCCCCCTCCCCATCGCTTCTTCCGCTTTCCACAAGAACACACCATGCACCAGATTCACACCCTTCTCGCCAGCCTGGCCCTGATCTCCCTGGCCGCCGCAACCCCCAGCCACGCCCAGCCCGCCCGCGGCACACCGCCCGCGCCGCCCCCTGAGGCCTACGCCGCCTGCAAGGGCAAGACCGAAGGCGCCTCCGTCACGCTCACCATGCCTGATGGCAAAACCCTGACCGGCACTTGCCGCACAATGGACGGCACCCTGGTGGCCATGCCCGCTGGCGGGCCCGGTGGCCCCGGCGCGGGTGGCCCGCCCCCCGCCCGCTGACCCACCATGCCGCCCCTGCGCTCCCTTGTCCCCGTGCCCCACCTGACGCTGCACCGCAAAGCCTTCATCGCCCTGGCCGCGCTGCTGCTGGCGCTGCTGCTGATCTTTGTGGGGTTCTCACGCCTGGGGCTGCAGCGGGGCCTGGGGCCGTATGTCGCCGAGATCGAGCTGGCCCGCATGGACTGGCTGGCCGAACGCCTGCAGTCTCACCACACCCAGACGGGCGGCTGGGACAGCCTGCGCGGGCAGCCCTCCCTGTGGGGACGGCTCACCCACCCGAGCGGCGGCTCGCGCGGGCCCGGCGGTTTCCGCCCGCCCAATGGCCCGCCGCCCGACCGCAGTAGCCCGTTTGCCGCGCCACCTGCGTCCCCTGCCCCCTCCGTGCAATCCGGCCTCTTGACGCAGCCTGCCAGCGCGGCCAGTGCCCCTGCGGCCAACGACAGCCAGGGTGGCCGTGGCACCGACCCGGGCAATGGCCCGCCCCCACGCCCGCCCAACGACGACCTGCGCCCCATGGACCGGGGCGCTGCGCCACCCCAGCGCCACCCGGATGACATCTACCCCCGCCTGGGCCTGCTCGATGCACAAGATCAGCTGGTCGCAGGCACTCCGCCCCAGCCGGGGGGCGCCCGCCTGGCATTGCGCGGCGCCAGCGGCCAGGTCATCGGCCACCTCGTGCTCGCACCGCCCCAGGGCGTGCGCAGCGAGGCCGACCAGGCCTTTCTGGTCCAGCACCTGGGCTTTGTGGCGTGGACGGGCCTCGCCGGGCTGGCACTGGCATTGCTGTTGTCGGGCTGGCTCGCACGGCGCTGGCTGGCCCCGGTCGAGGCCCTGGCCACCGGCGCACGCGGCATTGCGCAGGGCCACCTGCACACCCGCGTGCCCGTGCACGGCAACGACGAGCTGGCCCAGCTCGCACGCACCTTCAACACCATGGCCGAACAGCTGGGCAGCATCGAGGCCAGCCGCCGCCAGTGGCTGGGCGACGTGGCCCACGAGCTGCGCACGCCCCTGGCCGCCATGCGCGCCGAGATCGAGGCCGTGCAGGACGGCATCCGCCCCTTTGACGACAAGACCGCGCTGCGCCTGCACCGGCAGGTGATGCGCCTGATCCAGCTGGTGGGCGACCTGCGCGCCAGCCTGGATGCGGCGGGCACCAGCGCGCCCTCGGCCCAGGTGCCCGTGCACCCGCTGTCGCTCCTGGGCGAGGCGCTGGCCTCCATGCGCCCCCGTCTGGCGCAGGCTGGCATTGATGTGGACACCACCGGTCTGGACGCCCTGACCGCACAGGGCACTGCTCAGCCCGCACCCCTGGTGCGCGGCGACGCACAGCAGCTGCACCAGGTGTTTTTGAACCTGCTGGAAAACAGCCTGCGCTACACCGACGCTGCCGGCCTGCTGCGCATTGCGGCACGCCTGCTGCCACCGGCGGATGGAGTTCCGCAGCTGCAGGTGCAGCTGGACGACAGCGCGCCCGGCGTGCCCGCACACGAGCTGCCCCGCATCTTTGAGCGCCTGTACCGCGCCGAAACCTCGCGCAACCGCGACCACGGCGGCTCGGGCCTGGGCTTGGCGATCTGCCGCGCCATCGTGCTCGCCCACGGCGGCACGCTGACGGCCGAACCCTCCCCCCTCGGCGGACTGCGCATCACGCTGCAACTGCCCTTGCTGGACAACCCTTCATGAGCCCCCGCATCCTTGTCGTCGAAGACGAACCCGACATCGCCGCCATCGTGGTGGACTACCTGCGCCACGCGGGCTACACGGTGGAGCACCAGGCCGAGGGCCGCGCCGCGCTGGCGAGCATGCTCACCACGCCGCCCGACCTCACGCTGCTGGACATCATGCTGCCCGGCATCGACGGCCTGGAGATCCTGCGCCAGGCGCGGCGCCACACGCAGCACCCCATCATCATGCTCACGGCCCGTGTGGAAGAAGTGGACCGCCTCATCGGTCTGGAGCTGGGAGCGGACGACTACATCTGCAAACCGTTTTCACCGCGCGAGGTGGTGGCCCGCGTCAAGGCCGTGCTGCGCCGCACCGCTGCCGCACAAGAGCCGCCAGCCCACCAGACAACCACCGCCGCCTTGATGCTGGACGAATCGCACTGGCAAGCCACATTGCACGGCAGGCCGCTGGGACTGACCCGCCGCGAGTTCAAGCTGCTGCAGGTGCTGGCGCGGCAGACCGGGCGCATCTTCTCCCGGGCCCAGTTGCTGGACCAAGCCTATGACGACACCCTGGATGTGAATGAGCGCGCCATCGACAGCCACATCAAGAACCTGCGCAAGAAACTCAAGGCCGCCAGTGCGGACGGCAGCGACTGGATCCGGTCGGTGTATGGCGTGGGCTTTGCGCTGGACCCGACGGCGCCAGATTGATACTATTTTGATAGCAGCAGGCGCATATTCAATAAGCGCTACAGCCTCTTTTGCACCACATCGCGGCACGGATTCCACAGCACGGTTGCGCGGGTCGCTCACCGCAGCGCACGCCACAGGCCTACACCGCTCGCGGGCACCAGCGGGTGTGATCAAAGCCCACTCACCGGCTTTATCCACTGCCCCTCATGCCCGCATCCCCCAAGCCCGGCACCCCATCCTCGGCCCGCTCATCCGAACCCGCGCCCTCCCCATCACCCGGACTGCAAGGTGGCTTGGTGTACGTCAGCCCCACACTGCCGGGCATTACCCGGGTACGCTGCGGCGCCAAGGCGTTTCGCTACCGCCTGCCTGATGGCCAATGGCTGCAAGACCCGGCAGAGATCGATCGCATCCGGCGCCTGGCCATCCCGCCGGCCTACACCCAGGTGTGGATCTGCCCCCTGCCCAACGGACACCTGCAGGCCACCGGGCTCGATGCACGCGGGCGGCGCCAATACCGCTACCACGCCCTGTGGCGCCGGCAGCGGGACGAAGGCAAGTTCGAGCACATGCAGGCCTTTGGCCGGGCGCTGCCACGCATCCGGGCCCGCGTGGCGCGCGACCTGGCCACACCCCGCCGAGGCCCGGTGCTCACGCGCGAGCGGCTGCTGGCCACGCTGGTGCGCCTGCTGGACACCACTTTTCTGCGCGTCGGCAATGAGGAATACGCCAGCACCAACCGCTCGTATGGCCTGACAACGCTGCGCACGCGGCATGCGCGGCTGCAGGGCAACGAGCTGCGGCTGCGCTTTCGCGGCAAGAGCGGGGTGCAGCAAGAGACCACCCTGAACGACCCGCAGGTGGCCCGCGTGGTGCGCCGCTGCCAGCAGTTGCCGGGGCAAGAGCTTTTTCAGTATGCGGACGAGGACGGCAACCTGCGCACCCTGGGTTCTGGCGACGTGAATGACTACCTGAACGAGATCACCCGCACCGCTGGCAAGGCCGACGGCGAACGCTTTACCGCCAAGGACTTTCGGACCTGGCACGGAACCACGCAGGCGCTGGAGCTGACCCGGCTGGCCTGCACCGGTAATGGTACCGGCACCGATGCAGCCAACGCCTCGGACAAGGGCCTGCGCTACAGCGCCCAGGCCGTCCTGGCCGAGGTGGCCTACCAATTGGGCAACACGCCCGCTGTGTGCAAAAAGTCGTACGTGCACCCCGCCGTCCTTGCGCTGGGCGCACAGATCGCGTCCGACCCTAGCCCACGCAGCCAGCAGGTGTGGGCCCGCCTTGGCGGTGCCACATCACCCCGCGGCCTCAGCGCTGCCGAGCGCAGACTGCTGGCGTTTCTGAGCAAGCCTCGGGCATAGGGCCTGCACGAAGGAAATCAGCGCCCGACCATATCCCCCGGCACCACCCACTGGTCAAACTGCTCGCCCGTGACATGGCCCGACGCGATGGCAGCGGCACGCAGGCTGCTGCCCTCCTTGTGCGCCTTCTTCGCAATGAAAGCCGCCTTGTCGTAGCCGATGTGCGGATTCAGCGCCGTCACCAGCATCAGCGACTGCTCCACCAGATCGTTGATGCGCGCCTGGTTGGGCTCGATGCCCACGGCGCAGTGCTCGTTGAAGCTGGCCATGCCATCGGCCAGCAGGCGCACGCTCTGCAAGAAGTTGTGAATCACCATCGGGCGGAACACATTCAGCTCGAAGTTGCCAGAGGCCCCGCCGATATTGATGGCCACGTCATTGCCCAGCACCTGCGCGCACAGCATGGTCAGCGCCTCGCACTGCGTGGGGTTGACCTTGCCGGGCATGATGGACGAGCCCGGCTCGTTCTCGGGGATGGTGATCTCGCCCAGCCCGCTGCGCGGGCCGCTGGCCAGCCAGCGCACATCGTTGGCAATCTTCATCAGGCTGGCCGCCAGGGTCTTGAGCGCGCCATGGGCATGCACCAGCGCATCGCAGCTGGCCAGGGCCTCGAACTTGTTAGGGGCGGTAACCAGCGGCAGGCCCGTCAGGTCGGCCAGCTCCTTGGCCACGGCCTGCGCGTAGCCAGAAGGCGCATTGAGCCCCGTGCCCACAGCGGTGCCGCCCAGGGCCAGCTCGCACAGGTGCGGCAGCGCGGCGCGCACATGCTGTTCGCCATGCTGCAGCTGCGCCACCCAGCCCGAGATCTCCTGGCCCAGCGTGAGCGGGGTTGCGTCCTGCAGGTGTGTGCGGCCAATCTTCACGATGCCATCAAACGCCTTGGCCTTCGCCCCCAGCGTGGTGCGCAGGCCGTGCAGCGCGGGCAGCAGTCGGTGCATCAGCGCGTCCACCGCCGCCAGGTGCATGGCGGTGGGGAACACGTCGTTGCTTGACTGGCTCTTGTTCACCTCGTCATTGGGGTGAACCAGCCGCGCCTCGCCACGCGGGCCACCCAGCAGCTCGCTCGCGCGGTTGGCCAGCACCTCGTTCATGTTCATGTTGGTCTGCGTGCCCGAGCCGGTCTGCCACACCACCAGCGGAAACTCCTGCAGATGGCCGCCGCCAATCACCTCGTCCGCCGCCGCCACGATGGCCGTGGTCTTGGCTGCATCGAGCAGGCCCAGCGCGTGGTTCACATAGGCACTGGCCCGCTTGACCTGCGCCAGCGCGCGGATCAGTTCGGGCGCCATGCGCTCGCCCGAGATCGCAAAGTGGTGCAGCGAGCGCTGCGTCTGGGCACCCCACAGGCGGTCGGCCGGGACATCGATGGGGCCGAAGGTGTCTTTTTCGGTGCGGACTGCGGTCGGTGCGGGGGTGGAGGTTTTCACGGGTGGGCCTTGCCGCTCAACGAGCGAATGGGGGGTGGAACGAAACACCAGACCGCAGCATACCCACCCCGGGCCACGGCGCGCCAGCACCCGCTAGCACCCGCCACCACCCGCCATGGCCCCTGACAGGACCACGCAAGCCCGGCGGGGGATAATTCGGGGTTCGCGTTTTCCCTCAAACCCCCACCGCCATGACCACGACGACCATTCGCCAAGAAGACCTGATCGAATCCATTGCCGGCGCGCTGCAGTACATCAGCTACTACCACCCCACCGACTACATCGCCCACCTGGCCCGCGCCTACGAGCGCGAAAAGAGCCCGGCGGCCAAGGATGCGATCGCCCAGATCCTGACCAACAGCAAGATGAGCGCCACCGGCCAGCGCCCCATCTGCCAGGACACCGGCATCGTCAACGTGTTCCTGAAGGTGGGCATGGACGTGCGCTGGGAAGGCTTCACCGGCAGCCTGGACGACGCCATCAACGAAGGCGTGCGCCGTGGCTACAACCACCCCGACAACACACTGCGTGCGTCGGTCGTGGCCGACCCGCAGTTCGCCCGCAAGAACACCAAGGACAACACCCCCGCCGTGATCTTCACCGAGATCGTGCCCGGCAACACCGTGGACATCACCGTGGCAGCCAAGGGCGGCGGCTCGGAGAACAAGTCCAAGATGTACATGCTCAACCCCGGCGACAACGTGGTGGACTGGGTGCTCAAGACCGTGCCCACCATGGGCGCAGGCTGGTGCCCGCCCGGCATGCTGGGCATCGGCATTGGCGGCACGGCCGAGAAGGCGGTGCTCATGGCCAAGGAAAGCCTGATGGACGACCTGGACATGTACGAACTGCAGGCCAAGCAAGCCAGTGGGGCCGAACTCGACAATGTCGAAAAGCTGCGCCTGGAGCTGTTTGAAAAGGTCAACGCCCTGGGCATCGGCGCGCAAGGCCTGGGCGGCCTGACCACGGTGCTGGACGTCAAGATCAAGATGTACCCCACGCACGCGGCCAGCAAGCCGATTGCGATGATCCCCAACTGCGCCGCCACGCGCCATGCGCACTTCGTGATGGACGGCTCGGGCCCCGTGTACCTCACGCCCCCCAGCCTGGACCTGTGGCCCAACGTGGACTGGGCGCCAGACTACAACAAGAGTAAGAAGGTCAACCTGGACACGCTGACCAAGGAAGAAGTCGCCAGTTGGAAGCCCGGTGACACGCTGCTGCTCAACGGCAAGATGCTGACCGGCCGTGACGCCGCCCACAAGCGCATCCAGGACATGCTGGCCAAGGGCGAGAAGCTGCCTGTGGACTTCACCAACCGCGTCATCTACTACGTGGGCCCTGTGGACCCCGTGAAGGGTGAGGCCGTGGGCCCCGCAGGCCCGACCACCGCCACGCGCATGGACGGTTTCACCGAAATGATGCTGGCCCAGACTGGGCTGATCGCCATGGTGGGCAAGGCCGAGCGCGGCCCGGTCGCCATCGAGGCCATCAAGAAGCACCAGAGCGCCTACCTGATGGCCGTGGGCGGCGCCGCCTACCTGGTCTCCAAGGCCATCAAGACCGCCAAGGTCGTGGGCTTTGAAGACCTGGGCATGGAAGCCATCTACGAATTCGACGTGGTGGACATGCCCGTGACCGTGGCCGTGGATGCCGGTGGTACCAGCGCCCACATCACCGGCCCGGCCGAGTGGCAAAAGCGCATCGCATCGGGAGAGTTCAAGGGCATCGGCGTCGCTGCGGCCTGAAGCGCGTTTTTGTGGCAGGGCCCGCAAGGTGCCTGCTGCAACAAGGTGCAATGACAAAGAACCGCCTTCGGGCGGTTTTTTGTGGCCGCTCCGACACACATCCCTGCATCCGGTTCGGCAAAAATGCTGGCTCGATCCGACTCCTCTTTCTCGGCCTTTGCTGCCTCCACCATGCTTTTGAACCACGGGTTTGCACAGCCCCTTCAGCAGCCTCTGCGCGCCTTGCTGCTGACCACCCTGATCAGCGCCCTGCCCCTGGCGGCCAGCGCCAACCCGCCCATGGTTCCACAGCATGACGCGCAAACCGCCTTTGGCGGCGCGCTGCCGACCCGCGATGCCGCGCTGCTGGACGCCAGCATCGCATCCCACATCGAACGCCAACAGCTGCTGAACAGCCAGCACATGGCGGGCAGCCAACTGCGCACGCTGGACTTTTTCAACAAGACCTTCACCGTGCTCCGTGGGGGCAAGCGCACGGTGTTCGATGCAGAGCTGCTGGGTACCTGGTGGCCCGAAAGCAAGCGCTGGGCATGGGAGGCCGTAGAACGCGTGCCCGACCTGAAAGACCCGAAGCGCAAATCGTTTGCCACGGGCAGCGCACTCACGCGCCTGTATGGTCGTGAGCACGGCATCAACATCCTGCAGACCGAGACCACGCAATTGGCGAGCGAAGAGGCCGCCTGGTATCTGTGCGCACTCACCGCGCAACTCAACCAAGCCAGTGGCGTGCTGGTGAGCATCAGCAGCGAGCTGGTCGCAGGGGGCTCAGAGTGGCAGAAGGCCGTGGTCAAACGCTACTACCTGCTGTCGCACCCGAAAGTCACGGACGCACCCACCGGTGGCAGCAAGACCCAGTCGCCCGCACGCTGAGCCTTTTGCCTTCCCCCAGTGCTCTGCAGCTGCGCGGTCGGCGACGCAGCCAGAGGCGTAGCTCCAAAGCCCACGCTGCAGGCCATCCCCGTTTTCCTACAATCCAGCCTTTTGTCCAACCACGGGCTTCCTGATGCCGCAGGCCTCTTCTCCTATCGGTGTGTTTGACAGCGGCGTCGGCGGGCTGAGCGTGCTTCGCGCCCTGCTGGCCGCCATGCCCCACGAGCGCTTCGTGTACCTGGCCGACAGTGCCAATGCCCCCTACGGCGAGCGCGGCGACGCCTTTGTGGCGGCGCGCACCCACGCCATCACCGACTATCTGTGCCAGCAGCACCACATCAAGGCCCTGGTGGTGGCATGCAATACAGCCACGGCAGCCGCCATCCACGAGGTGCGCAGCAGCCATCCGGACTTGCCACTGGTGGGCCTGGAGCCCGCCGTGAAGCCGGCTTTGGCAGTGACCAAAACAGGGCATGTGGGTGTCATCGGCACCCGGGGCACGCTGACCAGCGCCAAGTTCGGCAAGCTCATGGCCTCGCTGGCCGACCAGGCCCATTTTGTGGTGCAGCCCTGCGACGGTCTGGCGCACGCCATTGAGCGCAGCGTGGCCCTGCCCGCCGCTGCCCCTGACAGCCCTGTCAGCACCACAGAGACCGGCGCGCTGTGCGAACGCTACGTGCAGGCCATGGGCAGCTTTGGCACGGGGCCAGGGCAGATGGACACCCTGGTGCTCGGCTGCACGCACTACATTTTTGTGGCCCACGAGTTGCGCGCACTGGTGGGGCCGGAGGTTCAGTTCATCGAGACGGGTGAACCTGTGGCACGCCAGACGCGGCGCCTCTTGGAGGCGGCCGACCTGCTCGCGTTACCACCGTCCGAGCAGCCCACCTCCCCCGAGGGCCCGGAGCCCGTACAACTGCTCACCACCGGCCCTGTCGCCATGATGCAGGCAGCGGCCCAGCGCTGGCTGAACCTGCCTGCCAGGCTCTGCCAGAGCGTGTCAGTGCCTTGATGGGAAAAAGACCGTTAGTGCAGGTTTTATAAGCGCTGACGGCTATCTTTTTTGGAGCACCATCAGCTGATGCACCTGATGCGCTGATAGTCCTGAATCCTCAGGAAGCGTCAGAGCCCCACAGCCGCGTACCCGCCTGCTCCAAATGGGTAAGGTACAGGCGCAGGTCGAATTCGTACTGGTGGTACTGAGGCTCCATGTGGGTGCAGAGCTGGTAGAAGGCTTTGTCGTGGTCCTTCTCGCGCAGGTGGGCCAGTTCGTGGACGACGATCATGCGCAAGAACTCTTCGGGTGCCTGCTTGAACATCGCGGCAATGCGAATCTCATGTTTGGCGGCCAACCGATTGCCCTGCACGCGTGACACGGCGGTGTGCAAACCCAGTGCATGGCGCACTACGTGGATCTTGTTGTCGAACAGCACCTTGTTGACCGTGCCTGAGTTCCGCAGATAGCGAGCCTTGAGCTCCTGCGCATAGTCATACAGCGCCTTGTCGCTGCGCACGGCATGCGCCTGCGGGTACTTGCGCAGCAGCACCGTGCCAAGCTTGCCCTGCTGCAACAGATCACGCGCCTGGTCCTGCAACGAAGCGGGGTAGGAACGCAGATAGGGAAGATCAGTGCTCATGGGCAACAAGGCGGCGATGGCCAGGACATGGGGTGGCGCGAACGCACATGCGCATTGAAGCGACGGGAGAAATCACCCACTACCTGGGAAGTATGAGTAAGGTGTGCCGCAGGGCTTGCCCCCACAAGCAGCGCATGCGCCGCAAGCCGGCGGCGCAGATCAGTGCAGGTGGCGCGGGCGACGGCCACCACCACCGCCGTGACCACCGCTGGGGCCGCCAGGGCCACGCGGCGGCTTGCCAATCTCCAGCGAGTTCACCAGGGCGTCGAAGCGCTGGCTGAACAGCTTATCGATCTCGGCGACCACGCCGCCGAGCTCGGCACCGTCAAAGTGGCGCTCCATCATGTTCACTACGTCTTGCACCAGCAGGTCACGCTGCACCTGCATGATGGCAGCGGGCGTGGGGCCGACGAAAAGCATCACGAAGTCGTCGCGTGACTCTGCGCCCTGCTCTTCCTCGTCTTCATCAAAGTCGGTGTCGTAGAAAGTGACCTCAATGGCTGCACCTTGCTCGGCCAGCTCATTGAGGCTCATGCACATCTCGTCGAGCGACTGGCGGAAGTCCTCATCGCCACGCACCGTCCAGCACATCTGCAGCAAATGCTCTTGCGCGTCGTACTTGATACCTGGCTCTTCTTCGTAGGCACTGGCGGCACCGTCGGCCAGCGAACGTGCTCCAGCGTACTTCCACAGCGGTTTGAGCGCCTCTTGAAGCTGGTCAAAACCGACATCAGCCCGCAGGAGGACCTGTCCGTGGACATGGATTTCAAAGGGAGCGTTGTAACTTGACATGATTGAATCGTAGTGGTGCCCCGAGCCGGGGTCGAACCGGCACGCCCCTTTTCAGGAAAGCGGCGGATTTTAAGTCCGCAGTGTCTACCAATTTCACCATCGGGGCGCCGGCTGCTGAGCGCATACCTGCGTTGCAGCGTAACCCGGGCAGCGCATGCGCGCAATGCCCTGTCGTATCTCTGGTCAGGACCGCTGTTTTGAAAACAGCGCGCCCCGTACCAGCAAGAAAAAAGGGAAGCCTAAGCTTCCCTTTTCAAATATGGAGCGGGAAAAGAGTCTCGAACTCTCGACCTCAACCTTGGCAAGGTTGCGCTCTACCAACTGAGCTATTCCCGCATTTTCTGATTTTCCCAACGTTTCCGTTAGTGCTTATCAGCAAGCCTCGAATTATATAACTCTTTTTGGCCGTATTCGATTGCAAGCCAAAAAATTTCTATCCAACCACCATTCCCTGAAACGATCTCTGCCTGCGCTCTCAGCCCTGAGAGCTTCGTCGCTTCATTGCCGCAGACCGTATCTGGAGGCGCGGTCCGGAGTCGAACCGGACTAACCGGATTTGCAATCCGGGGCATAACCGCTTTGCTACCGCGCCAGGAACTCTCATTCCTCTGACAAAAAAGGGAAGCAACTGCTTCCCTTTTTGTGGAAATTGGAGCGGGAAAAGAGTCTCGAACTCTCGACCTCAACCTTGGCAAGGTTGCGCTCTACCAACTGAGCTATTCCCGCATTTATCGAAGCCTTACATTGTACAACGTTTGCTGCGATGGAATGAATTGTAGCGCATTTTTTGGGGGTCCCCAAAAAATTTTGCTTCAATGTTTCAATCCATCGACGGTAGCGGACGACGCTGCGGCTTTGTCCGTCGACACAGCTACCGCTGCTGCTGCCACGGCGACCTCTTCGTCCGTCAGCGGCACGGGCTTGCTCTCCAGGGCCACCTCCAGTACCTTGTCGATCCAGCGCACTGGCACGATCTCCAAGCCGCTCTTCACGTTGTCGGGGATCTCTGCGAGGTCCTTCACGTTCTCTTCAGGAATCAGCACCGTCTTGATGCCACCGCGCAAAGCGGCCAGCAGCTTTTCCTTGAGGCCGCCGATGGCTGTCACCTCGCCCCGCAGCGTGATCTCGCCGGTCATCGCCACATCGCCGCGCACAGGAATGCCGGTGAGGGCCGAGACAAAGGCCGTAGTCATTGCGGCCCCGGCGCTGGGGCCGTCCTTGGGTGTGGCGCCATCGGGCACGTGGATATGGATGTCGCGCTTCTCGAACGTTTCGTCCTTGATGCCCAGCATGCGTGCGCGGCTGCGCACCACCGTACGGGCTGCTTCCACGGATTCCTTCATCACGTCGCCCAGGGAACCTGTGCGCGTGATCACTCCCTTGCCAGGCATGATGGCCGCCTCAATGGTCAGCAGATCGCCCCCCACCTCCGTCCAGGCCAAGCCCACCACCTGCCCCACCTGGTTTTGCAGTTCGGCACGGCCGTAGGTGTACTTGCGTACGCCCAAAAAGTCCGGCAGGTTGTCGGCGGTGACGACGACCTGAGGCTCCAGCTTCTTGAGCTGCAAGCCCTTGACCACCTTGCGGCAAATTTTGGACAGCTCGCGCTCCAGCGAGCGCACGCCCGCTTCACGGGTGTAGTAACGCACCATGTCACGCACCGCAGGCTCGGTGATGAGCAGTTCTACGTCCTTCACGCCATTGTTCTTGAGCTGCTTGGGCAGCAGGTACTTCATGGCAATGCTGGTCTTCTCGTCCTCGGTGTAACCCGACAGGCGGATCACTTCCATCCGGTCCAGCAGCGCTGGCGGAATGTTCATCGAGTTCGACGTGGCAACGAACATCACGTCGGACAGATCGAAGTCCACCTCGACATAATGGTCGCCGAATGTGTGGTTCTGCTCGGGGTCCAGCACCTCCAGCAGTGCGCTGGACGGGTCGCCCCGGAAATCCGTGCCCAGCTTGTCGATCTCGTCGAGCAGGAACAACGGGTTGCGCGTGCCGACTTTCGAAAGGCTCTGCAGCACTTTGCCCGGCAGTGCGCCGATGTAGGTGCGGCGGTGTCCGCGAATCTCGGCCTCGTCGCGCATGCCGCCCAGCGCCATGCGCACGTACTTGCGTCCGGTGGCTTTGGCAATGGATTGACCCAGCGAGGTCTTGCCCACGCCAGGAGGCCCCACCAGGCACAGGATAGGCGCTTTCACCTTGTCCACACGCTGCTGTACCGCGAGGTATTCCAGGATGCGGTCCTTGACCTTGTCGAGACCGTAGTGGTCTTCGTTGAGGACGCCCTCGGCATTCACCAGGTCGTGCTTGATCTTGGTCTTCTTGCTCCACGGCAGCGCGGTGAGCACGTCGATGTAGTTGCGCACTACCGTCGCTTCGGCCGACATGGGCGACATGAGCTTGAGCTTCTTGAGCTCAGCCTCTGCCTTCTTGCGCGCCTCAGCTGGCATCTTGGCGAGCTTGATCTTTTTCTCGATCTCCTCGATGTCCGCCCCCTCGTCGCCCTCGCCCAGTTCCTTCTGGATGGCCTTGACCTGCTCGTTCAGATAGAAATCGCGCTGGTTCTTCTCCATCTGGCGCTTGACACGGCCACGGATCTTCTTGTCCACATTGAGGATGTCCACCTCGCGGTCGAGCTGCTCGAACAGGTTTTCGAGTCGTGCCTTCACGTCCGACAGGTCCAGCACCACCTGCTTGTTTTCAAGCTTGAGGGGCAGATGGGCGGCGATGGTGTCCGCAAGACGGCCGGGATCGTCAATGCTGGAGATGGAAGTCAGTATCTCCGGCGGAATCTTCTTGTTCAACTTGACGTACTGATCAAACTGCTGCATCACAGCGCGCCGCAGGGCCTCAATTTCGCTGGGCTTGTTGGCGTCCGGCGTAGCCTCCACCGGCGTCACGGTAGCCATGAAGTGCGACTCCGCATCTTCAATCGATGCCACCAGCGCACGCTGCTGACCTTCCACCAGCACCTTCACGGTGCCGTCGGGCAGCTTGAGCATCTGCAAGATGGTGGAGACACACCCCACATCGAACATGTCCGCCACCGAAGGCTCATCCTTGGCTGCGGCCTTTTGGGCCACCAGCATGATGCGGCGGTCGGCCTCCATGGCCATCTCCAGAGCCTTGATGCTCTTGGGGCGGCCCACGAAAAGCGGGATCACCATGTGGGGGAACACCACCACGTCACGCAAAGGCAACAGCGGCAGGTCGAGGGGGGTAGCTGGCAGGGGGGTATGTCCGGACATGGAAATCCTCAAAGTGCTCTGTGGAAGTGGGTCCACATGTGGGGATTTTCAACCCTCGCACGCAGCCGTACTGGCGCAAGGGTTGATGGTTCGAAGGGCGGCCACAGGGCGCCCACTCCGGTCATCTCAGACCGCGTGAAGAAATCCGTCTGATCCATGGAGGCACCAGCGGACTTCTGCACGCCTCTTCTCAGGCCTTTTCAGGCCTTCTTGGCTGCTTCGCGGTAGACGAGCAGCGGCGGCTTGTTTTCTTCGATGGTGGACTCGTCCACCACCACCTTTTCGACGTTGCTGGTATTGGGCAGGTCGAACATGGTGCCAATCAGCGCTTGCTCCAGGATGGAGCGAAGACCCCGCGCGCCCGTCTTGCGGGCCAACGCCTTGCGTGCGATGGCTTTCAGGGCAGCCGGGCGAATTTCGAGGTCTACACCTTCCATGGCCAAAAGCTTGCTGTACTGCTTGACGAGCGCATTCTTGGGCTCGGTCAGGATCTGCACGAGCGCATCTTCGCTCAGCTCGGCCAGCGCCGTCACCACAGGCATCCGGCCCACCAGCTCAGGGATCAGGCCGAACTTGATGAGGTCTTCCGGCTCGATCTCGGTGAACACCTCGGTGAGGGAGCGCTGCTTCTTGCTCTTGACCGAAGCACCGAACCCGATGCCCGACGCCTCGGTACGGTTCTCGATGACTTTCTCCAGCCCGGCGAAGGCACCACCGCAGATGAACAGGATGTTGGTCGTGTCGATCTGCAGGAAGTCCTGGTTCGGATGCTTGCGCCCCCCTTGTGGCGGCACGCTGGCCATGGTGCCTTCGATGAGCTTGAGCAGCGCTTGCTGCACGCCCTCGCCCGACACGTCGCGCGTGATGCTGGGGTTGTCGGACTTGCGCGAGATCTTGTCGATTTCGTCGATGTAGACGATGCCGCGCTGGGCACGCTCGACTTCGTAGTTGCAGCTCTGCAGCAGCTTCTGGACGATGTTCTCCACGTCCTCGCCCACATAGCCAGCCTCGGTCAGTGTGGTGGCGTCGGCCATCACGAAGGGCACATCCAGCATGCGTGCCAGGGTTTGTGCCAACAGCGTCTTGCCGGAGCCGGTGGGGCCGATCAGCAGGATGTTGCTCTTGGACAGCTCCACATCGTCCTTGTGGGCCTTGTCCTTGTGGCGCAGGCGCTTGTAGTGGTTGTACACCGCCACGGCCAGTGTGCGCTTGGCAACATCCTGGCCAATCACATAGTTGTCCAGGTTGGCCTTGATCTCGACCGGCGTGGGCAGGTCGCTGCGGCCTTCGCGGGCCAGATCACCAGCTGGCAGTTCGTCGCGGATGATCTCGTTGCACAGGTCAATGCACTCGTCGCAGATAAAGACCGACGGACCGGCGATCAGCTTCTTCACTTCATGCTGGCTTTTGCCGCAGAAAGAGCAGTAAAGGGTTTTTTCGCTGGAAGAGCCTTTTTTCTCGGCCATGGGGGCAATGCCTTGCTTGTTTCGGAAAGTTGTCGGGATGATAACCAAATAAAAAACGGCGTCTTCCCCTCGGGAAAACGCCGCTTCGCCGCCCTCCGGCGATCAGGCGCGCTGGCTGATCACCTGATCGACCAGACCATAGTCCTTGGCCTCGTCGGCCGAGAGGAAATAGTCACGCTCCGTGTCGCGCTGGATCTTCTCCAGCGGCTGGCCGGTGCGCTCGGCGAGGATCTTGTTGAGCTGCTCGCGGGTCTTGAGGATCTCGCGGGCGTGGATCTCGATCTCGGTCGCCTGGCCTTGCATGCCACCCAATGGCTGGTGGATCATGACCTTGGAATTGGGCAACGCAAAACGCTTGCCCTTGGCGCCTGCCGCCAGCAGGAAGGCGCCCATGCTGGCCGCCATGCCCGTGCACAGGGTCGAGACATCGGGCTTGATGAAGTTCATGGTGTCAAAGATCGCCATGCCGGCACTCACCGAACCACCGGGCGAGTTGATGTAGAACGAGATGTCCTTGTCGGGGTTTTCGCTCTCCAGGAACAGCAGCTGTGCCACCACCAGGTTGGCCGTCTGGTCATTGACCGGGCCCACCAGAAAAATCACGCGCTCCTTGAGCAGGCGCGAATAGATGTCATAGGACCGTTCGCCACGGCCCGACTGCTCGATGACCATGGGGACCATGCCCAGGCCTTGTGTTTCCAATGCGCTCATGTATTTCTCCAGTCAAGCAGGTACTGTACCCAGAAATGAATTGGGGCTTGTGCACGAAAGCACAAGCCCCTGGTGTGTCTTGACGACCAGAACCGGGCAGTTGCACGAAGCAGGCCACCCGGCCCGAGGGCCTATCAGCCCTGCTGCGCCATCAGGTCGTCGAAGGAAATGGCCTTCTCGACCACCTTGGCCTTGGACAGCACGAACTCGGTCACGTTGTTCTCAATGACAACGGCTTCGACTTCAGCCAGGCGCTGGCGGTCGCCGAAGTACCAGCGCACCACGTCTTCGGGCTTCTCGTAGCTGGCAGCCAGCTCGTCGATATGGGCCTTGAGCTGCTCGGGCTTGGCCTGCAGTTCGTTGGCGCGCACCAACTCGGCCAGCACCAGACCCAGGCGCACACGGCGCTCAGCTTGGGGACGGAACACGTCTTCAGGGATCTCGGCCTTGTCGGCATCCTTGACGCCGCGTTGCTTGAGTTCAGCGCGAGCGCCTTCCATCAGGCGGGCGATTTCGGCCTGGATGCTGGCATTGGGCAGATCCAGCTCGGCCTTGGACACCAGGGCGTCCATCACGGCAGCCTTGTTGCGGGCCAGCAGGCGGAACTTGACTTCGCGCTCCAGGTTCTTCTTGATGTCAGCGCGCAGGCCTTCCACGGAACCGTCGGCGATGCCGAGCGACTTGGCCAGGGCGTCGTTCACTTCGGGCAGATGGGCTGCTTCGATCTTCTTGATGGTCACCAGGAAGTCGGCGGTCTTGCCAGCAACGTCCTTGCCGTGGTACTCGGCGGGGAAAGCCAGGGGGAACGTCTTGCTTTCGCCAGACTTCATGCCGCGCACGGCGTCTTCAAACTCCTTGAGCATCTGGCCTTCGCCGACCAGGAACTGGAAGTCTTCGGCCTTGCCGCCATCGAAGGGTTCGCCGTCGATCTTGCCTTCGAAGTCCACGGTCACGCGGTCACCGTCTTGCGCAGCGGCGTCCAGGGCGCGCTGGGCGAAGCTGCGGCGCTGCTTGCGCAGGATGTCCAGGGTCTTGTCGATGGCGCTGTCGGTCACTTCGGAGGACAGCTTTTCGACTTCGGCGTCCGACAGGTCAGCGATCTTGACTTCGGGGAACACTTCAAAGACGGCGTCAAACGTGACCTGGCCCTCGGGAGCGCCTTCCTTTTCGGTGATGCGGGGCTGACCGGCCACGCGCAGGTTGGCTTCGTTCGCAGCCACGGCAAAAGCCTCACCCACCTTGTCGTTCAGCACTTCGTACTGCACCGAGTAGCCATAACGCTGGGCAACCACGTTCATGGGCACCTTGCCGGGACGGAAGCCGTCCATCTTGACCGTACGGGCCAGGCGCTTGAGGCGCGTGTCCACTTCGGACTGGATCAGGGTGACGGGCACGCTCAGCGTGATCTTGCGCTCGAGCTTCTCAAGGGTTTCAACAGTAACGGCCATGGCTATTCCTCTTATGAATGTGGATCGTGCTGGCTGCAGCGCAGCAGCGCCGTGTTCCGCAAAGTCTCACATGGGTGGTGCGCGGGGGGGGACTCGAACCCCCACACCATTGCTGGCGTCAGGACCTAAACCTGGTGCGTCTACCAATTTCGCCACCCGCGCGGTTCTACAAACAAACAGGCGGCAAGCTGAGCTGCCGCCTGTGTGAAATCGGTCAACCTTCTATTTTACCTGATGCGGACGCCCTGCCGGTCAAGCAGCCCCAGGAACCTCTGGCGCAGGCCGCTTGACACGGAACCAGGCCGCGTACATCGCAGGCAGTGCCAGCAGCGTGAGCACCGTGGCCACCACCAGCCCGCCCATGATGGCCACAGCCATCGGGCCCCAGAACACGCTGCGCGACAGCGGAATCATGGCCAGCACCGCAGCCGCGGCCGTGAGCACGATGGGGCGCAAGCGGCGCACGGCCGATTCCACAATCGCATCCCATGCGGGCACACCCCGGGCGCGGTCCTGCTCAATCTGGTCGATCAGGATCACCGAGTTGCGCTGGATCATGCCCATGAGCGCGATCACGCCCAGCAGCGCCACAAAGCCAAACGGCCGATTGAGCAGCAGCAGCGCCGCCGCCACACCCGCCATGCCCAGCGGCCCGGTGAGGAACACCAGCATGGCACGGCTGAAGCTGTGCAGTTGCAGCATCAGCAGCGTGAAGGTGATGAACAGCATGATGGGAAGCCCCGCCGCGATGGACGCCGAGCCCTTGGAGCTTTCCTCCACGGCGCCCGCCACCTCAATGCGGTAACCCGTCTGGCCCGCCGACCGCCACTTGGCTTCGATCTCCTTGAGGGACGGCAGCAGCGCCGCCGTCACCGTCGCGCCCTGCAGGCCCTCGGTCACGTCGCCCTGCACGGTGATGGCGTAATCGCGGTTCTCGCGCCACATCACGCCGGGCTCCCAGGTGAACACGGGCTTGGCGATCTGGGTGAGCGGGATCGACTTGCCCGACGCCGTGGGCAGGTAAGCGTTGGCGATGTCGGTGATGGCATTGCGCTCATCCAGCGGCTGGCGCAGCAGGATGTCGATGAGCTTGTCGCCCTCGCGGTACTGCCCCACCTGGGTGCCCGACAGAATGGTCTTGGACGCCTGGGCGATGGACTGGCTCGTCACACCCAGGGCGCGCGCCTTGGCCTGATCCACTTCCAGGCGCAGCACCTTCACAGACTCGTTCCAGTTGTCGTTCACGCCGCGCATGTTAGGGTTCTGGCGCAACTGGGCCTTGACCTCGTCGGCACGCTCACGCAGCACCAGTGGGTCGGGGCCTACTACGCGGAACTGCACGGGGTACGGCACCGGTGGCCCGTTGGGCAGCAGCTTGACGCGGCCACGCACTTCCGGGAACTCTTCCGCCAGCAGCGCGGGCAGCTTCACACGCAGCGATTCGCGCACCTTCAGGTCCTGTGGCACCACGATGAACTGCGAGACGTTGCTCTGCGGGAACACCTGGTCCAGCGGCAGATAAAAACGCGGCACGCCCGAGCCCACCCAGGTGCTCACCGTGTTCACGCCCGGCTCGGACTGCAGGCGCTGCTCCACGCGCTTGGTGACGGCCTCGTTGCCCGCAAAAGAGGTGCCTTCCGGGAACCAGATGTCCACCAGGATCTCGGGCCGGCTGGAATCCGGGAAGAACTGCTGCTGCACCTTGCCCATGCCCACAATGCCCAGGGCAAAAGTGAGGATGGTCGCCCCGATGGTGATCCAGCGATGCTGCACGCACCAGTCCACCAGACGGCGGAAGCTGCGGTAAAACGGGCTGTCAAACACCTCATGCGGGTCGTCGGTGATGCCCTTGTTGGCCTGGGCGGCCAGCACATGGGGCGGCACCTTGAGCAGCAGCGTGCCCAGGTAAGGCACAAAGTAGACCGACACGAACCAGCTGAGCACCAGCGCAATCACCGTCACGGCAAAGATGGCAAAGGTGTATTCGCCCGTGGTGGACTTGGCCAGTCCGATGGGCAAGAAGCCCGCCGCCGTGATCAAGGTGCCCGTGAGCATGGGCATGGCCGTGATCTCGTAGGCGAAGGTGGCGGCGCGCACCTTGTCATAGCCCTCTTCGAGCTTGAGCACCATCATCTCCACCGCAATGATGGCATCGTCCACCAGCAGGCCCAGCGCGATGATCAGCGAGCCCAGCGAGATCTTGTGCAACCCGATGCCCCAGTACCACATGGCCAGGAACGTGACGGCCAGCACCAGCGGGATGGTGATGCCCACCACCAGCCCCGGGCGGGGGTCGATGTACCAGCGCTTCCACAGCGGATTGTTGCCAGGGCGTTTGTGAAATCCCAGGCTGATAAAGCTCACCGCCAGCACGATGACCACAGCCTCGATCAGCACCTTGACGAATTCATTCACCGAGGTGGACACCGCCTTGGGCTGGTCCTGCACGTTGACCAGCTTCACACCGGCCGGCAGCGTGGCGCCGATGCGGTCGGTGGCCGTGTGCAGCGCCTTGCCCAGCGCAATGATGTCGCCGCCCTTGGCCATGGAGACGCCCAGCGCGATTACCTCGCGGCCCTGGTGGCGCACCTTCACGCCCGGTGGGTCCACATAGCCGCGCTGCACTTCTGCAATGTCGCCCAGGCGCAGTTGCGCGCCCGAGGGGCCACGGATCGGCATCGCGCGCAGGTCCTCGATGGCCTTGAACTGGCCCTGCACGCGCACCTGCACCTGGTCTTGGGGCGTCTGAATGGTGCCCGCGCTCTCCACTGCGTTCTGCTGGCCCAGCTGAGCGAGCACCTGGTTCATGTCCAGGCCCAGTTGCGACAAGCGCTTTTGCGAGATCTCGATGAAGAGCTTTTCGTCCTGCACGCCAAACAGCTCGACCTTGGCCACATCGGGCACGCGCAGCAGCTGCTGGCGCGCGTCATCGGCGAACTGCTTGAGCTCGGCGTAGCTGAAGCCCTCGGACTCCAGCGCGTAGATCACGCCATACACGTCCCCGAAGTCGTCATTGAAGAACGGGCCCTGGATGCCCTGCGGCAAGGTGTAGCGCATGTCGCCCACCTTCTTGCGCACGCTGTACCAGACATTGGCCACGTCGCCGGGCTTGGAGGAGTCCTTGATCTGGAAAATGATCTGCGACTCGCCGGGCTTGGAGTAGCTGCGGATCTTGTCCGCGTAGGGCACCTCTTGCAGCGTGCGCTCGATCTTGTCGGTGACCTGCTCGGCCACCTGCTGGGCCGTAGCGCCGGGCCAGTAGGTGCGCACCACCATGGCGCGGAAGGTGAACGGCGGGTCTTCGTCCTGTCCCAGCTGGAAGTAGGCTGCAAAGCCCAGCAGCATCAGCACCACCATGAGGTAGCGGGTGAGCGCGGGATGGTCGAGCGCCCATTTGGAGAGGTTGAACCCCTCTTTGGGTTGGATTTGCGTCATGGCGGGCCTCAGTTGGCGGCAGAGGCCGTGGCGGTGGCGGGTGCAGCAGCGGTTGCAGGAGCCGATGGCACCGCTGGCATTGCTACAGATTCAGGAGCTGTTTGCGCTTTATTCACGGGCGCCTGAGCCACTTTTGGCTGGTATACCGTCACTTTTTGACCTGGAGACAGCACGTGCACGCCGGTGGCCACCACCTGCATGCCGGGGGTCAGTCCCCCGGCCACCACGGCATCGTTGCCATCGGCCGTGGCGATCTGCACCACCTGCGACTTGACGGTGCTGGTTGCAGGGTCGTATACCCAAACGGCGGTGGACTGGCCCTCTTGCCGCAGCGCGCTGGTGGGCAGCTTGATGGCGGCAATGCCGGCGTGGCTCAGTGCCTTGGGTGTGGCGTACACGGTGGCGCCCAACGCTGGGGCGTCGGCCGCGTCAATGGCGACCTTGACCTGGAAGGTGCGGGTCGCCGCGTCGGCGCTCGCAGCCACCTCGCGCACACGGCCCGTCAGCGTGCTGCCACCCGACCAGCCGCGCACAGCCACCTCGGAGCCCGTCGTGATCTGCGCCACCTTGTCTTCCGGCACGGCAAACACCACGTCGCGCGGGCCATCCTGCGCAATGCGCACCACCGGGGCGCCGGCCGACACCACCTGGCCCGGCTCGGCATCGATACCCGTCACCACGCCCGACACATCCGCCACCAGCGTGGTGTAAGCAGCCTGGTTGCCCTGCGACGACAGCTGGGCACGCGCCTGGTCGAGGGTGGCCTGGGCGGCCTTGAGCGTGGCCTCACGCCGTTCCAGCTCGGCACCGCTGATGAAGTTCTGGTCTTTGAGCGCCTGGTAGCGCTTGAGGTCTGCCGCCGCCAAGTCGCGCTGCGTGGTGGCCGACGCCACCTGCGCGCGCGCTGCGTCAGCCGCCAGCTGGTAGTCCTTGGGGTCCAGTTGCGCCAGCACCTGGCCCGCCTTCACGCGCTGGCCCAACTCTGCCTGGCGCTGCACGATCTTGCCCGCCACCCGAAAGCCCAGGCGCGACTCCACCCGCGCGCGCACCTCGCCTGAATACTCCAGGCTGGACTGCAGCGCGCCCACACCCACCGTCATCAGCTTGACGGAGCGCACGGGCTCCTCGGGCGGCGCGGGACGCGAACAGGCGGCCAGCACGGTAGCGGTGGCCAGCACCAGCAAAAGCCTGGAATGCCGTGAAAAGGGCCGCAGGGCGGAGGATGTGCGCATGGGAAATCCGGTGAAAAAAGAAGGGGCCACAAGGATCAGCAAGCAAAACGCAGGCCGGAGCGCCCGCGCAGCGAAGGTACACCAGGCACCCGCCAATCAGCGACCCGCAGCCATGCAGGGCGCTTGTGAACAGGTGCAGGGGCCAGCCGCCTTGTCCCCCACTTGATTGGCTTTTATGATTACTGACTGACCGGTTAGTAATCTATGAGAAGCCCTTGAGCTTGTCAAGCGACAATCCGGGGTGTGAACGACCGTCCCAGCCCCTCTCCCCACCCCGGCGCAGCCTCCGCGCCACAGCCCACTGCGACTGATGCGGTGGCGCCCCCCGTGACCCATTACGAAAACTTTCCGGTCGCATCCCTGCTGTGCCCGCCCCACCTGCGCCAGCCGATTGCCGCCATCTACGGCTTTGCGCGCACGGCGGACGACATTGCCGACGAAGGCGATGCCCTGCCCGCCGCCCGGCTGGCAGACCTGGCGGCCTACCTGGCCGATCTGCGCGCGATCACCCAGGGCCAGGCACCCTCGCCTCGCTGGGCCAGCGTGTTTTTGCCACTGCAAGGCGTATTGCGCAGCCACCAGCTGCCTGTGCCGCTGCTGGAAGACCTGCTGAGCGCCTTTGCCCAGGACGTGGAAAAAACCCGTGACGGAGAAGGCTACGCCGACCGCGACGAGCTGCTGGACTACTGCCGCCGCTCGGCCAACCCCGTGGGCCGGCTGCTGCTGCACCTGTATGGCGTGCACGACGCCCAGGCGCTGCGCCAGAGCGACGCCATCTGCACCGCGCTGCAGCTCATCAACTTCTGGCAGGACCTGTCCGTGGACATTCCCCGGGGCCGCCACTACCTGCCCCGTGCCGACTGCGCGACCTATGGCGCCTGCCAGTCCGAGCTGCTGGCGCTGCAAAGCACCCGCGAGAACGCCCGCCTGATTGCCGACTGCGCCCACTGGGCCCGCACCACGATGCAGAGCGGCGCCCCCTTGGTGCACCGCCTGCCCGGCCGCGCTGGCTGGGAGCTGCGGCTGGTGGTGCAGGGCGGCCTGCGCATCCTCGACAAGGTCGATGCCCTCAAAGGGGGCAGCCTGCACACCCGGCCCAAGCTCCGTGGGTGGGACTGGTGCGTGATGCTGGGCCGCGCGCTGGTCATGTAAGAAAGATTCATGGGCCGCAAGGCGGGCTCACACACTCGCCCGCCAGAGCACCATGCAGTGCCAAAACGGCCTGTAGCGCTTGATTTACATACGTCACCAGCTATCTAATTAATAGCAAACCACCGAGATAGTCCGCGCCCTTGGTCCGGCCGGGGCAGGGATAGCGAGCATGCCCCGGCCACCGCACCCGGTTAGCCTCGCGGCCACCGTGGCAGGGCGGCGGCCAGCGCCCCACCCTGCCGGCCCGTGCCCGCGCGCCACAAGCGCTGCGGCACTTCTTTTGAGCCAGGGTCACCCCCACCATGTCCGTCAGCGTTTTCGACCTCTTCAAGATCGGCATCGGGCCGTCCAGCTCCCACACTGTGGGCCCCATGATTGCTGCCCGGCAGTTTGCCTGCCATGTGCGCGACACCGTCGGACTGGCGGCCGTGCACCAGGTCACGGTGGAGCTGTTCGGCTCCCTCTCGGCCACCGGCGTGGGCCACGGCACCGACCGCGCCGTGCTGCTCGGCCTGGCCGGGCATGAGCCAGACCATATCGACCCCGACCAGATCGCTCCCGCTATCGCACAGATCCGCCAGAGCGGCACGCTGGCGTTGCTGAGCGCGCACGCCGTGCCGTTTGTCGAAAAGGACCACCTGCTGTTTCGCCGCAAAAGCCTGCCGCTGCACCCCAACGGCATGGCGTTCCATGCACTGGATGCGCAGGGCAACGACATCGCCACGCGCGAGTACTACTCGGTGGGCGGTGGGTTTGTGGTCGATGCAGCGGGCCAGCGGGTGCTCAACACCCCGGCCAGCACGGGCACCGACACCGCCGGCCACGGCCAGGGCCTGCCACACCCGTTCCGCACCGGGGCTGAGCTGCTGGCGCAGTGCCGCGCCACCGGCCTGAGCATGGCCCAGCTCATGGCCGCCAACGAGCAGCACTGGCGCAGCCCGGCTGAGGTGCGGCGCCAGCTGCTGGCCATCTGGCAGACCATGGCAGGCGCCGTGCAGCGCGGCTGCGCCAGTACCGGCACCCTGCCCGGCCCCATGCATGTGCGCCGCCGCGCGGCCGAGCTGCACAAGAACCTGAGCCGCTCGCCCGAGGCCGCGCTGCGCGACCCGCTGTCCATGCTGGACTGGGTGAACCTCTACGCCATGGCCGTGAACGAAGAAAACGCCGCGGGCGGCCGCGTGGTGACGGCCCCTACCAATGGTGCAGCGGGCGTGATCCCGGCCGTGCTGCACTACTACGTCAACTTTTTGCAGGGTCCCATCCCGGCCAACGATGACGGCATTGCCACCTTTTTGCTCACCGCAGGCGCCATCGGCATCATCTACAAGGAGAACGCCTCGCTCTCGGGCGCCGAGGTGGGCTGCCAGGGCGAAGTCGGCGTGGCCTGCTCCATGGCCGCCGGCGCACTGGCCGCCGTGATGGGCGGCACGCCCGAGCAGGTAGAGAACGCCGCCGAGATCGGCATGGAGCACAACCTGGGCATGACCTGCGACCCGGTGGGTGGCCTCGTACAAATCCCCTGCATCGAGCGCAACGCCATGGGCGCAATCAAGGCCATCAACGCCGCCCGCATGGCGCTGCGCGGCGACGGACAGCACGTGGTCTCGCTCGACAAGGTCATCAAGACCATGATGCAGACCGGCGCGGACATGAAGGTGAAATACAAGGAGACATCGCGCGGCGGGCTGGCGGTGAATGTGGTCGAATGCTGAACAGCGCCGCCCACCGGCCTCTATCGCAATCCCTCTCGCACCTCGCTTCGCGGCACGTTTCGTAGCCCACCACCTGCATGCATCTGCCGCCGGACCTGCCCACCCCCTTGCCGCTGGAGCGCTGGCTCAACCGCCCGGGCGCACTGGTGATGCCGCTGGCGCTGCTGGTCGTATTGCTGCTGTTCTTGCAGTGGCCTTTGCGCGACGGGTGGGGCGCGGGGTCCAGCCAGGCCAACGACCTCGCGCAGGTGCTGTTTGCGCTGTATGTGGCCGTGGCCCTGCGCCATGCGGACCGGCGCGGCGCCCACCTGGTCAGCCGCCCCGACCTTGCCCATGCGGGCCGGGGCCCGGTGCGCGCCATGCGCCTTTTGGGCGCACCCCTGGCCGTGCTGCCCTGGGCGGTGTTTGTGTGCATCAACGCCGCGCCCACGGTGTGGCGGTCGGTGCGGGGGCTGGAGAATTTTCCTGAAACCGCCAACCCCGGCTACTTCGCCATCAAGCTGGCCTTGCTGTTGCTGGCCGTGCTGCTGGCCCTGCAAGCACTGGCCGACCTGTGGAGGGCCGTGCACACGCTGCGCACGCCCACTGGCGCACCGGCGGACCCTGCATGAGTCTCATCCCATGAACGCCATCGGCCTGTTGCTGCTGGTGCTGGCCCTGGTGCTGATGATGACCACCGGCTGGGCCACCTACGCCGTGCTGCTGGGCGTCAGCACCCTGGGCGCGGTGGCAGGCCTGGCGCTGGGCGCGTTTGATGGCGCGGTGCTGCGCAGCCTGCCGGAACGCGTGGTGGGCCTGCTCGAACACGACCTGCTGCAGGCGCTGGTGCTGTACGCCGTGGTGGGTGCGCTGCTCAACCACCTGGCACTGGTCAACGGCCTGTACAGCGGGCTGCGCAAGGTGCTAGCGCGCGTGGTGGGGCAACGGGCCGCGCCCGACATGGCGGGCCTGGGCGTGGGCATGCTGATGGCGCCCATGAACGGATCGGTGGGGGCCAGCCTGGTGACCCTGTCGCACACCGCCGGGCAGGCCTGGGCCCACGAAGGCATGCCGCCCGCCCGCCGCACTGCCCTGGTCGCAGTGGCCAGCACGCTGGGCATCATCGTGCCGCCGTCGCTGGTGCTGTTGCTGCTGGGCGATGCCATGCTGCGCGCCCACACCGAGGGCCTGACCCTGGCCACGCAGCTGGGGCTGGCCAGCGCCCACGCAGGCACCCGCATCATCAACACCCAGGACGTGCTGCAGGCCGCCCTGCCCCCCGGTGCGCTGCTGCTGGTGCTGTGGATGGGCGTGACCTGGTGGCTCGCCCAGCGCCGCACTGGCCGCATCGCAGATCAAGGGGCCGCGTCCTCAGCACCCGTGCCGCTGACCTGCGGCGAGCGCTGGACGCTGGGCGTGGTGCCCACGCTCATCGTGGCCCTGCTGGCACTGGTCACCACCGGCCGCGTGCGGGCGGTGGAGGCCGCCGCCACCGCCGGGGTGCTGCTGCTGGTGTGGGGCGTGGCGTCGCGCCAGCTCACGCTGCGGCGGCTGGCACAGGTGCTTGACGACGCCATGGCGCTCACCGGCGCGCTGTTTGCGCTGCTGGTGGCGGCGGTCACGTTCTCGCTGGTGCTGCGCGCCTACGGCACCGATGTGCTGGTGGCCGAATGGATGCGTGCCCTGCAGGGCCAGCCCCTGCTGGCCATGGGGGTGGTGCTGGCCGTGCTGCTGGGCTCGGCGTTTGTGCTGGACGCGTTCGAGCTGATCTTTCTGATCATCCCCATCGTCATGCCCCCTTTGCTGGCGCTGGGGGATGACGCGGCCTGGGTGGCCGCGCTCACCCTGCTGGTGCTGCAGGCGGGGTTCCTGCTGCCGCCGTTGGGCTACGCGCTGGTGCTGTCCCGCGCCCAGGTGGCTCCCCGGCCCGCCATGGGCGCGGTGGCGCGTGCGCTGGCGCCCTACCTGCTCTGCCTGGCCGGCGTGATCGTCCTGGTGATGGCCGTGCCCGCCACCACGCAGTGGCTGCGCAGCACGCCCGCCACGCTGCCCGAGATGTCGATCCAGGGCGACGACCTGGACGCGCTGATGCGCGAGATGTCGCAACCCGAGGCGCCTGCCCCTGCACCCGCCGCCTCACCAATGGCTCCGTGACGCCTCCTCAAAAGCTATCATTTCAATAGCACCAAGGGCATACTGCACTAGCGCACCCGCCCGAAAACACCTCAAACCCCGACAACCGGCCCGCCCCGGTGCGCCATGGGACAATCTCGCCCCATGACACCGCAGCAGTACGTACAGCAAAAAGCCGTGGCCTCGGGCAGCAGCTTCTATTACGCCTTTCTCTTTCTGCCTGCCCCGCGCCGCGCGGCCATCACGGCGTTCTATGCGTTTTGCCGCGAGGTGGACGATGTGGTCGATGAAGTGAGCGACCCGGGCGTGGCCCGCACCAAGCTGGCCTGGTGGCAGGCCGAAGTGACCAAGGCCTACGCGGGCCAGCCCACGCACCCCGTGATGCTGGCGCTGATGCCGCTGGCGGCCGACTACGGCATCGAACAGCGCCACTTGCAGGCCGTGATCGACGGCTGCCAGATGGACCTGGAGCAGACGCGCTACCTCGACTTTGCAGGCCTGCAGGGCTACTGCCACCTGGTGGCGGGCATCGTGGGTGAAGTGGCCGCGCGCATCTTCGGCCAGACCGACCCGCGCACCACCGAATACGCCCACCGGCTGGGCCTGGCGTTCCAGCTCACAAACATCATCCGCGACGTGGGCGAAGACGCCATGCTGGGCCGCATTTACCTGCCCGTCAGCGAGCTGCAGCAGTTCGACGTGAAGGCGCACGAGATCTTGAAGCGCCAGTACTCCGACAGGTTCACCGCCCTCATGCGCTTTCAGGCGGAGCGCGCCCACCGGCTGTACGACGAGGCCTTTGCCCTGCTGCCCGACGCGGACCGCCGCACCCAAAAGCCCGGCCTGATGATGGCCAGCATCTACCGCACCCTGCTGCGCGAGATCGAGCACGAAAACTTCCAGGTGCTGCACCAGCGCATCCGCCTCACGCCGCTGCGCAAGTTCTGGCTGGCCTGGAAGATGCAAGCCCTGGGCAGGATGTAGCCCGGCGTGGCACCGCAGAAAGTCGCCGTCATCGGGGCTGGCTGGGCCGGCATGGCTGCAGCCATCGCTCACCGGCAGGCCGGCCGCCAGGTCACCGTGTTCGAGGCCGCGCGCACGGTGGGCGGCCGCGCCCGCGCCGTGCCGGGCGTGCTGCCCGATGGCACAGCGGCCACGCTGGACAACGGCCAGCACATCCTGATTGGTGCCTACACCGAGAGCCTGCGCCTGATGCGCCTGGTGGGCATGGACCCTGCCACCGCGCTGCTGCGCCTGCCGCTGACCTTGCAGTTCCCCGATGGCCTGGGCCTGCAACTGCCCGACCTGCCCCCGCCGCTGGATGCGCTGCTGGGCATCGCGCGCGCCAAAGGCTGGGGCTGGCAAGACAAGATCGCTCTGCTGCGCACGGCCACGGCCTGGCAGCTGCGCGGCTTTCGCTGCGCGCCCCACACCTCGGTGGCAGACCTGTGCGCCCCGCTCACGCCCCGGCTGATGGCCGAGTTCATCGACCCGCTGTGCGTGTCGGCACTCAACACCCCCGCACGCGAGGCCAGCGGCCAGGTGTTTTTGCGGGTGCTGCAGGACAGCCTGTTCAGCGGGCGTGGCGGCTCCAACCTGCTGCTGCCCCGCACCGACCTGGGCGCGCTGTTCCCCGAGGCTGCGGGGCGCTGGCTGGTGCAGCAAGGTGGCCAGGTGGTGGTCACCGGCCAACGCATCCAGCGGCTCGTGCCCCTGCCCAGCGGACGATGGCAGTTAGCGGGGACTGGGGGTGCGGCGCAAGGCTCAGAAGCAACCGAAGCCTTCGACCACATCACTCTGGCCTGCCCGTCGTGGGAGGCCGCGCGCTTGGTCGATGGCCTTGCCAGCACGGCGGGTCTGGCTGCTGCCGCCCGCTGGAGCGCCACCGCCAATGCCTTGCGGTTTGAGGCCATCACCACCGTTTACGCCCACGCCAGCGGCGCACAACTACCCCAGCCCATGCTGGCGCTGCACAACACGGCAGAGCACCCGGCACAGTTCGTGTTCGACCGGGGCCAGCTTGACGGCCAGCAGGGCTTGCTGGCCTTTGTGGTGAGCGCCAGCGACGGCGACCGGGCACTCATCGAGCAGCAGGTGCTGCAGCAAGCCGCCGCGCAGCTGGGCCTGCCCGGCCTGCGCCCCGTGCAGACCGTGGTCGAAAAGCGCGCCACGTTTGCGTGCACCCCCGGCCTGCAGCGGCCTGCCATGCAGGTGCTGCCGGGGCTGACGGCCTGCGGCGACTATGTGGACGGGCCCTATCCGGCGACGCTGGAAGGCGCGGTACTTAGCGGCACCGCCGTGGCGGCCTGCGCGGCAGCCGGCTGACCCCACGCCGCCAGGGCCTGCGGGCCACCCCCGGGTAACTACCAAGCCCGCTGACAGCATTCCGAAAGCACGGCCCGGGCACCATGGGGCCACACGCATACCGCATGCGCCTTGTTCGCCTTTGGGCCCTTTGGCCTTTCGGCCTATTGTTTTGACGGAGACACCCCCATGCTTTCACACGAACACCCCGCCCTCTGGTCCCCCACCCGCCGCCACCTGCTGGGAGCCAGCGGCGCCTTGGCCCTGGGCGGCCTGCTGCCCACCGGTGCATCGGCCCAGGCGGCCTGGCCCTCCAAGTCGGTGCGGTTTGTGGTGCCGTTCGCTCCGGGCGGCAGCTCGGAGATCGTGGCCCGCTCCACCGCTGCCGAGCTGGGCAAGACGCTGGGCCAGAGCGTGTATGTGGACAACAAGCCGGGCGCCGCAGGCAACATCGCCATGGGTGAAGTGGCGCGCTCCGACGACCAGCACACGCTGATCCTGGGCCACATCGGCACACTGGCCGTCAACCCCTTCATCTTCGACAAGCTGCCCTACGACGCCAACAAGGACTTCAAGCCCGTGAGCCTGCTGGCCAAGGTGCCCAGCCTGTACGTGGTGCACCCCGACGTGCCCGCCAAGAACCTCAAGGAGTTCATCGCCTACGCCAAGAAGAACCCGGCCAAGCTCAGCTATGGCTCGGCGGGCAACGGCAGCGCAGGCCACCTGGCGTTTGAATACCTCAAGATGACCGCCGAGATCTTCATGCTGCACGTGCCCTACCGTGGCACCGGCCCCATGATGACCGACCTGCTCTCGGGCCGCCTTGATGCCGCTGCCGTGGGCGCTGCCGCCCTGCTGCCTTTCATCAAGGCCGGCAAGGTGCGCTGCATTGCCACCGGATCGGCCAAGCGCCTGCCCCAGCTGCCCGACGTGGCCACGGTGGCCGAACAGGGCTTTCCGGGCTTTGAGATGACGCAGTGGTACGGCATGCTGGCGCCCGCCAACCTGGCCCCGGCCAACCTCGACAAGCTGGCGGCCGAGACCGCCAAGGCCGTCAAGGCCCCCGGCTCGCTGGAGCGCCTGAACGCGGACGCGGCTGAGGCCATTGGCGGCACGCCCGCGCAGTTTGCGCAGTTCATTGCGTCTGAACAGGAGCGCTGGAAGAAGGTGCTGCTGCGCGCGAAGGTGAAGCCAGACTAACCCCCTGAGCCGCTTCGCGTCTTCCCACGAGGGGGACGCCACCGCTGGTCTGGCAAAGCCAGTTCCACGGTGGCTCTGGCTTGGGTCTCGCCAGTTGCAAACGCCTGGGACGCAAAGAAATATCAGCGAACGGCATTAGCATCCCAGCCATGCGCATCCTTCTGGCCGAAGACGACCACAACCTGGGCACCTGGCTCAGCCGTGCGCTGGAGCATGCGGGCATTCAGGTCGAATGGGTGAACGATGGCCGCCTGGCCGACCGCGCGCTGCAGCAGCACGACAACTACGACGCACTGGTGCTGGACCTGGGCCTGCCCGGGCTGGACGGGCAGGCGGTGCTGCAGCGCTTGCGCGACCGCGACCAGCGCCTGCCCGCGCTGATCCTGACGGCACGTGATTCGCTGGACGAGCGCGTGCGCTCGCTCAACGCGGGGGCCGACGACTTTCTGGCCAAGCCCTTCGAGCTGGCCGAGCTGGAGGCACGCCTGCACGCCCTGGTGCGCCGCGCGCGTGGCAACGAGCACCAGCGCCAGGCCTGCGGTGCGCTGGTATACGACAGCGCCCGCAAGCAGTTCACCCTGCGCGGCGAGCCCCTGGCCCTGTCGCCGCGCGAACATGCCGTGCTGCGCGTGCTGGTGCAGCGCAGTGGCGAGCCGTTTTCCAAGCAGCAGATCCTGGACCGCGTGTTCACCGACGATGACGATGTGCACCCCGAAGCCGTGGAGGTGTTTGTGCACCGCCTGCGCAAGCGGCTGGATGGCAGTGGTGTGCGCATCACCACGCTGCGCGGCCTGGGCTATGCGCTAGAGGCAGACTGAACGATGGGCCTGACCGCACGACTGCGCCGCGCCAGCCTGTGGCGGCTGCTGGCCATGCTGCTGCTGCCGCTGCTGGCCATGGTGACGGGCGTAGAGCTTTGGATGACACGGCACGATGCGCTGGAGGCTGCCAACGCGGCCTACGACCGCTCGCTGCTCGGCGCGCTCAAGTCCATCGACGCCAACATCTCCACCGCCTCGGGCGGCCTGTCGGCCGAGCTGCCGTACAGCATGCTCGAATTCTTTGAACTCACGGCCAGCGGCAACGTGTACTTTCGCGTGGCGTCGTCCGACGGGCTGGTGGAGCTGGGCAATGCCGACCTGCCCCTGCCGGCCGGCGCGCTGGAGCCCGGCGTGCCGCGCTTTTATGACGCCACCTACTTTGGCGAATCCGTGCGGCTGGCCGCCTACCGCCGCGCGCTGGACCGCGCAGAACCCGCATCCACCGTGCTGGTGCAGGTGGCTGAAAGCACCCGGTCGCGCCAAGACTTCACCGACCGCTTTGTGCGCCGCGCGGTGCAGCGCGATGCGCTGGTGCTGGCCCTGATGGTGCTGGGCACAGCAGCGCTGCTGGCCGTAGCGTTGCGCCCGCTGACGCGGCTGGCGCGCGAGGTGCAGGCGCGCAGCGGCGACGACATGACCCCGCTGGCATCCCACGACCTGCCCGCCGACATCCGCCCGCTGGTGGACGCGGTCAACCAACAGATGGCGCGCACGCAAGACCTGGTGGCACAGCAGCGGCAGTTTCTGGACGATGCCTCGCACCAGTTGCGCACCCACCTCACCACGCTGCAGATGCAGATCGACTACGCGCGCCGCGAAGGCGACAGCACGCAGGTGCAGCACACGCTGGCCGCCATTGGGGGCGAAATCGCCCGCGCCACGCGCAGCACACAGCAACTGCTGGCACTGGGCCGCAGCGACACGGCGGCGGTGGAGCTGACGCCTTTCGACCTGGCCGCGCTGCTGCGCACAGTGGCGCTGGAACTGCTGCCCCAGGCGCGCGCCAAGCAGATCGACTTTGGCATCCATACGCCCGCCGCTGGCATCGAGGCGGTGGGCGACAGTGGCCTGCTGCGCGAGGCCCTGACCAATCTGGCGGCCAACGCCATCGCCTACACCCCTGCGCAGGGCACTGTCACCGTGTCGGCTGCGGGTGACAGCCTGGGCTGGAGCATCAGCGTGGAGGACAACGGCCCCGGCCTGCCCGCCGAGGAGCGCGACGCCCTGGGCCAGCGCTACCGGAGGGGCTCGCAAGCCACGGCGGGCGGGTCGGGCCTGGGGCTGGCGATTGCGCGGTCGATTGCCGAGCGGCACCGGGGCAGCCTGCGGCTGCAGGCGCGCGCCGAGGGGCCGGGGCTTCTGGCGATACTCTGGTGGCCCCGCGCCTGACGCAGCCCGCTGAACCACTGAAACTCCACGCCCCATGCCGCAGCCCTTGCCCGCCACGCACCGCCTGCTGACCGCGCCTTGCAGCCGCCGCCAGCTGCTGCAGACGTTCGCAGCCGCTGCCAGCGCTGGCGCGGGCCTGGCTCCTTTGCCGGCGGCGGCCGACGCATCCCGTGAACCGGCGGAGTGCATTGCACCCTCACGCCCCGGCGGCGGATTTGACCTGACCTGTGGTCTGGCCTCGCAAGCGCTGCAAGCCGTGCGCCCTGGCCGCACGCCGCTGCGCACCCGCTACCTTCCCGGTGGCATTGGTGCGGTGGCGTTTGACCAGGTGGCCACGGGCCGCCTGGGAGGGGCCGGCACGCTGGTGGCGTTCTCCAGCGGCTCGCTGCTCAACCTGGCGCAGGGCCGCTTCGGCCCGCACCCGGTGAGCGCCGTGCGCTGGATTGCAACGCTGGGCAATGACTACGGCGTGGTGGCCGTGCACCGCGACGCTCCCTACCAGCGCCTGCAGGACGTGGTCACCGCATTGCAAAAAGATTCGGGCCGCGTGGTGTTTGGTGCCGGCGGCACGCTGGGCAGCCAGGACTGGGTGAAGGCTGCGCTGCTGGTGCGCGCGGCGGGGCAAGACCACAAGCGCATGCGTTTTGTGTCGTTTGAGGGCGGTGGAGAAGCGCTCAAGGCGCTGGGCGGCCGCCACATCGACATCTTCACCGGGGACGCGGCCGAGGCCACCCGGGCCGCTGCGGAAGGCCTGCCGGTGCGCATCCTGGCGGTGCTGGCCCCCGCGCGGTTGCCCGGTACCCTGGCCGCCCTGCCCACCGCGCGCGAGCAAGGCATTGACCTGCAATGGACCACCGTGCGTGGCCTCTACATGGCCGCCAGCGTGCCCGACGCCGTCGCCCACGCCTGGACGACTGCCTTGCAGGAAGCGCAGGCGGCACCCGGCTATGCCGCCCTGTGCGCCCGCCATGGGCTGTACCCCTTTGCGCTCAGTGGCGCCGCCCTGGACGACTATGTGCAGCGCAGCCTGGCCGACTATCGCCGCCTGGCGCAGGACCTGGGGCTGCGGTCCTGGCCGCGTTGAGCTGCGCCACGCACCACCTCGACTCTACGCCGGCAACACGCCAGCACCATGCAGTCCCGGCAACCCGGCGGGCCGGTCATCGGCAGGCAGCACCGCCATGCGGCGCTCGGCCTCGGCATCTACCGCTGCAGGCAAAGAGGACTGAGCCACATAGGCCGTCAAGGTGTTGCGCCATTCTTCGTTCGATGCGTCCATGGCACGCCGCATGCGTGCCAGCAGCCAACCGGCCGCCCCCACCGTCAAGGCCAGCATCGTCAGCAGCCCGTACACCAGGGACGCCGGGAAATGCCCTGCATTCAGTTGCTCCACGCGGGCCAGCAATGCGAGCGTGGCCTGATGGTCCTGCTCGGCCTGCTCGCGCATGCGGTCCACTTCCACCTGCAAGGCCTGCATGCGCGCGCTGGCAGTCCCCGCGCCGTCCAGCGCGTTGACCTCTGGGGTTGCAGCCGCTAGCGGCGTCAGCGCCGCACCGTCGGACGGAGCCCCTTCGCCCGAGGCGGGCGGCGTGACCAGCGCGGTCAACGGCTCCATCACCAGCCGGGGCTTGGCCGGGCCGGGCGCAGCGGTTGCCGCAGCCGGAGCCACCGAGGCGGCGGACGATGCCGACGCCTGTGCGGGGGGCGCTGCTGCGGTCTCGGGCGCCATGCTGGGCGCGGCACTGGGTGGTTCCTGGGGCGCGGGCTGCGTCACGCGGGTCGTACTGGCCACCACCGTTGCGTCAGGGGGCGGGGTGCGCACGGCGGGAGCCCCAGCAGACTTTGCAGCCACCCTTGTGCTCTTGCGGGTCACCCGGCTGGCGGACAACACCTTGCGCGGCCGCGAGGGTACCCTTGCGGTTGCAGAAGATGCTTCTCCGGCACCCACCCCACCCGCTCGCGAGGGGGAGACCTCTGCCAGGGGCACCTCCCAGGGAATCGCCACCGGCCTCAGCCCCGCTGCCACGGTGGCGGGCAGGTCCGCCAGAAAGGTGTATTCGCGCGTCACCCGGCCCGTGCAATGGACGGAGACCTGGGCGGTCAGCACCGGCTCGTCGGCCAAGTGGGAGGACTGCACCCGCAGCACCGGGTTGCGCTCTTGGTCGCCCGGCCGCACGCTCACCTGGACACGCCCTGCCGGCACAGCCACATCGCCGGACACCAGCCGCACTTGCGGGCACAAGGCGTCTACCGACATGCCTGGGTCCAGCTGGACTTCAAAGCCCAGGTCGATGGGCTGCCCCAGCCACACCTTGCCTTGCGGCGCGCCCAGGGACAGGGCTTCGGCCCCCTCGGCCAGCAGCCCCAGCAGGGCGACGATCAGGGAGTTACGCAGCATCACAACCACCTCCTGCCATTGCAATTAGTTTCTACATGAAACAAAACACAACGGAAAGAAATGAATGCGCAGGCCTCAGTGCCAAGCCCCGCAAAGCGCGCAATCTAGAGCGCGGGGCATTGAGCAGCAGGCCGCCTAGGCGGCTATCGCTCCAGCCACCACTGGATCACCACCTTGGCCAGGAAACCCAGAAAACCCACGCCCAGCCCCAGGAAGATCACGAACGTACCAAAGCGTCCGGCCTTCGATTCCCACGCCAGCTGCCCGATGATGAACAGCATGTAGGCAATGAACGCCCCCACCCCGTAGGTAAGGAAGAAGCCCGAGATCTGCGCCTCGGTAAATCCAAAAATCACGATGTCCCTCCAGGCCGACGCACAGAGGCATTCGGTACAGCGGGGGCCACCAGGTCACGCTCGGGCAGGCTGGATGCATCCACCAGGTCGCGGTAAGCATGCCAGCTGGCGTGGCCCAGCATGGGCATCACAGCGATCAGGCCCAGCAGCAGCGATCCCAGGCCCAGCAAGGTAAAGCCCAGGATGATGGCAGCCCAGAACGCCATCGGCAGCGGGTTGGTGATGACCGCCTGCCAGCCGGTGAGCACGGCCTGCAGCAACGTGGCGCGGCGATCCAGCAGCAGCGGCATGGCCACCACGCTGGATGCAAAAATGGGCGCGGCCATCAGGCTGCCCAGCGCCAGCCAGATTTCAAACAACCAGCCGTCCCGCGCCATGACCACATGGCGCAGAAAGTCGAGCGGCGTCTCGATGGGCACGGGCGCCAGCAGCGTAATGAGCGCCGCCGAGGTCATGACCCAGCCCGAGGCGGCCAGCGCCAGCAGCGCCCCGAACTGCAGCATGCACCAGTAGTCTCTGCCCCATTTGTTCACATGGCTGTTCTGCCAGTTGAGCCAGGTCTTGAGCACCACGCCCAGGTTGGCGGCCTCGCCGCGCTCGAGCGCTCGGCTCAGCGCATACAGGCTGGTGGCCAACACCGGCGCCACCACCAGAAAGCCCGACAGAGCCCCCGCCAGCAGCCAGAAGCGGTGGTGGGCCACTGCAAAGATGGCGGCCCCAAACAGTGTGAGTGCCAGGCCATGCGCAAAACTGATCCAGCCTGCCCGCGCCATGTCGCGCCAGGCCAGCACCAGCCAGGTCATGGGCTGCATCAGGCCGATAGTGCGGATGGCGGGCAATGGAGGGGGAGTACGCGGCATGGTGGGATGGGTCGCTGAGCGACGATGGAGTGTGACCTGATCGGGCCGCAGCTTCAACCGCCGCGCACCCAAACCTTGACCTGAGGCAAGAAACCGAACCCAGTAGAACCCGTCAGGCCAACAGCCGACACAGCGCGGTAAGGCTGTCCACCGTGGCATGGGGCGGTGTGTCGTCGTGCGGCCAGGGGTGTTTGGCACTGTTGATCCACACCGCCTGCATGCCCGCGTTCAGCGCGCCCTGCGCATCCAGCGTGGCGTCGTCGCCCACGTGCAGCACCTCGTGGGGCAGCACATCCACGGCCGTGGCGGCCGCATGGAAGATGCGCACATCGGGCTTGGCGATGCCAAAGTCCGACGCGCTGATGCTGTGGCGAAAGTAGTGGCCGATGCCGATGCGGTGGATATCGGCATTGCCGTTGGACACCGCCACCACCGGGTAGCGCGCTGACAAGAAAGCCAGCGTGTCGTGTGCATCGTCAAACAGCTCCACCCGCTGCCGCTCGGCAAAGAACAAATCAAACGCCGGTTCAGCCAGCGCGGGCTCGTCACCGGCCTGCGTCAGCGCCAGCCGGATGGACTCGCGCCGCAGCGCGCTCAGGTCACCCTTCAGGTCAGGGCGCAGGGTCACCATCTGGTTGCGGATCGCGCGCAGTGCCTCGGTGTCCGAGAACAATGCCGCCGTGGCGGGCGCGTGGTGGGTCAGCCAGTCCAGCAGCACACTCTCAGCCCGCGTGATGGTGGGCCAGATGGGCCAGAGCGTGTCGTCCAGATCGATGGAGATGGCGCGGATGCGGGAGGTGTCCAGAGAGGGATTTGGCACAGGGCGCACCTGAAGGATGAAGGCGAAAAAAGAGGCCCCGGCGATGCACCGGGGCGAGGGCCGCAAAGCATACCGCAGGCCTTTGCGCCGTGCACTGCGTTCAACCGGGGTCTGTAGCGCCCGCAGGCCCCAGCGACGATCCGCGCACCACCAGCAGGCCCGGCAGCAGGCTCTCGCGTGCAGGGCCTTCCAGGCCGTTGATGCGCTCCAGCAGGCACTGCGCCGCGCGTTGTCCGATGGCATCGGTGGGCTGGGCCACCGCGCTCAGGCCAGGCCGGATCAGCGACGCCCATTCAGGGTCGTCAAAGCCCACAAAACCCAGCTGTTGTCCAAACGTCCACCCCATGCGCGACACGGCCGCAGCCACTCGCAGCGTGACCACCGAATTGCCCGCCACCACCGCGCAGCGCTCGCCGGGCCGGGCCTGCCGCAGCAGATCGGTGAGTGCCTGGTCCAGCACCTCGTCGCCCTGCTCCGCCGCCAGCTCCAGCACCGTGCCGCGCACCGCCGAGCGTTTGGACGACACCAGCGCTCGAAAGGCCTCCGTGCGCTCGATGCGGGAACTCACACCCAGCAAGGGTTGGGTGATGTAGAGCAGACGCTGCCAGCCTTGCTGCTGCAGGTGGGCACAGGCTTCGCGCATGGCGCCCTGGTTGTCCAGCGAGACGAAGTCTGCCGCCAGCCCGGCGTGGCGCCGGTCCACCAGCACGGCGGGCTTGCCGTGCAAGGTGTTCACATCCGCCTGCCCCTCGCCCTGCCCCAGCGTATTGAGGATGAAACCGTCCACCTGGTAGCTGGCCAGCGCATCGATGGCCGCACGCTCGCGTTCGCGGTCATTGCCCAGGTTGAACAGCATGACCAGGTAGCCCGCGTCCTGGCAGGCCTTCTCGGCGCCGCGCAACACGGCCACCGAATAGGGGTTGGTGATGTCGGCCACCACCAGGCCTATGAGCCGCGAGCGGCCATGGCTCAGCGCCTGGGCCATGGGGCTGGGCACGTAGGCCAGCTTGGCGATGGCTGCCTCTACCCGTGCCGCAATATCGGGGCTGAGCAGGCGTTCACGGTGGTTGAAGTAGCGCGACACCGTGGCCTTGGACACACCGGCCTCCGCCGCCACATCGGCGATGGTGGGGCGGGCGCGGGGCGTGGCGGAGGATGCGGGTGTCGGCGGGCTCATGCGGGTACGTACACGGCGGCGGGCCGTTCGCCCGCCAGGGCCTGCAGCAGGTTGGTGGTGGCCAGCGCGGCCATGGCATGGCGCGTTTCGTGCGTGGCCGAGCCGATGTGGGGCAGCGGGGTCACGCGCGGGTGGGGGCGCAGGGGCGACGCTAACGGCAGCGGCTCGGTGGCAAACACATCGAGCCCCGCTGCGCGCAGCGGGCCATGGTCCAACGCGTGCAGCAGGTCTTGTTCCACCACCGTGGCACCCCGGCCGCCGTTGATGAAGATGGCGCCGGGCTTCATGGCCGCAAACAGTTCGGCGTTGACCATGCCCCGCGTGCTGTCGGACAAGGGCAACATGGCCACCACAAAGTCTGATTGCGCCAGCAGCGCGGGCAGCGGCGTGTGGATGGCCTTGCCCTGCAGCTCAGGGGCCTGGGTCGCCAGGTCCACCGGGCGGCGGGCGTGGTACATCACCGGCATGCCAAACCCCAGTGCGGCGCGGCGCGCCAGGGCCTGGCCAATGCGGCCAAATCCGAGCAGGCCCAGCGTCTTGCCATGCACATCGCTGCCAAACAGGTCTTCTCCAATGTTCTTGGTCCACCGGCCCTCGCGCACCAGCTGCGACAGCTCCACCAGCCTGCGGCTGGTGGCCATGAGGAGGGCAAACACCGAGTCTGCCACTGTTTCGTCGAGCACTCCGGGGGTGTGACACAGCATGATGCCGCGCGCCTGCAGCACGTCCAGAGCGTAGTTGTCCACGCCCACCGAAATGCTGGACACCACCTGCAGCCGGGGCGCACGTGCCACCACGGCGGCATCGATGGGAAAGCTGGAGCCGATGAGCCCGTGCGCCAGTGCCAGCGCGGCGTCAAACCGCGCACGTTCATCGGGCTTTCGCGGGTCGGCCACGGTCACATCGTGCACGGCGGTCAGCCGCGCGAGCTGGTCGGGCGGCAGCTCGCGAAACACCAGCACTTGCTTGCGCGCTGGGCTTGTGCTGCCGTCTGTTGAAGGTAGCGGCAGGCTCACAGGCCCGCCTCCTGCAACTGGGCGCGGGTGGGCAGCCCCTCGGTGTCGCCCAGCACCTGCACGGCGCGGGCACCAATCCAGGCGCCACGGCGCACGGCGGCGGGCACGGTCAAGCCTTCCAGCAGCGCGCTGATCACGCCCACTGCAAAGCCGTCGCCCGCGCCCACGGTGTCCACCACCTGGGCCACGGGCACGCCGGGCACGCGGCCGGTGCCGGCCACGTCGCTGTCGTAGTACGCGCCCTCGGGCCCGAGCTTGACCACCACCAGCTTGGCGCCGCGCTCACGGTAAAAGCGTGCCACGCCCTCTGGAGTGGTTTCGCCGGTCAAAAACACGCCCTCTTCCATGCCCGGCAGCACCCAGTCGGCATAGGTGGCCAGGGTGTTGATCCAGTGGCGCATGGTCTCGGGCGACGACCACAGCGTGGGACGCAGGTTGGGGTCGAACGAGATGGTGCGGCCTGCAGCGCGCATCACCTCCAGCGTGCGGATGGCGGCCTGCAGGCTGGTGTCGGAGATGGCGGCAAACACGCCTGTGGCATGCAGGTGGCGTGCGGACTGCAGCCAGGGCTCGTCCACATCGGCGGGGCCCATCTGGCTGGCGGCGGAGCCCTTGCGGTGGTATTCGACCTGCGGGTCGCGGCCATCGATCACTCGCTCCTTGAACTGGAAGCCCGTGCGCTGTGTGGCATCGCACACCACGTGCGAGCAATCAATGCCCTCGCCCTGCATGGCGGCCAGCAGCGCGCGGCCCATCGAATCGGTGCCCAGGCGGCTGGCCCAGCCTACCTTCAGGCCCAGGCGCGCCAGGCCAATGGCCACATTGGTCTCGGCCCCGGCTGTGCGCTTGTGAAAGCCGGTGGCGTTCTCCAGCGGACCGGGCTCGTTGGCCACCAGCAGCAGCATGGCCTCGCCAAACAGTGCGACGTCAAAAGCCGGGGCGGTCATGCGGCCTCCCGTGCAGCGCGGATAAAGGCCACCTGTTCGCGCGTGACCGCCACCAGGTCGTCACCCACCAGCGGGTATTCAATGGCATGCGGCACATCGGCTGGCAAGGCACGCAACACGGCGCGCCAGGGCGCCACCGAATCGGCCAGCGGCACCGCCACCCACTTGGCGGGCAGGCGCTGCACGCCCTTGCAGTGCACATAGCGCACATAGGGTGCCAGTGCCTGCGCGGCCTGCAGCGGGCATTCGCCCTGCCAGTGCCAGTTGCCCATGTCAAAGGTCATGCCCAGATCGAGCCCCACCTGCGCCTGGGTTGCAAAAAAGGCCTGCATGGCCGCCAGCGTGCCAGCGGTGGCGGTCTGGTCGTTCTCGATCACCAGCTCCACCTGCGGGGCGGCCTGCAGCAGGGCCTGGAGGCGGTGCAGCGAGGCATGCGACGGCGAGCCAAAGCCGCCAATCGACATCTTCAGGCGTGGCGCGCGCAGCACCTGCGCGGCCTGCACGCCACGCGCAAGGGCTGCTTCATCCAGCGCGCCCTGCGGGGTCCACAGGCCTTCAGGGCTGGAGTACACCGCTGCCCGGCCTGCCAGTGCGGGCAGCTCGGTGACTGCGTCGCGCAGCAGTTCGCCACGCACCTCCACGCCGTCCGCACCCGCTTGCTGGGCCAGGTCGGTGCACCACAGCTGGCCGTGGCGACCGGTTTCGGCCGCGCCGAATGAGGACAGGGAAATCAATACCTTCATGTGTTTCTTTCAGGCTCCGCCCACCAGGGCAGAGGCCATCAACCGCACGACCTGCCAGGTCTCAATGTGCGTGGTGGGAAGTCAGGATCTGGCCCAGGAACTGCCGCGTCTTGTCGTGCTGCGGCTGGCCAAAGAACTGCTGAGGCGGCGCCTGCTCCAGGATCTTGCCGTCGGCCATGAAGATCACCCGGTCGGCCACGCTGCGGGCAAAGCCCATCTCGTGTGTCACGCACAGCATGGTCATGCCGTCTTCGGCCAGGCTGATCATGGTGTCCAGCACTTCCTTGACCATCTCGGGGTCGAGCGCCGAAGTGGGCTCGTCAAACAGCATCACCTTGGGCGCCATGCACAGCGCCCGCGCAATGGCCACGCGCTGCTGCTGCCCGCCCGACAGCTGGCTCGGGTGCTTGTGCGCCTGCTCGGGGATTCGCACGCGGGTCAGGTACTTCATGGCCACTTCTTCGGCCTGCGCCTTGCTCATGCCGCGCGACCGCATGGGGGCCAGCGTGCAGTTTTCCAGAATGGTCAGGTGCGGGAACAGGTTGAATTGCTGGAACACCATGCCCACTTCAGCGCGCACGGCGTCCACGTTCTTGCCGCCTGCGGTCAGGTCAATGCCATCAACCTCGATGCGGCCCTTTTGCACCGTCTCCAGCCGGTTGATGCAGCGAATCAGCGTGGACTTGCCCGAGCCCGATGGCCCGCAGATCACGATGCGCTCGCCGGGCCGCACCGACAGGTTGATGTCGGTGAGCACCTGGAAGCTGTCGTACCACTTGTTGACCCCTTCCATGCGGATGATCGGCGGTGTGCCGGGGGCGGTCGTGACTGCGTCGCTCATCAATGGCTCCTTATCGTTCAGGCCGGCTTACTGCAGCTTGGGCAGGTCGGCGCCCAGCCACTTTTGGTACAGCTTGTTCAGCTCGCCATTGGCGGTGTTGCGGGCCACAAAGTCGTTCACGGCCTTGGTCAGCTCGTCCTGGCCGGGGCGCAGGGCAATGCCCATGGCTTGCTGCAGCAGGTTGAACTTGTTCTCAAACGTGTTGGCGGGCACGCGCTTGGCGATCTGCGCGGCCACGGTGACCGAGCAGCCAATCGCATCGACCTGGCCCGAGATCAGGGCCTGCATGGCCGATGCGTCGTCGTCAAAGCGGCGGATTTCGGTGCCCTCGGGCGCGGCCTTGGTCACGGCCACGTCTTGGGTGCTGGCACGGGCCACGCCCACGCGCACGGTCTTCAGGTCGGCAGCGCTCTTGATGTTGGCGCCGGTCTTGCCGTACAGCACGATGGTGGCGGCCGCATAAGGCTGCGAGAACTGCACCTGCTTGGCACGCTCGGGCGTGATGGCCAGCGAGGCCACCAGCACATCGACCTTGTTGGTCAGCAAAAACGGAATGCGGTTGGGGCCGGTGACGGGCACGATGTTGGCCTTCACGCCCAGGTCCTTGGCCAGCAGCTTGGCCACGTCGGCGTCGTAGCCATCGGGCTGGTTTTGTGCGTTGGTGGTGCCGTAGGGCGGAAAGTCCACCAGCATGCCGATGGTGATCTCACCCTTCTTCTTGATGTCGGCCACGGACTGTGCCGAGGCCAGCGGCGCAAACGCCGTGAGGGCGGCGCCCAGGCCCAAGGCGGCCAAAGCGGCGGTGGCGGTGCGGCGTTGCAAAGAAAAAGTCATCGCATGTCTCCTGGTGGTTGGTGTGAACGAGAACAGAAAGAAAAAAGAGGGTTGCGGCGCGTGGGTCAGCGCGCCAGAGCACGGGCGCGCTTGCGCTCCATGCGTGCGGCCAGCAGCGACAGCGGCCAGCAGATCACGAAGTACAGCGCGGCCACGGTGGTGAACACATGCAGCGGCTGAAACGTGGCGTTGTTGATGATCTGCCCCGCCCGCGTGATCTCGGTGAAGCCGATGATGGCGGCCAGCGACGTGCCCTTGATGATCTGCACCATGTAGCCCACCGTGGGCGGTAGTGCAATCTTGAAAGCCTGGGGCAGCACCACAAACCGCATGCGGGCCACGTACTTGAGGTTCAGCGCCTGGGCGGCTTCCCACTGGCCGCGTGGCACCGCCTCGATGCACCCGCGCCAGATTTCAGCCAGAAAGGCCGCGCTGTTGAGCACCAGCGCCACGCCCGCTGCCACCCAGGGGTTGATGTCAAACCCCAGCACCGGCGCGCCAAAAAAGATTAGGAACAGCTGCAGCAGCAGCGGCGTGCCCTGGAACACCTGGATGAACACGCGCGCCGCATTGCGCGCCGCCGCATTCTCTGAGGTGCGCGACAGCGCCACCACCAGCCCCAGCAGCGCACCGCCGACGAAGGCAATGGCCGACAGCGCCAGCGTCCACTGCGCGGCCTGCACGATGAATAAAAACTCGGAGAGTCCGAAGGTACGCATGGTCGGTCTCCTTATCGGCGGTCGGGGTAGTTAAGGACGCGCTGATAGATCAGCTTGAACAGCGCCGAGAAACTCAGCGCCAGCGCCAAGTAGATGGCCGTCACCACGATGTAGATCTCGAAGCTGCGGAAGGTCTGCGACTGCAGGTTGGCCGCCACCGAGGTCAGGTCGTCCGCCGAGATGACCGACACCACAGCCGAGCTGAGCATCAACAAGATGAACTGGCTGGTGAGCGCCGGGTAGATGGCCTTGAGCGCGGGCTTGAGGATGACAAACCGGAAGATCTCCCACGGCTTGAGGTTGAGCGCCTTGCCCGCCTCGATCTGCCCCTTGGGAATGGACTCAATACCCGCCCGCACGATCTCGGCCGCGTAGGCCCCCAGGTTCACCACCATGGCGGTGAGCGCCGCCGTGTAAGGCGACCAGCGCAGGCCGATGGACGGCAGCGCAAAGAAGAAGAAAAACAGCTGCACCAGAAACGGCGTGTTGCGGATGACCTCGATGTAGGCGTTGATCAGAAACCGCAGCCAGCCCGGCCCGCCGGTCTTGCCCCAGGCGCAAAAGATGGCCACCACCAGCCCCAGCAAAGTGGCGGTGAGGGACAACTGCACGGTGATCCACGTGCCCTTGAGCAGCAAGGGCCACGCGGCAAACACGGCATCGAACTGGAACTGGTAATTCACGGTGGACAGTCGTTATTCCAAAGTGGCGCCAGTTTATGAAACCGGTTTCATAACCACATCAGGGAATACCCGATGCACCCCAAAAAGGGGCTAACAACGCATGAAGACGCTGTATCCCGCTCTGGTCTCACAGGCAGTGGTGCGCCAGGCCGCAAATAGGCTCCCGGCCCGCACTGGCTCGGCGCGTGGGTGAAAATGCCGCATGCCTTCCTTCCACCCCGAACCCCCTTTCACCCACGGCCAGGCCGACCGCACTGCCGTGCTGCTGTGCAACCTGGGCACGCCCGACGAACCCACGGCCCCCGCCGTGCGCCGGTATCTGGCGCAGTTTCTGGGTGACCACCGCGTGGTGGAGATCCCCAAGCTGCTGTGGATGCCCATCCTGCACGGCATCATCCTGCGCACCCGCCCGGCCAAGTCGGCCGCCAAATACGCCAGCATCTGGACGCCTGAGGGCTCGCCCCTGGCGCACTGGACGGCCAAGCAGGCCACGCTGCTGCGCGGCTGGCTGGGTGAGGCAGGCCACGCGGTGCTGGTGCGCCACGCCATGCGCTACGGCAACCCGTCCATCGCCAGCCAGCTCGATGCCCTCAAGGCCGAAGGCGCCACGCGCATCCTCATCCTGCCGCTGTACCCGCAATACTCCGCCACCACCACCGCCAGCGTGTTTGACGCTGTCTACACCTGGGCCGCTGCCACCCGCAACGTGCCCGAGCTGCGGTTTGTGAACCACTACCACGACGCCCCCGGCTACATCGACGCCCTGGCCCGCACCATCGAAACGCACTGGAAGCACCATGGCCAACCCGACCAGTTGGTGATGAGCTTTCATGGCGTGCCCGAGCGCACCCTGCACTTGGGCGACCCCTACCACTGCGAGGCCCGCAAAACCGGCCGCCTGCTGGCCGAGCGCCTGGGTCTGCGCGAGGAGCGCTACCGCATCACCTTCCAGTCGCGCTTTGGCAAGGCCAAGTGGCTGGAGCCCTACACCCAGCCCACCATCGAGGCGCTGGGCAAGGCGGGAACGCGGCGGGTGGACGTGGTGTGCCCCGGCTTCACCAGCGACTGCCTGGAGACGCTGGAAGAAATCAACATGGAAGTGCGCGAGGCGTTTTTGCACGCAGGCGGAAAAGAGTTTCACTACATCCCCTGCCTGAATGACAACAGCCACTGGATCACCGCGCTGAGCCGCGTGGCCCAGCAGCATCTGGCGGGCTGGCCCACCGAAGCCCCCACCGCCGCCGCACTGGCCGATGCGCGCAGCCACGCGCTGGCCGGTGGTGCGCCCGCCGGGGTATGCCCGGTTGCGCATTGATGCAGTTGCCTCTGCAGACGCCCATGCCATTGCGCATCCGAATGGGAAAGCGAATGGCTCCGGGCGGCCTGCACGCCTGGCGTCATTCACTACATTATTGATAGCAACCAGGGCATATTGCACTAGCGCATCTGCCCGTTTTGGCTCATATTTTGGTCGCCAGGTGCTGCACGGCTGCCTGCCACGCCCTCCGCACCGCCCTTCTGCCCTTACGCCCTTTCGCCCTCCCACACCCACATCAATGCCCGCATTTGCCCTTGCCCCCCACCAGTTGCGTCTGACCATTGACCCCGCCACGCTGGGCTTTGCCAGCACCGCCGAGCTGCAAGACCTGCCCCTGCCCTGGATCGGGCAGGAGCGTGCCCAGGCCGCTGCGCAATTTGGTCTGGCGATGCAGCAGCCGGACTACCACCTGTTTGTGCTGGGCGAAGTGGGCAGCGGGCGGGCGTCATTGCTGCGCCAGGCCATGCAGGCCGAGGCCGCAAAACGCGCGGTGCCGCCCGACCTGTGCTACCTGCACCACTTTGACCAGCCCGACCGCCCCCGCGCGCTGCGCCTGCCCGCAGGCGAGGGCCGCCTGCTGCGCCAGGGCATGGCCGACATGGCGCGCAGCCTGCAAGCCGACATCCCCAAGCGCCTGACCAGCCCCGACTTCAAGGCCGAGGCCGAGCGCATCGATAAAACCTGGCAAGCGCAAGAGAACGAAGCCTTTGCCGCGCTGGACGCCTTTGCCGAGGCGCGCCAGTTCCGCCTGAGCCGCGAGGCCGGGCACATGGTGTTCACCCTCACCGGCCCCAAGGGCCAGCCGCTGACCGAAGGCGAAGCGCGCGCCCTGCCCCGCGAGCGCCGCGCCGAGATCGACGCCGCCGAGCTGGAGCTGCGCGCCGAGATCGCCAAGTTTCTCGAAACCACCCGCCCGCTGGAACGCACGCGCGACGACGCTCTGGCCGCCCTGCGCCGCCAGACCATCAAGCCCCTGGTGGAACACGCGCTGCACGGCATCCGCCAAGGCCTGCGCAAGCAGATCAAAGACGCCGTCAAACTCACGCAGTGGCTAGACCAGGTAGAGCGCGCCGTGCTGGACCACATCGACCTCTTTGAGCCCGGCGACACCGACCAAGGCCAGGACGCCGAGGACGACCGCAAGGACGCGCTGGACGACCTGCTGGCCCGCTGCCAGGTGAACGTGGTGGTGGACAACCACGGCCGCACCAGCGCCCCGGTGGTGGTCGAAGACAACCCCACGGCCCGCACCCTTTTTGGCAGCATTGAACACGGCGCCGACGCCGACACCGTGCAGGCCGACCACGCCAGCATCCACGCGGGCAGCCTGCTCAAAGCGCATGGCGGCTTCATCCTGCTGCACCTGCACGACCTGGCCGCCGAAGAAGGCCTGTGGCCGCGCCTGCGCCGCTTTCTGCGCTGTGGGCGCCTGCAGATCGAAGACGGCAGCGGTGGCGGCGGCCCCGCCCATGCGCCCGGCGGGGCCGGTGCACTGCAGCCCGAGCCGGTGGACGTGGACGTGAAGATCGTGCTGATCGGATCGGTGGAGGAGTACTACGCCCTGCAAGAGGCCGACCCCGACGCCGCCCGCCGCTTTCGCGTGAAGGTGGACTTTTCAGACCGGTTCATCGCCACTCCCGGCACCCACCAGTCCTCGGCCATCCTGGTCGCGCAAGTCTGCAAAAAGCGCGGCCTGCCCCACTTTGCCGCCAACGCTGTGGCCCTGCTGCTGGAGCAATCACACCGCGAGGCCGACGACCAAGGCCGCCAAAGCGCGCGCTTTGCCCACACCGAAGCACTCGCCATCGAAAGCGCCGCCCTGTGCCAGGCCCGCGCAGGCACCCTGGTGCAAGCCGCCGATGTGCAAGCCGCCCTGGCCGCCCGCACCCTGCGCCACAACCAGCCCGAAGAAGAACTGCACGAATCCATCACCGAAGGCGAGCGCCTGATCACGCTGCAGGGCTCCATCACCGGCCAGATCAACGCCATGACGCAGATCGACCTGGGCGACTACCGGTTTGGCTTCCCCGTCCGCATCACCGCGCGCACCTTTGCCGGGCAAGAGGGCCTGCTCAACATCGAGCGCGAGGTCGATATGTCCGGCCCCATCCACGACAAGGGCGTGCTCATCCTGCACAGCTACCTCACCGCACTGTTCAGCCACGTGGCGCCGCTGGCACTTAACGCGTCCATCGTGTTCGAGCAAGAATACAGCGGCGTGGAAGGCGACTCGGCCTCCTGCGCCGAGCTGTACGCGCTGCTGTCCAGCCTGTCAGGCCTGCCCCTGCGCCAGGGCATTGCCGTGACCGGCGCACTGAACCAGCACGGCGAGGTGCTGCCAGTGGGTGGCATCAACGAAAAGATCGAAGGCTGGTTCCGCGCCTGCGCGACGGCGGGGCTGGACGGCACCCACGGCGTGCTGATCCCCGCCCGCAACCAACGCCACCTGATGCTGGACCGCAGCGTGCTGGACGCGGTAGAGCGCGGGCAGTTCCACGTCTACATCATGGGGCATGTGAGCGAAGGCATTGCGCTACTGACCGGTGAGGCATCGGGCATGAGCCCGGCAGAGTTGCTGCAGGCACAGGCGGATGAGCTGGCCGGAGGTGCGGCCACGGTGGAAGACACGGTGATGCAGCGGGCGGAGGTGACGCTGCGGGCGTATCGGAGGGCTTGCCAGGTGGCGGGGGGAGCGCGGAGGGGGCGAGGGGTGCGGGGTCGATAGATGGGTTAGTGGAGCGGGAAATCTAATGCTCCGTTTTCTAGCCTCTACGCAGCGATAGTTCTCAACCAAGCAATGCACCCAATGCGCACTATCGGCCAACAGCAGCCGACAACAGTCCGAATTCGCTCGCGGACCTAATCCAGCAACTGTGTGGAACGTAACGCAGGAGGGGCGGCGGGTTTCACGGCTAAATTTCGTACTGTATTTTGTACAGCACACATGCCGAGATGCTAGGCTACAAGGCTCTTCCGCGTTTCTTCTGTGCCAATTTAGATCGCACGCGCCAGATGTGGCCTGCGGTCTGGTGCGGTCTTCATTACATTAGGTGTCATCATGCGGCCGATCTTCACCGTTCACGCAGGCGAGTACCTCGTCGCCTCCGAGATCGAAAGCCTCTTTCCAAAGCACCGAGTGTGGATACCTTCGAAAGATAGTGGCATTGATCTTCTTGTCACGGACAAGTCCTGCCAGAAGCAGGCCTCGATACAAGTCAAGTTTTCCAAAGACCATCTTGCGTCCGGGAAGGAAGCTCGCGCGACAGACGAAATCAAATCCGGCGGTTGGTGGAAGTTGGACCGAACGAAGCTGGCCGAATCGCCAGCCGATCTGTGGGTGCTGGTTCTTTGCCAGTTCAACACCCGGAAGTACGACTACGTAGTCATTTCTCCAAAGGAACTCGCTCGTAGGTACGATCAGATAGCTCCAGGCAACAACACGATCCAAAGCTACTTCTGGGTTACTCGCAAGGGAAAGTGCTGGGAAACTCGTGGACTTGGAAGAGACGAACTACAGGCCGTCTGTGGTGGCACATTCGCAAGCAGACAGCGTGACTTCACTTCGTTCCTCAACGTGTGGCCATTCAAGAATGACGTCTAACCCATCCATCGAAGAGACGCTTTACGGCCTTTGGCCTCCAAGCGCCTCTCACGTCAAACGTTAGGCATCTGAAATGCTACGCACTGCCATGTCGCTCGAAACCGAACTCACCGATGCGTTCATCGAGGGCTACCAAGTTGCCGGCAAGGAAGTTGGCTATTGGGGGCGCCGGTTCCTGCAAGCCGTGAAGCGAAACGGTGGGCTGGCGACAGCAAAGCGAATGCTGCTTCCGCGAAACGAAGGTCAACGCAAGGGCTTGGATGCGCTATTAGAAGCGAATCGGCCTGAACTAACGGTCGAAGCAATCGTCTTGCAGCCACGGTTCCAAAGCCTGTTCACACCGGCAGAGCTTGACGCAGCCAGGGACCGTCTGGGCGAGTACGGAAAGACCATCGCTATCCTTGCTGCCAAGCGGCAGCGTCTCTATCCCGACGAATTGGAGCCCGGGCAGAAGTACGCAGAAGGTGCAAAGAAGCAGGTTCGCGTCAATGCATACGAGCGCAATCCCAAGGCCAGAGCGGCCTGCTTGAAGCACCACGGCTACGACTGCAGCGTCTGCGGCTTCAACTTCGAATCTCGGTATGGCGTCTTAGGCAGAGAGTTCATCCATGTCCATCACCTGAAGCCGTTGGCGCTGACTGACGGTGAGTACAAGCTTGATGCGGTAGCAGATCTTCGACCTGTATGCCCGAACTGTCACGCCATGCTTCATCGGGGTGCCGCAGTGCTGACCATCGACGAACTCCGCACGAAGCTCAGCGCCACAGATGCCTAACCCTTAGCTCGAGCGGAGAGTCACCAGCTTGGCTCAAACTTTGAGCGAGCCCGCGTTTATTTAAGTTGAACGACTGCTTCTGGCCGAAAACAGGCATCGAACAAATCGCCAAAACAGCATTGCGCATCGACTACGCCACCCCAACACGCGTCCGCAACCACCCCACCACATCCCTCATCACCTCATCCCGATTCGTCTCATTCAAGATCTCATGCCGCGCCGCCGGGTACAGCTTGACCGTCACATCGGCCACACCGGCATCCCGATACCGCTGCCCCAGTTGCTCCAACAAGACACCGCCTGCGGCCAGCGGGTCCGCGTCGCCGGATGCGATGAGGATGGGCAGGTCGCTGCGGATGCGCGCGAGTTGAGTGGGGTCCGCCAGCCGGGGCGCGGGGGCGAAGAGCGAGGGGATCACGTCGGGCGGCACGTCCCAGCCACACCACGGGTCGTCCACATAAGCATCCACCTCGGCAGCGTCGCGTGACAACCATTCGTAGCCGGTGCGGTGCTCAAAGCCTGCGTTGAATGCCGCGAGCCCGGCGGGCGCATCGGCGGGGGCGTTGGCCATGGCGGCGGCGAACAGGTCGAGGGCGGTGGAGCCTGACAGGATGACGCCGGACCAGGTGGATGAATGGTCGAGGATGGCCGCCTGCGCTGCGAACGATCCCATGGAGTGGCCGAATAAAAACAGCGGCAGCTGCTGCGGCCCATGCTGCGCACGCAGCAGTGCGCCGAACTGGGCCACGTCGGCAATGAGGCCGCTGAAGCCTGCGCTGCCAAAGTCACCCAGCTTGCCACCTGCCGTGCGCCCGTGGCCGCGGTGATCCACGGCGTGGACGATGAAGCCTGCGGCGTTGAGGGCCCGCGCAAAGCGGTCGTAGCGCTCGCCATGCTCGGCAAGGCCGTGGGAGATTTGCACGACGCCCACCGGTTGGCCCGGGGTTTCGGCCCAGGTGTAGGTGGTGACCCGGGTGACGTCGGCGTTGGAATGGAAGGAGGAGGTGGTGGTGCTCATCGGGTCATTCTGGCACGGGGTCTGGCCAGCGCGCCACGATGAAATTGCCACTGGCGTGGCCGCCACCGCTTTCAGCGTGGCGCGCGGGCCGCCTGCAGTGCTGCGCGAATCGCGCTGACCACGGCTTCGGGCTTCTCCAGCGGGATGCCGTGCCCGCTGTCCACCCAAACCTGGGTGGAGCCGGGGTAGAGGTGGGCGAAGTCGGCGCGCTTTTGGCGCACATCTTCGGCCAGCGCAGATGAGGCCCCAGGGGTTTGCAGTGCACTGAGCACAAACACGGGCACCGATGGGTTCACCGGCAGGCTGGCAACACGTTGCCCGGTGGCGTCCAGCGCTGCCAGCTCTTGTTTGACCACGTCAGAGGTGCCCAGGCGGAAGGCCACTTTCAACCAGGTCGGCCACAGGTCGGGGTTGCCAGCGCCCCGCATCTGCTCGGGGTGGGTGGAGTCCACCAGCACCAGGGCGGCCACCTCTGCGGGGTATTGGCGCGCGTACAGCTGCATGTACAGGCCGCCCAGCGAATGCCCGACCAGCACATAGGGCGGCGGTAGCTGGCGGGCCCTGAGCAAGGCCCGCAGCTCTTGCACTACCTGCGCCCCATCGCGCGGCTGGGGGGACGCATCGCTGCGGCCGTAGCCCGCGCGGTGGTAGGCCAGCGCGCGGGTTTCTGCCACGGTGTCGGGCCAGACCTTGGCCCACCAGTCCAGCCGGGCGCCCAGCCCGTTCTCAAACACCACCACGGGTGTGCCCTGCCCGGCTTGCACGTATTCCACCGTGCGCCCGTCCACCGTGTCGGTGGTGGCGCCGGGCAAGCTGGCGCAACCGCTCAAGCAGACTGCCAGCAGCAGGCTGGCCCAGTGCCATCGCGTCATGGTGCAAGGCCCGTTGCAGACAAGGGTGTGGCCCGCAGGCTAAAGCGGTGCGGTGCCATTCAGCAGCGCCCTGCCGTGCGCAGCAGTGCATTGCATTCCTTGGCCGCACCGCGGCCCTGTGACTGGGCGGCTGCTGCCGGTGCCTGGGCGCCGCCGTTGCCCGCGCTGCCCACCATGGCGGTGCAGATGGCGTCGGAGTGTGGTGTCTGGCCGAAGGTCATGGCCTTCTGAAAGCCCGTTACTCCGTACACGTAGCACCGGTAGCTGGCGCCGTCGCGGGTGTTGACGGTGTAGTTGATGCGGCCGCCGGTTTCCTCCTGTCGGTCGGTGATGGTGAACTGGCCGGCCGTGCGGCCAATGGCTTGCCCCGTGCGCTGCTCCAGGCCAGCCTGGTCGAGGGTGGACGCGCAGCCAGTGAGGAATGCCACGGCTGCGACAAGGCCAGCCACAGAGGTGAGAGACAGGGGGTGGTTGCGATGGTTCATGGTGTGAGTGGCAGTGATGGGAGGTGGTGGGTGAGGGGGCGAGGCCGTGTGGGCAACAAGGTGGGTGATGACGGCGGGGCCGCAGCAGGGCGAATGCCAGGGTGCCCTTCTGCAGTCCATGGGATGAACGCAGGGGCCTGGCTACGCCCCCGTAGGCAAAGCTTCGCCCGGCGGCCTTGCAAAGCCGCCAGCCTGTGTGCAGGGGAGGAAACTCAGCCCGGCTTGCGGGCCACGATAAAGGCGCGAATGTCCTTGCCGCGCGTGCCGTGCCGCTCGGTGCAGACGATTTGCAGGCCCTGTTGCACCATGGCCGAGCGCAGCCGCTGCTCGTCAAAGCACAGCACCGGCGGGGCCTTGCCAATGGCGCGCATCAGGGGTACAGCCAGGTAGGGGATCAGCGGGTTCATCTCGGCAACGCAGGCGGTCTTGGAGATCAGCAAACCACCCGGGCGCAGCACCTTCACCATCTGCCTGAGCGCGTCGTCCAGGTCGGTCATCAGGTGCAGCACGTTGAAGGCCAGCACCGCGTCGTACACCTCGGGCCCCGGGGCCATGGCCTCGGCGTCGGCCACGGCAAAGCGCAAGGCGGGCGACGGCTGCGCGGCCAGCCGCTGGTGGGCGATGGCGATCATCTGCGACGACACATCGGTGGCCAGCAGGCTGCGGGTGAACGGTGCCAGGCGCAGCGCCGTGCTGCCGGTGCCACAGCCAATCTCCAGCACGTCATGCTGGGGCGACAGCAGGCCCTGCACGCGCTGCAACGTGGCCTCGTACCCAGCGAGGTCGGCAATGGGGTCGGTGGCGTACTTGGGCGCAATGCGGTCCCAGAAGCGCGCTTTGGCGGACGCAGCCGACGGGTTGGCGGCGGAGGGCAATGCGCGGGAGGCGGGAGCAATGGCAGAAGACGACATGGTGTGCAGACCGGGTGAAGTGCTGGAGCGGCGAAGTGCAGAGGTGCAATGAGCAACACCCAAATGCTATCCATGCATTGAAGCGCAGGAAACTGCGATAAATTGCAGTGAAGATATACGTTTACGCATGGATAACCTCGACTGGAACCAACTAAAGGCGTTCTTGCAAACGGCTCAGACCGGCTCGCTGTCGGCCGCCGCACGCAAGCTGGGCCTGACCCAGCCCACCCTGAGCCGGCAGGTGGCCGCCATTGAGCAGCAGATGGGCGTGACCCTGTTTGAGCGCGTGGGCAAGGCCATGGTGCTCACGCCCACGGGGCTGGACTTGCTGGAACACGCCCGCGCCATGGGCGCCGCCGCCGAGGCCCTGGGCCTGGCTGCCAGCGGGCGGTCGCAAGCAGTGGGGGGCGTGGTGTCGGTGTCGGCCACCGATGTGGTGGCGACGCACTTGCTGCCGCCCATCCTGCAACGCCTGCGGGCGCAGGCGCCCGGTATTGCCGTGGAGGTGATCCCGTCCAACGCGCTGAGCGACCTGCAGCGCCGCGAGGCCGACATTGCCATCCGCCACGTGCAGCCCGAGCAGCCGGAGCTGATTGCCCGCCTGGTGCGCGAGGCCCGGGCGTGCTTTTACGCGTCCGAGAGCTGGGTGCAGGCCCACGGCCACCCGCGCAGCGCGGAGGACGCGGTGAATGCGGAGTTTGTAGGCTCAGACCGCGCCGGCCGGTACCTTGCCTATCTGCGTCACTACGGCTTGAACCTGAGCGAAGACAACTTCACCTGCTACGCAGACCACACCGTGACCCACTGGGCGCTGGTGCGCCAGGGCATGGGCATCGGCGCCATGATGGACGAGATCGCCCGCGAAACACCGGGCATCGTCCGCGTGCTGGACGATGTGGCGCAGGTGCGTTTTCCCGTCTGGCTGGTGTCGCACCGCGAGCTGCGCACATCGCGGCGGATTCGGGTGGTGTTTGAAGCGCTGGCCGAGGGGCTGGCGGTGGATCTCTGAACGCCTGCACCAAGGGGTCAGGGAGGACTTGCATGGCAAGGGTGAAAGGGCCACCGCAGCGCAAGGTGAAAGCATGCGCACTACCCTCGCGCCACCACCTGAACACACTGACCATGACCACACCGCGCGCCGCCGACTTGCCGAGCCCCCACCCGAGCGCACCGCTGGACGCCGCCACCGTGGGCGAGATCATCCAGATGGCGCTGAGCGACCACGTGAGCTTTGCGCAAATCCGCGCCGTCCATGGTCTGCACCACGATCAAGTCAAGGTGCTGATGCGCACCCACCTGGCGCCGGGCAGCTACAGGGCATGGCGCAAGCGGGTGAGAAAGTTTGGGGAGCGCCGGGAGAACTACAAGTAGGCGGTGGGCAAGCGCCGCTCAGCACCCGTTCAGCACCGGTTCAGCCTCGTACCGGCAACATGGCGGCAAGGGTCAAGGCGGCATCTGACCCCGACCCTTCTCCACCTCTAACCGCTGCAGGAACCACCATGAACACCGACCTCAAGAACTTTGTGCTCCCCATCGCCCGGGCCGTGTCCGCCACGCTGTTTTTGTGTTCAGCGTGGCCTCTCTCTCGGTCCCGTACAGCCTGGAGCAAGACCCCAGCGATGCGCAGCAACTGACGCATCCAGTGGCCCCACGCCACATGACCTGAGCCTGCGTGCCAGCGCAACCCATCGGGGCTCGGCCAAGGCCCATCAAGCGGGCAAATCCAGGCGGGCCCAGGCGGCCATCACATCCGGCTGCTTCTTGATCCAGTCGGCAGACATCATGTTGGCGCCCCAGTGGTGGATGCGCGCCACGCCCTCCCCCATGTTCCATAGGTGCCGCAACTGCACAAAGAGCGGCAAGGCGGCGAGGTCGGCATCGGTGACGTGGCCGCCGCCTGCGCGGTAGCCAGCCAGGTACTGCTGCCAACGCTGGAGCAAGGCTTCGTCAGGCTCCATGGGGGCTTTGCGCGGCAGGTTCGACCACAGCCACACACACAGGTCATAGGCCAGAAACCCAGGCCCGGCGTCATCAAAGTCGAAGAAGGGGGCGCGGCGCACGCCCTCGGCATCGGTGTACACATGGTTGTTGAACCCATGCGTGTCGCCGTGGCACACCACGCGGGTCAAGGTGCCTTCAACCTCCGCCAACTCGCCCAGAAGGCGATGGGTCAGTTCGCGATAGGCATCCAGCGCGGATGGGGCCAGCTCGGGATGGGCGGCAAGGTAGTCCAGCGTGCGGCCTGCCAGATGGTGGCCGTCCAGCACGTACAGGCTTGCGGGGCCGGTGTAGCTTTGCGCAGCGCTGTGAATTTGCGCCAGTGTGGCGCCGGTCAGGTGCAGGTCTTCGGGTGTGTCAGGCACGGCGCCTTCGCAGTGGCGGAAGAGCACCAGCACACGCGGGCCCTCGGGGAACGGCAGGGTCACGCTGGTTGCACCGTTTGCAGCCAACACCGGGGAGGCCACGCCCACGCCCTGCGACTCCAAGTGGGCCAACAACGCCAGCTCAAAATCCACATTGAACGGACCACGAGGTCGGATGGCGCAGAGCCTTGCCACGTAGCGGCTGCCGTCCACTGTTCGCACAGCGTAGTTGTCATTGAGGTTGCGGCGGATCAGGTAGCACTGCTGCACGGGCAGGTCGTAGTGGCGCTCTACCCACTGCGCCACAGACGCGGCTGTGGCCGTGGTGTGGGAGGCAAACAGGATCGTGTCAGGCGATGGGGTTGGATGCATGCGGCATTCTGCATGCAAGCCGTACGAAGGGCGCGCATGGACAGTGGCACATGACATGCCTTTGAGCAAAATGCCCGCAAGCGCTTACTGCTGGTGCGGAAGCGGTATCAAAACCATAGCACCGCGCGCCACGCTTACCAGGGGAGTGGCGCGCCGCTGTAGGCGTAGAAGCTGCCCGTCTCCTCAGGCGTTAGTCCATCCAGCACCCGCAGCATGTCGCCCGCCGCATCCGCCGCCGGGCGGCCAATTTCTGCGCCGTTGAACGGGGCCGACAAGGCTGAATTGACCGTGCCGGGGTGCAGCGCCACCAGCACAGCCTGCGGGTGGGTTCGGGCCACTTCGATTGCAGCGGTTTTTACCAGCATGTTGAGCGCGGCCTTGCTGGCGCGGTAGCTGTACCAGCCGCCCAGGCGGTTGTCGCCAATGCTGCCCACCTTGGCCGAGAGCACGGCCAGCAGGCCGCGCTCCTGCTTGGGCAGCAGCGGTGCAAAGTGGGCCAGCACGAGCGCAGGGCCAAAGGTGTTGGTGCGGAAGGTGGCTTCCATCTGCGCGTAGTTCAACTGGCCCAGGCGCTTTTCAGGCATGCCGTGGGGGCCGTGCAGCAGGCCCGCGGCGTGGATGATGCAATGCCACGGGCCCTGGGCCTTGAGCTGCTGGGCGGCGGCGGCAATGGTGGCTTCGTCGTCCAAGTCCACCGCCGGGTGGGTATGGCGGCCCAGGCCTACGGCAAGGGCGCAGCGCGGGTCGGCCTGCAGGTGGGCGAGGAAGGCGCTGCCGATAGCGCCCGTGGAGCCGATGACCAAGGCGCGGTAGCCGTGGGGAAGTGAATTCATGGTGAAGACCAGTCGCCGGGGTGTGTGGCCTGCGCATAGACCAGGGAGCCATCGCAGAGCACTTTAGTTTGGTAGTGCGGGAACACGTGGTGTCCACAGTGCTCAGTGAAAACCGCGATGGTGCGGCGTGCCTCACTCACCAGCGCGAACGCGTACTTGAACTCCACCACAGACTCATCCATGAGTTCGAGACGAAGCGTCTGGGAGGGGAAAAAGATCATGTGGCCGGGCTTTGCCAAAAAAGCTTCTACCGTGCAGCCGTACCGGGCGGCAAGCTCAGGCGCCCACTCCTGAATGATCTGGGCAGATAGGCGCGGCACAGGGTACTCGTGGATTTGCATGGTGACGTGATGGGTCGGATCAAAGCGCTTCGAGTCTAGTTCGCAGACTGGCCGCATGCTCACGCAGCGCCTCCAGCTGCGGACCCTGCATCTTCTGCAACTGGCGGTACACCATGCCCAAGCGGAAGTTGTTGCCCAGCGTGCCCTCGTTGCGCGCAAAAAAGTCCCAGTACAGCGCGTTGTATGGGCAGGCCCGCTCACCCACTTTTTGCTTTTTGTCGTAGTGGCAGCCGCTGCAGTAGTCGCTCATGCGGTCGATATAGGCGGCGCTGCTCACATAGGGTTTGGTAGCCAGCAGGCCGCCGTCGGCAAACTGGCTCATGCCCACGGTGTTGGGCACTTCCACCCATTCAAAGGCGTCGATGTACACGCCCAGGTACCAGCGGTGCACGGCAGCGGGGTCGAGCCCCGCCAGCAGCGCAAAGTTGCCGATGACCATGAGGCGCTGGATATGGTGGGCGTACGCATGCTCTAGCGACTGGCCCACGGCGTGCTGCATGCAGCGCATTTTGGTCTTGCCCGTCCAGAACCAATCCGGCAGCGGCATGCTGTGGCCCAGGGCGTTGCGCTCGTCGTAGCCGGGCATGTGGGCCCAGTAAATGCCGCGCACATATTCGCGCCAGCCGAGGATCTGGCGGATGAAGCCCTCCACCGCAGGCAGCGGTGCGGTGCCTGCGTGGTACGCAGCCTGGGCGCGTTGCACCACTTCGTGCGGGCGCAGCATTTTGGTGTTGAGCGCGAAGGACAGCAGAGAGTGAAAGAGCCGCGCGCTCTTGGTGCTCATGGCGTCTTCATACGCGCCAAAGTGCGGCAGCGTGGTGGCGATGAAGTGGTCCAGCCAGGCCAGCGCTTCAGCCCGGTTCAGCGGCCAGCGCAGCGCGTGGGCCTGCGGGTTGCCAAAGCTTTGCACGCCTGCGGCCTGGATGGTGGCCCACAGGGTGCTGTGGTCGTGCGTGGGGCGGGCGTCTGGCGGCAGTGCCGGTGTGCCGGGCCAGGGCTTGCGGTTGTCATGGTCGTAGTTCCACTGCCCGCCTTCGGGTTCGCCCGCCTCGTCGATCAGCACGCTGTGGCGCTGGCGCATGCGGCGGTAAAAGTGCTCCATGAGCCACTGCTTGCGGCCTTTGAACACCTCGGCCATTTCGGTGCGGGTGGTGTAGAAGTGCTCGCTGCTGACGGCCTGCACTTCATAGGATTGCTCTGCCCCCCAGGTGCGCAGCTGCTCGTCCAGCCGCCATTCGTCGGGGTGCTGGTATTGCAGCGTGTGCGCACCGTAGTGCGCCATGAGGGCGGCCAGGTTGGCGGGGATGGACTGGCGGTTGCTGGCGTCGTCAATCGCCACGTAGCGCACGCGGTGCCCGGCCTCGCGCAGGTGGCGGGCCAGGTCGCGCATGGCGGCAAAGATGGCGAGGATTTTTTGCGCGTGGTGCAGCACGTAGTCGGTTTCTTGCCGCACTTCCATCAGCACATAGACCACGCCGTCGTCCTGCGTGGTAAACCATGAATGCTCGGGGTTGAGCTGGTCGCCCAGCAGCAGGCGCAACGTATGAGTGCGGGGTTGCTGCGTGCTCATGCCGTGCCCCATAGGCGGCGGTAGCTGCCATCGGCATCATGGTCTTGCGCCTGCTTGATGGGGTTGAAGCGGCGGCCCCCGCGCGGGTCGGTGCCGCGCCCGGCGATGTAGAGCCAGTTGGCCTGGTTGCTGTACACGTCGTAGTCCACCAGTTGCGATTCAAACCATGCAGCGCCCGCGCGCCAGTCGCCCCGCAGGTCGTAGATGAGGTAGCTGGCAACCACCTGGCGCAGGCGGTTGCTCAGATAGCCAGTGGCGGCCAGCTCGCGCATGGCGGCATCGACCAGGGGCTGGCCGGTATCGCCCCGGCACCAGCGATCAAAGCCGCGTGGGTTGTGTGGGGCGGGCGGCAGTTTTGACAGCCCCCGCGCCCGGTACAGCGCTGCGCCGTATTGCAGGTGCAGCAGCCGAAAGTAGTCGCGCCACAGCAGCTCAAACCACAGCCAGTAGGTGCCATCGTTCGCGCCGTGGTCGCGCTCAAAGGCTTTCAAGTCGGCATAGATCTGGCGCGGAGACAGCGCACCCGTGGCCAGCCAGGGCGAGAACTTGCTGGAGTAATCCAGCCCCATGAGCCCGTTGCGCGTGTCCTTGTAGCTGTGGGGTAGCTTGCGGGCCAGGTACTGCGCCAGGTGGGCCAGCGCGGCGGCTTCGCTGCCATCACAGCCAGGCGTGCCGTAGGGGAAGGACGAGCGGGCATCGCTGCCCTGCAGCGGCGCGGGTAGCTGGATGCTGGCAGCGCCCTGCTCTGCCCCCACGGCCTGCAGCACGGGTGCGGGCACATCGGGCGGGGGCAACAGTTGGGTAGGCGCGGGCAGTGGCGTAGCGGGGGTGATGCCTGCGCGCTCCACCTTTTGGCGAAAGCTGGTGAACACGCCGGGCAACTGGTCTACAGGCCAAGGCATCCGCGACGGGGGCAGCAGGCTGCTCTGCCACACGGTGCGCACCTGCAGGCCAGCGGCGCGCAGTGCAGCCACCTCGGCCTGTTCGTAGGGGGCGGCAATGTCTTCGCACACAACGGTGGTGGCCCCCACCGCCTGGGCCAGTTGCGGCAAGGCGGTGGCGGGTGGGGCCTGGCAGACGAGCAGCGGGTTGCCCATTGCGCTCGTCTGTTGGTGCAGACCGCACAGCGCAGCGGCCGTGAAGGCCCGGCGGTGTGCGCCCACACGGGCAAAGCCCCAAGGTGTGGATTCATCCGGCGCGGGCAGGCACACCACGGGCAGCAGGTGCGTGGCACCGCTGGTGAGGGCTGCACGCAGCGCGGGTTGGTCGTGCAGGCGCAGGTCGTTGCGGAACCAGAACAGCACGGTGCTCATGCGGCGCCCTCCCCTGAAGACTTGTCAGTGCGCTTGTGCTCGCTGCGGCAGCGGTCAGAGCAGTACTTCACTTCGTCCCACACCCTTTCCCACTTCTTGCGCCAGGCAAAGGGCAGGCCGCAGTGTTGGCAGGTCTTTTGCGGAAGGTCGGATTTTTTGCGCATGCGCATGGTTCAAAAGTCCAGGGTTTGCTGCTGGGGGTGCTGGGCAGCGTTGCGTGCGCGAGCCCGGGCGCGGGCCTGCGGGCTGCCGCCATCTTGAAACTGGCGGGAGCCGTGCTTTTCCACAATCGCGGCCTGGGCGGCGCGCACCGCGGGTTGGGCGCGCAGGCCGTGCACGCGGGCCTTGGCGGTGCGGGTGGCGGTGTCCAGGTCTACCAGCGGCACGGCAATGTCGTGGCCCACGCGCACGCCGCAGCGGGCCTGCACGTCGGGCGGCATTCGCCAGGGCTCCAGCAGCCAGGCATCGGGCACGCGGCGCAACGCGGGCAGCCACTGGCGCACAAATTGGCCGTGCGGGTCGTGATCTTGCGCCTGCTTGATGGGGTTGTAGACGCGGGTGGTGTTGATGCCGGTGGTGCCCGCCTGCATTTGCATCTGGCTCCAGTGGATGCCCGGCTCGTAGTCCAGAAACTGGCGGGCCAGCCATTCGCCCACAGGCCGCCAGTGCAGCCACAGCGGGTACGAGGCCACCGATACGAGCATTGCCCGCATGCGAAAGTTGATCCACCCCGTCTCGCGCAGCATGGCCACGCAGGCATCGACCATGGGCCAGCCGGTGCGCCCTGCGACCAGGGCCTCGAAGTGGGCGGGGTTCCATTCGCCTTCGCGCAGGCCGTTGTAGCCACGGTGCAGGTTGTGGTGCTCCAGCGCGGGTTCAGATTCGAGCTTCTGGATGAAATGGCAATGCCAGTGCAGGCGGCTCATGAAGGCCGTCAAACCTTTGCGCTGCCACGCAGCTCCAAAGTCGGTGCTTGCCTTGAGTTGCTGCTGGCGCCGCTGGGTGGCCTGCACCACCTCGCGCATGCCCAGGCAACCCAATGCCAGGTAGGGCGACAGGCGCGAGCAGGCGCTGGGCGCTGTCAGCGGCGACGAAATGCCGCCCCGGTAGCCCTGGCTGCGCTCCGCCAAAAAGTCTTGCAGCACGCGCAGGCCTTCTTTGCGCCCCCCGCGCTGGCGCTGGGGTGGGTCGTGCGCAGCCAAGCCCAGCTCAGCCCCGCTGGGCCAGGGCTGTGCGGGCCATGGCAGCGGGCGGCTTTGCAAGGCCTCTGGCGCCGGGGCGGGTACCACGGGCGTATGCATGAAGGCTTGCCAGTGCTGGTGCCACTCGTCGCGCGAGCGCAGGCGGCGCACCACGCCGTGCTGGGGCCATTCGCGCCAGGCCACGCCCTGCGTGCGGCACCAGCGCCCCACGGCCACGTCTCGTGCGTAGGTGTGGGCGTTGCCCGTTTCCTCATGGGCCACCAGGGTGTGGAAGGGAGCCAGCGCGTGCAGGCGGGCCAGCACGTCCACCACCTCGCCCACGGCCACTTGCAGCGTGGCGCCGCGCCGCTGCAGGGCCTGGGCCAGGTCGTGCAAGCTTTCTTGCACAAAGTGGTAATGCTGCAGGGCCGCATCGGGCTGGGCCCACAGGCTGGGCTCGATGACGTAGAGGCACAGCACCGGGCCCTGGGCGGCGGCGTGGTGCAGCGGGGCGTGGTCATGCACACGCAAATCGCGTTTGAACCAGACGACGGTGTAGCTCATGCCCTGCCCTGCGCCACTCAGGCCCCGTCAGCCCGCCATCAGCCCGCCATCAGCCCGCCATCAGCCCACCACGGCGCGGGCCAGCGACTGGCCGCTGAGCCATGCGCCCTCGACCTTGCCGCCGCTGATCCAGTCGCCGCACATGCCCAGGTGCGCATCGGCATCCCACCAGTGGCCGAGCGTGAGGGCGGGCTTGGTGTCGGCGTGGCGCCAGCGGTGGGCCGTAGCTTGCACCTGCGTGGGTGCGGGGCCTCCCAGTGCCTGGAATGCGGCGAGCAAGGTGGCGGTCACGCTGTCGGCGGTGTCTTCAATGTGGGCATCGCTCCACTCGGGGCTGGCGTGCAACAACCAAGTCTCGGTGCCTGCAGGGGCTGTGCGGCCGGGCTTGCTGCTGTCGCGCGCCACCCAGCGCAGCGGTCCGGCGTTGATGAAGGCACCGTCCCACGCCAAGGCCACCGGTGCGGGGCAACGCACCATCACCGCCCAGCTGCCGCGCATGCGTGCGCTGGCAGCCACGGCGGCGCCTGTGGCAGCCACAGGTTGCAGCAGGGGCACGGCTTGCGGAGCGGGCACGGCCAGCAGCACGGCGCTGTAGTGCTGCGCGTGCAGGCCGTGTTCGGCCGAGGTAATGGCCCAGCCATCGGCATGGCGCTCCAGCTTTTGCACGGTGGTTTGCCACTGCGCAAGGGCCCTATCGCCCGCCTGCTGCAGGCTTTGCACCAGCCAGCCAGCGGGCGATGTCATGCGCGGGGTGCCCACAAAGCGCTCCAGCGGGGTGGCGGGCATGGTCCACGCGGTGCCGTCAAAGCTGGCAAGGCGGGCGCCCCACAGTGCGGCCACACCGACCTGCTGCCAGCGGGCGACTTCAGCGCGGAACTGCGTATCGCGCGCGGTGAAGTACTGCGCGCCGTGGTCGCACTGCCAGGGGCCAGTAGCGTCTTCGGCACGGCGCGTGCTCATGCGGCCTGAGGGACCGCGGCTCTTGTCGAACACATGCACCGTGTGCCCCGCCTGCAGCAGGGCTTGTGCGCACGACAGGCCCGCCAGGCCTGCGCCGATGACGGCGATGGGAAGTTTGGGAATGGGTGCGCTCATGGCTGCGGATCGGTGCGGTCGTGGGTCACCCAGATGAGAGCCTGTGTGTCGATGCCCAGTGCCTGGGCGCGGGCGATGAGCTGCTCGCGCACAGCGGGGGCCAGTTGCTTGGTGCGCGACAGAATCCAGCAGTAACTGCGGTCTGGCCCCACCACCAGCGCCCATTGGTAGTCGGCATCCAACGCGGCCACGTGGTAGCCGCCGTAGAACGGGCCAAAGAACGAGACCTTGAGCGACGCCGTGTTGGTATCGCCCGTGAACTTGGCCTTGCCTTCGGCTTGGCGCCAGTCGTTTTTGGCGGTGTCAAAACCCCGGTTCAGCACGCGCACGCTGCCATCGCTCTGGCGCTCGTAGGTGGCAGACACATCGGTCATGCCACGTTCAAAAGAGTGGTCGAGCCGGGCCACCTCGTACCAGCGCCCCTCGTACCGTGCCACGTCAAATGGCGTGACGGGGGTGATGCCGGAGGGCGGAGTCGTGGAGGAGCAACCGACCAACGCGAGCACCAGAGCTGTGGACAGCAGCAGCACGGAACGGCGCACCCAAGGGAATAACAAGGACATAAATTACCAATCAGTCACAAAACAAACCGAATGGTAAACCACTCCACCCACGTCAGGGTGCGGGCCTGTGAGTTGCCGTGCCGAGGCGCCCGCCCCACGCCCCGTAAACTCGCACCATGACCCTTCAAATCACCGTGTATTCCAAGTCCGCCTGCCCGCAGTGCGAGTCGGCCAAGATGCTCCTCAAATCCCGTTCGCTGCCCTACGAAGAAATCAAGATCGATGACGAGGCCGAGCGCCTGGCGTTTTATGCCAAGTGCGGCCCCTCGGTGCGGCAGATGCCACAGATTTTCATCAACGACCAGCGTGTGGGTGGGCTGGCTGGCCTGCAAGCTGCGCTGGCACAAATGGGCCTCTGAAGGCCCGGGCAAGCCCCCGGCAGCACCTGCAGCGTGGCGGCTGCGGTGCTGGCACTGGGTGTAGGCCAGCTCCCTTCATGTGCCCTGTGCCCTGTGCCTTTGAACAGGTTCTTCAGCGGCATGGAGACAGCCCAACAACTCCGAGACCGTCCTACATTCCGCCGGGCCGGCCCATGCTGCAATAGCGCTTGGGCCACGGAGGCGGGCGATAGCCGCCCCGTGATCGATGTTCACCCCACACACCAAGGATGCACCCATGGAAACCGGTATTCACACCATGTCCGACCTGTTTGACCAACTGGGACTGCCGTCCGACGAGGCGTCGATGACCACGTTCATCGCAACGCACCGCACGACGGCTGTCAATTTCACGCTGCCGGATGTGGCGGTGTGGTCGCCCGCCCAGGCCAAGTTCTTGCGTGAGGCGATTGCGGCGGATGCCGACTGGGCCATCCCTGCCGAGCAGCTGAGCCAAGCCCTGGGTTGCGGGCCCGGCGTGCCACGCTGACGGCCTCAGCGCGGGCGGGTGTGCGGACGGGCAAACGGGCAAACGGGCTATTGCCCGCCTTGCGCACTGGCCAGAAACCCGTCCACCAGCGCGTAGTGCTCGGGTACATTGAGCGCCGGGGCATGGCCGCAGCCGGCCACCTCCACCACCTGCGCCTGGCCGCGTGATCCCGGGCCCCGGGTCAACATTTCGGCCGTGACGTCTGGCAGCACCAAGTCGGACTCGGCCCCGCGCAGGCACAACACGGGAATGTCGAGCGCGTCGTAGTGGTCCCAGATCAGGTAGTCGTTGGTGTGGTGCGTGAACTGCTGCACCATGGCGGGGTCGTAATGCGGCGTGACACGGCCGTCTGGCAGGCGGCGGGTGCTGCTCTCGGTGAGCAGGCGCCACTGCTCATCGCTGAGCCAGCCGTACGGCTTGTATACCTGCCGAAAGAACGCCTCCAGCTCCTTCACCGTATCGAATGCAGGCGGATGGCCTGCATAGGCCTTGATGCGCTCCAGCGCGGCATCGGCTAGGCGCGGGGCATTGTCGTTGAGCAGCAGGCTCTGGATGCGGCCCTTGAGCTGCGGCTCGAACAATCCCGATGCGCACACCGTACCGATGGCCCCGCCCATCGATGTACCCACCCAGTGCGCTTTCTCAATCCCCAACTGGTCAAACAGGTCGGCCGCAATGCGCGCGTAGAACGACAGGCGGTACTCGTCTTGCGGCGCGCGCGCCCACTGGCTCAGGCCCCGACCCAATGTGTCGGGACAGATCACGCGGTAGCGCGATGCCAGGTGGACGGCCAGCGGGTCCATGTCGCGGCCGGTGCGCGCCAGCCCGTGCCACGCGATCACCACCGGGGCATCCGGCGCACCCCACTCCATGTAGTGGATTTCATAGCCAGCGCAGGTGGCGTAGCGCGATAACGGAGTCATGGTGGGCAACCTTGTGAGTCGGTGGAGGGATGCAGGCTGCGGACAAAACAACCTGCGGACGGGTAGCGGCTCACAAAACTCAGCGAAGCGGTCCTGGCTAGGCGTTGCGTTGCAGACAGTACTGAAAGTACGGCAAGACGCAACAACGACGCCAGGAGAGTTTTTTGAGCCGCGCTCATTTCATGAGGCGGCCGTTGCTGCCGATGACAGTGACCTCGACATAGCGCGAGCCGATGCGGTTGGTGGGCGAATAGCCCAGCGTGATGCCGCCGAGGTCATAGCTTTGCAATGACTCCAGCGCTTTCACCACCTTGGCGCGCGTGGGCGCAGGCCCGGCGCGGCGCAGGGCCTCGACCAGCACCTTGGCGCCCAAAAACTGCTCGAAGCTGGTGTAGTTGACCTCGGCCTCAGGCGCGTACTTCTTCAGCAACGTCTGGTACTCGCGCACCACGGGCAGTTGCGGGCGGTAGGGGTACGGCACCACCTGGCTGATGCCCAGGCCGTGCGCGTTCTTGAGGCCCGCGAGCTTGACCAGCTCCGTCGGGTCCACCACCGAGATGTTGTACAGCTGCGCGCCGCCGCCCTGCTCGCGGTAGCGCTGGATGAAGGCCGCCGCAGGCTTGTTCACCGCAATCATGATGACCGCATGCACATCGGCAGCCTTGATGGCCTTGACGGCGTCATCCACCTTGTCGGTATTGCGCTCATAGCCTGCTGACACCACGAGCTTGAGGCCACGCTTGGCCAGTGCGGCCTCCACGCCCGCCAGGCCCGCCTTGCCGAATCCGTCATCCTGGTACATCACGGCCACGCGGTTCATGCCCAGGGTGGTGAGCTGCTGCACCATGTGCTCGGTTTCGTCCACATAACCCGCACGCACATGAAAGATCCAGGGGTTGAACGGGCTGCGCAACGACTCGCCACCTGTGTACGGCGCCACCAGCGCGGCGCCGCCCTGCTCCAGCACGCCATCGGACAGCAGCTGGGTGATGTTGGCCGTGCCTGCAAAGCCGTAGAGCGCCACCACCTCGGGCTTGGCCAGCAGCTCGCGGGTGCGGGCCACCGTGTCTGCGACCTTGTAGCCATCGTCGGCCACCGCCTGGCGAATGCTGGCGCCGTGCACGCCACCCTGTGCATTGACCCAGTCAAAATAAATCTTGCCGCCCAGCACCATCTGCGCGCCGGTGCTGGCCAGCACGCCAGACAGCGGGGCCACCTGCCCCACCACCACATCGGCAGCCCTCGCTGGCACCGAAACGCCTGCGGCCAGTGCCACCATCAGCGCGCCACTCCACCTCAGGGCGGCCGACGCGCGGCGTGCCCAACTCTTCACAGTGTTCATTGGTTCCATCCTTGTGATGACTGCGTATGGATTGGCCCGGGGACATGCACCGGCAGTGCACGAGTCCCGGGCCTCCATATAGGTCGTTCAGCGTCCCGGTCAGTCGGGGATGGAAATGGCGCCCGCCGTGATGGCAATGGCGTTGGCGGCAGCCGGCGTGGCGGCCAGCGGCGGCACGTTGGCGGCGGTGATGGCCGGGGCGCTGCCCGGTGTGCCGCCACGTGGCACCGTGCGCACCACCTGGCTGGCGGGCAGCGCCTTGCCGTTGGCGAGGTGGTCGTACACGGCGTCGAGCGCGTGGTTCAGGTACACGTGCAGCGGCACATAACGGCTGTCATAACCCGGCAGCACGGTGGGCAAGCCGATGAAGCTGTCGAAGTGCTGGGCATTGGCCACTTCCACATAGCTGAGCTTGCTGGCGGCGCCTTCGACCTTCTTGTTCAGCGCAGCGTAGGGGCGCGAGGTGTGGCTCACGGGCAGCAGTGCATCGGCACGGCCATGCACGATCACGGCGGGCTTGCCGCGCAGGTTACCGTTGCGGCGGGTTTCGTCCACACCGGCCTGCAGCTTCTTGGCAGCAGCGTCGTTGCCGGTGACGAGGTTGCGGAGGCACAGCGCACCGCTCAGGTTCCAGTCGGCCACGCCAGCATCCGACACCGACAGGAAGTCGCGTGCCGGCCCCAGCTTGCCCAGGTTGTTGACCAGGTTGATGCCGCCCGATGGAGGCACACCATTGCCGGTGGCAAACATGCCAGCCAGGGCTGCGGGTGCCAGTGATGTCACCGCGCCCGTAGCCGCTGTCGCCGCGTAGCTGAAGCCGCACAGGTGGTCCTTGACACTGGCACGCGACAGGCTGTTGGCGAAGGTGACGGCGACCGCCGGAGCAACTTCAAACGCAGCCAGCGACGCATGCAGGTCGTTGGACTCCGGCTCCCAGCCGTAGGCGCGCAGCTTTTGCAAAGCCTCCTCGGCCTGCGTGGCCGTGGTGGAGGCCGTGAGCAGGCCCGCCGCCTTGAGCGAGGCACAGCGATTGGGCGCAATCGGCAGGGCCGCACTGCCAAAGCCGGCGGCAAAAGCAGCGGCGTAAGGGCTGGTGCTGACCGACGGCGCCAGCGATGCGCAGGCCTGATACAGGTTGGCGTAGGTCGTGAAGTCCACCAGCGTCTTGCCGGTGACGGCCACCTCAGCACTGCCACGGCGCACCGTGACGCCGGGGTTGGCAGGCACCTCGATGGCGGGCTCAGACACGGCCACGCCATTGATCAGGCCCTGCGTGTCCAGCTCGGCTGCAGCAATCGCTGAACCGCCACCGTTGGAGATGCTGGATGCAATCACGATGGTGTTGGCCGGGGTCAGCGTCTTGAGGCGCTGGCCCGCTGCATCGGTGGCGCCGTAACGCTGGTTGAGCACGTAGTAGCCAAACTCCACGGCCTGCAAGGTGGTGGTGCCCCAATCCTTTTCAGAGTTCTGGCCCGAATGCGCGTGCTTGAACGCAAAACGATTGGGCGTGGCGGTGTTGAAAGCGACCAGCTCGGTGGCCGTGAGGCCCGCGTTGAAGGCTGCGGCCTTGCCCGCTGCGGCGGCCGTGGTGCGTGTGCCGTCCATCAGCGGCACGGTGTCGTTCTGCAGGTCGTGCGGTGCGCCGCCCGTGCCCTTGTCAGAGTACGCCACGGCGCAGCCCTTCTTCAGGCCCCACTCGCCGGTGGAGATGCCGCCGTACACACCGCGCGAGCCCGATGCCGTCGCGGTGATCATGCAGGGCTTCTTGGGGTCGAAGCTGGCAGGCACCTGCACCATGAGGGTGACGTTCTTGCGGCCTGTGCCGTCATCGGCAAACGCGATGTACTCAGTGCCCGCCACCTTGCCTTCGCCGGTGGTGACCTTGCCCTGCGCGTCCACATTGGGGCCATATAGCGTGCCGTAGCCGCCGGCCGCCGTCATGTCGAGCATGGCGCGGTAGTTGGTGTGGATGGCCGTGCGGCGCAGCTCGGCCGCAGTGGGCTTGAGCGGGTCGGCATAGGCCGGAGGCACGGCCGCCGCTAGCCCCGTGGCGCCCAGGCCAGCCGTCAGCAGGTCGTTGCTGGTGCCGTCGTACGTGATCTCGCTGATGGCGCCCAGGTAGGTGGGCTTGGTGTTGAGTGCGGCGCTGTCGCCATCACTGCCGCCGCAGGCAGTCAACACCGCAGCGGCCAGCACTGCGGGAACGAACGGACGAGAAAAGGGACGAAAACGCGGGTTCTTCATGCTCATCTTCATGTGCTTGTCTCCTGGAGTTTTTTCTTTGCGTCTTTGTTGCACAGCTCACCCACACACCCAGGCCACGCCAGTCACCCGGCGCGGCCGGGCCACTCACCCCACCTTGCGCGCAGCTGCCGCGCGCAGGCGCCCCACCACACCGGTGGGGAAGTAGTAAACGGACAGAACGAACAGCACGCCCAGCCACAGCAGCCAGCGGTCGGGCGACAGCAGCGCAGACAGCCAGGGCAGGCCTGAGGCGGCCTCGCTGCCCAGGCGCAGCAGATCCTGCAGGTAGCTTTGCGCCACCAGGAAGAGCACCGCGCCAATGGCCGAGCCGTAGATCGTGCCCATGCCGCCGATCACCACGATGAGCAGGCAGTCCATCATGATTTCGAAGCTGAGCGAGGTGTCCGGCCCGTTGTAGCGCAGCCAGAGCGCCAGCATGGCACCCGCCATGGTGGCAAACAGTGCCGACAGCACGCTGGACGTGGTGCGGTACACCACCACGCGGTAGCCAATGGCCTCGGCGCGGAACTCGTTCTCGCGGATGGCCTGCAGCACGCGGCCGAAGGGCGAGTTGACGATGCGCAGCAGCGCCAGCACCAGCGCCACAGCCGTGACGAAGAGCAGGTAGTAGCAGATCAGCCGCCCGTCGATGCTCACGCCCAGGAAGGGGTCGTCAAACGGCTCGAAACTTGGCGACAGGAACTCGGGCACCTTGAAGGTCAGGCCGTCTTCGCCGCCGGTGATGTCCGACAGCTGTGAGGCCAGCGTCTGGAACGCGGCGGCCACGGCCAGCGTGATCATGGCAAAGAAGATGGCCCGCACGCGCAGCGAGAACAGCCCCACCGCCAGCGACAGCAACAGCGAGAGCACGAGCGCCCCGGCCAGCCCCACCAGCAGCGCCGACCACGTGGGCCCCATACGGGTGGTGGCCACTGCAATGCCGTAGGCCCCGATGCCAAAGAACATGGTGTGCGCAAAGCTCACGATGCCGGTGTAGCCCAAGAGCAGATCGAAGCTGGCGACCAGCACCACAAAGATCAGCACCTTGGCCGCCACGGACAGCGCCTTGACACCCGGGAAGAGGAACGGCGCGAACGCCAGGCCCACAAAGATGGCCACCAGAATCACCGCCAGCACCTTGCTGCGCGGATAGTCGCCGGAGAGAAGTCGGTTCAGCATGTCAGTCGGCTCCTCATCAGCGGTTGGCCACGGGATAGACGCCCTGCGGACGCCACAAGAGAATGGCCACCATCAACGCGATGTTGGAGAACAGTGCCACCTTGGGCACCAGGAAGCCGGTGTAGTTGGCCATCAGCCCCACCAGCAGCGCGCCGATGAGCGCGCCACCCGTGCTGCCCAGGCCGCCGATGATGATCACGATGAAGATCAGCACGTTGACCTGTGCGCCCATCTGGGGCACCACGTTCTGCTGGTACAGACCCCACATCACGCCGCCCAGGCCCGCCAAAGCCGAGCCCACCACGAACACGCCCACAAACAGGCGGCGGATGCGGTAGCCCAGGCTTTCGACCATCTCGCGGTCCTGCACGCCAGCGCGGATCAGCAGGCCGACCTTGGTGCGCGACAGCGTCCAGGCCAGCACACCAAACACCAGCAAGCCCACGGCCACCGCCACCAGACGGTATTTTTCAATCGCGGCATCGCCCACCAGCAGCGAGCCACGCATGCCCTCGGGCAGCGGCAGCGGGATCTGCGCGGGGCCCCAGATGACCTTGATGAGCTCTTCACCAATGATCATGCCGCCCATGGTGATGAGGATCTGCTTCAGGTGCTGGCCGTACACCGGGCGCACGATGAAGCGCTCGAACGCGAGACCCACGGCCCCCGCCACCGCCATGGCCACCACCATGGCGGGCAGCACGGCCATCAGGTTGCGCCACAGCTCGGCGCTCTGGGTGTAGTCGCCCATCGCGCCCAGCACGCTGGTGGCCACAAAGGCGCCAAGCGCTATGAACACGCCGTGCCCGAAGTTCAGCACGTCCATCAGGCCAAACACCAGCGTGAGGCCCGAGGCGATGATGAAGATGATCATGCCCATGGCCAGCCCCGCCACCGTGAGCGTGAGCCAGGTGCTGGGCGAGCCGATGAAGGGCAGCACCAGCAGCGCCAGCGCCGGCACCAGCGCCAGCGGCTTCCAGTCGAAATCACGGGTGATGCTCATGCCCGACCTCCAGCAGCTACTGCCGCACCACGCACATCAGCTACATATTTAATAGCTGCCACGGCAATAGATACCTGCGCTACCGCCCGAAAACACCTGAAATTGCTCATACGACTCATAGCGCCAACCCCAGCAGCGAGCGCTGCAGTTCTTCGTCTTGCGCCAGTGCGGCCATGCTGCCCGCATGCACCACCTGGCCGTTGTCCATCACGGCCACGGTGTCACCCAGCCGCTTGGCAAAGTTAATGTTCTGCTCGACCAGCAGGATGGTCACGCCGCTCTTCTTGAGCTGGTCGAACGCATCGATCATGTTGTTGATGATGGCGGGCGCAAGGCCCTTGCTGGGTTCATCGACGATGAGCAGATCGCGCGGCTCGACGATGGCGCGGCTCACGGCCACCATCTGCTTCTGGCCGCCGCTGAGCTTGCCGGCGGGGTGGTTCCAGAACTTCTCCACGGCGGGGAAGAGCTTGAAGATCCACTGCAGCCGGGCCTCGTCCATCTGCGCGGCATTGCGCGCGCTGCGGGCGGCCAGCAGCATGTTTTCCTTCACCGTGAGGTCGGCAAAGATGCCCATGTTCTCGGGCACATAGGCGATGTTCATGCCCGCAATGGCGGGGGTGTTCATCGCCGTGATGTCTTTGCCGCCAAAGCGGATGGAGCCCTTCGACGCATGCCACAGGCCCATGATGGTGCGCAGCGTGGTCGTCTTGCCCGCACCATTGCGGCCCAGCAGCATGGTGAGCTGCCCCTTGGGCACCGCCAGATCCACGCCGTGCAGGATGTGGTACGCGCCGATGTGCGTGTGCACGCCCTTGAGTTCGAGCAGGTTGGTCGTTGGCGTCGTGCTCATGCGGCCTCCTTCTCTGCGTCCTTGGAGACGCCCAGGTAGGCCTCTTGCACCACGGGCGATGCAATCACCTCGGCCGGTGGGCCGTCGGCCACCAGCGTGCCATTGGTCAGCACGATGATGCGGTCGGCCAGCTCGCGCACGACGTCCATCTTGTGCTCCACCAGCAGGATGATCTTGGTCTTGTCCTTCTTGAGCTCGCGGATCAGGTTCAGGATCACGGGCGCCTCGTCATGGCTCATGCCAGCCGTGGGCTCGTCGAACATGTAGACCTGCGGCTCCAGCGCCATGAGCAGTGCCACTTCGAGCTTGCGCTGGTCGCCGTGCGGCAGGCTGGCCACGGGCGTGTCGGCCCGGTCGGTCATAGCCACGGCCTGCAGGATCACGCGGGCGCGCTGGGTCAGCGCGTTGTGGTCGCTCCAGATGCTCCACAGGTTCATGCCCCGGCGGTGCTTGCCCTCTTGTGTGGCCTGCACGGCCAGGCGCACGTTCTCCAGCACGCTGAGGTTAGGGAACAGGTTGGTGAGCTGGAACGCCCGGCCCAGGCCCGCATGCGTACGTGCCGAGACGGACTGACCCGTGAGGTCCTGCCCGCCCAGCATCACGCTGCCGCTGGTGGCCTTGAGTTGCCCCGAAATCAGGTTGAAGTAGGTGGTCTTGCCCGCGCCGTTGGGGCCCACGATGGCGGTCAGCGTGCCAGGCTCGAAAGAGCAGGTCACGCCGTTGACCGCCACATGGCCGCCGAAGCGGATGGTCAAGTCCTTGGTGGCCAAGGTGCTCATGGGTGGGGGTTCACTTTCACGGTCTGAGTCAATTGATGGAATGGGTGGGGCGCCCTGCCCTGCGGCAGCGCGCCCCGGCACTTTAAGGACAAGTGCCGATCACGTAGTAGTTGGTGCTGGTCTGCTTTAGCGTGTTGGTGACGAACACGTTCCACAGGCCCATGTTCTGGTTGGAGCCCAGCGCATAGGTGTAGCCCCCGGCGGCATAAGCGCGCCCGGCCAGGGTGTGTGCATAGTTGCTGGCCGTAGTGCAGGTGGCCGTGCCGCCGCCCGATGCGGCCAGCGTGGTGCCCGATGCAGCGGCCGATGTGGCGCCTTCGGCCCCGTTGGCATCGGCAGCGCGCACCGTCCAGCTGTAGGTGGTGGAGGCAGCCAGGCCGGTGTCGGTGTAGCTGGTGGCGGTCACAGGCAGCGCGTTGACCTTGTTGGCGTTGCGGTACACGTTGTAGCTGGCCGCGCCGGTGACGGCGGCCCAGCCGATGGCCATGCTGTTGGCCGTGGCGCCAGAAGTGCTCACGCCCGTGGGGGCAGGCAGGGCCACAGGGTCGGGGGGCGTGGTACCGCCCGTGCCGCTGGAAACGCGATCCACCATGGCCTTGATGGCCGCCATTTGCGGGCCGGACTTCTTGGAGTAGTTGGCGCTGTCATAGCCCCACCAGTCCCAGCAGCTGTTGGTGGCTGCGGTGCTGGTCTGCGGGTACAGCATCACGATGTTGTTGGTGTCGGCCCAGCGGTTGTAGCCAGTGTTGCGCACGTACTGCTGCTGCACATCGCTGATGTTCTGCTTGCAGCCATGCAGCACCACGTGCAGCTTGCACGTGGCCGTGCCGCCCGCCTGGCAGGCCTGGGGCACATAGGCCCAGCCCGTGGTGGCCATGCCGTGGTTGCTGATGAATTCGCTCTGGTTGAACTCGATGTAATTGCCGGTGGGCAGGGTGGCGTTGTTGCGGGCGTTCAGCGTGCCGTACAGGTGCTGCAGCATGGCGCCGGCCAGGTCGAAGTTGCAGTCGCTGATGTAGGGCGCGCCCTTGGTGGAGCAGGCGTTGCCGTAGTCGTCCGTCACCATCGCGTGTTCTGCCGCAATGTCCTTCTTGTAGACCACGTTGGCGGCGGGCACGAAGCTGTTGTAGTAGGTGCGCAGCGCGTCCATCACCCCGGTTTTGACCACGCTGTCGAGCGTGCCCGAGAACAGGTAGACCTTGGAGTTCTGCAGATTGGCCACGGGGTCAATGACTCCCTGACTGGCCCAGGTGTTGGTGGTGCTGACCAGCGTGCTGGTGGGAATGCCTGCAGGACTGGCCATGCAGCGCCCGGTGGCGTTGACGATGGACCCTTCGGCGCAATAGAACGGGCCGCCCGCCACAACGCCCGCGCCCTTGGCAAACGTGGCCGAGTACGCCACGTGCAGTTGCACGGCCATGAAGCCGCCCGAGGACAGGCCCGACACCGTGGTCTGTGTCTTGTCGATCTTGAGTGCTGGCAGGTTGACGGCAGCGTGAACACTGCCCACGCCACACAGTGCCATCGCAGCCCCTGCCGCAGCCGCCCGGATGAAATTGAAAGCCATGTTGTCTTGTCTCCAAATAATTTTTGAGAAAAACCGACCCAGCCCCCGTGTACACCCGGGGGTTCATGCATCAATTCACTGGAAAAAAAGGGGCGGCCGCCCCCGCGAGGATGGATCCCCGCTGGGCTGAACAATCGTCAGCCAGCGGGGCCACGCAAACCGTTTATCGCTTGTTGCGAATCGGAACTTGCATCTCTTCAGGCTTGATCTCGCGCACCAGCTCGGGCACGCCCCAGGCAAAGGCCGGGTCCACCTTGATCTTGAAGTGGTACATGCTCTGCATGGCCTGGTGGTCTTCCTTGCGGAAGGTCATCTTGCCCTTGGGGGTCTCGAAGCTCATGCCCTCCATGGTCTTGATGAGCTTGTTGGCGTTGGTGTCGCCGTTCGTGGCCTTGAGGGCCGTGACCAATGCCATGGCAGAGCTGAAGCCACCGGCCGTGAAGAAGTCTGGCGGGGTCTTGAACTCCTTGTAGTGCGCGGCCACCATGGCTTCGTTCACGGGGTTCTTGGGGATGCCGAAGTAGTAGTACGTGGCACCTTCCATGCCGGGGAAGTTCTTGTATGCAGCCATGGCGGGCAGGATGTTGCCGCCGGTGGCGATCTCGATGCCATAGCGCTTCAAGTCCATGTCAGCGATCTTGAACGGGTTACCTGCACCGGCCCAGATGATGAATATGACCTTGCGGCCGGGCACGTCCTTGAGCTTGTCGATCAGGCGTTGGGCACCGGCGGTGAAGTCGGTGGTGGTGGTGGGCAGGTATTCCTCGTGCACCAGCTTGGCGTTCTTCAGCGCGTCCTTGAAGGCCTTCACACCGTCACGGCCAAAAGCATAGTCCTGCGCCAGCGTGGCTACCGTGACGCCGGCCTTGTCGATGGCCACGGCGTTGGAGATGGCGTCCTGGCTGCTGTTGCGGCCGGTGCGGAAGATGTACTTGTTCCACTTGTCGCCGGTGATGGCGTCGGCCACGGCGGGCTCCACCAGCAGGATCTTCTTGTATTCCTCGGCCACTGGCAGCAGGGCCAGGGCCACGCCGCTGGAGGTGGGGCCGACGGCGATGTCAGCCTTGTCGTCCGAGTAGGCGGAGGCCAGCAGGCTCTTGCCCAGGTCGGGCTTGCCCTGGTCGTCCTTCTCGATCACGACGAGCTTCTTGCCATTGACGGTCATGCTGCCGCCGGTGGCGTAGTTCAGGCCCATCATCAGGCCGGTCTGGGTCTGCTTGCCGTAGGCTTCCAGCGGGCCGGTCTTGCTGTAGATGTGGGCGATGCGGATTTCGCCGGTCTGCGCAAACGCGGGGGCAGAAAGTGTGGCGACGGTAACGGCTGCGGAAGCGAGGGCGACCAGAGTGCGACGTTGCATGGCGATGTCTCCTGTTGTGATGCTTCTTTATTGCACAGTCTGTGCCAGCATCCAAGTGCTTGATTTCAAAGATACTTTTACTGACACCCTGGCGACACTGACTGATTTCAATACACATTAAATGTCCAATAATTAGACATTTGTCTGATTTTTATTCAGGGTTTTCCAGACGTCCATAGAGCGTGGCGCGCGAGATGCCCAGCTGCCGCGCGGTGGCCAGCTTGTTGCCGCCATGGGCCTTCAGGGCGGCGGCAATGGCCTTGCGCTCCAGCTCGGCCACCTGCTCGGCCAGCGGGCGCAGGTAGCGGCTTTCGTCGTCGGCATCGGTGGCGTGGCCAGGGTCCTGCACCGGGGCGGGGGCGGCGGGCTCCACGCCGGCCTCGCGCAAAATGCGCTCCAGCTGCGCGGCGTCGATGGACTGCGAGTCGCTGCGCATGACCGCCTGCTCCAGCACATTGCGCAGCTCTCGGATGTTGCCGCGCCAGGGCTGGCCCGCCAGCAGGGCCATGGCGTCGGGCAGCAACTCGGGCGGTGCAGTGCCGTTGCGCAGGGCCAGGTCTTCACCCAGGGCCTCCACCAACGCAGGAATGTCGCTGCGCCGCACGCGCAGCGGCGGCACACGCACAGGCAGCACATGCAGGCGGTAGAACAAGTCCTCGCGAAACTTGCCCTCGCGCACCAGCGCGGCCAGGTCGCGCGAGGTGGCGGCCAGGATGCGCACATTGAAGGGCACGAGCTTGTTGCTGCCCAGCGGCTCGATCTCGCCCTCTTGCAGCGCGCGCAGCAGCTTGGCCTGCAGGCTCTGCGGCATGTCGCCGATTTCGTCGAGGAACAGCGTGCCGCCGTCGGCCAGCTTGAACTTGCCGTCGCGGCCCTTGCGGTCAGCGCCGGTGTAGGCGCCCGGCGCCACGCCAAAGAACTCCGCTTCGAGCAGCGTGTCGGGCACGGCGGCGATGTTCACGCTGACGAACGGGCCGCTGGCGCGGCTCGATGCGGCGTGAATGGCGTGGGCCAGCAGCTCTTTGCCGGTGCCAGTTTCGCCCAGCAGCAGCACGGGGCTGGTGGACTGCGCTGCACGGCGCGCCTGGCGCTTGACCTCGGCCGCCGCAGGGCTGGAGCCGATGAAACTGGCAAAGGTGTACTTGGACCGCCGCTCTCCATCGCCCGCCACGGCAAGACTGCGTCGGCGCTGGCTGGCCAGCTCACGCCGGGCGTCGTCCAGGTCGCGCTGCAGCAGCGCAAACTTGCTGATCAGCGGCTGCAGCGTGGTCTCGGGGTGGTCGAACAGCACGATGCCGATGGCACCGATCACGCGGTCGGCATCGTCGCGTAGCGGGATGCGGCTGACCACAAAGGTACCCGCCTTGTTGGTGAGCAGATCGATCAGCACGGGCTGGCCGGTTTCGAGCACGCGGCGCATCTGGGTGTTGGGGATCACCTCTTCCACCGTGCGGCCGACGAACTGGTCCACCGACGAAAACCCGAGGTCCGGCAGAAAGCGCTGATACCCTTCATTCACCCACACGATGCGCCCGCTGCGGTCCACCAGGAACATGCCCTGGCTGACGCTGGAGAACAGCTGGAACATGGAGCGTGCCGCCAGTTCCAGAATGCCCTGGGCATCCAGCGGCAAGGCGGGGGCGTCATCGGTGAGAAGGGGCATGGGCGGATGGTAGCGCGGCAGTGCACGCGGATCCGTGTCCCAGCCAAGGTCACCGGCAGCACAGCGCGTAGCCCTCAACGGTCCGCTACTCTATTTATAGCATTCAAGGCATGATTTATATGCGCATCAGGCATTTACAGCACCTTGTCAGCTGCCTGACGTTCCTCGGCACGCCCCCAGTGCAGCACCACGACGGACGGCGGCTGCACCGGCTGCACCGCCAGAGGCTGGTCCATCAGGATGCAGGTCTTGCCGGTGCGGCGGCAATGGTCCTGTACCCGCCAGTACTGGTCATGGCTGATGCAGCCGGTCTGGCAAATCACCCAGTCTGCGGCCGCCAGGCTGGTATGCAGTGCCACGTCGCTGATGGCTGGCGCGTCCTCCTCGACAGCCACCTCTGTGCATGGGTGCACGCCCTGGGGTGCTGCAGGGGCCTGAGACGACGCACCCGGCATCGAAGCAGCCAGCTTCCATCGCAGGCACTCGCGCGACAAGGCGGTGATGCGCTCTGCCAGCACGGCGATATGGCGGGCCATAGACTGTCGCCGCGGCAGGCCCGGCTGAGCTGCCTGCCACTGTGCCAGGGCATCCTGCGCCCACGCCAGGCGCGTGTCCCGGATGATCACTGCAGCACGCAAGCGCATCACCTCCGCTGACAGCGCTTCCAGTTGCGCTGCTTGGGCGGCCACCAGCTTGCTGCAGCGTTGCTGCGCCTCACCCCACTGCCGGCACAACGCCATAAATTCCTGGGGAAGTGAATCCATGCATCACTTTGCAAATAAGAATTATTCGCATTTTATGATATCATCCAACCCCGTTGAGCAAGTCTCCTGGTGGGGAGGCTCGGGATCTACAACCCGGTGCCAGGCTTGCAACAACAACCCAAGCTGAAAACAAAAAACCGCGCCGTGGAGCGCGGTTTTTTTACGTGCAGCGTGCGCCGCGAGTGCGCAGACGCAGGGGTCTATGAAGACGCCAGCTTGCGTGCAGCCATGCGGCGCATCACGCGCGGAACCACCAGCACCAGAGTCACGATCAACACCAGTGTCAGCGACATCGGACGCTGCAGGAAGATCCACCAGCTGCCCTCGCCCAGCGCCACGGCATTGCGCATCTGCGCCTCGGCCAAGGGGCCCAGGATCATGCCCACCACCACCGGCGCGGTCGGGAAGTCAAACCGGCGCATCACCACCCCCAGAATGCCGATGGCGTACAGCAGGAACAGGTCGAACGCGCTCTGGCGCATGCCGTAGGCGCCCACCGTGGCGAAGATCAGGATGCCTGCGTACAGCTGCGGACGCGGCACCTTCAGCAGCTTGACCCACAGACCCACCATCGGCAGGTTGAGCACCAGCAGCATGATGTTGCCGATGTACAGCGAGGCGATCAGCGCCCACACCAGTGCCGCCGAGCTGGTGAACAGCTGCGGGCCCGGGTTGATGCCGTAGTTCTGGAATGCGCCCAGCAGCACGGCCGTGGTGTTGCTGGTAGGAATGCCCAGCGTCAGCAGCGGAATCAGCGCAGCCGTCACGGTGGCGTTGTTCGCCGCCTCAGGACCGGCCACGCCTTCAATGGCGCCCTTGCCCCCAAACTCGGCCTTGTCCTCGCCCTTGGCCAGCTTCTTCTCGGTGGCGTAGCTGAGGAAGGTGGGGATCTCGGTGCCGCCCGCAGGGATACAGCCAAACGGTGTGCCGATGAGCGTACCGCGCAGCCACGCGGGCCAGGACCGTTTCCAGTCCCGTGCGGTCATGTGCACACGGCTCATCTTGTTCTGCGTCTCGTTCACACTGCCTTCGTAAATGGCAGCGTAGAGCACCTCCGCCACGGCAAACAGACCCACGGCCACCAGAACGATGTCGATGCCGTCCAGCAACTCCATCTGGCCTGCGGTGTAGCGCGCAGCACCAGAGATCTGGTCCATGCCCACGCAGCCCAGCGCCAGCCCCACAAAGAGGGCCGTCATGCCGCGCAACGCGCTCTGGCCGAGCACCGCGCTGACAGTGGTGAAGGCCAGCACCATCAGCATGAAGTACTCCGGCGGCCCGAGCTTGACGGCAAATTCCGCCACGCCCGGTGCGAACAGCGTCACGACCACCGTGGCAATGGTGCCCGCCACGAAGGAGCCAATCGCCGAGGTTGCCAGCGCCGCACCGGCGCGGCCACTCTTGGCCATCTTGTTGCCCTCCATCGCGGTCACCATACTTGCCGTCTCCCCCGGCGTGTTCAGCAGGATCGACGTGGTGGACCCTCCGTACATGGCGCCGTAGTAGATACCGGCAAAAAAGATCATCGAGGCCGTGACCTCGACCTTGGCGGTAATGGGCAGCAACATGGCCACAGCCACGGCAGGCCCGATGCCAGGCAGCACGCCCACGGCCGTGCCGAGGGCACAGCCCACCAGCGCCCACAGCAGGTTGGCTGGCGTGATGGCGGTGGCAAAGCCCGCCAGAAGCGCATCAAAGATTTCCATCAGAACCTCTTCTTGATGTTGTTGTCAGGGGTCTTGCCGGGCTGCGGCAGAGGAGGCGGGTGGCCTTACAGCCAGCCCGTTCCCGTCAGGCCCGGCAGGTTGATGGCGAGAAACTGCGTGAAGGCCCAGAACACGGGTGCCGAGATCGCCAGCCCGGTCAGCACATCCTTCACCCACGTGCCGACGGAGCCGGCTTGGGGCTGCCGTGCTGCGCGGCGGAGGCCTTGCACAGCTAGCACGTAGCAGATCGTGCAGCTCACGATGAAGCCCACGGTACCGATCAGCGCGGCGTTAACCAGAAGGCCCGCAGACACCCACACGAAAGAGCCGATGTCGGCCTTGGGGTGCCCGCTGGCTTCGGCCATCTCGCGGTAGCCGCCGGTGCGTGCCTCCCACACCAGCCACGCGCCGCAAATGGCCAGCACCACGGTACACAGCCACGGCAGAAAGTTGGGGCCGACGCCGCCGTAACCGGCCTCGCCGGAAATCTGCAAGGCGCCGAAGGCCATGCCTCCGGCCACCAGCAGCACACCGGCGCCGACGATGGTCTGCGCGCGCGGCGATGGAATGGTGCTGCCTTCAGTCATCACACCATCCCGGACTTGACCATGGTGGCGCGCAGGCTGGCGAATTCCTGGTCCACGAAGCTGGCAAACGCATCGCCAGCCATCCATGCGGGGGTCCAGTCATTCTTGGCCAGCGCCTCGCTCCAGGCCTTGCTCTTTGTGGCCTTCTCGATGGAGGCGATCAGCGCGTCACGCTGGGCCTTGTCGATACCGGGAGCACCGTACACACCACGCCAGTTGCCGATCTCGACGTTGATGCCCTGTTCCTTGAGCGTGGGCACCTCGACGCCCTTGAGGCGCTTGCCGGACGTGACCCCGATGGCCCGCATCTTGCCCGCAGCGATGTACTCGGCAAACTCGCTGTAGCCGCTGCCGCCGATGGTGACGTTGCCGCCCAGGATGGCGGCAGTTGCCTCGCCGCCCCCACGGAACGCCACGTAGTTGATCTTGGCCGGGTCCACACCCACTTCACGGGCAATCATGGCGGCTGCGATGTGTTCGGTGGAGCCGCGCGAGCCGCCACCCCATTTCACGCTACCGGGGTCCTTCTTGAGCTGGTCCACCACGTCCTTCATCGACTTGAAAGGCGAGTTGGAAGGCAGCACAAACACGTTGTATTCGCTGGTCAGGCGTGCCAGCGGCGTGACCTTGTCCAGGCCCACCGGGGGCTTGCCCGTGATGATGCCGCCCAGCATCACCGCACCCATCACCATCACGGCATTCGGGTCGCCCTTGCTGCCGTTGACGAACTGCGCCAGACCGATCGCGCCGGCGGCACCGCCCTTGTTGTCATAGGTGACCGAGCTGGCAACACCTGCGTCCTGCATTGCCTTGCCCAACGCGCGACCGGTGGTGTCCCAGCCTCCTCCCGGGTTGGCGGGGATCATCATCTTGATGGCAGCTGCCGTCTGGGCCGAGACGGGCAGCGCACCCGCTGCGGCCAGGGCGGCCAGGGATTTCAGAAAGGTATCGCGACGCATGGTGTCTGTCTCCTGATAAGGTTTGCGAACCGCCCGATGATGCGCGCACTGCCTGTCAAACGGCTGTCCTCAGACTCAGGGAAAACACTCATGCGCGGGGCCCGACGAGACGGTGCTATGGTGCCGCGCATGCAATTGCTCCTTGTAGAAGACGACCCCACCATGCAAGCCACGCTGCACCGCGCGCTGACCCGGCGCGGCATGGAGGTCACAGCCGTGGGCGACGGGCGCGCGGCGCTCAGCCAGTGGACCGCGCTGCAGCCCGATGCCGTCATCCTGGACCTGACCCTGCCCGGCCTGGACGGCCTGCAAGTGCTGCAGCAGGCCCGGTCGCGCGGCCTGCGCACCCCCGTGCTCATCCTGACAGCGCGCGGCACCGTCGGCGACCGGGTGATGGGCCTGAACGCCGGAGCCGACGACTACCTGCCCAAACCTTTTGACCTGGACGAACTGGAGGCCCGTCTGCGCGCCCTGGTGCGCCGCAGCGCAGACCCCGCAGTGGCGCCCCTTGCTCCCAGCACCGTGCAGATCGGCGCCATCCGCTACGACAAGGACAGCGGCGCCCTGTACCTCCACGGCGAGGTGATGGAGCTCACGCCGCGCGAACTCGCTTTGATGCACGCCCTGCTGGCCCAGCCCGGCCATGCGGTGACCAAGGAGCGGCTGTATGAGTTGGTGTTTCCGGGCCAGCTGGACGTGCAATACGAAGCCATCGAGGTCGTGGTGTACCGGCTGCGCAAAAAGCTGGCAGGCACGGGCCTGACGTTGATGACGCTGCGTGGCCTGGGCTACCTGCTGCGGGCCGACACATGAACCCCAAAGGCGTGCGCCACCACTCGCTAAGGCGGCGCCTGCTGCTGGGCATCTTGCTGCCGGTGGTGCTGTTCATCGGCTTCAACACCTGGAGCCTGTACCACCAGACCCTGGCATCCCTCAACACGGCCTACGACCGCACCCTGCTGGCATCCGCCAAGAGCATCAGCGAACAGCTGGATGTGAAGGGTTTTGACGAGGAGGCGCAGCTGCGCGCCATCGTGCCCTATTCCGCGCTGGAGGCCTTTGAAGCCGACAACCAGAGCCAGATGTTCTACCGCGTCTCGACCTTGAAGGGCGAGATGGTGTCGGGCTTTGAAGACCTGCCGATGTGGCATGGCAGCATCCCTGCTCGCCCGCCCTACGCGGCCTTGGTGGACTTCTATGACGACCGCTTTCGTGACCGCGATGTGCGCGTCGCCGTGCTGCTGCAGCCGGTGGCCAGCTCCCACGGGCGGGCCATGGCGGTGATCCAGGTGGCCGAGACGCTGGAAGTGCGCGAGACCCTGGCCCTTCAGATCTTGCGCAACACCCTGCTGCGCCAGGCACTGCTGATCGCGGTGATCGCCTTCACCGTGGTGCTGGTGGTGCAGCGCGCCACCCAGCCCGTTCGCCAGCTCAGCCAGCAGCTGCAGGCCCGGCGTGAAGGCGACCTGAGCCCCATCGCCGCTCCCCTGGCCCCGCGTGAGCTGCAACCGCTGGTGGACGCAACCAACGAGGTCATGCAGCGCCTGCGCCACCTGCTGAGGCACCAGAAGCGCTTCGTGCGCGACGCATCGCACCAGTTGCGCACGCCGCTGGCCGTGTTAAAGACCCAGGTGCAATCCGCCCTGCACGGCGATGTGGAGCCACAGCAAGCCCTGCACGAAATCAGCGACACGGTGGACCGCGCCACGCTGCTGGCCAACCAGATGCTGGCCCTGGCCAAGGTGGAGCAGCTGCGCCAGCAAAGTGCGCCGCCCGCTACCCGGTTCGACGAGGTCCTGCGCGCAGTGGCACTGGAAATCTCGCCGCTCATTGCCCAGCGCGACCTCGACTTCGGCATCCACACCGAACCCGCGCTGGTGCAGTCACACGAATGGATGCTGCGCGAGCTGAGCCGCAACCTGCTGCACAACGCCGTGCGGCACGCACCACCTGGCAGCGAGCTGACCGTGGACCTGCGCAGCGACGGACGGCACGTGGCGCTCACGATCAGCGACCACGGCCCCGGCATTGATGACGAACTGGCGGCCCGCCTGTTCCAGCCCTTCTCGGCGGGCGATGTGCGCACCGGCAGTGGCCTGGGCCTGGCCATCTGCCACGAGATCGTGCAGGCGTTGGAAGGTAGCATTGCGCTGACCAACCGGGTCCAGGGCCACAAGGTGACCGGGCTGGATGCGGTTGTCCGCCTGCCACTTCCTGCGCCACTGACTGACAGCGCGCCGGCGATGCAGGCGGCACAATCTCATCCATGAACACGATGGAGACGATGCGGCTGGACAAATGGCTCTGGTGCGCCCGCTTTTACAAAACCCGCAGCCTCGCCACGGAAGAAATCGGCAAGGGCCGGGTCACCGTCAATGGCCAACTGGCCAAACCTGCCCGCGACCTGCGCTGCGGCGACACCGTGGCGCTGCGCCAAGGGCCCGTGGCGCGCACCGTGCTCGTGCGGGGCCTGAGCGGCGCCCGGGGCCCCGCGCCTGTGGCCCAACAGTTGTATCAGGAGACCCCCGACAGCATCGCCGCCCGCGAAAAAGCATCGGAAATGCGCCGCCTGGCCCCCGAACCGGCTGCCACTTTGCAAGAAGGCCGCCCCACCAAACGCGACCGCCGCGAGATCGACAAGGTCCACAAAGGAAGCGATTGGGGCAGCCGATGGAGCGCCTCCATCGACGAGTGACCTGAGCGAGGAGCCTGACAGTTCGCAGGCGATGCCTGCAGGAACGGGGCGGCAGAAAGCGCCAAAGAAAAAGCCCCAAGTACTTGAGCACTTGGGGCTTATCTTGGCGGAAACGGAGGGATTCGAACCCTCGATGAGGCTCTACACCCCATACTCCCTTAGCAGGGGAGCACCTTCGGCCACTCGGTCACGTTTCCAATCCCGCTATTATGCCTCATTTTGGACGGGGTCCCGCCGAGGCTAGCCTTCGCCAAACGATGCCAGGCTCACGCAAACCATGGTTGAGGCCCAAAGGCACTTCGTGCAAACCGCTAAGCGGTGAGTCTCCATAGGCTAGGGCGACACGCCCCAGAAGATAACGAACACCCGCAGCACAGTTGCCGCCCGGCCAAGTCAGACGCCGCCTAGGGTTTCAGCCAATCGAGCGTAGTGCCCGTGCGCACCACAAACCCATTCCCTACCTTAATACGGATCTGGTGGCCCCGCGTGGAGCAGGCGCTGATTTGATTCAGCAGCTCGCTCAGCTGTGCGGCCGTCGGGGTTGTCAGGTGGGTGTGGCGCAGCCAGTGGCGCAGCACGTTGGCCTGGCGGGCGCGACTGAGCATTTGCAGCGCCCTGATCTCCGGGGGCTGACCTGTCTGCAACAGGTCTTGCTCGGCCAGCTCTTGCAGCAGTTCTGCCGCCTGGGCGGCGTTGGCCGCTGACCGCGCGAAGGTCTCCCGAAAGGACGGAAAGGCGGCCTCCAGAACCGGAAGCAGCTGCGCCCTGATGCGATTGCGGGTGTAGCGCTCGTCTCGGTTGGTGGGGTCTTCCACCCACGCTTGGCCCTGCGCCTTCAACCACTGGCGCACGTCCGACGCGGCCACCTGCAGCAAAGGACGATGCCAGACCAGCCCTCCCCGCTCCCATTGGGCCGGCATGGCGGCAAGGCCCGCGACGCCCGCTCCCCGCGACAGGGCCAGCAACAGGGTTTCGACCTGGTCATCGGCGTGCTGTGCGATTGCTATGGATTGAATAGCACCCAAGACATGTTCTTGTAGCGCTACAGCCGTCAAAGCCTGGTATCTGGCTTGCCGGGCAGCATCCTCCGGGCTCTGACCGGGCGCTGGGCGCGCATCCAGCCTCTGCACGCGCAAAGGCACACCCAGCTGGCCGCACAAGGCCACGCAATGCTGCTCAAATCCGTCGGCAGCCGCCTGCAGCCCATGGTGTACGTGGATGGCCAACACCTGCCCGGGCCAGCGGCACGCACAGGCCAGCAACAACGCAGTCGAGTCCGCTCCGCCGCTCAACGCCACCGCCAGAGGCAATGCGGGCGCGAACGCTTGCAGTGCAACGTCCATGGATTGGGTCATGGCGCCTGGCTTCCTGGCGTTGAAGGCCTGGCGCTCGGACCAGCAGCCATTGGAGTCAACTCACGGCTACAAGCATCTGGACAGGGGCAACAGTTCATGGGCGCCGATTATCACGGGGCCCCGCTCTCCGGCAGCTAGGTGCATTGGGGGCGCCGCGACGCCCCGCCCCTAACAACTCAACCGCCCGGCGGGGACAGCCGTGGCGCAGCGTGGGCGGAGTCGGTAGTGGACAGACGGAAGGTCGCCACCACCTCCGACAGCCGCACCGACTGATCCTTCAGACTCTGCGCCGCTGCAGCGCTCTCTTCCACCAGCGCCGCGTTCTGCTGGGTCATCTGGTCGAGTTGGGCCACAGCCTGCCCCACCTCATTGATGCTGGTGCTCTGCTCGTTGGTGGACGCGGTGATCTCGGCCATGATGTCCGTCACGCGCTGCACCGAAGTCACGATGTCGGTCATCGTGGTGCCTGCGTCGTGCACCAGCCGCGAGCCGTTCTCCACCTGCTCGACGGACGTATTGATCAAGGTCTTGATCTCGCGGGCCGCTTCGGCGCTGCGCTGGGCCAGGCTGCGCACCTCGCCCGCCACCACCGCAAAGCCCCGGCCCTGCTCGCCCGCGCGCGCGGCCTCCACCGCTGCGTTCAGCGCGAGGATGTTGGTCTGAAACGCAATGCCGTCGATCACGCCGATGATGTCGTTGATCTTGCGCGAGGCCGCATTGATCTGGTCCATGGTGGTCACCACATTGCCCACCACCTGACCGCCGTGCTGCGCGACGCTGGAGGCCTGGGCGACTAGCTGGTTGGCCTGGCGTGCAGAGTCTGCGTTGTGCCGCACCGTTTCGGTCAGCTGCTGCATGGAGGCCGATGTCTGCTGCAAGCTGGATGCCGTGAGTTCAGTGCGCCCGCTCAGATCGTGATTGCCAGTGGCGATCTCTTCGGCGGCCACACGCACCGAACTGCTGGCGTCCCGGATCTGCGCCAGCACGCCCGAGAGCTTGCCGGCAAAACTGTTGAAGCTGCCGGCGATCTGGGCCAGTTCATCCTCGCCGTGCGCGTCAATGCGGCGTGACAGATCGCCGTCGCCCGCGCCAATTTCGTGCATGGCATCGCGCACCAGCGTGAGCTGGCGCAGGCGCCGGGTGAGCACCACCCCCAGCAGCGCCACGGCCACGACCAGCACCAGCACACTGGAGATCAGCGATGTGGCCAACATGGCGCGGATCGGAGCCATGGCTTCGCCCTCGTCCAGGGCCACGACCAGCATCCAGGACGTGCCGGCGATCGGCACCACACTCAGCAGGCGACTGCGCCCGGCGATGTCGGTCGGCAGCAGTCCTTTGTTCTTGGCAACAGCCAGCAGCGGCTCGATCGCGAGGTCTTTGGAGAGTTCAGTGATGGGCTTGAGCGTGAGACCCTGGTCTTTGTGGGCAATGATCTTGCCGTCCGCAGACACCAGAAAGGCAAAGCTCTGCGGCGTGGGCTGGATGGACGCGACATTGGCCACGACCGATTCCATGTAGACGTCCCCAGCAGCCACCCCCTTGAGTGCGGAGCCCGCACCCACCGGCGTCGCAAAGGTCACCACCAGTTTCTGGTCGGAGGCCGAGATGTAGGGCGGCGTGACCACGGACGTGCCAGCCTGGGCAGCCTGCTTGTACCAGGGGCGCGCAGTGGGGTCGTAGTCGGCGGGGAGGTTGCGGGCTTCGGAGAAAACGTACTTTTTGTCTGCGTAGCCAAAGTACGCCGTGCTGAACTTGCCCGCATCACGCAGCATGGCCAGGGACTTGGCGGGCTCTGGCTCTTCAAACGCGGCGATGGAGGCCGCGATGATGCCCGCCTTCGCGCGGGTCCACTCTTCGATGGCCTCCGCATGGCTCTTGGCGGTGGCCTGCCCCTCCTCTGCCAACGCTACCCGCGCTTGTGCGCGGGCGGAGAAATAGTTGACCAGCGTAAGCACCAGCAAGGCGGCCACCATACAGGCGGCAGATACCACCAGGATCTGGCCCTTGAGCGTCTTCAGAAGCGACATGGAGCACCCCTTCAACCGCCCGCGCAGGCGGTGTTCGAAGATGTTACATCCGGTAGCAGTCTGCGCTCCAGAGGGGAAACAGGCGCCACGTGAACGATTCAGCGCCAAAAACAACAACGACCCCGAAGGGTCGTTGAAAGCGCACCGGACTGGTGCAAAAGCCACCGGCCAGCGCCGGGTTCAAGGCGGCTCAGCGGGCGTCTGCCTTGGTGTCGCTGAACCGGCCATAGCTCTGCAGGCGCTCGTAGCGGCGGTCCAGCAGGTCCTTGGTCTTGAGGTCGGCCACCTGGCGGAAGGCATCGCCCAGCGCGCGCTTGAGGAAGGCCGCCATCTGCTTGTGGTCACGGTGGGCGCCGCCCACAGGCTCGCTCACGATCTTGTCCACCAGGCCCAGGGCCTTGAGGCGGTGGGCGGTGATACCCAGGGCGTCGGCAGCCTCCTGCGCCTTCTCACTGGTCTTCCAGAGGATGGACGCGCAGCCTTCGGGGCTGATGACCGAGTAGATGGCGTACTGCAGCATCACGACCTGGTCGGCCACGCTGATCGCCAGGGCGCCGCCGGAGCCGCCTTCGCCGATGATGGTGGTGATGATGGGCACTTCCAGCTGCGCCATCTCGAAGATGTTGCGGCCAATGGCCTCGGACTGGCCGCGTTCCTCGGCATCAATACCGGGGTAGGCGCCGGGCGTGTCCACAAAGGTGAACACGGGCAGCTTGAACTTCTCGGCCGTCTTCATCAGGCGCAGGGCCTTGCGATAGCCCTCTGGCTTGCTCATGCCAAAGTTGCGCATGGCGCGCTCCTTCGTGTCGCGTCCCTTCTGATGGCCCAGCACCATGCAGGCGTGGCCGTTGAAGCGCGCGAGGCCGCCCACGATGGACAGGTCGTCCGCGTAGTGGCGGTCGCCGTGCAGCTCGACGAAGTCGGTGAAGATGTCGCGCAGGTAGTCGAGCGTGTAGGGGCGCTCGGGGTGGCGGGCGATCTTGGTGATCTGCCAGGGCGACAGTTCGCTGTAGATGTCTTTGGTGAGCTGCTGGCTCTTCTTGCTCAGCTGGTCGATCTCTTCCGAGATATCGACGGCACTCTCGGTCTGCACGTAGCGCAGTTCTTCAATTTTGGACTCCAGCTCGGCGATGGGCTGCTCGAAATCCAGAAAGGTCTTTTTCGCCAACGTTTTTCTCCTTGGGGATCGCACCCGGCGGGGTTGCCACGAATGGCACGCACTGTAACCGGCGTGCCTGCAGTGGTGTCAATAGGTTACAGGCAGGGGGTCCAGAGACCGCCAAATATACCAAGTCGCGACGCTGCACCAGGGCTCCCAGGCCTCGGCCACCTCGCGGGCGTCGCTGCGGCTCACCGGGTCGCCAGAGAAGTAATTCTGGCTGATCCCGCTGATCAACCCCGGGTCGTCCAGGGGCAAAACATTGGGCCGCATCAAATAGAAGATCAAAAACATCTCGGCCGTCCAGCGGCCAATGCCCCGGATGGCCACCAACTCGGCAATGATGGCCTCGTCGTCCATGGCGGCCCAGTCCTTGACGTGCAGCTTGCCACCCTCAAAGTGCATGGCCAGGTCCACCAGGTAGTCCACCTTGCGGGCCGACAGGCCTGCGGCCCGCATGTCATCGATCTTGAGCTTGAGCACGCTGGCGGGCTTCAGGCCGCGCGGCAGCAGCGCCACAAAACGCTCCCACACGGCCTGCGCTGAAGCCACGGACACCTGCTGGCCCACGATGGAACGCGCCAGGGTGATGAAGGGGTCGCCCTTGGTTTGCAGCGCGGCGTCGCCAAACTGCGGGATCAGGCGCTTCATCACCCGGTCTTTTTTCACCAGGTGCTTACAGGCCTCGGCCCAGTAGTCGGGCGTGGCCAGCACCAGTGGCGGCGCCGCGGCGTCGCTTGCTATCTTTTTAGAAGCTGCCACCGCTTATTCCACCTGCACCACTGGCATATTTGGCTTCAAGACCATGCTCATTGGGCGGCTTCCCAGGTGGTACCGGCGGCAGAGTCCTTGAGCACGATGCCCTGGGCCAGCAAGTGGTTGCGGATGCGGTCGGCCTCGGCAAAGTTCTTGGCCGCCTTGGCTGCGGCCCGGGCGGCAATCTGCGCCTGAATCTCGGCCTCATCCACTCCCGCCGCACCGGACTGAAGAAACGCTTGCGGGTCGCCCTGCAAAATACCCAGGCAACCACCCAACGCCTTCAGCAGCCCGGCCAGCTCGGCAGAACGGGTCTTGTTGACTTCGCTCGCCAGGTCAAACAGCACGGCCACCGCCTCGGGCGTGCCAAAGTCCTCGTCCATCGCGGCCTTGAAGCGGGTGGCGTAGGGGCTGGTCCAGTCGATGGACGCCACCTGCGCCGGGGTCACCAGGCTGAGGGCCGTGTACAGACGCTTGAGCGCCTGGCGTGCGTCGTCCAGGTGGGCATCGCTGTAGTTCAGCGCGCTGCGGTAGTGGGCCCGCACGATGAAAAAGCGCACCGTCTCGGCGTCATACGTCTTGAGCACGTCGCGGATGGTGAAGAAGTTGCCCAGGCTCTTGGACATCTTCTCGTTGTCCACCCGCACAAAGCCGTTGTGCACCCAGAATTTGGCCAGCGGCTTGCCCGTGGCGCCTTCGCTCTGGGCGATTTCGTTCTCGTGGTGGGGGAATTGCAGATCCGCGCCGCCACCGTGGATGTCGAAGGTTTCGCCCAGCGTGGCGCCGCACATGGCCGAGCACTCGATATGCCAGCCGGGTCGGCCCGAGCCAAAGCTGCTGTCCCATTTGGCCTCGGGGGGTTCCTCGGGCTTGGAGGCTTTCCACAGCACGAAGTCGAGCGGGTCTTCCTTGCCGTCCAGCACTGCTACGCGCTCGCCGGCGCGCAGCTCGTCCAGCGACTTGCCCGAGAGCTTGCCGTAGCCCTCGAACTTGCGCACCGAGTAGTTCACATCCCCGTTGGTCGCGCGGTAGGCCAGCCCCTTGCCTTCGAGCTGGCCGATCAGCGAGAGCATCTGCGGCACGTACTCGGTGGCACGCGGCTCCACCGAGGGTGGCTCGATGCCCAGCAGGCCGATGTCCTGGTGCATGGCGGCAATCATCTCGTCAGTGAGCTGGCGGATGGTGATGCCACGCTCCAGCGCACGCTTGATGATCTTGTCGTCGATGTCGGTGATGTTGCGCACGTAGGTCACGCGCAGGCCGCTGGCCTTGAGCCAGCGCTGCACGACGTCGAACGCCATCATCATCCGGGCGTGGCCGATATGGCACAGGTCATAAATGGTCATGCCGCACACATACATGCGCACATGGCCAGGTTCGAGCGGGGAAAAGTCCTCCAATGCACGCGACAGCGTGTTGTAGATGCGCAAACTCATGGGATTTCAGTAACGGGAGACTTGATGGGGGTGGGTGAGCGCCTGAGACTCACCCGGCAGCAGCGGAACTCAGCCCTTGAAAGGGGGTGGCCCGGCAAGGGGCGTCCAGCAAAATCACCAGCGGCAACAGCGTACCGTCATGACAACCCCCTCAGCTACAATCCGCCGCAGTATAAGCCCCCGCCCGGGCTGGCTGCCGCCCAACTCCTTTGTACCCCCATGAAGCAAGTCCGACGCACACTCCCACGCCTCCTGCGCCTTCTGGCACTGACCGCCCTGATGGGCACGGGCGTGGTCCACGCGGACGACTATGCCGACATCACCCAGCTGCTCAAGGCAGGCAAGGCGTCCGAGGCGCTGGCCAAGGCCGACCAGCGCCTGGCTGCCAACCCGCGTGACCCCCAACTGCGCTTCTTGCGCGGCGTGGCCCAGACGGACTCGGGCAAGCAGGCCGACGCCATCGCCACCTTCACCAAGCTCACCGAAGAGTACCCAGAGCTGCCCGAGCCCTACAACAACCTGGCCGTGCTGTACGCCAACCAGAACCAGCTGGACAAGGCCCGCACGGCGCTGGAAATGGCGATCCGCACCAACCCCAGCTACGCCACCGCGCAGGAAAACCTGGGCGACATCTACGCCAAGCTCGCCAGCCAGGCCTACAACAAGGCGCTGCAGCTGGATGCCAACAACGCCAACTCCGTCAAACCCAAGCTGGCGCTGATCCGCGAGCTGTTCTCCAACGAACCCGGCAGCAAGGCCGGCCGCCCTGCCGCCGCAGCACCAGCGCCCGCCGTGGTGGTGACCCAGCGTCCCGCAGCAGCGCCTGCGCCCACGCCAGCCCCGGCCCCTGCAGCGGCTGCACCAGCGCCGACCACCCCGGCTCCAGCGCCTGCGGCAGCTCCCGCGCCAGCGGCCAGCCCCGCGGCGGCGCCCGCGCCGGCCCCTGCCGCAGCAGCTGCGGCTGACGCGTCCACCCAGGCGGTGACCGCCGCCGTTCAGGCCTGGGCAGCAGCCTGGGCCGCCAAGGACATGAAGGCTTATCTGGGCGCCTACGACAAGTCGTTCGACCCGCCAGGCCGCCAGGGCCGTGCTGCCTGGGAAAAGGAGCGCGAGGCGCGCATCGTCGGCAAGTCCAAGATCAGCGTGAAGCTGTCCGACATCAACGTGTCGGTGCAAGGCGACAAAGCCACCGCCCGCTTCCGCCAGGCCTACAGCGCTGATTCGCTGAACGTCAGCAGCCGCAAGACCTTGGACCTGGTCTACAACAACGGTCGCTGGACCATCGTCCGCGAATCCACGGGCGGTTGACCATGCTCCCCGAGGCGGCGCCTGCGCCTTCCGCGCGGGCTTTTTTTTTGCCCCAGCGCACAGCTGATTGATGTTTCGCATGTTCGTGCCCCTGACCTCCCCGGGCCGCCGGGCCGCATCGGCGATGCTGTTGCTGCTGGGCACCTCGCTGGCCACGCCCGCCCTGCCGCAAGGCGCCAAGGCACGGCGTGCGGCCGCTGCGCACGCAGCATCCACCAAGCCCCCTGTCGCCCCCGCGCCGGCAGAGCTGCGCGACGGCCAGGCGGAGGCACGCCTCATGGCGGTCTACAAACTGGTCGCCGAAGGGCGCGGACGGGAAGCCCTGGCCCAGGCAGAAAGCCTGGCGCGCGACTACCCCAACTTCCAGCTGGCCCAGCTGGCGGTGGGCGACCTACTGATGTCGCGCACGCGCCCGCTGCAGCACCTGGGAGATGTGGCCCCCGAGCCGGACTCGGCCCGCAGCATCCAGGCAGCAGCGGCGCTGGCCGAGCTGCGCACCGAATCGCGCCAGCGCGTGGATGCGCAACGCAGCCGCCCCCCCGCCAACGCCATCCCCGCGCAGTTCCTGGAGCTGTCGCCCCGCTCGCGCCACGCCATTGCGGTGGACACCTCGCGCTCGCGGCTGTACCTCTTTGAAAACACCGCGCAGGGCCTGCGGCTGGTGGCCGACTATTACGCCTCCGTGGGCAAGCTCGGTATTGAAAAAGAGGTGGAAGGTGACCAGCGCACGCCGCTGGGGGTTTACTTCATCACCAGCCGCCTGGACCCGGCCAAGCTCAAGGACTTCTACGGCGCGGGCGCCCTGCCCATCAACTACCCCAACCCCCTGGACCAGAGCCGGGGCAAGACCGGCAGCGGCATCTGGCTGCATGGCACGCCGCCCGACCAGTTCTCGCGCGCACCCCTGGCCACCGACGGCTGCCTGGTGCTGGCCAACCCCGACCTCGAACGCATCCTGCGCACGGTGGAGCCCCGCTCCACCCCCGTGGTCATTGCGCGGCAGCTGCAATGGGTACAACCCCACAGCGTGGCCGCCGACCGCAAATCGTTCGACGCGGTGCTCAATGCCTGGCGCACTGCCAAGACGGAAGGGGACATGAAGCGCCTGCTGGGCTTTTATGCGCCCGACTTCCAGAGCTACCGCAAGAAGCCTCTGGAAGAATGGACCCAGGTGCTGCAGGCCGAGGCCCGCGCCCTCAAGGGACGGGAACTCCAGCTCAAGGACAAGTCTTACCTGCGGTGGACAGACTCGGCCGACACCATGGTGGTAACGTTCGGCGAAGTCGCTGAAGGCGCACGCACGGGACCGGTCAAGCGCCAGTACTGGACGCGCCGCGGCCAGCAATGGCAGATCTTTTTCGAAGGAGTGATTGGATGATTTCCAGAAGAAATTCGACGGTAGCGCTGGCAAGTATTGCCCTGGCTGCTATGTTTACAGTAGCACCCGCCCAGGCGCAAGACGCTCCCAAGGTCAAGCTGGCCACGTCGATGGGTGACATCGTGGTGCAGCTCGATGCGGCCAAGGCTCCCAAGACGGTCGAGAACTTTCTGGCCTATGTGAACAGCAAGCACTACGACGGCACGATCTTCCACCGTGTGATCGACGGCTTCATGATCCAGGGCGGCGGCTTCACCCCCGACATGCAGCAAAAGCCCACCAAGGCACCCATTCCGCTCGAAGCCAAGAACGGCCTCAAGAACGACACCTACACCATCGCCATGGCGCGCACCGGTGATCCCAACTCGGCCACTTCGCAGTTCTTCATCAACGTGAAGGACAACGCCATGCTCAACGCCCCCAGCCCCGACGGCCACGGCTATGCCGTGTTCGGCAAGGTGGTCGAAGGCACCGCCGTGGTGGACAAGATCAAGGCTGTGGCCACCGGCAACAAGGGCCCGCACCAGAACGTGCCCAACACCCCTATCACCATCAACTCCGCCACCGTGGTGAAGTAATTTTTTGAAGAAAGCACTGCAATGAGCAATCCACAAGTTGAACTCCACGTGACCATCAACGTGGCCGAGACCGCTACCCAGGGCGTGATCACCCTGGAACTGGAGGCCGAGAAAGCCCCCAAGTCCACCGCCAACTTCCTGAGCTATGTGAACAGCGGTTTCTACAACGGCACCGTGTTCCACCGCGTGATCAAGAACTTCATGATCCAGGGCGGCGGCATGACGGCCGACATGAAGCAAAAGGAAACCCAGGCCCCCATCGAGAACGAAGCCAAGAACGGCCTGAAGAACGACAAGTACACCGTGGCCATGGCCCGCACTGGCGACCCCCACAGCGCTACCGCGCAGTTCTTCATCAACACGGTGGACAACGCCTTCCTGAACCACAGCTCGCCCACCGCACAAGGCTGGGGCTACGCCGTGTTCGGCAAGGTCGTGAAGGGCCAGGACGTGGTGGACGCCATCAAGGCCGTGCGCACCACCCGCAAGGGCTTCCATGACGACGTGCCTTTTGACGCCGTCGTGATCGACAAGGCCGTGGCCCTTTAATTCCACCGCCTGACCCGGGCCTTGACTGCCGCCCCGTTGACGACCGTGCCCCCGTTCGAGGAGCTTGTTGCTCCACCGTACTGGCGCACGGTCGATTTCATTTCGGACCTGCACCTGCAGGCCAGCGAGCCCGCCACCGTGGCCGCATTCCAGCACTATCTGGAAAGCACCCCGGCAGACGCCCTCTTCATCCTGGGCGACCTGTTCGAGGTGTGGGTGGGCGACGATGCCCTGCGCCAGCCCGGCAGCTTCGAGGCCCAGGGTTGCACGCTCCTGCGGGCTGCGACGCAGCGCCTGCCGGTGTACTTCATGCACGGCAACCGCGATTTTCTGGCAGGCCCTGACTTCCAGGCTGCGTGCGGCATCACTGGCCTGGCAGATCCCACGGTCCTGACCTTTGGCGGCCAGCGGTATGTGCTGAGCCACGGCGACCTGCTGTGCCTGGACGATGTGGACTACCAGCGCTTTCGCCTGCAGGCGCGCAGCGCCGCCTGGCAGCAGCAGTTTCTGACCCAACCCCTGGCCACGCGCCGCGCACAGGCGCGCGGCATCCGCCGGGAGAGCGAGGCCAAAAAACAATCCGGCGCCAGCTATGCCGATGTGGACGGCCCCGCCGCCGTCGCCTGGCTGCAGGCCGCTGGCGCACGCACCCTCATCCACGGCCACACCCACCGGCCAGCCCGCCATGTGCTTGCCCCGGGGCTGCAACGTGTGGTGCTGAGCGACTGGGATGCTGCGGCATTGCCCCCCCGTCTGGAAACACTGCGTTTGTCCAGCGCGGGCTTGGAACGGCTGTCCCTGGCCCCCAAGTAACAGCGGTCATGAACTGAGCGGGCCCACCTCCCGCAGCCCGATCGCCATGCCCCCCTTGCTCAACCGCCTCTGGCGCCGCGTGCGCGCCACCGTGGCCCCGGTGCCGGACATCTCGGCCACGCTGTGGCTGCAGACCGTGCAGCGCTACCCATTTCTGGCCGCGCTGTCGCTGCACGACCAGGCCAAACTGCGCGTGCTGAGCGCCCTCTTTTTGCACCACAAGGAATTCCACGGTGCCCATGGCCTCGTGGTAACCGACGCCATGGCCATCGACATTGCCGCGCAGGCCTGCCTGCCCCTGCTGCACTGGGGCGACCCCGCCAAGGCACTCGACTGGTACGACGATTTTGTGGGCATCGTGCTGCACCCCGGCGAAGCCGTGGCCCGCCGCCAGACGATGGACGAGGCAGGCGTGGTGCACGAGCACACCCAGGTGCTGCTGGGCGAGGCTATGGAGCGCGGCCCCATCATGCTCAGCTGGCAGCATGTGAGCAACGCCACCGAGAACACGGCGCGCGGCCACAACGTGGTGGTGCACGAGTTCGTGCACAAGCTCGACATGAAAAACGGCCAACCCAACGGCTGCCCGCCCTTACCCGCAGGCTTCATGGGCGCACGCACCGGCCGTGCGGCGTATGAAGCGTGGTGGGCAGCCTGGGAGCCCGCCTACGAACAGTTTCGCGAGCGTGTGATCATGGCCGAGCGCTTTGGCGCCGAACGGCCCTGGCTGGACGCGTACGGCGCCACCTCGCAGTCCGAATTCTTTGCCGTGGCCTGCGAGGCGTACTTTGTGAACCGCGAACGGTTTGCCCAGGAATTTCCGGGGTTGATGCCGGTGCTGGATGCGTTCTTCCAGCGCCCCGTGGGCTGAGCGTGGCCGCACGCATGGGAGCCCACGCTCTTCATAGACTGATTGGAGTCGCAGCGCCTGCCGCCGCCGGTATATGCCAGCGCAGTCACTCAGACTGCAGCCGTGCTCCAGGGCGCCACCTCAAGCGCCCAGAGCGCTTTCCACCGCCTGCTTGGCTTCTTCCAGACTGCTGAAAAATTGGGTGGGCTGCGGCATGGCCTTGGGCAGATGGGCGGGTGGCGGCCACAGGCGGTCGTCTGTCCAGGCGGCGGTCCACCCGCCAATGTCTTTGCGCTTGATGGAGCAAAGTGCTTGCCCGTCCACGTTGGCTATCCAGGTGGTCGGCGGGTTATGGTCCCAGATGACATGTGCCATGGCGCCCTCTCACGGTTGCTGAACCATTGTAGGAAGCCTGGGCGAAATTGGGCAATGGCGCTCACCCCACCCCCGCGGCCATCCGGCGACAGATCGGAAGACAAAGCAAAACGACTGCAGGCGCTCATGCAGCGCCCGGCCCGTCATCAGCCAGCAGCCAGCGCGCGCCGCGCGGCCTGGGCCACGCTCGCAGCATCCACCCCAAAAAACTGCCTCAGCGCAGCCCGCGTGTCACTGCGGCCAAAGCCGTCGGTGCCCAAGGTGATGTACTTGCGGCCGTCGGGGATGAACGCGCGCACCGTCTCGGGCACGGCACGTACGTAGTCGGTGGCGGCGATCACCGGTCCACGGGTTGAGGCCAGTTGCTGGGTCAGCCATGCGGGAGCAGGCTGGGCATCGCCCGCCAGCCAGCGCTGCTCGCAGGCCACACCATCGCGGGCCAACTCGCTCCAGCTGGTAACGCTGAGCACGGTCACGTCCACACCCTCGCTGGCGAGTTGTTCTGCAGCCTTGACCACCTCGGTCAGGATGGCGCCAGAGCCCATCAGGGTGACGCTTTGGGACGAAATCGCGCTGTCGCGCTGGTGCATATTGCCTGAGTAGCTCCTGAAAACATAGCAACCACGCAGCACACCCTCTGCCGCATCGGCAGGCAGGTCGGGCTGGGCGTAGTTCTCGTTCATCAGCGTGACGTAGTAGAAAAAGTCGCGCTGCTCGGTCACCATCTCGCGCATGCCGGCGTCGATGATGACGGCCATCTCGCCCGCATAGGCCGGGTCATAGGCCTTGCAGTTGGGGATCGTGGCCGCGACCAGATGGCTGCTGCCGTCCTGGTGCTGCAGGCCCTCACCGCCCAGCGTGGTGCGACCCGAGGTGGCGCCCAGCAAAAAGCCGCGCGCACGCTGGTCGGCCGCAGCCCAGATGGCATCGCCCACGCGCTGAAAGCCGAACATCGAGTAGTAGATGTAGAACGGCAGCATGGCCAGGCCGTGCACGCTGTAGCTCGTCGCCGCCGCCGTCCAGCTGGCGATGGCGCCCGCTTCGCTGATGCCTTCTTCGAGGATCTGGCCGTCCAGCGCCTCGCGGTAGCTCAGCACCGAACCAATGTCTTCGGGCGCATACCGCTGGCCCACGCTGCTGTAGATGCCCACCTGCTTGAACAGGTTGGCCATGCCAAAGGTGCGCGCCTCATCGGCCACGATGGGCACGATGCGGGGGCCGAGCTGGGCGTCCTTCAGCAGCGTGCCCAGCATGCGCACAAAGGCCATGGTGGTGCTCATCTCCTTGCCATCGGCCTGCAGCGCAAATTGTGCGTAGCTTTCGATGGCGGGCACAGGCAGCGCCTCGCAGGTCGTGTCGCGGCGGGGCAGATAGCCGCCCAGGGCTTGGCGGTGGCTGCGCAGGTAACGCATCTCGGCGCTTTCCTCGGCGGGCTTGTAGAAAGCGAGGCTCGTCGCCTGCTCGTCACTCAAGGGCAGGTTGAAGCGGTTGCGGAATTCGATGAGGTCGGTCTCGTCCAGCTTCTTCTGGCTGTGCGTGGTCATCTTGCCCTGGCCGGCCGCGCCCATGCCATAGCCCTTCTTGGTGTGGGCCAGGATCACGGTGGGCTGGCCCTTGTGGGCGCTAGCTGCAGCATAGGCGGCGTGGATCTTGACGAGGTCGTGCCCGCCGCGCTTCAGGCGGTCGATCTGTTCGTCCGTCATGCCCTGCGCCAGGGCCGCCAGCTCCGGGTTCTGGCCGAAGAAGTTGTCGCGGTTGAAGCGGCCGTCCTTGGCGGCAAAGGTCTGCATCTGCCCATCGACCGTGCCTTCGAGCGTACGCACCAGCGCGCCGGTCAGGTCGCGGGCAAACAAGCCGTCCCAGTCGCTGCCCCAGACCAGCTTGACCACGTCCCAGCCTGCGCCCGCAAAAAGGCGCTCCAGCTCGTCGATGATGCGGCCGTTGCCGCGCACCGGGCCGTCCAGGCGCTGCAGGTTGCAGTTGACGACCCAGACCAGGTTATCGAGGCCCTCGCGCGCAGCGAGCGTGAGCGCACTCATCGACTCAGGCTCGTCCATCTCGCCATCACCGAACACGCCCCACACCTTGCGGCCCTCGCAGTTGAGCAGGTTCCGGTGCGTGAGGTAGCGCATGAAGCGCGCGTGGTAAATGCTGCTGATGGGGCCGATGCCCATGGAGCCGGTGGGGAACTGCCAGAAATCCGGCATCAGCCAGGGGTGCGGATAGCTCGACAGCCCCTGCGCGCCTGCGCCCGGCGCTGTCAGCTCCTGGCGATAGTGCTGCAGGTCCAGCTCGGACAGGCGCCCTTCTAGAAAAGCCCGCGCATACACACCCGGCGCGCTGTGTGGCTGGAAGAACACCAGATCCCCACGGTGCTGTCCATCGCCCAGCCCCTCGCGGGCGCGGAAGAAGTGGTTGAAGCCACTCTCAAACAGATCCGCCGCGCTGGCGTAGCTGGCGATGTGGCCGCCCAGCTCGCCATACGCCTGGTTGGCCCGCACCACCATGGCCAGCGCGTTCCAGCGCACGATGGAGGCCACGCGCTCCTCGATGGCCAGGTCGCCGGGGAACACGGGCTGGTCCTGCACCGCCACGGTGTTCACGTACGGCGTGTTCAGGTCGGGCTGCCAGCCAATGCGCTGCGCGCGTGCCACCCGCACCAGCTCTTGCAGCATGTGCCGCGCGCGCTCGGGGCCTTCGGTGGCGACGAGCGCCAGGAAGGCATCGCGCCACTCGGCGGTTTCTTCGGGGTCGGCGTCCAGCGGGGCGCCGGGGGCTTGTTGCAACAGGGCGTGGGGTGTGAGGGCGTTCATGGCAGCCACTGTAGCGAGGCTGGCTCCAAATGAGTTGCCGTTTTGCCTTTCGCGCCATGCTGTCATAGCACTTTATGCCGTCAAAGCCGTAAACTGCAGCACATGAAACTGGACACCCTAGATTTGCGCATCCTGGCCGAGTTGCAGGCCGATGGATCTTTGTCCAACGTGGAACTGGCGCGGCGCGTGCACCTGTCGCCCTCGCCCTGCCTGGCGCGGGTGAAGGCACTGGAGGCAGCAGGCGTCATCAGTCGCTATGTGGCGCTGGCCAATGCGGCGGCGCTGGGGCTGGGCCTGAATGTGTTCATCAGCATCAGCCTCAAAGCGCAAAGCAAGGAAGCCCTGGCCGACTTTGAACGCCGCATTGCCGAGCACGATGAGGTGATGGAGTGCTACCTGATGAGCGGAGACAGCGACTACCTGATCCGCGTGGCGCTTGCCGACATCGGGGCGCTGGAGCGGTTCATTCTGGAGCAGCTGTCGCCCATTCCAGGCGTGGAGAAGATCCGGTCGAGCTTTGCACTCAAGCAGGTGCGCTACAAGACCGCCCTGCCCTTGCCCAGCGCCTGAGCGCACAAACTGCTGCAAGCAACGCAGCCCTCCTATTTGCGCGCCACGTCACTCGTCGCCACCCGCTTGCGCAGCTCGCGGATCAGCGCCTTGGCACGTGCCTCATTGGCTGGGCCCATGCGCAGCAGGATCTTCTGGCCGCTGGGCAGCGCCTCCAGCGCGGGGTCCACAAACTCGTAGCGCACCCAGGGGCGCAGGTTGGGCACGTCGGTATTCACGGGCGTGAGCTTGACCTGCAACGGGCCTGCGGGCTCGGGCGCCTGCAGCAGTTGGTCCAGCACCGCCACCAGGCGGTCGTTGAAGTAGCGCCGGGGGTAACCCAGCTCTTCATACGCTTGCTGAAACAGCGGGTACAGCCGCGCGTACAGCGCCACGGCGGGCTCCATCGGTACCGCTTCGGCAAACGCCAAGAAGGCGCTGTAGCGTGCGACATTGGCCGCGGCGACGGTGGTGGGCGCGTCGCCAGTGCCATCCACCACAAACCGCTGCAGCGTAGGTTGCACCGGCCACATGCGCGATGGCGCGTGGGCGCGGCCGAGGTTGTCCACCGTGGCCACCACACGGCGAACAAAACCGTCGGTCTGCAGAAACATCGCCAGCTTGTCGCGGCCCAGCAGCTCGGCCAACAGCTCTGTCACCCTGGCGTCGGACTCAGCCAGCGCAGGCAAGGCTGCGTCGGGCGGTGCCAGCGCATCCACCGGGTTCTGCGGCCCCGACGCCTCGGGGGCGGGCGGGGGTGCTGCCGGTGCCTCAGGGGCTACAACCACAGGGGGTGGCGCTACCGCTGGCTCTACCGGCCGCAGCCAGAACCACCAGGCAGCGCCAGCCGCTACTACGCATGCGAAGGTGACCAGCACGATCCACAGGGCGGGAGAAGTGCGCTCTGGCGCGGGGCGAAATTCTGCGGTGTCTTGATCGGGCATGGGCTCTCCTTCAACACAGGAACAACCCCTGTCCGAGCCTCCATGGCGCCAGGCGTTCCCTCTCAGCCCCACATGGGGCGTGCACGATTGGACAGCCGCACACCCAGGCCCCGGTAACGCGATGTAGCCCGCCCCGGGGCCGGCCCGGGAGAATGCCCTGCTTAAAACGCCGTCGGTGTGGTGGACAGCGACTCCAGCCATGCCACAGTGGCGGCCAACTCAGAGGGGCGAATCTCGTGTGCGCTGGGGAACTCGCGGTACGTCACCGTCACCGGCAGTGGCGCCATGTGGTGGGCGATGGCCTGGGCGTTGGCCAGCGGGATCACGTTGTCGTGGGTACCGTGGCTCAGCCACAGTTGCTTGCCGCGCAGCGCATCGGCAGGTGCGGTGAGCGGCACCACCTGCGGCAGCAGGCGGCTGTGCCACACCAGGCCTGCATGCATCAACGCGGGCCGGGTGAGCAACAGCGACAGCGCCATGATGCCGCCCTGGCTGAAGCCGCCCACCACCACCCGCTCGGGCGGAATGCCCAGCTGCTCGGCGGCAGACTCGACCGCCTGGGCGACCAGGGCGCGGCTTTGTGCCTCTTGCTCTTCGTTGATGGTGCGCTCGCCATTGGGCTCGATGGAGAAATCAAACCACGCGTGCGAGCCCGGCCCCATACGAAACGGCGCCCGCAGGCTCAACACATGGAACCGGTCCGGGATCTGCGGGGCCAGGCTGAACAGATCCTGCTCGTTGCTGCCCACGCCATGCATCAGCACCAGCAGCCAGGGCCGTGGCGTGGTGGCGGCAGCGGGGCGCTGCAAAAAGGAGAGCGGCAAGGTAAGCATAGATGTGCGCCTCGAACGGTTTAGGGCCAAAAACGGGTGGAGTGCGAGAAGTTCCGTGTCAGTGCACCGGCTCCAGCGCAAAAGCGTCCATCGACAGCATGCTGTACATCACCTCTCGGCTCAAGTAGTTTGCGTGCAGGTCGTCGCCCGCCGCACCCAGCGCAAAGAAGATCGGCAGAAAGTGGTCTTCGGTCGGATGCGCGCGGTGGGCATGGGGGGCCTGGCTGCGGTAGTTGAGCAGCGCGGCCATGTCCCCACGGGCCAGAGCATCCTCGATCCAGCGGCTGAACTCCAGCACATAGGGCGCAGGTTCGCGCTCTCCGCCAAAAAACTCGGCCAGGTTGTGCGTCATGCTGCCCGACCCCACCACCAGCACGCCCTGGCTGCGCAGGCTGCGCAAGGCAGCGCCCAGCGCATACACATCGGCCGGGCCAGCGCCCCCGGGCAAAGCTACCTGCACCACAGGCACGTCGGCCTGCGGGAACAAATGCATCAGCGGCACCCAGGCGCCATGGTCAAAGGGGCGTGCGGCGTCACCTTGGGCGGCCACGCCAGCGGCCTGCAGCAGGCCCAGCACCTCCTGCGCCAGCGCGGGTGAGCCGGGGGCCGGGTATTGCAGCTGGTACAGCGCAGGGGGGAACCCGCCAAAGTCGTGCCAGGTGGCGGGCTGCGGCCCGGTCATCACCTGCGCCGACCGCGCCATCCAGTGCGGCGACATGACCACCACGCCCCGCAAGCCAGGGTACTGCGACTTCAGGCTCTGGCCCCATTGCGTGAGCGCCGGACCGGTCGTGCCCGCATCCAGCGCAAACAAGGGCGCGCCGTGCGACACAAACAGGGCGGGAATGGCAGCAGAAACTGGAACGGGGGCTTGGGCAGAGGCAGACATGACAACTCCAACAAGGGATGCCATGAATGTAGGACTGATAGCCTGCGATACCAAGCCCTGCAGGGCAGACAGATTGTTCTACGGGTGATGCCAATCAACCATTGACAGGCCGATGGCGCACGGTGGGCAACACCTGCACATCCCTCCTGACGCGCAAGCCTCAGGACCCGTCGCGCACCCGGCCCCGCAGCGCCTTGGTCTCGCCCCGCTGCGTCTTGCTTTGCAGGCGCCGCTGTTGCGAGCCATAGGTGGGTTTGGTGGCCCTGCGCACGCGGGGCGGCACGGCCACGCTGTTGACCAACGCGTTCAGGCGCTCCAGGGCGTCGGCGCGGTTCAACTCCTGGCTGCGGTATTGCTGGGCCTTGATGACCACCACACCGTCTTGGGTGATGCGGGTGTCGCGCAGGGCCAGCAGGCGCTCCTTCACGCCCTCGGGCAGCGACGATGCCGCCACGTCAAACCGCAGGTGGACCGCGCTCGATACCTTGTTGACGTTTTGCCCGCCCGCGCCCTGGGCGCGCATGGCTGTGATTTCGACCTCGTCCTCAGAAATTTGCAGGGGCAGCGGGGCCATGGTGGTGAGATCCCCCGCGCCCGGTCATCAGGCCGCTGGCTGCTGGGCCAGCAACTGCGCCAGCCCGTCAATCGCCAGGCCATAGCCCAGCACGCCAAATCCACACATCACCGCCTTGGCGGCGGCCGCCATGTACGAATGGTGGCGGTAGGCCTCGCGCGCGTGCACGTTGCTGATGTGCAGCTCGATCAGGGTGATGCCCGTGCCCTTGATGGCGTCGTGCAGGGCAATGCTGGTGTGGGTGTAGGCCCCGGCGTTGATGACCACGCCTGCCAGCTCGCCCGCTGCATGCAGGCGCCCAGCCTCATGAATCCAGTCCACCAAGGCCCCTTCGTGGTTGCTTTGGTGAAAACGCAGCGCAAAACCGTGGCGATTGCAGGCGTCAGTGCAGAGCTTTTCCACATCGGCCAGGGTGGCGGCGCCGTACACGGCGGGCTCGCGGGTGCCCAGCAGGTTCAGGTTGGGGCCATTGAGGACAAAAACGGTTTTATTGGCAGTCACAGACAAGTCTCCGGGGCGATGCGCCTGCCACGCTGGCAGGCCAGAGTGCGGGATTATGAGGCGCCAAGAAAAAAGCGGCCCCGAAGGACCGCTGTAAAAGGCAGCCTGTGCAACGCTGCCTGTGAGCGACTCGCGCCCAAGAGGTTGGTGACAGACCAGCCGCTGGGGGCTAGTCAACGGTCCCAGTGGCGACCGTGGCCGTGCCCGTGGTGGCGATGGCCATAGCCATAACCGCCGTAAACCACCGCTGGGGGTGGTGTGTAGTACACCGGGGGAGCGCTGTAATACACGGGGCGTGGAGGGGGAGCGTAATACACCGGTGGGGGCGGTGCCACGTACACCGGGGCGGGGGCGTAGTAGCCATTGCTGGCCCCCACCACCACGCCGGGCACGCCAATGCCCACGGACCAATTGACATCGCGGGCCTGGGCGGAGCCAGCACCAGCCAACAGGGCCAGTGCCACACCCGCCACAGCGGCCGCAGTAGAAACAGAACGGGTTTTCGTCATGGAAATCTCCTAGTGAATGAGGGCGGCCCACCAAAAGGACACACCTCACCGGTACACAACGCACCAAGTGCCTAAAAGGATGGCACAAAACCGTCTTTACGTTGTGTCTGAACGTACACGCGCTTGTTTTAATGCGTAAACCGTCACGAAACCGCCGCCTAAAATGGCTGGATGAGCACCCCCTCCCCCGCCAATACCGCCGCCACTGCCACTTCTGCGGCCGCTGAAACCGTCAAGCCCAGCAACTTTTTGCGCCAGATCATCGAACACGACCTGGAAAAAGGCACCTACGCCACCCGCCGCTGGGCCGGCACCCCCGGCGACGCCGCCCACCACGCCCAGGGTGAACCCGACCCCGCCAAAATTCGCACCCGCTTCCCGCCCGAACCCAACGGCTACCTGCACGTGGGCCACGCCAAGAGCATCTGTATCAACTTTGGCCTGGCGCGTGACTACGGCGGCGTGTGCCACCTGCGCTTTGACGACACCAACCCCGAAAAAGAAGACACCGAATACGTCAACAGCATCATCGACGCCGTGAAATGGCTCGGTTTTGACTGGACACAGATCGGCCAGGCCCCCGGCAGCGCCGCCCCCTACCAAGCCAGCGACTACTTCGATTTCATGTACCGCGCGGCCGAATACCTGATCGAAGCCGGCCACGCCTACGTGGACGAGCAAACCGCCGAACAAATGCGAGTGAACCGGGGCGACTTCAGCAAGCCCGGCGTGGACAGCCCCTTCCGCAGCCGCACCCCGGCTGAGAACCTGCGCATCTTCCGCGAGATGCGCGACGGCAAGCACGAAGACGGCTCCATGGTGCTGCGCGCCAAGATCGACATGGCCAGCCCCAACATCAACATGCGCGACCCGGCCATCTACCGCATCCGCCGCGCCACGCACCACAACACGGGCGACACCTGGTGCATCTACCCCATGTACACCTACGCGCACCCCATTGAAGACGCGCTGGAGCAGATCACCCACAGCCTGTGCACGCTGGAGTTTGAAGACCAGCGCCCCTTCTACGACTGGCTGCTGGAGCGCCTGACCGAAGGCGGCCTGCTGGCCAGCCCGCCCCCCCGCCAGTACGAATTTGCGCGCCTGAACCTCACCTACGTCATCACCAGCAAGCGCAAGCTTGCCCAACTGGTGTACGACCACAAGGTCAACGGCTGGGACGACCCCCGCATGCCCACCATCGTGGGCCTGCGCCGCCGTGGCTACACGCCCGCCGCCATCCAGACCTTTGCAGAACGCATCGGTGTGACCAAGTCCGACAGCTGGATCGACTACAGCACGCTAGAAGGCTGCCTGCGCGAAGACCTGGAACTGAAAGCCCACCGCGGCATGGCCGTGCTCAACCCTGTCAAGCTGGTGCTGACCAACTGGGACGACGTGATGGGCGCCGGCCACCTGGAGCCCTGCAGCCTGCCCGCACTGCCCCACCAGAACCACGAAGCGACACAAGGCGTCGCGGAAGGGGTGGAAATCCCCGTGCGCCACTTCACCATCGGCAAGGAAGTCTGGATCGAGCGCGAAGACTTTGAAGAAGTGCCCCCCAAGGGCTACAAGCGCCTCTTCCCCGGCAACAAGGTGCGCCTGAAGGGCGGCTACGTCATTGAATGCACCGGCTGCACCAAGGACGCCGACGGCAACATCACCGAAGTGCTGGCCACCGTGGTGCCCGACACCAAGAGCGGCACCCCCGGCGCCGACAGCGTCAAGGTGAAAGCCGCCATCACCTGGGTAGGCGTGGCCGACGGCGTGAACGCCGAAGTGCGCATGTACGACCGCCTGTTCCTGGACGCCCACCCCGACGCGGGCGGCAAGGACTTCATCGAAAGCCTGAACCCGAACAGCCTGAAGGTGGTGACCGCCATCGTGGAGCCATCATTGGCCAATGCCAAGCCGGACGACAAGTTTCAGTTTGAGCGGCACGGGTATTTTGTGGCGGACCGGATTGATCACAAAGCGGAGAAGCCGGTGTTTAACTTGGCGGTGGGGTTGAAGGATAGTTGGGGTAAATAGCAAAAAAGTGCGAGCAGCAGGGGAAGACGAATAACTAGAGGGAGATCTATTTTGAGAGAGTTCGCGGTGGACCCAATCGGTGACGGACGTGCTGAACACGATCAGCACATGCTTGATCATGCATTTTACGAGTGGAGCGACTACAAAGCCCTACTTTCTGATTCGACCCGATACGTTGTTGTAGGGCGCCGCGGCACCGGAAAAAGCGCACTCGTCTATCGTTTGGGCCAGCATTGGCGCAACGAGAGAAAATTCTGCATCGAAATTGCACCTAACGAAGAAGAGCTAATCGGATTTCGATCTATAGCCGCATTATTTGGGCAGACGGTTGCAATGATTCGCGCAGGCGTCAAGAATCTTTGGAAATACGCTCTCGCACTTCAATTCGTGGATTCTCTCTCGCGATATTACAAAACATCCGAAAGCATAAAACAATCTTCATTATTGCGTGATCATTTAAAAAAATGGCAAAGCCATCCAGGCGGTCCATTCTCAAAGCTACGGAGAGCGCATTATGATTGGCTCAAGTCCCTAGATTCCCCAGAGACGCGTATTGGTGAGATTGCAGACCGACTTGAGCTATCTTCAATTCTCAAGGAGCTAATACATATTCTTCGACAGAATGCCAAATCCGGAGTGATTTTGGTAGATCGCCTCGATGAAGGATGGCACCCAGACACGGTCGGCATCGGCGTGGTGGACGGACTTGTGTACGGCACTGGAGAATTCCGGGAGGCTCTCTCAGAAAATATTACTTCTCTAGTATTTTTACGGGATAATATTTTTCGATCCATCCAGACATATGACAACGATTTCTCCAGAAACATCGAACCCAAAGTACTTAGACTCCATTGGGATCCACAGGAATTAATGTACATGGCGACTGCGCGATTGCGGGTTGCGTTAAGCGTCGACAAAGAAAGCGAAGTAAAAACATGGAATAGCTGCACTGCTAATGAACTACATGGAATCAGCGGATTTAGGCGCTGCCTTCGGCACACCCTTTATCGCCCAAGAGATGTTATTGCACTACTCAACTCCGCCTTCTATCAGGCCCAAAGGCAAAACGCTCTACGCTGATCGAAGCAGACATAGACATTGCAGCAAAATCCATTTCCAAATCGCGCCTTGACGATCTTGAAAAGGAATACAACTCAGTATTCCCAGGACTTCAAAAAATTATTAGCCGCTTTGATTCATCAAATCTAAGAATTACAGGAAAAGAGGTCCAAAATTACTTCCACGCGGCATTAAAAACCGATGATTTGAGCAATGAAGAGCGACAGCACCTCACAATACTATCGCAAGATCTTGGTGGAGTTTTTGCACTTTACAGCATCGGTTTTTTGGGCGTTAGAAACGACCTGAGCAGAACATTTGTTTTTTGCCACGATGGCAGACAACCATCAAAAACAATAACCCAAGATTCAGAGCTAATCATACATCCATGCTATTGGTCTGCACTTGGAAAAAATGATATTGGCGATGACGAAAATTTCGCAGAAGAAATATTCGACGAGTATGAAGTAACCATATATTCAGCCGATGCAGATCAGCGCTCACAAATACTCGGCCGAACAATTTCCGCGTTGAACACAATTCCACTAGGCACTGATGGAGCAACTCGTTTTGAAGAATGGTGTAGAGATGCAATAAATTTCTGCTTCTCCACGCAAATCAGCAACGTGGAATTACACCCCAATCGCAACGCTTCGCAGAGACGCGACGTCGTCGGCACAAATTTGGGAACTAGTTCAGTATGGCGCCGAATTGTTGAAGACTATAAATCTCGGCAAATTATATTCGAAGTCAAAAATTACGAATCTTTGTCAATAAATGAATTTCGGCAAGTTCACGGCTACCTGGGCAGGGAGTATGGAAAACTTGCATTCATCATATGTCGCTCGAAAAATATTGAGCTAGATCACACTGAAAGTTCGGCATTCAGGGAATTCTATAGAAGCGAATCAGGCCACATGATCGTTAAATTGACTGCTAATTGGTTAAATGCAGCACTGAGCAAACTAAGAAGCCCTCAGAAACACGATTTTGCCGACATGCAACTATCAAAACTACTGGATGAATACATTAGGGTATATGCCAATGAACAGCTAGTTCGAAAGAACAGTAGAAAGAGATAAGTAGCTAGCTGTTGCTTATTGGCGTCCAATACATTGGGGTCTAGCCTAAATATCAGCTTCCGTCCGTACACGAGATGGGTCAGGTCTTGCCTTTTGACTAGCTCATTCATGAGGACAGCAGGGTCAGGTCTTGCCTTTTGCCTTCGTTGATTATTGGTTTAGCCACAATCAACAAACCATGAGCGCTCTTTTTCAAAGGAGATAAACATCAATGGCAAAGTTTCTTTCGACAACCGGCACCAACTACCACCTTGAGGAACTCATCAAGAGTGCGTCAGATCGCCTGATTCTGATCAGCCCCTTCCTCAAGCTGAACGATCGGATGAAGGAACTGCTGGCCGATAAAAACCGTCTGAAAATCGATGTACGCATCGTCTACGGGAAAAGTGAGTTGCAGCCACAAGAGATCGAATGGCTGCGCGGTCTGACCTACATTCGCACCAGCTTCTGCAAGAACTTGCATGCCAAGTGCTACATGAATGAGGAGATGTGCATCATCACCAGCCTGAATCTGTACGAATTCAGCCAGGTGAACAACAACGAGATGGGCATCTTGATTCATCGCAGCGACGACGGGCAGCTCTATAAAGACGCTTATGAAGAGGCGCAGCGCATCATTCGTATCAGCGACGAGGTGCGCATTTCTCTGGAGCGCGTCGCCTGCAGCGATCCAGAACCTGCGGCAACGCCCGCTTCGGAAGCCTCTGGCACCGACAGCGAAACATCCAGTGGCGACAAGCTGCCATCGTCCAAGTTGGCTCAGAAGTTCGGACTTAAAACGGCACAACTGCTGGACCGGGCCACCGACCTGGGCTATCTCTCGCAGCAAGGGGACAAACACGCGCTCACTGCCAAGGGTGAGCAGGCTGGTGTGGAGTTTGTCGCTAAGTCCCGCTTTGGCCCTTACTTTCTGTGGCCGCAGGATTTGGCCTTGAACTGACCCGCGGCGACACGGGGTCACATCTTGGGACAAACGCGTCAAGCGGCGAACACGGGCAGCTCGTTTGGAGCCCACCGGCAAACCTCAGCATTAGGCGGCGGATATCCTTGTGCGATGCAGCCTGAAAACGTCCTCCACTTCTGGTTCACTGAACTCACTCCCCAGCAGCACTTCGTCAAAGACGCTGCCCTCGACGAATCCATCCGCACCCGCTTCGGCCCCTCGCTGGAGGCCGCAGCCCGCTGCGAACTGTTTCGCTGGCGCGCAACGCCCGAGGGCCGGCTGGCAGAAATCCTGGTGCTGGACCAGTTCTCGCGCAATGTGTACCGCGACACCGCCCGCGCCTTTGCGCAAGACGCGCTGGCCCTGGCCCTGGCGCAAGAGCTGGTGGCCAGCGGGCAAGACCGCAGCCTGCCCACGGCACAGCGCGTGTTTGCCTACATGCCGTACATGCACAGCGAATCTGCCGTGATTCATGAACAAGCGCTTGACCTGTTTGCGCAGCCGGGCATGGAAAACAACCTGGACTTTGAGCGCCGGCACAAGGCCATCATCGACCGCTTTGGGCGCTACCCGCACCGGAACGCGCTGCTGGGCCGCACATCCACGGCCGAAGAGCTGGCGTTTTTGAGCGAACCGGGGTCATCGTTTTAGGCATCGCACTAATTCGCTATATTCTTCATAGCACTTCCCGCTTATCAAACAAGCGCTACAGGCCAATATGGTGGTCAATGAGGTGCTCGATTAAACTGCGCCCATGCATCCCGCCATCGCCCAATACCGCACCGGCATTGCCGCTATCTGCCAGCGCTACGGCATTCGGCGGCTGGAGGTGTTTGGCTCGGCGGCACGGGCCAGTGACTTTGACCCCGCCCACAGCGACGCCGACTTTCTGGTGGAGTTTGCTCCGGGTGTTGAACCCGGGCTCCACTCCATTTTTGGAGCCAAAGCCGATCTGGAAGCCCTGCTCGGCCGGGGCGTGGACCTGGTGGAACCCGGCGCTGTGCGCAACCCGTACGTGCTAGCCAACATCAACCGCCACCGCGAGGCTGTGTATGCAGCGTGACCCGCGCGCCTTTTTGTGGGATGTGCGCGAGGCGGCTGCCGCCATTGAGTCTTTTACCAAGGGCATGGATGCAGCAGCCTATGGCTCCAACGCCATGGCCCAGGCGGCGGTAGAGCGCAAGTTTGAAATCATTGGCGAAGCACTCAACCAACTGTCCAAGCTGGATGCGGCCATGGCCGCCCGCATTCCTGACCTGGCGCAGATCGTGGCGTTTCGCAACCAGCTCATCCACGGCTACGCCACGGTGAACGTGGGTACCGTGTGGAACATCACCCAAACGGCGCTGCCCGCCTTGCTGCGCGCGGTACAGACTCTGCTGGACGAGCAGGATTGAAACACCCCACCTTCGCCCACATACCGCCAGGCCCGCTGGCAGGGCCATTGCAGCTATTGCCCATCAACGCCGCCGTGGTGTCCGTGCACACAGCCGATGGCGCGCATGTAGGCTCGCTCAAGCTGGTCGGCGGGGTCTGGAAGTTCAAGGCCATGGGCTACGACGCCGCAGGCCGCATGGAGCCGGGCCATGGGCCGCTGACGGAGCAGCACAACATGGCGTTCGCGGCGCTGGATGAGGCCGAGGTGAGTGCCCGGCTGCTGGGCGCGTTGGGAAGCGCTGGGTAACGAGCGCCAAGAAAGCACCAGAAAAATATGAAGCCGTGCCGCTGGGGGCCATAACCCTCAGTGTTGGGCGTCGGCCAGCACAAACTCCACCGCCGCACACACCGCCGCCACCTGCGCCGCAATGCACTGCTCAGGCGTGGCGCGGGGGCTGTCGGGGTAGACCTCCGTCGTGGTGGTGTAGCGCGCGCCGCTGATGCCCGCGCACAGGCCCCACTGCTTCATCGGGTAGTGGATGACGCCCGGCGCCACCACGGGCGAGCCGATGATTTCGTTCTTCTCGTCCGCTGGCGCAATGTGCGTCACGCGGCTGACGGCGTCGATGATGGCTTGCTGAAACGCGGGCTGCGGGTTGTCGGCGTCGTCCACCAGGTAAAAGCCGTCGGGGATGCTGCCGGGCTCAAACACCTTGCCGTCGCGTGCGGCCACGGCGGGGCGGTATTCGGATTCGTCGGTGTTGGTGGTTTCGTGCAGGTCGATGTGGGCAGCAAACGGGCCGTACTGCGCCTGGTGCTGCGCCACCAAGCGCATGAGGGCGGCGGACTCCTGCGCGGGCGAGCCGTCGCGGAATGACCGGTTGGGGTCGATGGCGTCGAAGTTCCAGCGCTGAACGCGCTCATACGCCCAGGGGCTGACGCAGGGCACCACCAGCAGGTTGGCGCGGCCGGCAAAGCGCTCGGCCTGCATGTCAACAAACCGCAGCGCGCCGTGCACGCCGCTGGTCTCGTAGCCGTGCACCCCGCCGGTGACCAGCACGCTGGGCAGGCCGGACTGCCAGTTGCGGCTGCGCAGGGCCCGCAAGGGAAAGCGCTCTGCCGGGTGCTGGGTATCGGCATAAATCACGTCGCCATACATCTCCACATCCAACCGGCCCCGCAGCGCCTCGATGGCCGTGAGCACGTCGTCGGCGTAGCTGCGCTGGCGCACCTGGCGTGCGCGCCACTGGTCGCGTTCTGCTGCGCCCCAGGCTTGGCCGGGTGTGCCGATGGGATAGGTGGAGGTGGGTTGCATGGGTGCTTGGAATGGAGTGGCAGGTGAATGGTGGGCCCGGCGGCAAAACGGGGCCGACGGAAAGGACAACGCCAATAAGAGCGGCTAACAAAACTCAGCGAAGCGGTTCTGGCCAGGCGCTGTGTCGCAGGCAGTACGCGCAGTACGACAAGACACAGCAACGACGCCAGAAGAGTTTTGTTAGCCGCTCTAAGAACGTGTTTACGATCTTTTCGGGGCCGCGCAAGTACCTTGCCGGGATGGGATGCAAGGCGCGGTGCGCCGTGGATAGCCCGGCTATCCACAAGCGCCGCAACGCCGCATACCGCCCGGCAAGGCACTTGCCCGAAGGGTTGGGGCGAAATCGGGCGATTGGACGCCTCGACTGCTTGCATGGGCACGAGCCCATGCGGCGCATCCGAAGCATCCACTCATCCCGATTGCGCCCCAACGCGGCCCCGAAAAGATCGTAAACACGTTCTAAGGCTTGTCGCACGGCGTTCATAGAATACCGCGATGCCCTTCCCTTCGATTCGGCCCTTGCGGCTGGCGACCTCGTCGCTGCTTTTGCTGCTGTGTGCGCTGGCGCACGCACAGCCCGCCCCTCCACCCGCTGCTGCCAACGCCCCGGCCACGCGCCCGGTGGGCAGTGCCGCTGTGGATGGCTCAGCACCCACACCGGGGGGCGCTACAACCGCCGCACCCACCGCCGCCGATGCGGCCCTGCTCTCGCGCGACGCGCGGCGCATTTACGAGCTGTCGCGCGACAAGCTGGTGCAGATCCGCACGCTGCTGCGCAACGCCAACACTCAGGCGTCGATTGGCTCGGGCTTTTTTGTGTCGGCCGATGGGCTGATCGTCACCAACTTTCACGTGGCCAGCCAGTTGGCGCTGGAGCCCGAGCGCTACCGGGGCGTGTACGTGACGATGGAGGGGCAAGAGGGCGAGGTGGAGTTGCTGGCGTTTGACGTGCAGCGCGACCTGGCCGTGCTGCGCGCCAAGGGGCGCACGGCGGCAGCGCCGGTGCTGAGCTTTCGCCCCACCACCGACCCACTGGCGCAGGGCGAGCGCATCTACTCGCTGGGCAACCCGCTGGACATCGGCTTTGCCGTGACCGAGGGCACCTACAACGGCCTGGTCAAGCGCAGCTTTTACCCGCGCATCTTTTTTGGCGGCGCGCTCAACCCCGGCATGAGCGGCGGCCCCGCCGTGGACGACGCGGGCCGGGTGCTGGGCGTCAACGTGGCCAAGCGGCTCGATGGTGAGCAGGTGAGCTTCTTGATACCGGCCGAGTTTGCGCAGGCGCTGGTGCAGCGCGCAGCCAATGCCCAGCCCATCACGCAGGCCGCGCACGCCGAGATGACGCGGCAGCTGATGGAGCACCAGCAACTGCTGACAGACCGGTTCTTGAAAGCGCCGTTTCGTGAGCAGCGCCACGGCAACTACCGCCTGCCGGTGCCCGACGACGCGCTGGCGCGGTGCTGGGGATCGGGGCGTGACCCGGCCTTTCCGGGCCTCAACCTGGAACGCACGCAATGCCAGGCCGACAGCGATGTGGTGGCGGGCGACTTCAGCACCGGCGCGGTGCGCTTGTCTTACGAGGCCTACAACGCGCCCACGCTGGGCGCCGCCCGGTTTGCCCGCATGTACTCGCAAAGTTTTGCCAACGAGCGCCTGCCCACACGCGGCAACCGCCACCAGACGGCGGCCGAGTGCACCGAGCGGTTTGTGGACCCCGGCAGCGTGCCGCTGCGCGCGGTGGTGTGCCTGTCGGCCTACCGCAAGCTGACCGGCCTGTACAACATGACGGTGCTGGCCATCTCGGTCAACCAGCCCACGCAGGGCGTGCTGGGCCGCCTGGATGTGCAGGGCATTGCGTTTGACAACGGCATGAAGCTGGCCAGCCACTACCTCAAGGCCTTCCGCTGGGAGGCCGCACCATGAGCGCGATGCCGACCACCACCACCCTGGGGCTGATCGAGGCCTTTGACCGCCACGGCGCGCTGCTGGCGCGTGCGCCCATCACCCGCTGGCCCGTGACGGTGGGCCGCGCGCTGGACTGCGACCTGGTGCTGGACGACCCGTTTGTGGCGCCCCGGCACGTGCGCATTGACCGCGCGGTGGACGAGCCCCGCACCGTGCAGGTGGAGGTGCTGGAGACACGCAACGGCGCACGCCTGCAGCGCAAGCAGCATGCCCAGGGCGAACGCTTTGACTGGCCCGATGGCACGCCCATCGACCTGGGCCACACCCACATCAACCTGCGCCTGGCCGATGCGCCCATTGCCGAGGAGCAGGCGCTGCCGCAGTTTCCGTGGCGCACTGTGGGCACCACTGCAGTGCTGGCGGTGCTGGTGCTGCTGGCCGGGCTGGGAGAGTCGTGGCTAGAGGCCCGCGACGCCGCGCAATACCTGAAGGCGGTGCCCCTGTTGCTGCTGACCACGCTGGCGGTAGTGACCTTGTGGTCGGGCGCATGGGCTGTGGCCAACAAGCTGTTTGGCAGCCAGCTGCAGTTCTGGCGCCACGTGCGCATTGCGTGCGCCGCCGTGCTGGTGGCCGACGCGGTGCAACTGCTGAGCTACCTGACGGCCTTCGCGTTCTCGCTAGAGTCGCTGTCGCGGTTTGCCCCGGTGCTGATGGTGCTGGTGCTGGCCGGCGCGCTGTACGCGCACCTGGCTACCGTGTTGCCCCGCCGCCGCGTGGGCCTGGCCTGGGCCATGGCGGCCGTGGTGCTGCTGGGCGTGCCGTCGTGGCTGGGTGCGCAGTGGCTCAACCGCATGCGGCTGGGCAGCGAGCTGTACATGAGCAGCCTGTTCCCGCCCGCCCTGCGCGTGGCCCCTGCGGTGCCGGTGGACCAGTTCCTGCAAGACGCCGATGCGCTGCGCGGCAAGCTGGACCGGCGCCTGCGGGACGACGGGCTGGCGGACGAGGACGACGAGTAGCCCGCCAGACGGACTGCGCAAAGCAGCCCAAACCCACACCGCCCCACCCCACCAGCCCCCCATGCGCCGCCGCAAGCCCCACCACCACGTCTACGTGGTCGAGCTCTCCAAAGACGTGCTGCTGGAGCCGCGCTTTCGCAAATGCAACCCCGGCTACATCGACGGCAAGCCCTGCGTGTACGTGGGCATGACGGGGCTGGACCCGGATGTGCGGTTTGACAAGCACAAGGCGGGCATCCAGGCCAACCGGTTTGTGACGCAGTACGGCCTGCGGCTGCTGCCGGACCTGTACGAGGGCTTCAACCCCATGACCTACGAGGAGGCGGTGGACCGGGAGATCGAGATCGGCATCGACCTGCGCTCGGCGGGGTTTGGGGTGTGGCAGGCGTGAGCGCCTAGTCAAGGGAGGCGCCTGTTCTAAGTCTGGGCCCCACGCGCATCATCTAAGATTCCGCCCCGCTGATTCAACCACTCACTTTTTTATAGCTGCTCGCGCATGATCTTCTAGCGCTTGCGGCTCATTTCACTTGAATTTGACCGCCATGAACTTCGCAGACCGCCTTAAGCAACTCCCCTCCGCCAGCCACCTCGCCGCCCTGCAACTGCTGGGCGCGGACGGCCAGGTGCAGGCCACCATCGAGAACAAGCCCGGCCAGACCGGGTCGCTGGTGGTGTATGCCGCGCTGGCGGCGCTGTATGGCGGGCAGATCACGCCTGCAGCCGCCAGCCTGGGGCTGGAGTGGTATGCGGAGCATGTGGCGGATGCGCGCGCCTTTCCGGGCAAGCACCCCAACATCGACCGGCTGCTGGCCTGGGCGCAGGGCAGCGAGCGCTTTGCGGTGCGCACCATCGCCGCCTGAGCCGGCGCCACAAAAAAATGTGGTGATGCAAAGGGCCGGTTGTCGAAAACGCACCGGCCCGTTCGTCGTAGAGGTGTGAACGCGTTGACGCCCCAGGCCATTGACCGCCATGGTGTTGGAGCGCACGCTGTCATCCATCCACCCCGATTCCCGCAAGGAGACCCTGCATGACGAACCCCAACCCCTCCGCAGCCCCGACCGCCGCCACCGGCACCGTCACCCTGCACCGTGTGCTGCGCGCCCCGGCCGAGCGCATCTACCGCGCGTTTCTGGATGCAGACGCCATGTGCAAATGGCTGCCACCCCACGGCTTCACGGGCCGGGTGCTGAGCCTGGATGCGCGCGTGGGCGGCAGCTACCGCATGCAGTTCACCAACCTGAGCAGCGGCGGCACGCACGCGTTTGGCGGCGAGTATGTGGAGCTGGTGCCGGGCGAGCGCATCGTGCACACCGACCGGTTTGACGACCCGAACCTGCCCGGCGAGATGTGCACCACCATTCAGCTCAAAAAAGTGATGACGGGCACCGAGGTGTCCATCGTGCAGGCGGGCATCCCGGCGGTGATCCCGACCGAGATGTGCTACCTCGGCTGGCAGGAGTCGCTGCAGCTACTGGCGCTGCTGGTGGAGCCGGAGATTCCGGGCGAGTGACACACACGCGCAGAACTCCCGGCTCAGGTCACTGCAGCTGAATTACTTCAGCCACTTGTCTGCCGCTTGTTTGATGGTGCCCCGGCTGTCCACCAGGCCCCACACAAAGCCCATCACGCGCACATAGTCGGCGTCGTCGGTGGGCAGCATGAAGCCCAGGTAGTTCTTGGGCGTGAGCGGTGCGTCCACAAACGCGGCGGCCAGGCGCGGGTCGGCCTTGGCGTAGTGCAGGGCTTCGTACGTCTCGGTGATCATCACGTCGCCCTTGCCCTCGGCGATGAGTGCGGGGATCTCGGCGTTCTTGTCGTGTGTGCTGACCTGGGCGGCCTTGAGGTTGGCGAGCACATAGGTCTCGTTGGTGCCGCCGGGGTTCTTGATGACGCGCACGGTGGGCTGGTTCATCGCGTCCACGCTGGTGTACTTGGCCTTGTCGGCCGCGCGCACCAGGGCGACTTTGCCGAAGGGGGCGTAGCCGGGCAGCATGTCAAAAATGCGCATGCGGTTGACGTTGCGGGTGATGCCGCCCACGGCCACGTCGAACTTGTCGCCCTGCAGGTCCTTCACCAGGTTGGGCCACGAAGTCTGCACGTACTCGATCTTCACCCCCAGCTCCTTGGCCATGGTTTCAATCACATCGATGTCGTGGCCGCTGTAGCCCGCATCGGTCTTGATGGCAAAGGGGCGGTAGTCGCCGGGCGTGCCGACGCGGATGACCTTGGCCTCCATGATCTTGTCGAGCCGGGGGCCGGCATGCGCGGCCTGGGAGACGAGGGACATGGCGGCAAACAGGGCGGCCGCAGCCACGGCGAGTGATTTCTTGGGAATCATGGGAAAGGGCTCCAGAAGGCAAAGGGGTGCAGAAGGGATGAATCGGCCCGCCCGGCCAATGCTGCGCGCACCAGACGAGGCGGGGCCACCAAAGAATACGCCAGCACCAAGCATTCAACGTGCCATGTGCGTGTCACTGTGCGTGCCCCATGATGGCACCGCGCAGGCATTGCCCCCTGCTGGGTTACCCTGCATGCCCTGAAGGCGCTGCCAACGGCTGGCGCCAACCACCCACCGCCCCTACCCAACAAGGAACCTCATGAAAAAACTCAACGTCACCATCCAGCTCGAAATGACCGTACCCGACGACTGGCAACTGGTCGAAACCTCAGAAGGCACGCCCGTCATCCAGATGGCCGACAACAAGTTTCTGGATCTGGCCATCGAACCCCTGTTTGCCAACGACCCCGAAGACATGTGGAGCAGCAGCGAAAACGAAGACGAGCTCAACGAGGTGCTGGAGATGGTGGAGAGCGAAGAAGTAGCGTACGAGTTTGTGACGCACTGACCCGTGAAACACCGGGCGCTGCAGTCGCCTCACAACTGCGAGCGCAGCAGCCCGGTCATCTTTTCGTGCAGCTTTTCGCTCCACGGCCGCTCCAGCCAGGCCTCATAGGTCACGCGGCGTGACCGCCGGATATCGTCTTCAAACACCTGGGTCTGGCGCTGCGCAAACGTGGCGTCATACACGTTCAGGTTGGCCTCATCGTTCAGGCGGAACGAGCGGTTGTCAAAATTGGTGGAGCCCACCGACACCAGCAGTTGGTCCACGATCATGACCTTGCAGTGATACATGGTGGGCCCGTATTCATAAATCTCGGCCCCGGCCTGCAGCAGCTCGCCCCAGGTGGCGCGGGATGCGGCCTTCACGGTCTCGGTGTCGGTGTGCTCGCCGGGGGTGACCAGGCGCACGCGCACGCCGCGTGCCAGCGCATCCATCAGCAGCTTGCGGGTCAGGTCGTCGGGCACAAAGTAGGCCACCGACAGGTCGATGCTGCGCTCGGCTGCCGTGATGGCCAGGTGGTACATGAGCTGCATGCTCTCGCTACCGCTCGATGGCGAGCTGGAGAACATCTGCGCCTTTTGCCCACCCGCGGGTGCAATGGCCGGAAAGTACGCCTCGCCATGCAGCACCTTGCCGGTGACCTTGAGCCAATTGTCCAGAAACGTGGCCTGCATCTGCGCCACGGCGGGGCCGCGCACCAGGTAGTGCGAGTCGCGCCAGTGGTCGGGGTCTTGCGCGTTGCCCGTCCACGCGGGCGCAATGCCCACGCCGCCGGTAAAGCCCACCTGCCCGTCCACCACCAGCAGCTTGCGGTGGGTGCGGTTGTTCAGGCGGGCCAGGTTGTACCAGTGGGGTTTGTGGAACTTTTCAATCTGCACCCCGGCCTCCTTCATCTCGGCCAAGTAGCTCTCTTCCATCTTGGCGCTGCCCACCCAGTCCAGCAGCACATGCACAGGCACGCCGGCGCGGGCGCGCTCGCTCAGGGCGTCGGCAAACTGCTTGCCAATGTCGCCCGACCAGTAGATGTAGGTTTCGAAGGTGACGCTTTTCTGAGCGGATTTGATCGCGGCCAGCATGGGCGGAAAGATCTGGTCGCCGTTGATCAGCTCCGTCACCGCGTTGCCCCCCACAATGCCCGGGCCGAGCAGACTGCCCAAGGCGCGCTCGAACTGCGGGTGGGCCGTGTTGTACTGGCGCGGCAGCTGCTGCTGCACTTTTTTCTCGCCCGCCGTGAAGTTGAGTGCCAACAGGACAAGGGCCCCCGTGGCCAGGGCCGTGAGCAAGACAGTGAGCATGGTGGAGCGGCGGCGGCGAGGGGCGGCGGGTGGCATGGCTCGATGGTAGGTGGCACCATGCACGCGCGATGTAGGCGGACGCCGCCAACACCGGGGGCACAATGGCCCTTGTCGGCCGCGACAGCGGTGCGCTCCGTCCATCGCCCCCCTCGTGCTGCCTCTTTGTCTTTTGCTCTCGCCCTTCTCTGCCGTGTCTGAATCTGCCCGCCCTGCTCCCCTCCGCCCCACCCTCTCCGTCACCCGCCGCAGCGCCTTGATCGGCACGGCGGGCCTGCTGGCGCAGCCTGCCCTGGTGGCGCCCCTGCACGCCAAGCCTCTGCCCCCCGCACCCACGGTGTGGCCCCAGGCGCTGCAGGTGCCCGGGGGCGTGGCACGGCTGTCGCTGGGCCCAGCGGCCACGCGGCCGGTGGCGCAGGTGCGCCAGGGCGAGGTGGATGTGCCGCTGCGCGTGGTGGGCGATGCCATCGAGTGGACGGCCATCGTGGGCATACCGCTGGCTGCGGCGCCGGGCGATGCCTTCATCAGCGTGCTGCCCGAAGGCGGCGGCAGCCCGCGCCTGGTGCACTACAGCGTGGCCCCCAAGCAGTACAAGGAGCAGCACCTCAAGGTATCGCCCCGCACGGTGGACCTGTCGCCCGAGGACCAGGCCCGCTACGAGCGCGAGCGCGACCACCAGGCCCAGGTGATGGCCACCTTCACCGAGCAACCCGCCGGTGTGGCGCTGGCATCGCTGCGCATGCGGGTGCCCGTGCCGGGGCGACGGTCCAGCTCGTTCGGGCTGCGGCGCGTGTTCAACGGCCAGCCGCGCAACCCGCACAGCGGCATGGACATTGCGGCCGCCACCGGCACGCCCATCGTGGCGCCGTTGCCGGGCCGGGTGATTGACGTGGGCGACTACTTCTTCAACGGCGGAACGGTGTGGCTGGACCACGGCCAAGGCCTGCTGACGATGTACTGCCATCTGAGCAGCATGGACGTGCGCGTGGGCGATGTGCTGCAGGCCGGCGACGCGTTCTGCAAGGTGGGCGCCACCGGCCGCGTGACCGGCCCGCACCTGCACTGGGGCGTGATGCTGAACCGCACCATGGTGGACCCCGCGCTGTTCGTGCCGGCCTGATGGTGCAGGGCTTCATTACTATGCAATTGATAGCATCCAGTGCATATTGCACTAGCGCATCCGGCCCTTTTTGCTTGAAACCAGCCCCATGACCCCGCGCCTGATCCGTTTCAACAAACCCTACGGCGTGCTGAGCCAGTTCACGCCCGAGGGCAAGTGGCAGGGCCTGAAGGACTACATCGACCTGCCCGGCGTGTACGTGGCCGGGCGGCTGGACGCCGACAGCGAAGGGCTGCTGCTGCTGACCAACGACGGCAAGCAACAGGCCCGCATTGCCGACCCGCGCTTCAAGATGGAGAAGACCTACTGGGTGCAGGTGGAGGGCATCCCCGATGAGGCTGCGCTGGCCGCGCTGCGCAACGGCGTGGTGCTGAACGACGGCCCCACCCTGCCCGCCCGCGCACGGCTGCTGGAGCCCGCACCCCAAGTGTGGGACCGCACCCCACCCATCCGCGAGCGCAAACACATTCCCACCACCTGGATCGAACTCATCATCCGCGAAGGCCGCAACCGCCAGGTGCGCCGCATGACCGCCGCCGTGGGCCACCCCACGCTGCGGCTGATCCGCGCGGCCATCGGACCGTACACGCTGGACGGGCTGGCACCGGGAACTTGGGCAGATTGAGCCAGCAGGCGTGTGGGTCTACGCTGCCACCGCCTGCATGCGCCGAGACAACGCTGACCCGCGCGCACGCAGAAAGGCCCGCAAGCCCTCGGCATAGTCCGCACCCACGGCCTGCTGCACCGAAGGGCGCGCCGCCAGCGCTGCGCGCCACTGCTGCACCAGCGGCAAGCCGTGCCAGAGCGCCAAGTCATCCATGCCTGGCAAGGTGTCGATGACGTCGAAGTACCGGAACACCGGGCCGAACACCACATCCACCATGCCAAAGTGCGGCCCCGCAAAGTACGGCCCCGGTGCGCTGCGCTGGCCCAGCGCCTCTTCGATCTGCACAAAGCGGCTGCGCAGGTCTTGCGCGCGGGCCTGCAGCGTGGCCTCGTCCTGCGCGGCGTAGAAGGCGCCGATGGTGTTCAGCACCGCAGAGCCAAACTCCATCCACGCCCGGTGGCGTGCGCGCTGCAGCGGGTCTTGCGGGTGCAGCACGGGCATGGCCACCTCGTCCAGGTATTCGCAGATCACGGCCGACTCGAACAGGCTCTGGCCGCGCACCTGCAAGACCGGGGTCTTGCCCAGCGGCGAGATCGCCAGAAACCAGTCGGGCTTGCGGGCCAGGTCGATGGTACGGCGGTCAAACGCCAGGCCCTTTTCGTGCAGCACGATGGCCACGCGCTGCACGTAGGGGCACAGCGCGTGCGAGACCAGCGTGAGCGCGGCGGGTGCCGCTGCGGGCGCTGCGGGCCCGGTGTTCGGGGCAGTCATGCCAGCAGCCCCTCAGCGCGCAGCGCAGCCTGCACCTGCGGGCGAGCCGCCACGCGTGCCATCCAGGCCTGCAGGTGCGGGTAGGCATTGAGCGGGATGCCCAGCAGGTGCGACCAGTTGACGATGGTGAAGCCATAGGCATCGGCCACGCTGTAGCGGCCCGCCAGAAAGTCGCTGCGCGACAGCACGGCGTCCATCTCGGCAAAACGCACAGCCAGCTTGGCCTTGACGGCCTGGCGCGTGGAGTCGGCCGTCTCCTTGTGCCACAGCCAGGGGCTGAAGCCCTTGTGCAGCTCGGTGCTGACGAAGGTAAGCCACTCCAGCACGGCCAGGCGCTCGCTGGAGCCGGGCTGTCCGATGAATGCGCGCGACGGGTCCAGGTCGGCCACGTACTGCAGCAGCGCCGCCGCTTCGGTGTGGCGCGACTGGTCGGCCAGCTCCAGCAGGGGCACATAGCCGCGCGGGGAAATGTCGAGGTAGCTGGCACCGGTCTGTGTGGTGTGGTGCACCAGATCCACCTTGACCAGATCGAACGGAACGCCGACCTCGCGCAGGGCAATGTGCACGGCGAGCGAGCAGGCACCGGGGGCGTAGTAGAGCTTCATGGGAACGGGGCTTTCTGTAAAAAGGGTTGGAATATGTCGCTCCTCGGCACCCACGGATACCCATCGGTACACAGCAACGGCCAGCGACAGGCAGAATCTACGCTTGCAACAACGCAAATAAAATAAGCGACCATGAAATCAACCGTTGCATCAGTGCAATACCAGCTGGGCGCCGCCGAGCTGGAAGTGCTGTTGGCCATGGTGCGCACCGGCACCCTGGCCGCCGCCGGGGAGCGGCTGGGTGTGGACGCGTCCACGGTGTTCCGCGCCATCCAGCGCATTGAACGCGGGCTGGGCCAGTCGCTGTTCGACCGGTCACGCGCTGGCTATCGCCCGTCGGAACTGGCCCAGGCCCTGGCCGAGCAGGCCGAGCGTGTGGAAGCCGCCCTGGAGGCCGCCCGCTCTGCCGCGCAGGCACAGCCCGAACAGGTGTCGGGCACGGTGCGCATCTCCACCACCGACACCATCCTGCATGGCCTCATCGCCCCCGCCCTGCAGCTGCTGCAGCCCCGGCATCCGGCCTTGGTGTACGAGCTGCATGCCGGCAACGAGCTGGTGAGCCTGACGCGGCGTGACACCGACATCGCCGTGCGCGCCACCAAGCGCCCGCCGCAGCACCTGGTGGGGCGCCAGCTGGGCATGATCCGCTCGGCCCTGTATGCAGGCGCTGCCAGCCCGCTGGCCCTGTCGGACGTGGAGGCCGGCCGCGCCGCCTGGATTGCGCCCGACGACGCGCTGCCCGACCACCCTTCAGTGCGCTGGCGCAAGAAGCAATACCCCCGGGCACAGCCCACCTACCGCGTCAACAACCTGCTCACGGTGATGGAACTGGTGGCCCTGGGCATGGGCGTGGGGGTGCTGCCCCTCTTTCTGGCCCAGAGCCGCAGCGACCTGCGCCCGCTCACGGGCGCGCTGGCCGATGGCGAAACCGAGCTGTGGCTGCTGACCCACCCGGAGTCGCGCCACCTGCGGCGCATTGCGACGGTATACGGGCACCTGGCGGAGACGGTGCAGCTGCCTTGAGTCACCTGGGGCCTCTGGCCGATGAATGCACCGGGCAGACCCCACCCGCGCCTGCTGCCAGCACGTTGTCAGCAGCCGGTCCCTACAGTGCGCGGGCATGACCACTACACAGTTCTACGGCGCGTCCAGCCTCGACGGCTTCATCGCCACGCCCGACCATGACCTGGACTGGTTGCTGCAATTTGGCGAGATCGAAGGCTCCAGCTACCCCGACTTCATCCGCAGCGTGGGCGCGCTGGCCATGGGATCACACACCTACGAATGGATGCTGAAACATGCCATCGATGCGGGCCAGCCCTGGCCGTACACACCGCCCACCTGGGTGTTCAGCACACGCACGCTGCGCAGCATTGCCGGTGCCGATGTGCGCTTTGTGCGTGGCGATGTGCGGCCCGTGCACCAAGCCATGGTGCAGGCCGCAGCAGGCCGCAATGTGTGGGTGGTGGGCGGGGGTGACCTGGTGGGGCAGTTTGATGATGCGGGCCTGCTGGACGAGCTGATCGTGCAGGTGGCGCCGGTCACGCTGGGCGTGGGCACCCCTTTGTTTCCGCGCCGTGTGGTGCAGCCGCCGCTGCAGCTGCAATCCGTAACCACGCTGGGCGGCGTGTTTGCCGAGCTGCGCTACCGGGTACCGCCACGCCCCGACCGCTGAGTGCCTGAGTGCGGGCGACTGTCCCGCCAGGGCGGCTCAGTCCGCCAACGCCTGGTCGATGACCAGGTAGCGTTTGACCAAGTCAAAAAAGCTGTCGTAGAAGGTGTCTTTGGCAATGGTCTCGCTGCCCACCTTGACCAGCGATTCGCTGCTGGACGAGAACGGCAGCGACACCGATCCGATGGCGCCCACGCCCACGCTGGCGGAGTTGTTGGTCTTGCGCAATGCGTAGGTGTCCTGCGTGGCGGTGACAAAGCCCAGGCTGACCTTGCCGTCGTTGGCCTCGGGCACACACACCACGCGCACCACCATCTGCAGGTGCGACTCGGGCTCAGGCTGGAAGCTCTTTTTGCCCTCTACCAGATCGGCCGAACTGGACGAGATGACGTAGCCCTGGCTGAGCAGCGCGCGGCGCGAGGCCTCGCAGGTCTGGACCGGGGTGGCATCAAACAGGCGCGAATAGGTGGCAACCGAGCCAAAGTTCTCCTGCACGCCAAACGTCTTGACACCCGTGCTGGTGCAGCCTGCCATGACCAAGGTCGCGCCACAGGCCAGGGCCACGGCGGCGGCGCGCACAAGCGCGGGTGGGGAGGCATGGAATTCTGTGGACCAGGGGAAACGCAAAACCGGGACTCCTTGGGTGGTGGGTGGCTAGTGTGCTGTCCCGCAAATAACTGCACATGAAATCGCGTCCTCACCCCCAGGGCTGCGTTGCAAATCCTCGCGATAGCTACGGCTATCACTGCGGTTTGCGCCTCGCCCTGGGCGCGATGCCATCGATTTCATTTCGTGCAGCTATTTGCGGGACAGCACACTAGTGCCGACGATAACAAGCTCAAACCAAACGCGAAACGAACGCGCTGGGCAATGCACCCCATTGTCACAGCGCCTGGGGTGTCTGACGGCAGTAACTGCTCCCGGTTCCCCATATTCTTCGTGCTGTGTACACATCGGTGTGGTAACACCTTGAAGCAAAAAAAACCGGCGCTGCGCGAAGTGCCAGGAAGGACTTCGGAGCATCGAATAGGCGCGTCGCGCCAGCGCCCGCTGTCTGCCTGCAACCACATTCCGGCCGACCGTAAACGCTATACTATTCATAGCTATCAAGGCACGCTGCCGTAGCGCATCCGGCCACAATCAGCCCGCTGCAGCCCCCACACCGCCGCCGGCGCCCACCCACCCACATTCAAGCCCCCAGTGCCCCTCGCCGCCTCCCTGCTTTGCCTGGTCGTCGCCATCAGCGACGGCGACACCCTCACCGCCCGCTGCGGCGCCCCCGGTGCCTACCAGCAGGTCAAGGTGCGCATCGCCGCCATCGACGCGCCCGAATCCCGTCAGGCGTTTGGGCAGAAGTCGCGACAGCACCTGGCACAACTGTGCTTTCGGCAACGGGCCACGCTGCAACCGGTGGACGAAGACAGCTATGGCCGCATGGTGGCGCAGGTGCGCTGCGGCGGGACGGACGTAGCAACGGCCCAGGTGCGCGCGGGCATGGCCTGGGTCTACACGCCGTACGCCAGCGGCTATCCCCACCTGGCGCCCCTGCAGCGTTCTGCGCAGGCGCAGCACGCGGGCCTGTGGTCCCAAAAGCGCCCGTTGGCGCCGTGGGACTACCGGCACCGGCATCGTCGTTGACGCCATCGCATACCCCACCATCGGCGCACCCGCTGCGAGGCTTTACCAGCGCTTGACTGCAGCCCGACGCGACAACCGCTAGCATCTGGCCTCCCGCCGTTTGGGCGCATCGCCGCACTGAGCGAATGCCCCCCCCGCTGACCCCACCCATGCCCACGCCCGAGCCCATCACCCCGAGCGCCGCTGTTGCCGCGCCCGCCGAACCTGCCAACGTCTACCGCCATGCAGGGTTTGTTTCCTTCCTGATCGCCCGCGTGGTGGCCGTGGTTGCCACCCAGGTGCAGGCCGTGGTGGTGGCCTGGCAGGTGTACGACCTGACCCGGCAGCCGCTGGCACTGGCCTATGTGGGCCTGGCGCAGTTTCTGCCCATGCTGGCCCTGCTGCTGCCAGCGGGTGACCTGATCGACCGCTTTGACCGCAAGCGCATCCTGGCGCTGGCCTGGTCGGTGGGCGGCGTGTGCAGCGCCTTGTTGTGGTGGCTGTCGGGCCATGGCAGCAGCGGCGTGGCGGGTATTTATGCCGTGCTGGTGCTGTATGGCTGCGCCCGCGCGTTCTCGGGCCCGGCCATGCAGAGCCTGTTGCCACAGATCGTGCCGCGCGCGCAACTGGCCCAGGCCATTGCTGCCAACAGCATGCTGATGCGCGTGGCCAGCATTGGCGGGCCGCTGCTGGGCGGGCTGCTGTACGCGCTGGGCGGGGGCGAGCTGACCTATGCCATCTGCTGTGCCTGCTTTGTGCTGGGCGTGGCGCTGCTGCTGCGCGTGGTGGTGGCCCATGCCACGGCGCCCGGCCCTGCACAGGGCACGATGCTGGAGCGCTTTGGCGCGGGCATCACCTTCATCCGCACACGGCCCATCATTCTGGGCACCATCTCGCTGGACCTGTTTGCCGTGCTGCTGGGCGGCGTGGTGGCGCTGCTGCCCATCTACGCACAAGAGGTGCTGCATGTGGGCCCGGCAGGCCTGGGCGCGCTGCGCAGTGCCATGGCGGTCGGCGAGGTCAGCGCCGGGCTGTACCTGAGCATGCGGCCCTTCAACCGCCATGTGGGCCGCACCATGTTCATCGCCGTGGCGGTATTTGGCGTGGCCAACCTGGTGTTTGCGCTGTCCACGCTGTTCTGGCTGTCGTTTGCGGCGCTGCTGGTGGCTGGCGCCGCCGACATGGTCAGCGTGTACATCCGCGGCGCGCTGGTGCAGTTCTCCACGCCCGACTCCATGCGTGGCCGGGTGAACGCGGTGAACATGCTGTTCATCGGCTCGTCCAACGAACTGGGCGAATTCCGCGCAGGTACGAGCGCCGCATGGCTGGGCGTGGTGCCTGCCGCCATCGTGGGCGGACTGTGCACCCTGGGGGTGGTGGGTGGCTGGATGCTGGCGTTCCAGACCCTGCGCCAGGTGGACCGTTTTGAAGAGGCCGCGCAGGCCACGGGCGCTGCACCTTCGCCGTAAAACGCCTCCTGCAGGGGCGCTTTGCGAAACCCCTCGATACATCCTCGCTGGCGTTTGTATCGCGCAGGTAAAACCCGCTGCGCCGCCTTGCACCCGGTGGATCGCAGCGGCACCATGAGGGCCGCCATTGGTTGGCAGCCAGCGAGGCCCCATGATTCCCCACACCTCCCCGCCCCTCCACCGCCGCACCCTGCTGCTGGGTATGGCGGCTTTTGCAGCCTTTGGCGCCGCGCCCTCGGCCCAGGCTGCGCCCCCTGCATCAGCCAACTCCTTAAGCACCGGCGGCTGGGCGTCCGCCGACGAAGCCACACAGGCCCACCTGCTCGACCGCGTGACCTGGGGCTGCACCGGCCAGGGCGTGCAAGCAATGGGTGGCTTGGGCATCAGCGCCTACCTGACAAGTCAGCTGCGCCCCAGTGCCAATGCACCGCTGCCGCGCGAGGCCCAGGCGCAGATCGATGCCATGACCATCTCGCGCACCCCCATCGAAGCGCTGGCAGCCGACATGGAAGCCCGCCACCGCGCCGCCAAGGCCCTGCCTACCGAAGACGAGCGCAAGGCTGCGCTCAAGACCTGGCAGCAGGACATGCGCGCCCTGCAGCAGGAGGCGGCCGCCCGGTTTGTGCTGCGCGCGCTGTATTCGCCCACCCAGTTGCGCGAGAAGATGACCTGGTTCTGGATGAACCACTTCAACGTGTTTGCCGGCAAGGGCAACCTGCGCGCCTTGGTGGGTGACTACGAGGAACGCGCAATACGCCCCCACGCACTGGGCCGCTTTCGCGACCTGCTGGGCGCCACCGCGCGCCACCCGGCCATGCTGCGCTACCTGGACAACGCGCAAAACGCCGCAGGCCGCATCAACGAGAACTACGCGCGCGAGCTGATGGAGCTGCACACGCTGGGCGTGGACGGCGGCTACAGCCAGCAGGACGTGCAGGAGCTGGCGCGCGTGCTGACCGGCGTGGGCGTGTCGCAGCGGCCGCCGGGCGACGAGCCTCCACGCATGAAGCCCGCGCTGCGACGCCACTACGTGCGCGACGGCCTGTTCGAGTTCAACCCCCAGCGGCATGACTGGGAGCCCAAGACGTTGCTCGGCCAGCCGCTTCGCACCGAAGGCCTGGCCGAGGTGGACGAAGCGCTGGACCGCCTGGCCCGCGCGCCTGCCACCGCGCGCTTCATCACGCGCAAGATCGCGCTTTTTTTGGTGGGAGACAACCCGCCGCCCGCGCTGCTGCAGACCCTGGCCCGCAGCTTTGAACGCACCGACGGCGACATTGCAGCGGTGCTGGAAACGCTGTTCAACACGCCAGAATTCCGCGCATCTCTCGGCCAGCGGTTTCGGGACCCGGTGCACTATGCGCTGGCGGGCCTGCGCCTGGCCCATGGCGACGCTGTGCTGCCCAGCACCGACCCGGCACTGGCGTGGCTGCAACGGCTGGCCGAGCCTTTGTATGGCCGCGTCACGCCCGATGGCTACCCGCTGGACTCCGCGTCGTGGTCGGGCTCGGGGCAGATGAGCACGCGCTTTGAGATGGCGCGGGCCCTGGGTGCAGGCGCTCTGGCAGCCCCGCCAGCGAACGATGACGCAGCGCCCCGTGCCGCGCCGCGCATGCCGCCCGCCCTGGCGCAGACGGCTTACGTGCGCGCCATGGAGCCCACCTGGTCCCCTGCCACACGCAACGCACTGGCGCAGGCCACCTCACCGCGCGAATGGAACCTGCTGTTCCTCGCATCCCCCGAGTTCATGCACGGATGAAAGAAAACTTCATGCTGCACAGACGAAATCTTCTCCAGGCCCTGGGCGCCAGCGCGCTTGGTGCGGGCCTGGGCGTGCACAGCGCCAGCGTGCTCGCCGCACCCCGCGCGCAGGACGCGCGCTTTCTGCTTGTGTTCTTGCGCGGTGGCTATGACTGCGCCAGCCTGCTGGTGCCTACGGCCAGCAGCTACTACTACGAGACGCGGCCCAACATCGCCATCCCCCGGCCGGGGCAGGAGGGCGGCGCCCTGCCGCTCACGCCCGACTGGGGCCTGCACCCGGCACTGGCGGAATCGATGCTGCCGCTTTACCAGCAGCGCCAGTTGGCCTTTGTGCCGTTTGCGGGCACCGACGACATCTCGCGCAGCCACTTCGACACGCAGGACAGCATTGAGCTGGGCCAGCCCCTGGGCGGGCGGCGCGACTACCGATCGGGCTTTCTGAACCGGCTGGTGGCCGAGCTGAACCCGCGCGCCGACAGCACTGCAGCGGCGCTGCAACCCATGGCGTTTACCAGCACCCTGCCCTTGGTGCTGCGCGGGGCGGTGGATGTGCCCAACACCGCGCTGAGCGCAGGCGCCGGGCGGGGCGGTGTGGATGCGCGGCAGGCCGAACTCATCGCCTCCATGTACCGGGGTACAGCGCTGGCCACGCCGGTGAACGAAGGCTTTGCCACCCGCGACGAAGTGGCCCGCACCATGCAGGGCGAGATGGAAGCCGCCAGCCGCAATGCGCTGAGCACCAAGGGCTTTGAGGGCACGGCCCGGCGCATGGCGCGGCTGATGCAGTCGCGCTACCAGATCGGCTTTGTGGACGTGGGCGGCTGGGACACCCATGTGGGCCAAGGGGCTGCCACCGGCGCGCTGGCCAACCGCCTGGAGGAACTGGGCCGGGGCCTGGCAGGCTTTGCCGACGAGATGGGCCCGGCGTGGAAGTCCACCGTGGTGGTGGTCATCAGCGAGTTTGGCCGCACCTTCCGCGAGAACGGCAACCGGGGCACAGACCACGGCCACGGCACAGTGTTCTGGGTGCTGGGCGGCGGGGTGAATGGCGGCCGTATTGCGGGCGAGCAGCAGGCGCTCACGGCCACCACGCTGTTCCAGAACCGCGACTACCCCGTGCTCAACGACTACCGGGGTGTGCTCGGCGGGTTGTTCGCGCGGATGTACGGGCTGAACGCCGCGGCCCTGGGGCGGGTGTTTCCAGGGACCCAAGGCGCGGACCTGCGACTGGTCTAGCCGCGCTCGCGGCCCACGCCATTCACTATACTTTTGATAGCTTCTGAGGCATGCAGTTGTAGCGCTTCAGGCGACTTTCTCTCCAAATCACCCCAGCACTACGCGTTGAAGGTGCCTGTCAACAGTTCGGGCAGGCGCTCCACCTTCATCTTGAAGCCGCAGGCCTGCGCGTGGCCGCCGCCGCCCATGCTTTCGGCCAGTGCGATGCAGTCAAAGTTGCGCTGCGAGCGCAGCCCCACCTTCACGCCCTTTTCGCCCGCGCTCCACATCAGCGCAAAGGTGCCGGTCTTGGCCGAGAGGATGTCGCCCACCAGGCTGTGGAACATGCCCGGGGCGTTGACCATCAGACCCATGATGCCGTTGAACACCAGTGGCTGCGCGCCTTCGGCAATGTCGGCGCAGAGCTTGCGGTACTTCTGGTCCATGGCCTCGCCGCGCACCATGAACTGCTGGAGCTGCTCGGGCGTGAAGTCGGCAATCTCGCGCCAGCGCGCAAAGCCTTGTTCCTCCATGTCCAGGGCCGACAGGAAGGCCGAGCTCTCGGCAAACTCCCACTTCCAGATGTCGCGGTCTTCCACGTATTGCAGCAGCGCGGGGAGGGGTGCATGGGGGTGAAAGAACTCCCACGCCAGCCGAGCGCCCGATTTGCTCATGTCAAAGTGCACCACGCCGCAGCGGCAGGCAAAGCCGGTGAGCTTTTCGGCGGCGCTCTTGTGGTGGTCCAGCATGACCAGCTTGGCGGCACGCTCGTCGATGGCGGCCATCACCTCGTTGGCAAACGAGAAGTCGAGGATGTACACCGCGCGGCCTTGCAGGGGCGGCAGGTCGTCCACGGTCTTGACATCGCCGTGGTCCAGCCCCACGTATTCAGCCTGGTCGCCGTAGTACAGCCATGCCGCCAGCGCCGCGCCAAAGCCATCGGGGCAATTGCGCCCGTGGTAGAGGATCAGCGGCGCGGGGTCGTTCTTGTCGGGGGCAACCAGCAGTTGCAGGGGGAGTATGGTTTTCTTCGTCATGACCCCTGATTGTCGCCGGGGCATGGCAAGGCACCGAGCGCAATCTGCGCAGCCAGGGCTCCCCTACCCCGTCAAAGCAGCGGAACCAACGCCGCCCCCGACGCATCCATCCCATTCACGCAGCCTCGTAAGCCCACGATGTTCCAAGCCCTCAAAGACCTTTTGGAAAGCATTGCTCCCTTGCACCCCACGCCATCGCTGGCCGAGCGTGCACGGGCACTGCAACTGGCAGCCGCCGTGTTGCTGGTGGAGGTGGTGCGCACCAAGGCGACCCTGGGCGACGCTGAGCGCAGCGTGATGGAGAGCGCACTGCGCCAGCAGTTTGCGCTGACGGACGAAGAACTACAGGCCCTGCTGGACCAGGCCACCACCACCTCCCGGACGGCCTACGACTACCAGCACTTCACCAGCCAGTTGAACGAGCACTTCACGCAGGCCGAGAAGATCCGGCTGGTCGAAGCCATGTGGCAGGTGGCCTATGCGGACGCACGGCCGGATGAGAACGAGATGCACACCATCAGCAAGGTGGCGGGCCTGCTGCATGTGACGCACGGCGAGTACATCGGCGCCAAGATGCGTGCGAAGGAAACAAGCCCCCATTGATTCGCTTCGCGGTTTTCCTCCAAGGGATACGCCGCTGGTGCGGCAGAGGCCTTACACGGCGGCCGCTAGTCCGGGCTGCGCGGGCTGTACCGATGTGCCCACACTTCGCCTTCACACCGGCAACCAGCGCCACCAGAACGGCTTGCGCTCCTCCTTCGCACCCTGCGCCTGCAGCATGCCAATGAACTCGGTGCGCCGATAACGGCGCGCAGCCTCCAGCGGGGTCATGTCGTCAAAGTCGGACCGCAGCATCGGGTCCGCCCCATGGGCCAACAGGTAATGCGCAATGGCATCGTGGCCGTGGATGAGGCTGGCCACAAGCGGTGTGCAAAGGATCTCGGGATGCTGGTAGTTGGGGTTCACGCCCGCGCTGATGTGGTGGCGCACCAGCGCCAGGTCGCCGGCCACGGCGGCGGCGTACATGTCTTTCCAGTCTCCTGCGGACATAGACGGGCATCCTTTGTAAGCGTTGAACGGGACCAGTGTAGGCAGCGGCGCGTGCGGCACAATCCGCGCCTTCCCCTAGGGATCCTCTGCACGAATCAGCGCGCCGTGCGCATCAGCGGCCTCGGGCGGTCTGCTGCGTTGCAAATACTCGCAATAGCTACGGCTATTGCTGCGTTTTGCGCCTTGCAACCCCTCCCGATCCGCTGCGCTCACTTGCCGCTTGATTCGTGCAGAGGATCCCTAGCCCGCGATGGCACACACACATTCCTCCATGCCCCCTCCCCTGCACATCCTTTGGCGCGACGAGCACCTGGTGGCCGTGTACAAGCCCGCAGGCTGGCTGGTGCACCGCACGGGGCTGGACGCGGGCGAGACGCGGTTTGTGATGCAGACCTTGCGCGACCAGCTGGGCCAGCATGTGTTTCCGGTGCATCGGCTGGACAAGGGCACCTGCGGCGTGCTGGTGATGGCGCTGCACAGCGATGCGGCGCGGGCACTGTCGCAAGCGTTTGAGCAGGGCGCCACGCACAAGCGCTACCTGGCGATGGTGCGTGGCTGGGCGCCTGAGGCCATCGAGGTGGACCATGCGCTCAAGCCCGATGACGCCCCGACCGATGCCGCCGTGCAGGACGCCCACACACGCTTTCGGCGGCTGGCGCAGCTCACGCTGCCCGAGGCCAGCGATGCGCGTTTTGCCACCACGCGCGCGTCGCTGGTCGAGGCACTTCCCACCACCGGGCGGCGCCACCAGATCCGCCGCCACCTCAAGCACGTGGCCCACCCCATCATTGGCGATGCCACGCATGGCAAGGGCCCGCTCAACCGCTGGTGGGCCGAGCGACTGGGCCAGCAGCGGCTGTGGCTACATGCCTGGCAGCTCAGGGTGCCCCACCCCGTAACGGGGGCGGCGATGACTTTTGACAGCGGGCTGCGCTGGCCGGGACCTGCAGGCTGGGGCTGCGGATACCTCCCCGCCGACGATTCCGCTGTGCCGCCCTGCGTTGACTGGCAGCGGCTGTTTGCGCAGCTGCCCTGGCAAGAGACACCCGCCCCGCCCCCGTAACGCGGGCGACACGGCGACGGCACACCCGTCGAAATAATGGGCGCTCCCAAAAAACAGGAGACACCACCCATGACCGCACCCGCCACCAACCGCGTCCTTGCCCACACGGGTGCGCGCTACCCCATCATCCAGGCGCCCATGGGCTGGATTGCGCGCACGCAGCTGGCCTCGGCGGTGTCGCGCGCGGGTGGGCTGGGCATCATCGAAACATCGTCCGGCGAAACCGCCAACTGCCAGGCAGAGATCACCAAGATGAGCGCGCTGGGCCTGCCGTTTGGCGTGAACCTGCCCATCCGCTTTTTGAAGGACGACGCCATGCTGCGCTTTGTGTGCGCGTCGGGCGTGAGGTTTGTGACCACCTCGGCGGGTAGCCCGGCCAAGTTCATTGCGCCGCTGAAGGACGCGGGGATCACCGTGTATCACGCGGTACCCACGGTGGACGCAGCGCTGAAATGTGTGGATGCAGGCATTGACGGCTTGGTGGTCGAAGGCGGTGAAGGCGGCGGCTTCAAGAACCCCGAAGAGGTCTCCACCCTGGTGCTGCTGCAGGCCATTCGCGCGCAGGTGGACGTGCCGCTGGTCGCAGCCGGTGGCATCTGCGACGGGCGCGGCATGGCCGCAGCCTTTGCGCTGGGTGCCGAGGCCGTGCAGATGGGCACGCGTTTTGTGAGCTGCGCCGAAAGCCCCGTGCATGCCAACTACAAGAACGCCATCGTCGATGCGGGCGTCACCGGCACCTGGATGCTCAACACCAAGGCCAGCCCCTGCATCCGCGCGCTCAAGTCGCAGCGCACGCAAGCCATCCACGAGGCGGGCCTGATGCCCGCCGACAGCTTTGCAGGCATCCAGCGCGTGTACTTTGACGGTGACATGGAGGCGGCCCCTGCATTGGCTGGGCAGACCGTGGGATTGATTGACTCCGTCAAGACCGCGCAGCAGATCATTGACGACACCGTGGCGGAGTTTTTTGCCATCAGCCGGCGCATGGGCGCCCTGGCTGCGGCGCGGTCGTTTGGCTAAAAGGGGCGTCCCGGCCCGACAAGTGCTGCGGCGGCAACGCATGGATGCGATGTGCTACCCGACCACCGCACCACGGAAAGCTTGTCAGCTTCTGTAAGGGCAGTAACATGCACTTACACCAGAGCAAATTCTCTGCGTGGTAGCCCGAAAGCACCCCGACCATGTTTTTGCCGACCGATGACAAAGCCCTGCTCAGAACGGTTCTGGTCGTCGACGACACCCGCGAAAACCTGACCGTCATCGGCCAGCTGCTGCGCCCGTACTACCACGTGCGCGTGGCCAACTCGGGACAGCGGGCCTTGCAGGTCGCCCACACCCAGCCGGTGCCCGACATCATCCTGCTCGACGTGATGATGCCGGAGATGGACGGCTACGAGGTGCTGGCCGCCCTGCGTGCCGCGCCGGAGACCCGTGAGATCCCGGTGATCTTCGTGACCGCCCTCGACGCCATCGCGGACGAAGAACGCGGCCTGCAAGCGGGCGCGGTGGACTATGTGGCCAAGCCCATCAAGCCCGCCGTGCTGCTGGCGCGGGTGCGCACCCATCTTGAGCTGAAGGCCGCGCGCGACTGGCTGGCCGACCAGAACAGCTACCTGGACGCCGAGGTGCAGCGGCGCATGGCCGAAAACGAGCTCATCAAGGACTTCAGCCTGCACGCGATGGCCACGCTGGCCGAGAAGCGCGACAACGAAACCGGCAACCACCTGCACCGCACGCAGGCCTACATCGAGGCACTGATGCTGCACCTGCAGGACCACCCGCGCTTTCAGCACCTGCTGGGCAGTCCCCACCAGCGCCAGCAAATCGCCAAGGCCGCGCCCCTGCACGACATCGGCAAGGTGGGCATCCCCGACGCGATCCTGCTCAAGCCGGGGAAGCTCACCCCTGATGAGTTCGAGATCATGAAGACCCATGCCCGCATTGGTGCCGACGCCATCGACGAGGCCATCCGCAGCGTGCTGCAGATGGGGCGCCAGCAGCCGGCCCATCCGGCCAGCGCCCCCAGAAACTCGGCGCTGGAGTTCCTGGAGACCGCACGCCAGATCGCGGCAGGCCACCATGAAAAGTGGGATGGCTCGGGCTACCCCGACGGACTGGAGGGCGACGCCATCCCGTTGCCCGCACGGCTGATGGCCATCGCCGATGTGTTTGACGCGCTGATCTCTCGTCGCCACTACAAACGCGCGTTCACGCTGGACGATGCGGTAGACATCATCCGCAGCGGCCGTGGCCAGCATTTCGACCCCGACATCTGTGATGCGTTCGTACAGCTGGTGCCGCAGTTTGCAGCCATCGCCGAGCAGTTTGCAGACCACCCGGTGCCCGCGCTGGAGCCGTGAAGCATGCTTGCCTTGTCCCCGGCCATCGCACTGCGCGGCAGCCCGCCCGTCTGCCGGGCCACGGTGGGTGCTTGTGTGCTGGCCGTTGCGGCGGCGGCAGGGTGGCCTGGGGGATGCAGCGCACAGGACCAGGACTTTCAGGAAACTCTCGTCAGCCCCGCCCTGCTGGCGCAAATGCGCCGGGGCGGTTTTGTGCTGTACCTGCGCCATGGCGCCACCGACAGCAGCCGGGTGGACCAGGCCCCGCAGGTGGACCTGAACGACTGCAATACCCAGCGGGTCCTCAGTGATGCCGGGCGGCAGCAGGCGCGCGAACTGGGTGTGACGCTGCAGCGTGCCCGCATTCCCGTGGGCGAGGTCATCCACAGCCCGCTGTGCAGGGCGCGCGAAAGCGCACAGCTCACCTTTGCCACGCAGCCCCAGTTGCTGCGCGCAGAGCCCCTTCTGGCCTACACCGCCAACCTGACGAGCGAGCAGAAAAAGCCGGTGATCGCCGCCACGCGGGCCCTGGTATCCAACCCGGTTCCTGCAGGCACCAACCGCGTCATCGTGGCCCACGCGCCCAACATGGCGGACCTGATGGGTTATTTCGTCAAGCCCGAGGGAACGATGGTGGTGCTGCGTCCGCTGGGGCAGTCGCGGTTTGAATACCTGGGCAGCATTCCGCCGTCTCACTGGGCCGCCCTGCTGCCCGCCTCCTCCAAGCGCTGACCCATCTCGCGCCACCCCTCGCCCATGCTCCTCCTGCTCAAACGCCAACGGTTTTTTCTGCGTTTCTTTCTGCCAGTGGTGCTGGCCGTTCTGGTGGGCATGGGGTTTGACTACGCAGTGCAGCAGCACACCCAAACCGTGCAGCGCAAAGCACTGCAAAGCCAGGAGGAAGACATCCAGGTGGCCGCCAAGGCGGAGGCCATCAGCCGAAAACTGCTGGAGATCAAGCTGCGGCTGACACAGACCCTGACTGTCTCCAAATACCGCGAGGTGGACGAAGCCAAGGCCTACCAGCTCCACGGGCTCATCGTGGACGAAATGGCCGCGCTCGAAAAGGACCTGACGGGGCTGACCACAGCCCACGACTTCTCGCATGTCAGCACCCACTACCCCGCTGCGCTCAGAGCCTTTCAAGAGTTTCGCCAGTTTGCGCTGATGAGTTCGGACCAGATGGCCATCGACCAGTCAGCGGCAGGCGAGCACCTGATCAGCGCCACGGCGCACTACGGTGTGTTCGCACTGCGCATGGGCGACATTGCCAAAACCTTCATGGACCACGCCATAGAGAACGCTGCCAGCACGCGCAACCAGCTGCAGGATTTCGATCGCCGCATGCGCCTCTACAGCACGCTGGCCGCGCTGGTGTTTCTGGCCCTGTGGTTTGTGCTGTCGCGGTCCACATCCCGCCAGCTGGACCGGCTCAACACCATCCTGCAAAAGCTGTCGCGCGGCGAAAGCGGCTTGAGCGACTACAAGACCTTTTCCCGCATCAAGGCCATGGCCGCACGCGAAGGCACGCTCATTGGGGACATGGCCAATGCGGTGCTGGCCTTTCAGAAAACACAGGACGAACGCCGTCTGGCCCTGGCAGAGCTGCACGACCGGGAGGAACTGCACGCCAACATCATCAGCCAGGCGCCCATCGGCATCGTGGTGCTGGACATGCAGACCCTGCAGTTCGTGAGCTTCAACGATGCCACCTACGAATCGCTGGGCTACACGCGCGAAGAGTTTTCGTTGATGAACCTCTACGACCTGCAACTGGACCCGGACAGAAGCAAGGTCGATGAAAAGCTCCAGCGCATTCAGGCCCAGGGCGGCCTGGACTTCGAGACCCAGCGGCGTGACAAGGCCGGCAGCGTCCGCGACTTCTGGGTTTCGATGCGCCCCCTTCACCTGCATGACCGCGACTGTATGACCGGCATCTGGGTGGACATCACCAGCCGCAAGCAGTCCGAGCGGGAACTGGCCCGCTACCGCGACGAGCTGGAACAACTGGTGGCCGAGCGCACGCTCGATCTCGAAAAGACCAGCCAAGCCCTCGCACAGCAGACGCTGGAACTGCAGCACACCAATGCCCAGCTGCGCAGCGCCAAGGCCATGGCCGACGAGGCCAACCAGGCCAAGAGCGCCTTCCTGGCCAACATGAGCCACGAGATCCGCACGCCCATGAACGCGATCATCGGGCTGACCCACCTGATCCGCCGCGACACCACCAACCCGCACCAGCGCCAGCAACTCGACAAGGTGTCGGGCGCGGCCATGCACTTGCTGGCCGTCATCAACGACATCCTGGATTTCTCCAAGATCGAGGCGGGCAAGATGGCCCTGGACCCGACCGATTTCGAGCTGGAGAAGGTGGTGAGCAACGTGTTCACCATCACCGGCGACAAGGCCGAGGCCAAGGGCCTGGAGGTGATGGCCGAACTTGCAGGTGTGCCCCCCATCCTGCATGGGGACGGCATGCGGCTGGGTCAGATCCTGACCAACTTCATGGGTAACGCAGTCAAGTTCACCGAACGCGGCAGCGTGTCTTTGCACGCGTTTGTCACCCACCGCGAAGCCAACCAGGTGCGCCTGCGCTTTGAGGTGCGCGACACCGGCATCGGGCTGAGCCCCGAGCAACAGGGCAAGCTGTTCCTGGCGTTTCAGCAGGCCGATGTTTCCACCACTCGCACCCACGGCGGTACCGGCCTGGGGCTGGCCATCTCGCGCCGCCTGGCCGACCTGATGGACGGGCAAGTGGGTGTGCGCAGCGAGCCCGGTAAGGGCAGCACCTTCTGGTTTGAGGCGCCCTTTGGCATCAGCTCCCAGGCTGCCGCACCGCAGCATGTGCAGGCCCTGCCCCCCAGCACCCGCGTCCTGGTGGTGGACGACATGGAAGAAGCCCGTGAGCTGCTGGCCGACATGCTCACCCACCTGGGAGCGCGGGCCGACGCGGTGTCGTCCGGCGCGCAGGCCGTGCAAGCGGTGGCACAGGCTGACGAACTCTGCGACCCCTACGAGCTGGTGCTCACCGACTGGCTGATGCCGGGCCTGAATGGCACCCAGACCTGGCAACAGATCTGCGCCTTGCCGCTCCAACACCGCCCCGCCTGCATTCTGGTCAGCGGCAGCCTGAGCTGCCCTGCCGACGAGGTGGATGCCGGTCCGTTTGCGGCCTTCCTGCCCAAACCCGTACTGCCCACCGCACTCGAAGACGTGCTGGTGCGCGTGTGGAACCATGCGCAACTGCCGGAGGCCGCTGCACCCGCGTTGGCCGCCGATGCGCCCGTCCGTTTCACCCCGGGGCTGCAATTGCTGCTGGCCGAAGACAACACGCTGAACCAGGAGGTGGCGGGTGAGCTGTTGCGCCAACTGGGCTTTGCCGTGGATATGGCGGGCGACGGGGCGATTGCGGTGGAGCGCGCGCGCGAACGTCACTACGACCTGATCCTGATGGACATCCAGATGCCCCACCTGGACGGCCTGCAGGCCACGCGCCAGATCCGCGCGCTGCCAGGCCATGCGCAGACGCCTATCGTGGCCATGACGGCCAACGCCTTCGCCGAAGACCGCGCCGCCGCGCTGGCCGCAGGCATGAACGACCACCTGCCCAAGCCCGTGGACCCGGCACAACTGGCGCGCGTGTTGGCACGCCTGCTGCCCCATGCCGTGGACGCCACGGGCGCAACCCCAACGCCCAGCATTGCAACATCGACCCCCACGCTGCAGAACGAAGCACAGATGCGGGCCCAACTCCAGGGCGTGGCAGGCTTTCAGCTGGAGCAGGGACTGCGGTCGCTGGGCAACAACTTTGCGGCGCTGGTGCGTCTGCTGCAACGCATGGTGGTGGAACACCCCCACGACGCGCAAAAGGCGTTGCAGGCCTGGCAAAGCGGTGACCTGGCCGAAACGCAGCGCATCCTGCACACGCTCAAGGGCCTGGCGGGCACTGCCGGCCTTACCGGCTTGCAGGTGGCCGCGCAGCAAGCCGAGGCCAGGGTGCAAGCCACACCGCAAGGGGGTGTGGATGCCGACACCCAACACGCGCTGCAAGACCTGGATGCGCGACTGCAACAACTGGTGCAATCCCTGCACTTTGTATTGGATGCTGCCGCAGAGGCGACCAGCGCGGCCCCTGCAGCCGATGCCGACCATCTGCGAGCAGGCTTGCGGGCACTGCGGCCCTTGCTGGCCAGCGACGACCTCGATGCCAGCGCCGCCTACGCCGGGCTGCACCCCGCCATGCTGCAGCATTACCCGGACCGCGCCCAGGCGCTGGCCCAGGCCATCGATGGTTTCGACTTTGTGCAGGCGCTGGCGCTGCTCGACGCCATCCTCGCCACAGCGGACGGCGGAGGCAGCAGCGATACCGCCCCGGCCAACACGCCCGCGCCCACCCCATCATTAGGGTAAGCGCGGCTGACCAAACTCAGCAAAGCGGCGCGGCGTGCCTGCGCTACACTTTTTGGCCTTGCCGCACATGCGCCGCCATGGTCTGGCCTCTCCAAGCGCCAGTCCTGCGGAGCCCACCTTCCCATGCCTTTGCCCAGCCCGCCATTGCCGCGCTTTTTCCCGCGCCTTTTCTTCTCTGCGCAGGCTCCTGCCCCCCATGACCGCCAGCGAGGCCTCGCTGGCTCGCGCGCAGCCACAGGGCCACAGAATGTCTGAGGCGCGGCCGAGCGCCTCTGCAGGCTGGGCGATGCCTTCGGGCAATCTGCGCGGCATTCTGGCCATGGTGGCGGCCGTGGGCTTCTTCTCGCTGATGGATGCGCTGCTCAAGACACTGAGCGCCCACTACCCCGCCATGCAGGTTGCGGCGCTGCGGGGCTGGGCGGCGCTGCCGCTGGTGGCGCTGTACGCACTGTGGCGTGGCGAAGTGCCCCGGCTGCTGAAGGTGCGGTGGCCGCTGCACCTGCTGCGCGGCGGGCTCAACGTGGCCATGCTGGCGCTGTTTGCATTTGCCATCCGTGAACTGGCGCTGGCCGAGGCCTATACGCTGTTCTTCATTGCCCCGCTGCTCATCACCGCGCTGTCCACCGTGGTGCTGCGCGAAAAGGTGCGCCCCGCCCACTGGGTGGCTATCGTGCTGGGCATGGTGGGGGTGCTGGTGGCGCTGCGGCCCAACCAGGAGGCGTTCTTTTCCCTGGGCGCACTGGCGGTGCTGGCAGCAGCCACCTGCTATGCGGTATCGGCCATCACGGGGCGCATGCTCACCCGCACCGATTCCAGCGCCAGCCTGGTGTTCTGGACCACCACGCTGCTGGCACTGGGCGCCGGCGCGCTGGCGTGGCCCCAGTGGGTGGGCGTGGCGCAGGCCCACTGGCCGCTGGTGGCAGGGCTGGCGGTGACCGGGTTTGCGGGGCAGCTGGCGATCACCGAGGCGTTTCGCCACGGACAGGCCTCGGTGGTGGCCCCGTTTGAATACACGGCCCTGGCCTGGGGCATGGGGCTGGACTGGGTGCTGTGGCAGACGGTGCCTGGCTACAGCACGCTGCTGGGCGGCGCCATCATCATCGGCAGCGGCCTGTACCTCGTGCGCCAGGAGCGCACGCAGGCGGTGGTTCCGCCCTGAACCACTTCAGACCATGGCTGCCAGGCCTGCAGACGACATGCCCGCAGGTCTGGCGTCGTACCAGCCGGGTCAGATCGGCCGCGTGAGGTACACCGCCTCGCGGCCCACGATGGGCTCGCGGGTGGGCATGAGGATGGTGCAGTCGTCGCACAGCGCGCGGATCTCGTGCGGGCCATCGGTGGCGATGAGGTCCCCCTTGGCAAACACTTCAAACCCTTGCACGGGCCGCGTGAAGCGGAAGTCCGCAGTGCGCACCATGCAGGTCTCCAGCAGTTCGTAGCGGCGCTGCTCGGCGGGTGCGGGCCGGTCGGCCACCGGCGCGATGAGGCCGAAATGCGCCAGGAAGTCCAGCGCCACGGCCGTGGCCAGGTCGGCCGCCGACTGGCGGAAGTGCTGGCCGCATTCCACCACCACCGCTACACCGCCCCCGTCGGCCTGCCCGTGGCGGCCGTGCTGGATGAGCGGCGTGCCCGAGCCCAGGCCGCTGGGCATCACCAGGTGCACCGGCGGGCGGCCAATGGCCAGCGCCGCCTCCGCATTGCGCGGGTAGGCCGGGTACACCCAGAACGGTTGCACGTCCTGGCTGGTGGAGTGGATGTCGAGGATGTGATCGGCCGCAGCCACCACCGGGCGCAGAATGCGGGCGCGCTGCAACTCGGGGCTGTCCGCCGTGCCGTCCAGCTCGGCCGCCGACCAGATGCGGTTGAGGTTGTGCACCAGCTGGCGGCTCTCGAACGGGCGGCTCTGGTCAAAAGACTCGTAAGCCGCGACGTTGGCAAAGCTGATGGTCAGCGTGCCGATGAGGGGGCGCACGCCCGTGTCCAGCAGGTGCGTGGCGGCCACCATGCCGCAGATTTCGTTGCCGTGCGTGAGGGCGTTGATGAGCACATGCGGGCCAGGCTTGCCCGACTCGAAACGGTGCACATAGTCGATGCCCACATTGCCCTGGCGGTAGGCCGAGAGGTCGCGGGGGAGGACTTCAAAAACGGGGGGGTTCTGCGTCATGGCGGTGAATTAATAAGATGACACATCATTGTCGGCGCAAAGCCGGATCGCTGCAGGGTGCGGTGTACGATGCCCGCCGGTTGAGCCCCTCACGTGCCCCGCCCCATGACCACTGTCCGACTTTGCCCGCTGGCCGAAGTGGCCCACCGCCTCCCTGCCGACTGCTGGATCGCCCAGCGCCTGGCGGAAGAACCCGACGCCCTGGCGGACGAAACCACCTTGTGGATCACGGGCGCTGTGCACTGGCCTGCGCTGCACCTCGACGCCCCCCTGGCCCCAGGTAGCCCGCTGCGCCAGTGGCTGCATGACGTTCCAGACGGCACCGGTGATGCCTCGGTGCCCCGTGCACCGTTTTTGATCCTGGTGGACGGAGACCTGCGCATTGACGGCGCTTTGACCAGCGCGGACACCGACGGAACCACCCACCTCATCGTCACCGGCAACGCGCATCTGCACAACGCCGTGGTGGGTGGGCAGCTGGTGTACGTTCAGGGCGCGCTGCAGGTGAACGAGCTGCTGTGGGGCCACTACAACCATGGCGAGCTGCGTGTGCGCGGGGGGCTGCAGGCCCGGGTGGCGCTGTTCACCGACGAGTACCACGTGGACATCGCAGGCCCCGAACAGGTGGAGTTTTTGCTGGACGAGGTGCGCGGTGTGCCCAACCGTGCAGAGTTCTCGACCGAGATCGTGGGTGCCGTGTTCACCCCCGAGTTCCACGAGGGCGTGGATGCTGGCGAAGACGGCCTGGCCGCCATGATCAACCGCCGCCAGGTGCTTGCCGCTGTGCGGGCAGGCCAGAGCGCGGTGCGCAGCAGTGCCGACATCCACGCCGACCAGCCCGTGGCCCACGACCTGTGCGCCGGCGACGCCATCAGCATCGACAACATCCTGACCGTGGTGCGCACGCCGGTGATTGCGCACAAGGAGCACAAGGCCTACGGCTGGTTTCAGCAGACCGATTTTTCGCTCTGCCAGCGGCATGTGGACGACGAGGGCGACGCGCGCGACGACAACGTGTTCATCACCGTCTGGAAGACCTGGGACTTCTACCTGTCGGTGGAGCAGGTGCCCGCGCCCCGCAACTGGCTGGAGCGCGTGGCCACCAAGCTGTGGCGCCACGCGGCCCCCACAGTCGCCCAGCGCACGCTGCTGTACCGCCGCTACACGCAGGGGGAGCCTGGCGACTGGCAGGTGCTGGCGCCCCCCAACGAGCCCGGCCACGACTCCGACGCCTGGAAGGCCTGCGAACACGCCTGGCGCGGGGTGCTGGACTATGTGCGCAAGGCCGTGGGCCAGCACCGTGCGCGGTACCCCCTCTACCAGCGCCTGCAAGCCACGATGACTGCCGAGCACATCGAGGCCTTCACCAGCCTGCCCGTGTTCACCGAGCAGTACAACGACTGGTGGGACAGCGACCGCAACGGCTACTGGGAGGGCGAGGTCTGGGTGGGCGCGCGCCAGCCCTGCATGCACGACGGCGAACCCTGGGGCCGCGCGCTCAAGTACAGCTGGCGCAACGGTGACGACGCACCGGGCGACGACGAAGACAACGCCCACAGCGCCTACCAGATCGATGTGGACGAGGCGCGCGAAGGGCCAGCTGCGGTCGAGTTCAGCTACACCCAGCGCCAGAGCGACAGCCGCGCCCCCCTACCCCGCTGCGCCGCCGACCACATTACCCGATTACTGCGCTTTCACGGCCGGGTGCAGGCCCGTATCCACGCACGGCACGAAGAGGCGCAGGCCCAGCAGGCCGAGGCCCGCCGCATCGAAGCTGCCGTGCAACTGCTGGTCACCCCACCCTTGCTGCCCGACCTGCCCGATGCAGCCGTGTTTCCTGTCGAACTCATGACCCTGTCGGAGCAGTGGCAGGCTGATGGGCAAGCCTACGTGGAGACCATCCGCGCGAGCCAGCTGGCCCGCGACGCCAATACTGCCGACCCTGCTGACCCTGCCGACGCCTCCGCAGCCCTTGGGGGAGACGAAGAACACGCGGAGGACGAAGATGCTCTGCCCGAAGACCCGCGCAAGGCCGACGCGCCCACCGTGCTGCAACTGGCACGCGTGGTGAGCCGCTGGGCCGACGAAGAGCTTGCCACGCGCTTTCGCCAACGCTTTGCCTTTGCCCCGGACGCGTACGTGAATCGCGCTGCCAAAGCCGGGCAATTCATCGGCCCCGTATGGGTGCTGGAGGATGACCGCGTGATCGCGCGCATCGGAGCTGCCCATGACGACGGCGCTCACTGGGCGGTACTGCAAGGCACCGAGCACGCACTGCTGCCCAGCATCCGTGGCGTGGGCCGCTCGCCCAATCGCCAGTGCTTCGCCCAAAGCGACGGTCAGCACATCACCACCCACCAGGGATGGAATGGCCCGGTGATTGCACGGTTCACACTGCCGCGCGGCAACGAAGCCCTGCCGCCGCAGGTGCAGGTGTCGGCCGGCCCGCTGGGTCAGCGCTGCGATGACATCATCCCGTTCAACGATGGCCTGCGCGTGCTACTGCGCAACCCCACGGGGGTCTATTTGCTGACCTGCACAGCGCCAGGCGCTGAGAGCACCATTCAACGCCTGCACCCACAGACTTTTGACGAAGACGGCCCCTACACCTGGCCCAAGAACCAGATGGACGAAGAGGTCGAAGGAGAGACGGTCACGGTGCTGGCGCTGGACATGCTGCACATGGCCCTATCAACCGACGAACGCCATATCGCGGTCGGCGACCAGGACAGCCCACACATCGTGCTGGATACGCACGGCGCTTTGGTGGCGGAACATGAGCCCCTGTCGTCCTACCCCCACCACGCCGTGTTCTCGCACGACGGCACACGCCTATTTGCCAATTCGTGTCACTTGTACTGGGGCGCTACGCGCTCGATTCCGATCGGCGTTGCATCGCAAGAAGCGGGGGACACGGATGAAGACACCCCGCCACTGGACGAACACTGCCGCGTGTACGCGTCCGCCGCCTTGCCCGGCTTGGTGATTCTCGGCGACGCTGACGGCTACCTCCACGCCTACAGCGACGAAGGGCAAGCCTTGTGGCGCCACCACATCGGCAGCACGATCAGCGCCATCGACGTATCGCCCGACGGCGCAACGCTGTGGGCGGCCAGCTACGGCGGCTACCTGGTGCGGATGGAGCGCCGCGAGACGGGCATGGACCCGTATTCGATTGGCACGTCGCCGTATGTAGAGACGCGGCGGTGGATATTCTGGCGGGACGAGGCAGGGCCGGTGCGGTGGTAGGGGGAGAAAGGCTGTTGACGGCCAGAAGCAGACATTCACGGGCGAGTGTCTACCGTCACGAACAAATGCACTTTTCTCTATAGTTTCCTCGCGTAGACATCGGGTAATCCTTGTCGGGGCCAACTTGCCCAATGAACGGAGCGCACTGCGCCTTGCACTCTGCCTCTGCGTCTTTTGGTGGCGGGAGCAACCACGCAATTGCTGAAATCCCCGCGATGAACAGCGCAAAAACAAGAAACGCAATCTGACCTAGCGAAAGTCTCTTGATGGCATTTCGAAATGGCAGCCTCATTGGCTTTCGAACCACCTCTTTTTTCAATGCCTTAACTGCTCTAACCTTACGAAATCTGCCCGGCATCTTGCTCTCCACCACAAGTTCTTTTAACGGCCTCTGAGGCAGCTTATTCGACAATGGGTGCTCTGAGCCTGAACTTTGACCAGTCATGGCCCGCAAGCGTCCTTCGCTGTGAGACAGAATCCGGCCAGGAGCAGCCACCTAGGAAAGGACGAGATGAGTGTAGACAACGATCTTGTAACCAAGCACCTGCGGCGCCCCTTTAGTGCCAGGGAGCGAGGCTGGGCAGAGGTTGGATTGGGCGTGTCTGTGGGGTTGTTGACTTGGCTCGAATACAACGAGCCGTCCACGAGACCTTTTACGGGTCGATGGGGTTGGCTCAAAGAGTTTATGTACTCACACTTGGGCGCCAATGGGGTAGCGATCGGCTTCGGTCTGATCGGCTTGATGCTCACGCTATGGGGGGCCTATGAAGTGGCGACTTCGCGGAGAAATGAAGGAAGCAAGCTGCGTTGATTGAGCGCTAACGGGCCATTTCTCGGGAGTCTGCTTTGGGCCCACATCCGCCCCTCATTCAGCCTTCCAACCAACACGTATCGACCGGCACCGTGAAAGCGCTGGAACACAGCACCCCAACCCAGGTCCACCCCTCGCTGGCCGGTGCTTCGGCATCCGCTTCTGTCGCGAAAGTGGGGGGAGCGATCTGTATGCCAAAGCCGCAGGACTCGAACCCTTGCGGTGGGTATCCTGCCCATGCAAGCGCATTGCCCAAGTCACTCCGGGCACCCCGCTGGGACAAAAAGCCAGCTGGAGTGCGCCAAACGAGAAGCCGGTAACCATCGAAGCGGGTGCCTCACGGCTCATGGCATGGGCGTTGCATGTGTCCGCGATATGCACCAGCACTCTCCATGACCTCGTCCGCTTCAGCCCCCCTCTCTGCCGCCCACCCATCCCAAAACGCACAGCCCCCTGGCGCCCCCGGCCTCAGCACCCCCGTGCTCTTGCTCATGGCCGTGGCCTGCGGCCTGTGTGCGGGCAGCAACTACTTCAACCAGCCGCTGCTGCACTCCATTGCCACGCAGCTGCAGGTGCGCGATGCGTCGGCAGCGCTCATCGTGACGCTGGCGCAGGTGGCGTATGCAGCGGGGCTGCTGCTGTTGGTGCCGCTGGGCGACCTGCTGGAGCGGCGGCGGCTCATTGTCACGCTGATGCTGCTGGCGGCCCTCGGGCTGTTCACCAGCGGGTTTGCGCACAGCTACGCCATGCTGGCGCTGGGCACGCTGCTCACCGGTCTGTTCTCGGTGGCGGCGCAGGTGCTGGTGCCGCTGGCGGCCACCCTGGCAACACCAGGGCGCAGCGGCCGGGCGGTGGGGCTGGTGATGAGCGGGCTGCTGACCGGCATTCTGGCGGCGCGCAGCGTGGCGGGGCTGCTGTCGGAGGTGGGGGGCTGGACGCTGGTGTACCGTGTGGCGGGCGTTGCCATGGTGGCGGTGGCGCTGGCGCTGTGGTGGGTGATGCCGGTGTCGCGCAATGCAGCATCGGCACAGACGCAGAGCTATGGCCAGGTCTTGCGGTCGCTGGGCACGCTGGCGCTGCGACACCCCAGGTTGCGCAGCCGGGCCTTGCTGGGTGCGCTGTCGTTTGCATCGGTGAGTGTGTTGTTCTCCACCATGGCGCTGCTGCTGGCGGGACCTGCGCACCGTCTGGGTGATGCAGGCATCGGGCTGGTGGGGCTGGCAGGTGTGGCGGGTGCGCTGATGGCCAGTGTGGCCGGGCGCATGGCAGACCAGGGGCAGGCACAAGTGGCCACGGCCCTGTCGGTGGGCTTGTTGCTGCTGGGCTGGGTGGCGTTGTGGCTGGGCGCGAGCAGCCTGGCGTGGTTTGTGGTGGGCATGCTGGTGGCCGACCTGGCGCTGCAGGGCGTGCACATCAGCAACCAGAACGTGATCTACCGCCTGAACCCCACGGCCCGCGCGCGGCTGAACGCGGTGTACATGACCAGCTACTTTGTGGGTGCTGCGACGGGCTCAGCCATGGGGTCGGTGGCCTGGCTGTGGGGCGGCTGGGGCGCCACCTGCGCGCTGGGGCTGTGCCTTGCCGTGCTGAACGCGCTGGCACTGGCGCATGACCAGCGGCTGGCCCGGCGGGCGCGCAGCGGCGCGGCGGCGCCGCATGCGCCTCAAGGCGCGGGGATGTAGCCGCGTGGTGACCGCCAACGACGCACGTTGTGACGTACCATGCTTGTACGGTCCCATCCCGAGACCTTTCAAGGAGGCCCAATGGCCAAAGGCGAACAGCGCAGCAACAAGATGGCGAAGAAACCCAAAAAGGACACCTCGCCACCCAAGGAACACAGCGCATCAGACCGGCCCATGCCGCCCGTGACCACTGTCATGCCCAAGGGCAAAGACAAAAACAGGTAAGCCAACACAGTGCGCTGCCGCCCCAAAAGGCGAAGCGCTATCAAATCAATAGCTGCAGGCGCATATTCAACAAGCGCCTGCAGCTATTTTTTCTTAAAACTCCATATCAACAACGCTGCACCCGGCGCGCACCGCCCCCCCCTCGTTCACGCAGGCTGGGTCAGCCGCTCCAGCCACTGCACATCGGGCTCGGGCCGGCCAAACAGGTAGCCCTGGTACACGATGTCCGGCGCACGCTGGCGCAGGAAGTCGGCCTGGGCCTGGGTCTCCACCCCCTCGGCCACCACGCGCAGGCCAAAGTGCCGGGCCACCGACAGGATGCCCTCGACCAGCACGCCGTCGTCGGCATTGGTGGGGGCCTCGTGCACAAACGACCGGTCGATCTTGATCTCCTGGATCGGCAGGCGCTTGAGGTAGGCCAGCGATGAATAGCCGGTGCCAAAGTCGTCCAGCGACATGTCCACGCCCAGTGCAGCCAGCGCGCGCATCTTGGCCACCGCATCGTCAAAGTCGTCGATCACCAATCCCTCGGTCACCTCCAGCGTGAGCAGCCGGGGGTCGGCCCCTGTGGCGGCCAGCACGGCCCGCAGTTGCCCCACAAAACCTGCCTGCCGGAACTGCCGCGCGCTGAGGTTGACCGACAGCCGCAAGCGCCGCTCGCGGAACGCCGGCTGCGCCAGCAGCGCACAGGCATGGGCCAGCACCCACTCGCCCAGGCTGACGATGAGGTCGGACTCTTCGGCCACCGGGATGAACACGCCCGGCGCCACCAGCCCGTCGCGCGGGTGTTGCCAGCGCACCAGCACCTCCGCCCCCGTGACCTGGCCCGACACATCGACCTGCGACTGCAGGTGCAGCCGCAACTCGCCCGCGCCAATGGCGTGGCGCAGCTCGCGCTCCACCCGAAAGCGCTGCTCGGCCGCCTCGCCCATGCCCTGCTCAAAAAACGCCGCCTGGCCGCCACCGGCCTGCTTAGCCCGGTGCAAGGCGGTGCCCGCGCGCCGCAGTGCGTCGTGCGCCACATCGTCCGAGGTTTGGGGGTACAGGGTGATGCCGATGCTGGCGCCCAGTTGGGCGTCCTGTGCGTCGCCCTCCAGCCGCAGGGGGCGCAACAAGGCGGTCTGCAGCTTTTCGGCAAAGGCCAGCGCGTGGCGGCCGGCCAGCGAGGCGTCGGCCCCCAGCCCATGCAGCACCACGGCAAACTCGTCGCCCGCCACCCGCACCAACAGGTCCTGCGGGGGCAGGATCTCGGACAGGCGCAGCGCCACGGCGCACAGCAGGCGGTCGCCCATTTCGCTGCCGCGCGCATCGTTGAAGGTGGTGAACCGGTCCAGGTCCAGCAGCAGAAGGGCATGCTGGGTGGACAACACACGGCCGGGGCGCCCACGCAGCACATGCAGGCGCTCCATCAGCGTGGACCGGTTGGGCAGGCTGGTGAGGCTGTCGAAATGCGCCAGGCGGTGGATCTCGTCGGCGGCGCGCTTGCGTTCGGTGATGTCCTGCTTGAGTTCCACAAAGTGGCTCACACGGCCATCGGTCTGGCGGATGGGCGCCACCACCACGGACTCGATCAGCGGTTGCCCGTCCTTGCGGTAGTTGACCTGCTCACCCGCCCAGCTGTCACCGCGCGCCAGCGTGGTGCGCAGGCCCTCGCGCTGCGCGGGCGCGAGGCCGTTGCTGGAGTAGTGGGCCGAGGCCTGGCCCACCACCTCGTCGCGCGCATAGCCGGTACGGCGCACAAAGGCCTCGTTCACGTACTCGATGTCCTCGCGCAGATCGGTGATGACGATGGCCTCGGGGCTTTGCTCCACGGCCCGCAGCAGCTTGCGCAGCGACGCCTCGCTGGCTGCCAGATTGGCTGCGGTCTGTTGGGCCTCGCGCACCCGGCTCATGTAGTTGCGGCGCGACAGCAGCGTGGCGGCGGCGGTCAGCACCAGAATGCCCGCAAGGTACACCGCCCCCGCCACGCGGTTGGCCACCTGCACCGGCTTGAGCAGGCCCTGCATGTCCGCCCAGATGAAGCCCAGGAACAGCAGGGCCGTGAGTACCACCAGCGTCAGCGTGGCACGCACGCCCAGCAGCCATCCGGCCAGCACAACGATCACGGGGTAGTTCAGCAGATTGGGGCCATTGACGCCGCCATTGCGGGCCGCCACCAGCGACACCGACACCCACACGCCCCACACCAGCAGATGGGTGGCCAGCGTCCACCGCCGCCAGCGCGCCAGCAGCAGTGCGGTGCCGCCAATGCAGCCCGCAACAAAGTTGAGCGCCACGCGCATCGGCTGCACGGGCTGGTCCCAAAGCAGCAGCAGGCCGATGACAAAACCCAGCAACATCACGGACCAGCCCGCCACCCGCACCAGGTGGCGCGTTGTGGCGTCTTCGTGGTCTGGCAGCGGAACAGAGGGAGCTTCGGCCATGGCGACGGGAAGTGCGGGGAGGAAACCATCGTAACCGCAGGCATAGAAAACGCCTATGAACAAAATGCCGCTGGCGTGGCTGCATCGCCCGCCCGTCGGCATCCCTTCGGCTCCCCCGTCGGCATCTGTACGTTGCGCCCCCGGTACCGTCGCCAGCGCCGGCACGGGATGGCCTACAGCGCCTGCTGGCCCGCAGGCGCAGGCCGGGTCACTCAGTCCGCGTCGCTGTCCGGCGCGGGTTCACGCACACCAGAGCCTTTGCCCTTGGCCTTGGCGCGCGCGTCTTTCTTGGCCTGGCGCTTGGCGTCCTCGGCCAGGCCGGCAGCACGCCAGGCCTCGAACTCGGCGGGGGCCTCCAGCGTGATGCGGCCCAGGATGGCGCTGCGGAAATCGGTCATCACAATCTCGGCCGCCTTTTGCAGATTGACGCGCCCGCCACCCAGCATGGCGCCGCGTTTGCGGCCAATGGCTTCGAGCAGTTCTTCGTCGTGCATCGCGGCCACTGCGCCTTCGGGCAGGCCCAGCTTGTAGCGCGCCTCCAGCAAGGGGGCGTAGTGCTTCTGCAAGCGGCGCAGCAGCTCCAGCGCGACCAGTTCTTCGTCATACGCATTGCGGCCCACGGCGCCGCTGGCGGCCAGGTTGTAGCCGGTCTCGGGCACCACGATGCGCGGCCACAGCATGCCGGGGGTGTCCCAGAGGTAGAAGTCGTCGGCCAGGGTGATGCGCTGCTCCAGCTTGGTGATGCCCGCCTCGTCACCGGTCTTGGCCTGGCGCTTGTTGCTGAGCGTGTTGATGAGCGTGGACTTGCCCACATTGGGCACCCCGCAAATCAGCACCCGCATGGGCTTGGCCATGCCGCCCCGGTTGGGCGCCAGCAGGTGGCAGGCGTCGATCAGCTTGCGCGTCGGGGCGGGGTCGGATGCATCCAGCGGCAACGCACGCGTGTCGCTCTGGGCGTTGTACCAGTCCACCCACAGCGCCGTGCGCTCGGGGTCGGCCACGTCCTGCTTGTTGAGCACCTTGAGCGTGGGCTTGTGGCCCGTGATCTCGGCCAGCAGCGGGTTGGCGCTGGAGCCGGGCAGGCGCGCGTCCAGCACCTCGATCACCACGTCAATGTCCTTGATGCGTTCGGTGATGGCTTTGCGGGTCAGGTGCATGTGACCGGGGAACCACTGGATGGCCATGCGGGGTACTTTCTACGTTGTTCTGAGGGGTCCGAGGGTGGCAAGGATAATCGCGGTCTTCCTTCTGCCCACGCCACGGCGTTTTTATCTGCATGCCAGCCCCTCTCGACACCTCGCGCACGCCCAAGGCCACCAAGGCCGACAAAGAGCTGCTGTTCAAGGGCGTGACCCTGGCCCTCATCGGCCTGGTCATCTTGCTGGCGCCCTATGTGGCCCGCTCCACCAGCGTGCGCGACCTCATGGGCCAGGTGGCGCTGGTGGGCTGGTTTGCGCTGGTGCTGGGCATTGCGTTTGGCGTGCAGTACGGCCTGCGCCGCGCCAAGGCGGGGCGCCGCCAGCCGTGACCTTGCCTGAGGACACAGCCCCGGCCCCGGCGGTGGACGGCGCCACGGCGCAAGCCATGTTCGCGGTACTGCAGCAGCGCGCGGCCGCTCTTGGCATCACGCTGCGCAACCCGCCACCCGAGCCCACGACCTGCTGCGGGCGCGGCTGCAACGGCTGCGTGTGGGAGGGGTTTCTGAGCGCCGCCGAATACTGGCGGCAAGAGGCCTTGCTGCAGCTGCAAGACTGATTTTGAAGCGTTTTGGGCTGGTAGCGCTAGTGCAATAAGCCCGAGCAGCTACCAATTCAATAGCAGATCAATTTGACCTGCCCCTGATCGCACCTTCAGCCCAGCTGCTCCACCGCCATGTACTGCTCGCGCCATACCTCAAACGGCAGCGTGTCTGCCGCTTCAATCGCTTTTTGCGCGGCAATCGACTCATCGGCCATGGCCACGTAGCGCGCCTGCTGCTCGGCCGTCCAGGGCAGCGACAGCAGCGCGTCGCGGGCGGCCATGGATTGCTGGCGCGCAAAGGCTTCAAAGCTGTGCTGGTGGCTTTGCACGATGCTGTCCAGCACGCGGGCTGAGGGGGTGCGCTCGGGCGCAGCCATCAAGGCGCGGGCATCGCGCAGCGCGGCGCTGTAGTCGTCGGTGCCATGGGTGGCGTCCAGCGCTGCCGCCAAAGGCTCGCACGCCGCCAGCACCTCGGCGCCCCATTCGGTGAGCAGCACGCTCTGGCCGTTGCGCGACAGGCGCAGGCCGGGCTCGCGGCCCCGCTCTGCGGTCAGGTGCTGGTTCTGCTTGAGTTCGGCAATTTCTGCGGGCGTGTCCGGCGGGCTGTCAGACAGCAGGCAGTGCAGCAAGAACACATCCAGCAGGCGCATGGTGGGCGCGGTGATGCCCACAGGCACGAACGGGTCCAGGTCCATCAGACGGACTTCGACGTATTCGACCCCGCGTTCGCGCAGCGCGTGCAGCGGGCGCTCGCCGGTGCGCACCGTGCGCTTGGGGCGGATGGTGCCGTAGAACTCGTTTTCGATCTGCAGCAGGCTGGTGCCCAGCTGGTTGTAGTCGCCACCCGGGTTGCGGATGCCCACGGCCTCATAGGCCGGGTACGGCTTGGTCAGCGCCTCGTGCAGCGAGTTGGCATAGCCCGTCAGGCCGTTGTAGCTCACGGCCAGCGTGGCCTGCGCGTCGCTCTGGTAGCCCAGGCGGCCCATGCGCAGCGAGGTGGCGTGGGGCAGGTACAAGGCACTGCCGCCCTCCATGGGCTGCAGGCGGTGTTCGCGCCCTTCCACAAAACAGGGGCACAGCGCGGGCGATGCGCCAAACAGGTACAGCAGCACAAACGCGTGGCGGCGGAAGTTGCGGATGAGCGCGAAATACTGTTCGCTGTCCACCCCCGGCAGCGACCAGTTGTAGTGAATGCCCGAGATGGTCTGCATGCGGCGGCCATAGCGGTGACCCAGGCCCATGCGGTACACGCTCTTGGCGCGGCCCACGTTGGAGCTACCGTAGCGGCCAATCGGAATCGTCTCGTCCGTGGGCAGGCCGCAGGGCATGCTGGAGGCCCAGAGCAGCTCGCCGCCGCTGTCCTTCAGCGTGTGGTGCACGAACTGGTGCACCTCTGTCAGCTCGTCCAGGCACTGCTGCACGCCCTTGTGGGCGCCGGTGATCAGCTCCAGCTGCGACTCGCTGTAGTCCGTGGTGATCAGGGGGTGTGTGAGGGCCGAGCCCAGCGCCAGCGGGTGGGGCGTGAGGGCCAGGCCGCCGGTGGGCAGCACACGCAGCCCTTCCTTTTCAATGCCGCGGCGAATCCCCCCCAGGGCGTCCGCCGGGTAGGCGGCCAGTCTCTCGTGCAGTTTGCTCATATGTTTATACCGATCCAACTTCTGTCGGCCCGGAACTTAGCACGTTGAGCGCTGGCCCGCCCACAGGGGTGTCAAGCCCTTGCGGCCAAAGCGCGTCCAACCTCGTTGGTTCCCTGCGCTGCGCCACTTTGTGGTACTTGCTCGCCCGCGCGCTCGGTCACCTCGGCCAGGCGGGCCGCCAGTTGCTCGGGCACATCGGCGCCAATGCCCAGGTGTATACCTTGCGTGAGCGTGATGTGAGCGGCTTCAAACGTGCCTGCCCCGGCGCACAGGATGGTGCGCGAAGGCGCGCTTTCGTGCGCCAGCACCAGCATGGCGGGCACCACGGCCTCGGGCTTCAGGGCGTCCAGCACCTCCTGGGGCATCAGGCCCTCGGTCATGCGCGTGGCGGCCGTGGGGGCCAGGGCGTTCACGTGGATGTTGTACTTGGCGCCTTCGATGGCCAGGGTCTGCATCAGCCCCACCTGGGCCAGCTTGGCCGCGCCGTAGTTGGCCTGACCAAAGTTGCCGTACAGGCCCGTGGACGAGGTGGTCATGACGATGCGGCCGTACTGCTGGGCCACCATGTGCGGCCACACGGCCTTGCAGCAGTTGGCGGCGCCCATCAGGTGCACATCCACCACCAGGCGGAAGTCGGCCATGTCCATCTTGGCGAACGACTTATCGCGCAGGATGCCTGCGTTGTTGACCAGAATGTCCACCCGGCCCCAGGCGTCGATGGCCTGCTGCACCATGGCCTCGACAGCCGCAAAGTCGGTGACCGACGCGCCATTGGCCAGCGCCTCGCCGCCTGCGGCGCGGATCTCGTCGACCACAGCCTGCGCGGCCGTCACCGTGCCGCCGCTGCCGTCCACCGCGCCGCCCAGGTCATTGACCAGCACCTTGGCGCCGCGCTTGGCCAGAGCCAGTGCATGCTGGCGGCCCAGGCCACCGCCTGCGCCCGTCACGATGGCCACGCGGCCTTGGAAATCAATACCCATGGTGAAGGTTCTCCTGTTGTCTTGGTCGATGAATGTGTGGAACGCAAAAACCCCTGGCACCCCACCGCAGGTACGGATGCCGCGCGCTGCACTGTAAGCCACTGCGGGGCCCGTGCGCGTTGCGCAGGCGACTGGGTACCGCACCAACCCATTCCAGAGCCAGAACATGGCGCGCGGTAACGCGGCACATTGGGAATAATGGGCAGCTGCGCAGGCTTCCAAGAGTGGCTGCGCATCCCTCCCTCGCTCATTTTTTGATAGCTGCTAGCGCATGCAGTACTAGCGCTACCGGCCACTTTGACTCAAGGATCTCCCATGAAAGCCATCTGGAACGGCGTAGTGCTTGCCGAAAGCGATGACACGGTGGTGGTGGAAGGCAACCACTACTTCCCTGAAAGCGCGCTGCACCGCGAGTACTTCACCTTCAGCAACCACAAGACCACGTGCGCCTGGAAAGGCCAGGCCAGCTACCTGTCGCTGCTGGTCAACGGCGAGATGAACACCGACGCCGCCTGGTTCTACGCCGACCCCAAGCCCGAGGCCGCCGAGATCAAGGGCCGCGTCGCGTTCTGGAAGGGCGTGAAGGTCACGGCCTGAAACGGCCAGCCCCCCTCTGCAGGTTATCCCTGCGCGCGCTGGACAATCATGTGGATAAGTTTTGGCAAGTCCTGTATGACAACGCCAAGTGCTTGATTTGCAAGGGAATGCACTGCATTGCCTCATTTTTAGGCAATTTACAAAGTCATGGCACGGGTTATCCCAACAGGCACTGGACAATAGTGTGGATAACCTTGGATAAGCCTTGTATGACAGGTTTAAGTGCTTGATTTACAAAGGATATCCTTGTGTCGCTCAAAAAACAGGCACTCACAACCCGCTGTGGGCAGGCCTATCCCACTGCTCCACAGAAGGCTCCAAAACCCCTGGTTATCCCTGTCTGCACTGGACAATCTTGTGGATAACTGTGAACAAGCCTTGTATGACAGTTTTAAGTCATTGATTTACAAGGAAACTTCTTGTGCCGCTGAAAAAACAGGCAGCTACGGTGGGTAAGGCGTCTGAGGTACAGTCCACGGCGGTTCTTTGTTGACCGCTCTTTATTTCATAGCTGCCCGCGCATGATCCACTAGCGCTAGCGGCCCAAAACACTCCATATCCTCGTGTCCACCCCGCCCCTTCAGCACAGCCCCGCCGCAGAGCGCAACCAGGGGCCCATCTTGGCCCAGTTGCTGGCGTTGTTGCCCCCCACCGGCACTGCGCTGGAGATCGCCAGCGGCACCGGCCAGCATGCGGCCCACTTTGCAGCCGCCCTGCCCGACTGGACCTGGCAGCCCACCGACCTGCACGACACGCACTTTGGCTCCATCACCGGCTGGGCCACGCAGTCTGGTGCCCGCAACGTGCAGGCGCCACGGCGGCTGGACGTGCTGCACGACCGCTGGCCCAGCGAGGGCCCGGCATTCGGCGCCGCATCGTTTGACCTGGTCTACTGCGCCAACATGCTGCACATCGCCCCCTGGGCCTGCTGCACCGGGCTGATGCAGGGCGCGGCGCGGCACCTGGCACAGGGCGGTCGCCTGGTCACGTATGGCCCCTACCTCGAAGACGGCGTGCCCACCGCACCGGGCAACCTGGCCTTTGACGCCAGCCTGCGCGCGCAAGACGCCGCCTGGGGCATTCGCCGCATCGAAAACGTAATGGCCGTGGCCGCCCACGCCGGCTTGCATCTGGCCGCGCGGCACGCCATGCCCGCCAACAACCTGCTGCTGGTGTGGACCCACGCCGCCCACCAACCCTGAAGTGACACGCCCATGACGACACCCACCGCCGCCCCCTTCTTCATCGCCAAGGTCGAGCCCGACGGCACCCAGTGCGACGCCTGGCCCGAGCAGCCGCTGCTGCTGTCTATGGAGCAAGGCGGCATCGACTGGCCCAGCTCCTGCCGCAACGGCACCTGCCGCACCTGCCTGGGCCAGCTGGTCGAAGGCACCGTGCGCTACGCCATCGAATGGCCAGGCCTCACGGCCGAAGAAAAGGAAGAAGGCTGCGTGCTGCCCTGCGTGGCCTACCCCACGTCGGACGTGGTGCTGCAGGGCAGCGCCATCTGATCTGCATCAGGCGCGGCACCTTTCAGAAGCCAAGCAGGCCCCGGTGCACTAAAATCCAAGGCTTCGGGGGCCAGGGAGCCTCTGCATGAATGACGCGGCGTGTGCGCTGCGGATCGGGATGGGTTGCAAGGCGCAAAGCACAGCAATAGCGGGGCTATTGCGAGCATTTGCAACGCAGCAGACCGCCCGAGACCGCAGATGCACGCGGTGCGATGATTCATGCATAGGCTCCCCAGCCCCTTTGACGTGCGGCAGCGCCGCATCGCATGTTCTTTGGGGCGGTTTCTTGGGGGCACACCAGCTGCCCTCGGCCACGGGGACCTGTGCTGCAGCACACCGCCAGCTGGCACACCGCCAGAGGCTCCCACAGAAAGCCCCAATCTTCCATGAACACCCCCCTCACCCCCGTGCCGATCTCGCCCGTCGAGGACATCGTGGCCGAGATGCGCGCCGGGCGCATCGTCATCCTGGTGGATGAAGAAGACCGCGAAAACGAAGGCGACCTCGTCCTGGCCGCCGACCATGTGACGCCCGAGGCCATCAACTTCATGGCCCGCTTCGGCCGGGGCCTGATCTGCCTGACGCTCACCCGCGAGCGCTGCGAGTTCCTCAAGCTGCCGCCCATGGCAGCGCGCAACGGCACGGTGTACAGCACGGCGTTCACCGTCTCCATCGAAGCGGCAGAGGGTGTGACCACCGGCATCTCGGCCGCTGACCGTGCCCGCACCGTGCAGGTGGCGGTGGACCGCAACAGCCAGCCCAGCGACCTGGTGCAGCCCGGCCACATCTTCCCGCTGCAAGCGGTGGACGGCGGCGTGCTGATGCGCGCCGGCCATACCGAAGCCGGTTGCGACCTGGCCGCCATGGCGGGCTGCAGCCCCGCATCGGTGATCTGCGAGATCATGAAGGACGACGGCACCATGGCCCGCCTGCCCGATCTGCAGCTGTTTGCCGCTGAGCACGGCCTCAAGATCGGGACCATCGCCGACCTCATCGAATACCGCAGTCGCAACGAGTCGCTGGTCGAAAAGGTCGGCACGCGCACACTACAGACGGCGTATGGCGAGTTCACCGCCCACGCCTTCCGCGACCAACCCAGCCAGGCCGTGCACCTGGCACTGGTCAAGGGCCAATGGAGCGCCGACGACGTGGTGCCCGTGCGCGTGCACGAGCCGCTGTCGGTGTTCGATGCGCTCGAAGTGAACCGCTCTATGCACTCCTGGGGCCTGGACACCAGCCTGCAATACCTGGCCAAACAGGGCAAGGGCGTGGCCGTGCTGCTGAACTGCGGCGAAAGCGCCGCGCAACTGCTGGCACAGTTTGAAGGCACCGCCCGCTCTGCCCAGGCGCCCGAGCGCGGCCGCATGGACCTGCGCACCTACGGCGTGGGCGCGCAGATCCTGCGCGAATGCGGCGTGCACAAGATGGCCCTGATGGGCCAGCCACGCCGCATGCCCAGCATGACAGGCTACGGCCTCGAAATCACCGGCTTCATCCCCAAAGAATAAAGACAGGAACAGGATCACTATGTTTGGCGCAGACAAAGGCACCGCAGACAAACTGGACGGCAAGAAGCTGCACATCGGCATCGTGCAGGCCCGGTTCAACGAGAGCATCACCAACACCCTGGCCGCCGCCTGCCGCGCAGAGCTGCTGGCCCTGGGCGTGCAAGAAAAGCACATCAAGCACGTGCTGGTGCCCGGCGCACTCGAAGTGCCCGTGGCCCTGCAGGCCATGGCCGAGAGCGACGAGTACGACGCGCTGATCGCGCTGGGCTGCATCATCCGCGGCGAGACCTACCACTTCGAGCTGGTGGCCAACGAATCTGGCGCGGGCGTCACGCGCCTGTCGCTGGACTACCAGATCCCGATTGCCAACGCCATCATCACGACCGAGAACATGGAACAGGCCATCGCCCGCCAGACCGAAAAGGGTGTGGACGCGGCCCGCGTGGCGGTGGAAATGGCCAACCTGCTGGACGAACTGTCATGAGCGAAAACACCCCTACGCCATCGTCGGCACGTCCGCCAAAGCAAACCCGCACCGGCCTCAAAAGCACGGGCACCCGCAAGGCCGCCTCCAAGTCCAACCGCAGTCGTGCACGCGAATTCGCGCTGCAGGCGCTTTACCAGCACCTGGTGGGCGGCAACGACGCTACTGCCATCGATGCGTTCACGCGCGACCTGGCGGGCTTTCACAAGGCCGACTCGGCGCACTATGACGCGCTGCTGCACGGCTGCATCGAGCACGCCGCCAGCATGGACGCACTGATCACCCCGCTGCTGGACCGCAAGATGGCCGAGATCTCGCCCATCGAACACGCCACCATGTGGATCGGCGTGTACGAGTTCCAGAACTGCCTGGATGTGCCCTGGCGCGTGGTGCTCAACGAATGCATTGAACTCGCCAAGGAGTTCGGCGGCACGGACGGCCACAAGTACGTGAACGCCGTGCTCAACGGCCTGGCCCCGAAGCTGCGCGCGGTGGAAGTGGCCGCCGACAAGGCCACAGGCGCGGGCGCTGCCTGAACCTGCCCTGCCCCGCTGCCGCCCTGCCCGTTGAACCGGGGCGGCTTGGTTTCTTTTCTTTCTACGCCCTCACGCCACCACGTCCACAAGGCGCCCGGTCGGGGCAGGATGCCATTCCATGAAGTTTTCCACGCGCGCCGAGCGCATTGAACCGTTCTATGTGATGGAGGTCGCCAAGGCCGCGCAGGCCTTGGCCCGCGAGGTGGCGGGCACGCGCGAGCCGATGATCTTCCTGAACATCGGCGAGCCCGACTTCACCGCCCCGCCCCTGGTGCAAGAAGCCGCTGCCCGCGCCGTGCACAACGGCGCCACGCAGTACACCAATGCGCTGGGCCTCGATGCGCTGCGCGAACGCATCAGCGGCTGGTACCAGAGCCGCTTTGGCGTCAACGTGCCTGCGCGCCGCATCGTGGTTACCGCAGGTGCATCGGCCGCGCTGCAGCTGGCGTGCCTGGCACTCATCGAGTCGGGCGACGAAATTTTGATGCCCGACCCGAGCTACCCCTGCAACCGCCACTTTGTGAGCGCCGCAGAAGGCAAGGCCGTGCTGCTGCCCACCACGGCGGCAGAGCGCTACCAGTTGAGCGCCGACAAGGTGCGTGCGGCGTGGAATGAAAAAACGCGCGGCGTTCTGCTGGCCTCGCCGTCCAACCCCACCGGCACCTCGATTGCACCCGACGAGCTGCGCCGCATCCACGACGTGGTGCGGTCGCACGACGGCATCACGATGATCGATGAGATCTACCTGGGTCTGTCGTACGAGGAAGAGTTTGGCCACACCGCACTCGCCATCGACGACAACATCATCAGCATCAACAGCTTCAGCAAATACTTCAACATGACCGGCTGGCGCCTGGGCTGGATGGTGGTGCCCGACGCGATGGTGCCCGTGGTCGAGCGCCTGGCGCAGAATCTGTTCATCTGCGCCAGCACCGTGTCGCAGCATGCAGCGCTGGCCTGCTTCGAGGCCGAGAGCATTGCCGAATACGAACGCCGCCGTGCCGAGTTCAAGGCGCGGCGCGACTTCTTCATACCCGCCCTGCAGTCGCTGGGCCTCACGGTACCGGTGATGCCCGACGGCGCCTTTTACGCCTGGGCCGACTGCACACAGGCCGCGCAACAGCTTGGTGTGAACGGCAGCTGGGACTTTGCGTTTGAGCTGATGCGCCGCACGCACATCGCCGTCACCCCGGGGCGCGACTTTGGCACGGCCGAGCCCGAACGCTTCATCCGCTTCTCGACTGCCAACTCCATGGCGCAATTGCAGGAGTCCGTGGAGCGGCTGCGCAAGCTGCTCGGATGACCAAGGCGAGCGACCCCACGATGGCGTTTGAATTTCCTATCCGGATCTACTGGGAAGACACCGATGCCGGCGGCATCGTGTTCTACGCCAACTACCTCAAGTTCTTTGAGCGCGCGCGCACCGAATGGCTGCGGTCGCTGGGTGTGGGCCAGCAGCGGCTCAGGGAACAAACTGGCGGCATGTTTGTCGTAACCGACGCGCAGCTGCGCTACCACCGCCCCGCGCGGCTGGACGATGAACTGATTGTTACTGCCGCCCTGCAAAGCAGTGGCCGCGCATCGTTGACAATAGTGCAGCAGGCGCTCCTGAAACCAGAGCAGATGACCGACCAGCCCCCGACCTTGTTGACCGAAGGCACCATCCGCATCGGATGGGTGGACGCAGCGACCATGCGCCCCGCCAGAATTCCCAGCACCCTCCTGGAACAACTCACACCATGAATTCCCAAAACATGTCCATCATCTCCCTGGTGCTGCACGCCAGCTGGGTGGTGCAACTCGTGATGCTGCTGCTGCTGGGCGTGTCGGTGGCCAGCTGGGCCGCCATCTTCCGCAAGCTGTTTGCCCTGAAGCGCGTGAAGACACTGAACGAGGACTTCGAGCGCGAGTTCTGGTCGGGCACCAGCCTGAACGACCTGTACGCCGCGGCCGCCCAAAACGCCAAGCAGGCCGGCCCCATGGAACGCATCTTCGCCAGCGGCATGCGCGAATACCAAAAGCTGCGTGAACGCCGCATCACCGACCCCGGTACCTTGCTGGACGGCGCTCGGCGCGCCATGCGCGCGAGCTTCCAGCGCGAGATGGATGTGGTCGAGTCCAGCCTGTCCTTCCTGGCCTCGGTCGGCTCCGTGTCGCCGTATGTGGGCCTGTTCGGCACCGTGTGGGGCATCATGCACGCCTTCACCGGCTTTGCCGGCATGGAGCAAGTGACGCTTGCCACCGTGGCCCCCGGCATTGCCGAGGCGCTGGTCGCTACCGCCATCGGCCTGTTCTCGGCCATCCCGGCCGTAATCGCCTACAACCGCTTTGCGCGCGACATCGACCGCGTAGCCACTCACCAGGAGACCTTCATCGAAGAGTTCTCCAACATCCTGCAGCGCAACCTGGGCGCACAGCCCGCGTCCACAGGCCACACGGCCTCGGGCCACTGATCCGGGAGGCGCCCCATGCCCGCCATGGCATCCCGCGGCCGAGGCCGCCGCACCATCAACGAGATCAACATGGTCCCGTTCATTGACGTCATGCTGGTGCTGCTCATCATCTTCATGGTGACGGCGCCCATGCTTACACCGGGCATGATGGACGTGCCTAGCGTGGGCAAGAGCAACAAGCCACCCAAGGTTTTTGCGACGGTAGTCATCAACAAAGACGGCGCCATGCAATTCAAGACGCCCGAAGCGACCCGCACCCTGAATCAGCGCGAAATTGGCGATGCTGCAAGTCGCTGGCAAAAGGGGCAAAGCGGTGAGAGCGCCGTGGTCATCAGCGCCGACAAGGGCGTGCAGTACGAAACCGTGGTGAAGGCGATGGACGCCCTTCAAAAGGCAGGCGTGCAACGCGTCGGCCTGTCGGTCAAGCAAGGCGGTTGAACCGAACCAGCCCGGCACCGCTCAGACGCCCATGCACGCCCACACCGACCGCGATCAGTTTGCCCCGCCCCGCCCACCGGCGCGCCTGCGCGCCATCACGCTGGCGGTGCTGGTGCACGCAGTGCTGATCGGCGCGCTGACCTGGGGCGTGAACTGGAAGAACACGGCCGACCAGCCCGCCGTAGAGGCTGAGTTGTGGGCCGCTGTGCCCACGCAAGCAGCTCCACGCGCCGTGGAGCCCCCGCCACCTCCTCCCCCCCCTCCCGTGCAGCCGGCCACCCCGCCCGCCCCGCCGCCACCGCCGGTACGGGCCACAGAGCCGCCGGACACGCGCGAGGCAGACATTGCCATCGAGCGCGAGAAGAAGCGCCTGGAACAGGAAAAGAAGGCCCGCGAGCAGCAAGAGCTGCGCGAGAAGCGGGAGCGCGAGCGCAAGGAAGAAGAGCGCCGCGAACGCCTGGAGCAGGAGAAGAAAGAGCGCCAACAGAAGGAACGCGAAAAAGAAAAGGAACAGCGCGAAAAGCAGCTGGCCGAGCAGAAGAAGGCCGAGCAGGAAAAGCAGAAGAAGCTGGCCGAAGACAAGCGCAAGGCTGACGAGGCCGCCAAGCGCAAGGCCGAGGCGGAAGAAAAGCAGCTGGCCAAGATGCGCGAAGACAACATGCGCCGCATGCAGGGCCTGGCCGGTGCCACAGGGGCCGAAAACGCCACCGGCACGGCCCAGCGCAGCGCGGGCCCCTCGGGCAGCTACGGCGGCAAGGTGGCGGCGAAGGTCAAGCCCAACATCGTGTACCCCGACGCGATCTCGGGCAACCCGCGTGCCGAGGTGGAAGTGCGGCTGTCACCCGACGGCACCATTGTGGGCAAGCGCCTGGTGCAGTCCAGCGGCAACAAAGCCTGGGACGACGCGGTGCTGCGGGCCCTGGACAAGACCGAAACATTGCCGCGCGATGTGGATGGGCGGGTACCTCCCTCTCTGACCATTGGCTTCAGGCCCCAGGACTGAGCGGAGCTCCGAGCCCTGAACGGGCTTGCCCTTCCGTAGCGGATCCCCGGCCCTGCCGATGCGCTGCCCAGGCGCACGCGCTACGCGCTCACCGCCTGCGACTGAAACCCCGTAGCAGTTGGCACTGGCACGCTGTGGACTGAGCCGTGACCCGTGAGGCCCCAAAGCAAAGCGCCCGGCAGAACCGGGCGCATTTTTTTGCTTTTTACGCCTGTAGCGCTAGTGGAACATGCTCCGCACGCTATACATTCAATAGCAAACCACCGTTGTGCATCAGCGGTCGCGTCGCTCCATGCGGCGGTTCAGGTTCAGTGCACCCAGCGTGCAGGCCACGCCCGACAGCAGGTACACCGTCACCGCCAGCAAACCGAACTGCGACGACAGATACAGAGCCACCAGCGGTGCAAACGCTGCGCCGATGATCCACGCAAGGTCGGCCGACAGGGCCGCACCGGTGTAGCGGTACTGGGGCGAGAAATTGGCTGTGACGGTGCCCGATGCCTGGCCGTACGACAGGCCCAGCAGCACAAAGCCCAGCAGCAGGAACATGGTGCTGCCCACTTCACCAGTGTTGAGCAACACCGGCGCCATGAAGCTGAATACCCCGATCAACACGGCCATGCCGCCCAGCAGCTTGCGGCGGCCCAGGTGGTCTGACAGCCAGCCGGACACCATGATGGCGCCCGCCGCGAGGAACGCGCCGACGATCTGCACGCCCAGGATCTGGGTCACGGGCTGCTCGGAGTACAGGGTGATCCACGACAGCGGGAACACAGTGACCAGATGGAACAGCGCAAAGCTGGCCAGTGCAGCAAAAGCCCCCAGCAGCACGTTGCTGCCTTCGTCGCGCATGACGCGGCTCACCGGCACCGGCTGCAACTCACGCTCCTTGAGCAGTTCAGAGTACGACTGCCCCACCACCAGGCGCAGACGCGCAAACAGGGCCACCACGTTCACCGCAAAGGCCACAAAAAACGGATAGCGCCAGCCCCAGGCCAGAAACTCCTGCACCGTGAGGCTGCTGTACAGGTAGGCAAACAGGCCAGCAGCCAGCACAAAGCCCAGCGGTGCGCCCAACTGGCCGATCATGGCGTACCAGCCCCGGCGCTCCTTGGGGGCCGACATGGCCAGCAGCGACGGCAGGCCGTCCCACGACCCGCCCAGTGCGAGCCCTTGGCCCACACGCAGGATCAGCAAGGCCACGATGGCGGCGGTGCCCGCATCCTTGTAGCCCGGCAAAAACGCCATGCCCACGGTGCAGACGCCCAGCATGAACAGCGCAATGGTCAGCTTGGTGCCCCGCCCCCAGCGCCGCTGGATGGCCATGGAGATGGCGGTACCCACCGGGCGCACCACGAACGCAACGGCCAGCAGCGCAAAGGCCATCAGCGTACCGTCCAGGCGAGACATAAAGGGAAACAAGAAGGATGGGAAGACAAGAACGCAGGCGATCCCGAAAACGAAGAAGTCGAAATACTCGGACGAGCGTCCGATGATCACGCCCACAGCGATTTCGCTGGGGGTGACGTCCTCATGCGTATCAGCCCGCGAGAGAGAGGCGGCGCTTTCGTGAAAACCGGCCGCAGGGTAAGTGGCAGTGGCGGGGCTGCTCATGAACATGGCTCCTTGACGTTGTGTAGCTAACTCAGACCGTTCCGTTCTACACGCAACTTCTGTGAGCCACAAGTGCGGTTTCACTATGCCGGCTGCAGGAAATGTCCTTCAAAGCCCTCGAATGCACCACATTGGTGCAAAAACAGCCTGCGCGTTTGACCTTGGACAAAATGTCCAATCGACAAAAAAGCTAGCGCTAGTACATTCGCACACATCCCGTTATCCGCGTTTACCCTGAAACGCATTGATCGCGCTCTTCACATGCTCAAACTTCCCCAACTTCGTGGGCCCACCTGGCTGCTCGCCCTGACAGCGCTGGGCAGCCTGGCAGGCTGCAGCAAGGCTGTCGTGCTCAACCCGGCCGGTGACGTCGCTGCCCAGCAGGGCCAGATGGTCATCACAGCCACGCTGCTGATGCTGATCATCATCGTGCCCGTGATCGCGCTCACCCTGCTGTTTGCCTGGAAATACCGCCAGGGCAACACCGAGGCAGAGTACGACCCGGAATGGCACCACTCCACCACGCTGGAGTTGGTGATCTGGACGGTGCCGCTGCTGATCATCATTGCGCTGGGCGCCATCACCTGGATCGGCACCCACAAGCTGGACCCCTACCGGCCTCTCGACCGCATCGACGCGCAGCGCGCCGTGCCCGCCGATGTGAAGCCGCTCGAAGTGCAGGTGGTGGCCATGGACTGGAAATGGCTGTTCTTCTACCCCGAGCAAGGCATCGCCACCGTCAATGAAGTGGCCGCCCCGGTGGACCGCCCCATCCTGTTCAAGCTGACGGCCACGTCCACCATGAACGCGTTTTACGTGCCCGACCTGGCCGGCATGATCTACGCCATGCCCGGCATGCAGACCGAGCTGAACGCGGTGATCAACAAGCCTGGCGTGTTCAAGGGCATGTCGTCGCACTACAGCGGCGCGGGCTTCTCGGGCATGACGTTCAAGTTCCATGGCCTGAGCAATGAAGACTTTGCCCAGTGGGTGCAGAAAGCCAAGACCGAAGGCAAGCCGCTCGACAAGGGCACCTACCTGAACCTCGTCAAGCCCAGCGAGCGCGACCCGGTGCAGCGCTTCGCCTCGGTGGAAGAAGGCCTGTACGACAAGGTGCTCAACCGCTGCGTCGAAGACGGAAAGATGTGCATGCACCACATGATGGCAATTGATGCCCAGGGCGGCGACGCCTATGTGCGCGCCATGGGGCTGAACCTGCCCCAGGACGTCTGCACCGTGCAAAACGCCGCCCAGGTGGTGGCCGCACTCGAATCCCGCAACGCACCGGCCTCCGCATCCGGCGCCAGCATCCGTCAATGAGCTTCCCTATGACCTCCGAAACCCTTTCTCCATCCCACTGGGCGCTGGGCCGCCTGAGCTGGGACGCCGTGCCCATGGCGCACGAGCCCATTGTGTTGTGGACCTTCATTGCCGTGGTCCTGGGCGGCCTCGTCGTCATGGCGGGTATCACCAAATTCCGCCTGTGGGGCCCCCTGTGGCGCGACTGGCTCTGCAGCATTGACCACAAGCGCATCGGCATCATGTACATGATCCTGGGCCTGGTGATGCTGCTGCGCGGCTTTGCCGACGCGGTGATGATGCGCCTGCAGCAGGCCATGGCCTTTGGCGACAACATGGGCTACCTGCCGCCGCACCACTACGACCAGATCTTCACCGCCCACGGCGTGATCATGATCTTCTTCGTGGCGATGCCGCTGGTCACCGGGCTGATGAACTACCTGGTGCCGCTGCAGATCGGCGCGCGCGACGTGTCCTTCCCGTTCCTGAACAACTTCAGCTTCTGGATGACAACGGCCGGCGCCGTGCTGGTGATGGTGTCGTTGTTCCTGGGCGAGTTCTCCACGTCCGGCTGGCTGGCGCTGTCCAACCTGGGGGCGCAGAGCCCCAGCACCGGTCTGGACTACTACATCTGGGCGCTGCAGATTGCCGGGGTGGGTACGACGCTCTCGGGCATCAACCTGATCGTGACCATCATCAAGATGCGCGCGCCGGGCATGAGCCTGATGAAGATGCCCGTATTCACCTGGACGGCCCTGTGTACCAACGCACTGATCGTGGCGTCCTTCCCCGTGCTGACGGCTGCGCTGGTGCTGATGTCGCTGGACCGCTACGTGGGCACCAACTTCTTCACCAACGAGCTGGGCGGCAACCCCATGCTCTACGTGAACCTGATCTGGATCTGGGGCCACCCTGAGGTCTACATCCTGGTGCTGCCGGCCTTCGGCGTGTTCTCCGAAGTGGTCGCCACCTTCAGCAAGAAGCGCCTGTTCGGCTACACCTCCATGGTGTACGCCACCGTGTGTATCACCATCCTGTCGTACCTGGTGTGGCTGCACCACTTCTTCACCATGGGCTCGGGCGCGAGCGTGAACACCTTCTTCGGTATCACGACGATGATCATCTCGATCCCCACGGGCGCGAAGATCTTCAACTGGCTATTCACCATGTACAAGGGCCGCATCCGCTTCGAGCTGCCCATGATGTGGACCGTGGCCTTTATGGTGACGTTTGCCATCGGCGGTATGACCGGCGTGCTGCTGGCCGTACCCCCGGCCGACTTCGTGCTGCACAACAGCCTGTTCCTGATCGCCCACTTCCACAACGTGATCATCGGCGGCGTGGTGTTTGCCATGTTTGCCGGCATCAACTACTGGTTCCCCAAGGCGTTTGGCTACAAGCTGGACCGCACCTGGGGCGTGCGCTCGTTCTGGCTGTGGCTGGTGGGCTTCTGGGTGGCGTTCACGCCGCTGTATGTGCTGGGCCTGATGGGTGTCACCCGCCGTGCCAACCACTTCGAAGACCAGTCGCTGCAGATCTGGTTCGTGATCGCTGCCATCGGCGCGGCCATGATTGCCGCCGGCATTGGGTGCTTCCTGATCCAGCTGGTGGTCAGCTTCCTCAAGCGCGAACAACTGCGCGACTGGACGGGCGACCCCTGGGACGGCCGCACGCTGGAGTGGGCTACCTCGTCGCCCCCGCCCAACTACAACTTCGCCTTCACCCCTGTGGTGCACGAGATTGACGCCTGGTGGGACATGAAGAAGCACGGGTACAAGCGTCCTCTGGCGGGCTTCCAGCCCATCCACATGCCGGCCAACACCGGCGCTGGCGTGGTGATCTCGGGGCTGTCGCTGGTGTTCGGCTTTGCGCTGATCTGGCACATGTGGCTGCTGGCGGCCGTCTCGTTTGCGGCTGTCGTTCTGGCCGCCATCATCCACACGTTCAACTACAAGCGTGACTTCTACATCCCGGCATCCGAAGTGATCTCCACTGAAGAAGCCCGCACACTCCAACTGGCCCGCCATGTCTGATATCCGCATCCACGCTGGCGCCGCAGCAGGCGCCCTGGCTCCGCGCGAGTACCACCTCGCGCACGAGCCCCATCCTGAAAACGGCACGGCCCTGGGTTTCTGGCTGTACCTGATGAGCGACTGCCTCATCTTTGCAGCGCTGTTCGCCACCTACGGCGTGCTCGGCCGCAGCTATGCCGCAGGCCCCACCGGCGCGCAGCTGTTCGACCTGACCCTGGTGGCCATCAACACCGCGTTCCTGCTGCTGTCGTCCATCACCTTCGGTTTTGCCATGCTGCGCAAGCAGCTGGGCGATGTGAAGGGCACACTGCTGTGGCTGGCCGTCACGGGCGTGTTTGGCCTGTGCTTCCTGGGCCTGGAACTGTATGAGTTCTCTCACCTGCTGCACGAGGGCGCAGGCCCACAGCGCAGTGCCTTCCTGTCGGCGTTCTTCACGCTGGTGGGCACCCACGGCCTGCACGTCACCTTCGGCCTGATCTGGCTGGTGGTGCTGATGGTCCAGATTGGCAAGCATGGCCTGATCCCCGAAAACAACCGCCGCCTGATGTGCCTGTCCATGTTCTGGCACTTCCTGGACGTGGTCTGGATCGGCGTTTTCACCTTTGTGTACCTGATGGGGGTGCTGTAAATGAGCGCACAACACACAACACACGCCAACGGTGCACACGATGCACATGGGCATGACGATCACCACCACGACGATGGCCCCCACAGCACCTTTTCGGGCTACATGACGGGGTTTGTGCTGTCCGTCATCCTCACGGCCATTCCCTTCTGGCTGGTGATGGCCAAGGTGATTGCGGACCGCAACACCGCCGTGCTGGTGCTGGGCGGCTTCGCCGTGATCCAGATCCTGGTGCACATGGTGTTCTTCCTGCACATGAACGGCAAGATCGAAGGCGGCTGGACGCTGCTGTCCACCATCTTCACGGTGGTGTTCGTGGCCATCGCCATTGCGGGCACCTTGTGGGTGATGTTCCACATGAACGCCAACATGATGCCGGATCACCCCACGCCCACGCCGCCCACGCACGAGGCGCCCGGACACTCCACGCCCTGATGGACGCAGCCCCCACCACCATGGCAGTGCCGCGCCGGGGCTTGCGCCGCGCAGTCCTGCTGGTGCTGGGCATGGCTTTGTTCCTGGGCTTTGTGTCGCTGGGCACCTGGCAGGTCCAGCGCCGCACCTGGAAGCTGGACCTCATCGAAAGGGTGGACCAACGAGTACACGCCGCACCGGTCGCCTTGCCCCCCGTGGCGCAATGGCCCGGCATCAGTGCGGCACAGTATGAGTACCTGCCAGTGGTCTTTCAGGGCCGCTGGCTGCCGGGCAAGACGGTGCTGACCCAGGCCGTCACCGAGCTGGGCGCGGGGTTCTGGGTGATGACGGCCCTGCAACAGGACGACGGCGCCCAGGTGCTGGTGAACCGGGGCTTTGTGCCCCAGGAGCAACGTGCCCAATGGCTGGAGGCCCCGCCCAACGCCGATGGCCCGGCCACCGTCCAGGGGCTGTTGCGGATGACCGAGCCCGGTGGCGGCTTTCTACGCACCAACGATCCGGCACAGCAGCGCTGGTACTCGCGTGATGTGGCCGCCATCAGCAGCGCGTTGGGTCTGCCCCGGGCGGCTCCGTTTTTTGTGGATGCCGGGCTACCCGGTACCGCAGCGGCTCCTTCAGCCGTCTCTGGCTGGCCCCGCGCTGGCCTGACCGTCATCCGGTTTCACAACAGCCACCTGGTGTACGCCCTGACCTGGTATGGTCTTGCGCTCATGGTTGTCGTTGCCGGCTGGTATGTGGCACGCTATGAGCGCCGCATGGGCGCACGGGCCGCCAGCCGCCTCCCGACCCACGATGAACACCCACCCACCACGCCCTGACCCTGCGCTGGCCACTGCGCCGCGCAACGCACGCTCCGCTGACGCAGCCGCCGGTATCAAAAACCTGCAGCAACTGATTGAGCTGCGCTGGATTGCGGTGGTGGGCCAGGTGTTCACCATCGAGATGGCGCACTACAGCCTGGGCTTGAAGCTGCCGCTGCAGGAGATGCTGCTCGTCGTCGGCTGCCTGGCAGTCTTCAACGTGGTGAGCCTGCTGCGTCTGCGCACGGGCCGCGCGGTGCGCAACGTGGAGCTGTTTCTGGCACTGCTGATTGATGTGGCGGTGCTCACGGTGCAGCTGTACCTGAGTGGCGGCACCAGCAACCCCTTCGTTTTTCTGTACCTGCTGCAGATCACGCTGGGCGCCGTGCTGCTGCGGGGTGCCTACATCTGGTCTATCGTGATCATCACCGTGCTGTGCTTTGCGGCACTGGCAGACCACCACCTGCCGCTGGCCCTGCCGCAGGACCTGCACCAGGGCCTGTCGAGCCTGTATGTGCTCGGGCTGCTGGTGTGCTTTGTGCTCAACGCCACGCTGGTGATGGTGTTCATCACCCGCATCCACCGCAACCTGCGCGAGCGCGATGCCCGCCTGGCGGCCGCACGCCGGCGCCGTGTGGAAGAAGAGCACATCGTGCGCATGGGCCTGCTGGCGTCGGGGGCAGCACACGAGCTGGGTACGCCCCTGTCCACCCTGGCGGTGATCCTGGGCGACTGGCAGCACGACAAGCGGCTGACCAGCAATGCCGCACTCAAGGAAGACATTGCCGAGATGCAGACGCAGGTTCAGCGGTGCAAGAGCATCGTGAGCGGCATCCTGCTGTCGGCGGGTGAAACGCGCGGCGAGGCGTCGGTGCAGACCACCGTGCGCACGTTTGTGGATGCGTTGGCAGACGAATGGCGCAGCACCCGCACGATCCCCCAGTTTGACTACGACAACGACTTCGGCACCGACACACCCATGGTGTCGGACACCACCCTCAAGCAAATGGTTTTCAATGTGCTGGACAATGCACGAGATGCCTCTCCAGGCTGGGTGAGATTGGCGGTGACGCGCAATGCAGACGCCTTGTGCATGACCGTGACCGATGCCGGCCCCGGCTTTGCGCCCGACATGCTGTCCAAGCTGGGCACGCCGTACCAGTCCTCCAAGAACCGCCCTGGCGGAGGGTTGGGGCTGTATCTGGTGCTGAATGTCGCCCGCACCCTGGGTGGCAGCGTGGAGGCGCGCAACCGGCCCGAAGGCGGCGCACAGGTGACCATCGAATTGCCCCTGGCCTCGATTGCGCTGCCCCAGAAGGTATGAATGAACGAAAGAACCCACTGTGGACACTGAAGAAGCGCAACGACAGCTGCTGATCGTCGAAGACGACGAAGCCTTTGCGCGCACGCTGGCCCGCTCGTTTGAACGGCGCGGCTACAGCGTGTTGCAGGCAGCCAGCCTGGCCGACGTGGAGGTGTTGCTGGAACAGTACCAACCCGGCTATGCGGTGGTGGACCTCAAGCTCAAGGGTGAGGCCTCCGGTCTCGCCTGCGTGCAGACGTTGCATGCTGCTGACGAAGAGATGCTGATCGTGGTGCTGACGGGTTTTGCGAGCATTGCCACCGCTGTGGAAGCCGTGAAACTGGGCGCCTGCCACTATCTCGCCAAACCCTCCAACACCGACGACATCGAAGCGGCATTTGGCCTCAGGGAAGGCAATGCCGAGGTGGAACTGACCAACCGCTCCAGTTCCATCAAGACCCTGGAATGGGAACGCATCAACGAGGTGTTGGCAGAAACAGGCTTCAACCTGTCGGAGGCCGCGCGGCGCCTGGGGATGCACCGCCGCACCCTCACGCGCAAGCTCGAAAAGAAACAGGTGCGCTAGCGCAAGCGGCCTTGGGGGTCGCCCTCTCCTGCGTCGGTACTCGGCCATCCAGGTGGGGCACAGTCTGTGCGTCCACCATGACCATGCCCCCCCGCAGGTTTCTGAACCGTACTCAGGCAGCCTCAGGCGCTGGCAGCCTCAGGTTCTGCCTTGAGCATCTGCTGCTCGAAAGCGCGCAAGCGCTTGTAGATCGAGATCTGCTCCACCACCGTGCTCCAGTTCAGCACCAGGAACTGGAACGACTCCAGCACCTTGTCAAAGGCCCGGGCAATCTGCTGCATCACTCCCAGGGTGATCACCCCCGCGATCAGCGTGGGGCCCAACGCCACCAGGGGCACCAGCACACTCACCTGCAGGTAGGACCACTTCACCACATCGAAGTACAGGTAATGGAAAAACAGCCGGAAGTAGTTGCGGCGTACGCCTGCGAACAGCTCGGCCGCCGTGGGCGGAGAAGCCCGGCTCGGGTCATCCTCGCCCAGTACCAGCTCCTTGCGGTACGCCGCCTCGACCCGCTGATTGTGAAACTCCAGCCCTGGCAGCTTCACGCCCACGCAGGCGAGCAGCAGCGTGCCCCCCAAGGACCAGGCCAGTGCCACCCAGACCAGGGAATGCGGAACGGCACCGATGAGGGGCAGCGCAGTGACTTTGTCGGACAGCGTCCAGAGCACCGGCAAAAAGGCGCCTAACGTCATGAGGCTGCGCATGAAGCTCAGGCCCAGGTCCTCCATGGTGCGGGCGAAACGCATGGTGTCCTCCTGCACACGCTGTGCCGCGCCCTCGATGTGCCGCAGGCGTGGCCAGGCCGCCATGTAGTGCTCATTCATCGCCTGACGCCAGCGGAAGATGTAGTGTTTGCTGAAAAAATCCACCAGCACTGCCGTCGTCACATAGATCATGGCGATGCGTGCAAAGGTCGACAGCTGCCCCCAGAACTGCTCTGCGGTAATGCTGCCGGGCTTGCCCAGAGCCTCTTGGATCAGGTCATAAAAGCTGCCGAACCAGTCGTTGATCTGCACGTCCAGCTGCACACGGTAAGCGGTGGCCAGAAGAATGACGACAGAACCGAGGAGTGACCAGGCCCACCAGCGGCGGGCGAAAAAGAAGGACTTGAACATCGTGGTGCCGTGTTGGAATGGTTCTGCGAATTCTGAGTGCCACACGCAATGATCGTTCCGCGGCAAACAACGCCGCCGATCATCTGTCTAAAGTGCAGACACCGGCCAATCAGCCTTCGCACCGAGCACAGACCCGGCGCCAGCCTCTGGCTAGCGCGGCCGGGCCCTTTCCTCCAGCCAATCTTGAGCCGCCTGCTGCCCACCCCAGCGCGCCCAATCCAACGCGCTCTTTCCGTGCGGGTCTTTCTGCGAAAGATCCACCCCCTGCTCATCCAGCCAACGCAGCACGGCCACCTTTCCTTTGGCCGCAGCCAGCATGGCGGGGGTCTCGCCCCGGCTGGCGGGGGCGGGTTCGGTCAGCGATTGCCCTTGCTCTTTGAGCCAATCCAGGCACGGCACACAGCCGCTTTGCGCGGCCATGTGCACGGGCCCCCAGTCCCAGCGGTTGCGGGCTTGCAGGCTGGCACCTGCCTGCACCAGGCGTTGCGCCACCACCAGATGGCCGCCATAAAAAGCCCGCAGCAGGGCCGTGTCACCACGCTCACTGTCTTTGGCCGTCTGCCGCAAATCGGGCTGGGCCCCAGCCTGTAACAGCGCCTCCACATGCGCCAGCTGCCCCCGGTGGGCGGCCAGCATCAGCACGGAGGAGCCGGAGTCCGCCAGCAGGTTGGGGTTGGCGCCATCGCGCAGGGCCTGCGCCAATGCGCTGGCATCGCCCGCATTCTGGGCGTCCATGAGGCGGGCATCTGCAGGCGCCCAAATGCGCGATGAGGCCACTGCCGCAGGGGCTTGCAGCACCGCGCTGCGACCTGCCCACCACACCGCACGCCCGCCATGGGCCCACCATACGAGCAAGCCAAAAGCCAAAAGCCATGCCCAGCCACCCCAGGCTGCACGTGAATGGGCCGCCACCTGGGGCCGCTGCGCCCCTGGCGTGAAGCGCCCTCGCCGATCCAGCCACGCACGTGCCACCGCCTGGCCCACGGCCTGCGCGGCAGCCGTTCCGCTCAGCCCTGGCGTCAGCATTTGCGAATGCCCTGACACATCCTTGCCCAGCACCGCGTGGTAAGCCTGGGTCCCCGCCGTGAACTGCAGCTTGTGCACCAGCGACTGGCTGGATTCGCCTGGCAACGTTGCCACGCGAGACCAAACCCACGAGCCGCGACGCACGACCAGGCCATCATCTTGCACCCTTAGCGTCCACCGCCGGGTGGCGGCATGCAAGGCCCAGGCGGGCAGCACCAACAAAGCCAACCAACCCCAAAAGCCGCTCGGCAGCACCAGGGCGCCGGGCTGGATGCGGTCGTTCACCCACCACTCCAACGCCAGCAAAGCCACGGCCACCGCCGCGGACCAGCGCCAAGCAGTCTGCTCGAACGCGAGGGACCAGGCGTCTGGCGTTTCGCTCAAACGCACGCCAGGGGGAAAAAAGCCTGGAGATTCAGCGGACTTCACCGTACCCAGCGAATCCAACGGCTGAGAAGCGGCATCGCGCCCCAACGCGGGTGCTTCGATGGGGACTTCCTGCTCCCACTGTGCCCGCCGGTCAACGCGGTCTGGTACCGAAGCGGCCTCCGCACAGGACGGGGTGACAGCCTGGACCGCCAGGTCGTACGCGAGCTCCAGCGCACCATCGGCACGCACCAGTTCCAGCCGCCAGTCCACCCGGTCGCCACCGCGCCGCGCACCGTGGGTGGGGGCGTCATCAGGCAGGTCAAAACGAGCTACCAAGCGCATGCCGCCCTCGCCCGTCGGCTGGCGCCGCGCCGTGGCCTTCAGCACCTCCACCTGGCGCTCGGGCGAGCCGGAGCTGGATTCGTCCACACGGTATTGCGCCACTTGCAGGCGCAGGTTTTCAGCCGCAGCTTGCTGCACAGCCCGCGCAGGCAGCACCAGCGTGATTTCGACCGACCTCCCCGCCGTGGGCCGCGAAGGCAGGGCCGTCATACCAACCCCCTGGTAGCACCAGGCCTTGCGGCTGTTTTGCCAGGCGGCAGCGACCAAGCCCACGCCGATCACCACAAAGACGCCCATGAAGCCCTTGGCCCACCAGGGCCCTTTGCCGTCCGACCAGAACAAGGCGGCCATGGGGAAAGCGATGCCACACCAGAACACCGCGAAGAACCACAACGCCCCCTGCCCCTTGGCCAGGGAATGGGTTGGCTCCAGGTCTGGTACATCGTCCTGGGGGCGCCTCAAGATGCGCAGAAACAACCATGCAGCAGTCACCCCGACGCCGGTGAACACCAGGGCAAACGGCAGCCGAAAAATCTGCAGCCGCCAGCGGATGCTGCGGTCCAGCAGAGCCTGGGCTGGGGCCTGGGGGTTGACCCAGGCGGTGATGGATTCGCCCCGCTCCTGCGCTTGGCGCAGGGTGCGGTGCCATTGCGCCTGCCAGTCGCCCACGTTGTCGGCACTGGAGTTCGGGTCCAGCCCCACGCGCTGCGCTTCGTACGTTTGGCCCGCCACGGTGTAGCGGTACCGGGCCAGCACCTGGTAGGTGGTGCCGCCCTCGCTGCCCGCGTGCTGCTTCAGTTGCACATCCAGCACCTGGGCCGGTACAGGCTTCCATGAGCGCACCGTCCAGGCTGCCAGCGCCGTTTCAGCCAAGGGCCGCAAACCTGCCCAATACCCGCCGGCACCGAACACCACTGCAAAGATGGCGCAGAAAACCAGCAAAACCCCCCGTCCCATTGTGTTGCCCATGGCTCCCTCCTTTTGTTGTTGTTATGGATGTCTTGTTATGGACTCCAGCATAGTGACGAATGGATGACGTTTGTGTGACACCCAAGGTGGGCCAAAAAAAAGCGGCCCCTGAGGGCCGCTTCTGTTGCGCAAAGAACGCGAGGATCAGGCGGTGACGCCCTTGGCGGTTTCTGCGTACTCTTCGATCTGGTCGAAGTTCAGGTACTTGTAGATCGACGCGCCATCCTTGTTCACGATGCCCATGGCTTCGTGGTATTCGGCCACCGTGGGGATCTTGCCCAGCTTGGACGCAATGGCGGCCAGCTCGGCGGAGGCCAGGAACACGTTGGTGTTCTTACCCAGGCGGTTGGGGAAGTTGCGGGTGGAGGTGGACACCACCGTGGCGCCTTCGCGCACCTGTGCCTGGTTGCCCATGCACAGCGAGCAGCCGGGCATTTCAGTGCGAGCACCGGCGGCACCAAAGTTGGCGTAGTGGCCTTCCTTGATCAGTTCGCTTTCGTCCATCTTGGTGGGCGGTGCCACCCACAGCTTGACAGGGATGTCACGGCTACCGCCGAGCAGCTTGGCGGCTGCGCGGAAGTGGCCGATGTTGGTCATGCAAGAGCCGATGAAGGCTTCATCGATCTTGGTGCCGGCCACTTCCGACAGGGTCTTGGCATCGTCTGGATCGTTGGGGCAGCACAGGATGGGTTCCTTGATGTCGGCCAGATCGATCTCGATGACGGCGGCGTATTCCGCATCCTTGTCGGCTTCGAGCAGGTTGGGGTTGGCCAGCCAGGCCTCGACCTTCTCGATACGGCGCTGCAGCGTGCGGGCGTCTGCGTAGCCGTCGGCGATCATGTTCTTCATCAGCACCACGTTGCTGGTCAGGTATTCCTTGACCGGCTCGGGGTTGAGCTTGATGGTGCAACCGGCAGCGGAGCGCTCTGCAGAAGCGTCCGACAGCTCAAACGCTTGCTCGACCTTCAGATTGGGCAGGCCTTCAATTTCCAGAATGCGGCCCGAGAAGATGTTCTTCTTGCCCGCCTTGGCCACCGTCAGCAGACCCGCCTTGATCGCGTACAGCGGAATCGCATGCACCAGGTCGCGCAGCGTCACGCCCGGCTGCATTTCGCCCTTGAAACGCACCAGCACCGACTCGGGCATATCCAGAGGCATCACGCCCGTAGCAGCGCCGAAAGCCACCAGGCCAGAGCCTGCGGGGAAAGAAATACCAATGGGGAAACGCGTGTGCGAGTCGCCGCCTGTACCCACGGTGTCAGGCAGCAGCAGGCGGTTGAGCCAGCTGTGGATCACGCCGTCGCCAGGACGCAGAGCCACTCCACCACGGTTGCTGATGAACGCAGGCAGTTCGCGGTGGGTCTTCACGTCCACGGGCTTGGGGTAGGCCGCCGTGTGGCAGAACGACTGCATGACCAGATCGGCCGAGAAGCCCAGGCAGGCCAGGTCTTTCAGCTCGTCGCGGGTCATCGGACCGGTGGTGTCTTGCGAGCCCACGGTGGTCATCTTGGGTTCGCAGTAGGTACCGGGGCGCACGCCCTGGCCTTCTGGCAGACCCACGGCGCGACCCACCATCTTCTGAGCGAGGGTGAAGCCAGCCTTCGAAGCGGCAGGTGCCTGGGGCAGGCGGAACAGCGTGGAGGCTGGCAGGCCCAGAAACTCGCGGGCCTTGGCCGTCAGCGAACGGCCGATGATGAGGTTGATACGGCCGCCCGCACGCACTTCGTCAAACAGCACATCGCTCTTGAGCTTGAACTCGGCCACGGTAGCACCGTTCTTCACGATCTTGCCGTCGTAGGGCAGGATGTCGACCACGTCGCCCATTTCGAGCTTGGACACATCGACTTCGATCGGCAGCGAGCCCGAGTCTTCTTGCGTGTTGAAGAAGATGGGAGCGATCTTGCCGCCCAGGGTCACACCGCCAAAACGCTTGTTCGGCACGAACGGGATGTCCTGGCCAGTGGCCCAGATCACGCTGTTGGTGGCCGACTTGCGGCTGGAGCCGGTGCCCACCACGTCGCCCACGTAGGCCACGAGGTTGCCCTTCTTCTTGAGGTCTTCGATGAATTGCATCGGACCGCGCTTGCCGTCTTCCTCGGGCTTGAACGCCGCATCGGGGCGGGTGTTCTTCAGCATGGCGAGGTAGTGCAGCGGAATGTCGGGGCGGCTCCAGGCATCCGGCGCGGGCGACAGGTCGTCGGTGTTGGTCTCGCCAGGCACCTTGAACACGGTGACCGTGATCTTCTTTTCGACTTCAGGACGGGTGGTGAACCACTCGGCATCGGCCCAGCTCTTGATGACTTCCTGCGCCTTGGCGTTGCCGGCCTTGGCCTTGGCGGCGACGTCATTGAAGAAGTCGAACATCAACAGGGTCTTCTTCAGGCCTTCTGCGGCCACGCCGGCCACTTCGGCATCGTCGAGCAATTCGATCAGCGGGTGCACGTTGTAGCCGCCCACCATGGTGCCCAGCAGTTCCGTGGCCTTGGCCTTGGAGATCAGGCCCACCTTGATGTCGCCATGCGCCACGGCCGCCAGAAAGCTGGCCTTGACCTTGGCAGCGTCGTCCACGCCCGGTGGCACGCGATGGGTCAGCAGGTCCAGCAGGAAGGCCTCTTCACCGGCGGGTGGGTTCTTGATCAGTTCGATCAGTTCAGCCACCTGCTTGGCGTCCAGGGGCAGGGGCGGGATACCCAGTGCAGCGCGTTCGGCAGCATGGTCTCGGTAGGCTTTCAACATTGTTTTCTCCAGTTGCGTTCTAAAGTGGGGCGTAGCGTGTGGCGGAGGGCCCGGCACACACCGGTCGTTGAGAGGTGCGCGCGATCTTTTTATTTGGCAGCGGGCAGCGGGTCCAGCACGCTCACGGGCGGGTTCTTCTTGATGGCTTCAGCCACCACGACCTGCTCGGGACTCATGCACTCGTCAGCCAGGCGCTGACCCGCGCGCTGGTTCATCAGCATGGACTTGTTGGCGATCTGCAGCCACACGGCGCCGCCCTTGGCGTCCTCCAGGCGCACCGTGCCTGTGGTCGTGGCCACCGGCGACATGTAATACTTGAAACCCTTGCCTTCCACGTGGAAGTGGCCGGGGGTTGCGGGGTCTGCGGTCACCGTGACAAAAGCGCCCAGTTCGCAGGGCATGCGCCCCACATGCACGCGCTCGGCAATCGCCAGTTCGGCGGGCGACAGGGCTGCTTCGGCGGCGATGATGCCGGCCGCCACCTGGTTGGTGGCGCTCTTGAGTTGGGTGCGGCTGCTGGTGGGCTCGGCCTTGGCATGGCTCTTGGCAGGAGCCTTGGCCGCCGTCTTGCCCTCTGCAGGCTTGGCCGCCGTCTTGGCGGCTGGCTTGGCAGCGGGTTTAGCGGCAGCCTTGGTGTCGGACTTGGCCGCTGGCTGGGCTGTTGTTTGCGCCAGGGCGAAGGCCGGGGCCAGCAGCATGAGGGCGGAGGCAATGACGAATTTCATAGGAAGTCCTGCGAGGAAATGTCCAGGGGTGTTCACGATGGAACGAAAGCTGATGCATCAAACCATTGACGCACCGCCAAGGGTAGCGCGCGCCCGGTACGGTGGGCGCGCTCCAAAATTTGCCAATAGAAGCGGTAGCTGGCCCGGTCGTGCAATACCCCATCCACACTGATGGGGGCCCAGTCTGCCAACACTGCCGCCGCAATGATCCGGGATGCGGTGTCGATATCGTCCTGTTGGGGTGCAAAGGCCTGCAGGATGGTGCGGATCTGCGCTGGATGGATGCTCCACATCCGTGTGTAGCCCAGCTCGCGCGACGCGCGGCCGGCAGCACCTTGCAAGGCCGCCATGTCCGAAAACTCGGTGACCACACAATGGGACGGCACCTTGCCATGCGCATGACAGGCCGAGGCGATTTCGAGCTTGGCTCGCACCACCAGCGGGTGCGTGAACTGCCCGGCAGAGGTCATGGCCTGCGCGGGAATGGCACCGCCATGGGCCGACACAAAATCCATGAGCCCGAAACTCAGGCTCTGCACGCGGGGGTGGGCCGCGATGTCGAACGCACGCTGCACGGCGGCGGGAGACTCGATCAACACGTGCAAAGGCACATGGGCCGCCGACGCGCGCTCTAGCGCACGTTCAGCCAGCAGAACATCGTCTACCGACTCGACCTTGGGAATCATGATGTGGCACAGCCTGTGCCCTGCCTCGCCTGCAATGGTGGCGACGTCGTTGGCAAATGCAGGGTGGTCTACCGCATGAACGCGGGCCGCAACCCGTGCGCCCGGGGCTGCATTCAGTGCCAGGCTTGCCACCAACGCTGCATGCGCGGACTCCAGCCCTACAGGGGCTCCGTCTTCGCAATCGAGGGTGACATCAAAGACGCAGGTGCCAAACTCCTGCGCCATCTCGGCCTGCAATTGCAGGCTCTTGCGCATGCGCGCTTCGACGCCGCTGTAGTGGTCGCAAACCGGCAGAAAACCGGTCTGCGCCTGGGCGCCGAGCAACACTTCACGCGGATGGACAGACGCAGCGCCCTGTCCCGGTGCGGGGGCTTGGGCGGCCCGAAGGCCCGATGCCACAGGCGTCGGCTGCATTGCGTCGTTCACCAGCTTGTTTACAGCAGGTGCTTGACGCCGTCTTGCTCGCCTTGCAGTTCGGCCAGCGTGATGTTGATGCGCTCTTGCGAGAACGCGTCGATGTCCAGACCTTCAACGATCTTGTACTCGCCGTTTTCGCAGGTCACGGGGAAACCAAACATCACGTCCTTGGGAATGCCGTATTCGCCATTGGATGGAACACCCATGGTGACCCACTTGCCGTTGGTGCCCAGAGCCCAGTCGCGCATGTGGTCGATGGCCGCATTGGCTGCAGACGCTGCCGACGACAGACCCCGGGCTTCGATGATGGCTGCGCCACGCTTGCCGACGGTGGGCAGGAACGTGTTGGCGTTCCACTCCTGGTCGTTGATCATCTTGGCCACGCTTTCGCCCTTGATGGTGGCAAAGCGGTAGTCGGCGTACATTGTGGGCGAGTGGTTGCCCCACACGGTCAGCTTCTCGATGTCAGCCACGGCCTTGCCGGTCTTGGCAGCGATCTGGCTGGCAGCACGGTTGTGGTCCAGGCGCAGCATGGCGGTGAAGTTCTTGCGTGGCAGGTCGGGGGCCGACTTCATGGCGATGTAGGCGTTGGTGTTGGCGGGGTTGCCCACCACCAGCACCTTCACGTCACGCGATGCCACTGCATTCAGGGCCTTGCCCTGCGCCGTGAAGATGGCGCCGTTGACAGCCAGCAGCTCGGCACGCTCCATGCCAGGGCCACGGGGGCGCGAACCGACCAGCAGTGCGTAGTCAGCGTCCTTGAAGGCGGTCATGGGGTCGCTGTGGGCGGTCATTTCGACGAGCAGCGGGAAGGCGCAGTCGTCCAGCTCCATCATCACGCCCTTGAGCGCTTTTTGAGGACCTTCGACAGGCACTTCGAGCAATTGCAGGATGACCGGCTGGTCCTTGCCCAGCATTTCGCCGGAGGCGATACGGAACAGCAGGGCGTAACCGATTTGACCGGCGGCGCCGGTGACAGCGACGCGAACGGGCTTCTTGCTCATGGTGAAAACTCCAGGAAGTGAGGAAAACAGGTGTGAGTGCAACGCAAGCACCAGCGCCTGTCACCAGTAGCCCGTGCCCCGCAAAACAGCATTGGAGTTTACCCCCGATTGGACACCTCGGTCAATTTGTCTTATGTCTTATATAAGATATGATTGCAACCTATTTGTCGTCCGATTGTCATGGGGCAACCGCACTGCCGCACCACAGCACACGCACAACCTACACACCCACACCATGTCATCGCTTCCGTTCGCAGCCGACAACCCCGCCGCTCCGCAAGGCGCTGCGGGCGTCGCCACGCCAGCGTTCAGCCCGCTGTACCAGCAGATCAAGGGACTGATCCTGCAGAGCCTGCAACAGGGTGAATGGAAGCCCGGCGAGGCCATCCCAAGCGAAATGGAGCTGGCCGCGCGCTTTCGCGTGAGCCAGGGCACGGTGCGCAAGGCCATTGACGAACTGGCCGCCGAAAACTTGGTGATGCGCCGGCAAGGCAAAGGCACCTTTGTGGCCACCCACGCCGAACAGCATGTGCAGTACCGCTTTCTGAAGCTGCTGCCCGACACCGGAGACGCCCGTGTGGAGGGCCCCGCGCAGCGCCGCGTGATCGATTGCCGCCGCGTGCGCGCCAACGCCGATGTGGCCCGTGCTCTAGCCTTGCGCAGTGGCGATGCCGTCATGCAGGCCCGGCGCATCCTGTCTTTTGCGGGAGTGCCCACCATTTTGGAAGACATCTGGCTGCCCGGCCAGGCCTTCAAGGGCCTCACAGCCGAGCAGCTGGCCAATTACCAAGGGCCGACTTACGCCATGTTTGAACTCGACTTTGGCGTGCGCATGGTGCGGGCCGAAGAAAAAATCCGCGCCGTGCTGCCCGACGATGAACAGGCCCAGTTGCTGCAAATCACACCCGTGACGCCGCTGCTGAGCGTCGAGCGCATCGCTTACACCTATAACGATGTTCCCATGGAGTTACGCCGGGGGCTGTATCGCACCGATACCCACCACTACCGTAATGAATTGAGCTGACAGCAGGCTGGCACCCGAGCATTAACGTCGAAAATTTCAAGCCCGGCTAAACCCTTGTGTTGCGTTGCAATAGAATTTTGCGTTCTTTGCATCTTCAAATTACAAAGCAGTTACATCCACGAAAGCACCAGAAATGACAGAACTAGCCAAAAAACGGCCTGAATTCCGCAACATCAATGCCTTCAAGGACTTGACGACCTACCGCATGACGCCTGCTGCGTGGGTTTCGATCTTGCACCGCGCCAGCGGACTGATCATGTTCCTGCTGCTGCCTTTCATCATCTGGATGTTCGACACCTCGGTGTCTTCCGAAATCTCGTTCGCCAAATTCTCGGCGGCCTTCAACATCGGCATCGGCTTTGTGCCCGGCTGGTTCATCAAGCTGGTCGCTCTGGCGCTGATCTGGGCCTACCTGCACCACTTCACGGCCGGCCTGCGCCACCTGTGGATGGACGTGAGCCACAGCGCCGTGAACAAGCAATTTGGCAAGAGCTCCGCACTGACCGTTCTGGTCATCAGCATCGGGCTGGCCCTGGTGCTGGGCGCCAAGCTGTTCGGCCTGTACTGATCAACCCACAAAAACGGCGGCCGCTGTAAGTCAGCGCCTGTTGAAGAACGAGAGGAAATTTCCATGTCCGTCAATTACGGTTCCAAGCGCGTCGTCGTCGGCGCCCACTATGGTCTGCGCGACTGGCTCAGCCAGCGCGTCACGGCAGTCCTGATGGCGCTGTTCACCCTGGCCCTGCTGGCCCAGGTCATCTTTTCCAAAGGCCCCATCGGCTACGACAAATGGGCGGGTATCTTCTCGGCCCAGTGGATGAAGGTGCTGACCTTCTCCGTGATCGTCGCGATTGCCTGGCATGCATGGGTCGGCCTGCGCGAAGTCCTGATGGACTACATCAAGCCCGTGGGCCTGCGCCTGGCACTGCAAGTGTTCAGCATCGTCTGGCTGGTCAGCTGCGCCGGCTGGGGCATCCAGGTTCTGTGGCGTCTCTGATTCCCGCGATTGAAGGTACACAATGAGCTACACACAAGCCAACATCACCAAGCGCAAGTTTGACGTCATCATCATCGGGGCCGGCGGCTCCGGCATGCGGGCATCCCTGCAACTGGCCCGCGCGGGCCTGAACGTTGCGGTTCTCTCCAAGGTCTTCCCCACCCGTTCGCACACTGTGGCGGCCCAGGGCGGCATCGGCGCTTCGCTGGGCAACATGTCCGAGGACAACTGGCACTACCACTTCTACGACACCATCAAGGGCTCCGACTGGCTCGGTGACCAGGATGCGATCGAGTTCATGTGCCGCGAAGCCCCCAAGGTCGTGTACGACCTGGAACACATGGGCATGCCGTTTGACCGCAACACCGACGGCACGATCTACCAGCGCCCCTTCGGCGGCCACACCGCCAACTACGGCGAAAAGCCCGTGCAACGCGCTTGCGCTGCGGCCGACCGCACCGGCCACGCCATGCTGCACACGCTGTACCAGCAAAACGTGAAGGCCCGCACCAACTTCTTCGTGGAGTGGATGGCCCTGGACCTGATCCGCGACGCCGACGGCGACGTGGTGGGCGTGACGGCGCTGGAAATGGAAACCGGCGACCTGCACATCCTCGAAGCCAAGACCACCCTGCTGGCCACCGGTGGCGCAGGCCGTATCTTTGCAGCCTCGACCAACGCCTTCATCAACACCGGTGATGGCCTGGGCATGGCCGCACGCGCCGGCATTCCGCTGGAGGACATGGAGTTCTGGCAGTTCCACCCTACCGGCGTGGCCGGCGCGGGCGTGCTGCTGACCGAAGGCTGCCGTGGCGAAGGCGCCATCTTGCTCAACAGCAATGGCGAGCGCTTCATGGAGCGCTATGCGCCCACGCTGAAGGACCTGGCACCGCGCGACTTCGTGTCCCGCTCGATGGACCAGGAAATCAAGGAAGGCCGTGGCTGTGGTCCTAACAAGGACTACGTGCTGCTCAAGCTCGACCACCTGGGTGCAGACACCATCCACAAGCGCCTGCCCTCGGTGTACGAAATCGGCGTCAACTTCGCCAACGTGGACATCACCAAGGAACCGATTCCTGTGGTGCCCACCATCCACTACCAGATGGGTGGTATCCCCACCAACATCAACGGCCAGGTCGTGGTGCAGCAAGGCGGCAACGACAATTTGGTGGTCAACGGTCTGTACGCAGTGGGCGAATGCTCGTGCGTATCGGTGCACGGCGCCAACCGTCTGGGCACCAACTCGCTGCTGGACCTGCTGGTCTTCGGCCGCGCAGCCGGCAACCACATCGTCGAGTTCAACGACAAGAACAAGAACCACAAGCCCCTGCCCAAGGACGCGGCCGACCGCACCCTGGAGCGCCTCAACCGCCTGCAAGGCGCCAGCAGCGGCGAATACGCCCAAGACGTGGCCAATGACATCCGCGCCAGCATGCAGCTGCACGCCGGCGTGTTCCGCACGCAAGCGAGCATGGACGAAGGCGTCAAGAAGATTGCCGAGCTGCGCAACCGCGTGAACAGCGTGGGCCTGAAGGACCACTCCAAGGTGTTCAACACCGCCCGCATCGAAGCGCTGGAAGTCGAGAACCTGATCGAAGCTGCGCAAGCCACCATGGTGTCTGCCGCTGCACGCAAGGAATGCCGGGGCGCCCACACCGTGAGCGACTACGAGCGCCCCGCAGACGACCCAGTGGCACCCCTGGGCCGCGACGATGCCAACTGGATGAAGCACACCCTGTGGCACAGCGAGAGCAACAGCCTGACCTACAAGCCCGTCAAACTCAAACCCCTGACCGTGGACTCAGTTCCGCCCAAGGTTCGCACGTTCTAAACGGATACAGGAGCACCCACCATGGCAAAACGCACCTTCCAAATCTACCGCTACGATCCTGACAAGGACGCCAAGCCCTACATGCAGACCGTCGAAGTCGAGCTCGACGGCAGCGAACGCATGCTGCTGGACGCCCTGATGAAGCTCAAGGCGCAAGACCCCACCCTGTCGTTCCGTCGCTCCTGCCGCGAAGGTGTTTGTGGCTCGGACGCCATGAACATCAACGGCAAGAACGGCCTGGCCTGCCTGACCAACATGAACACGCTGCCCGGCACCGTGGTCCTGAAGCCCCTGCCCGGCCTGCCCGTCATCCGCGACCTGATCGTGGACATGACGCAGTTCTTCAAGCAGTACAACTCCATCAAGCCGTACCTCGTCAACGACAACGTGCCGCCCGAAACCGAGCGCCTGCAGTCGCCGGAAGAGCGCGAAGAGCTGAACGGCCTGTACGAGTGCATTCTGTGCGCCAGCTGCTCCACCAGCTGCCCCAGTTTCTGGTGGAACCCCGACAAGTTCGTGGGCCCCGCTGGCCTGCTGCAGGCCTACCGCTTCATCGCCGACAGCCGCGACGAAGCCACCACGGAGCGCCTGGACAACCTGGAAGACCCGTACCGCCTGTTCCGCTGCCACACCATCATGAACTGCGTGGACGTGTGCCCCAAGGGTCTGAACCCCACCCGGGCCATCGGCAAGATCAAGGAATTGATGGTGCGCCGCGCCATCTGAGCGCGGCCCGTTCATCGTCCTACACACCGGTCCATGCAAACGCTATCCACCCCATCCATCGCGCCAGAGGCGGCCTCGCCGCTGCTGGACGAACGCGAGCTGAGCAAGCTGCACTGGCGCTGCCGGCGCGGCTTGCTGGAGAACGACTTGTTCATCGAGAAGTTCTTCCACCGCTTCGAATCGACGCTGACGCAGCGCCATGCGCAAGGCCTCAACGCGTTGATGGATCTGGCGGACAACGACCTGCTGGACCTGCTGCTGCGGCGGCGAGAGCCCTCGGGCGACCAAGACACACAAGAAGCGCGTGAAGTGCTCGGCATGCTGAGACAAAGCGGTGGCGCCACGGCAGTGCATGCCTGACACCCGGCCCTCGCACCAAGACCGGATTCGTATCGGCAACCTACCCAAGGAAAGTAACAATGAAGCTAGCTGACAACAAAGCCACCCTGTCGTTCAGTAACGGCAGCCCCAGCGTGGACCTGCCGGTCTATCAGGGCAGCATCGGCCCGGACGTCATCGACATCCGCAAGCTGTATGCGCAGACGGGCATGTTCACCTATGACCCGGGCTTCCTGTCCACAGCAGCCACCCAGTCGGCCATCACCTACATCGATGGTGACAAGGGCGAATTGCTGTACCGCGGCTACCCCATTGAGCAGCTGGCCGAAAACTGCGACTTCCTGGAAACCTGCCACCTGCTGCTGTACGGTGACCTGCCCAACGCCGCACAAAAGACCGACTTCACCAGCCGCGTGACCAACCACACCATGGTCAACGAGCAGATGCAGTTCTTCCTGCGTGGCTTCCGCCGCGACGCGCACCCCATGGCTGTGCTGACCGGTCTGGTGGGCGCCCTGTCGGCCTTCTACCACGACAGCACGGACATCAACAACCCGCAGCACCGTGAGATCGCCGCGATCCGCCTGATCGCCAAGATGCCTACGCTGGTCGCCATGGCCTATAAGTACGGCATGGGCCAGCCTTACATGTACCCGCAGAACCACCTGAGCTACGCAGGCAACTTCCTGCGCATGATGTTCGGCACGCCCTGCGAAGAGTACAAGGTCAACCCCGTGCTGGAACGCGCGCTGGACCGCATCTTCATCCTGCACGCTGACCACGAGCAGAACGCTTCGACCTCCACCGTGCGCCTGTGCGGTTCGTCGGGCACCAACCCGTTTGCGGCCATCGCCGCTGGCGTGGCCTGCCTGTGGGGCCCTGCCCACGGCGGCGCCAATGAAGCTGCACTGAACATGCTGTACGACATCCAGGCCCAAGGCGGCGTGGAAAAGATCGGCGACTTCATCAAGCAGGTCAAGGACAAGAACTCCGGCGTCAAGCTGATGGGCTTTGGCCACCGGGTGTACAAGAACTACGACCCCCGCGCCAAGCTCATGCAAGAGACTTGCAATGAAGTGCTGGCCGAGCTGGGCCTGGAAAACGACCCGCTGTTCAAGCTGGCCAAGGAACTGGAAAAGATCGCCTTGGAAGACGACTACTTCGTGCAGCGCAAGCTCTACCCGAACGTGGACTTCTACTCCGGCATCGTGCAGCGTGCCATCGGCATCCCGGTGAACCTGTTCACCGGCATCTTCAGCTTGGCCCGCACCGTGGGCTGGATCGCCCAGCTGAACGAAATGATCGGCGACCCCGAGTACAAGATCGGCCGCCCCCGCCAGCTGTTCACCGGCTCCGTGCGCCGCGACGTGCCTCCCCTGGCCAGCCGCTGATCGGAGCGGCGCACTGCGCCGCTCCCGCACCCCACAAAGCCCGCAGGCAGTGCCTGCGGGCTTTTTTAATGACTCATCGAGAGGGGTTCACTGCCAATTTCTGAATACTCCCCCTGAGTAATAGCCCTTTTAATACCTGTAGCGCAATCAGCATATGCGCTTGTCTTTTATACTGCCGCCCAGTACACCCTAATGAACGACCAGCCAGCCGCCTGCCCATGCCCCACACTACCGAGGACAAACAACGCGCCATCACACGCCTGCGCCGTATCAAGGGCCAGGCCGAGGCGCTGGAGCGCGCGGTGGAGGCGGGCAGCGACTGCGCCCCCATCCTGCAGCAGCTGGCGGCCATGCGTGGCGCTGTGCACGGACTGATGGCTGACCTGCTCGACAGCCATGTGCGCGAGACGATGGCTGAAAAACCGGCGCCGTCGCAGCAAGCCATTGACGAAACGCTGGCGTTGCTTCGCTCGTACCTCAAATAGCCCACACCCCACCCATTCCCTACCCGATTGACCGAAAGGACCACCCCATGAAATCCCGCGCCGCCGTAGCCTTCAAAGCCGGAGAACCTCTGCAGATCGTCGAGATCGACGTCGCCCCGCCCAAAAAGGGCGAAGTGCTCATCAAGATCACCGACACCGGCGTGTGCCACACCGACGCCTTCACCCTGAGCGGTGACGACCCTGAGGGCTTGTTCCCCGTAGTGCTGGGCCATGAAGGCGCGGGCATCGTGGTGGAAGTGGGCGAAGGCGTGACCAGCGTGAAGCCCGGCGACCATGTGATCCCGCTCTACACCGCCGAATGCGGCGAATGCCTGTTCTGCAAGAGCGGCAAGACCAACCTGTGCGTGAGCGTGCGCGCCACGCAGGGCAAGGGTGTGATGCCCGATGGCACCACGCGCTTCAGCTACAACGGCCAACCCATCTACCACTACATGGGCTGCAGCACCTTCAGCGAATACACCGTGGTCGCCGAGGTGTCGCTCGCCAAGGTCAACCCCAACGCCAACCCCGAGCAGGTCTGCCTGCTGGGCTGCGGCGTGACCACGGGCCTGGGCGCCGTCAAAAACACCGCCAAGGTGCAAGAAGGCGACACCGTGGCCGTGTTCGGCCTGGGCGGCATTGGTCTGGCCGTGATCCAGGGCGCCAAGTTGGCCAAGGCCGGGCGCATCATCGCCATCGACACCAACCCCTCCAAGTTCGACCTGGCCCGCACCTTTGGCGCCACCGACTGCGTGAATCCCAAGGACTTCGATAAGCCGATCCAGCAGGTCATCGTGGAGATGACGACCTGGGGCGTGGACCACAGCTTTGAGTGCATCGGCAACGTCAACGTGATGCGCGCCGCACTCGAATGCGCGCACCGGGGCTGGGGCCAGTCGGTCATCATCGGCGTGGCCGGTGCGGGGCAAGAGATCAGCACCCGCCCCTTCCAGCTCGTCACCGGCCGCAAGTGGTTAGGCACGGCGTTTGGCGGCGTCAAGGGCCGCAGCGAGCTGCCCGGCATGGTCGAAGACGCAATGGCCGGCAAGATCCAGCTTGCCCCGTTCGTCACCCACACCATGGGCCTGAAGGACATCAACGAAGCCTTTGACCTGATGCACGAAGGCAAGTCAATCCGCTCGGTCGTCAAGTACGCCGCGTAACTTGGCTACTCGCCAGCACCCACAGCCCCTGAGACAACCGGGCATTCTGGGTGCCGACCCCGGCGGGCCATGACAAACGGCCTGGAGCCGTCTTTTAAGGCCCCTACAAGCGAAAACTGCCTCAAGCGCTACGAGTTATTGCCTGAGCAGCTATCAATTCAAGAGCAATCACCATGACCACTCCTCTGGACCTGCTCAGCAGCCACGCCTGCTTTGGCGGCGAGCAGCGCTTTTACCAGCACGCCTCCACCACCATCGGCTTGCCGATGAAGTTCTCGGTGTACCTGCCGCCCCAGGCACAGCAGGGCCCTGTGCCCGCCGTGCTGTACCTGGCAGGGCTGACCTGCACCGAAGAGACCTTTGCGATCAAGGCCGGTGCCCAACGCCTGGCCGCCGAACTGGGCCTGGCACTGATCGCCCCCGACACCAGCCCGCGCGGCGAGGCCGTGTCGGCCCTGCCCGGCGCCACGGCCAGCTGGGACTTTGGCGTGGGCGCAGGGTTTTACCTCGACGCCACGCAGAGCCCCTGGAACACCCACTGGCGCATGGAGAGCTACCTGCTGCAAGAGCTGCTGCCCCTGGTGGGCCAGCACCTGCCCATCGACGGGCAGCGCCTGGGCATCTTCGGCCACAGCATGGGCGGCCACGGCGCGCTCACACTCGCCTTGCGCCACCCCGGCCGGTTCAAGACGGTGTCGGCCTTTGCGCCCATCTGCGCGCCCACCCAGTGCCCCTGGGGAGAAAAGGCCTTCACCGGCTACCTGGGCCCCGACCGCACCACCTGGCTGGAACACGACGCCACGGTGCTGATGCAGCACCAGCCCATCGCGCCCTACCCGGCAGGCATCCTCATCGACCAGGGGCTGGACGACAAATTCCTGGCCGACCAGCTGCATCCCCACCTGTTCGAGGCCGCGTGCCAGGCCATCGGCCAGCCGCTCACGCTGCGCCGGCACGCGGACTACGACCACGGCTACTACTTTGTGCAGAGCTTTGTCGGCGATCATTTGAAGCACCACGCTGCGCAACTTTGATACTCAGCCACGGGCCGAGGGGAAAAATCAGATCCCCACCCCGTGGCGAGGTCCGGGCAGAAAGATTTGCGCTCAAAATATAAAATATTTGATAAATATGCTTTCAATTATCATATTTTAAAATGATAATGTCCCTCAGGCTGCCGATTTCATCGCGGCCTGCCTGTAGAGGACAGCATGATCACCACCGAAACAGCCCCCTCACCCCGCCTTCCTGCGGATGGCGCTCCACCAGGATCGCAAGCCCCATTGTCACGATCCCTGGCTGGCGGGATAGCCAGGGATTGGCTGAAGGCCCAGCTGTTCGACTCCACACCGATGGGCCTGTGTGTCATGCAGCACGGGCGGCCTTTGTTCATCAACCGCCATATGGCTCGCACGCTGGGTGGCGATGACAGCGACACGCACGCAGCGGCTGCGCACCTGGAGCAGCGATGGCCCGACCTGTGGCCCCAACTGCAGCACATCGGTAGTGAAACTCGCGCAGTGCATTGCAGACGGGCAGACGGCAGTCTGCTGGTAGGCCGGGCTTACACCCGGTCGCTCCACAAGCTGCTGGATGGCACCGAGGTGGTGACACTGGTGGACGACACCCGGCGTGAAGGCCCAGGCTTTTCAGCCACTTGGCGCGCACGCATGCTGGAGCAGGCCGAAACCATCGGCCGCAGCGGCTCGGCTGAAATCGACATGGCCACGGGCCGGATGGTCGCGTCCAAAGGGCTGCACCAGCTGCTTGGCACGCCTTTCAGTCCGCAGCCCCGGCGTGGCGCAAGCTTCTTGCGATGGGTACCGGTAGAAGAACGTGGGTACATCGCTGCGATCTGGCAAGGCGCTATCACCGACGAGCCGTTCGAATTTCAGCACCGGCTGATCGCCCAGGACGGTACCCGCATGGAGGTGCTCCAGCGTGGCATGGTTGAGGCAGACGCTGCCGGGCGCTTGCACGGGTACTTGATCGTGCAGGACATCACGGCACAGCGCGAGGCAGAACAACGCATTCAACAATTGGCCCACCAGGATGGGATCACCGGGCTCAGCAACCGGACATTTTTGCTGGACCAGATCGATGCAGCAGTGAACCACGCACGGTGGGACCCGAGCACCTTCCTGGTTTTGTCGATTCAGGTCGACAAGGTGGACCAGCTCAAGCAGGCGATGGGCTACGGCGCGGGAGACAGCATGGCGCAGGCCGTGGCCGAGCGACTGAAAGCACTGGCGGAGCCGGGCGATATCGTGGCGCGCATTGACGGTGGCGAGTTCGCCATCATGGTGTCGCCGCAAAGCAGCCGTCTGGATGCCACGGGCCATATCCACGCCAGGGCCGTGGTGCAGGCACTGTCGCATGCCGAGCGGGTGGGCGTATCAGAAATCGTGCCCAGCGCCTGCGTGGGCGTCGCCCGTTTTCCGCAAGATGCTGAGGCCGCCGGCGAACTGCTGGAGGCCGCACAGATGGCGCGCATGCGCATCGATGCACAAGGGGAGCAAGTGGCGGTATTCACGCCGGAAACCCGGGCGATGGCCCTGCGCCGTCTGGCGATCGAGTCGGGTTTGCGCCATGCAGCCGAACGCGGAGAGTTAACGCTCTCCTACCAATTGCAGGCGGACCTGGGGAGCGGCGAAGTCATTGGAGCCCAGGCAGTGCTTGAATGGACGAGTGCCGAACTGGGCCCGGTGCCAGTGGAAGAGTTCATGCCTGTGGCACTGCAGTCGGGCCTGGTCGTCAGCCTTGGCGACTGGAAGCGCAATGCGCTGTGCGCCCAATTGCAGATCTGGGAGCAAACGAAGGTGCGGGTGCCCCGCATGAGCACAAGGATCAGCACGCTGGAGCTTCAGCAGCACGACGTGTTCGAAAAGGTGCGGCACACCATGAAGCAGTACGGTCTTTCACCCCAAAGCCTGGGAGTGGAGATCAGCGAGCGCGCACTGGTCGAAGGTGGCGACGGGCTGGCGCCCACGCTCTCCCAGCTCAAGGCATTGGGTGTGGAAATCACCCTGGGGGACTTCGGCGCGAACTTCACCAATCTGGCGCTGCTTCGCAGTCTGCCGGTGGATGTGATCAAGATTGATCGCTCATGCGTACCCGATGTGACAGCGGCGGTGGGTGCGGTCTCCCTCACGCGGGCCATCATCAACATGGGCCACAGTCTGCAAATGCAGGTCATGGCAGAGGGGGTGGAAACCACGGGCCAACTCACCTTGCTGATTGCCAGTGGTTGTGACCGGATGCAGGGTCCCGTATTGGCCTCGCCCGTAAATGGTGAAACATTCATCCAGATGTTGTCGCAACGCAAGCGCTTGCCCGACAGCATGCTCTCCCGCCGTCGCGAACGCACGTTGCTGTTGGTGGATGACGAGCCGAGCATCGTTTCGTCGCTCAAGCGACTGTTCCGCCGAGACGGCTATCGCATCGTCACTGCCAGCGGCGGGGCAGAAGGACTGCAGCGCATGACGGAATATGAAGTGGACGTGGTGCTCTCGGACCAGCGTATGCCGGGCATGACAGGCGTCGAATTCCTGCGCCGCGCCAAGGACCTCTACCCTGACACCGTCCGGCTTGTGCTTTCGGGCTATACCGAACTCCAGTCCATCACCGATGCGGTGAACGAAGGCGCCATCTATCGCTTCCTGACCAAGCCCTGGGACGACGAGCGCCTTCTCGAACATGTTCGCGAGGCATTTGCCCACAAAGAGATGGCAGACGAAAACAAGCGACTGGCGACCGAGGTGGTCAGCGCGAGCGAGGCCCTCACGCGTGCCAATGAACGGCTGGAGCAGGTGCTGGGCAACCAACAGCGGCAGATTGATCTGGAGGCTGCCCGCGCCAACACCGCACGCGACCTGCTGGACGCACTGCCTGTTGCATTGCTGGGGGTGGACTCCCACGGCACCATCGTTCTGACCAACCTGGAACTCCAGCGTGTGCTGGGCACCGACACCCCCATGCTGGGAGCAACGGCAGCCCAGGCGCTGGGGCAGGACTACGAAACGCTGATTGCAGCAGCCAGCACGTCTGACGGCCAGCCCATGCGCATGGTCACGCTATCGCTGGGCGGCCGCAACTGGCAGGCCTGGGTGCGTGCGCTGGACCACGCCGCATCGCGTGGAGTGGTTCTGACACTGATCCCCAACGTTTCCCAACAGGCGCAATCATGACCTCACCCACCGCCATACCACCACCCGAGCCACCGGCCAGCGCTATTGAAGGTGGCGTACTGGATCAGCCACGGTCCATAGCCAGTCCGGCGGCCTCTGTCGCGCTCTCCGATCACGCCGTGGCGGCCCGGCTTGAATACCTTTTCCGGCGGATTGCCGCCGAAGATGTGCCTGTGGAGCTGCGGCGGGCGCTGTACCAATACCGCGGGGTCCCCTTATGAATGCCCCGCCCGTCTCCTCGATGCCTCCTCCTCGCATCACACTGGACCGACAAGCGCTGGCAGACGACATCCGCTCGCTGCCATCCCTTCCCAACGTGGTCGTGCAGCTGCAAGCCCTCATGATGCAAAACGATGCATCGATAGACAGCTTCGCCAATACCTTGCAGCTCGACCAAGCCCTGTCGGTCAAGGTGCTGCAGCTGGCCAACTCTCCCTTCTATGGTCTGTCCAATCGCATCGGCTCGGTGCGTGACGCCATCAATGTCCTGGGCTTGCGGCAGCTGGGTACGCTGGTGCTAGCGGCGGCTCTCACCGTGCAATTCGAAAAACTGCATGGCAAGGCCCTGCACATCGACGCGTTCTGGCGGCACTCCATCGCGTGCGCAGTGGCAGCACGGCACATCGCACGGCTGCATGGCATGAACGAGGCAGCGGCCTTCACAGCCGGCCTGCTCCATGACGTAGGTCGGCTCGTTGTGGACAGCCACTATCCCGAGGAGGCCGCCGTCATCATGGAATGGGCGGACTCCCAGGACCTGCCGTACTTCGAGGCCGAACAGGCGCTCACGGGCGTCCACCACGCCGAACTGGGACAGTGGGTATGCCAACACTGGCACTTTGCTCCCGAGATCACCGAGGCCATCGCGGGCCACCACCAGCCAGGTAGCGCGCCCAAGGCCATGTTGGCCGACGTGGTCCAAGTGGCCGACGCTCTGGCACACGCGCTGGACTTGGCAGAACTGGCCAGCGAAGCCGTGCCCGGGATCCACCGCAGCGTATGGCAGCGGCTTGCACTGACGGAGCAGCGCACAGGCGTGCTCCTGCGTGGCATTGAAGAAGAGTTTCAGCAACTGGAGTCCGTGCTTCGCCCCCGAAAGGAAACACCATGATTGCAACAGCCCAAGACGCCAATACGGCTGCGCCAACAGAGTCGACCGATGGCAGTCCATCCCTGTGCACTATCGATCAGCCCACGGAGATGACGCTTGCAGAGATGTCCGATGAACAGATCCGGGCGATCGTTGGCGAGTTGCTCCAAGCCAACAAGGAATTGAAGGTTCTGAACTCCAAACTCTCAGACGCCAGGAACAAGCTCATCCAGTCGGAAAAGCTGGCATCTATCGGACAGCTCGCTGCAGGTGTGGCCCACGAGATCAACAACCCCATCGGTTTCATTTTTTCCAACTTCGGCACGCTTGAACAATATCTGCAGGACCTGTTCCGCATGCTGTCCGCCTACGAGGACACCGAGAACAGCCTGCAGGATGCTGAGGCTCTCGGACGCGTGCGGCAACTGCGTGAGGACCTGGATATCGACTACCTCAAGGAAGATATTCCCAACCTGATGCGTGAATCGCGCGACGGGATTCAGCGCGTGCGCAAGATCGTGCAAGACCTCAAGGACTTCTCGCGCGTCGACGCTCGCCAGGAATGGGAGAGCGTCAATCTGCACCAGGGCATCGACTCCACGCTGAACATCGTGAACAACGAGATCAAGTACAAGGCTGACGTGGTGAAGCAGTACGGCGACGTGCCAGAGGTGCAGTGCCTGCCATCCGAACTGAACCAGGTGTTCATGAACCTGCTGGTCAATGCCGCCCACGCCATCACCAAGGAACGCGGAACGATCACCATCCGCACTGGAACGCAGGGCAGCGACGCCTGGGTGGAAGTCTCCGATGACGGCGCAGGCATCGCCCCAGAAAACCTGCAAAGGATTTTCGACCCCTTCTTCACCACCAAGCCGGTGGGCCAAGGCACAGGCCTTGGGCTTTCCTTGTCCTATGGCATCGTGCAAAAACACGGGGGCCGCCTTGAGGTGAGCAGCGAGATAGGCCACGGGACCACCTTCCGCGTCACTGTGCCGGTGCAGCGCAACGGTATGGCACCGCCGCAAGCATGACCCAGCGGCCACTCACTCAGCCACAGCGATGGAGTACGACGCAAGATGACCCCGACGGACCTCTCCACCATGTCGCCCCGCCCTCACGGCAGCCTGGCGGCGGCACAAGGGCTCGCCCCGTCACCACATCCTTTGGACGCATCCGCGCAGCCTTGGACAGTGCTGTGCGTCGACGATGAGCCAGGCATCCTGTCTGCGCTCAAGCGCGTGCTGCGCGCCGAAGACTGCCAGGTGCTGCAAGCAACGGGCGGCACCGAAGCCCTACAACTGATGGAAACGCATATCGTCGATGTGGTGGTGAGCGACATGCGCATGCCTGGCATGGACGGAGCTGCGTTCCTCGGACATGTCAGAGCACGCTGGCCGGACACCGCCCGCATTTTGCTGACTGGCTATGCCGACATGAACGCCACCATCGCGGCCATCAACGACGGGCAGATTTACCGGTACATCCACAAACCCTGGGACGAAGCCGAGCTGCGCCTGACCGTGCGCCAAGCTGCAGAGCACCGTTTGCTACAGCGTGACCGCGCGCGTCTGCAGGCCCTGACAGCAGAGCAGAATGAAGAACTGCGCACGCTCAATGCAGGTCTGGAGGACCGCGTCCAGGAGCGAACGACCGAACTTCAGCATGCCAACGATCAACTGCGACGCAACTACCTGACCAGCATCAAAATCTTCTCCAACCTCATGGAGCTGCGCAGTGGCTTGCTCGTCGGGCACGGAAAGCGCACCGCCAGTCAGGCACGCAAGGTTGCGCAAGCCATGGGGCTTTCGGACAGTAGCCTGCAAGATGTTTTCGTGGCAGGGCTGCTGCACGACATGGGACTCATGGCACTTCCCGACAGCATCCTGAACAAACCGGTTGGCCGGCTCAATGCCGAGGAGATGATCAGCTACCAACGCCATCCCGTGCTTGGCGCCCAGGCGTTCATGGCATTGGATGAACACCAACCCGTAGCCGCCATCATCCGCTCGCACCACGAACGGTGGGACGGCAGCGGGTTTCCGGACCGGCTGGAGGGAGCGCAAATTCCGATCGGCGCACGAATCCTGGCTGTCGTTGATACCTTTGACGACCTCACGCATGGGCACTTGACCGGCACTCCGCTGACCGATACTGAAGCACGCACCGTGTTGCAAAGGGGCCGTGGCACGCAGTTCGATGCCGAGGCCATCGATCTGTTTTTGCACATCATGCAAAAAGAGTCGCCACGCGCGCCCGAGCGACTTCTTTCGGTGGCTGCGGCGCAATTGGAGCCTGGCATGGCCTTGGGCAAGGACCTTTTTTCACAGGAAGGTGTCCTGCTGCTGTCGGCAGGCCATGTGCTGACGGCCGAATTGATCGGACGCATCAAGCGATATGCAAAGGTCGAAGGCTTGGCTCTCAAGTTGGACATTCGTCCCGATGCTGCGTCGGCGGCGGTTCCCGCCACCGCAATCAAACCGTGATAATTCAAGAGGACGGCGCGCCTCGACCATCCAGCTTTGCGACGGTCGATCCATCGGAAACACCAATACAAGGCATATGCAACACCAAGGTGGACGGCTCTCTCTGCCACCGCGAGAGTTGGTAACGTCCGGCGCATGCCAGAGGCAGGACGCGGGGACGCTGATCCCCGTCGGCCTGTAGGTATTGCGTTGCGCATTAACGCAGTCTTAAGCCTCCAAGGGCAAACTACGCCCCATGTCCTGGTCTCTACGGCAATACCTGCCTTTTTCTTCGGCTGCCCTCGGTAAGCCACCCGCCACACCCACCGCCCCCCGCCCCATGCACCCCGCCTGGGTGGTGGTGCTGGTCAGCACCTGGCTGGCCACGGCCTGCAACGTGCCGCTGTGGCAAGAAGTGGCCCAGTTGCCCGGTCAGGGCAGCCTGCGCGGCTGGGGCTTTGCGCTGGCGTTTGCGCTCATCGTCGCAGCGGGCAACGCGGCGCTGCTGAGCCTGCTGGCCTGGCGCTGGACGCTCAAGCCCGCCGTGCTGGTGCTGGTGCTGATGGCTGCGTTTGGTGCGTACTTCATGCTGGCCTACGGCATCGCCATCGACGCCAGCATGCTGGTCAACGTGATGCAGACCGACGTGAAGGAGGCTGGCGACCTGCTCAACCTGCGCATGCTGGGCACGGTGCTGATCCTGGCGGCGCCGCCGCTGCTGTGGCTGTACCGCCGCCCCGTGCAGCGCCTCACGGCCCTGCGCCATGTGGCGCACAACGGGCTGCTGCTGGTGGGCTCCATCGCTGTCATCGTGGTGTGCCTGCTGCTGGTGTTCCAGGACTTTGCATCGACCATGCGCAACCACACCAAGCTGCGCTACCTGATCAACCCGCTCAACAGCGTGTACGCGCTGGGCAACATTGCCACCAAGCCCCTGCGCATGGACACCAGCAAGATCCTGCCCCTGGGCCGTGACGCCCAGCTGGGCGCAAGCTACGCCAGCCAAGCCAAGCCCCCGCTGCTGGTGCTGGTGCTGGGCGAGACGGGCCGCAGCGGCAACTTTGGTCTGAACGGCTATGAGCGCGACACCACCCCCCGCCTGTCGGCCCGCAAGGACCTGGTGAGCGCACGCAATGCCTGGTCCTGCGGCACCAGCACCGCCGCATCGGTGCCCTGCATGTATTCGCACCTGGGCCGCACGGGCTACGAGGGCCGCTCGGCCAACTACGAAAGCCTGATCGACGTGCTGCACCAAGCCGGCCTGGCCGTGCTGTGGGTGGACAACCAGTCGGGCTGCAAGGGCGTGTGCGACCGCGTGGGTGAAACCAGCATCAGCACACAGAAAGACCCGGCGCTGTGCGCTGGCGGCGAGTGCCTGGACCGCGTGATGCTCAAGGACCTGGACGCCCAGATCGCCGCCCTGCCTGCCGAGCAGCGCCAGCGTGGCACCGTGGTGGTGATGCACCAGATGGGCAGCCACGGCCCCGCGTACTACAAGCGCTCCGCGCCCGAGAACAAGAAGTTTGGCCCCGAATGCACCTCCACCGCGCTGCAGGAATGCCAGCGCGAGCAGGTGGTCAACGCCTACGACAACAGCATCGTCGAGACCGACCATTTCCTCGATTCAGTGCTCCAGTGGCTGGGAGCGCAGGAACTACATGCCCAGACAGCTATGATTTACGTAGCAGACCATGGTGAGTCGCTGGGGGAGAACAACATCTACCTGCACGGCCTGCCCTACTCCATTGCGCCCGACGTGCAAAAACACGTGCCCTGGATCACCTGGCTGTCACCCGCCATGCAAGCCCGCACCCACCTCACCACGGGCTGCCTGCAGCAAGACCTGGGCGAGCGTCGCATCACGCACGACCACTACTTCCACTCGGTGCTGGGCCTGATGGATGTGAAGACCGAGGCGTACAACACCGAGCTGGACATGTTTGCCGCGTGCCGCAAGCCGGCCGCAGCGGGCTGAGGTGGGCCTAAAGCTGGGTACTGGGCGATGGGCGCTACGCCCTGCCCGCTCAGCGCGCCTCGGGCAGCAACAGGATCTTGCCGATGCTGGCGCCAGACTCCATGCGCCGATGGGCCTGCGCGGCGTCGGCCAGTGCAAACGTGCTGTCGATCACAGGCCGGATCACCCCGGCGGCCAGGGCTGGCAGCCACTGCTGGGCAAACCGCTGGACCATGGCCTGCTTGACCTCGGGCGGGCGGGACTTCATCACGGTGCCAAAGATCTGCAGGTGGCGGTACAGCACCACGTCCATGGGCAGTTCCGCCCCCTGCGCACCACCCAGCAGCCCCACCGACACCAGGCGCCCGCCGTCGGCCAGCGACCGCACGTTGCTCTGCAGGTACGGAGCCCCGATGAAGTCGATCACCACATCCACGCCCCGGCCCTGCGTGGCCTGCGCCACCACCGCCTGAAAGTCTTCGCTGCGGTAGTCGATGAACACATCGGCCCCGCAGCCCAGCACAGCGCCGCGCTTGTCGCCCCCTGCCGTGGCGAACACGCGCGCTCCTGCCGCATGGGCCAGTTGCACCGCGGCTGAACCCACGCCGCCCGCTGCGGCATGGATCAGCACCGACTCGCCCGCGTGCAGGCGCGCCAGGTGGAACAGCGCCTCGTGCGCCGTCACAAACACCTCGGCCACGGCGCCAGCGGCCACCAGGTCCATGCCCGCAGGCACCGGCATGGCCATGCGGTAGTCGATGCGCGAGAGCTCGGCGTAGGCACCGCCGCCCACGATGCCCATCACGCGGTCGCCCACGGCAAAGCCTTGCACCTCGGGCCCCATGGCGACCACAGTGCCCGCAATCTCCAGCCCCATGGTGTCGGCATCGCCAAAGTAGGCGCGGCCATAGGCCCCTTTGCGGTGCAGCAGGTCGGCCCGGTTGACGCCGATGGCGGCGTTGCGCACCAGCAGGTCGTGCGGGCGCACCTCGGGGACAGGGATCTCGCGCGCCACCAGCACTTCCGGGCCGCCGAAGTCATCGAACACGATGGCTTGCATGGTGGGTTGTGGGTTTGCAGGTTGTTCGGCCGCTGGTGTGGACATGGGTGTTACTCCTCAAGCAATGGTTTCAGTGCCTTCAAGGATAGAGCGCCACGCAGTGATTTAAACGCAGCAATTTCGCTCTATAGCGATGCAAATTTGCATCACACTCACCCCTCATCCGCAACCTCCATACGGCCATGAACTGGGACGACACCCGCATCTTTCTTGCCCTGACCCGCGCGCCCTCCTTGCGCGCCGCCGCGCGCAGCCTGGGCGTGGACCAGGCCACCGTCGGGCGGAGGCTGAACGCGCTGGAGGCCGAACTGGGCGCCAAGCTGTTTCTGCGTGCCAAGGACGGCTACCTGCTCACCGCTGCAGGCGAGACAGCGCTTGCCGCCGCCCGCCGCATGGAAAGCGCGGCCCTGGACCTGCGCACCCGCATCGAGGGTCAGGACACCAGCCCGGGCGGCCTGGTGCGTGTGACCAGCACCGACTCCATCGCCATCGATCTGCTCATGCCCGCCATCGAACGCCTGCAGCATCATTGGCCCCACATCCGCGTGGACCTGGAGGTGTCCACCCAGTTGCTCAGCCTCAGCCGCCGGCAGGTGGACATCGCGTTCCGCAACGTGCGGCCCGAGGCCCCCGACCTGGTGGTGCGCCGCGTGGCGTCGTGGCCCGTGGGCCTGTTTGCCAGTGCAGGCTATGTCGAGCGTTTTGGCATGCCCGTGCCCGAGGACGAGCTGCGCGGCCACCACCTGGTGGCATACGCGCCCTACCTGGAGCACAACGCGTTTCTGACCATGGCGGGCGTGCCTGCGCGCCAGGCCCGGATTGCGCTGGCCGTACGCTCCAGCCTGCTGGTGCGCAAGGGCGTGGCGGCGGGCATTGGCCTTGGCGAAATGCCGGTGTGGATGGGCGAACGCGAAGGCCTGGTGCGTATCTGGCCCGAGCGCCGCCGGGCGAACGACTACGAGGTCTGGCAGGTGATGCACCCCGACCTGCAACGCACCGCCCGGGTGCGCGCCACCGCAGAGTTTCTCTCCGAGGCGTTCCAGGTCGGGTAGCTCCCTCACCGAGGGAGTCAGCCCTTCGCGTGTTGGCCTGCGGGCTGCGTCCAGCGGGGCTGCGGCACCCCATGCTCCATACTCTGGCGCACATCCTTGCACTGCAACGCACCATGTCACACACCATTCACCACCAGGAGCAGGACGCCAAAGGCGCGTTCTACATCTCGCACGACGGCCAGCGCCTGGCCAAGATGACCTACAGCCGCACCAACGCCACGATGATCATCGTGGACCACACGGAGGTGGACCCGTCGCTCAGCGGCCAGGGCGTGGGGCGCGCGCTGCTCGGGGCGCTGGTGGAGTGGGCACGGACAACCGGCACCAAGGTGGTCCCGCTGTGCCCGTTTGCCAAGGCACAGTTCGGCAAGGACGCGTCTATCCGCGACGTGCTGGCCTGACGGGCCGGTGGGCAGCACTCCCCGCCAGCACTCTACGCCCTGCTCACCGCGCGAGAAATTCCAGCGCCTGGGAGACGAAGCGGGTGTGGAACTGGAACACGCCCCCATGGCCCGCATCGGGGTAAATGACCAGCGTGCTGTTCGGGAGCCTGTGCGCCAGGTCCAGGGAGTTGCAGGTGGGGACCATCCTGTCGCTGTCGCCGTTGACCACGAGCACAGGCTGGTGGATGTAGGAGAGGTCTGCAGGCGCCTTTTTGCCCCAGGCATTCAAGGCCTGCAGCTGGGCCACGTAGGCCCTCAGGGTGATGTCCTTGTCCCGGTGCCCCGAACGCTCTGACAGCCGCTGCAGGAACGCTTTACCGGCCTCGATGCCGTTGGGCGTGCGGGTGAAGAACAGGAACTGCTTGGGATTCTGGCCCGTGAAGAAACCGTGCAGAAGGTCCACATTCGCTACCCCTGCCACGGCGCTGATGCCCTCGCCACCGGCCGGCCCCGTACCGGCAAGGATGAGCTTGCGGACCAGGGCCGAGAACCTGTTCAAAGTCCTTTTTGGCGTTGCACAGGTCCCTTGCCGGGATGGGATGCAAGGCGCGGTGCGCAGTGGATAGCTCGGCTATCCACAAGCGCCGCAACGCCGCAGACCGCCCGGCAAGGCACTTGCCCGAAGGGTTGGAGTGAAATCGGGCGATAGGACGCCCCTGCCGCTTGCATGGGCACGAGCCCATGCGGCGCATCCGAAGCATCCACTCATCCCGATTGCACTCCAATGCAATCTCCAAAAAGACTTTGAACAGGTTCTGTCTCCTTCAACGCCATCTCCTGGGCGATCATTCCACCCATCGAGAAGCCAAACAGGTCCACCTGCGCGTGCCCCTGGGCGCGGAGGAACATGATCGCGTCGTCGGCCATCTGTTCGATGGTTTTAGCGGGTGATCCGCTGGAAGCCCCCACACCCCGGTTGTCGAATGCGATCACGTGGCGCTGCGCCGCCAAGCCGTCCACCACGCGAGGGTCCCAGTTGTCCAGAACCGCCGCCAGGTGGGTCAGCAGCACCAGCGGCGGCCCGCCGTGGTGTTGGCCCAGCTCGCGATAGGCAAACTCCACCCCACCCGCCGACAGGGTCTGCGTGGGCGCGTTGGCCCATGTTGATCGCTCCGCACGTGCGGCAGCAGTGGTGCTTGGCGCAACGTCGGGCACGGTCGGCTGGGCATGGGCGATGGGGCCCACCCCAAGACCCAGCAGCGCGAGCGCTGTAGTGGTCACTTTTTTCAGTCTTGGATTCATGCGAACTCTCGCAAAGCCAAACACATGGGGGCCGCCGCGCTCAGCCCAGGGGCTGCAGGTAGCTGGGCCGGGCTGCCGTCATGCCGTTTTTGACCATCACGGTGAGCTCGTCCGCAAGCACTTCGTCATGGCCCGCTTCCAGGCCATCGAGCGCACGCTGAACGATCTTTTCCGGGCTGGTCTTGGGCACGTCGAATCCCCGGGTGAGGTCGGTATCCACATACGCCATGTGCAGGCCCAGAACCTGAGTCTGCTGGGCCAGCAACTCATTGCGCAGCGAATTGGTGAGCGACCATGCGGCAGATTTGCTGGCGGAATAGGCCGCCAACTCTCCGCCGTTCACCCACGACGCGACCGACAGAACATTCAGTAGCGCACCACCGCCGTTGCCCTTCAGAACCGGCGCAAACGCCTTGCTCATGCGCAGCATCGAGAAGAAGTTGGTCTCGAAAATGCGGCGCGCCACCTCTTCGCTGTCGTCTGCCAGAAATCCGCCGGGCTGGGCAATTCCGGCGTTGTTGATGAGCAGGGTCACATCCCCGGCCTGCGCCACGGCGCTCGCGACCTCCTCAGGCCGATTCACGTCCAGACGCAGCGCATGGACCCCCGGCAGGGTGATCGACGCAGGGTCTCTGGCTGCGGTATAGACCTTGCGCGCGCCGCGGTTCAAGAGTTCACGCGCAAAGGCAAGGCCAATGCCACGGTTGGCGCCCGTGACAAGGGCTACAGAGTTTTCGATTTTCATAAGGGCTCCAGTAAAAAAGGGGTGTCTGTGCAGGGCTGCGAAGGGCGGGCTTCGGCTGGTTTGCGGCCACGCCACTCGCCTCGTGTTGTGCCCTGCGGTGGTTTGTTGGGATTCGCGTTGTTAGGGGGCTATCGCACCTTGATGACGACCTTGCCTTTGGCACGCCCGGACTCGACATAGGCGAGTGCGTCATTGGTGGACTCGAAGGAGAACACCCGGTCCACCACCGGGCGGATCGCGCCGGCCTCTACCAGCCGTGTGACCTCGCGCAGTTGGCTACCGCTGGCCCGCATGAAGAGGAACGAGAAGCCGACCCGCCGGGCACGTGCCCGGCGCCGGACACCCGCACTCAGCAGCTGTATCAGCACATGCAGGAACCACGGTGCGTTGATCTGCCTGGCAAAGTCCGGATCGGGCGGGCCAGAGATGGACACGAGCTTTCCGCCAGCTTTGAGCACCTGCAGCGATTTTTCGAGGGCCTTGCTGTCCTGGCTGTGCAGCACCACGTCGTAGTCGCGCAAGACGTCTTCAAAAGCCTGTGTCCTGTAATCAACCACCACGTCCGCCCCGAGGCCCTTCACCAGCGCCGTGTTGGTGGCGCTGGTGGTGGTTGCCACGGTGGCACCCAGGTGTTTGGCCAGCTGGATGGCAAAGGTCCCCACGCCGCCAGAGCCGGCCTGAATGAAAAGCTTCTGGCCTTTTCTGAGCTGGGCTTTCTCGACCAATGCCTGCCACGCGGTCAGCGCCACCAGGGGCAGGGACGCTGCCTCTTCCATCGTGATGTTCTTCGGCTTGTGCGCCAAGGAGGCTTCCTTCACCGGGACGAATTCGGCGAACGTACCGATGCGGAAGTCGTCGGGCCGCGCGTAGACCTCATCGCCCACCTGGAACTGCCGCACGCGAGGGCCGACCCGGGTGACCACGCCCGCCACATCGTGGCCGAGGATCAGGGGCAAGCGATAGGGCAGGATGAGCTTGAACTCACCGTCCCGCACCTTGGCGTCCAGCAGGTTCACGCCTGCAGCGTGGACCTGGACCAGCACCTCGTCATCGCGCAACTCCGGGGTTGGCAACTCCGCCATCCGCAGAGGCGCTTTCTTCCCGTATCGATCCAGAACAAATGCCTTCATGCTTCTTTCCTTATTCCTGGCGTATCCAGGGTCTGCACACGGTGCCAGGCGGGTAGGCCGATGCACCCCGTGCGCCGAATGCAGGCGCTCTTGCCACCCGCCCAGCGGTGGACTGGGTGGGGATGGGCCTTGCCTTTGCGCGGGGAGCGCCGGGCCATAGGGCATCCGTGGAGGCGGTTGGGAGTCCCGACGGGCCTAAGAGCACCTCAGGTCTGCCAACTTTCTCTGGATATATGATTTTTGTCATATTTCCAATCAAACCAACAACCGCATCCTGCAAAGCCGCCTCAGCGCGTGCCGGTCTCGCCCGAGGAGATCTGGCCTGTGCGCACCGCGTCGGCGGCCTGGGAGCGGATCAGCGCGCGGTCAGCCACGGACTTGTACGCCTCTGGCTTGGAGCCGGACGGAATCTGGCTTCGGGTCATGGGCACTTGCGCGGCTTCTGCGGCCACTTCGGCACGGGTGCGATTGCCTTCAAACTTGGTCGCAAATTGCGCCGGATCCAGGTCGGCGGCGTGGGCACCGGTCGCCGCCACTACGGCCAGCGCAGCTGCAGAAAAAAGGCGTGTGAAAGTGGTCATGATGAATATCTCCAAAGAAATGAGGCTCAAGCGCCTCGAAAAATGCTGAGCGTCAAGCCTTGGGGCGAAACACTCAGCGGGGATCGAAGGCAGAAGACTTGGTTGTGATTGCCTTCAAAAGAAACTTCTGTCGCCTGATTCGCCACCTAAAAATGATGGTCGTCATATTCAAACCCCAAACAAAAATCTGATGCACCAGTCCCCTGTGGCCCTCGACGGGGATTCGAGTGATCGGTACTTGCTGCGCCCGTCAATAATATGACACTCATCATAAAAATACCCAAAAAAAAAGCTATTGGGAAGGCTCGTCGCCGCTGGAACGGGCGTACTTGAAAGCCGCCTTGCAAAGTCTCTCGGCCAGCGAAGGATCGTCCACCGCGCGAGCCAGCGAAACCGCCCCCACCATGGTGGCGACCAGAAAAAGCGCGCGCTCGTGGGCATCCGGGGTACCCCAGCCCGGCAACTGCCGCGCGACCACGTCGATCATTTCCTTCATGCGCCGGGTGGCGGCATGCCGCACCTCAGGCGCCTGGCGGGAGAGCTCCGAACTCAGGGCCGCCAGGGGGCAGCCGGCTTCCGGGTTCTTGACATGCTGCTCGGACAAATAGGCGCCCAGCATGGCTTCCAGCGCTTGCTCGGCGGGGGCCGACGCGGCCGCAGACTCGGCCAAATCCACTGTTTCTGCGCCGGCCCTGTCAGCGGCTTCTGCGAGCATCGCTTCCCGAGACGGGAAGTGTGCGTAAAAGCCGCCATGCGTGAGACCGGCGTCTTTCATGATCTCTGCAACCCCTGCTCCGCCAAAGCCATTGCGGCGGATCGCACGCGCTGCTGCTGCGACGATGCGCTCATGGCTCAGCTCTTTGCGGGAAGGGGTGGAATTTCGCACAAGCGCATTGTAGCAAAAATTATTACGAACATCATATTTTCTTCAATCAGCGCTTTTCATGAAGCTTGTCTGCACAACCGCCCGATACCTGGGGCCGCCGCCTCACGACGCCCCCATGCCTCGCCCATCGCTGCATGCAATTCAGTCAGGAGGGGACTACTGTCGCAGCACGCTTCAGCAGGCATCCGCTTGCAGCTACCGGCAACGAAAGAGAGGCGTGCAGACAGACCGAGCAGTGCATGCAGCCATCGCGCACTTGGCGCGCACTTCAGAACAAGCTGCCCTGCCCGCGCAACAGCCCAGGCCTGAACTCGCCCAGGTCCAGGCCCTCACGCTCGCGGTTGAGCCCCAACCGACGGCAGGTGTTGGCAAAGCGCTGGCGCAGCAAATCGGCCCACAGCCCACAGCCCTTCATGCGGGTGGCGAAGTCGCTGTCATATGTCTTGCCGGCAGCGCGCTGCGCATCGGTGAGGTGGTGCAGGTCTTGCACCCGCGCCATGACGCGCGCCGCGCGCTGCGGGTAGTGCACCGTGAGCCATTCGCGAAACAACGCATCCAGCTCCCACGGCAGGCGCAGCACGGTGTAGAACGCGGTGCGCGCACCGGCGTCCCGCGCGGCCTCCAGTACCTGCTCCATGTCTTCAGTGATGAAGGGAATCTGCGGCGCCACACTCACGCCCACCGGCACACCGGCGTCGGCCAAGGCACGTATGGTGCGCAGCCGCCTGTGGGGCGCGGCAGCACGGGGCTCCATGCGGCGGGCCAGTGTGGCGTCTAGCGTGGTGATGGTGACGTACACCGCCGCCAGTCGCTGCGCGGCCAGCGGGGCGAGCAGGTCCAAGTCGCGCTCCACTCCGCTGGATTTGGTGATCAGCGAAAACGGGTGGCGCGCCTCGCGCATCACTTCGATCACGCTGCGCGTGAGCTTCAGGTCGCGCTCCACAGGCTGGTAGCAGTCGGTGGCCGAGCCGATATTGAGCAGGCGCGGCACATAGCGCGGCTGTGCAAGCTCCTGGCGCAGCACCTGCGCAATGTTGTGCTTGGCCACGATCTGCGTCTCAAAGTCGAGCCCGGGGGAAAAATTGAGGTAACTGTGCGTGGGCCGCGCGTAGCAGTAGATGCAGCCGTGCTCACAGCCCCGGTAGGGATTGACCGATAGCTCAAAGAAGATATCGGGCGAGTCGTTGGCGCACAGGGCACTGCGCGCGGTCTCGAAGTGCACGCGGGTGGCGGGGGACGGACGGATCTCGCCATCGCTCTCGTCGCACGCAGCAGGCCCGCCCGGCGCCCCTGTGTCCCATTCATCTTCGCCCTCCTGGCATCCATGGCCCGGGGCCAAGCCGTCCGCATTGCCAGTTGCCCTGACAGGGCTCCACCCGTCATATGCGGGCTCGCGCTGGTCTTTGGCAAACCGGTGCGCCATGGCCGTCGCCGCCCCTCGACCGTGAATGGCTTGCAGCGGGACGCGGATTTCCTGCGGCTCTTCGGGAAGGTCGTCTTCGGGAGTGGGTAGGAGGCCCATAGCGAGCAGGGGGTGGATTTGGCGCCAAAAAAGCTGTTCATTTATACAGTATTTTGAACACCCATTTTTTCCTCACGCCATCAAGCCCCAAATCAGTGCAAAACCTTGCACCAACTCTTGGCGCGCTTCTTGCTTCAACTTGGTGCAAATCTGTGGCGTATCCCGAAAACGCACCAGAGTCGATCAATCACTATCGCGAGGACGTTATGGAAGCACTCAAACAGGGCACAGATGCCTTGTTCATCTTGCTCGGGGCGATCATGGTGTTGGCCATGCACGCCGGGTTTGCGTTTCTGGAGTTGGGCACGGTCCGCAAAAAGAACCAGGTGAATGCGCTGGTCAAGATCCTGGTGGACTTTTCGGTGTCCACGGTCGTCTATTTCGTCGTCGGTTACACCGTGGCCTACGGCACGCATTTTTTCGTCGGCGCAGAGTCGCTGGTACAGCTCAGCGGGTATGCGCTGGTCAAGTTCTTCTTCCTGCTCACGTTCGCAGCCGCCATTCCGGCCATCGTGTCGGGCGGCATCGCAGAGCGCGCCAAGTTCTGGCCGCAACTGATGGCAACGGCGGTCATCGTGGGCTTTTTCTATCCGTTTTTTGAGGGCATCGCCTGGAACCAGCATTTTGGTGTGCAGGGCTGGATCAAGGCCGTGACGGGGGAGGAGTTTCACGACTTTGCGGGCTCGGTGGTGGTGCACGCCATGGGCGGCTGGATTGCCCTGCCAGCGGTGATCCTGCTAGGCTCCCGCGCCAACCGCTACCGCAAGGATGGCGCGATCTCGGCCCACCCGCCATCGAACATTCCCTTCCTGGCGCTGGGCGCCTGGATCTTGGTGGTGGGCTGGTTCGGCTTCAATGTAATGAGCGCGCAGTCCGTGGACAAGCTCTCGGGCCTGGTCGCCGTGAACTCGCTGATGGCCATGGTGGGCGGCACGCTCGCCGCCCTGGTGCTGGGCAAGAACGACCCCGGCTTTGTGCACAACGGCCCCCTGGCCGGTCTGGTGGCCGTGTGTGCGGGCTCGGACCTCATGCACCCGCTGGGTGCGCTGGTGGTGGGCGCAGTGGCCGGGGCCATCTTTGTGCTGATGTTCACCCTGACCCAGAACAAATGGAAGATCGACGACGTGCTCGGCGTATGGCCGCTGCACGGGCTGTGTGGCACCTGGGGCGGGCTGGCTGCGGGCCTCTTTGGCAGCAAGACATTGGGCGGTCTGGGCGGGGTGAGCCTGTCGGCCCAGCTCATCGGCACGGGCCTGGGCGTGGTGTGGGCCCTGATCGGCGGCGTGGTGGTATACGGCATCCTCAAGCAGACGGTGGGCATCCGGCTGACGCAGGAAGAAGAGTTCGACGGCGCCGACCTGAGCATCCACAAGATCAGCGCCACACCCGACCGCGAAGTGAGCTGGTAGTCCAGCCCACTGGCGACGGCCTGAGACCGGCGCGGGACCCGGCGTGGGGCCAGATGCGGGCCCAAGCCTTCGCCTTGGCGCGCTGTCTGACAGCGGATGGACCGGCGCGCAGCTATACCTGAGCCCTGCGCCCCAGCGGCTCCACGGTCACAATCGCGCCATGCTGTCTTCGCCCCCCTTGTCCCTCACCCCGCCCCAGTCAACCCGCCCCGGCTGGCCGCGCTGGGTCGTGCTGCTGGTCGCCATGGCCCTCGCGGGCTGCGCGGGCTTGCCCAAGGAGGTGGACCGCCCGGTGTCGGTTGCTCTGGCTGCCCCCGGCGATACCCCGCTGGGGCAGCTCGTCGCAGCACGCAGGGCCGCCGAGGGGGCACGGCATGCCTCAGGGTTTGCACTGCTCAGCGGCCCACAGGCTGCCTACAGCAGCCGCCTGGCCCTGGTCGACTCCGCCCAGAAAACCCTGGACCTGCAGTACTACACCATCCACGCAGACGCGAGCAGCGAGCGCCTGCTGCTCAGCGTGATGGCCGCAGCCCAGCGTGGTGTGCGGGTGCGCGTGTTGCTGGACGACTTTCACAGCACCGGGCGCGACGCGCAGGTGATGCGGCTGGCGTTCGTGCCCAACATCGAGATGCGCATGTTCAACCCCGTGACGGGTGCCCGGGGGTCGCCCATCGGCCGCATGCTGAGCCTGCTGGGCGACTTCTCGCGCGTGCAGCAGCGCATGCACAACAAGCTGTTCATTGCCGACAACGCCATGGCCGTCACCGGGGGACGCAACCTGGGCGATGCCTACTTCGGCAACGCCGATTCGGGCAACTTTGTGGACCTGGACGTGCTGGCCGCAGGCCCCATCGTGCAGGACCTCTCGCGCAGCTTTGACAGCTACTGGAACAACGAACGCGCCTACCCCGTGCAGTCGCTTATCACCCAGAGCGAACTCGACCACTTGCGCGACAGCATCCGAGTGGCCGACGAAGGGCGGAGGCGCCGTGTCGCAGGCCAGGGTGGCACCACGGCGCCCGACCGCTCACCGCCCGACATGGGGCCCGGCACCACCGCTGCGCAGCGGGCGCGCATCTGGAACTACGAGCCCATGGACCTGGAGCGCACGCCCTTTGTCTGGGCAGCAGCAGCGGTCCTGGTAGACCAGCCCGCCAAGATTCCGGCCGACAGCGCAGCGGCGGGCAGCGTGCCCAATGGGGCCGCCCCTGCAGTGTCCCCAGCGCCACCCAGTCCTGCCGCGAGCACCCCGGCAGGGGTACCCGGCAACCTGAGCAGCCCCAGCAGTCCTAAGGCCGCTGCCGCCGCGCTGGTGTCGGGCTCCCGCAAAGTAGCGGCGGCAGACAGTCCACCGAGCCCCCTGCCCCGCGCCGGCACGGAGACCAACGAGGCGCAGACCGATACGGTGGTGGATGGCCTTCTGCAGCTCATGGCCCAGGCGCGGCGCGACCTGCTCATCATCTCGCCCTACTTCGTGCCCGGGCCGGACATGGAGGCCGCCTTCGCCGCTGCGCGCGCACGCGGCGTGCGGGTGCGGGTGCTGACCAACTCGCTGGCCTCCAACGACGCGCCCATTGCACACGCCGGCTACGCTCGCCACCGGCCGCAGCTGCTGGCCATGGGGGTGGAGCTGTACGAGATGCACAGCGAGTTGCCCGGCGTGCTGCGGGGGGCGCTGGGCGTGTCGGGCAGCATGGGCAACCACAGCGCGGGCGTCGTGGGTTCGCAAGGCGGCTCGCGCGCCATGCTGCACTCCAAGCTGCTGATCGTGGACGGCCGCTTGCTGGTCGTGGGGTCAATGAATCTGGACATGCGCTCACAGCGGCAGAACACCGAGGTGGCGCTGCTGATTCGCAGCACGGAGCTGTCTCGCCGGGCCACCACGCAGATTGACGCGGCACTGAAAGAGTCCGCCTGGCAGGTGCAAGCCACCGACCAGGGCCTGCGCTGGCGTGCTCCTGAGGGCAGCGGGCTGCCCGACGCCACCACCGAGCCCGACGCCAGCGCCCCCCTGCGGCTGATGCTGCAGCTGCTGGGACCGCTGGCCCCGGACCACCTGCTGTAGCCGGTTTAAGCCCCTTGGGCGCAGCCAGCCCGGGCCTGCAGCTCTGCCACCCACACGGTGATGGCCCGCTGGTCCGTCATGGTGCGCACATGCTGGTAGGCCACCTCTGCCTCGGCAAACCGGCGGCGCAGCAGGTTGAGCCATTGCTTGAGACGCCCTGCGCGCTGGCGCGGCTCCAGGTCGTCACACACCAGCTGCCAAAAGGCGGCCAGGTGTGGCACCAGATCGGCCCACACCACGGTGTCCGAGTCCGGACGCCCTGCATCGGCCGCCCGAATGGCGCGTGCCAGGCCGGGGTCCGCCACAATGCCGCGCCCGAGCATCAGCGCGTCGCAGCCCGACACCTCACGGCAGCGCTGCGCGTCGGCCACCGTCCAGATCTCGCCATTGGCCACCACCGGAATGGAGACCGCCGCGCGGATGGTGGGGATGTGTTCCCAATACGCCGGCGGGCGGTAGCCGTCGGCCTTGGTGCGCGCGTGCACCACCAACTCAGCCGCGCCGCCCGCCTGCATGGCCTGGGCACATTCGCGCATCAACCCCGTATCGTTAAAGCCCAGGCGCATCTTGGCCGACACCGGCAGGTGCGCGGGCACAGCGCGGCGCACGGCCCCCACCACGGCCGCGATGCGCTCGGGCTCCTGCAACAGCGCAGCGCCCCCGCCGTGGCGGTTGACCACCTTGGCCGGGCAGCCAAAGTTCAGGTCGATACCCTCCGGGCCCAGTGCTGCCAGGCGTGCAGCGTTCTCGGCCATGCTGACGGGGTCGGAGCCCAGCAACTGCGCCCGCACGGGCACACCGGCCAGGGTGCGGCTGCGATTGCGCAGCTCAGGCACATAGCGCAGGAACACCTTGTCGGGCAGCAGGGTGCCGGTGATGCGGATGAACTCGGACACGCAGCGGTCCACGCCCCCCACACGGGTCAGCACATCACGCAGCACAAAGTCCAGAAGCCCCTCCATCGGGGCGAGCAGCAAGGTCATCTCAGGGGGCTGCTGGCTCGATGGGCCCTCTCGGAAAGAGGGCCTCCACAGGCACTCAGCAGCAAAAATCAAACAAAAACAGCTTCAAGCGCTAGTGCAATATGCGCTGGCAGCTATCAAATAAGGAGCAAATGTATGGACACGTGGCGCCCAACGCAGCGCCGGTCAGCCCGTGATTGTGATGCAGGACACCCAAGGGGTCATCACGGCGTCACGCCCGGCTGGTGCAATGCCCGCCTCAGACCGCCACGGAGCCACCCATGCTGCTGCAAAAAACCGAGAAAGCCCGCCTGGAACTCTCGCCCGGTGTGCGCACCCTCAGCCTGCGCGAACGCTCTTTGCTGTTGCTGGCCGACGGCAAGCCGCTGTCAGACCTGCAAGCCATGTACAACGGCATCGGCGCGCAGATCGTCGAGAACCTGATGCGCCAGGGCTACCTGACCGGGCCGGCAGACCTGCCGCCCGCACCAGAGCCCACCGCCGTGCCCACGCCCTCCATCGAGCGCCCCGCGCCTGGCGAATCCCTGCGGTCGCTGGCCGGGGCGCGCATGTACCTGTTTGACACCTGCGAGCGCCTGTTTGCGCGCCGAGACCCAGTGCTGGCGCAGCACTTTCGGGAGGCGCTGCGCGCCGCCAAGGATCGCACCAGCATGCTGGATGTGGGCGAGGCCATGTTCGAGGAAGTCGCTCTTGCAGCGGGTGCCGAACGCGCCGCCAGCCTGCGCGAGCGGCTGGATCAGTTGCTGCCCACCAGCCCGGTGGCTGAAAACTTTGCCGCTACGCAGCCTGCGCTGCTGGATTGAGCCGTTCAGTTCGGATTCAGGCCGCAGCCAACCGCCACAGGGACGTGACCTCGGCCGCACGCGCAGCGTGCAGAGCATCCTGGGCGTCGGCGGCCTTGGCATGCCCCGGCTTGACGTCATGGCGGCCACGCACCACCAAGCCCGCCTCGGCAATCCACGCCAGCAGTTGCTCGCGCGGGCGCAGGCCCAGGTGTTCTGCCAGGTCCGACAGGATCAACCAGCCCTCGCCGCCGGGCTCCAGGTGGGCCGACAAACCTGCCAGAAAGCCCTTGAGCATGCGGCTGCCTTCGTCGTACACGGCGTGTTCGATGGGGGAGTTGGCGCGCGCTGGCACCCACGGGGGGTTGCACACCACCAGCGGCGCACGGCCCGGCGGAAACAGGTCCGCTTGCACAAGCTCCACACGGTCCAGCAGCTGCAGTCGTTGCAGATTTTCGCGCGCACAGGCCAAAGCACGCGGGTCCTGGTCAGTCGCGACCACCCGTTGCACACCCCGGCGCGCCAGCACGGCAGACAACACCCCCGTGCCCACGCCAATGTCGAACGCCAGCGCCTTGCTGGGCAGCGGGGCTGCGGCCACCAAGCCCACGTATTCGCCCCGCACCGGAGAGAACACCCCATAGTGCGGGTGAATGCGGTTGAGCGGCGGGGCACCCAGCGCAGGGATTTCGACCCCTTTCTTGCGCCACTCGTGCGCGCCCACCAGCCCCAGCAGCTCACGCAGCGTGGCTACCGAGCGCTCGCCGGTCGCTGGCCCCCAGGCCTCGGTGCAGGCCTGGCGCCAGTCCGGGGCGCGGCGCAGCGCAATGCTGTAGTCGCCTTCGAGCGGGATCAGCACCGACGCCAGCACCCGCGCGCGCTGCGCCTGCGCCTGGCGGTGCAGGTGAAACGCCTCGGCTGGGGTCGCCGCAGCGAGCTTCTGGGACGCCTTGGCAGCCGCCTTGCGCGGCTTCTTGTCAGCCCGGCGCATCAGCGCCTGCAGCAGGTGCCGCGCGTTCTGAAAATCGCCCTGCCACAACAACCCCGTGCCCTCGCAGGCCATGCGGTAAGCGGTGTCGGCGGCCAACGTGTCGTCGGCCGTCTCCACCCTGCGCGGCGCCGCAGCGCCACTTTCGGAGCGCCACAGGGCTTGCCGGGGCTGGCCCTGGTGGGTCCAGTGGATGGTGGAAGGAGTTGTGGGCATCAGCGACTGACAGTGCCGCGCACAGTCCGAAGGGTTGGAAAGGGGCGCGGCGACGCGGCGGGGTGTCGTGGCACCTTATGCGTTGATCGGGCGCTTCAGGCGGACTTCTTCAATCTTCACGCCACCGATCACGGCCGTCTTGGCTGTGGACAGCTCGCGCTTGAAGCCGGCCAGCTCGTGAAAGCGCAGTGCGCGCTCGTTGCGCAACGGCACCCAGGCGGTGACATTGGTGCAGCCTTCTTCTTGCAGGCCGTCGCGGGCGGCGTCCCACAGGGCCAGGCCTACGCCCTGGTTCCAATGGGTGGGGGCGGCGTAGATGGCCCAGATCTCACCGGTGGTGGGGCGGGACTTTTCATCGCGCGAGCGGTCGTAGCCCACAAAGCCGACGATCTTCTCGCCGTCGACCGCCACCTGAACCTGGGGCTCGCAATATTCAATGGCCTCGCGCCAGTAGGCCTGGCGCTTTTCGACCGAAGACATGGATTTCAACTGCTCGTCTGGCACCAGTCCTTTGTAAGCCTCTTGGGCAGAGACAGTGTGGATCTGGGCAATGGCTTTGGCATCGCGAAGCGTAGCGGGACGAACCTGGATACTTGACATGAAAAAACCGAACGAAAACGGGGAATGAAAAAACAAAAGGACCGGCATTGTCGCCGCAAACGGTTTTTCCACCCTGACAGGCGGTTAGTACGGCCCTGAAGGCCATGTTTTCCCACCCGGCTTTTCGCCCCCTTCAGCCCCTCCCAACGAGGGCCCTGGCAACGCCCTCAGGCCATGGCCATGGCGCCCGACAGGGCGCTGCCCGCGGCGGCAGTGGCCGCAGCCGCGCGTTGCACCATCGCGCGCTTGTTGCGTGGGCGGGGCACATGCACGGCGGGCGGGGCCCCATTGATGGCCGCCAGGCTGAGCACCAGGGTGACAGTGCGCGAGCCCCCGTCGCGGTCCTCGCTGGCATAGGCACGGTAGCTGCCGTTGCCCTGGCCGTGGCTGCGCTGCACCGTGTGGAATGCCACCCGGGCGCCCGTCACACGGTGCCCGCCGAAGGGCAGCACCCGCAGGCGGGCATCGCGGTCCAGCGCCAGGCCCAGATTGCCGGGACGGTTGATGAGGTCGGTGCGGATGGCGCGCCAGGTCTGCCCCGCATCGGCCGAGAATTGCCACGTGCCCGCCTGGGCGTCAAGGTGCTCGATCACCACGCCTGCTGCGGCCAGCATATCGGGGCAATGCTCCTGCACGATGTGCGCCACGCTGTTGCCTCCCAGGCCTGTGCCAGCGTCGGCGGCCGGTCGTCGTTCGCTGCGGTGCAGGCCTGCTTCGGAGGTGCCGGCGCCATGGGTGTGTGCATTGATCGTCATGGGAACCCTTTGAAAACGGAATGTGGTTACTAAGGTTTGCGCATTGGTGCGCACCCAAAGTGCTTTTCAATGCTTGACGGAAAGTCTAGAAAGTGCACATAGAGGCGTCCATCGCACAAATGGACTAGCCCGCAACACCCGGTTGTGCGCAATACTTGCCTGTATGACTGCCCGTCTTTTGCTCGTGGATGACCACACCTTGTTCCGCACGGGGCTGCGCCTGATCGTGCAAGACCATCCCAGCGTGGGCAGCATTGCCGAGGCCGGCTCGATCGCCGATGCCTGCGCACTGCAGCAGGCCGACACGGACCTGGTGCTGCTGGACATCCAGTTGCCGGGCATGAGCGGACTGGACGGGCTGCGGCTGCTGCGGCAGGCCTGCCCCAAGGCGCGCATCGTGCTGGTGTCCGCCAGCGTGGCGCCCGATGCGATTCACGAAGCGCGTGCGCGCGGGGCGGATGGCTTTCTGCCCAAATCTGCGAGCGCCGAGGACATCCTGGAGGCCATCAGCTGTGCGCTGTCCGGCCAGCCGTGTTTTCCGATCAACAGCGGCAACAGCGCCACGGTGCGCGGACCCGACACGCCGTCGCTCACGGCGCGGCAGCTGGATGTGCTGTCGCTGCTGTGCACCGGCCGACCCAACAAGGTGATCGCCCGCGACCTGGGGCTGAGCGAGAACACGGTGCGTGTGCATGTGGCGGCCATCTTTGCGCAGCTGGGCGTCAACAGCCGCAGCGCTGCGCTGCTGGCAGCCCAGCGCCTGGGCCTGTCCACCCCGCAGCTCCATGACCCCCTCTGAGACCAGTCCGCTCCCCCTCGAACCGGTGATTCCGCCCACACGCTGGGGCTGGCCGGTGTGGGAGCGCGACGAGGTGCTGCGCGAACAGGTGGCCCTGCTGCGGCAGAACTTTCCGATGACGCTTCTGGCGTCGCTGGCCACGGCCCTGGGCACGCTCTGGGTCATGGCCCGGGTGGCAGACACACAGGCCATCACGGTGTGGCTGGTCTCGCACACGCTGGTGGTGGCTGGGGTGTACCTCACGCTGCGCAGCATTGCACCCTTTGTAGACCCGGCGCCGCAGGCTGCGCGCAAGCTCATCGCCTGCATGGCGGCCATGGGCCTGAGCTGGGGCAGCCTGGGCTATGTGGTGCTGTACTGGGGCAACTCCGACAGCGTCATCTACGCCATCGGCATCATCAGCACGGTCTCTTCAGGGGCGCTAGGGCTGGGCGCACCGCTGTACCGCGCCTACGTCACCTACCTCACCAGCGCCATCGGCGGTGTGATGATGTCGGTGGCACTGGCCGGGGGGCCCGTGATGTGGCCTGCGCTGTTCCTCACGGGGGTGTACTACGCGCTGACCTGCCTGCAGGCTCGCACGGCCGACCGTGCCACGCGGCGCAGCATTGCGCTCAAGCTGGAAAACGAGCGCCTGGTCAGCCAGCTGCGGGCCGAGTCGCAGCGGGCCCTGGCGGCGCAAGAGGCCGCCGAGCAGGCCGACCGCGACAAATCCCGTTTTCTGGCAGCGGCCAGCCATGACCTGCGCCAGCCCTTGCATGCCATGGGCCTGTTTCTGGAATCGCTGCACCGCAGCCCGCTCAACGACCATCAGCGCACCGTACTCAAGCACGCCCATGCGGCATCAGGCGCTGCGGCCGAGATGCTCACCACCCTGCTCGACTACTCCCGGCTGGAAGCGGGCGTGGTCAAGGTACGGCCAGCCGCTTTTGCGGTGCAGCCCCTGCTCACCGCGCTGGAGCAGGAGTTTGGCGTGCAGGCCGACACAGCCGGGCTGGTGTACCGCACCCGCGAGACCTCAGCCGCTGCGTTTGCCGACCGCTCTCTGGTCGGCCTGGTGATGCACAACTTCATCTCCAACGCCCTGCGCTATACCGCCCACGGCGGTGTGCTGATTGCCTGCCGCACGCGCGGCAAACGGCTGGCGCTGGAGGTGTGGGACACCGGAGCCGGCATCCCCGAGCACCAGTGGGAAAACATCTTCAAGGAGTTCCACCAGCTCGGCAACCCAGAGCGCGACCGCCGCAAGGGCCTGGGCTTAGGCCTGGCCATCGTGCAGCGCCTGGCGCGCGAGATGAGGACCTCCGTAGAGCTGCGCTCGCAGCCTGGCAAAGGATCGGTCTTCAGGCTGTGGCTGGACCGCTGGCAGGGTGCGCTGGAAGACGATGCCACCACACCCCAGGACGGCCGTAGCCTGATGGGCCTGAAGGTGCTGGCCATCGACGATGACGAGACCGTGCGCCTGGGCATGCAGTCACTGCTGCAAAGCTGGGGCTGTCAGTGCATGACCGCAGAATCCAGCGCGGATGCCCTGGAAGTCCTGGAGGACGTGACGCCCGACATCATCATCACCGACTTCCGCCTGCGCCATGAAGAAACCGGCAAACAGGTGCTGCAGGCGCTGCGTGCCTACCTGGGAACCAATGTACCCGCGATCATCATGACGGGCGACACCTCGCCCCAGCGCCTGCGCGACGCGCAGTCCACCTCCGCGTTGCTGCTACACAAACCAGTGTCCACCGGCCAGCTGCGCGATGCGATGGTGCAGCTCATCACCCAGCCGCCGCTCCCTGCGGCCATGGTGGACGACGAACCGGAAGACAGTCAGACAACACCCGGGCAACTCACACAAAGCGCTACAACCAGCGGCGCAGCAGCCCCATGACCTGGTCGAACTTGGCCCCATAGGGCGGATAGAACAGCGAGCCCATGGCCCAGCGCGACTGCACCAGCACCGACTTCTGGTGGCAAAAGCGCAGGAATCCCTGCTCGCCGTGGTAGGCGCCCCAGCCACTGTCGCCCACGCCGCCAAACGGCAGGTTGTCGTGCGCAATGTGCATCAGCGTGTCGTTCACCGTCACACCGCCGCTGACGGTACGGCGCAGCACATCGTCGCGCACGGCCTCGCTCTGGCCAAACCAGTACAGCGCCAGCGGGCGGGGCCCGCTATTGATGTGGGCGATGGCGTCGTCCAGCCGCTCGTACGAGATCACCGGCAGGATGGGGCCGAATATCTCTTCCTGCATGAGCTGCATCTGCGACGTGGCGCCAAACACCAGTGTGGGCAGCATCTGGCGGCTGGCACCGTCACCCAGCGTACCTACCGTGGGAGCCACCTGCTTGCCATCGGTAGGGTCAATGGTGTGCACCTCTGCCCCTTGTGTTTGCGCCTGCTGCAGCATCGTGCGCAGGCGGGCATGGTGGCGTGGCGTGATGATCGAAGCGTAATCGGCGTTGCCCTCGATGGTGGGAAACAGGCGCAACACCGCAGCCCGGTAAGCCTGCGCAAATTCGCCCTCACGGCCGCGCGGCAACAGCACGTAGTCGGGAGCGATGCAGGTCTGCCCAGCGTTGAGCAGCTTGCCGTGCGCAATCTTGAGCGCTGCGTCCTGCATGTCGCAATGGCCGTCGATGATGCAGGGCGACTTGCCCCCCAGTTCCAGCGTAGTTGGCGTCAGGTTCTGCGCCGCCGCCTGCGCCACCTTGCGGCCCACCGCCGTGGAGCCCGTGAACACGAGGTGATCAAAAGGCAACGAGGCGAACAAGGCGGACAGGTTGGCATCTCCCTGCACCACACAGAATTCGTCGGGAGCGAAGAACTGCGCCACCAGCAGTGCCAGTTGGGCAGAGGTATGGGGCGTCAACTCGCTGGGTTTGAGCATCACGCGGTTGCCCGCCGCCAGTGCCGTGATGGCGGGCGCCAAGGCCAGTTGCACCGGGTAGTTCCACGGCGCAATCACGCCCACCACCCCCATGGGCTGGCGCTGGATGAAGGCGTGGGCCGGTTGCAGGTAAATAGGCGTGCGAACCTTGCGAGGCTTGACCCACTTGGCCAAGTGGCGCAGCGTGTGCGACAGCAGGGTGCGCAACACAAAGAAGTCGGCCACCTCCGTGAGGTGGGGGGACCGCATGCCAAAGTCGGCCTGCACGGCCGCCGCCAGCACAGGCCCATTCTCATCGAGCAATTTGCGAAGGCGCAGCAATCGCTCCCGGCGCACGAGCAGCGGCACATCCACATGCGCACGGCTGGCCTGGAACTGAAGATCGAAATGGGCGCGGATATCGGTGGGTGTCATGGTCAGATGATAGGAGACACCCCGGTGGGCGCGTCACAAAAAGACATGCGCGCCAGGGTTGATGACCGTTGGCTTGCGCCCGCGCAGCAGGACTTTCTTGGGAGGGCGCTGATTGCCGCCGTAGTGCAGCGGCCGCCACCACCCTATCAACGCACTTCGCGCGCTTCCACGTCCGTGACCTGCGCCGCCCCCGGCAGGATGCCACCCCGGCGCGACGCTGCAGCGTCCTCACCGGTAGCTTCCGGCGCCCTGCTGCCACGGCGGCCCGCAGACCACCGCTCCGTGGACCGAAAGACTTTGCTGAAGCCTGTGCGCGGGTCCACACCCATCACCCACGGCGTCACTGGCCGACCGGTCAGGCGGGCCCAACCTGCACGCAGCACCCACACCAGCGCCAGCAACATGGCCGCGACCAGAAGGCTGGCAAACAAGACCAGCCCCATGGCAATCACGATCACACGCAGCAGCAGGCTGACGACACCCGCAACAAAATCATTCAAACGACACCTCTCCTTCACAACTTGGGATGCGATTGCGGTGCCGAATCACACCGCAATCGCATACCGACCCCGCATCACTCCTGCGGAGCCACTCCGAACTGGAACACACCAGGCTCCAGCACAGGGTTCACGGTGACCGGAATCACACTCTTGGGCGCGAATCGCCCTTCGAGCAACAGCTTGGACAGCGGGTTCTCGATGCGCTGCTGAATTGCCCGCTTGAGCGGCCGTGCACCGAACACCGGGTCAAACCCCACCTTGGCCAATTCTGCCAAGGCTGCGTCGGACACCTGCAATTCCAAATCCATCTTGGCCAACCGGGATTGCAGCAGCTGCAGCTGGATCTTGGCGATCGAGGCAATGTGCTGTGCATCCAGCGCGTGGAACACCACAGTCTCATCAATGCGGTTCAAAAACTCGGGCCGGAAGTGGTTTTTGAGTTCGCCCCACACCGCTTCCTTGATGTCGTCCGAGTCCTGTCCCACCATCGCCTGGATCAGGTGCGAGCCGATGTTGCTGGTCATCACGATCACCGTGTTCTTGAAGTCCACGGTGCGGCCCTGGCCATCCGTCAGGCGGCCGTCGTCCAGCACCTGAAGCAGCACGTTGAACACATCGGGATGGGCCTTTTCCACCTCGTCGAGCAGCAGTACGCTGTAGGGCTTGCGGCGCACGGCTTCGGTCAGGTAGCCGCCCTCCTCATAGCCCACATAACCGGGTGGTGCGCCGATCAGGCGGGCCACCGAATGCTTCTCCATGAACTCGCTCATGTCGATGCGGATCAGGTGGTCTTCGCTGTCGAACAAGAAGCCTGCCAGTGCCTTGCACAGCTCGGTCTTGCCCACGCCCGTGGGGCCCAGGAACAGGAAGGAGCCCGTGGGACGGTTGGGATCGCTCAGGCCCGAGCGCGAACGACGGATGGCGTTGGCCACTGCAGCAATCGCCTCGTTTTGCCCCACCACACGTTCGTGCAGCTTGGCTTCCATCTGCAAGAGCTTGTCTTTCTCGCCCTGCATCATCTTGGCGACCGGGATGCCCGTGGCACGGCTTACCACTTCAGCGATTTCCTCGGCGCCCACCTGTGTGCGCAATAGTCGGCGCGTAGCGGGCGCACCGTCCTTGCCAGCTTCTTGCGCCTGGGCTTCCTTGAGCTGCTTTTCCAGCTCGGGCAGCTTGCCGTATTGCAGCTCGGCCACCTTGTTGAAGTCGCCCTTGCGGGTGAACTCTTCGATCTGGAACTTGAGCTTGTCGATGGCCTCGCGCACGTGGGCGCTGCCCTGCGCCTGGGCCTTTTCAGACTGCCAGATTTCGTCGTAGTCGGCGATTTCCTTTTGCAGCCGGGTGATCTCTTCCTCGATCAGCGCAAAGCGCTTTTGAGAGGACTCGTCTTTTTCCTTGCGGACGGCTTCGCGCTCGATCTGCAACTGGATCAGGCGGCGGTCGAGCTTGTCCATCACCTCAGGCTTGGAGTCCATCTCGATCTTGATCTTGGACGCAGCCTCGTCGATCAGGTCAATCGCCTTGTCCGGCAAGAAGCGATCCGTGATGTAGCGATTGCTCAGCTCGGCCGCTGCGACGATTGCCGGGTCGGTAATGTCCACGCCGTGGTGCACCTCGTACTTCTCCTGCAGGCCGCGCAGGATGGCAATGGTCGCCTCGACGGTAGGTTCGCCCACGAGGATTTTCTGGAAGCGACGCTCCAGCGCCGCATCCTTTTCGATGTACTTGCGGTATTCGTCGAGGGTGGTGGCCCCCACGCAGTGCAGCTCGCCGCGCGCCAGCGCGGGCTTGAGCATGTTGCCCGCATCCATCGCGCCCTCGCCCTTGCCGGCGCCCACCATGGTGTGCAACTCATCAATAAAGACAATGGTCTGGCCTTCATCCTTGGCCAGCTCGTTGAGGACACTTTTCAGGCGTTCCTCAAACTCGCCGCGGTACTTGGCACCGGCGAGGAGCGCTGCCATGTCGAGACTGAGCACGCGCTTGTTCTTCAGGCTCTCGGGCACCTCGCCCGCCACGATGCGCTGGGCCAAGCCCTCAACGATGGCCGTCTTGCCCACACCGGGCTCACCGATCAGCACAGGGTTGTTCTTGGTACGCCGCTGCAGCACCTGAATGGCGCGACGGATCTCGTCGTCACGGCCAATCACCGGGTCGAGCTTGCCCAGGCGAGCGCGTTCGGTGAGGTCCAGGCAGTACTTGGCCAAAGCGCCACGCTGCCCCTCCGCCTCGGCGCTGTCCATCTTCTGGCCGCCGCGCACGGCTTCAATCGCAGCCTCCAGACTCTTGCGCGTGAGACCGTTGTCCTTGGCGATCTTGGCAGCATCGCCCTTGCTGTCGATCACAGCCAGCAGAAACAGCTCACTGGCAATGAACTGGTCACCGCGCTTGATGGCTTCTTTCTCAGTGGCTTGCAGAACACGGCCCAACTCGGGCCCGCCCTGTACTTGGTCATTGCCTTGCACCTGAGGCAGCCGCTTGACGGCGGCCTCTGCCGCTGCCAGCAGCCCAGGCACATTGGCGCCTGCACGTTGCAGCAAAGCCCTGGGGCCGTCCTCCTGTTGCAGCATGGCCTGCAGCACGTGCACGGGCTCGATATAGGCGTGGTCATTGCCCAGCGCAATGCTCTGGGCGTCACTCAGGGCTTCCTGAAACTTGGTGGTGAATTTGTCGAGACGCATGGTCTATGTCCTCCGAATTGCTCTGAACTTGAGGCAAGGGGTGCCTGATTTCAAGGCAATGCCAAGCAGACAAATTGACATACCCCAACCAAGAGCCTCCTCTGCACTGAGATTCCGCATGTCCATTTCCGAACAACCCACGAGTCAACGAAGAGAAATTGCGTTGTATCGTTTGACTGCATACCATCACCGAAATAACTACATAGGCCGCCATCCGAAAATAGGCATTCGCTGGAAATCGGCATCTCTCAACCAAAATACCGCCGCACGTCTTCTTGGAACAAGCCTCACAGAAAGAACGGCATCGGCCAAGCGCCGCCGCGCCGTGGAGACAAGCAGAAATACAAGCGAAAGCTGGCCTCATTGTGGAAGTTGCCCACAAGTTGACACCGCTTGTCGCGACCCTTAGACCATCTGTCCCTAGCCTCTTGGCAAGACAATGTCGCCTTTTATAGGATCTCGTTATGTATGCATCGATCTCCTGCCACGCGAACAATAAGTTGGCGGCGACTCCCCCCCTTACGGGCCCTAATGGCTTCACCGCCATTGAGCTGCTGGTCGTTGTAGCAATCATCGCTGTCCTTGCAGCACTAGCTGGTCCTAGTTTTACCCTCTTGATTGAGCGTTGGCGTGTTCGCGATGCAGCCGAATCCTTGACCTCCAGCTTGTATTTGGCGCGCTCAGAGGCCATCAAACGCGGCGGAGGCGTGACCATCGACGCAACGGGCGGCTGGAATACGGGCTGGAAATTGATCCATACCCAAAATGGAGTCAGCACAGACATCAAAGTCAATGCCGCTCCCTCAAGGGTTTCTATTTCCCATAGCAACAGTAAAACAGCTCTTTATGTAGATCGCTGGGGAATGCTGACAGAAAGTAGCGGAGGCGTAGCCGTCGCTATGAATTTTTTGCTCTACCCCGAAGGTAAATCCCAGACCGACAACGCAGCCATACGGCTTTGTGCTGGCATGGGCGGCCGAATCGTCCAAGTACCACGCGGTGGTACCTGCCCGGCATGACATGTAGGTCTAGCCATGACGCTTGACAAGTATTCATCCGCGAACCTCGGACCCTATGCTGGTGGATTTACTGCTATCGAGTTGATGGTGGTAATCGCTCTTCTGGCGGTGCTTGCGGGTTTAGCAAGCCCCTCTTTCGCCCTAATGATCGAGAGCTGGCGCGTTCGTAATGCCACAGAGTCGCTTCGCTCGTCACTCCAAATGGCACGTTCTGAGGCTATCAAGCGCGGGGGTTTGGTGGCAATGCAAAAATTGCCAAATAACACCAATGGATGCACTACAGCTACAAGCACTCGCGACTGGGACTGCGGATGGATCATCTGCCACGACATTAATGGCAATGGGTCCTGCAATGCCAGTGAGCCAGTACTTCAGCGTGTAGAAATACCATCCAAAGTGCAAGTTACACGCACGGGCGGCGGAGCCGCCATCAAGCTGAACCGCTGGGGTCTGGTGGATGGCACTTGGCTCGGTTTCAGTTTAGTTCCCCTAGACAAGTCCACCATGCACCCAGGCGCTCGCGGTGTCTGCATGAGTTCAGGTGGACGCATACGCACCATTCTCCCAGAGGCCATTCCATGTACCAGCTGACAACTATCAACCCTGCTGCATGTCGGCGCCAGCAAGGCATCAGCCTGATCGAGTCGTTGGTGGCCATCGTAGTGATGGCGCTAGGTATCCTAGGAATACTGGGCGTTCAGATGCGGACCTTGACAGACACGTCTACCACGGTACGACGCGCTCAGGCCATCCGATTGATTGAGGACCTGAGCGAGCGCATGAAGGTCAGCCCTAACGCATTGTTAAGTATTAAAAGCTATGAATCTGGATATAGCAAAAAATCCAGCGATTTGACTGCATCCAATTGCGATAGCGCCACCTGCACCCCAGCAGAGCAGGCAGCCTATGACCTGAAACAGTGGAAAACTACGGTGGAGCAATCCCTCCCAGGAGGGCAAGCCAGCATCTTTCTTGCCCCCGGAGAAACCGTCGAAGCCAACCGCCGTCAACTGGGAATCATGATTGCTTGGCGCGAGAACGAGCGCGATACAGCCGCAGCCTACAAGGACGATATCGACGCGACTAAATTCCGAGCCACTACCAATGACGGCACCGCAGGGGCCCTCACCGCAGGAACCGACTCGGCCAATGCCTGTCCCGCCGATAAAACTTGCCACTTGCAATACATCACTGTGGCGGCGCGTTGCGCCCCCTATGACGACGGAAGCGGCACCAAGACGCTTTATTGCTCGTAGTTTTGGTTTGCAATTTATAAAAACCATAGCATCTGGTGCCTATTTGAAGAGCCTTAAACCATGAAAATTTCGCCCTCCCCACTTCAGCAACGTGGTGTGACACTGATCGAATTGATGGTCGGCATAGTCATAGGCCTGCTCGTCGTAGCGGTGGCCATGGGGGCTCTGATGGTGTCACGTGGTATCTCTGGCACCGTGAGCGACGCCAGCGGCATACAGCAGCAAGGAGCGTACGTGATGCGGGTTATTGGCCAGCAACTTCGCCAAACCGGTTCCCTGTACCTGAACCCTAACCCGACCGGAGGCAGCAACACCGATGTGCTCAGCCCTGTGGCCTTTGAAATCAAAGCAGACTCAGTGAGCGGTGGTAATAGCTTTGCGCAAGAAGGCACCCTTGCGGGCGCCAGCGCTACGGTCACCACCGGCTTCCGTCGCTACGCGGACAATGTTTTCATGGTCGCAGGCACTGCAGCCACTGCATCCACGCCAGCCGCTTTCGGTACCGACTATCTGGCGCGTAACTGCATTGGCGCCCCAGGCAACAGCAGCACAGATCAGTTGGTCGAGAGTATTTTCACATTCGACAGCGCCAAGAATGAACTGCAATGCGCAGGGAACGGCGCCACTGCACAAGCCATCGTGCAAAACGTCGCGCAATTCCAGGCCCTTTACGTGGTCCAAACTACCGATGCCACCGGGTCCAAAGTGCAGTACACCAAGGGAAGCGACATGCCAACGGCCGCAACCGATCCAACCTGGAGACGCGTACAAGGCATACAAGTGTGCCTGGTACTTTACGGTAGCGAGCCCATCGATATGCCCGCAGGTAGCACTTACACCGACTGCTCAGGCACCAGTGTCGACATGACCACACTCACTGGCACTCGCAAAAACCGCATGCATCTGGTGTTCCGTAACACCTTTCAATTGCGCAGCCAAGGGCTGATTTGACGTGCGCCCCTTGTAGAACATCGCAAAGCAGCCACTATGCAAAACCCACAGCGCCATGACGCTCTCTATCTAGTCGACCGTGTTGGCCACAGGGAACCCGACCGGTCCATTGCTACTCGCCAACGCGGCGTAGCACTGTTTGTGGTCATCGTTTTCGTCATGCTCTCCATGCTGCTTGCGCTCTGGGCCTCACGAACCTCCCTTTTCAACGAAATGGTAGTGGGCAACGACGCAGATTACCAACGTGCCCTGGAAGCAGCCCAAGCACTGCTGCAAGACGCCGAGCTGGACATCCGTGGCGAAATGGCTGACGGCAGCCCATGTGCCGGCCCTCCTTGTCGCGCCTACACGAGCGGAGCGATGCAGTTTCCGGGCGACACCAATGAAATCAATCCTCTGATTACCTCGCTGGAGGCAGAAACTAAACGCTGCAAGGATGGTTTATGCACGCGCCGCGTCGGACGGCAAGATTTTTGGAATTACGCCACAGACACGACTCCGATCACACCCGGTGCCGACGCGGCCCTGGGAGAAGTACCGCTCTCGGATCTCATGAATGTCGGCGCCCGATACGGCCAGTTTACAGGGGCGATCAATAAAAAACCCACTAAAAATGATGGCACTGACAGCCTTAACCCGATCCTCACCGAAACTGGCGCAGGCTTGGGAGGCTGGTACTGGATAGAAATCATGCGATACAGCGATGCAGCCAAAAGCGCCAATCTGATCGTCGATTCCAGCACCAGCCAGTTGCCGCTGAACCTCGACGTGTATGTGGTCTTCCGCATTACCGCCCTCGCCAAGGGGCGCAAGCCTGAAACCACTGTCGTATTGCAAGAAACATACGCGCGACAACGGACAAAAGATTGAAGCCATGGACTCAGTCACTACAAATCCAATAGCTACCAATGCTTACAGCGCAATCGCTATAGGCTTGTTTCATTTCGTTTGCTGATCCCATTCATGAAGGAGCACGCCATGCCCCGAGCCAACCGTATCCCCTTTCAGAAGAACCTGCTGGCCATTGCTATAGGTGCAATTTTGACCCCCGCCTGGGCGCTGGATCTTGTACAGGAACCTCCTCTTCCCACCTCTAAATCGGCTTTCGTGGCGCCTAACGTCATTATTTCAATTGATGACTCGGGGAGTATGGATTGGGGCATAAAAACCACCAGCAATGGGTCTTCAAACACAGGAAAAGGCTATACACAACCGTACGATAATGGCACATGGGCCAACGATGCCAGACGCATTAATATTCTCAAATATTCATTAAAAACTGTTTTTAGCAACAAAGAGCTAATACCAGAAAATAAGCTTCGCATTGCATGGCAGGCGATGCACAACAATGGTGGATCGAGCGGAGCAGGGAGCGTTGATAGCCCTAACTTGAATACCAACTCCATGCGTCCTATTGACGCCGCCGTGACTACTTCCGTAAAACATCGAGACAATTTTCTCGATTTTGTTAGCAAATTAGACGCTAACAATGGGACGCCATCTCACGAGATGTTCCGAAAAGCTGATGCTTACATGAGGCGAGCAGTGCCCAATAAGAACGGCCCATGGTCCACTGACCCTGGAGGCACCGGCAGCAAAGCTGATGAGTATCTTGGCTGCCGCCGAAATTATCATATTATGATGACCGATGGTGTCTGGAACAGCCTACCAGATGCCGATAAAAGCGGTGAACAAGATGGAAAGAATTGGGCCACCACTACGCTCGCGGCTGATCGAAAAGCCTACAGCACTACATCCGATCAAACGCGCATCTATCGTGATGGCTATGCGAATATGGTGGCCGATTGGGCCTTCAAAAGCTGGATGGATCCGTTACAAGATCCCACTAAGCTGAAGGATGCGGACAAACTCAAGCCATCCAAGGTTTACGAGGAGGCTCCAGCAACAGAAACTTTTTCCAGAACAAAAACAGTCGATGTAATTGAAAATATTACCAAATCGGCATGCACAGCAAAATCCGGCGACTGGGTTAAAATCGATGGCAACAATGTGTGCAAAACTAGTGTCACACAAACCAAGTCAGTAAATCTGGAAAAATACTGGAATCCAAAATATAATCCAGCCACTTGGCCACACATGGTGACCTACACCATTGGATTCAGTGCACAAGCAACCCAATGGAAACTAAGCCCCGATATTGTTGCACCCAGTGAGATAGTTCCATTCGGTTACACTGATGGATTTATCGACTTGATTACTGGTTGGACACAATGGCCCGACCTCCTATCCAACACACACCATACGAGCGACTCAAATTCTGATCGGGCATTAGATCTTTGGCATTCGGCAATAAATGGCCGTGGTCGCTTTTATGCCGTAGAAGAGCCGCAAGACTTGGCTAAGGCTTTTACCGAAATCATTGGCAAAATTAACGAGGAAAGCGCTCCGTTACCTGATGAAATAGCCGGCGGTGGCAGCACCAGCGGATATAACGTTTCACAGAGTAATGCAGGCATTTTTGCATCGACTTACAGCCCAAAAAGAGGCTGGAGTGGTTCTATTACTGCCACGCGAGCCGTTGAGCCGGAGGAATATGCTTGCCCCACTCCAACAGACCCTGATCTCAAATGTATCCGCTTTCCAGACACCGTCACTGGTTGGCAAGGTAAATCAACAGCAGATCGACTCGACGAAGCTTGGCCTATTGATGGTGCGGTAGATAGTCGCCTTGTTTTAAGCTGGAGTGACTCAACCAATAGTGGTATTCCCTTTAAATGGTCTTCCACCACTCCTATCAGTTACAGCACAGAACAGAAATGGGCATTGCTGGGTGTTACCTCGGGTGACACCACAACCGATCCCTTGAAGACCAGCGGCATCAATATCGTTGATTACATCCGAGGTGACCGCAGGCTGGAGGGCACGACCCCCGCGAAGCCACTGCGCGAGCGTTTCAGCCGTCAGGGTGATGTGGTCAACTCTGAAATCTGGTACACCGGACGCCCGAGTAGCAACTACGCAATGGGTTACTCGAGTTTCGTTTCCGCCCAGAAAAGCCGCACACCTGTTCTCTACGTGGGTGGTAACGATGGCATGCTGCATGGGTTCTCAGCAACCAATGGCAAAGAGTTGATCGCCTACGTGCCGCGTGGCGTGGTCAGTGGGTTGAAAGAGCTGACTGACAAAGACTACCAGCACCGCTACTACGTCGATGGGTCGCCGATGACCGGTGATATCAAGGACGGCAGTAATTGGAAAACCCTGCTGGTGGGCTCTCTGGGTGCGGGGGGGAAAGGGTATTTTGTGCTGGACGTTACCAACCCCGGCAACTTTGGTACGACCAGTGCGGCCGATCTGGTAGTGATGGACCGCACCCGCGCAAAAAGCGAAGCTGAACCCAACTGCAGCGCACTGTCCGGTACAGCAAAAATCGCATGCGACACCAACGTGGCTGACATGCGGGATCTGGGCAACATCACAGCGCAGCCAGGGCGAAATCCTGCCAACAAGCAAGAAGCTACGCAGATCACGCGCCTGAACAATGGCAGGTGGGCGGTAGTGATGGGCAATGGCTACAACAGCACTAACCAACGCCCTGTGTTGCTGGTGCAGTACCTTGACGGCACCGACAAAAAGCTCGTACGTATTCAGGCCACCACCGATGCCACGGGCACAGGAAACGCAAAAGACAACGGCTTGGCATCGCCCACACTGGTCGACCTGGACGGTGATGGCAAGACCGATATCGTCTATGCGGGCGACAATCTGGGCAACCTTTGGAAATTCGATCTGACCAGTGCCACCGAAAGCGAATGGCAGGTGGCCTTTGGTAACAACAAGCCGTTGTTCACTGCACGTGGCCCAGCCACCATGGCCAGTACCACGCGAGACCAGGTACAACCGATCACAGCGCCTCCGATCGTGCGTCCTAACGACCGAAGCATGACAGTGGGATCCGGCCCCACCGCCAAGACGGTACCTGTCGGCGGCATGATGGTTGCCTTTGGCACAGGTCGGAACCTCACTGCCAACGATCGTCGCACGGACATTACGCAGCCCATCCAAACACTGTATTCGGTACTCGACAACACGCGCTACCGCATGAAGACGGACAAGAGTTCGCTTGAAGTGCATCCGGGCGCAGGCGACTGTGCTACCGCGCCTACAACCTGCGTGCCCGCCCCGGCACAAGTGGGAACCATTGCGAATAGCGGGGCACCACTGGCCAAGCAAACCATTACAACCGTGTCTGGCGATGACGCCACCGTGACCGCAACTCAAGAACTGAAGAAGGAGACTTGGAAGGACTACAAAGGCTGGTACTTGGACCTGCCGTTCGGTGGGGAACGTCTGCTCAAGCCCATGCAGTTCTTTGATGGCAGCAACATTCTTGCGGTCTACAGCGAATCGCCCTCGGGCACCAAGAACAGCGAGAGCGATAACATCAATGAAAGCTGTGTGCCTGTGAAGGTTGACACCAGCGCCGGTAGTCAATTCCGCACGTTTGTCAACATCATGGATGGCAAAATTCCGACAGTTCAGCTGGTAGACACCGACAACAACGGCATTTACAACGCCACTGCGGATAAAAAGGTAGCCCGAGTGGCTGTGAAGACAGGTACTCCAATTCTGATTACGAAGCGGGACCGCATTCAGGACTTGACGGGCGGTGGTGGTGCGCGTGACACCTTGAACCGCATGCCCGAACAATCCATGCGTCCCAGCTGGCGCCAATTAAAGTGAGAGACCGCACAATGATCCGACAATCGCAGCGAGTACAACGCGGCTTCACGCTCATCGAAGTGATGATCGTAGTGGTCATCGTGAGCATTCTTTCTGCCATCGCATACCCTAGCTACATGGAATACGTAGCTCGCGGCCACCGAGCCGATGCCCGAGCTGGACTGCTACAAGCGCAACAGTGGCTTGAGCGTGCCGCAACTGCCACAGGCGTGTACCCAACCGCATTGCCTGCCAACTTGACTTGGGCTACGGACAACACCAAGCGCTACACCATAGGGTTGGCAGCTGGCAATACCAACTCCGCATTTACCTTGGTTGCTACCCGGAAGGCCGGAGGAGCTCAAGCTAAAGACAAATGCGGAGATTTCACGATTACCAACACTGGTGTGCGTGGGGCATTGAATTATTCAAGTGGAACAACAGTTGAAGAGTGCTGGAACAAATAAACACGGCTGCTCCGCTATCTCACTCATTCATCGAGCGCTTGGACTACACCAAGCGCTTTTTTTATAGAGTTTTGCGTCTGAGTACACGTACCACGATCAGCTAACGGTGGCGCACGGCAGCGCGGCACTAGATCACCGCACGCCTCGAACAAGAAATGAGGACCGCGCTCCCTTTTAACGGCGGAGGCAGTGACGCAGTCCGTCTATGGATTGATTATTGCGGGGGCGAATAGAGACCTGCCCAGCCTATCTTGGAGGAGTTTTTGGCCGGCAATTGTGACTTGCAGAAAAGTAAGGAGCGAATACGCAGAGATCATCGACCAACAAGCGGGGACAGCATCAAGGCACCGCTAAAGACTACTCCCCATGGGTTTAAGCTGTGCCTGACGCATAACCTGTTTGGCATTCCTCGGGTCTGCTCACAAAATGGCGTACGCCATGGACCCTCACCACACCTCCGCCCATCCTAGCTCCGACGATCCGTTTGACCCGGATTCGACGCTAGCATTCCAGCGTCGCATGGAGCGAGCCCCAGAATGGTTCTGCTCCTTTTTGGCCGGCAACAGCCGGGAAAAGAGCCGTTTACGCAGAGAGATAGCCACGATGAAAGGCTCAGTGGTCTGGCTGGTTCAGCAACGCCGACAGGGCACCTGGAGTGCAGAGGAGCGGGCCCACCTGCGCGATGTGATGCGGTCCGCCTCTTCGGTCAGTCCGTATCTCTTCATCTGGGTGATCCCGGGCTCGATGGTGCTGCTGCCCTTCATGGCCTGGTTTCTGGACAAGCAACGCAAGCGGCGGGAGCGCAAGCTTTTGCGATAGCACTGCACGCGGCGAAAGGGCGGAGCGTGCTCAAAAAGGCAGCCCCGTCAGTTCGCCCAGGCGGTTTCAACTCAAAGGCTACGCCCAGTTGCTGGTAATGACCACCAGCATGCCTGCCCCCACCAGCCCCAGCTGCCAGCGCAGCGCCGTGGACCACGACGGTACGTGGCGCTCCACCCGCAGATACAGCAGGCGGCCTGCGACCAGCGACAGAGCGAAGGCCAGCAGCATGCCCAAGGCGTTCAACACGGGCGAAGTGGGCCAGAGGTGGCTGACCACCGCGTTGACCAGCAAGCACACAGCAAAGTGCACCAGGAAGACCGAATACGACATCTGACCGAGCTGAACGAGCGGTGATACGCCGGTAAAACTGCGCACGCGATCGGAGCGCATGGCCACCACAAGGCACAGCGCCGTGACTGCAGCCACGGCAATGCGCGCGCGAAAGTCCACGGCCAGTGCCACGCCTGCCAACAACGCCATCATCGTCATCCACCCCTGCGCCTGGGGAGCGCGGGTCGCCCAGTAGGCCAGCATGCCAAGGCCGTAAGCACCAAAAAAGTACAGCGCCCACATGTCCAGCCCCGCCATGCGGTTGAACAGCCACAATGAGGCGCCCGCCATCAGCAACACCAATCCTTGCGACACGGCTGCCGCCTGATGCCGTAACTGGCGCATTGGCAGCGCACGCACCCCGGCGAGCATGAGCACGGTCAGGGCAAAGAGCTGGAAGTCGATGGCCACGTACCAGACGCCCGCCGACAACGCGCCTGCACCCACAATGTCCTGCAGCAGCAATGCGTTCGCCAGCAGCTGCGAGAAAGTGGGCTGGTCGGGCACGGAGTGGTGGTCCATCCAAGGCCGAACCAGGGCAGACACCAGCACCGCCAGCACCAGCGCCACGGCGTAAGGCACTACCAAGCGCACGAAACGCTTGGCAATAGCGGTACCAGCATGGTCAAAGCGGGCAACGCCCTGGGGCGCAAGACTCGCAGCAGCCAGATACCCTCCCAGCACCAAAAACACCTGCACCGCCATGCGTCCGTAGTCGTACAGCCAGGCCATGAGGGCTGGAGCCAAAGGGTGAGCGATGTCGGACATCGGGCCATAGAAAGCCAGGTGGTGCCACACGATGGTGGCGCAAGCCATGCCCTTGATCATGTCGATCAACGGCGTTCGGGATGTGGACGAGGACATAGGGTGTGTTCGTGAACTCCAGCGGACAGAACACCGCCAGACATCCGTAGCCACCCCTACCGCGTTATCTACCCTGCCAGGCAGCGAGACGAACGGAACAAGGGGCGGAGCAACAAAACCCTCTATTGTCCTCGGTTAGAGGATTTTTTGCACCGACCTGCTGTCGCGCCCGGGTCGCCCCTCCGCAGCGTGGGTCGGCAGACCGCCAATCCCCCCTCTGCGTGGCCCAACCCAAACGGCCGTCAATAGCGCAGGCTGCCCTCGGCATCCACAATGGCCAGCTCGACGTAGGTCGAGCCATTGTGGTTGCGCGGCGAATACTTCACGTTGAAGCGGCCAAAGGCAATTTCCCCCGCGTCTTCCATCGTTTTGGAGAACGACTCGGTGGTCAGGTTGCGCCCCGTGCGACGCAGCCCTTCCACCAGCAAGCGTGCGTGGACAAAGCCTTCGAACTGGGAGGCCGACGGTTGTGCGCCCGGCGACTTGGCGCGCAGCAGGCTCAGATATTCGGCCACCACCGGGATGGTGGTGTTGCGCAGGGAAGGCATGATCTGCGCCAGGATGATGCCCCGCGCCTTGTCCTTGAGTTCGCGCTGGATCACGTCCATGCTGGCCACCGAGAACCCGTAGTAGGCAGGCCGCGCTGCCGTGGCCTGCACGGCCTTGATGTAGCTGGTGAAGGTGGTGCCGCCCGTGGCCACGATCACCGCCTGGGGCTGGGCTTTTTCGGTTGCTTGCGCGGCAGCGGCAAAGTCGGGCTGTTTGGGGTCCACCTTGATCTCGGCCAGGAAGGGCAGCTTCTCCTCTTCCGACGCTTTCTTGAGCTCGCCCGCCAGTGTCTTGCCCAGGCCATCGTCCTGAAAGAACACGGCTACACGGGTCATGCCTTGCTGGCGCAGTTGCGACACGATCTTGCTGGCCTCGTTCGCATAACCCGCACGCACATGGAACACATAGGGATTGAACGTCTCACGGAACACCGAGGCGCCCGTGACGGGGCCAAACAACAGGGTGCGCTGCTCCTTGATCAGCGGCAGGATGGCCGCCGTCTGCGCCGTGCCGGTGCTGTGGAAGATCATGAACACCTTGTCGTTTTCCAACAGCTGACGGGTGTTCTCGACGGCCTTTTGCGGGTCGAAAGCATCGTCGAGCGTGGTGTACCGGATCATGCGGCCATGCACCCCGCCCTGCGCGTTCACCGCGTCGAACAGCAGTCGCGAGCCCTCCCCGTACTGTGCCGTCTGCGGCCCCAGCGGCCCCGACAGCACCACCGACGCACCCAGCCGAATTTCATCGGCCGTCACACCTTCATTGCGGGCATGAACCAGGGCGGTGGCGCACACGGCCAGCAGGCACACAAAAGCACGGAACATCGGGCATCTCCCTCGCAACATGGTGACAAGGCCGGCGAACACTGCACCGACCTTGATTGATTATTTTTTATCACCATTATCTGTAGAGAGCTTGTGCTCCCTACTCGGGTTTCCCCTTGGGTTAAACCGTCGCACGAACAGGGGCGGAAGTCCCCTCACAAAGACAATCGCCCGCCATGTGTGGGCACACATGGCGGGCGAAACGGGCGTCAGGGTGAAGTACGGGGATGACTGCATGGCGCCGGAGGCAAAAAGCCCCAGCCCCCTCACGCAGAGCGCAGCGTCAGAGCTTGAGGCGAGCGCGGGCTGCCTCGTATTCGCTGCGCAGCTTGGCGACCAGCTCGGCAGTGCTGGTCACGGCGTTGATGGCACCGATGCCCTGGCCGCAGCCCCAGATGTCCTTCCAGGCCTTCTTGGCGTCGCCGCCAAAGTTCATCTTGCTGGGGTCGGACTCGGGAAGGTTGTCCGGGTCCATGCCTGCGGCACGGATCGAGGGTGCCAGGTAGTTGCCGTGCACACCCGTGAACAAGTTGCTATAGACGATGTCGTCCGAGTTGCCATCCACGATGGCCTGCTTGTAGGCCTCGCTGGCGCGCGCCTCATGCGTGGCGATGAAGGCCGAACCGATGTAGCCAAAGTCCGCCCCCATGGCCTGGGCCGCCAGCACCGCTCCGCCACTGGCAATGGAGCCGCTGAGCGCCAGCGGGCCGTCGAACCACTGGCGGATTTCCTGGATCAGCGCAAACGGGCTCTTGGTGCCCGCATGGCCACCGGCACCGGCCGCCACGGCGATCAGGCCGTCGGCTCCCTTCTCGATCGCCTTGTGGGCGAACTTGTTGTTGATGATGTCGTGCAGCACCACGCCGCCCCAGGCATGCACGGCCTGGTTCACATCCTCGCGCGCCCCCAAGGACGTGATGATGATTGGCACCTTGTACTTGGCGCAGACCTGCATGTCGTGCTCCAGGCGGTCGTTGCTCTTGTGCACGATCTGGTTGATGGCGAAGGGGGCGGCGGGCTTGTCGGGGTTGGCCTTGTTGTAGGCCGCCAGGGTCTCGGTGATCTCGGCCAGCCATTCGTCCAGCAGTTCGGCAGGGCGGGCGTTCAGGGCGGGCATGGAGCCCACCACACCGGCCTTGCACTGCTCGATCACGAGCTTGGGGTTGCTGATGATGAACAGCGGCGACCCGATGACGGGCAGCGACAGGTTTTGCAACACGGGAGGCAGTTTGGACATGGCTACAACTTCCAGAACAAGAATAGGGATGGAATAGGCCGGACGCGCTAGTGGATCATGCGCCCGTAGCTATCATTTTTATATCAAGGCCCCTGCCCTGCAGGTGGCCTGTCTCCTCACAGCACGCCAGTCCTTCAGAAGGCTTCCAGCGCCAGCTCGGTCACGCTGGTCGCGCCTTCCACAATGCTGTCGCGCAGGCCCGGGGCCTTCACCAGGATGTGGTCGGCGTAGAACTGGGCCGTGGTGATTTTTGCGCGCATGAAGGCTTCGTCCTGTCCCTTTTGCAACAGGTCTTGCGCCACCAGCAGGCTGCGGGCCAGTTGCCAGCCAGCCACCACATTGCCTGCCAGCATCAGGTAAGGCACGCTACCTGCAAACACGGCGTTGGGCTGGGCCTTGGTGCCACCGGCCACGAAGTCGATCACGTCGAGCAGCGCCTTGCGCGCCGCCGTGAGGCGTTTGGCCACGGCCAGCGCGGCAGGGGTGCCGCTGGCCAGCAGATCGGCCTCGGTCTTCTCGATCTGCGCAGCAATGCCCTTGGCCACCTGGCCGCCATCGCGGGCTGTCTTGCGGCCCACGAGGTCGTTGGCCTGAATGGCGGTAGTGCCTTCGTAGATGGTGAGGATCTTGGCGTCGCGGTAGTACTGGGCCGCGCCAGTTTCTTCAATGAAACCCATGCCGCCGTGCACCTGCACGCCCAGGCTGGTCACCTCCAGGCTGGTCTCGGTGCTGTAGCCCTTGACCAGCGGCACCATGAATTCATAGAACGCCTGGTTCTGCTTGCGCGTGTCGGCATCGGGGTGGTGGTGCGCGGCGTCAAACGCCGCCGCCGCCACGGTGGCCATGGCTCGGCAACCCTCAACGGTGGCGCGCATCGTCATCAGCATGCGCTTCACATCGGGGTGATGGATGATGGGCGCGCTGGCGGCGATGCTGCCATCCACAGGGCGGCTTTGCACGCGGTCTTTGGCGTACTGCACGGCCTTTTGGTAGGCGCGCTCGGAGATCGCAATGCCCTGCATGCCCACGGCGTAGCGGGCCGCGTTCATCATGATGAACATGTATTCGAGGCCACGGTTTTCTTCGCCCACCAGGTAGCCCACAGCGCCACCATGGTCGCCAAACTGCAGCACGGCCGTGGGCGATGCCTTGATGCCCAGCTTGTGCTCAATGCTCACGCAGTGCGCGTCGTTGCGTGCACCCAGCGTACCGTCCTTGTTGACCATGAACTTTGGCACCACGAACAGGCTGATGCCCTTCACGCCCTCGGGCGCGCCTTGCACGCGGGCCAGCACCAGGTGCACGATGTTTTCGGCCATGTCGTGCTCACCGTAGGTGATGAAGATCTTGGTGCCGAAGATTTTGTAGGTGCCATCGGGCTGCGGCTCGGCGCGGGTGCGCACCAGGGCCAGGTCCGAGCCCGCCTGGGGTTCGGTCAGGTTCATGGTGCCGGTCCATTGGCCGGTCACCAGTTTCTCCAGATAGGTGGCCTTGAGCTCATCGCTGCCTGCTGTCAGCAGGGCCTCGATGGCGCCATCCGTCAGTAGCGGGCACAGCGCGAAGCTCATGTTGGCGCTGTTGGTCATCTCGATGCAGGCGGCGCCAATCGTCTTGGGCAGGCCCTGGCCGCCGAAGTCGGCAGGGTGCTGCAGGCCTTGCCAGCCGCCGTCGGCGTACTGGCGGAAGGCTTCCTTGAAGCCCGGGGTAGTGGTGACCACGCCGTCTTTCCAGCTCGATGGGTTCTTGTCGCCTTCCCAGTTGAGCGGAGCCAGCACGCCCTCATTGAACTTGGCGCACTCTTCCAGCACGGCAGAGGCCGTGTCCAGCCCGGCGTCTTCAAAACCGGGAATCTGCGCGATCTGTTCAATGTTGGCCAGGTGCTCGATGGCGAACAGCATGTCCTTGACGGGGGCGGTGTAGCTCATGGGTGTCTCCGGGAAAGCAAAATTTCGTCAAAAAAAAGGCATCGCGAGCGATGCCTTTGTGTGCACAGGGGCGTTCTTACAGGGCCTTGACCAGTTCCGGCACAGCCGTGAACAGATCCGCTTCCAGCCCATAGTCAGCCACGCTGAAGATCGGTGCCTCAGGATCCTTGTTGATCGCCACGATCACCTTGGAGTCCTTCATCCCAGCCA